>JAWKIW010000009.1:0-165679 GCA_041394145.1 Acidimicrobiales bacterium
GGGTCCGGAGACGACCGAGCCCCCGCGGGGTGCCGCCGGCGCCGTCGCGTCGGAGCTCGCCGCCACTGCATCGGCGGTCGCGTCGAGCGCGAGGCGGGCGAGGCGCTGGGACGCCCGCACGGCTCGTCCGTCGGCGTGCGCTTCGTCGGCCACCGCCACCATCCCGTAGGTGCCGTGCTCGTGGTCGATCCACGGGTAGAAGCCCAGCGAGCCCGAGCCGCTCACCACCACGGCGCGGTCCTGGTCGTCGACCCGGTCGCGCCACAGCCCCAGGCCGTAGGTCGGGGTGCCGGTGATCCGCACCGCCGGGTCGTGGCTGGTGTCGAGGCCGACGACCTGGTCGCGCTCGAGCTCGGCGACCGAGGCGGCCGACAGCACCCGTCGCCCGTCGAGCTCGCCGCCGTTCACCAGCATCCGCAGGAACCGTCCGTAGTCGGCCACGGTGGTCGACCCCGAGGCGGCCGGGGCCGGGTTGGCGGTCGGTCGCCCCCCGTCGAAGCGGGTGTCGGTCATGCCGAGCGGCCGGGCGATCCGCTCGAGGAACAGGTCCTGGAACGCCTCGCCGGAGGCGGCCTCGCCGAGGCGGGCGGCCACCTGGTACGAGGTGTTGCCGTAGCGGAACGCCGCACCGGGCGGGTCGGCGAGCGGGGCGGCGGCGATCTCGTCGACGCACGCCTCCATGGTGGTCGTCCGGTCCCAGATGCAGTCGGCCTGGGCGATGCCGGACGTGTGCGACAACAGCTGGCGCAGGGTGATGCGGGCCTCGTCGCCGTCGCCGAAGGCGGGGAGCCATCTTGCGATCGGGTCGTCGAGGCCCAGCCGTCCTTCGTCCACGAGCGTCAGCAGCGTCGCCGACGTGAGCCACTTGCTGGCCGAGGCGACCGGCAGCACCTCGCCACCGGTGGCGTCACCGAAGAGCCGCTGGTGCACGACGCTGCCGTCGGCGCGGGCGACCAGCAGGGCGCCACCGTCGATGCCGTCGTCACGGATCCTGGCCTCCATGGTGGCGTCGACGTCGTCGAAGGTCGACGGTCCGGCGTGGGTCGCCGCCGGTGGCCCGGCCTCGGTGGAGGCGGCCCGGCACGCCCCGGCGAGCACCCCGAAGGCCAGGGCGGCCGCAGCGAGGCGTGCCGGTCGGCGATGACGGTGGTGCGGCACCTGCACGTCGCCATTGTCGGTCGCCAGCCCTCCCCGTTGTGCGCGCCGTCGCGCGCACCTAGGATCTGGCACCGCGAGTGACACTTTCTCGGTCGCGCCCGCCGGGTCGGTCCCGGCCGCGCGGTGGCCGACCACCACCTGGGGGGATCCGATGCAGGCCTTGCGCACGCCCGACGACCGGTTCGAGGGGTTGCCCGGCTACGACTTCGCGCCGCACTACGTGGACGTGCCGTCGGGGGACGGCGAGGGCGTGCTGCGCGTGCACCACCTCGACGAGGGCCCGGCCGACGCCGCCGAGACGGTGCTGCTGCTGCACGGGGAGCCGTCGTGGTCGTTCCTCTACCGGCACATGATCCCGGTGCTCACCGCCGCGGGCCACCGCTGCATCGCGCCGGATCTGATCGGCTTCGGCCGGTCCGACAAGCCGGTCGAGCGCGACGACTACACGTACCAGCGCCACGTCGACTGGCTCCGCAGCGGTGTTCGACCAGCTCGATCTGCGCGACGTCACGCTGGTGTGCCAGGACTGGGGTGGGCTGCTGGGGCTTCGCCTGGTCGCCGAGCACCCCGAGCGCTTCCGTCGTGTCGTGGCGGCCAACACCTTCCTGCCCACCGGTGACCGCAACCCGGGGGAGGCCTTCCTGCGGTGGCGGCGGTTCAGCCAGGAGGTCGAGGACTTCGCCGTGGGGTTCATCGTGAGCACGGGCTGCACGACCGACCTGGCGCCGGAGGTGGTGGCCGCCTACGACGCGCCGTTCCCCGACGACGCCTACAAGGCCGGCGCCCGCCAGTTCCCGACCCTGGTGCCCATCAGCCCCGACGACCCGGCATCGGAGCCCAACCGGCGGGCCTGGGCGTCGTTGCAGCGCTTCGACAGGCCGTTCCTGTGCGCGTTCTCCGACCAGGACCCGGTGACCGGTGGCGCCGACCGGGTCATGCGCGAGGACATCCCCGGCTGCCAGGGCCAGCCCCACACGACCATCGAGGGCGGCGGGCACTTCCTGCAGGAGGACCGGGGTCCCGAGCTGGCCGCCGTGGTGAACGCCTTCATCGCAGCCACACCGGCCTGATCGCACGGGCCCGACCGCGCTCGCGCGATCGCCCGGCCCCCGCCCGCCGCGGGCGTCCCCGACCCACCGGCTCCCGCCGGGCGCGGCGCGGGTCGAGCGCGCGTCGAGCCGGAGCGCGACGACGCGACGATCGGCCGGGCGGCGTGACGATGGGCCCTGTCGCCCGATGCCGACCTGGGTGACGCTGGGGCCATGGCGGACGACACGTCGGACGAACGGTCCTCCGGGCACCGGGTGCGCTGGTGGTGGATCGCCGGTGGCGCCGTGCTCGTGGTCGCCGTCGCCGTCGGCGTCTTCTTCGTGCTCCTCGCCACGCGGGAGACGGCGCCGCCGTCGCTCGACGAGGCGCTGCGCCGCCAGGGCGGCACCACGGGGACGACGGCGCGCCCGGGTGGTCCGGCCCGCCCGGCGCCGGGCGTGTACACCGCGACCGGCTCGGGCACCGAGACCCTCGGCATCCCCTCCGCCCCCCAGTCCGAAGGGCCGACGATGCCGCTGGCCGTGTCGGTGGACGCCCAGGGCTGCAACCTCATGCGCATCGACTACAACGCCAACCACTGGCAGACCTGGACCTACTGCCCCCAGCCCGACGGCACCATCGTCGAGAAGGGCGGTCAGACGTTCCAGCGGTTCGACCTCGTCGCCATCAAGCCCGAGAACCTGTCCACGTTCGTCTGCGACCCGCCGTCACCGGTCCTCATCCCCGACGCCGAGCCCGGCCGGGTGATCGACCAGAGCTGCTCCGGCACCTCCACCGGGACCCAGGGCTCGGTCACCAGCGCCGGTCCGGCCACCTACGTCGGCCCCGAGGAGCTCACCATCGGCGGGACGGTGGTTCGGGTCCACCGCATGCACCAGGAGCGCACGCTGTCGGGGGCCCAGACCGGCACCGAGGTCGCCGAGACGTGGTTCACCGACGAGGGGCTGCCCGTCCGCAACGAGAAGAAGACCCGTGTCGCCTCGCCGTCGCCCGTCGGTGACATCACCTACGTCGAGGAGGGCTCGTGGCAGCTCGACTCGCTGACGCCGCGATCGGGGTGACGCTCGGAAGCGCCGAGCCCGTCGGAGGCGGGCCCTCGGCCGCCGGAGGGCAAGTGGTCTGACCAGTTGACCATCTGCGGAGTTCGTCCTAGGCTGGCGACCGTGCAGCTGCAGCCCGTCGCCCGCCGGTCCGTGTCCGACGCCGTGTTCGACCAGCTCCAGGCCCAGATCGTCGGCGGCGGCCTCGCCGCCGGCGAGGCCCTGCCCGCCGAGCGCTCGCTCACCGAGGCGCTGGGGGTGAACCGGCAGGCGGTGCGGGAGGCGCTGAAGCGGCTCCACCAGGCCGGTCTGGTCGAGATCAGCCACGGGGGCGCCACCCGGGTCCGCGACTGGCGCACGGCGGCCGGGCTCGACCTGCTGCCCGCCCTGTTGACCACCGCCGACGGCGACGTCGACCCGGCGGTCGCCCGCTCGATCATGGAGATGCGGGCCTGCATCGGTCCCGACGCCGCTCGGCTGTGCGCCCTGCGGGGCGTGACCCCCCTCGGCCTCGACCTCGCCGCCCTCGTCGACGAGATGCAGGAGGTGCTGCCGGTCGCCGCGTCGACGCGACGAGGTGCTCCGACGGCGACGCACGAGCAGCTCGCCGCGCTCGCCGACCTCGACTGGCGGTTCTGGGAGCTGGTCATCGAGGGCGCCGACAACGTCGCCTACCGCCTCGCCTTCAACAGCCTGCGGGCCGGCAGCGAGCCGCTCGGCGAGCTGCTCCCGTTGGCGCTCGCCGACGAGCTGCGCGACGTCCCGGCCCACCGGACGATCGCCGATGCGGTGTCCGAGGGTGACGCCGCCGCGGCCGAGGCCGCGGCCCGGGGACTGCTGGCCAAGGGGAGCGCGGCGATCGTCGCGTTGCTCGCCGGCGTCGACCCGAAGGCCCCACCGTTCCCACCCGTCCGCGCCCGACGGAAGGACCTCCGATGAACGACGTCACCGCCGCCCGCCCGGGCGCCGCCGGCAGTGCCCGCGTCGTCGGCTCGCCGGCTGACGAGCACGCCGTCGAGCGCGCCGCTTCGCAGCCGGACGGCGTCGAGCGCGCCGTCGGTGGGCGGGTCCGGCGCACCGGCCCCCGACCGGAGGGTGCCGAGAAGCTGGTGACGTTGGGCCAGTGCGCCCGCTTCTTCTCGTCGAAGGCGACGGTGCGGATCGTGACCCCGCTGCTGGTGCTGTTCGTCGTGCTGCGCCTCCGCGAGGGGGACTGGACCTTCCACGACGTCCTGGCGGTCGTCGCCATCCTCGGGCTCCAGCCCTTCACCGAGTGGGTGATCCACGTGGGGGTGCTGCACCTGAAGCCCAAGACGCTGCGCAGCGGCCGGGTGATCGACCTGCACGCCGCCAAGAAGCACCGGTTCCACCACCTGCACCCCACCGACCCGCACACCTCGTTCGTGCCGCTCGCCGACCTGGCGGTGCTCGGGCTGGCGATCATGGGGGTGTTCTGGCTGGTCGCCCGGACCCACGGCGCGTTCCTCACCGCGTGCATCGTCGGTTTCGGCATGCTGCTCACCTACGAGTGGACCCACTTCCTCATCCACACGGCCTACAAGCCCAAGGGCCGCTACTACCGCTACATCTGGCGGGCCCACCGGTGGCACCACTACCGCAACGAGCACTACTGGATGGGCGTCACCGTCCACGTGGCCGACCACCTGCTGGGCACCTTCCCCGACAAGTCCGAGGTGCCGAGCTCGCCGACGGCACGCACCCTCGGCGTCGAGCCCGCCGGCTGACCGAAGGCCGCCCCCGGTCGGCGGCCCCGGTCCCCTGCGCGCGGCCGGCGCCGCTCGCTCGTGATCCGCGTGCCGCCGCGTAAGCGAACAACGGCCCGAAGGTCAGGTGCGTTCGGAAGGTGGCGACGCCGGTGCCCGGTGCCGGGCCGGGGAAGACCTTGGTCATCCCCTCGCAGCGTCCTCATCTTCTCCTGACCAGCGGTGCCGTTGATCGGGACACAGCAGGCAGTGACGGATGGAGGCGACCGTGTGGTCGATGAAGCGGCGGCAGGACGAGGATCTGGACGACGTGGCGCTGGCGGCCGAGGTCGCCGTCGTACAGGCACTTCGGGACCGGCACCCGAGCGGCGCGGTGCCGGTGTTCGGCGTGCCCGGGCCGTGCCTGCGCTGCACCGACGTCGCCATGGTCGATCGGGTGAACGCCGCGGCCGGTCGGGCCCGCCACCGGTGCGTGTCCTGCGGCGCCACCTGGACCGTCACGCAGCGCGCCCTCGACGCGGTGTCACGCGAGCTCGAGCGCCGCCAGGCCGTCGTCGGCGCCGGCGTCCTCATCGACCCGCTCCTCGCCCGCGAACCGGACCTCGACCGGCGAGCCCCCCGGCTCGGCCGGGTCCGCCACCTCCGGGTGGTCTGACGCCGGCGTCCGGCGGTCGCTCTCGACGGCAGGACGTGCCAGCGTCGGCCGTCGTCGGGCCGGTGCCCCCCTGCTCAGCGTGCGTCGCGCCACATGGGCCAGAACGGGGGGCCGCCGTCGGGCAGGCGCTCCTCGCTCGTCACCGTGAAGCCGAACCGCTCGTAGTACGACAGGTTCTGCTCCTTGGACGACTCGAGGTAGGCGGGGGTGCCCTCGGCGTCGGCCCGCTCCAGCACGTGCTCCATCACCGCGCGCCCGGCGCCGGTGCCCTGGCGCCCGGGGTCGGCGCCGATGATCCCGAGGTACCAGTGGGGCTCGGCCGGGTGGACCCGGTCGAAGACGTCCATGATGCGCATCCCCTTCACCACGCGGTGCCCGAAGGCACGGATCCCGAGGTGGCCAACGCGGGCGATGTCGAGCGGGGTGGCCTTCCACATCCCGGGCGGCGACCACAGCGAGGTGGCCGCGAGGTCGTCGGTGGTGACGACGATCCCCTTGCGGTCGAAGGTCAGCAGCTCCATCCCGTAGAAGGCGCGCAGGCGCGCGTAGCGGTCGCGCTCGCTCGGCAGCATCCACGCCATGATCGGGTCGTCCCAGAAGGCGCGGGCGAGCACGTCGCGCAGCGCCCGCAGCTCGTGGCGGGCGGCGGGTCGGGTCGCCGGCAGGGTGCGGGACGACGGCGCGGGCGTCATGTGGGCGTGCTCCTCGATCAGTGCGACGACCGGTAGAGGTCTCGGTTGAGCTTGGCGTAGAGACCCTTGGTCTGCTTGTAGAGGCCGACGAAGGTGCCGTAGAGGCGGTCGTAGGTGGCCCGGTTGGCCGGGTCGGGGGCGTAGGTGGACTGGACCTGGACCTTGCCGGGGATCTCCTCCCAGCGCAGGTACCCCAGCGCCACGGCGGCGGCGAAGCCGGCGCCGCGCACGTTGGCGAGCACGGGATCGTCGAGCTGGCGGATCGGGCGCTGCAGCACGTCGGCCATGATCTGGCACCACAGCGCGGAGTTGGCCCCGCCACCGATGAAGCTGATGGCGTCGAAGCCGTCGGGGCGCTCGCTCTTCACGAACTTCTCGGCGGCCGCCAGCATCCACCGGGTGTTGAGGGCGACGCCCTCGAACACCGAGCGCACCAGGTGGGCCCGGTCCGTGGTCAGCGAGGCGTTGAACCAGCCGCCCCGGATGAAGTGGTTGTCGACCGGAGTGCGTTCCCCATTCAGCCACGGCGTGAAGACCACGTTGTCGCTGCCGGCCGGCACGCGTGCCGCCATGGCGTTGAGCCGGTCGAGGATGTCCATCGGGACGCCGGCGCCGTCGTTCAGCTCGTCGTCGGGGTACAGCACGTTGTCGATCAGCCAGGTGAGGCACTTGCCGGCGACGTCCTGCTCGGTGGCGACCCAGTAGCGCTCGGGTATCCCCGATGGCAGCGAGGTGATGTTCGAGCCGAGGTCGGTCTTCTTGAACGGCACGTGGCACGACAGCCACGACGACGTGCCCACGTACAGGTGGGCGTCGAAGTCGCGCACGGCGCCGGCGCCGATGCCCGCCGACGAGGTGTCGCCGGTGCCGGTGATGACCTGCACGTGCTCGGCGAGGCCGAGCTCGGCGGCCACCGACGGCAGGATCGGACCCACGATCGAACCGGTCTTGAGCAGGTCGAGGAGCTTCGCGGTCGAGGCCGCACAGGGCGATCGAGCTCGTCGTCGTAGTCGACGTGGCGCAGGTCGCGGTTGTCGGTGCACCAGTAGCCCACGATGGTGTCGTAGGAGGCGGCGGCCCGACCGGTGAACCGCAGGTTGAGGTAGTCGGGCACGTCGAGCAGCTTGTCGGCCTGGCGGTACACGTCGGGCCGCTCGTGCTTGAGCCACAGGATGTGGCCGACCGGGTCCTTGCCCGTGGCGACGGCAGCCCGCCCGTGCGCCCGAGCCACTTGCGGACCTTCCGGGCGTCGTAGCCGATGCCGGGGATGGCGAGGGGCCCGCCGGTGGCCGCGCTCGGCGTGCGGCGCGCCGCGCGAGTCCATCCAGATCAGGGCGTTGCCGAGGTGCCTGCCGTCGCGGTCCACGGCGACGGTGCCCATCCTGCGCCGAGACCGAGATGGCGACGATGTCGTCGACCGGCACCACCCTCCGGTCGACGAGGTGCTTCATCCCGGCGGTGATCGTCCGGTACCACTCGTCGGGGTCCTGCTCGGCACCGCCCCCCGGCAGCAGCACCAGCTCGTTGTGCTCGTACTCGTGGGCGACGACGTCGCCGTCGATCGACACCAGGGCCACCTTCGGTCCCCCGGTGCCCAGGTCGACGGCGAGCACGTACTTCGTGCCGGTCCGGGTGCTCGTGTCGCTGCCGCCGTCTGCCATCGCCGTCCCCCGATCTCCCGGCTCGCGTGGTGCCACCGGATCGCCCTGCCCGGCGGGCGAGGCTATCCGCGTCGGGTCGGGGAACCGGTTGTCGCCACCTCGCCCACCGCCGGTACCCTCGCCGCCGTGTCCGTCGAGGTGCTCGCCGTGCTGGCGTCGCTGGCCTTCTTCGCCCGCATGACGCCCCAACCGCTGCGGTTGTGGCGCACCGGCGTGCCCGACGGCGTCTCGCCGTTGGCGGCCATGAACTCGGCCGCCTCCGACCTCGGCTGGATCCTCTACGGCACCGCCGCGGGCCTGCTGCCGGTGTGGGGGACCGCCGTCGTGGCGCTCGTGCCCGGGCTGTGGACCGTCTGGCTCCTGCGACGGGACACGACCCGCCGCGACCTGGCCGGCGTGGGCGTGTGGCTCGGCGTCATCGTGCTCGCCTGGGCCGGCGGCGGCCTCGTCACCATCTTGGGCCTCAGCGTCGTGGTGATCCAGGGTCCGCAGGTGTGGAAGGCGGTGCGTGACGACGACCTGTGGGGCATCGCCCCGACGACGTACGTGTTCGCGCTGTTCGACGCGGCGCTGTGGGGTGCCTACGGGATCGCCGCCGGCGATGCCGCGGTGATCGGCTACGGGGTGGTGCTGCTGTCGGCGGCGACCATCATCCTCGCCCGCATCTGGTGGACCCGCCGGACCGGCGACGGCGCCCGCCGGCGTCGAGGTCGCCGGCCTGGCGCTCGCCGTCGAGACGGCCTGATCGCCCTCGGTCGCGTCGCCGTAGACTCCGGCGCCGTGACCGAGCCCATCAGCCTCGACGACGACGTGATCCTCGACCGCGTCCGCAACCATCCGAGCGACTACGTCAAGGTCGCCATCGTCGACATCGACGGTGTCCTGCGGGGCAAGTACCTCGACAAGGCGAAGTTCCTCGGTGCGGTGGAGGACGGCTTCGGCTTCTGCGACGTGGTGTTCGGCTGGGACTCGGCCGACGAGTGCTACGACAATGTCGCCTACACGGGCTGGCAGAGCGGCTATCCGGACGGCACCGTGAAGATCGACGTGTCGTCGCACCGCTCCGTGCCGTGGGAGCAGGACCGCCCCTTCTTCCTGTGCGACTACGTCGGCTCGACGCCCGAGACGATCGTGTGCCCGCGCCGGCTGCTGCAGCGGGTGATCGACCGAGCCACCGCCGCCGGCTACCAGGCCCGCGTCGGCCTCGAGTTCGAGTGGTTCAACTTCCGGGAGTCGCCGTCGTCGGTGCACGCCAAGGACTTCCGCGACCTCGAGCCGCTCACGCCCGGCATGTTCGGCTACTCGGTGCTGCGCCAGACCCACAACCAGGACTTCTTCGACGCCCTGCTGACCGACCTGCGGGCCTTCGGCGTGCCGCTCGAGGGCCTGCACACCGAGACGGGTCCCGGCGTGTACGAGGCCGCCATCATCTACAGCGACCCGCTCGTGGCGGCCGACCGCGGCACCCTGTTCAAGGCTGCCACCAAGGAGATCGGGCACCGCTTCGGGATCATGCCGACGTTCATGGCCCGCTGGAGCACCGAGCTGCCCGGGTGCTCGGGGCACAGCCACCAGTCGCTGTGGGACGCCGACGGCGAGCGGAACCTGTTCTTCGACGCCGACGAGCCGCACGCCATGAGCGCGGCCTTCCGCTCCTACCTCGCCGGCGTCCTGACCCTGCTGCCCGACCTGACCGCGGTGCTCGCGCCGACGGTGAACTCCTACAAGCGCCTCGTCGACGGGTACTGGGCCCCCACCACCACGACGTGGGGCGTCGACAACCGCACCGTCGCCTGCCGGGTCATCCCCGGATCGGCCAAGAGCACGCGCCTGGAGCTGCGGGTCCCCGGCGCCGACGTCAACCCCTACCTGGCGGTGGCCGCCGGGCTGGCCGCCGGCCTCTGGGGGATCGAGGAGGGCCTCGACCTGCAGCCCATCACCGAGGGCAGTGGCTACCTCGACCAGTCGGCCGGGCGGTTGCCCCGCAACCTGCAGCGGGCGACCGAGCGCTTCGCCTCGTCGTCCACGGTGCGCGAGCTGCTCGGCGACGACTTCGTCGACCACTTCGCCGCCACCCGCGAGTGGGAGTGGCGCCAGTTCCAGGACGCCGTCACCGACTGGGAGCTGCGCCGCTACCTCGAGATCATCTGACTCGCCGGTCAGCCGACGCCGGCGAGCGCCCACCCGGCGGCGGCGGCGAGCACGCCGCCGACGACCTCACCACCACGTTCACCACGGCCCGGCCGCGCTCGTCCTCCTCGGCGAGGCGCACCGTCTCGAAGGCGAAGGTCGAGAACGTGGTGTAGGCACCGCAGAAGCCGGCGCCGAGCAGGACGAACGGCGTGGTCGGGAAGCCCGCGTGAGGGCCAGCCCCGTCAGCAACCCGAGCAGGAACGACCCGGTGAGGTTGATGGCCAGCGTCCCTACGGCAGGTCGTCTCGGGTCCGCGACCGGACGAGCCGTCGACGAGGTAGCGGGCGGGTGCGCCCACCGCACCGGCGAAGCGCGACCCGACGTACAGCGACGGATCGCTCATGTCGCGCCTCCGGTCTTCACGGGCACGCGACGGCCGAGCCACATGCCGCCGTACACCGCCGCCAGTCCGGCCACGATCGAGGCCGTCACGTAGGCGGCGGCCGCCGCGCCGCGCCGTTGCGCACGAGCTGGTCGGTCTCGACCCCGAAGGTCGAGAAGGTGGTGAAGGCGCCGCACACGCCGGTGCCGAGGAACGCCCGGAGGCGGTCGGCGGGCCGGCCCCGCTCGGTCAGCACCACCAGCACGAAGCCGAGGAGGGCGGCGCCGACCAGGTTGACCGACAGCGTCGCCCAGGGGAACCCGGCCGCCTCCCGCAGGAGCAGCTGGGCCACGGCGTAGCGGCCCGGTCCCCCGACGGCGCCCCCGGCGGCGACGAGGCCGACGAGCACGGGGTCGGGACGGAACCGGGTGTGGAGGGCCCGGTGCCGACCGCGTCGGGGTCGACCGGCAGCTGGGCCTCGGGCGTGGGGAGGCGACCGACCACGAGCACCGCACCGACCAGCACGGCGAGCACCACGGCGCCGACGATGACGACCATCGGCAGCAGTATCGCCGGTCGCCCGGTGCCGGCCGGTCACCAGGCGGCGCCGTCGGCGCGGGTCCGACCGTGCTCAGGCGGGGACCAGCTCGCGGGCGACGTCGCCGGCCCAGGCCTGCACCTGGTCGTGGTCGCGCCAGTCGCCGGCGTGGTCCTTCGCCATCGCCGAGGCCGGGAACCCCTTGGCGTCGGCCGGCAACCGGCCGCCGAAGGTCATGTGCTGCGCGCCCCGACCCGCAGCATGAGGGCGGTGACCTGCTTGGTCGGCGCGATCGGGTGGTCGGTCGCCGAGTCGTCCAGCGGGCCGCTGCTGAAGAGCCACACCGCCTTGTCCCGCAGCACCTTGGTGTTGCGCTTGACGAAGTGGCGGGCCTGCTTGTTCCAGCGGTTGGCGTAGAGGCTGCCGCCGACGATGACGGCGTCGTACGGCGTCAGGTCGTGCACCTCGGTCGCCGGCCAGACGTCGCAGGGGACGCCCTGGGCCGCCAGGCCCTCGGCGAGCCACTCCGCCAGTCCCTTCGTGCCGCCCATCTTCGATCCGTAGGTGACGAGTGCTCGCATGGGCCGACCTCCCTCGGCGTGGGGTGCTGCCTCCTCATGGTGCGCTCCGAGTGGGTCCCGGGCCAGGGTCGAAGGCCCCCGTGGCGCCCTGGCGACCACCGCCGCGGCACCGCGACGGGCGGCCCACGTGGTGGCGCCGGGGCACAATGGCGGGCCTATGGCGACGTCGCTCTCGCGCTTCTCGTTCCCCACCACCATCCACTTCGGCCCCGGCGCGCACCCTCGTCGCCCCCGACCTGCGGGCGGCGGGTGCGCCGGCCCTCGTCGTCACCGACCGCGGCGTGTCGGCCCTGCCGATGTTCGGCGAGCTCGTCGCCCTGCTGCGCGACGGCGGGGTCGAGCCGGGGACCTTCGACGGGGTGTGGGGCAACCCGGTCGAGCACCAGGTGGTCGCCGGTGTCGACGCCTATCGCCCACGACGCCGACGGCATCGTGGGGGTCGGCGGCGGCGCCGCGCTCGACGTGGCCAAGGCCGTCGGCCTCATGGCCACCCACGAGGGACGGCTGTTCGACTACGAGGACGAGCTGCCCGGTGCCCGCCCGGTCGAGGACCGCATCCCCCACCTCGTGGCCCTGCCCACCACGGCCGGCACCGGCAGCGAGGTCGGGCGATCGGCGGTCATCGCCGACGACGCGACGCACATCAAGAAGATCATCTTCAGCCCGCACCTGCTCGCGGTCGCCGTCTACGCCGACCCCGAGCTGACCGTGGGCCTGCCGGCGCCGATCACCGCGGCCACGGGGCTCGACGCCCTCACCCACAACATCGAGGCCTACCTGGCCAAGGACTACCACCCGATCTGCGACGGGATCGCCCTCGAGGGTCTGCGCCTCGGCGCGGCCAACCTGCACCGGGCGGTGGCGAACCCGACCGACCTCGAGGCCCGGGGCGGGATGCTCATGAGCTCGATGATGGGGGCGATCGCCTTCCAGAAGGGCCTCGGGCTGGTGCACTCGACGGCGCACGCCCTGGGCACCGCCGCCGACCTCCACCACGGGCTGGCCAACGGGGTCATGATCGACCACGCCCTGGCCACAACGTCGAGGCGGTGCCCGAGCGGTTCGAGACGATGGCGCGCACCGTCGGTCTCGACGATGCCTCACCGGCCGGCTTCCTGCGCTGGCTCGCCGAGCTCAAGGCGACGGTCGGCATCCCGGCCGGGCTGGCGGGCACGGACGTCGCCCCCGAGTGGCTCGAGCTGCTGGCCGAGCTCGCCGAAGCCGACGCCTGCCACCTCAACAACCCGCCCGGTCACCGTCGACGACTTCCGGCTGATCTTCGACAAGGCGTTCTCGGCATGACCGGCGAGGCGATCGGTGGTCGGGTGTCGCCTCCGGGTGGGTCCGCGCGACCGCCCCGCATCGGCATCTCGGCGTGCCGCTTCCCACCGGACCCCGACCGGCCGGTGTTCAAGGGCAAGACGCTGCTGTACCTCGAGCAGTCGATGGCGTGGTGGGTGCAGGCGGGAGGCGCGCTGACGTACCTCGTCCCGACGGCCAACCCCGGGTCGCCGATCAGGCCGGACGACTACGTGGCCGACCTCGACGGGCTCCTGCTGCACGGCGGCTCCGACGTGTGCCCCCGCAGCTACGGCGAGGAGCCGCTGCGTCCCGAGTGGGAGGGCGACGAGGTCCGCGATCGCTACGAGCTGGACCTCGTGCGACGGTTCCTCGCCGCCGGCAAGCCGGTGCTCGGCATCTGCCGGGGCCACCAGATCCTCAACGTCGCGTTCGGGGGGACGTTGTGGCAGGACCAGCGCGAGCAGGGTGCGACCGAGCGGGAGCACCGCAGCCAGGAGCGCTACGACCGGAACCTGCACACCGTGGACCTCGTGGCCGGTTCCGGCCTCGCCGACCTCTACGGAGGCGAGGGCGTGGTGCTGGTCAACAGCGTCCACCACCAGGCGGTGAAGGAGCTCGGGGACGGCCTCGCCGTCGAAGCCGTCTCGAGCGACGACGGGATCGTCGAGGCGCTGCGAGTCGTCGCCGGCGACGGCTGGGCGCTCGGCGTGCAGTGGCACCCCGAGTTCTTCGAGGGCGTCGACGACGGGTCCATGCTCGACAACGGCCCGATCCTGCACTCGTTCCTCGACGCATGCGTCGCGGCCCGCCGCGCCGGGTGATCCGCCATGCTGGACCGGTGGGCAGCCACCGGATCGGGACCAGCAGATCGATCGCGCTCGTCGCCGGGCTCGCACTGGCCGCGCTCAGCGGGTGCTCGGGGGGCGACGCCTCGTCGCCGTCCGCCTCGTCGCCGAGCGCGCCGGCATCCTCGGCCGGCGGCAGCACCGCCACCGGGCGGACCGAGGCTCCCGGCACCACGCGGCCGTCGACGACGACCCCACCGCTTCCGGGCACCACGACGCCTCCCGGCACGGGGCCACAGCCGGGACCGCCCCAGGGCCTGGTCGAGCTGCGTGGCGACGGCCTCGGGGTGGTGACCTTTGGCGACGCAGCCGACACCACCGTCGCCACCTTGAGCTCCGTCTACGGCCCGCCCGATGTGGACACGGGTTGGCAGCAGGAGCCGAGCGGGCGCACTCGGCGGGTCTCCTTCGGCCCGCTGGTGGTCGGGCTGCGCGGCGACCCCGGCGACGAGCGGTTCGTGAGCTGGAGCTACCAACCCGACGGCGCGGTCGACGAACCGATGCGCACATCCGACGGGGCCACGGTCGGGCTCACCTTCCCCGAGCTGGAGGCGATCGTGGGGACGACCTCGCCGGTGCCGGCCGGGTCGGTGTACCTGCAGTGCTGGCCGTCCACCGGCGGGACGATCTGTGCCACGTCCTCGTCGCGCTTCGCCCAGGCCACGCCCGCCGCCGACGAGAAGGTCTCGGCCCTGTCGGCCGCCGCGCCCTGAGGCTGCTGTCGGTCGGCGCCGAGCTGCCCGGTGCTCCCCGGATCGGCCGCCGCCGGGGATGCCGCCCGGTGGGAGCACGGGATCGCGACCCGAACGGTTCGCCGCTCGCCCGATGGGAGGCCAGACTGCGCCCATGCAGGTCGTCAACCCCGCCACCGGTGCCCCCATCGGTGCGGTCGACGAGATGGATCCCGGCGACGTCGAGGCGGTCTACGAGCGTGCGCGCGCCGCGCAGGCGGCGTGGGCCGATCGACCGATCGGCGACCGGATCGAGGTCGTCCGCCGGCTGCGGGCCGCCGTCGTCGACCGGCTCGACGCGCTCGCCGCGGACCTCACCGCCGAGACGGGCAAGCCGATCAGCCAGGCCCGCAACGAGCTCAACGGCCTCCTGCCCCGCCTCGACTTCTTCTGCGACCACGCCGCAGCCACCCTCGCCGACGAGACGGTGCTGGCCGAGGACGGCCTGCGCGAGGTCATCGCCCACGAGCCGCTCGGTGTCGTCGCCAACATCTCGGCCTGGAACTACCCGTACTTCGTGGGGTCCAACGTGTTCGTGCCGGCCCTGCTGGCCGGCAACGCCGTGCTCTACAAGCCGTCCGAGCTGGCTTCGCTGACCGGGCGCAACATCGCCGACCTGGTGTGGTCCGCCGGGGTGCCCGAGGACGTGTTCGGCCTGCTGATCGGCGGTGGTGAGGTCGGTGCCGCCCTCCTGCGCACGGGCATCGACGGCGTGTTCTTCACCGGATCACACCCGACCGGCCAGCGCATCGCCGTCGAGGTCGCGCCCTCGCTCGCCGTCGTGCAGCTCGAGCTCGGCGGGAAGGACCCGGTGTACGTGGCCGACGACGTCGACCCCGTCCTGGCCGCCGAGTCGTTGGCCGACGGCGCCTTCTACAACACCGGGCAGTCGTGCTGCTCGGTGGAGCGGCTCTACGTGCACGAGCGGGTGCACGACGCGTTCCTCGAGCACTTCGTGCACACCGTCGAGCACTTCGTCGTCGGCGATCCGCGCGACGAGGCCACCTACATCGGCCCCGTGACCCGACCGCAGCAGCTCGCCGTGCTCGAGGCGCAGGTCGACGACGCCGTCGCCAAGGGCGCCACCGTGCGCACCGGTGGCCACCGCCTCGACCGGCCGGGCTCGTGGTTCGCCCCGACCGTGATCGCCGGCGCCACCAACGGCATGGCCGTCATGCGCGACGAGAGCTTCGGGCCGATCATCGGCATCGCCTCGGTCGCCGAAGACGACGAGGCCCTGGCCCTCATGAACGACACCGAGTACGGCCTGACCGCCGGTGTGTACAGCGCCGACGAAGACCGGGCCCGATCCATCCTGCGCCGCGTCGACGCCGGCTCGGCCTACTGGAACTGCTGCGACCGGGTCAGCCCCCGCCTGCCGTGGTCGGGCCGCGGTCACTCGGGCATCGGGTCGACGCTGTCGACCTCGGGCATCACCGCCTTCACCCGCCCCAAGGCCTGGCACCTCCGTTCGAGCTGAGCGGCACATCTCCGCACGGTGACCGGGCGCCGCGATCGGACCGATCCCGACCGATCCTCGTGGGCGGTGCACGGCCCGGTGACCGCCGAGCGGTGGATCGGCCCGTACGATCACGCTCCATGCCCGCCGAGAAGGTCCGCCTGCGCATCGGCAACCTCGCCCGGGCCGTGCTCGTCACCGGCCAGGCGTACCAGGACCCGAAGGACGCGCTCAACGAGTTCGTCTCGAACGCGGCCGACGAGTACGCCGTCACCGAGCGTCGGGGTGAGCGGATCCGCATCGTGCTGCGCCGCCGTGGCAAGCACCCGGTGATCGCCATCGACGACGTGGGCCGGGGCATGTCGCCCGACCGGCTCCGGGAGGTGGCCCGGAACCTGTTCGAGTCGGTGAAGGCCGGCGACGAGCGCACCCTCGGCGAGAAGGCCATCGGGTTGCTGGCCTTCCAGCAGCTGGGCGGTCGCTGCGACCTCGTCTCCCGGGCCGAGGACAGCACCGAGACCCACGTCCTGCGCCTCGAGCGGGGCAAGGCCACCGCCCAGCTCGACCGGGAGCGCCGTCGCGCCCGCCAGGTGCCCGGCACGACGGTGTACCTCTCCGAGCTCGACCCGGACGTCTTGCGGGTGCTGACCCAGCGCAAGGTCGTCGACTACCTGCGCAGCCGTCGCGGCGCCGCCCTGGCCCGTGGCGACTACGTCATCGAGGTGCAGGAGGGCCGGTCGGTCGAGCTCGTCACGCCCGAGAAGCCCGAGGGCATCAAGCTGGAGATCCCGACGCGCAACACGCTGTGGGGGCGCATCGAGTTCTCGTTGTACGTGGCCCCACCCGATCTCAAGCACCGACGCGTCGCCGTGGTTGGACGCGCCGGGACAACGATCATCGACGATCTGGCCGAGCTTGAGGAGTTCGAGGACGGACCGTTCGCGTCGGACCAGGTGTCGGGGCAGATCGGGTTCGCCGCGCTCCAGCAGAGCGCCGGTCGGCGGGCGATCCTGCGCGACCGCGACGCCTTCCCCGTGTTCGTCGACGCGGTGCGGGCGGTCGAGCCCGCCGTGGCCGCGACGCTCGAGAAGGTGGCGCGTGAGGTCGACGAGCAGACCGCCGACCGACTGTCCGACACCGTGCGCAAGGTGTTCGGTCGGGTGCTGAAGGAGCTGGCGGACCTCGACAACCCGATGCGGGCGCCGGTCGGTGCCGCCGCCGGGGAGGGCGGGCTCCTCGACGGGACGACCGGGCTCGCTGAGGGCGAGGCCGGGGCGGCGAACGGACCGGTTCCCGGTGGGGGTGAAGGGCCCGGCGAGGGACGCGGGCACGACCCCGACCTGTCCGAGCTCGCCCCGCCGCCGGTCGACCCGGTCGAGCCGCCACCCCCGCCCCTTCCCGGGCACGAGCCGGCCGCGCCGGAGCGGCGACGGCAGGCCCACCTGCCGTCGTTGGTGCCCGACCCCGACCCGGGTGAGGCCCGCAGCCGCTTCGACGCCGACGACGGCGTCGTGCTCTACAACGACCGGCATGCCGACTACCTGCTGGTGAAGGAGAACGAGCCGGCGCTGCTCGACTACCTCGCCACGCTGGTCGCCAAGGAGTACGTGGTGTTCAACAACCCACGGGCGACGCCCGAGGACCTCGCCGAGGAGATGGTCCGGATGCTGGTGCGGGTCCGTCGCCACCTGCCCAAGCGCGGGTAGGGCCGGGCCTGGTCCCCGACGTTCGAGGGCGCCCCGGACGCCGCTCAGCGTGGCCCGGTGGTCGGGGTCGTCGGCGGGGCCGTGGTCGTCGTGGTGGGTGGCCCGCCCCGGCGCGTCGTCGGCGTGGTGCGGGGCGGCCGGGTCGTGGTGGTGGTCGTGGCGTCGGTGAGCTGGTCGAGCATCGCGATCGTCGTCGGCTTGGCGACGTCGGCGCCGTCGGGGAGGAACGCCAACGTCATCGCGTGGCGATCCCCGCCGAACGGGGCGGCAGCGAGGCCCGAGTAGCGCACGACGGGCGCCGTCGCCGGGTGGTCGACGTCCCAGTCGACGAGGCGCCAGGATGCCGGGCGCCCGTCGCAATCGGTGCCGTTGGCGTTCGAGCTGCCGTCGGGGAGGCGCACGGCGTCGTCGCCGAGCACCATGCCGACCTGGTCGGAGAAGACGCCGAAGGTGGCGCTCGGCCCGGACACCTCGGCCGTCAGCGGCTGGACGTGGATGATGCCGTCGCCCTGAGTGTGGATGCCGTACCGGTCGGGGCCGCGGTCGGTGAACGGCGCGAGCCACTGCCCACAGACGTTGACGCCGTAGGCGACGTGCCAGTGGTCGTCCGGGGTGGGCGGCTGGACCGTCTGCACGCCGTTGCGGCGGCCCTCGCCGACGGCGCGGCCGAGGAAGCGCACACCGACGACGAGGATCGCGCCGAAGACGACCGCCCCCACGACGAGCACGCCCACGACCATCAGCGCCACCTTCCCACCGCCGCCCGAACGGGCACCCGGCGCGACGCCCGGGCTCGGTCGCAGACCGGGTCCAGACCCGAGCGGGCGCGGTCGCAGACCCGACGACGGCCCGAGGGTGGGCGCGGCGGGGCCCATGGCGCTCGGCGGGGGCCAGGCAGCCGGTGCGGGTGGCGGCGGTCGGTGGCCGTGCGGCGGTGGGCCGAGGCCGACGGGGCCTGGTGCGGGGTGTGGCGGTGGTGGGGACCGTGGCCGACGGGGGCCGGCCCGGTGGGGTGTGGCGGTGGTGGACGGGCGGGCTCGTGTGGCCCGCGTGCCAGCGTCCGCCCGCAGGTCGGGCAGTACGGCGCGCCGCCGGGGACCTCGGATCGGCAGTGCGGGCAGGCTCCCACCGAGCCCAACCGTACGACCCGACGTCGACGTCGCGCCGCCGGGTTCGGCGGCGGCTCGTCGTCGCCTCGCCTGCTCTGGCGCAGGTCGCGCCCCGCAGGAGCATCGGCCCGGTCGGCGCGCCCTCGCCCGGGATCGGGTCGTCCTGCTGGAAGACCTTCTTCTCTTTCCATCCTTCCTGTTGCATCTGGCTACGAACACATGTGCGATATCGCCATGACTCGCCGGCCGAACTGCACGACCGAAGGCCGTGGTGAGTCGTTGGGGTCGGCGGTGGAGGTGCTCGGCGAGGAGCTGGGTCGTCTGGTGGCGGGGTTCGAGCCCGAGGTGGTCACCGCGGGCGAGGCGGCCGAGCTGGTGGGGCGGTTCGCGGAGATCGAGCGGCTGGCGGCCGCGGGGCGGCTGTTGGCGGCGGGGCGCATGGCCAGCACGTCGGTGTGGGCGGGCGACGGCGACACCGATGTGGCCAGCTGGCTGGCTCGCACGACCGGCCAGTCCAAGGCTGATGCGAAGAAGGACCTGGCGGCGGCGCGTGCGCTCGACGAGCTCGACGACACCCGTGACGCGTTGCGTCGGGGCCGGTTGACCAAGGAGCAGGTCCGTGAGGTCGCGCCGGCCGCGGCGGTGGCACCCGGCCAGGAGGGCGATCTGTTGGCGGAGGCGGCCACGGGGTCGGTGGAGCGCCTGGCCGACAAGGCGCGGGCGGCCAAGGCGGCGGCACGACGCGAGGGACGCGACGCGTTGGCTCGGATGCGGCGTCGCCGCGCCCTCACCCATGGTCGAGCCGACGACGGATCGGCGTGGCTGCGGGCGTCGGGTCCGCCCGATGACATCGCGCGGATCCTGGCCGGGTTGGTGCCGTGGGCCGAGGGCGCTCGCCGGGCTGCCCGGGACGCGGGGGAGGTGCTCACCGAGGACCAGGCCCGCTTCGACGGCCTGGTCGCGCTGGCCGCCCAGCCGGTGCCGGCCTCCGGCGAGGTCGGGGTCGCCCCGGGCGTCGATGCGTGGGCCGAGACCGGCCGCGTCGTCGACGACGGCTCCGTGCTCGCGGCGGGCGTCGATGCGTGGGCCGACATCGACCACGACGTCGACGGCACTGCCCCGGAGGACGGCGTCGGCGGCGGTGCGGCGCGCGGCACGCCACCACCGGGCGTCGCCGCCGGCGAGCCCCGGCGAAGGCGGTCGGACCGCGGCGAGCGCCGGGGCAGACCGCGGTGGGCGGCCAAGGTGATCGTCAACGTCGACCTGCCGGCGCTGCGTCGTGGCTTCGTGCTGCCGGGAGAGCGCTGCGAGATCACCGGTGTCGGACCGGTGCCGGTGGCGGTGGTCGACGAGCTGCTCCGCCGGGAGGACACCTTCGTGGCCGCCGTGGTGCGAGACGGCGTCGACATCCACAAGGTCGCCCACCTGGGGCGCGCCCCCACCGCGGCGCAGCGCACCGCCCTGGAGGCCGACCACACCACCTGCTGCATCGACGGGTGCCCGCTCCCGCCGAAGGTGATCGACCACCACCACCGCTACGCCGACGACGGGCCCCGCACCCTGGCCAACCTGGGGCCGCTGTGCGGCGACCACGACGCTCGCAAGACCAGCCAGGGCTGGGTGCTGGTGCGCCACGGCCGCTCACGGCGCCTGGTCCCACCCGGCCACCCCCTCGCCGCCGGCGCCGTCCGAGGCGGCTGCGTCGACCTCGACGAGCCGACCGCCAGCGACCTGCCACCGCCGAACGGCTCGCCGCACGCCGGCCCGACTCGGGCGCGGCCGCGCCCCGGCGAGCAGCTCGACCTGCTCGCCGGCTGAGGTCGGTTCCGGGGCCACCCTGCGTTCACACGGTCGGGGTCGTGAATCCGTCGCCGAGGTGCGAGGATGGGCGGATCACACGAGCGGAGGAGTGATCGGCCGTGAACCTCACCGACGACCTGGGTAGCAGCTCGGAGCCCTACGAGGCCCGGTTCGGTCGGATGGGGTTGACCTTCGACGACGTCATGCTCCTGCCGGCGGAGTCGGCCGTGCAGCCCAAGGAGGTCGACACGGCCTCGGTGTTCGCCCGAGGCGTGCCGCTCAACATCCCGATCGTGTCGGCGGCCATGGACACGGTCACCGAGGCCCGCATGGGCATCGACATGGCGCGGCTCGGCGGCCTCGGGGTGATCCACCGCAACCTCTCGGTCGAGCGCCAGGCGGCCGAGGTCGACCGGGTGAAGCGGTCCGAGTCCGGGATGATCACCGACCCGGTCACCCTGCGACCGAACCGCCCGGTGCAGGACGCGCTCGACCTGATGGCCCAGTTCCACATCTCCGGGGTCCCGATCACCGACGACACCAACAAGCTCGTCGGCATCCTCACCAACCGCGACCTGCGCTTCGAGGACGACCCCACCCGCACCATCTCCGAGCTGATGACCACCGAGAACCTGCTGACGGCACCGGTCGGCACGACGCTCGAGGAGGCCAAGGAGATCTTCCGGCACTCGCGGGTCGAGAAGCTGCCCGTGGTCGACGGCGACGGCACGCTCCGCGGCCTCATCACCATCAAGGACATCCAGAAGAAGATCGACTTCCCGCACGCCACCAAGGACGCCGACGGTCGGCTCATCGCAGCCGCCGCCGTCGGCACCGGCGCCGACACCCTCGACCGGGCGAAGGCGCTCATCGAGGCCGGTGTCGACGTGCTCATCGTCGACACCGCCCACGGCCATGCGGCCTCGGTCATCGAGACGGTCCAGGCGCTGCGCGGCGTGTGGGAGGGGCCGCTGGTGGCGGGCAACATCGCCACCTCCGAGGCCGCTCGGGCGCTGGTGGACGCCGGCGCCGACGCCATCAAGGTGGGCATCGGCCCGGGCTCGATCTGCACCACCCGGGTGGTCACCGGCGTGGGTGTGCCCCAGATCTCGGCCATCTTCGACTGCGCCTCGGTGGCCCGCCCCGCCGGCGTGGCGGTGATCGCCGACGGTGGGATCCAGTTCACCGGCGACGTCCCGAAGGCGCTGGCCGCCGGTGCCGACTGCGTGATGATCGGCAGCCTGCTGGCCGGCTCGGACGAGAGCCCCGGCGAGGTCGTCGTGGTGCAGGGCGAGCGCTTCAAGGAGTACCGGGGCATGGGCTCGATGGGTGCCATGAAGGCCCGGGGCTACTCCAAGGACCGCTACTTCCAGGACCACGTCGACACCGCCGAGAAGCTGGTGCCCGAGGGCATCGAGGCGCGCGTCCCCTACACCGGCCCGGTCAAGCACCTCATCCACCAGGTCACCGGTGGCCTCCGCCAGGCCATGGGCTACACCGGCTGCGCCACCATCGCCGAGCTGCAGACCAGGGCCAAGTTCGTCCGCATGTCGCCGGCCGGCCTGCGCGAGAGCCACCCCCACGACGTCACCATCACCGAGGAAGCGCCCAACTACCGCTGGCGCTGAGCGCGTTTCGGCGCGTTGCGACCGTCATCCGCGTCGGTCCCGGCCGCGACCTAGGCTGCCGGCGGGCCGGCCCTAGTGGATCCGACGTCGGAGGTCGGGATGGACGAGCACGACAAGGCGCCGGTCAGCCGGCGCGCCCTCATCGCCGGTGCCGGTGGCGTCGCCGGCGCCGTCGCCCTCGGCGGCGTGGCTGCCACGTCGGCGGCCGCGGCGACGCCGCCGATCGGCCCCGGTGACCCGACCACGGGTGCGGGCGGGAGCGCCCAAGCCGTCGGCTACCCGCCGCTGGTGGTCACACCCGGCATCCACTACCGCACCTGGGGCTTGTTCGCCTTCCGACCGAACCAGTCTGCCAACGGCCTCACGGTGACGCCGTCCGGCGCCTACTGCCCGTCCTCGGGCGGCTACCTCGTGGCTCCCGTCGACCTGGAGGCGAACAGCCTGCTGACCGACCTCACCGTCGGCGTCACCAACTCCTCCGGTGGGAACGCCACGTTCTACCTGGAGTCGTTCCCGATCGCCGGTGGCGCGTCGACAGCGGTCGGCACCATCGACATCCCCTCGGGGGCCGTCGCCACCATCCAGGTGGGCTCGACGGTCTTGAGCCACACCGTGAACGCCAACACCACCTACGACGCTGCCATCTACACGCCGACCTCCGGCTCGATCCGCGTGTTCTCGATGCGCCTGGGCTACGTCCCGTTCGGCTACGGGTTCACGCCGATCACCCCCACCCGGGTCTACGACTCTCGCGCTGGGAACCCGCCGCTGGGGGTGACCAAGGGCCAGCTGTCCAACGGCACGCGGGTCGTCAACATGCTGAACGGGCTGATGCTGCCCGTCACCCCGAAGGGCGTGCTGTGCAACCTGACGGTGGTGAACACCTCGGCCAGCGGGTTCATCTCGCTGTACAAGAACGGGAGCGCGTGGCCCGGCACCTCGTCGATCAACTGGTTCGCCGCCAACGAGATCGTGGCCAACACCGCCTACACCGATGTCGACGCCTCCGGCCAGGCGATCGCCAAGGTGCCCGCCAACAGCTCGACCGACTTCTTCATCGACGCCGTCGGCTACTACGCCTGACCACCACCAGCAGCTCCCGTTCCGGTGACGCTTCCTTCGCCCTGGAGCGAGGAACCGTCACCGGTTCGGGGGAAGGTTGGTTGGATATCGTCGCCGCACCGACGGGCTGGACGGAGGGGCCATGGGAGAGGACGTGACGCGGGCCGTGACCAGACGGGCGCTGCTGGCCGGGGCCGGCGGCGCGGTGGGCGCGGCGGCCGTGGGTGCCGTGTCGGCCGGCCCGGCGGCGGCCGAGGCGCCCCCGCTCGGACCGGGTGACCCGATCGCCGGCCGGGGCGCGCGTG
This sequence comes from Acidimicrobiales bacterium, assembly GCA_041394145.1. Classification (GTDB taxonomy): domain Bacteria; phylum Actinomycetota; class Acidimicrobiia; order Acidimicrobiales; family Acidimicrobilacustridaceae; genus JAWKIW01. The sequence goes on from JAWKIW010000009.1 coordinate 23,562, forward strand.
CCCGGGCGCTCGGGCTGCCCCCCTTGGCGGCCACGCCGGGGCTCCACCACCGGCTCTGGGGCCAGTACGACGTGCAGCCCAACTACTCGGCGCTCGGCAAGGCCGTGTCGCCCTACGGCGCCTTCTGCACCGAGGCCGACGGCAACCTCGTGGTCGGGCTGGGCCTCGAGGCCGACCTGCAGCTCACCGAGGTGGCCTTCGCCGTCAACAACTCGTCGGGGGCGTCGGTCGACGGCATCCTCGAGTACAACAGCTTCGACGGCTCGGCCCTCGGCGTGAACCTCGCCACCGTCCCGGTCGCGTCCGGCGGTGCGACCACCCTGCAGTTCGGCACGGCGGCGCTCAGCCACCGCACATCGGCGCAGGACAACTACGACGCGGCGCTGTACACCCGGGCCAGCGGGTCGGTGCGCATCTGGAGCGTGCGGCTCTCCTACATCCCCAACGGCTACGGGTTCACGCCGATCCCCCCGAAGCGGGTGTACGACTCGCGGGCCGGCGACCCGCCGCCGGGCGTGACCAAGGGCCAGCTGTCGAACGGCACGCGCGTCATCGACATGCTCAACGGCCTGTCGCTGCCGGTGGCGCCTCGCGGGGTGCTGGTCAGCCTCGGCGTGGTGAACACGTCGTTCAGCGGCTTCCTCGCCCTGTACGAGAACGGGACGGCGTGGCCGGGCACGTCGTCGATCAACTGGTTCGTGCCCGACGAGGTGGTGGCCACCACCGCCTACACCGACGTCGACGCAACGGGGAAGGCGCTGGCGAAGGTGCCGGCCAACGCCAGCACCGACTTCTTCGTCGACGTCGTCGGATACTACGCCTGATCGGGGCTCCGACCACCGACGCCGCCATCGTCCCCCCTCGCCCCCTCGCCCCCTCGCCCCCTCGCCCCCTCGGTTCCGGCGACACTTCCGTCGCCATGGGCGAAGCAAGCGTCACCGGTTGGGGGATCGGGGGGATCGGATGGCGGGGGGATCGGGGGGATGGCGGGATGGGGGGATGGGGTTCGGGCGGCGGCGACGGCCTACGGTGAGCGGCGCCGGTCGGGAGCCGGCCCGACACCCGGGGGGACGACATGCGCAGCGAGGCCGCCGTCTTGTGGGCGACCGGCGACGACTGGTCGGTCGAGGAGATCGAGCTGGACCCACCGAGGGGCCGCGAGGTGCTGGTCCGCCTGGTGGCGTCGGGCATGTGCCACTCCGACGAGCACGTCGTCACCGGCGACCTCCCCGGCGTCCTGCCGATGATCGGCGGCCACGAGGGCGCGGGGGTGGTCGAGGCGGTCGGCCCCGACGCGACGCTCGTCGAGCCCGGCGACCACGTCGTGTTCTCCTTCGTGCCCTCGTGCGGCACCTGTCCCTCGTGCGCCGCCGGGCACTCGAACCTGTGCGACCAGGGTGCGGTGCTGATGGCCGGCCTGCAGCTCGACGGCACCTCGCGCCACCACGGCCGCGGCCAGGACCTGCGCACCATGTGCCTGCTCGGCACCTTCGCCCGGCACACCGTCGTGCACGAGTGGTCCTGCGTGCCGATCCCGAAGGACCTCCCCCTGGAGAAGGCCTGCCTGGCGGGCTGCGGCGTGCCGACCGGCTGGGGATCGGCGGTGTACGCGGCCGACGTCCGGGCCGGCGACAACGTGGCGATCGTCGGGGTCGGCGGCGTGGGCTCGGCTGCGGTGCAGGGTGCCCGGATGGCCGGCGCCGATCGCATCATCGCCGTCGACCCGGTCGAGGCCAAGCGCGAGGCGGCGCAGGGCTTCGGTGCCACCCACAGCGCGGCGTCCCTCGCCGACGCCATGCGGGTCGTGCACCGTGAGACGTACGGGCGGGGCTGCGACAAGGTGATCTGCACGATGGGGGTGGGGCGTGGCGAGCTGATGCGCGACGTCATGGCCCTGGCGGCCAAGCGGGGGCGCGTTGTCGTCACGAACCTGCACCCGTGGGCCGAGGAGACGAACACCATCCCGATGACCGAGCTGACCCTCTACGAGAAGCAGGTCGTCGGCTCGATCTTCGGCTCGGCCAACCCCCGCAAGGACATCCCACGGCTGCTCGAGCTGTACCGCTCCGGCCGCATCGACCTCGACGGCATGATCACCCGCACCTACCCCCTCGAGCAGGTCAACCAGGGCTACGACGACATGCGCCAGGGCCGCAACATCCGCGGCGTCCTTGTCTACGAGTGACCCCGCACCTCCACCCGCGCCGCCTCCCGTGCCGTTCCTGTCATGGATGTGCGTGCTCCCACCCGCAGATCGATGACAGGAACACCTGGGGGGCGGGAGGGGAGCGGGATCAGGCGGTGACCACGCCGGCGACGTCGTAGCCGGCCTCGTCGATGGCGGCCCGCACGGCGTCGTCGCCGGCGTCGCCCTCGACGGTGACCTTCCTGGCGTCGATGTCGACGACGACCGAGTCGACGCCCACGACCTTGGACACCTCGCCCTCGATCGCCATCTTGCAGTGGCCACACGAGATGGCCGGCACGTCGTAGATGCGGGTCACGGGGACACCTCCGAGGTGGGGGAGCGACGGGGCGGACCGACGAACCCGGTCACGAGTCGCCGCCTGTCGCGGGGGAGCGGCGCCGGACGCCGCGGAAGCGGCGCAGGCGCAGCGAGTTGGTCACGACGAACACCGACGAGAAGCCCATGGCCCCTGCGGCGATCATCGGGTTGAGCACGCCGAGCGCGGCCAGCGGGATGGCGGCGACGTTGTAGGCGAAGGCCCAGAAGAGGTTGCCCTTGATGGTGGCCAGCGTGCGCCGCGACAGGGCGATGGCGTCGGCTGCGGATCGCAGGTCGCCCGACACGATGGTGAGGTCGCTGGCCTCGATGGCCACGTCGGTGCCGGTGCCGATGGCGATGCCGAGGTCGGCCTGGGCCAGCGCCGGGGCGTCGTTCACCCCGTCGCCGACCATGGCGACGTGCCGTCCCTCGTCCTGCAGGCGGCGCACGACGTCGACCTTGTCGGCCGGCAGCACCTCGGCGATCACCTCGTCGGCGCCGACCTCGGCGCCGACGGCGTCGGCGGTGCGCCGGTTGTCACCGGTGAGCAGCACGACGGACAGCCCGAGCGCGTGCAGGTCGGCGATGGCCTCCCGGCTGGTGGGCTTCACGGCGTCGGCCACCACCAGCACGCCGCGGGCGACCGGGCGGTCGCCGCCCTCGCCGGTGTCGTCGGCCTGGTCGGTCTGGTCGGTCGCGTCGGGCCAGCCGGCGAGCACCGCCGTGCGCCCCGCGGCCTCGGCCGTCGCGGCCGCGGCCTCCACCTCGTCGGGGACGTCGACGAACAGCGCCCGTCGGCCCACGACGGTGGTGACGCCGTCGACGACGCCCCGCACGCCGTGGCCCGGCTCGTTGGCGAAGCCGTCGACCACCGGCTCGCCCGGCGCACCGGCGCCGACCGGCGCCCGCCATCCGCTGGCCACCGCCGCGGCGATGGGGTGCTCGGAGCGCGCCTCGAGGGCGGCCGCCCGTCGGAGGAGGTCGGCGGCGTCGACGCCTGGGGCGGCGACCACGTCGACGAGCTGCATCCGACCCTCGGTCACGGTGCCGGTCTTGTCGAGCACGGCCACGTCGGCCTGGCGGGTGCTCTCGAGCACCTCGCCGCCCTTGATGATCACGCCGAGCTGGGCGCCCCGGCCGGTGCCGACCATGATCGCCGTCGGCGTGGCGAGCCCGAGGGCGCAGGGGCAGGCGATGATGAGCACGGCCACGGCTGCGGTGAAGGCGGCGTTGGCGTCGTGGCCGGTGGCGAACCAGCCGACGAGGGTCAGCAGCGACAGCACCATGACCGCCGGGACGAACACCGCGCTGACCCGATCGGCGAGGCGCTGGACCGGTGCCTTGGAGCCCTGGGCCTGCTCGACGAGGCGGACGATCTGGGCGAGTGCCGTGTCGGCCCCCACCTTGGTGGCCTCGACCACCAACGAGCCGTTGGCGTTGACCGACGCGCCGACGACGGCGTCGCCGGGGCCGACCTCGACGGGGACGGGTTCGCCGGTGAGCAGCGAGAGGTCGACGGCGGAGTGACCCTCGACGACGACGCCGTCGGTGGCGACCTTCTCGCCGGGACGGACCACGAAGCGCATGCCGACCTCGAGGTTGTCGATCGGGATCTCCCGGCCGTCGTCGAGCCGGGCGGTCTTGGTGCCGAGCTCGGCCAGGGCGCGCAGGGCATCGCCGGACCGGCGCATGGCCTTCGCCTCGAGCCACTTGCCCAGCAGGATGAGGGTGGTGACGACGGCGGCGGTCTCGAAGTAGACGTGGGCGACGTCGCCCGACGCCGAGGCCGACCCGCTCATCCCGGCCATCGTGTCCATGCCGCCCGAGGTGTCGGCGGCGCCGAGGAAGAGCAGGGCGACCGTCGACCACGTCCAGGCGGCGAGCGTGCCGACCGAGATGAGGGTGTCCATGGTGACCGCGCCGTGGCGGAGGTTGACCCAGGCGGCGCGGTGGAACTGGGCGCCGCTGTAGAACACGACCGGCGTCGACAGCGCGAAGGCCAGCCACTGCCAGCCGGAGAACATCAGCGCCGGCACCATCGAGACCAGCACCACCGGCACGCTCAGCACCACGGCGACGAGGAGGCGGCGGGTCAGCCGGCGGGTGGTGGCGTCGTCGGTCTCGTGGTGGTGGCCCCCGGCGTGGGCGTCGTGCTCGTCGCCGGTCTCGTGGTGGTGTCCCCCGGCGTGGGCGTCGGGGGTGCCGCCGGCGGCGGGCGCCGGCACCGAGTAGCCGAGCGCCTCGATCTTGCCCCGGAGCGCGTCGAGGTCGACGGCGTGCGGGTCGAACACCACGGTGGCCCGCTTGGTCGCGAGGTTCACGTCGGCGGTCTCGACCCCGTCGAGCTTGGCCAGGCCCCGCCCGATGCGGGTCGCGCACGACGCGCACGTCATGCCCTCGACGGGCAGATCGATGCGCTCGGTCTCCGGCTCGGGCTCGCCGGTCACGTCGTGCGGGCTGGCCGTGGTCATGTCCGTAGGATACCCCCCTACCCTATCCAGGTCGAGGTGACATGCGTCATAGAACCGCCGATCCTGGCGGCGCCGGCCCGCGACCGAGTAGGGTACCCCCTGACCCTATGCCCGGCTACTCGATGTCCCGCGACGACTACCTGAACCGCCTCCGGCGGATCGAGGGCCAGGTGCGGGGCCTGCAGGGCATGATCGAGCAGGACACGTACTGCATCGACGTCCTCACCCAGATCGCCTCGGTCACCAAGGCCCTCCAGGGTGTGGGGCTCGGCCTGCTCGACGAGCACATCCGCCACTGCGTCCGGCACGCGGCCGAGGTGGACCCCGCCGAGGGCGACGCCAAGGTCGAGGAGGCGGTGGCCGCCGTGGCCCGGCTGCTCAAGAGCTGACGCCACCTCGGTCTCGGTCCGGCGTGGTCGGGGTCGTGCGCAGCACACCGGCTCGCGCCCGGCCGCGCCCGGCCGCGGTGACCGCTCGCACCCGTGGGGACGCCGGGCTGCGGGCTCGGCGAACGACGGGTGAACGCCCCGGGTGCCGGGTGTCGACGCGCAGGCGGCCGTGGTAGAACGTCGGCGGCTCGTCGCCGGCCGACCCGCCGGCGATGGCGGCCGACGGGTGGTGCCCGTCGCCACCCGAGCCGCCGGACGACTCGACGACACCGCGAGGAGGTGAGGCCCGTGCGAGACGACCCTCCCAGTACCCGCCGTCACGCCCCCGCCTCCTCGGCCCTGCGTCACCCCTGAGCCCCGGCACGCCGCCGCGGCCCCGCCGGACGCCCGGCGCTCCCGAGTGAGGCACGACCGCCCTCGTCCCTGCCCGTCGTCCGCGCCCCGAGGAGGCCTCGTCATGGCTCGCCCCACCTCGCTCGCCCCCACCCACGCCATCCGGGAGCGCCGCCGCCGTCGCTCCGAGCGGCTCACGGCGAACAAGGCCGTCGCCGACGCCCTGGTGTCGGCCGCCGGGCTCGTCGGCGCGCCGGTGCGCAACCAGGCCGGTGCCGAGGTCGGACGGCTCGTCGACGTCGTCGTGCGCTGGCAGGGCGAGCCCTACCCGCTGGTCACGGGGCTCGTGGTCCGTGTCGGGAGGCGCCAGCTGTGGGTGTCCGCCGACCAGATCGAGCACCTCGGTCAGCGGGAGATCCGGCTGCGGTCGGCTCGTCTCGACCTGCGTGACGTCGAGCGGCGGCCGGGCGAGGTGCGGCTCAACACCGACGTCATCGACCACCAGATGGTCGACGTCGACGGTGTCCGGGTGTTCCGGGCCGCCGATCTGTACCTCGCCCGGGTGGGCGCCGGCACCCGGCTGGTGGGCGCCGACGTGGGCTTCGGGACGCTCCTGCGCCGGCTCGGCCCGGCCCGCAGCCGTCGCCGGCCCACGCCCGAGAAGGTCATCGACTGGGCGGCGGTGCAGCCCTTCAGCGACGACCTCGAGGGCCCGGTGCACCTCACCCGGCCCAACCAGGAGCTCACGCGCCTCCGACCCGGCGAGCTCGCCGACCTGTTGGAGGACCTCGGCCGACGCCAGCGCGAGGAGCTGCTCGCCGTGCTGGGGGAGGAGAAGGCGGCCGACGCGCTCGAGGAGATGGAGAGCGACGAGCTGTCCAACCTGCTGCGCGAGCTGCCACCGGAGACGACGGCGAAGGTCCTCGCCGAGATGGAGCCCGACGAGGCGGCGGAGGCCCTCCGCGAGCTCGACCCCGAGCGTCGGCACGAGCTGCTCGACGCCCTCCCCTCCGAGATCGCCGACGAGCTGTCACCGCTCGTCGCCTACGGCGAGCGCACGGCGGGCGGTGTGATGACGACCAACCTCGTCGTCGCGCCGGCCGCCGACACCGTCGCTGCCATCCGCCGACAGCTCGTGGGCGAGCGGGCCGAGGGACACGCCCTCGACCTCGATGGCGTGCTCGTCGTCGACGGCGACGGCGTCCTGATCGACGACGTCCGGCTCATCGAGCTCTTCGTGGCCGAGCCCGACCAGACGCTCGGTGAGCTCACCCATCCCGAGGACGTCGTGACGGTGACGCCCGACAGCAGCATCGACGACGCCGTCGACGCGCTCGTCGAGGCCCGGACCTGGTCGGTCGTGGTCGTCGACGATCTCGGCCGTCCCGTGGGGCGCATCCTCGCCGACGACCTGGTCGACGCCCTCGTCCCGGACCGCGGCCGGTTCCGCTTCCGACGGATCCTGTCGTGACCGAGGAGCCCCTCGCCGCGGCGGAGGGCCGACGACTCGGGGGCCAGCTGCGGCGGACCCTGCGTCGCCGGCCGCGCTGGGTGGGCTACCTCGCCCTGCTCGGGCCCGGCCTCATCGCCGCCAACGCCGGCAACGACGCCGGCGGCATCGCCACCTACGCGTCGGCGGGCAGCCAGTTCGGCTACCAGATGCTGTTCCTGATGCCGTTCCTGATGGTCGGCCTCGTCGTGGTGCAGGAGATGGCGGCCCGGCTCGGCGCCTACACCGGCGAGGGCCTCATGTCGCTGATCCGGGAGCAGTTCCCGCTGCGCCTCGGCACCTTCGCCGTGGTGAGCCTCATCATCGCCAACGCCGGTCTCGTCGTGTCGGAGTTCGCGGGCATCGGCGCCGCCTTCGAGCTGTTCGGGGTGAGCCGCTACCTGTCCGTGCCCATCGCCGCCGTCGTCATCTGGGCCGTGGTCGTGTTCGGCTCGTACCGCTACGCCGAGCGCCTCTTCCTGATCCTCAGCCTCGCCTTCGTCACGTACCCGCTGACGGTGATCATCGAGCGGCCCGACTGGAAGGAGATCGGCGCCAACCTGGTGTGGCCGCACTTCACGGTCTCGCAGAGCTTCCTGGTGCTCGCCATCGCCCTCGTGGGCACCACGATCACGCCGTACATGCAGCTGTACCAGTCGGCCTCGGTGGCCGACCGGGGGGTCGGGGCCGAGGACTACCCGGCCACCCGCTTCGACGCGGTGTCGGGCTCGATCTTCGCCAGCCTCGTCGCCATGTCGATCCTGATCGCCACCGCCACCGTGATCGGCTTCAGCGGTCCGCTCGACTCGGCCGCCGACGCCGCCCAGGCCCTCGAGCCGGTCGTGGGCGCCGCGGCGACCACCCTGTTCGGCCTCGGGCTGTTCGGCGCATCCGCCCTGGCCGCCGCCGTGGTGCCGCTGTCGACCTCCTACGCGCTGGCCGAGGCCGTCGGCGTCGAGCGCTCGGTGTCGAAGTCGTTCCGCGAGGCGCCCCTGTTCCTCGGCATGTTCACCGGCCTCATCGTCCTCGGCGCCGGCGTCGCGCTGCTGCCCGGCAACCTCATCTCGCTGCTGGTCGGCATGCAGGTGCTCAACGGCCTCATCGCCCCGATCGTGCTGACGTTCGTCCTCCTGCTGTGCAACCGGCGGTCCGTCCTCGGTGACGGCGTCAACGGTCCCCGGTTCCGGGTCGTGGCCACCATCGTGGTCGTCGTCGTGGGGACGCTGGCGGTCGTGGTCGTCGGCCAGACCGTGCTCGGCTGGCTCGGCGTCCTGAGCACGAGCTGAGCAGCCGACGCCCCAGACGGGACCGCGGCGGCGCTCGGTCGTGGCCGAGCCGTCGCGGGAGGCGGGGATCGGGGTGGCGCGTCATCCGCGCGTCACGGGGCCGGACAGCCCGTTCGACCCCTTCCGAACCGCCGCGACGCACGCGACACTCCCGGTTGGCCGCAGGGCGCGCTGGGACGCGGGGCCGGTCGGCGGCCGGGAGGGGCGATGCGACGGCGCGGGCGAATGGTGACGGCGGTGGTGCTGGCGTTGAGCCTCGCGGCGGGGTTGGTGGCGGGTGGCGCCTCGGTGGTGGTGACCGGCGGCCCGGCCTCGGCGGCCGCTCCCGATCCGGCCCCGGTCAGCTTCACCGGCCCCGAGCAGGCCAACCCGGCGTTCACCGGGTTCGACGCGTCGGTGGTGCTGCTGTCGACGGCACGGGGCGACGTGGACGGCGACGGACGCGACGACGTCGCCGTGGTGGGCTTCGGCAACGTCCCCGGGGTCGGCATGCGCACCTTCCTGAAGGTGTTCCGGGGCGTCGGTGACGGGACGCTGGCCGGACCGATCCTCGACGTCCCCCTCACGGGTGGCGCGGCCGGCTCGGTCGGGTACTGGGCCTCGGTCGTGCTCGGCCGGTTCACCGACTCCGGCCACCTCGACCTGCTGGTGTCCCAGGTGGGCGAGGCCAACCTCCACCTGTACGCCGGCAACGGCGACGGGACCTTCGCCGCCCCGAGCACCGTCCCGATCGGCGTCCAGGCGGGCCTCCTGCGCGCCGACGCGGCCGGCAACGTCGTGGCCCTGGGCGCCTATGCCTCGAGCAGCACGTGGTCGTACCTGCGCCGCACCGGCTCCGGCACCTGGGCCGAGACCTCCACGTCCACCGGGGGGTACAACGTCGTCGACGCCGCCTTCGTACCGGTTGGCGCCCGCACCGACCTGGTCGTCACCCGCCCCGGCGGCCAGCCCCTCGTGTTCACCGGAACCGGGCCCGGGACGTTCGACCTCGCCAACCCCGCGACCCTGCCGGTCAACGACGCCCGCATGGTCGTCGCCGGTGACTTCCGAGGCACGGGCCACACCGACCTGCTGTTCGGCAACTGCTGCGGGGAGCTGACGCTGGCCCGCGGCGACGGGACCGGCGGCTACGCCCTGCCGTCACAGCCGAGCGCGTCGGTGCCGGGTCGTACCCGAACCTGTCGCAGTCGAGCCCCGTCGACCTCGACGGCGACGGTGCGTCGACGCCGCCATCCCGTCCGGCAAGTGGGTGGCGATCGTGCGCAGCGACCCCGCCGGCGCTCAGCACCGAGCTGTACGTCCCGACGGTCCGTGACGACGGTGCCGCGAACCAGCAGCAGGCCGTGAGCGGGTTGATCACGGGGTCCTTCAGCGGCTCGGGCCGTCCGGACCTGCTGGCCAACCTCAGTGCCGGCAACCTCAGCGACTACTCGGGTCGGCTCTCCCTGCTGCGACCAGACCTGCGCCATCCTCCCGGCCGGTACCTGGCGCCGGTCGGCGTGCGCACCGAGTGGGAGGGCGGCGAGGGGAGCGCGCAGGGCAACGCCCTCGGCGACGTCGACGGCGACACCCACGCCGACCTCGTCTTCCCGGCCAACACGCCCGGCGGCACCCGCGTGAAGTTCCAGCACGGCAACGGTGACGGCACGTTCGGCCCGGCGATCGAGATGGGGTCGTTGGGGCCCAGCTGTGGCGGCAACGCCAAGATCGCGCTCGCCGACTTCGACGGCGACGACCACCTGGACGTGGTGTGCATGGCCGGCACCGCCGTGGTCGGCTTCGGCGACGGTGCCGGCCACGTGGGCTCGGCCACCGGGCTCCCGCTCAACACGACCGGCAGCTCGAGGGCGTCGGCCGCTACTTCACCGTCGGCGACGTCGACGCCGACGGGCACCCCGACGTCGTGTTCACCGTGACCAACAACTGCTGCCCCTACGGCGAGCCGTGGGTCGGCCACCTGTCGGTCCAGCGCTACAACCCGGCCAGCCCCCGCACCTTCGTCACCGATCCCGACGGCATCGAGCTCGGCCGCCTGTCCGGTCCCGAGCCGGTCGCCGTCGGTGAGATCACCGGCGACGGCAAGCCCGACATCGTGTTCCACACCAACGTGCTCGCCGACGGGAGCAGCGGGGAGCGCTTCGCCATCTACCCCGGCAACGGCGACGGCACCTTCGGCGCACCGATCATCACCGCGCCCGGGCTGCCCCACCTCGACCAGCTGTTGGCCGCCGACCTGCGGGGCACCGGCGCCACCGACCTCGTGGGCATGGGTGGCGGCAACCTGTGGGTCCTGTTGGGCAACGGCGACGGAACGTTGCAGGCGCCGGCCCCGACGCCGTCTCCTGCCTACTTCGACCTGATCCTCGCCGATCTCCACGGCACCGGCCGGCGTGACCTCGTGGCCGGCTCGTGGAGCTCGGGGGTCGTCGTGCACTCCGTGCGGACCGACGGGACGCTCACCCCGGCGGCCCACATCGGCACCGCCGAGGCCCGGGTCGACGGCGTGGCCGCGGCCGAGCTGTTCGGCTCGGGACGCGTCGACCTGATCAGCATGGTGTTCACGGGTCCGCGGGTGACCGTGCTGGAGAACACCACCCCCCAGGGCTCGGCGGGCGGCAAGCCGGACCTGCGGATCACGTCGGTGACGGCGCCGCCGTCGGTCACGCCCGGTCAGGACGGCTCGGTGACCTACACGGTCCGCAACGACGGCGGCCCGATCGCCGGAGCCGGCTGGGTGGACCGCGTGTACCTGTCCACCGATGCCAGCTGGAGCCCCGACGACCGGCTCGTCGGGTCCGCCGTGCGCAGCACCGACCTGGCGGCGGGGGCGTCCTACACCCAGACGGTCACCGCGCCCTTCCTGCCCCTGGCATCGGGCCCGCACAAGGTGATCGTGCGCAGCGACCTCTTCAGCGCGGTCGACGACGCCAACCGGGCGAACAACGTGCTGGTGATGCCGGGCACGGTCGACCTGGCCATCCCGGTGCTCGCCCCCGGCACCGCCGTGGACCTCACGCTGGCCGCCGGGCAGCTCGCCTACCTGCAGGTGGCGCCCTCCGCCGTCGATCAGCTGCTCGACACGTCGTCGAGCGTCGGCGGAGCCGCCGAGGTGGTCGCCGGCATCGGCCGCGTGCCGACGCCGATCGACGGGCGCGACGTCGAAGCGGACGATCCCGGCGCCCCGGCTCCTCCTCCCCGCCGTCGCCCAGACCCGCTACGTGCTGGTGCAGGGCCGCAGCGGCGCGGGTGGCGGCGCGACGGTGAACGTGTCGCTGCGCGACCTCGGCTTCGGGATCGTCTCGGTGGCGCCCGACCGCGGCTCGAACCTGGGGTCGGCGACGGTCGTCGTGCGCGGGGCCGGCTTCGCCCCCGCCCCGACGGCCTCGCTCACCCGGGACGGGACCACCCGGTTGGCCGCCGCCGTCGTCCGCCACGACGCGACCCACCTCGAGGCGACCTTCGACCTCACCGGCCTCTCGCCCGGGCCCGCCGACGTGTCGGTCACCAACCCGGCGGGGCCGACCGCGACCGCCACGGGGTCCTTCACCGTCACCGACGACGCGCCGGGCCGCATCGAAGCCACCGTGACCAGCCCCGGCCTCATGCGCACGAACCGCGTCGGCACGGCGACCATCACCGTGCGCAACACCGGTGGGACGGACCTCCCGATCCCCCTCGTCCGGCTCGATGCCGGTGGTGGTGCCGCGTTCCGACCGGCGGGTCAGACCCAGTACGGGCCCGGACCGCTGGCCTTCTTCCCTCGCCGTGCCGGTGGGCCCACGCTGGCCCTGCCACCGGGCACGACGGTGCGCGTCGACGTGCCCTTCATCCCGAGCAACGACACCATCTCCCAGGTCATCGCCGGCGGCACGGCCACCATCCAGCTCCGGCTCACCACCATCACCGGTGACGCCGCCGATCCGTTCGACTGGGCCGGCGTGCTCGCCCCCTACCGGCCACCGGACCTGGCCGACCCGGAGTGGCAGGACCTCGTCGCCTGGGTGAACGGCGGCACGCTGCCGACGACCTGGGCCGACTACGTCCGCCTCCTCGGCGCGCTCCAGCTCGAGGCACGGGGCTACGGTCGCAACCTGGTCACCGAGGACGAGCTGGCCCGGTTCCTCGTCGACAAGGCGCTCGTGCTGGCGCCCGGCTCGGTGCTCACGGGCCGGTTGACCAAGGACGGCGGAGGCTTCGACCGAGGGCGCGTGTCCCTCGTCCCCCTCGGCGACGCCACGGCGAGCACCTCGCTGCCGGTCTGGCCCGACGGCTCCTTCGCCGCGCGCCGGCTCGCGCCCGGCAGCTACCGCGTCGAGGTCGACGGATGGTTCCAGACCACCCTCCCGATCGTGGCCGTCCCCGACACCGGTGCGGTCGACGTGTCCGTGCCGGTGACCGAGGGCCAGACCCTGCAGGGGTTCGTGACCCGTGCCGGCGACGGCAGCCCGGTCGTCGGTGCCCGGGTCGACGCCACCGACCCGGTCACCCAGAAGGTGGCGGCGACGACGAGCGGACCCGACGGACGGTACGTCATGGCCGGCCTCCGAGCGGCGGACGTCCCGGTCGAGGTGTCGGCCGAGTCGCTGCTGACCTTCGGGCCCGACCCCGTCTCCCTGGCAGCCGCCCCCGTCACCGCCTTCGACGTGACCTTGGGTGTCGGAGGCTCGATCACCGGCACGGTGACCCTGCCCGGTGGCGGTCCGGCGGCCGGAGCGAGCGTGACGGCGGAACCGGCAGCGCCGCCGGTGCGGGCGGTGGGGGCGACCACCGCCGCGGACGGGACCTTCACGCTGCCGACCCTGCGTGCCGGGTCCTACACGGTGACCGCCGCCGTGGCCGGGTCGGGGCGCGCCACTGCTGCCGAGGTGGTGGTGGTCGACGGTGCGTCCACGAGCGGTGTCGCCCTGGCGCTCACCGCACCGGCTCGCCTCGAGGGCACGGTGCGCGACCAGACCGGCGGCGTCGTGGCCGGCGCCACCGTCCGGACCGCCCTCCCGGGCGACGACGGGTCGGCCACCACGGCCGGCGACGGGACCTACGCGCTCGACGACCTGCCGAGCGGACCGGTCGCGGTGCTGGCGGAGGCCCCCGGGCACTCCACCGCGACGGCGACGCCCGTGCTCGTCGCCGGTGCGACCGCCACCGCCGATCTGGTCGTGTCGCGGCTGGGGCAGATCGAGGGCACCGTCCGCGACGGCGGGGGCTCGCCCGTGGTCGGCATCCCGGTGCAGGTGATCACCGCCGACGGCGTTGCCTTCGGCACCAGCACCGACGCCGACGGCCGCTACGCGGTCGACGACCTCACCTACGGCCCGTACACGGTGACCGCGCTCGGCGGGCTCGTCGGTCAGGGTGCGACCGTCGACGCGTCCCAGCTCACGGTGGTGGTCGATCTCGTGGTGTCGCTGGCGACCCTCACGGGGATCGTGCGCACCGGCGCGGGACCCGTGGCCGATCTCCCCGTCTACCTGGTGCCCGAGGCGCCCGACGCCGTGCCCGTGGCCGGCGTCACCGATGGCGAGGGCCGCTACCGCTTCCCGGTGGCCGCCGCCGGCGACTACCGGGTCCTCGCCGCCGGCTGGGGGTTCGGTCTGGGCTCCACGGCCCCCGTGGCCGTGACGCCCGGTGTGGACGCGACGGCCGACGACCTCGTGCCCGGCGACTCGACGGTCGACGTGACCGTGACGACGGACGGCTCCGCCACCCCGCTCGACGGGGCGACGGTACGGCTCGGGGCCGTCGACCTCGACACCGAGGGGGCCGGCCTCGTGACCCGCAGCGGGCCCGACGGCGTCGCCTCCTTCGGCGGGGTGGCGCCCGGTTCCTACGTCGTGGACGTCGTCGCCGACGGCCGTGCCTCGCGGCGGGCCACCGTGACCGTCGGCACCGGCCCGGCCGCCGTGCCGGTGGCGCTGCCCCCGGCGAAGGCGCTGCGCTGGACGGTCCTCGCCGGCGGCACCCCGGTGGCGCAGGCCGTCGTCACCCTCCGCGAGCGGACCACCGGCGCCCGGTTCATGACCGTGACCGGCTCGGACGGCGACGCCGCCTTCGATGCGCTCGCCGACGGCACCTACGACGGGTGGGTCACCGCACCGGGCTTCACCGCGCACCAGCTCGTGGGTGCGGTGCCGGTCGCTGCGCCGGCCTCCGCCGTCGACGTGGTGCTCGCCTCGTCGACGTCGCGGCTGCGGGGGACCATCTCGGCCGGCGGGGTGCCGCGGGCCGGGCTGCGCGTCGAGGTGATCGACGCCGACGACAGCGTGATCCTGGCCACCCTCACCGGGTCCGACGGTCGCTACCTGCTCGACGGGCTGCCGGCCGGCCCGGTGAACGTGCGGGTGAGCAGGCAGGTGGCCAGGCGCCTGTACGGCGCGCCGGTGACCTTCCCTCCGGGCGACAACGGCGACCCTCCCTTCGGGCCGTTCGCACTGCCCGGGACGGGGACCGGTCCGCCCTCGCCGGCCCGCCACCGGCGCCACCCTTGCGGGTGCCCGACGTGGGTCCGCCGCCGGTGCCCACGCCGACGCCCGCCGAGCTTGCCCGCTCGTGGCTCGATCGGTTCTTCCGCACGCCGGTGCGCGATCCGCGCGACACCGACGCCCTTCGGGCCCGGCTCGGGTCGATCGACCTCGGCTGCTCGCGGCTCGAGCAGGCGTGGATCGACGCCTTCGACCTGCTCGACCGCAAGGACCGCGCCTTCGTCGACCTGCTGGACAACAGCGACCGCCTGTTCTGGCAGACCCTGTCCGACCTCACCATCCCGGCGGCCACCGCGCTCAAGCTGGTGGGCAAGCTCATCGTCACCGTCGGCCTCGGCCCCGAGCTGTCGGCGCTGTCGGCGCTGTCCATCGGTCTGTCGCCGGCGCAGCTGGCGGCGACCGAGCGGCTGTTCACCGTGCTCGCCGGCGGGGCGGTCGACCTGTCGGAGTACCTGGGGATCCTGCGCACGCAGCTGATCACTGGCGACTTCGACGGGCTGGGCGTGACGCTGCAGGTGCTCGGCTCGCTGGCGACGCTCATCTCGCAGAACGCCAAGGACGTCCTCGCCGACGCCGCGCCCGCGCTGGGGGCATCGGTCGGGAAGGTGGCCGGCAACGTCGGGACGGCCATCTCGGCGCTGTCCGACGTCATCTCCATCGTGAACGACCTGAAGGCGGCGATCGGCACGGCGAAGAGCCTGCTCGACCAGGTCGCCCAGACCGAGTCGCTGTACCGGGGCCTGCTCGAGCGGGCCCTGGCGGCGCTGGCCGCGCTCGAGCGAGCCCGCGCCGAGGGCTGCACCTGCGCCGGCGGTGGGGCGCGACAGCCCGACGGCTCGTGCTCGCCGCCGCCTCCGCCACCACCGCCACCGGGCGCGCCGGGCCCCAACCCGCCGGGCACCGACACCACGATCACCCACACCACGTTCGTCAACAGTCGTGACCCGAACGCCATCACCGGACCAGCCGGTCAGGGCGCCGAGCGCTTCGTGTCGGCGTCCCAGCCGATGACCTACACGATCGACTTCGAGAACGTGAAGACGGCGGGGGCGCCGGCCCAGGAGGTCGTCGTGTCGCTGCCCCTCGACGTCGACCTCGACGCCTCGACCTTCCACCTGGGCGCCATCGGCTTCGGCAGCACCCGCATCGAGGTGCCTCCCGACCGGCGCAGCTTCGACACGTCGGTGCCGCTCGTCGGCACGCCCTACACGGTGCAGGTCCGGGCGCGGCTCGACCTCGACACCCGGGTGGCGACCTGGACCTTCCGCACCATCGACCCGGCCACCGGCGACCTGCCGCTCGACCCGACGGCCGGCTTCCTGCCCCCCAACGTCACCTCACCGCAGGGCGAGGGCTACGTCGAGCTCGGCGTCGATCCCGTGCCCACGGCCGCTCCGGGCACCGTGCTGAGCGAGCAGGCGTCCATCGTGTTCGACGACAACCCGGCCATCGCCACCAACACCTGGACCAACACCATCGGGGTGCCGCGGCCCGCCACCGCCGGGGGCTTCCACCCCCTGCCGCCGGCCCGCATCCTCGACACCCGCAGCGGCGTGGGCGGGCCGGCGACCAAGATCGGGCCGGGCGAGACCCGATCGCTCAAGGTGACCGGTGTCGGCGGCGTGCCGAACGACGGGGTGAGCGCCGTCGCCGTCAACGTGACCGCGGTGCAGCCCACGGCGCCGTCGCACCTCACCGTCTGGCCGAGCGGAGCGGCCCTGCCCGGCTCGTCCAACCTCAACTTCGTGGCGGGCCAGACGATCCCCAACCTCGTGGTCAGCCGGTCGCGCCGGACGGGACCGTCTCCATCCGCAACAACTCCGGCGAGGTGCGTCCTCGGTGACGTCGCCGGTTGGTTCGACTTCGCCGAGGGATCGACCATCGGCCGCGCCCCGCAGGCCCTCGTCCCCGACGACCAGCCCGGCGCGTCGCTCGTGCCCGTCACCCCGGCTCGCATCCTCGACACCCGTCCGGGGACGACCGTCGGAGGGCCGGCGGCCCGGCTCGGCCCCGGCGAGACCGAACGGTGTCGGTCGCCGGCCACGGCGGCGTGCCGTCGTCGGAAGCGTCGGCCGTCGTCCTCAACGTGACCGCCGTGCTGCCGTCGGCCCCGTCGCACCTGACCGTCTGGCCGACCGACCGGGCTCGGCCGGATGCGTCGAACCTCAACGTCACCCCGGGCATCGTCGTGCCGAACCTGGTGATGGCCGCCCTCAGCCCCGCCGGCGAGGTGTCGCTCTACAACAACTCGGGGACCGTCGACGTGCTGTTCGACGTCGTCGGCTACTTCAGCACGGCCGAACCGCTCGGCAGCGTCCACGGCGTCACGCCGTCTCGGATCCTCGACACGAGGCCGGGGTCGACCGTCGGCGGTCCGACCGCACCGCTGGGCCCGGGTGAGACGCGCGAGCTGGTGGTCACCGGCGTGGGTGGCGTCCCGGGAGAGGGCGTCTCGGCCGTCGTGCTGAACGTCACGGCCGACCGGCCGTCGGCGACGTCGCACCTGACCGTGTGGCCGGCGGGGGTCGACAGGCCGACCGCATCGAACCTGAACTTCGCCGCCGGCACCACCATCCCGAACCTCGTGGTGGCCAAGGTCGGCGCCGGTGGCAAGGTGTCGATCTTCAACAGCTCGGGGGCAGTGGAGGTGCTCGCCGACGTGGTGGGCTACGTCAGCGGGTGACGCCGCTGCCGGCAGTCGTCCGGAGGGTCCGAGGCGTCGCGGGATCGGGCGGGGCGGCAGGTCTGCCCCGGATCGTGCCGAGCGGCCCTGGCTCGTGGGCCGGACGGTCTCTACGCTCGCAGGCGTCGACGGAGGGGCCGTCGCCCGTCGCTGTGAAAGGAAGGGCCATGACGATCCACGGCAGCTTCACCGAGTTCTCCGAGACCACCGGCCAGGACCCCTTCACCCTGCAGAACAAGAAGCTGCTGAAGGTGTTCCTGCACTACGGGCCCATCCGGGCCCGCGTCGGGTCGATGGTCGCGTACCAGGGCGATGCCCGCTTCCAGGCGCTCGGCGCCGGCGGGGCCTCGAAGTGGCTCAAGCAGAAGATGACCGGCGAGGGCGTGCCCCTCATGGAGGTCACCGGGGCGGGTGAGGTGTTCCTCGCCGACGCCGCCAAGGACATCCAGGTCTTCTACCTCGAGAACGACACGGTCTCGGTGAACGGCGCCAACATCCTGGCCTTCTCGGCGTCGATCGAGGCCGACATCGAGCGCGTCAGCGGGGGCGTGGCCGGCAGCGTGTCGGGTGGCCTGTACAACACGATCCTGCGGGGCTCCGGGTACGTCGCCGTCACCACCCACGGCGAGCCGATCGTGCTCGACGTCGCGTCGGCACCGACGTTCGGCGACGGCAACGCCGTCGTGCTGTGGACCGGTGGCGTGCAGATGAACCTCAAGACCGACGTCACCTACAAGGACTTCTTCGGCAAGGGCTCGGGGGAGGCCATCCAGATGGCGTTCTCGGGGACCGGCTGGGTGATGGTGCAGCCGTCGGAGAACGTCGAGCAGGGCGGTGGGCAGGGCTCGGGCAGCCGAGGGTTCCTCGGCACCTGACCGGGGACGACTCGCCGTTGCGAAACCCGGCGGTGTCGCACCGGGCGGCTCCGCTAGGCAGGGGGCATGTCGCTCCCCGTCACCGACCGCACGCGCCTGCACCGCCTCCCCGAGCGGGGACGCTTCGACCGCGCCGACATCGACGCCATCCTCGACGAGGCGCTGCACTGCCACCTCGGCATCGCCACCGACGACGGCCCCGTGGTCATCCCCACCATCCACGCACGCGTCGGCGACGAGGTCGTCGTGCACGGCTCGCCGGCCTCCCGCCTCCTGCGCACGATGAAGCGGGGGCGACCGGTGTGCCTCACCGCGACCATCGTCGACGCCCTGGTCGTCGCCCGGTCGGCGTTCCACCACTCGCTGAACTACCGCTCGGTGGTCGTCTTCGGCGAAGCGACCGAGATCACCGAGCCGTCGGCCAAGCGCACCGCCCTCGACGCGCTCGTCGACCACGTCCTGCCCGGGCGCGCGTCCGAGGCCCGACCACCCACCGAGCAGGAGCTGCGGGCCACGACGGTGCTGACCCTGCCCCTGACCGAGGCCTCGGCCAAGGTCCGCACCGGGATGCCGGTCGACGAGGACGACGACCTCGCGCTGCCGATCTGGGCGGGGATCGTGCCCCTGCGCACGGTCGCCGGTGAGCCGGAGGTGGAGCCGCAGCTCGACCCCACGGTGGCGACGCCGACCTCGGTGCGGGCCGTCGTCGACGCGCGCTGACCCGAGGGCAGGATGGGGGCGTGCCCAGCTCGCGACGCCCCCGTGCCCTCCTGGCGTTCGCCGTCGTCCTCACCCTGGTGGTCGCGGCCGTCGTCGTCGTCTGGGTGCGGCCCGAGGTGTGGCCCTTTCGCCAGGAGGCGGTCCTGCTCGGCGACTCGATCACGGTCGTGAGCGAGGACGCGCTGCGCGAGGAGCTGCGCCGCGGCTACCAGGTCGACATCGAGGCACGATCCGGCTACCGGACCGACCAGCTCCTCACCGAGGTGCCGGAGGGGGCCACGACCGCGTCGCCGGACCAGGTCGTGATCAACCTCGGGACGAACGACGTGGGCCAGAGCTGGCCCCTCGACCAGTCGAGGCGGCCCTGCGCCGCTTCGTCGAGCGGTTCCCCGACGCCCGATGCATCCACCTGGTCACCGTGAACGAGCGGGTCCTCGACTTCGCCGGCCGTGGCGCCGAGAACGTCCGGGCCCGGGCCTTCAACGAGATGCTCGCCCGGGTGGCGGCCGCTCGGCCCGGCACGGACCTCGTCGACTGGACGGCCGCCGTCGACGCCTACGTGGCCGCCGGGGAGCCGGACGGGCCGTTCACCACCGACAGCGTGCACCCGGCACCGGCCGGCCAGCGGGCGCTGGCCCGGCTGTACCGCCAGGCGCTCGACTCGTGTCCCGGCTAGCTCGGCACGGGGCGGCCCGGCCGACACGACGCGTCCTGCGTCGCGCGAGCCTGATGCCATGACCGCACCCGGCGACGCCCTCGCCGTGGCCGTCCACCTGCGCGTGGCGGCGTCCCGGCTCGACCTGCTGTCGGGCGTGCTGTGGGAGGCCGGCGTGCTGGGGTCGAAGAGGTCGTCCCTGCGGAGGGCTCCCTCGGCCCGTCGTCGCGCACCAGCTCGTCGAGGTGGTCGCCACCGTCGCGGACCGCGACGCCGCCGACCTGGTCGAGGCGGTGCGAGCGTCGGCTCGGAGCCGGTCCGCGGGTGCGACGACCTCGCCGTCGAGGTGGTGGCCGTCCTCGACGTGGTCGACGACGGCTGGCGGGACGCCTGGCGACGGTTCGCGGCGACGGTGCGGGTCGGCCACCACCTGGTGGTGGTCCCGGCGTGGCTCCCCCGCCCGACGATCTCGGTCCCGGCGACCTGGTGGTGCGCATCGATCCCGGACACGCCTTCGGATCCGGCTCGCACCCGTCGACCCGCCTCGCGCTCGCCGCCCTCGAGCAGACCGTCGCCCCCGGCGACAAGGTCCTCGACGTCGGTTGTGGGAGCGGGGTGCTGTCCGTGGCGGCGGTTCGACTCGGCGCCGGCACGGTGGTGGCGGTCGACGTCGATCCCGAGGCGGTGCGCGCCACCCGCCACAACGCCGACGCCGGCGGCGTCGCCTCCGTCGTGCAGGCCTCGGTCACGCCCGTCCAGGAGCTGGGCGACACCTTCGACGTGGTCGTGGCCAACATCGGCGTCCGCACCCTGGTCGACCTCGCTCCGGAGCTCGTCGCCCGGGTGCGCCCGGCCGGGTCGCTCGTGCTGAGCGGGGTCCTGGCCGAGCGCCGCGGCGAGATCGAGGCGGCGTTCCGGGCCCACGGGTGCGTGACGGTCGACCAGCGCGCGTCGGACGGTTGGGTGGCGCTCACCCTGGTCCCACCGGCGGGCAGCTGACCGACCCCGGTCGAAGCGGCGGGCCGATCCCCGAGGGCCTCGACTCCGGCTCGGGGTCCCGCCGCGGCGATGATGACGGTGATGGCCGTCCGTCCCGCCCCCGCCGTCCGCCGTCGCGTCGCTGCTGCCGTCGTCCTGGCCGTCGTCGCGCTGGTGGCCGCGGTCGCCTGCTCGGGTGACCGACCGCCGGGCGGTGCGGCCGGGGAGAGCCAGATCATCGACGATGACGGCGCGCGGCCGGCGCCGGGCGCCGGTGACCGGCTGTCGGCCGACGACGGACCTCCCGTCACCTACCCGTCGGTGCCCTTCTCCCGGGTCGACGCCGAGCTCGAGCAGCGGGTCCGCGACGACGGTCTGCGCGGGGCGTCGCTGCTGGTGGTGCAGGACGGCGGCGCGCTGCACCTGCACAGCGTCGGGTCGGTGAACCCGGCGACGCCCGTGCGCATCGGCGAGGCCGGCCGCTGGTTCCTCGCCGTGGTGGTGGCGATGCTCGTCGACGAGGGACGGATGGCCCTCGACGATCCCGTGGCCCGCCAGCTCCCCTCCCTGATCGGCGCCGACGGCGACGAGGGACGGATCACGGCGCGCCACCTCCTCGCCCACACCTCGGGGTTGCCGCCCACCCTCACCTGCGGCCCGGCACCGTCCCCGTCCTGTGACGACGCCGTGCGGGACGCGCCGCTGCTGGCCTCGCCGGGGGAGGTGTTCCGGGTGGGGCCCGTCGACGATCACGTCCTCGTCCGCCTCGTCGAGGCCGTCGAGGGACGGCCGTGGCCGGAGGTGGCCCGTCGCCGGCTCTTCACCCCGCTCGGCATGACGGCGACGACGGTCCTGCCCGTGGCGGACGGGGCGGCCGGCGTCGTCGACCCGTCGACGGCCACCACGCGACCGGGTGCCGGCGTGGATGTCGTCGGCGTCGACGCCCGCTCGACGGGCCTCGACCTGGCGCGGTTCCTCGCCTTCGTGCTCTCGCGGGGCCTGAGCGTCGACGACACGCGGCTGCTGTCGGAGCGAGCCGTGCTGGGGCTCGAGCGGGACGAGACCTCCCGGCTCGACACCGCCGACGAGCCGTGGGTGGCCTGGACCGGGATCCCCACCTACGGCCTCGGCGTGTGGCGCGACCGCCTCCGCGGCGACGACACGGCGTCGATGGTCAGCGCCGTGGGGCGGTTCGGCACCTATCCCTGGGTCGATCGCTCCCGCAACGCCTACGGCGTCCTGGTGGTCGAGGACCAGGCCGGTGCGGGTGAGCGGGCGGTCACCGCGTCGGCCCGGCTCGTGCAGGGCCTCGTGCCGCCGGCGATCGACACCGAGGGTCGCCCGCTGCGCCGACCGGGCACGCCCGTCCCCGGCGCGGGACCGGCCCCGCCGGACCCCACCGTCGCGCCGCCGACCACGGGCTGACCCGCGACGCGGCCCTCTACCCGACGCAGGGCACAGTCAGAGGATGCCGAGGAGCTTGCCGATGGTGCGGGCGGTCCCGCCGCCGGTGTCCTCGGCGACGGCCAGCGCCCGCGGCACGTCGAGGTCGGCGGCCAGCGCCTCGAGCGCGGCGGCGGTCGCGGCGGGATCGTCGGCGAGGCCACCCGCCTTGGCGTAGAGCGCCTCGAGCCGGGCCGCGGTCGCCCCCAGGTCGGCTTCGGCGAACTCCCACGGCGCGGCCCACGGGCGGTCGAGCAGGTGCAGCCGCAGCACCTCGGGCGGCCAGCGGCGCAGCAGGTCCTCCACGAACACCAGGTTGCCGGTGGACTTGGCCACCTTGGCGCCGCCGTGCAGCACGGTGCCGACGTGCATGTGGGCCCGGGCGAACGGGGCGACGCCGGTGGCGGCCTCGACCATCGCCGCGCTGTAGGCGTGGTGGGGGTAGGCGAGGTCCTCGCCGCCGGCCTGCACGTCGATGCCGATGCCGAGCAGGGTGGACGCCATGGCCGCGCACACCGCGCTCCACCCCGGCCGGCCGTCGCCCCACGGGCTGGTCCACGACGGCTCGCCCTCGAGCGAGCGGCGCCACACGGCGGCGTCGAGCGGATGGTCGGTGTCGCGGTCGGCGGGCTCGCCGCCGTGGGCCAGCAGCCGAGCAGCCGCATCGTCGACATCGAGCCCGGTCCGCTCGGCCATGTCCGCACCCCGGAACCACACCGTGCCGCCGCGCTCGTACGCCGCGCCGCGGTCGAGCAGGGCCCGGGCCAGGAAGATCACGTCGGTGACGTACTCGCGGGCCAGCGGCTCGAAGGTGGGCCGGCGCACCCGCAGCTTGCGCATGTCGTCCTCGAACCGGAAGGTCTGCTGGGTGGCGAGGGCGTTCCAGGTGACACCCCGTTCGGCCGCGGCCTGCAGGAGGTCGTCGTCGACGTCGGTGACGTTGCGGCACACCTGGACCTCGACGCCGACGTGCTCGAGCACCCGGGCCAGGGTGTCGACCCACACGAAGGTGGCGGCGTGACCGACGTGGGTGGTGTCGTACGGGGTGATGCCGCAGACGTAGAGGCGGACCCGGGCCAGCACGGGCAGCGGGACGCCGCCGAGGGAGAAGATCACCCCCGCAGGCTACCGGTCGGTGCTGGGCCGCCCTTGCCGTCGCCGGGTGAGGATGGCACCCACCCGCTGGCGGGTCACACCGAGCAGCTCGGCGATCTGCGCGTGGGTGAGCCCGCACTCGGCGAGCTCGAACACCTGGGTCTGGCGCAATCGGGCGCCGACGTCGAAGATCACCTCGAGGTTCTCGCGCAGGAGGTCGAGCACGAGGGGCTTGTCCTCGGAGCGGACGATCTCGGCCATGTCCTCGCCGTGCTCCCTGCGGTCGCGGAGGTACTCGATGCGTCGCAGCGCCTGCTGGTTGCGCTGGAGGTTCGCCTGCACCGCTTCCTCGAGCTCGGTGAGCAGCTCGAGGAACTCATCGGGGGCGCTGTCGTCGGCGTCGGAGAGCAGGAGAACGACCTCGTCGGCGGGGATGGGTGGGCGGTCGCCCCACACCGCGACGGCGAAGCTCGGCGGTGTGGGCGGCTTCGTCCAGCCTAGGGGCCGCGACGGCCCCCTGGTGTGGACCCGTCGTCCGTCCGGCGATCCGTGGCCCGGCGTCACCGTCAGACCTGGCGGATCGTCGACGGGTCGGGCGCCACGCCGTTCCACGGCCCGGAGCCACCCTGGACGTCGACGACCCGCACGTCGACCGAGGTGACCTCGCCCGACCCGCGCCGGTCGAGGCCGCCCTGGGACACGGTGCAGGTGCCCGAGCCGCTCGTGGTGCACGTCAGGGTGCGCGTGCGCCCCGAGGGCTGCTCGGTGAACTCGAAGGTGACGACGGCGCCGCGCAGCGGCCGGCCCTGCTCGTCGACCAGGCTGGCCGTGGCGAGGGCCTCCCAGTTGCGCCAGTCCTGCCGACGGGCTCCCGTCGTGACGTCCACCTGGCCGCCCGGCGGGGCGGTGGTCGAGGTCGTCGACGGGCTGGTCGTGCTCGTGGTCGACGGGATGCTCGTGGTCGAGGTGCTCGTGGTCGAGGTGCTCGACGTGCTCGTGGTCGAGGTCGAGGTGCTCGACGTGCTCGAGGTCGAGGTGCTCGACGTCGGTGCCGGCGCCGCGGTGGTCGAGGTCGAGCTCGACGGCGATGACGGTGCCCCGCCCCCGCCCGCGACGGGTGCGCCGCCGCAATCGGCCGATGCGCAGTTGATCGCCGCCTCCATCACGTCCTGGGAGCGCTCCTCGAACCAGGTGATGCTGCCCAGCGACACGACGCCGATCACCGCGATGAGCAGGGCGTACTCGACGACGGTGACCCCACGGTCCCGCCGGGTCCTGAGCCACTGCACGAGCCTCTGGGTCCGATCACCCCGTGCCATCGCCGTCTCCTTCGCGCTGCCGGCCACGAACTGGAGATCGGGATCGCAAGGAACGTTGCCATATGGGTCGAACGTCGCGACCGCATGGGTCCCGCGGCCGAGAAACCCTGGTTGCCGGAGCCCGACGGGTGGTCGGCCACCGCGATCGTCCAGCGGAGCCCGACGATCTGGGGAAGATCTGGGGAACACGACGCGGCGCGTCGGTCGGCGTCGGCACGGCCCGGGTCGGCGACCTCGCCGGTGGTGACCTCGTCGGTGGTGGCGTGGTCTAGGCGCCGACGTCGGCGTGCTCGAGCGCCGTCCGCTCGTTCTCGAACCAGCCCAGGAGGCGCCCGTCGACGTCGTAGGCGGGGACCAGGCCGCTGGTCGGATCGGCACAGCCGAGCAGCACCCGGCACCCCTCGGGGAGCGGGTTGGCGAGGTAGGTCTCGCCGGACCGGACCAGGACGTAGGAGTCCCCGACGATCCGGGCGGGGCGGTAGGTGCCGGGCTTGAGCCCCGGGCTCGACGCGAAGCGGGCGCTCGGGGTGCCGGGGTCGCGGGGTGGGAGCACGCGACCCGGGTTCACCGCCTGCTTCGGCGCCCACACCCACCGGTCGTTGCCCTGCTCGTCGGGCACCAGGAGCTGGGTCCAGCCCGACTGGCTGTGGCCGGCGATGTAGTCGCCCGGCGGGACGAGGATCGGGACGTCGCCGTCCCAGGCGCGCGCAGGGCGCGTCACGGTGGTGGGCATGGCGTCGGGTCCCAGCTCGGTGAAGCCCGTCGTCGGCGGCGGGCCCAGCGACGGACCCGGGGCGCGGCGCAGGTAGAGCAGGAGCAGGGCGGCGAGCACGACGCCGGCGAGCCCGAGGCCGACGACGAGCTCGAGGAGGAGGTCGATGTCCTCCGCGTTGACGCCCGGTGCGCGGGTGGCGGCGCCCGCACCTCCCTCGGCCGACGAGGCGCCCGCCGGGCCCGCCGTCCCGCCGGGGGCGGGCACCGGCCCATCGGGGGCGGGCACGGTCACCTCGCCGAGGATCCGGCGACCGCCCGCGTCGACCGACAGCAGGATCGGTACCGAGGCGGAGAACGTCTGGACCTCGGGCGTGGTGCTGTCGGCTGCGTAGGACTCGACGCGCGCCGTGACCTTCACCGTCGAGCCCTTCGGGTACCGCGCCGCGATCTGCTGGGCGGCCACGGGGTCGTCGACGCAGTAGGCGTTCGAGACGGCGGTGATGGTGTAGGTCCCCGGCGTGCTCGACCAGTTGTAGCCCAGGTCGGTCCGATCGCCGCCGCCCAGGAAGAGCGGGAGGCGCTCGTCGTAGCGGATCGAGCCGGGCTGGCAGCCCCCGCCCCATCCGGTCCAGTCACCCTCGTGGGGATCGGCCAACGGTTGCGCCGAGGTCGTCGCGTCGTAGAGGAACACCAGCTGGTCGTCGGCCTCCCAGTCGACGGTGACGATGGCTGCCGGTGCGGGATACGGCGGTGGCGGCGGGGTCCGACCGTCACCCGACGGCCCCCGCTCCGCGTGCGCCGGCACCGCCCGGGCGGCCGTGCCGCCGAGCGGCGTCGGCCCGGCGAGGGCGCCGAGCAGCACGGCGAGCGTGGCCGCGATGACGAGCGCCGGGCAACGACGCACTGCTGTCCACGCCTGCTGTCGGTCGGCCCCGACGGTCGGCGCCGCCATGTCGCACCTCCCGGTCCGGGATCTACCCCGAACCTCGCGCCGCCGCGCCATCGACGGCAGGGCCCAAGGTCAGGCCGACCAGCGGCGATGGCCACGCCCACACGGGACACGACGGGGGCCTCCGGATCCACCTCGCGCCCGGGAGCCTCCGTCCGAGGCGCAGCGTGCTCGCCGTCGTCAGTCGTCGACGCGACCGGCGAAGTGGGCGTCGGCCTCGGGGCGCACCAGCTCGTACACGCCGACGGGCTGGTCGCCCTCGGCGGTGAGCACGGCCACCGGTCCGTGCGGGATCTCCAGCTCGTGCAGCACGGCGCCGCGGGCGCGCAGGTCGGCGACCGCGGCGGCGTAGTCGTCCACGCGGTACACGAGCACGGGGCGCTCGCCGGTGAGGTGGCCGGACAACAGCACCTGGGGACCGTCCTCGGACACCTTGACGTAGGCGACCACCGTGCCCATGGCCCGCACCTTCCACACCAGCTCGGCACCGAGCACGTCGACGTACCAGGTGGCGGCGGCGTCGACGTCGGCGGTCGGCACGTAGAGGAAGTCGAGGGAGCGGAACACGGCGATCGGGGGCCACCACCGGGCGTCGGGGCCACCCCATGGTGGCACCCGGGCGCCGTTGGGGGCTCTCCCGGATGGTCGGTCGCCACCTCGCGCGGTCTCGTGGCCCCATGACCACCGATCGTCACCTCCAGCTCCCCGCCCTCGCCGCCGCTCGGCCCGTCACCCCCGCCGCCCACCGTTCCCACCGGCCGGTCGTCGTGGTGATCGGGCCGTCCGCGGTCGGCAAGTCGACCGCCGTGCGGGCCTGCGCCGCCGCCGGCGTCGTGCGGGTCCACCCGACGTGGACGACCCGGCCGCGCCGTCGGGGCGAGGTCCCGCCCGACGTCGAGCACCGGTTCGTGTCCGACGTCGTCTTCGACGCCTGGGCCGCGGCCGGGTGCTTCGCGGCCGTGGCGGCGCTGCCCGGCCTGCCGCACCGCTACGGGCTGCCGGTGCTGCACCCGTCCGACCACGGGCCGGTCGACCTCGTCATGGCCCGGGCGGCCACCGTCGGGCTCCTCCGCCAGCTCGGGCTCGATGTCGTCGTCGTCCAGGTCGAAGCCGAGGTGGACGTCGCCGCCGATCGGCTCCGGGCCCGAGGGCTCGGCGAGACCGAAGTGGCGGCCCGCCTGGGAACGTTCGACACCGAGCTGCGCGCTGGTCGCCGGGTCGCCGACTGCGTCGTCGTCAACGACGGTGACGTCGATGCGCTCGTCGGTGCGCTGGCCGCTGCCGTCCGATCCGCGGCGCTGCGCCGGTCCGCCCCGCTGCACGGGTCCTCCCCGCTGCGGCGGTCACCGTCGGTCCCCCGCACCGAGGGCTCGGCCACGCCGTGGTGGAGCGCCGCCCAGCTCGCGGGCACGAGCACCTGGCCGCTCGTCTCGCCGGCCACCGGGTGGGCGTCGTGAGCGCCCTGCCGCCCGACACCCCCGGGATCCAGCCGCCTGGTCCGGAACGGACCGAGGGGGGTGGCGCGCCGGCGCCTCCGGTGCCCCGCCAGCGCCTGAGCGCCGGCGTGGTCGTGGTGCTCGTGATCGTGACCGTCCTGGCCGTCATCGGCCTCGTCTTCGTCGGCCTCGTCGTGTACTCGATGTGGGCCTTCTCGCAGTGGGGGAGCAACAAGTGAGCAGCTCGTCGATCGTCGACCGCGCCCGCGTGCTGCTGGTGTTGTGCCGCCCGCCGCTGGTGTTCCTGTTCGTCGTCGTCGCCGGTCTCGGTGTCGGTCAGGGCGGTCGTCCCGGCGACCTGCGGCTGATGGCCCTCGTGCTGGTGCCGGTGGTGGCCTTCCTCGTCTTCGCGGTGGCGGTGAACGACCTCGCCGACGAGGCCATCGACCGGGTGAACCTCGCCGGTGACCCGAGCCGGCCGCTCGTCACCGGCTCGGCGTACCGCCGTGACCTCGTCGTCGTGGCGGGGGCCGCCGCCGTCCTCGCCGTCGCCGGTGCCGCGCCGCTCGGTGGGTGGGCGGTGCTGGTCGTGGCCGGTGGGCTGGCCTTCGCGCTCGCCTACTCGCTCGAGCCGTTGCGCCTCACCACGCGCGGGCTCCTCGCCCCGCTGGCCCTGCCGCTCGGGTTCGTCGCCGTCCCCTTCGCGCTCGGGGCGCTGGCGGCACGGGGACGACTCGACGTCGCCGACCTCGGCCTGCTCGGCGGGCTCTACGTCGCCTTCGTCGGCCGGCTGGTGCTGAAGGACCTGCGCGACGTGCGTGGCGACGAGCTGTTCGGCAAGCGGACGTTCCTCGTGCGGCACGGGCGGCGGACGGCACTCGTGGTGGCCGGCAGCTGCTGGGTGGCCGGGACCGCCGTCCTCGTCGTGGCCGCCGGACCGACGCCGGCCGAGGTGACGGTCCTGGGGGTGCTGGCTGCGGCCACCGTCGGCGGGCTGGTGGCCCTCGACCGCTCGACCAGCGCCCGACGCGACGAGTGGCTGGTCTCGGCGTCGGCCATCCTCGGTCGGGGAACCCTCGTCGTCCTCCTCGCCCACCAGTCGCTGGTGGCGCTCGGGTGGACGGGATCCGGTGCTGCCGCGATCCTCACCGCCCTCGGCGGCCACACGCTCGGGCTCGCCGCGGCCATGGCCCGCCAGGGACCGTCACGTGCGCTGCGGGTCCCCGACGGGGTGGCGGCGGACACGACGTCGTCGACCTTCTTCACCAGCTCTTCGGTGCTCTTGCCGTCGCCTTGATCCGGCCGCAGGAGGATGGGCGCGACCGCGAGCCCCGAGCTCGCCGCTGGGAGGCCTCATGTCCACGTCCGTCCAACTCCGCCGGGTCCTCATGGCCACGATCACCGCCAGCTGTCGTCCACGAAGTGCACGAGCCCCGACACGCACGACCCCGCCAGCTCGCCCGAGTCGGCCTACGTCGGCGCCGCCATCCAGACCGTTCCCGACAAGGCCGACGCCGCCAGTCCGCTCACCTACGTGGCCAGCGCCGAGCAGCTCCCGGTCTTCGTGATCGCCCACGGCGACAGCGACTGCCAGATCCCACCCGCCCAGTCGCAGACCCTCTACGACGCCCTCGTGGCGAGGGGAGCGACGGCGACCATCGCGATCCTGCCGGGGGCCGTCCACGCCGACCCGCAGTTCCAGAGCACCCAGACCACCCCGGCCATCGCGCAGCTCGACCAGGCCTTCGGTCGCTAGGTTGCCGCCGTCTGGTGCGCCGTCCGGGGCGCGCCGCCGGAGCACCCGCAACGATCGTCAGGTCTCGGTGGGAGCGGGATGCGGTGGGGCGTGCCGGGCGGTCGGCTCGGCTTCGGTGTCAGCCGCCCTCGCCCCGCTCGCGTGGGCGGCGAGGGCCCAGGCGACGGCCTCGCGGATCGCGGGGATCGACTCGGGCATGTAGGCGTGGCCCATCCGCTCGATGAGGTCGAGCCGGCGCTCCCCCGTGGCGGCCCGGTAGAGCTTCTCCGCCTCGGCGTGCTTGATGAAGCGGTCGCCGGTGCCGTGCAGGACGGCGAGCGGTGCATCGAGGCGAGCGGCCAGGTCGACGGGCGGCGTGGCGCCCGACCATCCCTTCGCCAGCCGGACGTCGAGGAAGCGCCGGGCTGCCCACCGGCCCGGGGCCAGCTGGGTGAGGGCGGCGGCGGCGGCGCTCTGGGCGGTGCGCGGCACCCGCCACTCGGCGGGGCTGGAGACGGTCACGACCCCGTCGACCGCATCCCGCTCGCCCTCGGCACCGTGGCGCAGGACGGCGATCGCCCCCATCGAGGCGCCGACGAGCACGACGCGGTCGGCGGCCTCCCGGGCCAGCGCCACGGCTGCCTCCACGTCGAGGTGCTCGAGGTCGCCGAGGGTGCACAGGCCCTCGGACTCGGCGTGCCCGCGAGCGGTGTACGACACGACGGCGTACCCGGCGTCGCGCAGGGCCTCGGCCACGGCCACCACCGACGGGTCGTCCTTGGAGGCGCTGAACCCGTGGACGAGCACGACGGCGGCGTCGCCCGGCTCGTCGGGCTCCCACCGCCGAACGGCCAGCCGCACCTCGTCGCGTGTGGAGATCCATCCCGCCACGAAGCAAGAACGGTAGCGCCCTCTCGGCGGGCTCCCACCGGCCGGGGCCGTGGCGTGTGTCGCTCGCCGACCCGGGTCGACCCCGGGGCAACGACGGTCCGCCGGTGGCGTGCCCGTGCGGCGGGCGGTGGTGCTGGTGACCCGACGCCGACACCCACCCGGCCGACGCCCGGATGGGCGCTCGGGGTCCGGTAGCGTCGGCCCCGGGCCGGTCCGGTGCCCGGAATCGCGCCCGTGCGGGGAGGCCATGAGGAGCGAGCAGCGCAGCCAGCACGGTGTTGGGTCGCCACGCGGTCGTCTGCCGGCGGTCGCCGTGCTCGGCGTCTCCTACCTCGCCGGTTCGGTGCCGTTCTCGAACCTGATGGCCCGCTGGCGCGCCGGCGTCGATCTGCGGGAGGTGGGCACCGGCACGGTGTCGGGCTCCGAGCTCTACAAGCAGACGGGCCCTGTGCCGCTGGCCGTCGCCGGGATCGCCGAGGTCGCCAAGGGGGCCGTCGGCCCCCTGCTCGCCGGCCCAAATCGCCCGGTCCTCGCCGCCGTCGCCGGTGGGGCCGCCGTCTGCGGCCATGACTGGTCGGTGTTCCTCGGCGGGGCCGGCGGCCGTGGGTTCTCGGTCTCGCTCGGGGCCCTGGCGGTGCAGCACTGGCCGGGGACGGCCACGTTGCTCACCGGCTTCGTCGTCGGGCAGCTGGCGAAGCAGACCGGGCTGGGCGTGTTCGCCGCCTCGGTCGCCGTCGTGCCGGTGCTGCGGTGGACGCGGGGGCGTGACGGCGCTCTCGCCGGTGCGGCGGTCGTGGTCCCGTCGCTCGTGAAGCGCGTGGTGGGGAACCGCCCGCCCGCGCGGACGGGCGCGACGCCATACCTTGCGCGACTGGTGCTCGACCGCGACACCTGGACCAAGCCACCGACGGTCGAGCGTCGCGCCACCGGGGCGGCCTCGTGAGCGTCGCCGTCGTGGTCGACAGCGCAGCCTCGTTGCCCACCGAGCTGCTCGAGCAGCACCGGATCGAGGTGGTGCCGATGAGCCTGATGATCGGCGGGCGCACGATGCGCGACCGGGACATCAGCACCGACGAGCTGCTCGCCCGCCTCGACGCCGGCGAGGACGTGTCGACGTCGGGGCCCAGCCCGGGGGAGTTCGCCGAGGCGATCGAGCGCGGGCTCGAGCGGGCCGAGGGCGTGCTCGTGCTCACGCTGTCGGCCGAGATGAGCAGCACCTTCGCCACCGCCGAGCTGGCGGCCCGGATGGCCGAGGGCACCGTGCGGGTGATCGACACCCGCTCGGCCGCCGGGGGCGAGGGCCTCGTGGCCCTGGCCGCTGCTCGACGAGCGGCCGAGGGGGCGACGATCGACGAGGTCGAGGCCACCGTGCGCGAGGTCGCCGGTCGGGTCCGCCTGGTCGCCACCCTCGACAGCCTCGACCACCTGGCCCGCAGCGGGCGGGTGCCCGGCATCGCGGGCGTCGCCGCCCACGCGCTGCACGTCAACCCGCTGTTCGAGTTCGTCGACGGTGCGGCGAAGGCCCTGCACCCGGCCCTCGGCCAGCACGCCGCTGCCGCCCGCATCGTGCAGCGGTGCCGGACCTCGCGCCCCCGCGACGTCGGCGCCCGACTCCACGTCGCCGCCCTCGACGCCCAGGCCACCGACCGGGCGCGGGCCCTCGTCGACGCCGTGCTCGTCGACGTGCCCGACGCCGACTGGTTCGTCGGATCGTTCGGGCCGGTGATGCTCGTGCACGTCGGCCCCGGGGTGTCGGGCCTGGCGTGGTGGTGGGAGCCCGTCGCCTGATCGGCGTGGTCCGATCCGGTCGGGGCGGACCGGGCGGGTCAGCTCGACGGCGCCGGCAGGCGCGGTTCGTCGCGGCGCCAGCCCGAGGCCGCCGCCCACACCACCCACGCCAGCGCCCCGACCGGGATCTCGAGCAGGTAGATGAAGCCGCTGAACAGCAACACGGCGGCCGCCGAGCCGACGGGGTCGCCGCCGAGGGCGACGAGCGCAGCGATGGATCCCGTCTCCACGAAGCCGACCCCCCCGGGGGTGATCGGCACCGCCGAGAGGATCCGGCCGAAGGCGTAGGCGGCGAACACGTCGAGCACGCCGAGGGCGGGAGAGCGACCCACGGCGGTGACGCACAGCCACAGCAGCGCCAGCTGGGCCATCTTGAAGCCGAGCAGGGCCGCGGTGAGCTGGCTCCACTCGTCCCGCAGGACGTGGAAGGTCTCGGCCCGGAAGCGCACCACGGCACCGGCGACGTCGAAGCGCCGACGGGCGCGCAGCAGCGTCAACGCCCGATCGGTCGCACGCTGGGCCCAGGCGCCGATGCGCACGGCGCTCTCCTCGCTGCGCTCGACGACCACCAGGAGGCCGACCGTGACGACGAAGACGACGAGGCCGGTGGCCGCCGCCGCGACCAGGCTCGGGTTGGCGCGGGCCTGCAGCGCCAGCCCCGCCAGGGCCACCACGGGCAGGGCCAGCTTCGTCAGGAAGTTGTACAGGCCGGTGACGGCGACCTCGACGCTGATGGTGGTGGAGGAGAAGCCCCACGATCGCCCGATGGTGTAGGTGGCGCCCACGCCGAGAGCGCCACCGAAGGGCACGACGTTCGACACCGCCGAGCCCGCCAGGTTGAGCACCTGGCCCTGCGGGTGCGTCAGTCCGGGCAGGCAGGCGGTGAGGGCGAACACGTAGATCCACAGGCTCGCCGCCCACGTGGCGATCATCACCGCCAGCATCACCGGCTCCACGCGGCCGACCTCGGCGAAGACCTCGCCGTAGCCCGCACCGACGACCTGGGGGATGCCGTAGCCGAAGAGGAGGCCGATCATGACCGCGGCGACGACGATCCGGGGCACCCACGAGGTCCAGCCGCGTCGGGGCCGACCCGGGCGGGCCGCGGCGCGGCGGTCGGGGGGCACGGCGCCGTCGGGCACGAGCCAAGTCAAGCAGCGACCGCAACGGCCCCGAGCATCGGCCGCACCACCTCGTCGCGGTGTGCGACGCCTCGTCGGGGACCCAGCGAGACGGTCGCGGCCTCGCGGCCGGTCTCGCGGCGGCGCGCGAGGACGGGTCGGCGAGCCGCGGGTGGGCGCGGCCGGCCGCGCCCGAGCTCGGCGTCAGCGGTCGCGGTTGACGGTGCCGAGCCCGGCGGTGACGAACAGGCAGGTGCAGGGCTCGTCGACGTCGGCGGTGTGCCACACGCCGCGGGGGTTGACCACGGCGTCGCCGGCCCGCAGGACGACGGTGCGCACCTGCCCGGCGGCGTCCTGGTGCAAGGTGATGGCACCGTCGGTGCACACGACGAGCTCCTCGCCCTCGGGATGCACCTCCCAGGTGGGCCAGGGCTCGGTGAAGGTGTGCAACGACACGAGCCGGCCCTCGGCGCCGTCGGCGGCGGTCTGGTCGCCGTAGCGCTGGTACCAGGCGCCGTCACCGGTGAACCGCTCGAGGCGCACGACGGTCGCGCCCAGGCCCAGGTGGGCGGGGTGCTCGGAAAGGGGAAGACGGGGTCGTCGGCCATCGGGCCATGCTCGCGCTACGTCGAGGCGACGGCGAGGGGCGAGCGCGAGACTGCTCCCATGTGCCGCAACATCACGACCCTGCGTGGCCTCGAGCCGCCGGCCACCGCCGAGGAGATCGAGGCCGCTGCCCGGCAGTACGTCCGCAAGGTGAGCGGGGTGCAGACCACGTCGGCTGCGACCGAGGCGGCGTTCGCGGTGGCCGTCGAGCGGGTCACCGCAGCCACCACCGAGCTGCTCGCCGCCCTGCCGCCCCGCCGTCAGCCGCCGCGCACCGAGCCGCCCCTGCGCCGCCTCGCCGCCCGTCCGGCGGGCTGAGGGGCTCCCGGACGCGCCGCGGGCGGCGCACCGTCAGCGCGCCGCCCGCGGGTCGTTCGATGTCGGGTCAGCCGAGCGCCTTGGCCTTGAGCCGGTCGAACTCGGCCTGGTCGATGGCGCCGCTGTCGAGCAGCTCCTTCGCCTTGGCGATCTGGTCGGCGGCGCCGCCGCCACCACCCGAGCCGGCGACGCTCTGGACGTAGGAGTCGAACTGCTTCTGGGCCTCGGCCTGCGCCTTCATCGACCGCTCGGCCATCCCGCGCCCCCGCACGATCAGGTAGACGAACACCCCGAGGAACGGGAACACGATGATGAAGATCACCCACAGGACCTTCGACACGCCCGACTCCTCGTGGTCCCGGAACAGGTCCCCGAAGACCTGGAACAGGATCATGATCCAGATGAAGAACATGAAGAACACGAACATCGACCACAAGACGTCGGTGAGCGTGATGTCGGCGATCAGCATGGCGGTACCCTCCCGGCGCCGAGGCGTGTCCTCGCGCCGCGGTCGAGCCTAGGAGCCCCAGCGCCCCCTGCCGTGCACCTGGGCCGTCGGGCCGACGGGCGCTGGTCGGCACGCCGCCGCGCCGCCACGACGGCGTCCGGCTCGGCCGTGCTCACGACTCCAATGATGGCCTCTCGCCCGGCGCGTGCCGTGGGCCTACCGTGGCGACGCGTCCAGCGGAAGGAGCGACGATGGGGGCACCGAGGGTCCGGATCGTGCGCGGGGTGGTCGCCGCCATCGCGCTGGCGGTGATGTGGTCGTTGCCGTCCGACGAGCAGGTCGCTTCGGCCGCACCCACCGTGACCGTCACGGAGTACGCCGCCGGCATCAGCGGCGCGCCCGGCCAGGTGCCCGGCACCATCGCCGCCGGCCCGGACGGCAACGTGTGGTTCACGGAGTACAACCAGTCGATCGTGGCCAAGATCACGCCGACCGGCCAGGTCACCGAGTACCAGCTGCCCGCCGGCCACCACCCCTACGGCATCACCGCCGGACCCGGCGGCGCGCTGTGGGTGTCGATCGACGCCTCCACCTACGACCCGCAGACGTGCCAGTTCACCGGCGGCCACGACAAGATCGCCCGGGTCACCACGGACGGCCAGGTGACGATGTTCGACACCGTCTCACCGCACGGCAAGCCCTCGGGCATCACCGTCGGCCCCGACGGGGCGCTGTGGTTCGGGATGTCGGGCTACCTGTGCCTGTCGCCGACGGTGATCGGTGGCTCCGGCATCGGCCGCATCACGACCGCCGGCGTGGCGAGCGAGTTCACGGCCGGCTTCGACCCCCAGGAGGGGGTGGGCAGCGTAGCCAACGGACCCGACGGGCGGATCTGGTTCACCGACCTGTTCGACGAGCAGATCGGGGCCATGACCGCTGGCGGCACGGTCACCCACCACGCGCTGCCGTACGCCCAGTTCCCGAGCGGGCTGACCACCGGGCCGGACGGCAACGTGTGGTTCACGATCAACCGCTCGCAGGGCGCGCTGGGCCGGTCGACGCCGGGCGGCGACCTGACGTTCTTCACGACCGGGCTGCCGAAGGACTTCGACGCCTGGGACATCGCCGTGGGTCCCGACCAGCAGCTGTGGTTCGTCGGCGGTGGCAGCGGACTCGGCCAGATCACCACGGCGGGGACGATCACCATGGTGAGCGGCATCTCGGCCCAGCAGTACCCGGCCGCCATCACGCCCGGCCCGGCGGGCTCGAACACCTTGTGGTTCGCCGGCAACACCGTGGTGGGCAAGGTGCAGCTCCCCGCCCCACCACCCACGTCGTCGACGACGACCACGACGCCGGCCGGCACGCCGACGACGACCACGGTGCCCGCAGTCGTCCCCCGCTTCACCGGCTGACCGCCGATCCGTGCAGCGCCCATCAGGCGGCCAGGTAGCCGAGGTCGTTGGTGGCGAGGTGCAACAGGATCGGCGCGAGCAGGTTGCGTGACCGCAGGCGCAGGAAGCAGAAGACCAGACCGGCGAGCGTGGTGCTCACCACGGCGCCGAGCACGCCCAGCAGCTGGGCGGCCGGCACCGAGGCCGATGCCCCCTGCAGCGCCGGGTTGACGCGGTAGACGAGCGGCCGACCAGCCCGGATCGGGGCTGCCGTGGCGGCTATGCCGTCGTGGGGCTCGGCGCGGGCTTCGTCCATCGGCGGCCGAAGACGAGGATGATCGGGATGGTGACGGCGATGCCGGCCGCCAGCACGACCAACCGGCTGAGCCACCAGTCGAGGTCCACCTCGGCGGGCGGTGTGTAGTCGAAGACCTTCCACAGCACGTACAGGGCGATGGCCATCCCCGTCGTGTGGAACAGGAACAGCGGCATGCTGAACCGGTTGACCAGCTCGTTGGCCCGGGTCCACCTGCCGCCGGCCTCGAGGCGTCGCAGCAGCGGCGGGCGCGCCAGCACGGCGAGGCCGGTCTGCAGCCCGCACACCCCGAGCAGGGCGACGGTGGGCGGGGCCATGTTGGAGATCTGGTCGCCGGGCACGCCGACCATCGACGCCGGGTACAGGCCGGTCTCGATGAGGCCGAAGAGGGTGATGCCTCCGCCCAGGGCGAACGCGGTGGCCCACGAGCGCGGGCCGTCGACGATCCGGTCCCAGAAGAAGCCGAGCTGGTGGCAGGCCGCCCACACCACGAGCGTGTTGGCGATGGCGGCCCAGTCGGCGCCGTGGGCGAAGCGCAGGACGTCGTCGACGAAGGCGAGGCCGACCAGCACCACCAGCACCGCCGGCCCGAAGCGGTCGTGCAGCGCCACCATCGGCGGGGCGATCAGCACGAGCAGCAGGTACACGGCGATGAACCACAGCGGGCTCAGCACGATGACCACGGCGGAGATCACGAGGTCACGGTCGCCGTAGTAGGCGACGGCGAGGACGCCCAGCACCACCCAGCCGGCGATCAGCGCGAGCGAGGGGACGACCAGTCGGGCGGCGCGGCCGCCGACGAAGGACCAGTAGCCGCGGCCCCTGGCCCGCATCGAGTGCCACGTCCGGCGGTGGACGTAGCCGCCGACGACGAAGAACAGCGGCATCACCTGGAAGACCCAGGTGAGCGGCCACAGGGCGTAGCTGAACTGCAGGACGCTGGTGGCCCGGAACTCGCCGTCGCCGACGTAGTAGATGCTGAACACCCAGTGCCAGACCACCACGACGACCAGCGAGAAGCCCCGCAGGAAGTCGACGTAGACGTCGCGACCGCCGCCGGCCGCCTCGGTCGCCGGCGATCCCGTCGCCGGGGCGGTGTCGCCCATGGCCGGAGCGTAG
Organism: Acidimicrobiales bacterium; assembly: GCA_041394145.1. GTDB lineage: Bacteria > Actinomycetota > Acidimicrobiia > Acidimicrobiales > Acidimicrobilacustridaceae > JAWKIW01. Next base: position 61,118 of record JAWKIW010000009.1, read on the forward strand.
GCGGCGCCTCGGGGCGCTGCGCCGCACCCCGGCGTGGTCAGCGGCCCGCCTGCGCCCGGCGCTCCTTCACGTCGCGGGCGTGCTCGTTCGTCGTCGGCAGGCTTGACACGTCGCTGGTCCACAGCCGCAGCTCACGCATGATCTCGTCGCCCCGGGCGGCGACGTCGCCCTCGTAGCGACGAGGCTCGCCGACGCGGATCATCGCGACCTTGCCGAACCGTCGCTTCTCGTAGGTCACCGCGACCGGGACGAGCGGGACGTGGGGGCAGCCCTCCAGCAGCGGGATGACGAGCCGGCCGAAGTAGTGGCAGACGATGCCGGGCACGCGCGTGGCCTCGGGGTAGATGGCGACGGCACCGCCCTGGCGCAGGACCGACACGCCGACGGCCAGGGACCAGTCGGTCGCGCCGGCGCCACCGCGCTCCAGCGGGATCTGCCCCATGCCGCGGTAGAACCAGCCGAACCGGCCCCAGAAGTGCTCGGCCTTGGCGAAGGCGGTGATCGGTCGCCACACCTTGGCCACCACCACGATCGGATCCATGAACGATTCGTGGTTGCCGACGAGGATCACCGGCCCGGTCCGCGGGATGTGCTCCTCGCCGGTGATCCGGATGCGCTGCCACGGCCGGATCAGGAACAGGAAGACCCGGATCAGCCCGCCTACGATCCAGTGGTAGGAGCGCGACCGACCGGGCCGACCGATCTTCACCTCGCCGAAGTGGGCGGCGCCCTCGTCCAGCAGCTGCTCGTAGTGGCGAGCTTCGTCCGTGTGTCCCGTGTCCCCCGTCATGGCAGGACCGATGGTGGTCGGGACGGCGTGCCGGCGCCAGTCTCGTCGCCCGACGAGAGCCGGGACGAGGCGGACGAGTCGCCCGACGTGGGGCGCTCTGCCGGTCGGGCCGTCGGTGCCGAGCCACGTGTCAGGCTGTGCCGGTGATCGACGAGGGCGCGCTCGACGACGACACGGTGGTCGCCGAGGTGCGCCGCGTTCGAGGCGTACGAGCGGGCGCTGGTGGCCAACGACGTCGCCGCCCTGGACGGGTGGTTCTGGGCCGACGAGCGGACCGTGCGCTTCGGTGTCGCCGAGCAGCTCTACGGGTTCGATGCCGTTGCCAGGTGGCGGGCGGCCGCACGACCGGTGCCGGCCGACCGTCGCGTGGGTCCGGTGGTCGTGACCGCGCTCGGGCCCGACGTCGCCGTGGCGGCCTGCGAGTTCCGCTCGTCGTCGACGCCGGCGGTCGGCCGGCAGTCCCAGGTGTGGGCCCGCCTGGCGCAGGGATGGCGGATCGTCCACGCCCACGTCTCCGCCCACGACGAGCCGGGCCGAGGCGGCCCCGACGAGCCGGTCTGAGCCGGCCCCGCGCCCGGCGCGGCGCCGGGCGATCGGTCAGCCACCGTTCACGATCCGGGTAGGTCGGCGTCAGCCAACCGACCCGGCGCGGCAACGGTCGGGAAACCCGGGGCAACGGCTGATTCCTAGGTTCACCTGCGTGTATACAGCACCGGATACGGGCGGGACCGCCGCCGGCTCCGCGGGGAGCAGGCCTACGCCGACCTGAAGACCCGGCTGCTGCGCGGGGAGTTCCCGCTCAACCGCCGCCTCGGCGAGGAGCGGCTCGCCTCGTTGCTCGGGGTGTCCCGCACCCCGGTGCGCGAGGCCCTCGCCCGCCTCCACGTGGAGGGCCTGGTCGAGCGGTGCCCCGACGGCGGGTTCCAGCCGACCATCCCCGACGTGGCCGAGATCCGCCACCTCTACGAGGTGCGCATCGGCCTGGAGCTCGCCGCGCTGCGCCGGCCGGGGGAGCAGGGCACCAGCCACGACCACCGGGCGCTCACCGACCTGCACCGGGACTGGGTCGCCCTGGCCGAGGACGCCCCCACCGACGCCGGGCCGAGCTTCGTGCTGGTCGACGAGAGCTTCCACACCGGCCTCGCCGACGCCGCCGGCAACCCCGTGCTCACCGACCTGCTCGGCCAGGTGAACGAGCGCATCCGGGTGGTGCGCATGCTCGACTTCACCCAGGACGGCCGCATCGACCGCACCGTGGTCGAGCACCTGGAGATCCTCGAGGCGGTGCTCGCCGGCGCCATCGTCGACGCCGAGCGCAGCTTCCTGGCCCACCTGGAGACGTCGCTCGCCGTCGTCGAGGAGCGCGTGGCGGCGGCCATCGCCCGGATGACGACGCAGCGGGAGGCCCCGTGACGGCGCCCGACCCGCCGCCGCCGATGCCGGAGGACCCCCGCGGGTCCGACGCCGACCGAGCCGGACCACCGATGCTCGTGGCACGCGGGATCACCCGGCGGTTCGGCGACCTGGTGGCCAACGACGCCGTCGACCTCACCGTCGGCCACGGCGAGGTCCACGCCCTGCTCGGTGAGAACGGCGCCGGCAAGTCCACCCTGATGAAGGTCGTCTACGGCGTCCACCCCGCCGACGAGGGGACGATCTCGATGGACGGCGAGCCCGTCGTCATCGGGTCCCCGATCGACGCCCGCCGGCTCGGCATCGGGATGGTGTTCCAGGACATGCGCCTGATCCCGGCCCTGACCGTCGTCGAGAACATCTCCCTCGCCCTCCCCGAGCGCGGGCTGCGCCTCGACCGCACGGCGCTCGCCGCCCGGATCGCCGAGGCGTCCGAGCGGTTCGGTCTCGCCGTCGAACCGGGTGCCTTCGTCCGCGGGCTGTCGATCGGCGAGCGCCAGCGGGTCGAGATCCTCAAGGTCCTGCTCACCGGCGCCCGGCTGGTGATCCTCGACGAGCCGACCAGCGTGCTGGCGCCCCAGGAGGTCGACGCCCTGTTCGGCGGGCTGCGCCTGCTGCGCGACCAGGGGCTGTCGGTGGTGATCATCACCCACAAGCTCCACGAGACCCGCGCCATCGCCGACCGCGCCTCGGTGCTGCGGCGGGGCCGCAGCGTGCTCGACAACGTCGCCCTCGCCGAGATCGACGACGACGCCCTCGTCGAGGCGATGGTGGTCGGCAGGTCCCCGCTGCCGGCGGAGCGAGCGGGTGGACCACGACCGTCCCGCCGCGCTCGAGCTGCACGGGGTGACCGTGCGCCACGGCCGGGAGCGTCCCGCCCTCGACCAGGTCGACCTCACCGTCGAGGCCGGCGAGCTGGTCGGGGTGGCCGGCATCTCCGGCAACGGCCAGCGCGAGCTGTTCGAGGTCGCCCTCGGCCTGCTCGCCCCGACGGCGGGCACGGTGCGCATCACCGGCTCGGACCTGAAGGCGGGAGGCGTGCGCGACGCCATCGCCCGGGGCGCGTCGAACGTGCCCGAGGACCCCGTCGAGGACGCCGTCGTGCCCGGGCTGACCGTCGCCGAGCACATGGCCCTCGGCGACCTCGGTCGCTTCCGTCGACGCCTCGGCATCGACTGGAAGGGCGTGCGCGACGAGCTCGTGGTCCTCGACGAGCACACCGGCCTGTCGGTGGCCGCCGCCGACCGCAAGGTGTCGACCCTGTCGGGCGGCAACATCCAGCGCGTCATGCTGGTGCGGGCCCTGGGCCACGACCACCCGCTGGTGGTGGCGGCCTACCCCAGCCGAGGCCTCGACATCGCCACGACCCGGCGCACCCAGGAGCTCCTCCTCGAGCAGTGCGCCGGCGGGGCCGGCGTCCTGCTGATCTCCGAGGACCTCGACGAGCTGCTCGAGCTGTCCGACCGGATCGCCGTGCTGCACCACGGCCGCGTCGCCGGCGTGGTCACCCCCGGCGCCACCGATCAGTACGAGATCGGCCAGCTCATGCTCAACGGACGTGTCGGCAAGGAGACCGCCGCATGACGACCGCGCCGCCCCGCGCCGACGCCGAGGCCCTCCACGGGGTCGACGAGTCCGTCAACGCCCCGCTGCCGCCCGCGCCCGAGGCGAGCGAGGAGCGCACCGGCCTGCCGAGCTGGGCCCGCACGACCGGGCGCGTCGTCGTGGCGGTGGTCGGGGCGCTGGCCCTGTTCGGGCTGATCACGGCGCTCAAGGGCGTGAACCCGTTCACCGCCTACGCCGACATGTTCGGCTCCACGTTCTCGAGCCCGTCCAAGATCGGTGAGATCTTCGTGCGGGGAACGCCGATCATCCTCGCCGCCCTGGCCGTCGCCATCCCGGCCCGCGCCGGTCTGGTCAACGTCGGCGGCGAGGGCCAGCTGGTCATCGGCGGCGTCGCCGCCGCCGGCGTCGCCCTGGCGCTGCCGGACCTGCCGGGCTCTGTGCTGCTGGTGCTGATGATCGTGGCGGCGATGGTCGCCGGGGCGCTGTGGGCGGCGGTGGCCGCGCTGCTGCGCCTGTGGGTCAACATCAACGAGTCGGTCACGACGCTGCTCATGAACTACATCGCCGTCGACGTGATGCTGTTCTTGATCTACGACCCCTGGAAGGACAAGGCGGGGTCGGGGCAGCCGGCCACCCCGGCGCTGCCGGTCGGCGCCCGCTTGTCGCTGCTCGGCTCGTCCCGGGTCCACATCGGGATCATCATCGCCCTGGTCATCACGGTGATCGTGGCCCTCGTGCTGTCCCGCACCTCGTGGGGCTTCCGCCTCGGCGTCGTGGGCGGCAACGCCGAGGCGGCCCGGCGCGCCGGCCTGCGGGTCGGCCTGCTGCTCGTCACGGCGATGGCCGTGGGCGGGGCGCTGGCCGGCCTCGGTGGGCTCACCCAGCTGGCGGGCACGGAGTTCAAGCTCCGGCCCGGGTTCCTGCTCGGCTACGGCTACATCGGGTTCCTGGCCAGCTGGCTCGCCCGGCACAAGCCGCTGCCGGTCGCCGGCGCCGCTCTCCTGCTGAGCGCCATCACCATCGGCGGCGACAGCCTCCAGCTCGACTCGAAGCTGCCGGCCGCCACCGTCAACATCCTCATGGCCCTCGTGCTGCTCGCCGTGTTCGGCTTCAGCGCTTCCCGCAAGGCGGTCCGCTCGTGAGCCTCCCCATCGAAGTCGGTGCCGGCGCGGTGCGCGGCGGCACGAGCATCCTGTTCGCCGCCCTCGGCGAGACCATCACCGAGCGGGCCGGTGTCGTGAACCTCGGCACCGAGGGGAACATGCTCGTCGGCGCGCTCGCCGGCTACGCCGTCGCCTCGATCACCGGCAACCCGTGGATCGGGGTGGCCGCCGGCGCCGTCGCCGGCGGCCTGCTGGCGCTGGTGCACGCCTTCTTCGTGCTGTCGAGGGGCACCAACCAGCTGGCGACGGGCCTGGTCGTGATGTTCCTGGCCCTGGGCCTGACGTCGCTGTTCGGGGTGGCCTACGTCAAGGCCACCATCCCCGCCTTCACCCCGATCGAGGTACCTGGCCTGTCGTCGATCCCGGTCCTCGGGGAGATCTTCTTCCAGCAGACGGCGCTCACCTACCTGAGCATCGCGCTGGTCCCGCTCACCTGGTGGCTGCTGTTCCGGTCCCGCTGGGGCGTCGTGCTGCGAGCGGCCGGCGAGCGCTCCGAGGTGCTGGCGACCTACGGGCACCGCGTCACGCCGGTGCAGTACCTGGCCGTCGTCGTCGGCGGCATGTTGTCGGGCATCGGCGGCGCCCAGCTCTCCACCGCCTACACCAACGCCTGGTTCGAGAACATGACCCAGGGCCGGGGCTTCATCGCCGTGGCGGTCGTGATCTTCGCCGGGCGGGAGCCGTTCAAGGTCGCCGGCGGCGCCTACCTGTTCGGCGCGGCGCTGGCGCTGGCCCCCGCCCTGCAGGCCCGCGGCATCGCGGTGAACCAGTTCGCCCTCGATGCCGTCCCCTACGTGCTGACGATCCTCGTGCTGATCCTGTTCGGCCGGACCAAGGCGGCCGAGCCACCAGAGGGCCTCAAGAAGGTCTTCGAGAGCTCGGCGTCGGGCTGAGCGGGCGGGCCGTCGCCGGCCGCCCGCGACCCGATCCGGACCCGTCGTCCCGCTCCCCTCCTGCGCTTCCCCCACCCGTTCCCTGTTCCCACCCGTTCCCCCACCCCTGAACCGAAAGGACATCCCTTGCGAACTCGCTGGCTCCTCCCGCTGCTCGCCGTGACGGCCATCGCCGCCTTCGGCGTGTCGTGCAGCAGCAACCAGACCGCCGCGGAGAAGGCGTCGACCGGGGACACGACCAACGTGCAGCCCGGCAAGGGCGCCACCAAGGTCGGCTTCATCTTCGTCGGCCCCAAGGACGACTACGGCTACAACCAGGCCGCCTACGAGGGCAGCCAGCAGGTGGCCAAGCAGGCCAACGTCGAGGTGCTCACCGCCGAGAACGTGCCCGAGGACGACAACGCCACCCGGGTGATGGAGGACATGATCTCCAAGGGGGCGACGGTCATCTTCGCCACCAGCTACGGGCACCTCGACCCGGCGCTCAAGGTGGCGGCCGCCCACCCCGAGGTCGTGGTCGTGCAGCAGGGCAACTTCATCAAGGGCCCGATCCTGCCCAACACCGGCACCTACTTCGGCACGGTGTACGAGCCGGTGTACCTGGCCGGCATCGCCGCCGGGAAGGCCACCAAGTCCAACAAGCTCGGCTACGTGTACGCCTTCCCGATCCCCCAGACCATCTCGAACATCAACGCCTTCGAGCTCGGCGCCCAGTCGGTGAACCCGGCGGCGGAGACCTACGTCGTCAACACGTCGAACTGGTGTGACCCGGCCAAGCAGGCCGAGGCGGCCAAGAGCCTGATCTCCCAGGGCGTCGACGTGATCACCCAGCACCAGGACTGCACGGGCACCATCACCAAGGCGGCCGAGGACGCCGGCATCTCCGTGGTCGGCTACCACGCCGACGCCTCGTCGCTGGCTCCCAAGGGCTGGCTCACCGGCTCCGAGTGGCAGTGGGCCGACCTGTACACCGACATCGTGAAGACGGCCCAGGGCGGCACCTTCACCGGCTCCAAGTACAACGCCAACTTCCGGGTCGGCTTCAAGACGGGCACCAACCCGTTCGTGCAGTCGAAGTACGGCGACAGCGTGACCGCCGAGACGAAGGCCCAGATCGACGAGGCCAAGCAGCGGATCTCGACGACGGGCTCGCCCTTCGCCGGACCGGTGACGGCCCAGGACGGCACGGTGATCATCCCCGCCGGGACGATCCCCGACTACGCCGCCATCGAGGAGGCGAACACCAAGTTCGTCAAGGGCGTCGTCGGCGAGATCCCCTCATCGTCCTGACTCCTCCTCGGACGATGTGCCGGCGGGCGGGTGGGGGCCTGGTGCCCCCACCCGCAGCGCCGGACCGACGGCATGGCACCCAGCCCGGGAGGTCGACCGGTGCACCTCGACGACACGAACCCCTATCCCTGGCCCTACGACGGTGACCTGCGCGGCCCCCGCCTGGCGATGCTCGTGCTGGGGGCCCAGCACGGCTGGGCGGCGGTCTCGACGGGTGTCGGCGAGGTCCGCACCGCGACGCTGCGGGCCATGGACGCCGTCGCCGCGGCCGGCGGGCGTCTCGTGCTGGTGCGCCACGGCGTCCCGGTGCTGAGACGCTGCTCGGACCGTCCGCCGCCGGTGCCGGTGGTCGGCTCCGACGCCTGGTCCCTCGACGCGACCCTCCGGGCCGGGCGGCCGTCCGCCCTGGTCGTCGACGCCGCCGGGCTCGACGCCTTCTTCGGTTCGGTCCTCGACCCGGTGCTGCGGGCCGAGGGCCGGGACCACCTCGTGCTGGCGGGCTACGCCTCCGAGCTCACGGTCGACACCACGGTGCGCGGCGCCAACGACCGGGGCTACGAGTGCCTCGTGCTCACCGACGCCTGCGCGCCGGTGGACCCCGAGGTCGGGGCCCGGGCGCACGCCAGCGTGACCATGTCCGGCGGCATCTTCGGCGCCCTCGGCTCGACCGACGCGCTGGAGGCGGCGCTGGCCGCCGACGTGGAACCCGTACCGGTCGCGTGACGCGACCCACCCACCAGGAGACCCCATGACCGACGGCATCGTGACCGCGGACCCCTACGACTGGCCCTACGACGGCCCCATCGACCCGACCCGCACCGCCCTCGTCAACATCGACTGGCAGACCGACTTCTGCGGGCCGGGCGGCTACGTCGACGCCATGGGCTACGACCTCTCCCTCACCCGGGCCGGGCTCGAGCCGACGGCGAAGGTGCTCGCCGCGGCGCGGGCGGCGGGCTGGACCGTGCTGCACACCCGGGAGGGTCATCGACCGGACCTGTCGGACTGCCCGCCGAACAAGCTGTGGCGCTCCCAACGGATCGGTGCCGGGATCGGCGACGCCGGGCCCTGCGGCCGGATCCTCGTGCACGGTGAGCCCGGCTGGGAGATCGTGCCCGAGGTCGCCCCCCTGCCGGGGGAGACGGTCATCGACAAGCCGGGCAAGGGCGCCTTCTACGCCACCGACCTCGACCTCGTGCTGCGGACCGCAGGGATCACCCACATCGTGCTCACCGGCATCACGACCGACGTGTGCGTGCACACCACGATGCGGGAGGCCAACGACCGTGGCTACGAGTGCCTGCTGCTGTCGGACTGCACCGGCGCCACCGACCACGACAACTACCTGGCGGCGCTGAAGATGGTCACGATGCAAGGTGGCGTGTTCGGCGCGGTGGCGCCGTCGTCCGCGCTGCTCCAGGCGATCGGCGCGTGAGGGCGCTCGGGGACAGCCGGGCGCGCGAGGCCTTCACCGAGGCCCGGCGGGTGCTCGACGACGTCGAGCTGCCGTCGCCGCACACCCGGCCGGCGATCGCCTTCGCCTCGCCGTGGGCGACGGCGCCGGCGGTGCCACCGGGCGCTCCGGGGCCGCCGCGCCCTCGTGGCTGTCGAGGCTGTCGGGGCCGCTGAGCGCTGCCGCCGCCGGGGTGGCGGCGGGCGAGGTGACCTCGACCTCGCTCGTGTCCGACGCCCTCGCCGCGGTGGCGGCGCGCGACGACGAGCTGCACGCCGTCGTGGACCTCGATGCCGACGCCGCGCTGGCCGAGGCCGTCGAGCTCGACGCCGAGCGGCGGGACGGCCGCTGGCGGGGCCCGCTGCACGGCGTGCCGATGACGGTGAAGGACGTCATCGACGTCGCCGGCTTCCTCACCCGCGCCGGCTCCGACGCCTACGTCGACCGGCCGGCCGAGGACGCCGCCGCCGTCGGGCGCCTCCGGCGCGCCGGTGCCGTCGTCATCGGCAAGGTCAGCACCCACGAGTTCGCCCTCGGGGTGACATCGCCGCAGAGCCGCAACCCCCACGACCCCACCCGCCTCCCGGGTGGATCGAGCGGCGGCTCGGCCATCGCGGTGGCGACGGGCATGGGGCTGGCGTCGCTCGGGACGGACACCCGGGCCTCGATCCGCGTGCCGGCGGCGCTGTCGGGCGTGGTCGGGCTCAAGGCCACCTTCGGCCGGGTGCCCACCGAGGGGTGGTGTCGCTGTCGTGGACGATGGACCACGTCGCCCCGATGGCGTCGACCGTCGCCGACGCCGGCCTGGTGCTCGAGGTCCTCGCCGGGCTCGAGCCGGGCTCGCTGGTCGAGGCCGCGACGATGGGTGACCTCGCCGGGCTGCGGGTCGGCGTGCCGCCGGCGGCCTTCGACGATGCCGCCCCGCCGGTGGACGCCTCGGTGCGATCCGCATTGGCGTCGCTGGCGGCGATCGGCGCCGACGTCGTCGACGTGGCTCGCCCGGCTGCCCCCGACTTCGCTGGCCAGCGCCGCCGGCCTGTTCGTCAGCCGGTGCGAGGCAGCCGCCTTCCACCGCAGCCTCGGCCTCGACCGGTCGCGCTACTGGGCCGAGGTCGACGACCAGCTCCGTGAGGCGGCCACCGTCACTGCGGTCGACTACCTCGACGCCCAACGGGCCCGCACCGTCCTGGCGACCGACATGGCGAGGGTGCTCGAGTCGGTCGACCTGCTGGCCATGCCGACCTCGCCGGTGGTGGCACCGCCGGCCGAGGACTACGCCGAGTACCTGATGCTGCTGGCTCGCAACGCCATCCCGTGGAGCTTCGTCGGGTTCCCGGCGCTATCGCTGCCGTGTGGCTGGGTCGCCATCGACCACGACGGCGCTGCGGCGGGACCGCGGCTGCCGGTGGGCCTGCAGCTGGTGGCCCCGCCCGACCGCGAGGACCTCCTGCTCCGGGTCGCCATCGCGCTCGAGGCCGCCCTCGCCGGCGCCGGGTCCTGAGACCGGCGTCGGCGTCACCGGAGGGCGGCACGCTCAGCCCGCCAGGTCCTCCAGCTCGGCGCGGTACGTCGCCGGCAGTCCGAACTGCTCGGCGCCGCGGAGGATCCGCTCGAGGTAGCCGGTCCGGGGCGGGCCGGCCTCCACGAAGTCCTCGACGTAGACGACCGCCTCGATGGGTGTCGTCCCGGCCCGCACGAGGAGCCGTTCGCGTCGGTAGCGACCGATCGCCACGCCCTCGGCCACGTCCAGCGCGGCCAGGTGGGCGTCGGTGACCGTCCAGAGGCCGCCCCACACCACGCCACCGGTGGCCGGCTCGATGGTCGCGACCCCCCGGTGACCGATCCGGAACGCCCAGCCGTCCAGGCGGGCCACCTCGCCCGGCACGGCTCCCGGGCAGCGGTTTGCCATCTGGGAGGCGTCGAGGTTCGAGCCGTAGGCGAAGTAGGGCACCAGCGTGGACATCGGGCCCATCATGGCCGTGTCGGCGGCCGGTGTCGGCTCCGGCCGCTCCCGAGAGCCGTCCCGTGACCCGGCTACGATCCGAGGGCGCGACGCGCCGCGGCGTCCGAGAAGCCGAGCTGCGGTCTCCATCGTCGGGCCGAGGGGGCATCCGACATGCGACGCAGCGCAGGACGACCGTCCTGGACCCGGCACCTCGCCGTCGGGCTGACGCTGGTCCTCGGCGCGCTCGTCGTGTCCGTCGGCCTGCCGGTCGCGCCCGTCGCCGTGCCGGCGGCCGCGGCGGCACCCGTCTGCACGGATCCGCCGCCGAACGGCCTCGATGCGGCCACGCCGGCGCAGCTGCGGCAGCGCTACCACCTGAACGGCCTGTTCGCCGACCAGCACCAGGGGCAGGGCCAGGTCGGTGTGATCCTCGAGTTCGGTCAGAGCGTCGACGTCGCCGCGCTCGGGAACTGGGAAGCGTGCCTGGGCGCCGGCAGCCCGCCCATCACCCAGACCCTGGTCGGTGGCGGATCGATGCCCGGCCCAGGTGGCGAGGCGCAGGCGGACGCCCAGTCGATGGTCATCGGCGCGCCCGGCCTCGAGCGCCTCTACTCGCTCGTCACCAACGGCAGCGAGGCCGACCAGCTCCCGACGCTGCTGCAGGGGATCCTCGACGGGTCGCTCACCGGCGGCCGTCGAGCGGACGTGGTGTCGCTCAGCTTCGGGTCGTGCGAGGCGTCGTGGGTGCAAGACGGCAAGCTCGGCGTCATCAACGGGCAGATCGAGCCGCTGCTGCAGGACCTCGCCGAGGCCGGCACCTGGTTCTTCAAGGCCGCCGGCGACGCCGGGTCGTCGGACTGCTCCCCGCACGGCTCGACCCCCAACTGCGTGAACACCGCCTTCGACCAGCAGCTCGACGCCGGCTACCCGGCCAGCTCGCCGTGGGTCACCTCGGTCGGCGGCGTCCAGCTCCCCGACGGGGTGGAGAAGGCGGCCGAGGTCTGGAACTCGCGCGACTTCGACACGACCGACTGCTCGGCCGGCGGTGGCACCCTGTCGTCGCTGTTCCCGACGCCCGCGTACCAGCAGACCGTCCCTGGCGGCGCGGTGCCGGCCATGCGCGGCGTCCCCGACATCTCGGCCCTGGCCGGCCGGCCCTACTACCTCTCCTACTCCACGGCGAACGGCTGGTACGGCAACGGCGGGACGAGCTTCGCCGCGCCGCTCTACGCCGGTGCGGCCGCCTCCGTCCGCTCGGCGCTGGTCGCCGCCGGGGCACCGGTGCCGAAGATGTTCAACGACGCGCTGTACGCGGTGGCGAACGACCCGGCCACCTACGCGACCGTGTTCAACGACATCACCAAGGGCGACAACGTCATCTACGACGTGAACACCTGCTGCGTCGCCGCCCACGGCTACGACCTGGCCAGCGGGCTCGGCGAGCTGCACGCCACCGAGCTGGCCGGCGTGCTGGCGCTGCAGGCCACGACGCCGACGACGACCACGGTGCCGTCCACCGTCGTGCCACCGGCCGTGACGCCGGCGTTCACCGGCTGATCGAGCCGCGGTCGCCCACCACCACGGCGACGCGGGCCCGGTCAGGCGACGGGGTTGATCCAGGTGAGGTCGGTGAAGCGGGCGAAGTCGCTGTCGGCGCTCACGATCTCGAGCCCGTGCTCGATGCACAGCGCCGCCAGCACCGCGTCGGTGACCAGACCGGCGCGCAGGTCGAGGCGGACGACGAGGTCGCGCAGGATCTCACGGTGGCTTCGTCCGGGCTCGGGGACCCACGCGGTCGGGGCGTCGAGCCAGCCATCGACGTGCTCCCAGGCCTCCGCGGGGGACAGCGGTCGGCGGGCGGCCCGAGGGTTCGTGGCGATCCGCAGGAACGCCGAGATGGACATCCAGGGGATCCCGACGCGTCGGGTGCCGTTGAGCGCGCCGGTGAGCCAGGTGTCGGCTCGCTCGTGGAACGGGCTCGTCGTGTCGACGGAGTAGAGCAGGACGTTGGCGTCGACCAGCATCAGCGGGCCTCTGGGCCCTCGAGCAGGTCCAGGGCATCGGCCACGTCCGAGACGTCGATCGTGATGCCGAGCTCGCGGTGGATGGGCTCGAACCTCGCCGACGACGCCGGCGCGAGGAGCCCCCGACGGATCAGCTGGTTCACCGCCTCGCTCAGACCGGTCCCGTGCTCGCGCCGCAGCTGCTCGACCGCCTTCGCCGTGTCCGGGTCGAGATCGACCGTCGTGCGCATGAGCGCAGCCTAGCATCTTGATGCATGAGTCGGCGCGTCGTGATGCGACCGGCGTCCGGAGGGGACCGCTGCGGTGCCGGGGTCACCGGCGGGCGATGACCTCCTCGCCGTAGCGCTCGAGCGCCTCGGTGGCGTGGGCGAGCGAGTCGCCGGGGACCCCGACCGAGCTCCACGTCACCCCGAGGCCCGCCATGCGGTCCAGCGCCTCCAGGTGGGCATCGGCGTCGAAGCCGTCCTCCGCCGGACCGGACAGGCCGGTCGTGAAGGCGACGTCGATGGTGCCGGGGTCGCGGCCGGCGTCCTCGGTGTGGCGACGCAGGTGCTCGATCATGGGTGCGAGGTCGTCGAGCGTCTCCAGCGGCTGGGTTCGCGCCGTCTCGGCCAGCTGCCGAGGCGCCGGGAACGGGTTCCAGCCGTCGGCGAGGCGGGCGACCCGGCGGCGCGTGAGGGCGCTGTTGCCCCCGATCCAGATGGGCACGTGCCGCGGCTTGGGGTTGGCCGTCACCCCGCTCGCGGTGAAGTCGTGGCCCTCGAAGGAGAAGTCGTCGGTCGTCCACGCGCCCCGGATCACGGCGAGCGCCTCGTCGAACAGCTCGTTGCGGCGAGCGAAGTCGACGCCCAGGGCCCGGTACTCGCTGCGGAGGTAGCCGGTCGCCACGGACAGCACGAAGCGCCCCCCGCTCAACGAGTCCAGGGTGGCGGCTGCCTTGGCCACCAGGAAGGGGTTCCGGTAGGGGAGCACGACGATGTTGGGGATCAGCCGGAGGCGCTCGGTGGCGGCGGCGACGAACGACAGCGCCGCGAACGGGTCGAGGGCGTCGTGCCCGCCGGCGGTGAGCCACTTGTGCGACGGCGCCGGGTGGTCGGTGAAGGCGATCCCGTCGAAGCCGGCGGCCTCGGCGGCCCGGGCGAAGCGTCCCACGGCGTCGCCGGCGAACAGCTCGGGGTTGCTCGGGTGGGCGGTCAGGGGGTACGTGGTCCAGTGCTTCACGGCGGCATCATGCTCCACGGGGGTCGGGCGGGTGCGGGTGCGGGTGGGAGCGCGGGTGCGGGTGCGGGTGGGAGGCCGAGGTGGACCGGTCCCGGCTGCCGGATCCCGTGCGCCTCCAGGGTCGGTGTCCGGGCGCACCGACGTTGTAGATTGCCGTGTCGCTCGAGCCTGCGTCGCCGCAGCCGCCGCGACGTGACCAGGCCGCTGTCTCGGCCGTGCCCTCGACCCGATGGCCGGCCCGACCACACGGATGTGCACCGAACCCATGAAGATCGGCATCGTCGGAACCGGCGCGATGGGTGCGGTCTACGCCGCACTGCTGCGCAAGCCCGGGCACGAGGTGTGGGCCGTGGACCGGTGGCGCGAGCACCTCGACGCCATCGCCCGTGACGGGCTGAGCGTCTCGGGGGCCAGTGGCAGCCACGTGGTCGACGGCATCCAGGTGGCCCGCACGCCGGCCGAGGCGGGGCCGTGCGACCTCTGGGTGATCTCCACCAAGGCGGCCGACGTCGACGAGGTGGCCGGCGCGGTCGCACCGCTGCTGCGGCCCGACGACGTCGTGATGCCGTTCCAGAACGGCCTCGGTGCCGGCGAGCGCGTCGCCAGGCACATCCCCGAGGACCAGATCGTGATCGGGATCGCCGAAGGCTTCGGTTCGTCGATCCCCGCGCCGGGCTCGGTGCACCACAACGGCATGCGCCTCATCCGCATCGGTGAGATGCGCGGCGGGCTCACCGAGCGGGTGCAGGAGCTCGAGCGGGTCTGGCGAGACGCCGGGTTCAACGTGCGGGCGTTCGCCGACATCGAGGTGATGGTCTGGGAGAAGTTCCTCTGCAACGTGACGCTCAGCGCCCCGACCGCCGCCTTCGACGTGACGGTCGGTGAGCTGATGGCCGACGACGAGGCGTGGGCCGTGGCCATCGGCTGCATGCTCGAGGCCCACCGCCTCGGCGTCGCCCGGGGGATCCGCTTCCCCTTCGACGATCCCGTGCGCTACGTCACCGAGTTCGCCGCGACCATCCCGAACGCCAGCCCGTCGATGCGCCTCGACCACCTCGCCCGCCGTCGCTCGGAGATCGACGTCATCAACGGTCAGGTCGTCGACGGCAGCCGCGAGCTCGGCCTCGAAGCCCCCTACAACCAGACGCTGTGCGCCCTGCTGCGCGCTCGCGAAGCACGGTTCCCCGACGACGTGGATCGAGAGCCATGACCCAGAAGAAGCTGGAGGTGCTGACCAGGCAGGAGTGCTTCGAGCTCCTCCCGCGAGCGGTCGTGGGACGCCTCGCCTTCGTCGACGACGAAGGCCCGGGTGCGGTGCCGGTGAACTACGGGATCGCCGGCGAGGACATCGTGTTCCGTGTCGAGACCCAGTCCCACCTGCGCGAGGTGCTGCCCCGTGTCGCGTTCGAGGTCGACCACGTCGAACCCGACGCGTCGTCGGGCTGGAGCGTGCTCGTGCGAGGCGAGGCCCGCGAGCTGGACCTCGACGAGGTGCCGGCGTACCTCGAGAAGATGCACACGAGCTTCCCCCATCCGTGGGCCGAGGGCGTGCACAACGTCTGGGTCGCCATCACCCCCCGGACCGTGACGGGACGGCGGCTCGAGGCGCCGTTCGTCGCCGCGCTGTTCTGACTGACGCCTCGTCGCGGTCGGGTGCGAGCGCGGGGGTGACCCTCGGTTGGGCGGGTTCTGGGTGTGGCATCGGTGGCGATGGTGCTCGACGCCCGACCTCTGTGGGTCCTAGCCGACCGGCGTCAGGGACGCGAGCTGGAAGCTGCCGGTCTCGTCGTAGGTCACCGTGCCGATCAGGGAACCGCTGTGCACCGAGATGGCGCGTGTGTTCTTGAGTGGCAGCGCCGTCTCCGGGTCGAACCACACGACACCGGCGACCTCACCTTCACCCCGCTGCGACGCATCCGCACCCACCGCAACGCCGACAAGGGTGGCCGCTACCGCTGGTACAACGACTACGAGCTGCCTGACCGCCACGGCGGCGGCACCCTCACCGTGCGGCTGCACGGCAACGACACCGACGCCGCCCGCAAGCTCAACCGCACCGAGAACCTGCGGCCCATCCCACCCGGCGACCCCGACTTCGCCCGGCTCTACCGGCGCCGCAACGACGCCGAGTCCATCAACCGCGACCTCGACGACACCCTCTACCTGCGGCGAGCCCACAGCGTCGGCCACGCCCGCCAGCACCTCAACCTGTTGGGCTACGCCCTGGTCGTCAACGCCGTCGCCTTGCACCGCCACGCCGCCAAACGGGCGCCCGACCAGTTCGCGGCCTGACCGCCGACCCGAGCCCGCCGACGAACCGGCGGCCACACCGCGCCCCCACACGGCCGGAACCCTTCGTCAGCTCCCTTCGAGGCCTTCGAAGGCGACCGGACCGGCGGTGACCCCCCACTACGCTGGCCTGCGCCATGGCGACCGGTGGTTTCGCGCCACCTAGTCGCCATCGCCCGCCCTCGTAGCTCAGGGGATAGAGCTGGGGATTCCTAATCCCTGTGTCGCAGGTTCGAATCCTGCCGGGGGCGCCGGTGGGATGTCGCGAGACATCGAGGACGATCCTGGTCTTCCAGGTCACCGTCGGGCTGGCCGTCCCCGGCGAGCCCTCGAGTCTGGAGCCGAGATGTCTTGACCTGGACTCGGTGCCATGACCCGTCGAGGTGAACCAGGAGGTCATAGCGCTCGACTCCACGTGGGACGGCGCACTCGAGGCCGAGGTCGACGCACCTCGCTCGAGAGGTTCGCCGCGACCGGTGAAGACAACTCGTGGTCGTGGTGCGTCACGGGTGACGGTCGTCGTCGGCCATGCGCTCCGTGCGGATCCAACCGTTCCAGCCGCGCGCCTCCAGGATCGAGCGCAGCTGCTGCGCGGCCGGGGAGGCCCTGACCGCGGTGTCGTCGAGCAGGTCCAGGAACTGGTTGTCGAGGCCGATGTCCCCCGTCTCGCCGGCCTCGACCGCCCGGACCATCAGCCGTTCGATGCAGTCGGCCACCTCCACGATGCGCGGGTCGTCCACCGACCAGCTCAGGCCGTCGCTGAGGAGCTGGTAGAGCCTGACGACCTCGGGATCGTCGAGCTCGGCGTTCTTGCCGGCGATGACCGAGTCGATCCGCTCGGGTACCTGGGCGGCGATCATGATCCACGCGTTGCGCTCGAGCGCGAGGTAGCGGTCGTCGACGCCGAGGGTGCGCAGTCGGTCGAGGTAGCCGACCACGCTGGGGGGCAGCGCCGGGTCGTCCCCGGCGGCGAGCCGGGCGAGGCGCCGTCGGCTGCTCCGCAGTCGGCGGATCTCAGCGCGCAGGTCGTCATCGATCTTCTGGATGCCTTCGACGAACGCTTCCGGGTCGGCGTCGAGGAGGTCCTGCACCTGCGAGAGGGGAACGCCGGCGTCGGCGAGCGTGTGGATCTGGATCAGCCGCACGACGGCGTCGGCGTCGTAGGTCCGGTACCCGGACTGGTTGCGCCCGGGCTCGGGCAGCAGCCCGATCTGGTGGTAGTGGCGCACCGCCCGCACCGTCACCCCGGCGTAGGTGGCGACCTGGTTGATGGTGAGCATGGTCCTCAGCCTGCCTCAGGAGATCTTCCGGCGATAGACGGCCATGGCGGAGAGGTAGGCCACGACGAGGAGGGCCACGCACCACCCGACCGCGGCCCACAGCTCGTCACCCAGCGGCTGCCCGGCGAACAGGTCGCGGACCGTGTCGATGATCGGCGTCACCGGCTGGTGCTCGGCGAACCACTGCACGGGGGCAGCCATGCCCTCGGTGGGCACGAACGCCGAGCTGACGAACGGCAGGAAGATCAGGGGGTAGGCGAAGACGCCGGCGCCCTCGGCCGTCTTGGCCGTCAGGCCCGGGATCACCGCCAACCAGGTGAGCGCCAGCGTGAACAGCAAGAGGATGCCGGCGACCGCGAGCCAGGCCAGGGGACCCGCGTCCGACCGGAAGCCCATCAGCAGCGCCACCGCCACGACGATCACCAGCGAGATGGCGATGGCGATCAGGGAGGTGAGGACGTGGGCCCACAACACGCCCGAGCGGGCGATCGGCATGGACTGGAAGCGGGCGAAGATGCCGTTGCTCATGTCGGTGAAGAGGCGCAGCGCGGTGTAGGCGACACCCGAGGCGATGGTGATGAGCAGGATGCCCGGGAGCATGTAGTCGATGTAGCTGGCCGACCCGGCGTGGATGGCGCTGCCGAAGACGTAGACGAACAACAGCATCATGGCGATCGGCGTGACCGCGGTGGTGATGATGGTGTCCACGCTGCGGGTGACGTGGCGCAGGGTCCGTCCGGTGAGCACGGCCGTGTCGTCGAGCAGGTGGGAGGTCATCGTGGTCCTCGGTCGGTCGAGCCGCCGCCTTCTCGTTGGCCGGCGCCGTGACCCGCTCCGCCGCCGTGGCCGATGACGGCGAGGAAGACCTCCTCGAGGGTCGGTTGCTTCTCGACGTACTCGACCGTCGCCGGTGGGAGGAGCCGGCGGAGCTCGGCCAGGGTCCCGTCGGTGATGATGCGGCCCTCGTGCAGGATGGCGATCCGGTCGGCGAGGTGCTCGGCCTCCTCGAGCTGCTGGGTGGTGAGCAGCACCGTGGTGCCGCGGCCGGCGAGGCGCTGCACGGTCGCCCACACCTCCCGGCGCGCTTCGGGGTCGAGGCCGGTGGTGGGCTCGTCGAGGAAGATCACCGGCGGATCGCCGATGAGGCTCATGGCGATGTCGAGACGGCGCCGCATCCCGCCCGAGTACCCGGCCACGCGGCGCCCGCCGGCGTCGGTGAGGGCGAAGCGATCGAGCAGGTCGTCGGCGATCGCGCCCGGGTCGGGGAGGTGGCGGAGTCGGGCGATCAGCACCAGGTTCTCCCGACCGGTGAGGATCTCGTCGACGGCGGCGAACTGCCCGGTGAGGCTGAACGACGCCCGCACCTGCTCCGGATGGGTTGCGACGTCGAAGCCGTTGACCTCGACCGTCCCCGCATCGGCCTTCAGCAACGTCGCCAGGATGTTCACGACCGTCGTCTTGCCCGCCCCGTTCGAGCCGAGCAACGCGAACACGCTGCCCCGGGCCACCTCGAACGCCACGCCTCGCAGCACCTCGAGCGCCCCGAAGGACTTCTCCAGCCCCCGCACGCTGATCGCCGACCCCGGGGTCGTTGCCAACGGCACCGATCGATCGCCGCTCGTCGCCTGCTCGGGTACCCCGACGCCCCGCCTCCGACCGCCCGATCGTTCCGTGCCCATCGCTCACCTCCTCGCGCGAGGCGGTCACCCGAGCTGCGGCCCGGGAGCCACCGTCGAGGATGCAGCGTTGACGTTGCGTCAAGGTCAAGCCCGTTCCGGGCCTCGCGGCGGTGGCCGCCGACGACGGGAGTCCGGCGTGTCGAGGATCACAGTCGTTCGGCATTGATCCTGCCTGTTCATGGGCCTAGTATCGTACATGTGTTCTTCTCTTGTCGTGGTCCGTGCCTCCTGGTGAGGTGGTGAGGTCGTGGTGGTGATCCCCGCACCTCCTGAGGAGGTGGAGCTGGCGCGGCTGGCCCGGGAGCTGCGCGACGTGCAGTCCCAGATCGCGCAGCTGCAGGCGCGGTCGGTGCAGCTGGTGTCGACGATCGACGCGCTGGGGGTGACCGACACGATGTCGTCCTCCGCGTGGTTGGCGTGGACGGCGGGGCTGACCACCGGTGAGGCGCGCCGTCAGATCACCTTGGCCCGCCGTCTTCCGGAGCTGCCGGGGCTGTCGGCGGCGTTCGCGTCCGGGGCGATCTCGGAGGGGGTGGCGGCGGCGTTGGTGCGGGTGGCGACGCCGGCCAACGAGGCGGTGCTGTTGGAGACCGCGGAGGCGGCGACGGGGCCGCAGCTGGCGAAGCTGGTGGCCGAGTACAAGGCGGTGCAGCCGAAGGCGACGCTGCGCGACCCTGACGAGACCTACTTCGAGTCGTTCTTCGACGATCACGGCAGGTACGACGGGCGACTGCGAGCCCGTGCGGACCAGGGCGCCCAGCTCGACGCGGCGATCCGCTCCGTGCTGGAGGCCGACCAGGAAGCCACCGCCGGCCACGACGACGGTGGTGGCGAGCGGATGTCCCGGCTCGATGCGCTCATCGCCTTGGCCCAGGACCACCTGGCCGGCCGTTGCACGGCACCGAACGTGCTGCCCCAGCGGTTCCAGGCCATCGTGCGGGTCGACGAGACGGTGCTGCACCCCGACCACGACGACGAAGGCGTGGGGGAGGCGTGTCTGGCCGGGGCGTGCAGCTTGGATCCGGCGACGGCGCGGCGGCTGGTGTGCGACGCGGGGATCGCGGCGTTGGTGGAGCGCGACGGGGTGGCAGTCGCCACGACGTCTCCGGCGCGGTTCGCCACGCCGGCCCAGCTGGTGGCGTTGCACGACCGCGACAAGACCTGTCGGTACCCGGGGTGTGGGCGCCGGGTCCGCCTGATCGCCCACCACGTCACCCCCCACCCGGTGGGCCCCACCGCGCTCGACAACCTGGTCCTGCTGTGCGAGCACCACCACTTCGGGGTGCACCGCAGAGGCTGGTCCACCAGATGGGAGCACCGCCGCGGTCGACGTGTCCTGGTGATCGTGCAACCCGACGGCACCACGGTGGAACCCCCCGACCCACCGGTCGGGCCACCGCCGGCCCCGCCGCCACCGGGTGAGCGGCTCACCGGCACCGCCGAACCGTTGACCTTCTACGCCCGCGACGTCCTGCTCACGGCCTGGATGACCGCCGACCAGCACGCCACCGACACCGCCGGCCAACTCGACGCCGACGCCGCCTGACCGACGTCACCGGCGCGCCGGCAGGAGGGACCTCCGGCCCTGGTCCTGCGGCGCGGCGAGGGTGAGACTGGCAGCGACCACCGAGAGTCCGGCGGACACGCCGGTGAGGCGGCAACGGATGTCCCCCGAAGGGACCGACGGCCCCCGTGCTCCTGAGCGGGCAGGGGGCCGCCACGCGTCATGGCGCCAGCCAGTCCCGCACGAGGGTGCGCAGGTGGTCGAGGTTCACGCCGGAGACGGCGCTCACCCACACCACGTCGCGCCGCTCGACGCCGCAGCCGGCGGCGAGCTCGCGCTTGCGCTTCTCGCGCTTCGCGGAGCGCACCTTGTCGTGCTTGGTGGCGACGATGGTGAAGGGCACGCCATGGTGGCGGAGCCACGCCAGCATGGACTCGTCCAATGCCGTCGGCCCGATCTCGCCGTCGACGAGGACCAGGACCATGCGCAGCCCGTCGCGCTCGAGCAGGTAGCGCTCGATCATCGTGCCCCACGCCGCCCGATCGGCCTTGGACGCCTTGGCGTAGCCGTAGCCGGGGCAGTCGACGAGGGTGGCGCCGTCGAGGCGGTAGCAGTTGAGCAGTCGGGTGCGACCGGGCGTCTTCGACGTGTGGGCGAGCTGGTGACGGTTGGCGAGGGCGTTGAGCAGCGAGGACTTGCCCACGTTCGACCGGCCGACGAGTGCCACCTCGGCGTCGGTGGCGGGCAGGTCGGCGTGGCGGGTCGCCGACGTGACGAACTCGAGGCGCAGCGGGCTGCTCACCCCTGCATCTTGGCGCGCGCCGTGTGGCATCCTGTCGGACCGGACCGGCGGCCGACAGGGGGAGGCGCGGATGGCCACTCGGATCCTCGTGTGCGACGACCACCCCGTGTTCCGCGGGGGGCTGGTGGCCGCGCTGGAGGCCGAGCCCGACCTGGAGGTCGTCGCCCAGGCGGGGTCCCTCGCCGAGCTGCGCCGCCACCTCGCCGACGCCCCCGCCGACCTGGTGCTGCTCGACGTCGACCTGCCCGATGGTGACGGTGACGCCGTGGTCTCGGAGCTGGCGACCCGGGCCCCCGTGGTGATGCTCAGCGCCCACGACCAGCCCGCCCTCGTGCGGCGGGCCATGCAGGACGGTGCCCTCGGCTACATCCGCAAGGACGCCGAGCCGACGGAGCTGCTGCGACTGGTGCGACGGGCCGCCGAGGGCAAGACGGCGCTGAGCGGCGACATGGCGCTGCGCCTGGCCGAGTCGCTGCGCCGCGACCCCGACGAGCGCGCCTTCGACGAGGCGCTGGCCTCGCTGTCGCCCCGCCAGCGCGAGGTGGTGGCGCTGATCGCCGACGGACGCTCCAACCGCGAGATCGCCGACGAGCTGTGCATCAGCGAGGGCACGGTGAAGAACTACGTGACCCGGGTCCTCGAGGTCATGGGCGTCGGCGACCGCACCAAGCTCGCCGTGCTGCTGGTGCGCCACGAGATGCGCCGCTGAGGTCGCGCCGTGACCTGGCCCGAGCCGATCGCCTTCGTGTGGGGCGTGTTCGCCGTCACCGCCGCCGGCGCCGCCCTGCCCATCCGCACCGAGCGGCGCGAGGACTACCCCATCCTCGCCATCGCCA
The DNA here is from genome assembly GCA_041394145.1 of Acidimicrobiales bacterium. Classification (GTDB taxonomy): domain Bacteria; phylum Actinomycetota; class Acidimicrobiia; order Acidimicrobiales; family Acidimicrobilacustridaceae; genus JAWKIW01. The sequence goes on from JAWKIW010000009.1 coordinate 83,266, forward strand.
CCGCGGTGGCGGCGTCGCTGTTCGGGCCGCTGTGCCTCGTGCTGGTGTGGGGGGCCGTGGTGGTGGCCGTGCCGGCGCGGGTCGCCTGGGCGCGCCTGCCCCGCAACCGCACGCGCGCCGACCTGCCATCGGCCGCGTGGTCGCTGGGCTGGCTGGTGGTCACCGCCGCGGCCTGCAGCGTCGGGTTCGTCGTCGGCGGCGGCGTGTACGTGGGCGTGTTCGGCCGCTCCTACCCGGCGACGCTGGACTCCACCGGAGCGGTGCTCGCCGCGCTGGTGTCGGTGACGACCGCCTGGCTCGGCACCATGACGGTGGTGGTCCTGGCCGCCCGCCGGGTGACGGGACCGCTCATCCCCCGTGGGCTCGACCCGTTCGACAGCCTGTCGGTGCCCTACGTGCTGCCCCTCATGGGCGGCTTCCCGCTGGTCGTGGCGTCGGTGGCCATGTACCAGCCGTCGAGCCCGTGGCCGTCGCTGCTCATCCTGCTGTGGTGCTTCCCCCTCTACGGGGCCACCGCCCTCGACCGGCACCGCCGGGTGCTGGCCCAGGACCTGCGCCGCGACGCTGGCCAAGCAGCGGCTGGCGGCGATCGGCGAGGTCTCGGCCCGGCTGGTCCACCAGTCCCGCCACCAGGTCGGGCTCATGGGCTGGAGCATCCACCGCCTGCGCGGGCTGCTGGGCACCGGCCACGGCCGCCCGGTCGACCTCGACGCGGTCGGCCGCGAGCTCGACGAGCTGACCGCCGCCAAGGATCGCCTCAGCCGCATGCTGGCCTCCGACGTGCTCCACGAGGGCGACGGCGAGGGGCGGGGCGAGGGCGGACGGGGGATCGCGGCCACCGAGACCGATCGGCGTGCGTCGCTGGCCGAGGTGGTGGCCGAGGTGTGCGACCAGCTCGCGACGGAGGCCGAGCGGGAGGGCGTGCGCCTGTCGATGCAGGTCGACGACCCGGCCGCCGCGGCCGGTCCGGCGTCGCCGGCGCTGGTCGACGTGGTCTTCAACCTGGTGGACAACGCCATCGACGCCGCCACCTCGCAGGTGGTGGTGGCGCTGGGCGCGGCGGACGGCGCGGCGGAGGCCACGACGGTCAGGGTGCTCGACGACGGCGCCGGGCTCTCGCCGGCCGACGCCGTCCACGCCTTCGAGCCGTTCTTCACGACCAAGCCCGACGGGACGGGGATGGGGCTCGCCATCGCCGACGCATTGGTCGGCGAGCTCGGTGGCGACCTGCGCCACGACCGGGTCGACGACCGCACCGTGTTCACCGTCTCGGTCCCCCGACCACGAGAAGTGGTGGAAGAACCGGACAGAGTGGCGAAACGGCCGGCCTGAGGCCCGGACCATGACGATGGTCATGGTCCGAAGGTGACGGCGTCCATCTACAGCCGGCGGCGCCACGACCGCATACTGCGGTCTGGCTGTGGTGGTTGTCACAGCCTGGGGGCATCCGAGGGGGAGCGAACGATGCACGAGGGCTCGAGCCTGTTCACCTTTCCGGCCGCGGAGGTGGCGGCACCGCCCGCCCGCCGCCGGCCCACGCGGCGGACGCGCCGCTCGGTGCTGTCGATCGTCGCCGCGGTCGCCTGCGCCCTGGCGCTGTTCGCCGGCGGCTCGACGCCGGCCGACGCCACCACCTACCCGGTGGGTGGCGTCACCAAGGCCGTCGCCAACTTCCTGCTGTCGCCCAACGCGGTGGCCGGCGCCAACAACTGGTCGTGCCGGCCGAGCCCGGCGCACCCGTACCCGGTCGTGCTGGTGCACGCCACCGGCGTCAACCTGGGTGCCAACTGGGCGGCGCTGTCGCCCATGCTGGCCAACGCCGGCTACTGCGTGTTCGCCTTCAACTACGGCATGACCTGGCTCTCGTTGGGCCGGGTCGGCGGCCTCGGGGAGATCTCGGCGTCGGCGAGGACGATGCAGGGCTTCGTCGACAAGGTGCTCGCCACCACCGGTGCGCCGAAGGTGGACGTGGTCGGCCACTCCCAGGGCGGGATGATGCCCGCCTACTACATCAAGTTCCTGGGGGGCGCCGCCAAGGTGCACACCTTCGTCGGCCTGTCGCCGAGCAACCACGGCACGACGCTGAGCGGGATCGTCACCCTCGGGTCGAACCTCAACCTGCTCGGCTTCGTGAACTCGCTGCTGTGGGGCTTCGGCGTCCCCGGCCTGGCCCAGCAGGAGGCGGGCTCGGCGTTCCAGAAGACGCTGTTCGCCGGCGGCGACACGGTGGCAGGGCCGCGCTACGTCGTCATCCAGACCAAGCACGATCTGGTGGTGACGCCGTACACCAACGCCTTCCTGCAGGGACCCAACGTCACCAACATCTTGATCCAGGACCAGTGCCCGGGTGACTGGGTGGGCCACGTCGGGATGTTCGCCGACGGCCCGGTGCTGCAGAACGTGCTGAACCAGCTGGGGCCGAACCAGCCGGGGTTCCGGGCGAGCTGCACCGGCTACGGGCTCCCGCTGTAGCCACCGCGCCCGCCGCCGGCCGGCGGAACCTATAGTGGGTCACTATGAGATTGGAGGTGACCCGCCGGGCCGACCTGGCGGTGCAGGCGCTGGTGCTACTCGGCCGCTCCCGGGCGCGGCGCAAGGCCGGCGAGCTCGCCGAGGCGCTCGACACCACCAGCGGCTTCGTGCCCCAGGTCCTGGCCCCGCTGGTGGAGCGGGGATGGGTGCGATCGGAGCCGGGGCCCCGGGGCGGCTACATCTCCACCGTGGCACTGGGCTCGGTCACGGTGCTCGACGTCGTCGAGGCGGTCGACGGGCCGACCGACGTGGGCCGCTGCGTGGTCGAGGGCCGGCCCTGCGCGGCGACGAGCCCCTGTGCGCTGCACGACGCCTGGTCGCGGGCCCGGGCCGCGCTCCTCGACGAGCTGGCCGCCACCTCGCTGGACCGGGTCCCGGTGCGCGAGCCGGTGCCGTGACCGCCCTCGCCGCCCCCGTCCCACAGGCGCGGCCGCCTGGCGGGCGGTGGCGATCCCGGCCGAGCACGGTGGCTGGGGCCTCACCCTCGAGCCGGTGCTGCTCGGCCTGCTGGTCGAGCCGTCGGCGTCGGGGGCCCTCCTCGGAGCGGCTGCCCTGGTCGTGCTCGTGGCCCGCACGCCGCTCAAGCTGGCGCTGGTCGACCGCCGTCGCGGTCGGCACCTCGACCGCACGCGGCTGGCCACCCGCATCGCCGCCGCCGAGCTGGCGCTGGTGCTGGCGCTGGTGCTCGGCGCCTGGCTGCTGTCGGAGGCGACCTTCTGGGGGCCGCTCGCGCTCGCCGTGCCGCTGGTGGCGGTCGAGCTGTGGTTCGACGCCCGCAGCCGCGGCCGTCGGCTGGTGCCCGAGCTGGCCGGCACCGTCGGGATCGGCTCGGTGGCGGCCGCCATCGTGCTGGCCGGCGGCGGCGACGTCGCCACGGCCGCCGGGGTGTGGCTCGTGGTCGCGGCCCGAGCGGTGGCGTCGGTGCCCTTCGTGCGGCTCCAGCTGGCCCGCGCCAAGGCGCAGCCGCACCGGCGCTGGGCCTGCGACCTCGCCCAGGCGCTCGCCGTCGCGTTGGCCATCGGTGGGTGGGCGGTCGGCTGGTTGCCGCCCGCCGCCCCGATCGTCGTCGGCCTGCTGGCCGTCGTGCAGGTCGGCCTCGCCCGGACGCGGCCGCCACGGGCAGCCCTGCTCGGCGCCCAGCAGGTCGTGCTGGGCCTGACCGTCGTCGTCACCACCGCGCTCGGGATCCTGGCCCCGTGACGCCTCCAGGAGGAGCCTCGCCGTGACCACCATCGCCACCGACGTCACCCTCGCCGCCCTCGTCGACGAGCATCCCGCCGTGGCCCGCGAGCTCGAGCGGCTCGGCCTCGACTACTGCTGCGGCGGCCGCCGTTCGCTCGGCGACGCCTGTGCCGCCGCCGGCCTCGACGCCCACGAGGTGGTGGCGCTGCTGCGCGACGCCGATGCGGCTGCGCCGGACCGACCGGCGCCGTGGGTCGGTCTCGGACCCGCCGAGCTGGTCGACCACCGCGAGGCCGTGCACCACCGGCCCCTCGATGCCGAGCTGCCCCGCCTCGCCGCGCTGTCGGAGAAGGTGCGCGACGTCCACGGCGACCGTCACCCCGAGCTGGTCGACGTCGACGCCACGCTCACCGAGCTGCGGGCCGACCTCGAGCCCCACCTGCGCAAGGAGGAGGTGGTGCTGTTCCCCATGATCCGCGAGCTGGCCACCGCCGACGTGGCGCCGTCGTTCCACTGCGGCACCCTGCGCAACCCGATCTCGGTGATGCTCGTCGAGCACGACCGGGCCGGCGAGCTGCTGCACCGGATGCGCACGCTGACCGGCGGGTACGCACCGCCCGACGACGCCTGCGCCAGCTACCGGGCGCTGTACGAGGGTCTGGCCGACCTCGAGGCCGACACCCACCTGCACGTCCACAAGGAGAACAACGTGCTGTTCCCGATGGTGCTCGAGCTCGAGGCGGCCGTGTCGTGAGGGGCGCGCCATGAGGATCAAGGTCCACCGGGCCCTGTGCGAGGCCCACGGCGTGTGTCGCCGCTTCGCCCCGAGCGTGTACCACCTCGACGACGAGGGCTACCTCGACCTCCACCTGCTGGAGGTCCCGCCCGAGCTCGAGCGCGACGCCCGCTTCGGGGCCACCGCCTGCCCGGCCATGGCCATCTCCCTGCTCGACGTCGAGGTCGACGTGGTCTGACCCGACCCGCCGGGCGGGGCGCCGACACCACGCCGCCGCGCGAGGGCGTGCACGGCGAGGCCCAGGACGGCGGCCAGGGCGAGCACCAGCGCCGCGCCGCCGACCGACTCGAGCAGACCGGGGGCGACGAGCAGGACGACGGCGAGCGTCACCATCAGCGAGCCGCCGATCAGCTCGAGGAGCCGACCGTGGTGCTCTTGGAGCTTGGTGACCCGCAGCGTCGTCACCGCCACGACGAACACCAGCAGCTCGTCGGCCAGGAACACCGCCATGTACACGACGAACAGGCCGGCGGCGGCCAGCCCGCCCACGTCCTGTTCGACGAGCAGGCTCGTCCACAGCAGCGGGAGACCGAGGGTGCAGGGGGTCTCCAGCAGCGAGACGCCGACGGCTAGCAGGGCGGTGGCGGCCAGGATCGCCAGCGGTGACCCGGCGCGGGAGGCGTCGCGCATGCGCCGGTACAGCGCCGGCTTCGACGAGTCGGCGATGTGCAGCGAGGGCCCCCAGTCGAGGCCGAGGGCGTCCTTGAGGTTGACCAGGCCGAGCACGAGGGCGACGACGGCGACCCCGGCGCGGATCCACGTCAGGTAGGCGGTGAACGTCAAGACGCTGTAGAGGCCGACGACGTACAGGCCGTACAGCACGGTGGTGACGCCGAGGAACACGCCACCCACCGCGGCGACCCGTCGGCGCGACGACTGGTGGACGACGATCGCCAGCAGCATCGTCAGCGCCCACAGCGAGCACGGGTTGACGCCGTCGACGAAGCCGATGGCGAGCGTGGCCGCCAGCAACGAGGTGTGGCGCACGTCGACGCCGCCCAGGATCGGCACCTCGACCGTCTCGGACGGCTCGGCGGTGGCGTCGGCCGGGGCCGCGGGGTCGGCCGCGGTGGCGCGTCGAGCCTGCAGCTCCGCCCGCAGCTGGGCCTCGACCCGGGCGTCGAAGCCCACCCACACCCGGTCACCGAGGAACGTGGTGGGCACGGCGCCCGCCTCGATCCCGGCGGCGTCGGCCCGGGCGACGAAGCGGGCCCGGTTGGCAGCGTCGTACCAGACCTCGTAGTCCTGGATCTGCAGCTCGGGGAACTCCTGCGCCAGCTCGGCCAGCGCCACCTTCTCGGCGGCGCAGTGCGGGCACCCGTCGCCCCAGTACAGCTCCACCACGACCGGTGCGGTCGCGGTCGTCGGCGGTGGCGACGCCACCGTCTGGGCACCAGACGGCGTCGCGACGAGCGGCGTCGCTGCGACGATCGTCGCAGCCACGAGGAGGGCGGCCACCGCAGCACGCACGACAAGGCGCACGCCGGTCATGGCTCGATCGTCCGGCGCCCGGCGTGCCGGTGCCAGGGTCGAAGGTCGAGCGGCGGCCGGTACCGTCGCGAGGGTGCCGGCCGGCAACCGTCCCCCGTCCGAGGTCGAGGTGACCACAGCGCTGGTCCGGGCGCTGCTCGCCGACCAGCGCCCGGACCTGGCCGATCGACCCCTGCGGGCGCTGGCGTCGGGCTGGGACAACGTCTCGTACCGGCTCGGTGACGACCTGGTCGTGCGCCTGCCCCGCCGGGCGCTGGCCGCACCGCTGGTCGAGCACGAGCAGCGCTGGCTCCCGCTGGTCGCGCCCGAGCTGCCGCTGGCGGTGCCGGCGCCGGTGCACCTCGGACGTCCCGCCGCCGGCTACCCCTGGGCGTGGAGCGTGGTGCCGTGGCTGCCCGGCGAACCGGCGGCCCTGGTGCCACCTGCCGATCCGGTCGCCGCCGCCGACGCCCTCGGCGGGTTCGTGCACGCCCTGCACGGATGCCCGGCCGACGGCCTGCCCCCCAACCCGTACCGGGGCGGGCCGCTCGTCGAGCGCGACGAGGCGCTGCGGTCCCGGGTCGTGGCGCTCGGCGACGCCGTCGACGCCGTCGCCGTGCTGGCCCGCTGGGAGGCCGCGCTGGCCGCGCCGGCATGGTCGGGGCCGCCGGTCTTCCTGCACGGCGACCTGCACCCGGCCAACCTGCTCGTCGACGGGGGCCAGGTCGTCGCGGTGCTCGACTTCGGTGACCTGACCGGCGGCGACCCGGCCACCGACCTGGCCGCCGGCTGGATGCTGTTCGATCCGGCCCCACGGGAGCGGTTCCGCCACGCCACGGGCGGGCCCGACGACGCCACCTGGTCCCGGGCGGGGGTGGGCGCTCAACCACGCCGTCGCCTGCCTCGCCTCGTCGGCCGACGACCCGGTGATCGCCTCGGTCGGCGCCCGCACCCTGGCGGCGGTGCTGGGCGATCCGGCGCCGTAGCGGCGCCTACAGCGGCAGGTCGCCGGTGGCCGACCGCGTCGAGCCGTGGTCCTTGTAGGCGGCGATGGTGCGCTCGGCGATGCGCATCTGGTGGATCTCGTCGGCGCCGTCGGCGAAGCGCGACCAGCGGGCGTGCTGGAGCATGTTGGCCAGCGGGGTGTCGGTGGAGTACCCGAGGGCGCCGTGGACCTGGATCGCCCGGTCGATGATGCGCCACAGCGAGTTGGCGACGAAGTGCTTCGCCATCGAGACCTCGGTCTTGAAGTCCTCGCCCCGGTCGATCTTGAAGGCGGCGTGCAGGACCATCAGCTTGCACTGGTACAGCTCCATGGCCGAGTCGGCGATCAGCCACTGGATGCCCTGCTTCTCGGCCAGCAGCGAGCCGTGGCTGTACCGGTGCAGGGCCCGGTCCACCATCATGTCGAGGGCGGTCTCCGCCTGGGCGATCCAGCGCATGCAGTGGGCCAGCCGCGCCGGCCCCAGCCGGGCCTGGCCGAGGCGGTGGCCGTTGCCCCGCCCACCGAGGATCTTCGACTCGTGCACCCGCAGGTCCTCGATGACGATCTCGCTGTGCCCGGTCGAGCCGTGCATGGTCTCCACCTCGCGCACGTCGTTCCAGCCGTCGGCGGGCAGGTCGACGAGGAAGGCGGTGGTGGCGCCCCGTGACCCCTCCGGCACGTCGAGCTCGGTGCGGGCGATGAGGATGGCGAACTGGGCGCGCCGGGCGTTGGAGATGAACCACTTGTGCCCGTTGATGATCCACTCCTCGCCGTCTTGCACGGCGTTGGTGCGGATCAGCGTGGGGTCGGAGCCGGCCACCTCGGGCTCGGTCATGGCGAAGCACGACATGGCCGTGCCGTCGCACAGGCGCCGGAGGTAGTCGTCCTTCTGCTCGTCGGTGCCCCAGTGCAACAGCGTGTGCATGTTGCCCTCGTCGGGGGCCATGCAGTTGAGGATCCACGGTCCGAGCCGCGTCTTGCCCGCCTCGGCCTGCACCATGGCCAGCTCGACGTGGCCGAGGCCCATGCCACCCCACTCCGCTGGCATGTGGGGCAACCACAGGCCCCGTGCCTTGGCCTGCTCGCGCAGGTCGAGGATGGTGAGGATGTACTCGTTGCGGGAGAGCACCTTCTCCTCGTCGTCGAAGTCCTTCATCGCCGGGATCACCGTCCCCTGGATGAAGTCGCGCACGCGGAGGCGGATCTCCTCGTGCTCGGGGGCGAGGGTGAAGTCGATGGCCATGGGGATCGGTGCTCCTGGTCGGTCGTGGCGGTCGTGGCGGTCGTTCGGATCGGTCAGACGGGGGCCGGGACGGCCTCGAGGTGCAGCGGTCCGTGGACGTCGAGGCGGAACCGGCCCCGCCCGGTCTTGACGAGGCGGACGGGAGCGTCGCGCTCCTCGAGGCGGCGCTTGAGCAGGATCAGGCGGCTCTCGAGGTTGTCGCGGTACTCGGGCAGCTCGAGGCGCGGGTCGAGCCGCACCTCCTTGTTGGTGAAGTCGACGCGGCCCTCGCGTGTGCTGGTCGAGCAGCGACCACAGGATCCGGCCGGCCACGCCCTTGATGAGGTAGTCGCCGTCGAGGAACGTCGAGCCGTCGACCTCGAAGAACCGCACCCTGGTGGCCGGCGCCGCCGCCGGATCATCGGCCGGCGCCGGTGCGCTCGACGCCATCCCGAGCGCCGTCGGGGTGGGGCCGGTGGCGGTCTCGCGGGCCCGTTCGGCCTGGATGGCGTTGGCCACCAGCGACGCCACGACCACCAGCAGCGCCTCGTCGGCCTCGGTGAAGGCGACCATGGCCGGGCTCTCGACCATCAAGACGCCGACGAGTGCGCCGAAGGCGACCGCCGGCACGGCGATCTGGCTGTTGGCCTCGGGCAGGCCCGGCACCGGGATCTCGTGGCCGGGCCCGATCTCGCCCTCGTCCTCGAACGAGTCGCGCACCCGGCGGGAGTACTTGGCGAGCTGGCGGACCCCACCGACGCGGATGGGCACGCAGCGGGTGGCCGCCAGGCCGATCACGCCCTCGCCCAGGGGGACCTCGGAGCCGACGCCCTCGGTGGGGTAGCCGTGGCTGGCGATGGTGTACAGGGAGCGGCCCTGCTCGTCGGCGAGCAGCAGCAGGCAGTGCTCGTAGCCGGCGACGGCCGCGAGCCCGTCGACGGTGACGGTCACGAGGGTGTCGAGGTCGGTGCAGCGGCTGATGCGGGCCGTGAGCTCGGCCAGGGCCGTGGTGCCGGCCGGCCCGAGCCCTGTGGGCGCCGGACGCTCGGCGGGCGGGGGCACGAGGCCCCGGACCTCGGCGGCGACGGGCAGCGGTTCGATCCGGGTCACGCGGTAGATGTCGGCGGCGCGCAGGCGGAAGACGTCCTCCATGCCCGAGAAGGCGGCCACCACCTCGATGTCGTCGCGCAGCCGGTCGAACAGCGGGCCCCGGCGCTCCGTCCGCTCGTACACGAGCGAGACCCGGTACTCGTCGTAGTTGACGGGGTCGATCAGCAGGACGCTGGCCCGCGGGTTCTCCGCCAGGTTCCGGGTCGTCTTGGAGAAGAACTGGTTGGACAGCGCCACCCGCTCGCGGTCGACCATCCGCACCTTGGACAGGTAGGTGACGTTCGGGGTGCCGTCGGCGGCGACGGTGGCGATCACCGCCGGCACCGCACCCTCGAAGCACAGGTGCAGGTCCTCGAGGGTGAGGTCGGCCTGGTCGGCCGGGTCGCTCATCGAAGGGCTCCCAGCGAGGCACCGGCGGAGGGGCCGGGCGTCTGGTCGAAGTGCTCGGCGACGTCGAAGACGCAGACGGTCAGCTCGACGGGCACCAGCCGCTCGAGGAGGTGGCGCGGCGTGCCCTCGGTGCGCACCACGTCGTCGATGAACTCCTCGGTGTAGCGCTCGAAGCGGGCCGGGTCCGCCGTCGACACCGGCTCGAAGCCGACCGTCGTCCCCTTGAGCTGGACGCCGCGCAGCGTCGGCACGTCGACGCCGGTGACGGCGATCTGGGCGCCCGGACCCAGCAGCTCGCGGGCCCGGGCGTCGTCGGCGTCGAGCAGGAGACGGCCACGCTCGCCGCCGCCGAGCAGCTCGAGCCCCCACGCCCGGGCGGCGTAGGGCTCGCCGTCGGGCGTGGCGGCGCCGACCACGAGCGCGCAGCCCGAGTGCAGCAGCTCCACCGTCTCGGCATCCAGCACGGCGAATCGCCCCTCCCCGGCGGTCGTGTAGCGGTTTCTTAGCATCGGTTGAGGAGCCTTTCAGCAGCGGCGGCGCGGGGGATCCCGCAGGATCGGACCCGACACAACGAACGCGGCCCGCAGCGCCGGACCGCACCGATCCGAAGGAACCAGCGATGACCATCACCCCGCCCGCCCCCGTGATCCCCGAGCTGCGCCCGTTCCAGCCCGTCGTGGTCGACCTGTACCGGGACATCCACAAGGGACTGCGCAGCGAGCTGTTCGCCGTGACCCTCGAGGCCGGCCGGCTCGACCCCGCCGATGCCGCCGGCCGGGCCGCCCTGGCCGACCAGGTCCGCGACGTCGTGGACGTGCTGGTGCAGCACGCCGAGCACGAGGACACCGCCATCCAGCCGTCGCTCGAGGCCGAGCTGCCGGCGATGGCCGACCAGATCGCCGGCCAGCACGCCGTCATCGAGGGTCGCATGGACCAGCTCGTGGTCCTCGCCGACGAGGCGGTCGCCGCCGCCGAGGTCGATCGCCGTGACGCCGTGCACCGCCTCTACCTCGAGCTGTCCACCTTCACCGGGGAGTACCTGGCCCACCAGGACGTCGAGGAGCGGGTGGTGATGCCGGCCCTGCAGGCCGCGGTGGGCCCCGAGGCGTGCGCCGCCATCAACCAGGCCAGCGTGTCGAGCATCCCGCCCGCCGACATGGCCCGCTCGCTGGCCTTCATGCTGCCGGCCATGGACGTCGACGACCGGGCCGAGCTGCTCGGGGGCATGCAGGCCGGCGCACCGCCGGAGGTGTTCGAGGGCATCTGGCGCCTCACCGGCTCCGTGCTCGCCCCGGCCGACCGGGCCGCGCTGGGCCGGCGCCTCGGCCTCGACTGACCGAGCCGCTCAGGAGCGGGCGTCGGGCACGCCGACCACCAGGCGGGCGGCGAGCCCGACGCCCACGCCGATGGCTGCACCGGCCACGACGTCGAGCGGCAGGTGGGCGCCGACGACGAGGCGGGCCACGGCCACGACCGAGGCCAGCGCGTAGCCGACGTAGCGCCACCGGGGTCCGAGCCAGGGGGCCAGCGCGGTGGCCAGGGCGAAGGCGACCGCGGCGTGGCCGGAGGGGAAGCCGAAGTCGCTGAGGCCGGCCTCCCGCACGGTTGCGTCGACGAACGCCGACGGGCGGCCCCGGTCGACGACGACCTTGCCCAGCTTGGCCGCGGCCCACGCGGCCAGCCCGGCGAGGGCGGCGGTGAGGGCGGGCGCCGGGCGGTTCCAGACCAGCCACGCCACCATGGCCACCACCGGGATCACCCAGAAGGTGCCCAGCTGCATGATCGGCCACAGGGCCGTGGCGACGGCGTCCGGCGCTGCGTTCGCCGCCGAGAACACGGTGCGCTCGGCGTCGGAGAGCCGTCCCGGGCTCGCCTCCAGCAGCGCCCAGCTGAGGGCCACGACCACGACGGCGCCGGCGATGCCGGCCACCGAGCCCCAGCGGCGGGTCAGCGGGGCGGGGTCGGCCACGGCCGTCGGCTCGGTCATGGGCGGGCGAGCGCCCTGAGGCGGCGCACGGCCTCGTCGAGGACCTCGGGGCGCTTGCAGAAGGCGAAGCGCACCAGGGTCGGGGCGGTGGTCGGGTCGGCGTAGAACGCCGACGCCGGGATGGCGACCACGCCGACCTCGTGGGGGAGGCGACGGCAGACGTCGGCGGCGTCGGTCTCGCCGAGGGGGGCCACGTCGGCGGTGACGAAGTAGGTGCCGGCGGTGGGGAAGACCTCGAAGCCCACCTCGGCCAGACCGGCGGACAGCCGATCCCGCCCGTCGCGCAGGCGGGCCAGCAGCGGCGGCACGAGGTCGTCGGCTCGGTCGAGGGCCTGGGCGACCGCCGGCTGGAACGGGGCACCGTTGACGTAGGTGAGGAACTGCTTGACGGTGCGCACCGCAGTGGTGAGCGGCTCGGCGGCGCACACCCAGCCGATCTTCCAGCCCGTCACCGAGAAGGTCTTGCCCGCCGAGGAGATCGACACGGTGCGGTCGGCCATGCCGGGGAAGCCGGCGAGGGAGGTGCTCGCCGTCGAACACCAGGTGCTCGTAGACCTCGTCGGTGATCGCCACGAGGTCGTGCTCGACGCACAGGCGGGCGAGCTCGGCCAGCTCGTCGCGGGAGAAGACCGCGCCCGTCGGGTTGTGCGGCGAGTTGACGAGCACGAGCCGGGTGCGGGGCCCGATGGCGGCGGCGAACCGGGCGAGGTCGGGTCGGAAGTCGGGTGGCGACAGGGTCACGCCGACGCGCACGCCGCCGGCCAGCGCGATGGCCGCCGAGTACGAGTCGTAGAAGGGCTCGAAGGCGATCACCTCGTCGCCGGGCTCGCACAGGGCCAGCAGGGCGGCGGTGATGGCCTCGGTGGCGCCGGCGGTGACCAGCACCTCGGTGTCGGGGTCGTGGACGAGGCCGTACCGGCGCCGGCGGTGGTCGGCGACCGCTCGGCGCAGCTCGGGCGCGCCGATGCCCGGCGGGTACTGGTTGTGGCCGGTGCGGATGGCGGCGACGGCGGCCTCGAGGAGCTCGTCGGGGCCGTCGGTGTCGGGGAAGCCCTGCCCGAGGTTGATCGAGCCGGTGGCCACGGCCAGCGCCGACATCTCGGCGAAGATCGTCGACCCGAACCCGCGGGCGCGACGGGCGAGCCGAGGTGGGTCCATCCGGGGCAAGGTAGTCCCGGGCTCGGCCGACGATCGCGACCCCGGAGGCAACCGATCGGCGCCGACCAGCGAAGGACGAGACGAGGGAGCCGCCGGAGGTCCGGCGGCGCGGCGATCGAGGAGGTGCGCCGAGGATGAGGATGCCGTGGTCGGGTCGGGTCGGCCCACCGTGGGGCCTGCCGCTGGCCTGGGCCGGGCCCCCGCCCTGGCACCGCCGGTGGTGTGGATGGCGGCGACCGGCCCGGTGGCGGCGCCCGTCGCCGTCGGCTGGCGGCCGCGGGCGACGCCTCGACCTCGGTGACCGCCTGGCCACCGACCCGGCTGCCTGGCGGGAGTGCTACGCCGTGCACGCGCCGATGGTCCTCGGCTACCTGAAGCGGCTGGTGCCCGCCGCCGACGCCGAGGACGCGCTGCAGCAGGCCTTCCTCGACGTGTGGCGGAGTCGGGACCGCTACGCCGCCGCCCGGCCGCTGGAGCCCTGGCTGCTCGGCATCGCCCGCCGGCGGGCCATCGACCACCTGCGCAAGCTCGGTCGGCGCGCCGACGACCGTGCCGTCGACGTGCCCGACGAGGTGCCCTCGCCCGAGGCCTTCGCCGACCAGTTCGCCGATGCGGTCACCGTCCGGGGCGCGCTGGCCGGGCTCCCCGACGACCAGCGCGAGGCGCTGGTGCTCGCCTACTTCGGCGGGCTCAGCCAGTCCCAGATCGCCGAGCGTCTCGGCGTGCCGCTCGGGACGGTGAAGGCCCGCTCGTTCCGCGGCCTGCGCGCCCTCGCCGGCGTGCTCGTGCCCCAGGAGGACCCTTCGTGACGCCGCCGTCGCTGGCCCCGGTCCCCGGTGAGCCACCCCGCCACCCGACCGACGACCTGCCCGCCCTGGTGGCCGGCGAGCTCGGCCTCGACCGCGTCGGCGCGGTCACCGCCCACCTGCGGACCTGCGCCGCCTGCCGGGCCGAGCTGGTCGAGGTGGTCGCCGGCTTCGGGGCCCTCCACCGCATCGAGCGCACCGGGCTGACCGAGCCCGAGACCCCGCCCCCGCTGCGCGTGGCCCCCGACGAGGAGCCCGCCGCCCCATCCGTGGTCGGCACCGGTGCGACCGTCACCGCGCTGCCCGGTCGCCGGTCGCGCCGGACGCCGCTGCTGGTGGCGGCGGCCGCGGCCGTCGTGGTCGTGCTCGCCGGGGTGGTGGCGGTGGTGCGCGACCGCACCCAGGGCGGCACCGGTGAGGTGCGGGTGGCGCTGGCGCCCGAGGGCGGCTCGTCCGGGTCCGGCTACGTCGAGATGGACGACGCCGGACCGAGCTCGGTGATGACGGTGTCGACGTCGTCGCTGCCGGCGCCGCCGCAGGGGTCGTTCTACGAGGTCTGGCTGTTCGATCCCGACTCGGGGCAGATGCTGCCGGTGGGCGTGCTGCCCCACGACAAGGGGACGGCCACCTACACCCTTCCCGACGACCTGGTCGGCCGGTACAAGGCGGTCGACATCTCCGTGCAGCCCGACAACGGGTCCATGGTCCACTCCAACGAGAGCGTCCTGCGAGGGAGCTACGCATGAACACGATGCCGGCATCGATCAACGACCGACCGTCCGCCGTCGAGCGCCGCATGTCGGCCTGGCAGCTCATCTGGTTCGCCGGCGACGACAGCTGGGCCGTGGAGCGCGGCGTCGAGTGGGACGCCACGGACCAGTCGTGGCGCCACCTCGAGCGGCTGGCGTCGGGGGCCTACGAGGACTGCTGGCGGGCCATGGTCTCCGAGCTGGGTCGCCACCCGATCCTCATCGACGCCGAGCCCGAGATGTGGTGCGCCTTCCCCCACCGGGCCTGGCAGGTCAGCTAGCGACCGCCGGGGTGGTCAGCCCCGCCCCGGTGCCGGGGCGGGCAGGTCGTGCAGCTCGGAGGTGGCGCCGCGGCGCATGAGGGCGGCGACCACGTCGGCGGGGGACTTCTCGCCCCGCAGCATGGCGGCCACCTCGGTGGCGATGGGCATCTCGACCCCCACGCCGGCGGCGAGCTCGAGCACCGCCGGGGCCGACGCCACCCCCTCGGCCACCATCTTCATCTCGCCGAGGATCTCGTCGGTGGTGCGGCCGTTGCCGAGCTCGACGCCGAAGCGGCGGTTGCGGCTCTGCGGGCTCGAGCAGGTGGCGATCAGGTCGCCGTTGCCGGCGAGGCCGAGGAAGGTGAGCGGATCGCCGCCGAGGGCCACCCCGAGGCGGGTCAGCTCGGCCAGCCCCCGGGTGATGAGCGCGGCGCGGGCGTTCCACCCGAAGCCGAGCCCGTCGGCGGCACCCGCGGCGATGGCGATCACGTTCTTCACCGCCCCACCGATCTCGCAGCCCACCACGTCGGTGCTGGTGTAGACGCGGAAGCGATCGCTGAGCAGTGCCCCCTGCACGTCGCGGGCGGCGTCGTGGTCGGCCATCGCCACCACCGTCGCCGAGGGCTGGCCGGCGCTGACCTCGCGGGCCAGGTTGGGGCCCGACAGCACGCCGATGCGGGCCTCGGGCACCCCGTCGAGCACGTCGCGCAGGACCTCGCTCGGGCGTCGCAGCGTGCCCCGCTCGATGCCCTTGGCCAGGCTCACCACCACCCGGCGAGCGTCGAGGAGCGGGGCGAGCCGCTCGGCGACCCCGCGGAGGTGCTGGGCGGGCACGGCCATGACCACGACGTCGGCGTCGGCGACCGCCACGTCGAGGTCACCGGTCGCCCGCAGCGACGGGGGCAGGGCGACGTCGGGCAGGAACATGGTGTTCTCGGCGCGCTCGGTGACGGCGTCGACCACCTCGGGCTCGCGGGCCCACAGCGTGGTGTCGTGGCGCTCGGCGGCCAGGGACGCGACGGTCGTGCCCCACGAGCCGGCCCCCACGACGGCGATGCGCATGCCCCGATCGTACGATGCCGGGGTGGGTCGCGCCGGGGGACCGCCGCAGGGTCGAGGCCGGGCCCGGATCGGGTGCTCCGGCTGGGACTACCGCGACTGGCGCGGCGTGGTCTACCCACCGGGCCTGCCGGCCCGGTCGTGGTTCGCCCACTACGCGACGCGCTTCGACACCGTGGAGCTGAACGCCACCTTCTACCGACTGCCCTCCCCCGAGACCGTGGCGCGCTGGGCTGGCCAGGCCCCGCCGGGGTTCTGCTACGCGGTGAAGGTCGGCCAGTTCGCCACCCACCGCCGCAAGCTCCGGCTGCCCGAGACGTGGCTCGGCAACCACCTCGACCGCGTGGAGCGCCTCGGCTCCTCGCTCGGCCCCAACCTCGTGCAGCTGCCGCCGCACTGGCACCGCGACCCGGCCCGGCTCGAGGCCTTCCTCGCCCTGGCGCCGGTGACCATGCGGTGGGCGGTGGAGGTGCGGGACCCGTCGTGGCTGCACGACGACGTCTTCGCCGTGCTGGAGCGCCACGGCGCGGCGCTGTGCGTGCACGACCTGCTCCCCGGCCACCCGTGGGTGCGCACGACGGACTGGGCCTACGTGCGGTTCCACGGCCCGGCGGCCCCCCGCGCGCCCTACGCCGGGCGGGACACGGGGCGCCGGCTCTGGCGCCCGGCGCAGCGGCTGGCCGCCTGGCTCGACGAGGGCTGCGACGTCTACGCCTACTTCAACAACGACATCGGGGGCGCGGCGGTGGCCGACGCCGCGTGGCTGCGGGACCGGTTGGCGGCGCCGCGGCCGTGACCGCTCAGCAGCTTCCGGCCGCCGGCGGCGGCAGCGCCGGTGGGGCCGGGTCGCCGGGGGCGGCGGGGGCGGGGGGCTCGCCGCGCAGGACCCGCTGCAGCTCGGCCAGGGTGCCGGCGTTGGCGCCGGCGTCGCCGTAGACCACCGAGGCGGGCCCGGCCCAGCCGGGCGTGCCCTGGTAGGAGAAGGTGGCGATGGTGGTCGCCGGGTCGGCGAGCAGCTCGCGGGCGAGGTTGGCGCTGGCCACCACATCGAGGTCGCGGTCGATGGTGAGCGTGCGCTGGGCGGTGCCGAGCAGGGGGCCGAAGGCGAACAGCCCGGTGGGCGAGGCCAGCTTGCGGGCGGCCGCCCGCAGGAAGCGCTGCTGGCGCTGGATGCGGCCGAAGTCGTCGGCGGTGGACGGTGCCCAGCCCGCCGCCGTGCGCACCTCCCAGTGGCGTGACCGGGCGAAGGCGAGCGCCTTGGCGGCGTCGAGGTGCACGCAGCCCGAGCCCTCCACCTCGAAGCCGGTGTTGAGGTCGCGCGCCGGCCCGTCGACCCACAGGTCGACGCCGCCCAGGGCGTCGGCCAGCTCGCCGAAGGCCGTGAAGTTCACCGCCACCATGTGGTCGACGGGCAGGCCGGTGAGCCGTCCGACCGTCTCGGCCAGGGCTCGGGGGCCGGAGCGCACGAACACGGTGTTGATCCGGTCGCCGATGCTGGGCAGGTAGAGGTCGCGGGGGATCGACAGGACCGCGACCTCACGCGTCTTGGGGTGCACCACCACGAGCATGATCGAGTCGGTGAGGCGGTCGGCCATCGCCGCCCGCTCGGGCGGGATCTCCAGCCGCTGCGCCTCGGCGCTGCTCAGGCCGTCCGATCCCGTGGAGAAGACCAGGTAGGTGATGGCGCGCTCGCCGGGGGGCGGCACCGGCGGTGCGGGCGCGTCGGAGACGGGGACCCCCGGCAGCGGCGTCGTGGTGCTGGTGGTGCCGTCGGTGGCGAGGTCGACCACCCCCGGGGCGGCCTCGTCGAAGGTGGGGATCTCCTCGATCTGTCGCCTCGTCCACCAGGCGAGGCTGCCGGCGACCAGCACCACGACCAGCACGGCGGCGCCGAGACCCGACACCAGCGGGTGGGCCCGGATCCATCGCCAGGCCCGGGCGGGCGCGCCGGCTTCCGGGGACGCGACCGGTGGGGGCGCCGCTTCCATGGCCGCCACGCTAGTGGGCGCCGGCCCCCCGTCTGGGGCAGGGTGGGGGTCGGCCGACCGTCACGAGGTCCGCCCGCCCGTCAGGAGGAGCCATGCCCGAGCCCAGCGCACCCACCGCCGACGATCGGCGCCCGCTGGCGGGCAGCGACGTCGCCATCGGCCCCCTCGGCGTGGGCACCTGGGCGTGGGGGGACACGGCGACGTGGGGGATGGGCGGCTACGACGCCGCGCTGACCCGCTCGTCCATCCAGGAGGCGTGGGACGCCTGCCTCGACGCCGGGATCGTGTTCTTCGACACCGCCGAGGCGTACGGCAAGGGGGAGTCCGAGCGCATCATCGGCGAGCTGCTGCGCGGCACCGACGAGGCCCGGCGGTCCCGGGTGGTCATCGCCACCAAGTTCCTGCCCTTCCCGTGGCGGGTCCGCCTGCGCCACGACCTGCGCCACGCCGTGCAGGCGTCGCTCGAGCGCCTCGGCACCGAGGCCGTCGACCTCTACCAGATCCACGGGCCCATCAGCATCCGGGGTCACGGCGCGTTCGCCGAGGCGCTGGCGGCCGTGCACCAGGAGGGCCTGATCCGAGCCGTCGGCGTGTCCAACTACAACGAGCAGGAGCTGCGGGCCATCGATCGCGAGCTGCGGGCCCACGGCCTGCGGGTGGCCACGAACCAGATCGAGTACTCCCTGCTGCGCACCCGGCCCGAGACCACCGGTCTGCTCGCCGCCTGCGCCGAGCTCGGCGTCGTGCCCCTCGCCTACTCGCCGATCGGGCAGGGCCGGCTCACCGGCAAGTACAGCGCGGCCGACCCGCCACCGGGGAAGCGGCGCTTCTCGGCCCACCCCATGGAGGCGGTCGACGTCGTGGTCGCCGAGCTGCGCCGCATCGGCGACGCCCACGGTGGGCGGACGCCCGCCCAGGTGGCGCTGGCCTGGCTCATGGCCAAGGGCACGGTGCCCATCCCCGGCGCCAAGAACCGCCGCCAGGCGATCGACAACGCCGGCGCCCTCGGCTGGGCGCTCAGCGCCGAGGACGTCGCCGCCCTCGACGGCGTCGCCATGTACGGGACGCGCACCCTCCAGCAACGGTTCTGGCAGCACGGCTGAGCGCCGCGGTCGAGCGCCGGCGGCGCGGCGCCGGGCTAGGCGGCGCGCTCGGCGTGCCACACCGGGATCGTCCCGGTGTCGGGGTCGTACTGCTGGAGCCAGCGGGGCAGGTAGACGGGGTCGGCGAAGCGGCGCGGGTGATGACCGGGGAGGGCCGACACCGCCAGGGTCGGTAGCAGAGTGAAGGCCAGGCTCATCGACCAGCGCGCCAGGCGGAACCAGGTGATCGGGTACCAGGCCCGACCCTCGCCGGCGAGCTGGACCAGCGCGGCGCGCCACACGAACCACGCGAGCAGCACGACGGACACGGTGGTGGCCCACGCGTAGCGCAGGCGCGAGCCGTCGACGGCCTCGAACACGTCGAAGGCGGCCTCCTTGTGCTCCACCTCCTCGGCGAGGTGCCAGAGGTAGAGGGTGGACGCCACCGGGTCGGCGCCGTCGAAGAGGCGACCGAGGTGCTTCTCGGTCCAGCGGGCCAACGAGTAGGCGATGCACTCCGAGCCGGCGGCGAAGGCCACGTTGAAGCGCAGGCTGCGGGTCCGGTCGAGCCAGCCGTAGGTGCGCTCGATGCGCCGTTCGAGCCGTTCGAGCCGCGGGTAGCGGGCGAGCAGCCGGTCGTTGAGCTGGCGGTGCTGGCGGTGGTGCTGGCCCTCCTGGCGCATGAAGTCGAGGGTCCGGTCGCGCAGGTCGTCGTCGTCGACGACGTCGAGGGCCCGGCGGGCCGTGTGCACGAAGTAGGGCTCGGCGTAGGGCATCAGCAGGGAGATGCCGTTGGCCGCCGCCGAGAACTCCGGGAACCGCCGGTTCCAGATGGGGTCGAGGTCGTCGGGGTACGCGAAGCGCACCCGCCGCACCGTGAGCGCGGGGCCGGTCACGGCCGGCAGTCTCCCACGGCGGTCAGGGCCGGTGGCGACCCGGGTTGGCCGGCCAGGCGTCCATGCCCGCCGGCCGCACGGTGCGGTAGGCCTCGAGCACCGGCGCCAGCTCGGCGGGCGTCGCCCCGTGCAGGATCACGCCGTCCGCGCCCGCTGCGAACTGGTCGAGCACCCGGCGGGCACAGCGCTGCGGACTGCCGGTGGCCGACGCCGCCAGCCACTCGTCGGGCAGCAGCGTGGCGACGTGGGCGAGCTGGTCGGGAGTGGCGTCGGCGTCGAGGGCGCCGGGGAAGGTGCGCACCAGCTCGTCGGCGCGGAAGGCCTCCAGCATCGCCGGGTCCCACCCGTTGACCCGCACGAGCAGGTCCCCGTAGCCCTGCAGGTAGGTGGCCAGCCGGCCGACCAGCTTGCGCAGGCGGGCGTCCTCGTCGAGGTGGTCGCCGACGGTGGCGAGCACCGACCACACCCGCACCGACGACGGGTCACGGCCGGCGGCCTCGGCTCCCCGGCGCACCGCCGCGACCGAGCGGGCCAGCGTGTCGTCGCTGAAGAACGTGTGCAGCACCACCGCGTCGACGACGCCACCCGCCCACTCGAGGGTGCGCTCGCCGAGGGCGGTGACGAGCACCGGGATGTCCTCGTCGTAGGAGCGGTCGAGGGCGAGCATCGGGTAGCGCCCGGCGGGGCCGTCGTGGCCGAGGACCACCTCGCCGCGCCACAGCCGCCGGTACAACCCGATCATGTCGGTGAGCTGGGCCATGGTGACGTGGGGGAGCCCGAGCACGTCGAAGAGCAGGTCGATGCCCCGCCCGAGCCCGAGGGCGAACCGGCCGTCGGTCAGGCGGTGCATGGTCACGGCCATGGTGGCGGTGATGATCGGGTGGCGGGTGTTGGTGTTCGTCGCCGCGGTGGCGATGCCGAGGCGCTCGCTGGTGGCGCCGACCGCGCCCGACAGCACCCCGGCCTCCTTGGTGTTGAAGCGCTCGGACACGAACGCCGCACCCAGACCGAGGCGCTCGGCGTCGGCGACGTCGGCCACGAGGTCGCGCGGCGAGGCCGTGTGGCCGGCCAGCCCGTAGAAGCCGAGCTCGTTGCAGGGGTCCATGGGGGCGCATCTTGTCAGTTCTCACCGGATCCTTGACCCCGTCTGGCTCGGCTCTCACCCCGACGGGAGAACCTGACCGTGCACCCCCTCACGGACAGAAAGGGACCACCCATGCCCACCTCGAACACCGTCAAGGTCGCCGCCGTCTCCGCCGCCCTGGCGGCCGGTGGCGTCCTCGGCGCCTTCGTCGCCGCCCCGGCGATCTCGGGCGCCCAGACCACCAGCGCGCCGGCGGCCTCCGCCAGCGTCGCCCCCCAGGCGGCGTCGTCGGCTCGACCGTCGTTCCGGGCGCCGTCGGTGCGGGCCCAGACGGCCGACCCGACCCAGAGCACCGACCCCACCCAGCAGGCCCCCCAGGGCCAGCAGGGCCAGCGGCCGCAGGGTCCGCCCGCCGGCTTCGACAAGACCAAGGGCGGTCACGTCGGCCAGAACGGCACCGCGGAGGAGCTGCTCACCGGTGACACCGCCACCAAGGTGAGCGACGCCGCCAAGGCGAAGGTGCCCGATGCCACCATCGACCGCGTCGAGACCGACGCCGAGGGCGCCGCCTACGAGGCCCACATGACCAAGGCCGACGGCTCCGAGGTGACGGTCAAGCTCGACGCCTCGTTCAACGTGACGAGCGTGGAGAACGGCCCCGCCTGATCCCGCGAGCGCACGGCGTTCGGACGGCCCGGCGCGACCCGGGCCGTCCAGCGCGCCCGGGCTCAGCGGCCCGAGTAGAGGTACTCGTGCAGGGCACCGTTCTCGGCCTGCAGCTCGCCGAGGCGGTGCTTGACCACGTCGCCGATGCTGACGATGCCGGCCAGCGCGCCGGCGTCGTCGACGACGGGGAGGTGGCGGACCCGTTCGTTGGTCATGATCGCCATCAGCAGGTCGACGCTGTCGTCGGGGCGGCAGGTGCGGACCTCGGCGGTCATCACGTCGGTGACGGGCAGGTCGAGCGCTTCGACGCCGCGCGTCGCCACGGCGCGGGTGATGTCGCGCTCGGACACGATGCCGGCGAGACGGCGTTCGCCGCCCGTCACCACCAGCGCGCCGATGCCGTGCTCCCACAGCAGCCGGGCGACGTCGTGGAGCCTGGCGTCGTCGCCGACGGTGGCGACGAAGGACCCCTTGGCCTGCAGGACGGCGTCGACGCGCATGCGATGCGACCTCCCCCGTTGTCGAGCCGCGCCCCCCGGTGCGGCTCGACACATGGTGCCACCGACGGCCGAGGCGCGCGCAGCAGTCGGGAATATACCCCCCACGGTATGACGGTTGACCCTGGTGAGGATGCGGTGGCGGGTCCATCCTCGACCTGGAGCACGGCGACGAGGAGGTCGCGACATGACGCAGAACATGGGAACCACCGACCGGTTGATCCGCGCGCTGGTCATCGCGCCGATCCTGCTCGTGGTGGCCTACCTCGTCGGGTTCGGATCGGTGGTGGGCATCGTCGCGACCGTGCTGGCCGTGGTCATGGTGGCCACCGCCGCCGTCGGCTGGTGCCCGCTGTACCTGCCCTTCCACGTCGCGACGACCCCTCGCCATGGCGCCGGATGACCGGCCGGCCCGACGCCGCCTGCCCGCCCGAGCCCGGCGCCGACGGTCGCTGCTCGTCGCCGCGGTCGTGATCGCCCTGGCGGCCGGAGCCTGCAGCGGCACGGAGTCGGAGCGAGCGGCGGCTCCGCCGGCCACGGGGGCGGTGGCGACCGAGGTCCCACCGCCGACGTCGGTGACGTCACTCGCCAGCGTGCTCGAGCGTGCGGTGCGCGAGGAGCACCACGCCCTCGCCACCTACCAGAACGTCGTGGCCGCCTTGGGCGAGGTGCGACCGTTCGTGAACATCATCTCGTCCGAGCAGCAGCACGTGGCTGCGCTCGAGCAGGTCGCCGCCGCCAACGGGGTCGACGTGGCCGGGGTGACCGCCGACGGGGACCCGTCACCGACGACGGTCGAGGACGCGTGCGCGCTGGGGGTCGCCGCCGAACAGGCCGATGGCGCCCTCTACGACGTGCTGCTGCCGCTGGTGGCAGACCATCCCGACGTCGTGCTGGTCATGCAGCGCCTGCGGTCGGCGTCGCTCGACAACCACCTGCCCGCCTTCGAGCGCTGCGGGAGCGCGGGCCAAGGGAGGTCGAACCCATGAACGAGCAGGCAACCAGCACCGGGGCGCGGGAGAAGGCGGCCCGGGCGCGCGCCGCCGCGGCGCAGGAGCGGGCCGGTACGCCGGGCCGCCGTCCGCGACGCGGTCAGAAGCTGTCGTGGCGGGCGGCCATCGGGATCGCGCTCATCGCCACCTGGGGGGTGGCGACCTTCACCGGCATCTTGCTGTACGTCGCCCCGACCGGACGCCGGGCCGGTCAGCAGGAGCTGCTGCTGGGGCTGACCAAGGAGACCTGGGGTGACATCCACTGGTGGGTGAGCCTGGTGGCGGTGGTGATCACCGTGATCCACGTGGCCGTCGACTGGAAGACCTTCCGGGCCTGCGTGCGCCACCTCACCCACACCCACGGCGCCACCCCGACGAGCTGCGGGTGAGCGCGCCGGCCGAGCTGCTGGCCCACCGGCTGGCCGCCGCCGAGGCCGCGCTCGACGCCGCCGCCGGTGACCGGTCGCTGTGCGACCTGAGCCGCGCCGGCGCCCCCGGCGGGGTGAAGGAGCTCGAGGGCCGCCTCGCCGCGCTCTTGGAGGTTCGCCGCGCGACGCGGCGCGAGCCGACCCGTCCGCTGACGGCCGTCGTCGAGGAGGTGCGGCCCGAGTGGCAGCACCAGCTGGTCGTCGCCGAGGAGCGCCAGGGGCCGGTGTGGGTCGCCTACCGGCGCGGCGGTGTCGGCGAGCTGGCGGCGCTGGCCGCCGACCTCGACGCCGGTCCCTCCCCGGTCTGAGCGGCCTCAGGCGGTGGCGGTGGCCTGGATCTCGGCGGCCGTGCGGGCGCCGGTCATCGACTGGCCGCTGGAGCGGATCGACACGTCGTGGCCGGCGACCTCGGCCCGGAGGGCGCCGACCGTGCACTGCTCCCTCGGCCGGATCGAGAACGGGTCGTAGTCGAACAGGCGGATGGCGTTCTCGTGGGTGATGGCGTTCACATCGGCGTCGCTCAGCCCGGCCAGCTCCGCCTCGAGCCCTTCGGGGGCGTCGGGCCAGGCGGCATCGGAGTGCGGGTAGTCGCACTCCCAGGTGATCATGTCGATGCCGATCTGGTCGCGGTTGCGGACGCCGACCGGGTCGTCGATGAAGCACGTGATCACGTGCTCCTTGAACAGCTCGGAGGGCAGGTGGCCCTTGAGGTCCTGGCCGGTCCACGCCCGGTGGCGGTCGTAGGTGCGGTCGATGCGCTCCAGGAAGTAGGGGATCCAGCCGATGCCGCCCTCGCTGAGGGCGATCTTGAGGTCGGGGAACCGCAAGAAGATGCCCGACCACACCAGGTCGGTGGCGCACTGCACCAGGTTCATCGGCTGCAACGTGATCATCACGTCGGCCGGCGCGTCGGGTGAGGTGATGACCAGCTGGGAGGACGAGCCGATGTGCATGCAGGGCACCGTGCCGGTGTCGCTGCACGCCGCCCACACCGGGTCCCAGTAGGTGTCGTGCAGGCTCGGGTACCCGAGCACCGACGGGTTCTCGCTGAAGGTGACGGCGTGGCAGCCCTTGGCGGCCACCCGCCGGACCTCGGCGGCGGTGAGCTCGGCGCTCCACATGGCCGGGATGGCCAGCGGCATGAAGCGGTCGGGGTAGGCCCCGCACCACTCGTCGATGTGCCAGTCGTTGTAGGCCTGCAGGACGGCGAGCGCGTAGTCCTTGTCCTCGGTCTCGGCGAAGAGGCGGCCGCAGAAGCCGGGGAACGACGGGAAGTTCATCGACCCCAGGATCCCCGCCGCGCTCATGTCCTTGACCCGCTCGTGGACGTCGTAGCAGCCGGGGCGGATCTGCTCGAAGGACGTCGGGTCGACGCCGTACTCCTCCTTGGGCCGACCGGCCACCGCGTTGATGGCCAGGTTGGCGATGCGCTGGCCCTCGTACATCCACACGTCGGCGCCCTTCGAGGTGCGGTGGATGTACGGCTTGCGGTCGGCGTACCTGCCGGTGAGGTGGTTGTCGAACATGTCGGGCGGCTCGACGATGTGGTCGTCGACGCTCACGAGGATCATGTCTTCGGCCTTCACGGCGTCCCCCTTGTGGTTCGGGTGCTCGTCACCCCCGGCGCTCGCCGGCGCCACGATAGGCCGCCGACGGTCCCGTGTCGAGTCGTGGTTCAGCATCTTGAACGCACGTTCAGACCGGACGGGTGCCGAGGTGGCCCATCCGGTACGGTGGTCGCGTGATCGACGGTCGGCGGGCCGGTCGGGCGGCTCTCGTGCTCGTGGTGCTGGCGGTGCTGGCCGCGGGCTGCGACTGGTCGCACTACCGGGGCGGGCCGACGCTGGCCGGGGTGGCCATCGAGTCGACCCTGGGCGTCGGCAACGTGGCCTCGCTGGGGGAGCGGTGGCGCGGGAAGGGACCCGATGCCGGGCTGTTCGACTCGCCGGTGGTCACCGGCGGAAGGGTCTACACGAGCCAGGCCGTCTACGACGTGAACGGCGGCGCCTCGTGCGTCGGCACGCCGAAGGCCTGCGACCCGCTGTGGACCCTGCCGGCGGCATCGGTGCTGGCGCCGACGACGGTCGCCGGTGGCCGCCAGTACCGGGTGCCGCGGAGCACTGGACAGGGCACCTTGTCGGCGTTCGACGCGGCCGGCATCGAGGGTTGCTCGGGTGTGCCAAAGGTGTGTCAGCCGGTGCGGTCCTGGAAGCACGTCTTCCGCGAGGTCTCCGACGACGTCCTGTCGATGACGGCCCCCGTCGTGGCGGGGAGCACCCTGTACGGCGCCGGGTTCGCCCAGGGCGTCGTGGCGGACCTGTCCTCGGACGCCGGCTGCACCGGCGCGCCGGCGGTCTGCCCGGTCGCATGGTCGGCGATCGGGCAGAGCCAGAGCGTGGGCGTCGGGCCCTTCGGTGCCGCGGCGGTGGCCAACGGCACGCTCTACCTCACGGGCGCCAACGCGCCGGGCGGCCAGCTCCGGGCGGGCCTGTACGCGTTCGACGCCGCCGGTGTGGAGGGCTGCAGCGGCTCCCCGAGGGCGTGCACGGCGAGGTGGACCGGCGATCTCGGCGTGCCGCTCGACGTGGGCACGGCGGAGGGATCCACGGCTCCGGTGGTCGACGGGGTCGTCTACGTCGTGGCCTCCTGGGAGACAGGGCCGCCCCCGCCGGGCCAGACCAACGCAACCGGTGCGGCCAAGGTGGTGGCGTTCGACGCGGCGGGCGTGCAGGGCTGCGGCGGGTCCCCGAGGGTCTGCCAGCCGCTGTGGTCTGCGCCGCTCGCCGGCAACGCGGGCAACGTCTGGACCGCGCCGGCGGTCGCGGCCGGGCGGCTCTACGTGCCGACCGAATCTGGTGTGGAGGTCTTCGACGCCAAGGGCGTGACCGGCTGCAGCGGTTCTCCGAAGGTCTGCGCGCCGGTCGCCACGATGAGCTTCGGCTCCGCGGTCGGGACGCGAGGTGGGCTGACGATCGCCAACGGGGTGGCCTATGTCGGCGCGCGCGACGGGCTGTATGCGTTCGACGCGTACCTGTCCCAGGGCTGCGGAGGGACGCCGCTGGTGTGCCAGCCGCTGGTGCACGCGTTGGGCGGCACCAACGTCACCACGCCGGCGGTGATCGCCGGGCAGGTGCACGTGCTGAGCGACGGCCAGGTCGTCACCCTGGGGCTGCCGTAGCCGTCGACCGCGTCGATCGTTCACTGCGCTGAACGCTGATTCAACTCGGGCGCTCGGGGTGGCTACGCTGCAGGCCGGCGCCCGGAAAGGCCCACGGGGGACGCGGTGAACGACAAGGTGTACATCCACGAGCTGATCGACGTCATCGGGCAGAACCGCGCCAAGTACCTGCACCACATGACGGCCAACTGGGTGCCGGTGGCCATCGAGGAGCGCAACCAGCGCTGCTTCGGCGTGTTCGGCACGGTGGGGTCGACGGGGCGCTGGCCCGAGGTGGTGAACATCTGGGAGCTCGACGGGTGGGACGGGCTGGTCGCCAACTTCAGCCACGAGCTGTCGCACGCCTCGCTGCAGGACCCGTCGCTGGCCGAGTGGTGGGCGGTGGCGGCCTCGCTGCGGCGCGGCGGCTTCGACCGCATCGTCGTCCCGGCGCCGTGGACCCGGTCGATCGACGAGCTGGTGGCCAACGGGGTCCGGGGCGAGGTCTACGCCCACGAGCTGATCGAGGTGCCCCCCGGCGGGGCCCCCGACCTGCTCGACGCGGTCGAGTCGGTCGGCCGGGTCACCGTCGAGGCGCTGGGAGCGGAGCTCGTCGGTGCCTTTCGCGTGGCGATGGTGGGCGACCGCGAGGTGATCCTGGTGTGGGCCCTGCCCTCGTGGGACGCGTGGGCCCGCCTCGAGCAGGAGGACCTGGCCGGTGCTGCCGGGGCCCTGGGGCCGTGGCAGGACGTGCTGCTCGACGAGGGGGCCCACGTGCACCGCACCCTCCTGGTCGAGGCGCCGCTCAGCCCGCTGCGCCTCGGCCGCCAGCCCGCGGTCGGCGACCGTCGTCCGCTCGAGGAGGTGTGACCGTGGCCGACGTCGAGGACGTGAAGGCGGCGAAGGACGTGAAGGCCGCGAAGGCCGTGAAGGGCGCGAAGGACGTGGGCATCGGCCGTCGTGAGCAGCGGCGGCTCCAGCAGCAGGACCTCAGCCGACAGCAGCTGCTCGACGCCGCCGAGCAGGTGTTCTCGACGAAGGGGTACCACGAGGCCACGTTGAAGGCGATCGCCGAGGTCGCCGAGTTCTCGGTGGGGTCGGTGTACTCGTTCTTCGAGAACAAGGACGACCTGTTCTTCTCGGTGTTCCTGCGCCGCGGCGACGAGCTGCTGCCGGCCATGCGGGAGATCGCCGAGCGGGACGGCAGCGCCCTCGAGCAGGTCCACGCGCTGGTCGAGCTGGAGATCGGCTTCTTCCGCCAGCACGATGCCTTCGCCCGGCTGTACCTGCGGACCTCGAGCGCCACCGTGCTGTCGCCGGAGCGTCCGGTCGACGAGGTGATGCGGGGCCGCTTCGCCGAGGCCATGCGGCTGCAGGCTGCGATCATGGCGCGGGGCCAGGAACGCGGCGAGATCCGGGCCGGACCGCCCGGGGTGCTCGCCCGACTGCTGTCGAGCCTGGTGTCGGGCTACCAGGCGTCGGACCCCGAGGTCGTCGGCGACGACGCGCCGGAGGGGGCCCCGATGGACCTGGCCGACCTCCACGATCTCGTGGACAAGGCGTTCCGCGCTCCGCGGACGCGCCGGTGAGGGGTGGCGAGCATGGGTGAGCCGGGACAGATCACCGACGAGGGCGTGGCCCGGCTGCGGGCGCATCGGCATCGCCGAACCCCACCCGCAGCCACCGCACTACCTCGAGCCGAACCTCGACGCCTTCCGCCACGTCGCCACCGCCTACGGCGACGACAACCCGCTCTACACCGACCCCGCCTACGCCGCCGGCACCCGCTGGGAGGGGCTCATCGCCACACCGGTGCTGGTGGGCGGTGACACCCTGATCGGCGAGGACGAGGTGACCGAGGTCGACGCCGAGCACCGCGACCTCATGAAGGGCGACCCGCTGCGGGGGGTGCACGCCTTCTACTCGGCCAGCGCTCGCGAGTGGTGGGCGCCGCTGGGCCCGGGTCACCGGGTGCGGCGGCGCAACGCCCTCGTCGGCGTGCTCGACAAGCCGTCGGAGTTCGCCGAGCGGGCCATCCACGAGTGGACGGCGCAGGTGTTCGCCGACGACGCCGGCACCATCCTGTCGGGCCAGTACCGGCTGATGATCCGCACGGAGCGCACCAAGGCCAAGCAGCGCAAGAAGTACGACGAGATCATCGTCGAGCCCTACACCGACGACGAGATCGCCGAGATCGACGCCCAGTACGCCGCCGAGGGTCCCCGGGGGGCCGAGCCCCGCTGGTGGGAGGACGTGGAGGAGGGTGACGAGCTGGGGCCGATGGTGAAGGGCCCGCTGACCGTCACCGACATGATCTGCTGGCACGTGGGCATGGGCATGGGCCTGTACGGGGTGAGGCCGCTGCGACTCGGGGCCCGCAACCGGGCGCGCATCCCCCGGTTCTTCCACCGCGACGAGCTCAACGTGCCCGACGTGATGCAGCGGGTGCACTGGGACCCCGAGTTCGCCCGCCGGTCGGGCAACCCGACCACCTTCGACTACGGGCGCATGCGCGAGACCTGGCTCATCCACCTGTGCACCGACTGGATGGGCGACGACGCCTGGCTGTGGCGCCTCGACTGCGAGTTCCGGAGGTTCAACTACGTCGGTGACACGCAGTGGCTGCGGGGCCGGGTCGTCGCCAAGCGCCTGGCCGAGGGCGACCGCCCCGTCGTCGACGTCGAGCTGTCGGCCACCAACCAGCGCGGCGAGCTCACCACCCCGGGCACCGCCACCATCGTGCTGCCGAGCCGCGAGCACGGACCGGCGCGGCTGCCCGACCCGCCGGGGGGCGCCACCGACCTGCAGGGCGCCCTCGACGCCATCTCCGAGCGGTTCGAGCGATGAGCAGGAGCGAGGAGGGGAACCGATGACCGAGCCGAACCCGGCTGCGCTGGGCTTCACCTACGAGGCCGTCCCCGGCCTGCAGGTCGTGCTCGACGAGCGGGGCATCCTGCGCCTCACCCTCGACCGGCCCGACAAGCGCAACGTGATCGACGACGTGATGATGGCGGCGATGATCGACGCCGTCGACGCCGCCGGGCGCGACGAGCGGGTGCGGGTCATCGTGCTCGCCGCCCGGGGCGACCACTTCTGCGGGGGTGCCAACATCATCGCCCGCAACGCCCCCGGTGGCGAGCGGCCCCGGGTCGGCAGCATCCAGCGCCGGGTGCCGTCGCTGGCGCACCGCCTGATCCCGCTGCTGCTGTCGGTGCAGGTGCCGGTGGTGTGCGGGGTGAAGGGCTGGGCTGCGGGCATCGGCTTCCAGCTGGCGCTCGCCGCCGACTTCACCGTCGCCGCCAAGGACGCCCACTTCTGGGAGCCCTTCCTCGCCCGGGGCTTCACCCCCGACAGCGGGGCGACCTGGCTGCTGCCCCGCCTCGTCGGCATGGTGAAGGCCCGCCAGCTGCTCCTGCTCGGCCGCCAGCTCACCGGCCAGGACGCGGCCGACTGGGGGCTGGTGCACGACGCGGTGCGGGCCCCCAACGTCGACGCCGAGGTCGAGCTGCTGGCCGAGCAGCTCGCCGAGGGCCCCACGGTCGCCATCGGGCTCACGAAGTGGCTGCTGCACACCGGGGCCGACTCCTCGCTGACCGACCACCTGGCCGACGAGGCGTTCGGTCTGGAGCTGTCGTCGCGCAGCGAGGACTTCCGCGAGGGCCTCGCCGCGTTCCAGGAGAAGCGCACGCCCGACTTCAAGGGGCGCTGACGTGGCCGCCGACGGACCAGCCGCCGACGGACCAGCCGCCGCATCGACGGATGCCGTGACCGACGGGCGCGTCGCCATCGACGCCGACGCATCCGCGGAGGACGCCGCGGCCGCGACCCGCGCCTGGGTCGAGGCCAACGTGCCGGCGGCCTGGCGGGAGGCGGCGGCGGGCGGCCCCGCCGCCATCAGGGAGGTCCGCAGCCGGGCCGACTACGAGGCCTGGTACCCGGTCTTCGGCCGCTCGGGCCTGGTGGCGCCGACCTGGCCGGTCGCCTACGGCGGCCTCGACGTGGGTCGGTCCGTGGCGCGGGCCATCGACGCCGAGCTGGCCCCGTACAACCTCGGCCGGCTGAACCCCCTCGGGCTCAACCTGGCGGCACCGGCGCTGTTCGCCCACGGCACCGAGGAGCAGCGGCTGCGGTTCCTGCCCCCGATCGTGCGCAACGAGGAGGTGTGGTGCCAGCTGTTCAGCGAGCCGGGGGCCGGCTCGGACCTGGCCTCGCTGGCGACGAGGGCCGAGCGCGACGGCGACGAGTGGGTCCTCACCGGCCAGAAGGTGTGGACCACCTGGGCCCACCTCGCCGACTACGGCGTGTGCCTGGCCCGCACCGACGCCGACGTCCCGAAGCGCAAGGGCATCACCTACTTCCTGGTCGACCTGCGCCAGCCCGGCGTCGAGGTGCGGCCCCTGCGCCACATCACCGGCGAGATCGACTTCAACGAGGTGTTCCTCGACGCCGCCCGGGTGCCCGACGCCCAGCGGGTGGGTGAGGTCGGCGACGGGTGGCGGGTGGCCAACGCCACCCTGTCGGGGAGCGCCAGATGGTGTCGGGCTCGGGCTCGGGGGCGTCGACCGCATCGGCGGGTCGGGGGCCGCCCGGCTCCTCGAGCGGGCCGGGGCGCCGACGCCGTGGCGCGCCAGGAGCTCATGAAGGCCTACAGCGAGGAGCGGATCCGGGCGTGGACCAACGAGCGCGTCCGGGCCGGGGTGAAGGCGGGCCGCTCACCCGGCCCGGAGAGCTCGATCGGCAAGGTCCACCAGGGGTCGCTCAACCAGCGGATCCAGCTGCTGGCCACCGACCTGCTCGGCCCGGCCGCCATGGCCTGGGAGGCCGGCGACGGTGATGGTGCACCAGCAGGCCACGGCGACGCCGGCGAGCGGTACGCGTCTTCGCTGCCCTACGAGGTGAAGGGCATGCTGCGCAGCCGGGCCAACACCATCGAGGGCGGCACGACCGAGGTGAACAAGAACATCGTGGGCGAGCGGGTGCTCGGCCTGCCCCGCGAGCCGGACCCCTGGCAGGGGGCGTCGTGGCGCGACGTCCCCAGGAGCTGACCCGTGCGGTGCGGCTCGTGAGCGACACCTACCAGACCCTGGTCGTCGAACGGCGCGGCCCGGTGGGGTGGCTGGTGTTCGACCGGCCCGAGGCCGGCAACGCCATGGATGCCACGATGCTCGCCGAGCTCGAGCGGGCGTGGACGCAGCTCGACGCCGACCCCGAGGTGCGGGTGATCGTCAACACGGGCAACGGCCGGGCCTTCCAGACCGGCCTCGACGTGGCCCAGCTGGCCCGTGACCCGGCGGCCCTGCGCGAGCAGTCCCGCCGCACCAAGCGGGCCGAGCTGCGGCTCACCGCATGGCACAACCGGGTGTGGAAGCCGGTGATCGCCGCGGTGAACGGGGTGTGCGCTGGTGGGGGCCTGCACTTCGTGGCCGATGCCGACATCGTGGTGCTGGCCTCGGACGCCACGCTGGTCGACCCGCACGTGTCGATCGGCCAGGTGAGCGCCTACGAGACGATCGCCCTGGCGCGCACGTCGCCGATGGAGGCGATCCTGCGCATGGCCCTCGTCGGCCGGCACGAGCGGATCACGGCCCAGCGGGCCTTCCAGCTCGGGATCAGCAGCCAGGTCGTGGATCCGCCCGAGCGGCTGCGGGACGCCGCCGAGGCACTGGCCCACGACATCGCCCGCAACTCGCCGGCCGCCATGGCCGCCACCAAGCGCGCCCTGTGGGGCGCCTTCGAGGCCGGGCTGACCGACGCCTGCCGACGCGGATCGGCCGAGCTGGTCGGCATGTGGGGACATCCGGATCAGGCCGAGGGCCCGCAGGCCTTCGCCGAGAAGCGTGACGCCGCCTGGGCAGCCCACCCCCCCGGAGGTTCTCGTCATCGTTTCGAGGGCTCCGGCACGCAGATCGATGACAGGAACGCCGAGGGGCAGCGAGGAGGAGCGGTGCGATGACGTATTCGACGTACGAGACCCTGGTCGTCGAGCGCCACGGCCCGGTGGGCTGGCTGATCTTCGACCGCCCCGACCAGCTCAACGCCATGAACAACGCCATGCGCGACGAGCTGGCGCTGGCCTGGCGCGAGCTCGACGCCGATCCCGACGTTCGGGTCATCGTGCACACCGGCAACGGCCGGGCGTTCCAGACCGGGGTGGACGTCCAGGAGATCGCCACCGACGGGCTGGGCATGCAGCGCTACCGCGAGTCGGTGGAGCAGTGGGACCTGCACTTCACCTCGTGGCACCAGCAGGTGTGGAAGCCGGTGATCACCGCGGTGAACGGGATCTGCGCCGGCGGGGCGTTCCACTGGGTGGCCGACGCCGACATCGTGATCGCCGCCGCCGACGCCCAGTTCTTCGACCCCCACGTGTCGATCGGCCAGGTCGTCGCCATCGAGGCCATCGGGCTGCTGCGCAAGATGCCCGCCGAGGCCGTGATGCGCATGGCCTTCGTGGGCCGCTACGAGCGGATGAGCGCCCAGCGGGCCTACGAGCTGGGCATGGTCTCCGACGTCGTCGACCCGCCGGAGCGCTTGCGCGAGGCCGCCCAGGAGCTGGCGGAGAAGATCGCCCGCAACTCGCCGGCCGCCATGGCCGCCACCAAGCGGGCGCTGTGGGGCGCCCTGGAGCTGGGCCTCACCGACGCCTGCCGGGCGGGCGCCGCCGAGCTCGTGTCGATGTGGGGGCACCCCGACCAGGAGGAGGGCCCCAGGGCGTTCGCCGAGAAGCGCGAGCCCGAGTGGCAGCCGCTGACGTCCCCCGAGCCGACGTGACGTCGAGTCGTCGGCTCGACGTCCTCGCCCCCGACCCGTCGGTCGCGCCGGACCGGGTCGTCGTCCACGCCCCCGACCGCGACTGGACGGCGGCCGAGCTGGCGGCGTCGTCGGCGGCGCTGGCCGCGGTGCTCGGCGACGCGGGGCTCCAGGTCGGTGGCCTCGTGGCGGTGATGCTGCCGAACGGCGGCGAGGTCGTGGCCGCCCTGTTCGGCGTGTGGAAGGCCGGCGCCGCGTACCTGCCGCTCAACCCGCGCCTCACCGACGTGGAGGTGCAGCGCCTGGTCTCGGGACAGGCCCCGGCGGTCGTCGTGACCACGCCGGAGCTGGCGGAGCGGGTGCCGGCCGGCCCGGCGACCGTGGTCGCCGTCGGGGACGGTGGGTGGGCGCTCGCCCGCTCCGCCCATCGCACCGCCGAACCGGCGAAGCTCGGCGCCGACGTCGCCCTGGTGCA
Organism: Acidimicrobiales bacterium; assembly: GCA_041394145.1. GTDB lineage: Bacteria > Actinomycetota > Acidimicrobiia > Acidimicrobiales > Acidimicrobilacustridaceae > JAWKIW01. The sequence continues at coordinate 116,990 of JAWKIW010000009.1, forward strand.
GCTCACGTCGGGAACCACCGGACCTCCCAAGGCCGTGCCGCTGCACCACGGCAACGTGGTCGACCTGATGGACCAGGTGCTGGCCAAGATCGGCGCCACGCCCCCCGAGCCCGGACAGCCGGTCGACGGGGCGATGCCCAACCTGGTCCCGGTGTCGCTGTCGCTGTGGGCCGGCCTGTACAACGTGCTGTTCGCCTTCCGGGTCGGAGCGCCGGCGGTGGTGATGGGTCGGTTCGATCCCGCCGCCTTCGCCGGGCTCGTCGAGCGCTTCGGCATCCGGTCCACGGTGCTCCCGCCGGCAGCCATGTCGATGCTCGCCGACGAGCCGTCGATCGAGACGCTCGCGCCGCTGCGCTACGTGCGGTCGATCACCGCGCCGCTGTCGCCGGCGGAGGCCCGGCGGTTCGCCGACCGCTTCGGCGTGTCGGTGCTCAACTCCTACGGCCAGACCGAGCTGGGCGGTGAGATCGTCGGCTGGAACGCCGCCGACTCGCGCGCCCACGGCCGGGAGAAGCTGGGGTCGGTGGGGCGGCCCCACGAGGGTGTGCGGCTCCGAGTGGTCGACGCGAACGGTGCGGTGGTCGACACCGACGAGGTCGGCGAGATCGTCGTGCGGACCACGGCCATGGACCGGGGTGACAGCGCCGCCCTGACCCTGACCGAGCGGCTCACCGCCGACGGCTGGTTCCGCACCGGCGACCTCGGGCGCATCGACCCGGACGGCTTCGTGTGGATCGAGGGCCGGGTCTCGGACCTCATCATCCGGGGCGGCAACAAGGTGTTCCCCGGTGAGGTCGAGGAGGTGGTGCGGTCGGCGCCCGGCGTGCGGGAGGTCGCCGTGGTGGGGGCGCCCGACACCCGCCTCGGCGAGGTGCCGGTGGCCTTCGTGGCGCCGATCGGCGGCGCCGTGCTCGACGCCGCGGCCCTGGAGGCGCACTGCCGTTCCCGCCTCGTGGCCTACAAGGTCCCCGTACGCTTCGAGGTCGTGTCGGCGCTGCCCCGCAACGAGGTCGGCAAGGTCCTCGGCCGCGAGCTGGTGGCGCGCCTGGCCGACCGCCCGCCACCGCACCCCGAGGAGACCCCGTCGTGACCGATCCCCGCCCCGACCTGCCGCCGCCGGCCACCTTCGCGTTCGCCGACGTGATCGAGTCGGTGGTCGATCGCGTCCCCGAGCGGATCGCCCTGGTGGTCGACGACGCCCGCCTCTCCTACGCCGAGGTGGACGAGCGGGCCAACCGGTTCGCCCACCACCTGGCCTCGCTCGGCGTGGGCCGGGACGACATGGTGGCGATGTACCTCGACAACCACCCCGACCACGCCATCGGGCTCCTCGCCGCCTTCAAGCTGGCCGCCGTCCCGCTCAACGTGAACTTCCGCTACGGCGCGAGGGAGCTGGCCGCCCTGCTGGCCGACGCCGAGCCGGTCGCCATCGTCTTCGACCCGGCGTCGGCCGACGTCGTGGACGAGGCGGTCGCCGCGCTCGGGCCCCTCGACCGGCCGATCGCCCGCAACCCGGTCGGACCCGAGCTCGACGCCGCCCTGGCGGCGGCGTCTTCGGAACGCCCGCAGGTCGAGCGCTCCGGCGAGGACCTCTACGTGATCTACACGGGCGGCACCACCGGCCACCCCAAGGGCGTGGTGTGGCGCCAGGACGACGCCTTCTTCGCCTGCCTCGGCGGCTGCGACATGACCCGCCTCGAGGGCATGGTCGAGTCGCCCGACCAGGCGCCCGCCCGCATCATGGACTGGGAGCTCGCCCTGTTCCCGGTGGCGCCGCTCATGCACGCCGCCGCCCAGTGGAACGTCTTGTCGTGCTGGACCGTGGGGGCGAAGGCGGTGCTGCACCACGGCGCCCTCGACCCCGATGCCATCTGGCGGCTCGTCGATCGCGAGAACGTCACCTCGCTCGTCATCGTCGGCGACGCCATCGGTGTGCCGCTCATGGAGCAGTGGGAGGCCTCCGGGGGTGGCTACGACGTGTCGGGGCTGATCTCGCTGTCGTCGGGTGGTGCCCCCATCTCGCCCGCGCTGCGCCAGCGCATCGCCGCCGCCTTCCCCGACAAGCTGATCATCAACGGCTACGGGTCGTCCGAGGCCGGCACCCAGGCGCTCAGCCGCCAGGCAGGCAGCGACGCCAAGGGCTCCGACAGCCCCGGCCTCATGGTGGTGGGCACCGACGTGAAGGTGATCGACGACGAGGGCCACGAGCTGGCCCCGGGCTCCGGTGAGATCGGCCGGCTGGTGGCGGGCGGGCGGCTGCCGCTGCGCTACCACAAGGATCCCGCCAAGACGGCGGCCACCTTCGTCGAGCTCGACGGTCGCCGCTACCTCATCACCGGCGACCACGCCAGCGTCGAGGCCGACGGCACCATCCGCCTCCACGGTCGGGGCTCGGCGTGCATCAACACCGGCGGCGAGAAGGTGTTCGTCGAGGAGGTGGAGGGCGCCCTGCTGTCGCACCCCGCCGTCCGCGACGCCGTCGTCGTCGGCGTGCCCGACGAGCGCTGGGGGAGCGCCGTCACCGCGGTGGTGACCCTCGACGAGCCGCTCGACCTCGACGCGGCCCGGGAGCACTGCCGGACCACCCTGGCCGGCTACAAGCTGCCCAAGCACCTCGTGGTGGTCGACGCCGTGCGCCGCTCGCCGGCCGGCAAGGCCGACTACGTGTGGGCCCGCGAGGTCGCCGCGGACGCGGTCGCCGGCGGGTCCTAGGACGTCGTCCGCGCGGCCACGACGAAGCCCGCAGCGCGGCGCGGGCGGCCGGAGTCGACGCCTCGGGGTGGGGCGGCAACCGCCAGCCGGCGGCAGCGAGCAGCGGTGCGGCCTCGTCGGGGGTGAGCTGGTCGCCGCGGCTCGCCCTCGGCCGCAACCGCGGCTTCGAAGGCCCGGCGACGGTCGTCGAGGTCGGGCGAGGAGGTCACCGACAGGCTGACGGCGAGTCGGCTGCCCTGGGCCCCCACGGCAGCCAGCTGGGTCAGCAAGCGCACGGTCACGTCCCGGTCGAGGTAGACGACGACGCCCTCGAGCAGCACGAGCGACGGGAGGGCGGCTCCGAGGCCGGCGTCGAGGAGGGCGGCGTCCACGCGGTCCGTGGTGAAGTCGGCGGCCACGAAGGCGATGTGATCGCGGGCGATCCCGAGACGGTCGAGGCGGGCGACCTTGTCGGCCTGGGTGTCGGGATGGTCGACCTCGAACCAGCGCACGCCCGGCTTGGCGTAGCGCAGGCCCGCCCGTAGCCGGCGGCGGCCACCACCACCTGGGATATGCCGGCCTCGAGGGCGCCCACGACGACCCGGTCGAAGAAGCGGGTGCGCCCCTCGAGGTAGCGGGCGAGCGGGCGTCGGTCGTCGTGGATGTCGCCGGCGACATCGCGCCCGAGGGCGTCGTCGGCGCCGGGGTCGCCGAAGGGTGCAGGCACCCGCTCGAACCCGAGCCGTTGCGCGGCCACCCGTCGCGCCGTCATCGACGGCTCGCCCGGCTTCACGGGTGGCCTCGCATCTTCCCGAGTCTGGCCCAGGTCGGCGCCGTCGCTCGCCGTGCGCGAGGCTGGCGGCTCGGATCGAACCAGGGGGACCCATGGCCGACGTGAAGGGCTCGCACACCTACGCCGCCGACGTGGACGCCGTCGTGGCCATGCTCGGCGACCGTGACGCCACCATCGCCAAGTACGAGGGCATGGGGCACCGAGAGGTGCAGATCGAGCGCCTCGACGCCTCCGACGACGCCATCACCATCGTGTCGTCGCGGGTGGTCGACGCCGACATCCCCGGGTTCGCCAAGAAGGTGCTCAAGCCGACGAACACCATGCACCAGACCGACGAGTGGCGGCGCAAGGCCGACGGCACCTGGGACGGCACCTTCGACGTCGACGTCAAGGGCGCGCCGGTGCACATCTCGGGGACCATGCGCCTCGTGCCGGGCGATGGGGACACCACCCACGACGTCACCATCAAGGTCGACGTCAAGGTGCCGTTGGTGGGAGGCAAGATCGCCGACTGGGCGGCCAAGAACGACGTCAAGACCACCCTGGACGCCGAGTTCGCCGCCGGGGACACCTACCTGGCGGCCCGGTCCGGCTGAGCGGCCGCTAGCCTCGAGGGGCATGCGCGACCTCCGCCGCGTCGCCGCCCTGTCGCTGGTCACGATCCTGCTCGTGGTGCTGGCGGTCGCGGGCGCCCTCGCCGCGGCGCGGGCACCGGGGCTGGTCTCGGTGCCGAGCGGCCCGAGGCTGTGGCCCACCAAGCTGGTCGTGCCCGGTGTCGCCGTGCTCGACGCCCGCGAGACGGCGCGGCCCGATCCTGCGCCCCCCGGACCCCGGCGCGACGGTGCCGCGTGGACGGGTCTCGCGTGGGCCCTGGTCGCCGTGGTGGCCGGGCTCGTCGCCGGCCACGCTCCGCGGCGGCGGCCCTCACCGTCGACGGCGGTGGCCACCGCCACCCGGTGGCCACCTCGCGGCCCGCCGCGTGCGGCGACCGGTCGTCCTGCCGGCTGCTGAGCCCCGAGACGGGAGCGGCGGTCGTCGTCCCCGCTCGCTCGCGCGCTGTCCGACCCGACGGACGGGCGCGCCGCCAGGAGGTGTGCCCATGCCCGCTCCCACGGATCTCCATCCGCCACCCGTCCATCCCCCCGCCCCCCGGCTCGCCTCGCGCGAGTGGGTCGCCATCATCGTGTCGGCGCTCGTCGCCCTCGGGGCCGCGGCCGCGCTCCCGCAGCCGCCGGCCCGCTCGGGGCTGACGGTCGTCAACCCGACCGCCTACGCCGTCGACGTGGCCGTCGGCTCGGTCGGCGACGAGGGCTGGCTGGCCGTGGTCACCGTGCCCCCGAACGGCGAGGCGCGGGCGAGCGAGGTGATCGATCAGGGGGCCCGCTGGCGGGTCCGGGTCGCCGGCCAGGGTCGGGTGGCCGAGGCCTTCGAGATCGATCGGTCGGATCTGGTCGCCGACGGCTGGCGGCTCGAGCTGCCCTCGTCGGTGGGCGAGCAGCTCGCCGAGCGGGGGGCCGACCCGACGCCCACGACGCCGCCGGCAGCCGGTTCGTAGCGCTCGAGGTCCTACGCGGCGCGCGCCGCCTTCGAGAGCTGGTAGCCCGACCACACCAGGACCAGGCCGAGCAGGATCAGCTCGATGCCGATGATCCACATGAGCACGGTGACCGTCTCGTCGGGCCAGGCCATGATCACGACGCCGGCCACGATGCCGACGACGGATCGGATGACGATCCCGCTGCGGCCGAGGTCGGCGGGCACCTGCAGGGAGGCGATCAGGCCGATCACCCCCGTGAGCACCAGATCCAGGCCGATCAGCCACACCAGCACGGTGATGGTGGGGCTCGGCCAGAACAGGAGCGCACCGCCGACGATCACGTTGAGGGCACCCCGCAGCAGCAGCAGTCCCCAGTAGGAGCCCTCGCGGTGGGTGCCGACCGCGTCGAACACCTCGCTGAGCCCGATGAGCAGGAGCAGCACGCCGGCGATGCGGCCGATGATCGTCTCGCTGCGGTCGGTCCACACCAGCAGGAAGACCCCGGCGGCCAGGCACACGACACCCACCGTGTAGGCGACGATGCGCGAGCTGCGCATCATGTCGAGCGTGGAACGGTCGGCCATGGCGCTCTCCATCCTCGTCGGGTGGGGCACGTCCGACCGGTCGACGCGCGCGACCCGCCCCACGGGACCGAGCCTACGGGGACCGCATGCTGCGCTCGGTGGATGGACGGGGCGGCGGGGTCACCGGCGTTGACTACGGTGCGGGCCACGACACGTGTGCGGGCGGCGACGCCGCACCCGAAGGGGGACCCATGAGCGACACGACGGGGGAGTCGGTCGGCGCGCCGGTGCCGCCGGAGACGCTGGACATGCAGCGCTCGAGCCGCGACCTCGAGCAGCTGCGCGTGGATCTGCAGCTGTGGCTGGCCCAGCAGCTCCCGGAGGGAGCCGACCCGCAGGTCCCCGAGCTGTCGGCCACCTCGGCCAACGGGATGTCGAGCGAGACGCTGCTGTTCGAGGCCGCGTGGACCGAGGGCGGCCAGGAGCGGTGGGAGCCGCTCGTGGCCCGCGCCGCGCCCGATCCGCACGACATCCCGGTGTTCGCCAGCTACGACATGCGTCGGCAGTACGACGCCATCCGCCTCGTCGGTGAGCTCACCGACGTGCCGGTGCCCAAGGTGTGGTGGTACGAGGGTGACACCTCCGTGCTCGGAGCCCCGTTCTTCGTCATGGAGCGCGTCGACGGGCGGGTGCCCCCCGACGTCATGCCCTACAACTTCGGCGACTCGTGGCTGTACGACGCCAGTCCCGAGGAGCAGCGCCGGCTGCAGGACGCGTCGGTCGAGGTGCTGACGCGGCTGCACGCCATCGACGACGCCGAGCGGCGCTTCGGCTTCCTGGCCTTCGACGAGCCCGGCGCCACCGCCGTGGAGCGCCACCTGGCGCACACCGAGTCGTGGTACCGGTTCGCCGCCGAGGGCCCCGACGGCATGCGGTCGCCGCTCACCGAACGAGGTCTGCGCTGGTTGCGCGACCACCTGCCGAGCGATCCCGGCGACACCGTCGTGTGCTGGGGCGACGCCCGGATCGGCAACGTCATCTACGACGGCTTCCGACCCGCCGCCGTGCTCGACTGGGAGATGGCCGGCCTCGGTCCCCGCGAGCTCGACGTGGCCTGGATGGTCTTCGCCCACATGGTGTTCGAGGACATCGCGTCGGTCTTCGAGCTGCCCGGCATGCCCGACTTCCTGCGGCCCGAGGACGTGGTCGCCACCTACGAGGCGGCGTCGGGGGTCGCGTTGGGCGACCTGCGCTGGTTCCTGGTGTACGCCGCGGTCGAGTGGGGCGTCGTGTTCCTGCGGACCTCCGCCCGCCAGCTGCACTTCGGCGAGATCGAGCCGCCCGACCAGGTCGACGACCTGCTGCGCCACGCGAACGTCTTCGAGCGGCTGCTCGCCGACTGAGACCACGCCCGAGCCGAAAGGACGAACCCCGTGCCACCCGTCCCCCTCGACGAGTTCCCGATCCACCAGGCGCCGCTGTCGCTGCAGTACGTGGCGTCGAGCGACCGCAACTTCTACGACCGCTCCTACTTCAACGCCCACGACCGCACGGGAGACCTCTTCCTCGTCACCGGCTTCGGGGTGTACCCGAACCTCGGCGTCAAGGACGCCTACATCACGGTGCGCAGCGGCGACCACCAGCACACGGCCCGCTACGGCGACGCCCTCGGCACCGACCGCATGGACCAGCGGGTGGGGCCGTACCGCGTCGAGGTGCTCGAGCCGCTGCAGCGCCTCCGCATCGTGAGCGACGGGCGCGACGAGGGCATCGCCTGCGACATCACGTGGCAGGGCGCGTTCCCGGCGGTGGAGGAGCAGCGCCACGTCATGCGCAGCGGGGACCGGCCCATCCTCGACGCCTGCCGCTTCGCCCAGGTCGGCTCCTGGGAGGGCGTGATCAGCCTCGACGGCACCGACATCGCGGTCGATCCGGCGGTGTGGACCGGGACCCGCGATCGGTCCTGGGGGATCCGCCCCGTCGGCGAGCCGGAGCCTCCCGGTCGCAACGCCGACGAACCGCTCGAGGGCTTCTGGTGGCTGTACGTGCCGCTGCGCTTCGAGGAGTTCGCGATCGTCGTCATCGTCCAGGAGGAGCCCGACGGCTACCGCTTCCTGAACGACGCCACGCGGGTGTGGGCCGACGGCCGCATCGAGCAGCTGGGCTGGCCGAGGGTGGAGATCACCTACCGGTCGGGGACCCGGCACCCCACCCATGCGGCGCTCCACCTGACCGAGCGCGACGGCACACCCCTCGACATCGAGGTCGAGGGCCTCGGCTTCGTCGCGCTCAACGTCGGCGCCGGCTACGGCGGCGACCCCGACTGGGGTCACGGCCAGTGGAAGGGCCGGGGATGGGCGTCGGGCGCCGTCTACGACATGACCGACCCGGCCGTGCTGGGCCGGGTGCCGTTCTCCGTCGTCGACCACGTCGCCCGGGCCACCTGCAACGGCGCCGAGGGCTGGGGCCTGTTCGAGCACGGCACCTTCGGCCGCCACGACCCGAGCGGCTTCGCCGACTGGGGCTCGGTCGCCCCCTGAGCGGGGTAGGAGCCGATCACGTCGGGCGGGAGAAGCCGGCCAGCAGCTCGGCGAAGGCGGCCTCCTCGCGGGCGCGGGCGGCGGCCACGGCGTCGGCCTGGCCGGCGAGCATGGCGCCCTTGATGGCCCGCAGGGCGGAGAGCGGGGCCTCGGCGATGGCGGTCGCGTCGGCGAGGGCCTCGGCCACGAGTCCGTCACCGGGCACGACCCGGCCGACGATCCCGGCGTCGAGGGCCTCCTGCGCGTCGAGCCACGCGCCGGTCAGCAGCACGCGGGCGGCCCGCAGCCAGCCCATGCGCAGGGGCAGCAGGTAGCTGCTCGCCGCCTCGGGGGGCACGCCCATCGGCGCGAACGGGGCCCGGAAGCGCGCATCGGTCGAGGCCAGCACGACGTCGCAGTGGGGCAGCATCGTGAACCCCACGCCGACGGCGACGCCGTTGACGGCGGCGACCAGTGGCTTGTCGAAGGCCTGCAGGGCGTCGAGCAGCGCGGGGAAGCCCGACTCCGCCTGCTCGCCGGTGTCCACCGCCGTCGCCAGCCGCGCCATCTCGTCGAGGTCCTGGCCGGCCGAGAACGAGGTCCCCGCCCCGGTCATGACGACGACGTGCACGGCGTCGTCGTCGCGGGCGTCGTCGAGCGCGGTGGCGACGGCGCGGTAGAGGGCGGTGTCGAAGGCGTTGCGCTTGTCGGGCCGGTCGAAGGTCAGCAGACGGACGCGGTCGTGGTCCTCGGTGCGGAGCATCCGGGCATCGTAGGGTCGGGCCCATGGCCGATCGAATGGCCGATCGAGACGTGGCCCGCCAGCGGGTCGAGGCGTTCCTCGCCCTGGCGCGGCAGGCCGCGGCGCCGCTGGACGACGCCCGTACGGCGGTGGCCGCCGCGGCCACGGCCCGCGCGCGCCGTCTCGGGGCCGAACGGCTGACCGCCCTGCCGCTCGACGCCGTGCGCGACGTCACGGGTGGCAACCTGCGGCTGAGCGCCATCGAGAAGGTGGGCATCACCGATGTCGGGACGCTGCTGCGCTACGACGAGCACACCCTCGACACCCAGGTGCCCGGGGTCGGGCCGCAGACCGCTGCGCAGGCGCTGGCGGCGGCCCGGCGCCTCGCCGAGGCCGTGCAGGGCCAGGTCCGGGTGCTGCCCGACCCGTCGGCACCCGATGCCGACGGCGAGGCGCTGCTCGCCGCCCTGCGCCGACTCGAGCACCTCTGGCGCACCACCAGCGCGCCGGTCACCTACGCGACCGAGGCAAGGGCCCGCCTCGAGCCCCATGCCCGCACGTTGGCCGAGGCACCCGGACGCCTGCGATGGGCCTTCGCCGGCCGGGATGCGAAGGCGGCGGTGCAGGCCGCAGCCGACGACGTCGTGGTCGTGCTCGACTCGCCCTACGGCGCCACCATCACCGCCCAGCTGCAGGCGGCGCTGCAGGCCGTGGTGGCCTACCAGCCCCTGGCCGGCGCGGCGCTGTGGGCCGACTACCAGGCCCGGGGTGCCGACTACGCGGCGATGCTCGAGCGCGCCCAGGTCGGCGTGGCCGCCGGCCGGGCCGACCAGCACGGGGGGCTGGCCGCCGAGGTGGCCGACGCCGTCGAGGCGACCACGGTCGACCTGACCGGTCTGGCCGCGTCGCTGCGCGGCTACCAGGAGTTCGGGGTCAAGTACGTCGTCGCCCAGCGTCGCGTGCTGCTCGGCGACGAGATGGGCCTCGGCAAGACGCTGCAGGCCCTCGGCGCGATGACCCACCTGCGCAACGCGGACGGCGCCCGCCACTTCCTCGTCGTGTCGCCCGCGTCGATCATCGAGAACTGGCACCGCGAGACGACCGGCCGCAGCGATCTGGCCGCGCACCTCCTGCACGGGCCCCGCCGCGAGGAGGTCCTCGCCACGTGGCACGCCGACGGTGGGGTGGCGATCACCTCGTACGAGACGCTGCGCACCATCACCTGCCCGCCCGACCTCAAGCCCGAGCTGCTCGTCGTCGACGAGGCCCACTTCGCGAAGAACCCGTCGGCGGCGCGGTCCCGGTCCGTCGACCAGTGGGCGGCGTGGTGCGACCGGGTCCTGCTCATGACGGGCACGGCCCTGGAGAACCGACTGGAGGAGCTCACCCGCCTCGTGGGCCTCGCCCAGCCCGCCGTGGCCGCCGGCCTCGGTGCCCAGCGGGAGGCCCTGGTCGCCGCCGATCCCGACGCCTTCCGCGAGCGGCTCTCCCCGGTGTACCTGCGCCGCAACCAGGAGGAGGTGCTGGCCGAGCTGCCCGAGCGCATCGAGGTGCAGGAGTGGGTGACGCTCACCCCGGTCGACGCCGCCGCCTACCGGGAGGCGGTGGTCGCCGGCGAGATGATGGCGATGCGCCAGGCGGCCACGCTCGGCGACCGCACCAGCCCGTCGGCCAAGCTGGAGCGCCTCGGCGAGCTGCTCGACGCCTACCGCGAGAGCGGTGAGAAGGTGCTGGTCTTCTCGTTCTTCCGGTCGGTGCTGGACCAGGTGGTGGCGCGGGCCGGCGAGGCGGAGACCATCACGGGCGACGTCGCACCGGCCGAGCGCCTCGCCGTCATCGACCGGTTCTCGGCCCGCCCGGGGTTCGGCGTGATCGCCTGCCAGATCGACGCGGCGGGCGTCGGGCTGAACCTGCAGGCCGCGTCCGCCGTGGTGCTCATGGAGCCGCAGTGGAAGCCGTCGACGGAGGCGCAGGCGATCGCCCGTGCCCACCGGATGGGCCAGACCCGGCGGGTGGTGGTGCACCGCCTGCTCGCCCGTGACGCCGTCGACGAGGCGCTGGTCGCCATCCTGGCCGAGAAGCAGCAGCTGTTCGACGCCTACGCCGACCGCAGCGCCCTCGCCGAGGCCACCGGCGCGGCGGTCAACGTCTCCGAGACGTCGCTGGTGGCCCTGGTGCTGGCGCGGGAGCGGGCCCGACTGGGACTGGACGACGCACCCGCCGCCGACGGCGACGTCGCCGCCGGGTCGACCTCGCCCGTCCCATAGGTCCGGGGGCTGCTTCGGTCCGGTGCCGGTCAAGGTCGATGGCTCGATGCCGATGATGATCTGACCGTCGGATCGAGAGGAAGGCAGCAGATGGCGTTGGGAGAGCGGTTCCGCGTCACGGAGGACGAAGGGGAGCTGTTCCGCTCGTTCTCGGCGCCGCTGATCGCCGACGCCTTCCTGCTGTGCGCCTGCGTCGGTCTGCTGGCCCTGCTGCTCCCACACCCCGGAGGTGCGCGACACGGCCGGCTGGGTGCTCGTCGGGGCGGTGCTGGTGGCGGCGGGCGTGATCCGCTTCCGCAGCGACCTGCTGCCGGCGTCGCACCAGCTGATGGCGGCGGCGGCGGTCGCCGTCGTGCTCGTCGCCGTGTGGGTCGGCGGCCCGGGCATCGGCGGCGTCGCCCTGGCCGGGTTCTTCAACCTCATCGCTGCCGCCGTCTTCGCCTTCCTGACGGTGCGGGCCACGGCGGTGCACCTCGTCATCATCGCCGTCGGCTACGGCGTCCTGCTCGCCGGGCAGGACGTGGTCGGCTGGCCCGCGGCCGTGTGCATCCTCGTGGGCGAGCTGGTCGGCGTCACCTACGTCTCGTACCAGATGGTGAGCAGGCTGCACGACCTCGCCATGTCCGACGAGCTCACGGGGGTCGACAACCGGCGGGCGTGGTACGGCCGGGTGGCCGACGAGATCGACCGATCCACGCGCAGCGGCGAGCCGTTCAGCATCGCCCTCATCGACCTCGACCACTTCAAGGAGGTGAACGACGCCGAGGGCCACGCCGCCGGCGACGCCCTCCTCGTGGAGATCACCGAGGCGTGGCGAACGGCCCTGCGCACGGTGGACTGCCTCGCCCGCTGGGGCGGCGACGAGTTCGCGCTGGTGCTGCCGCGCTGCGACCGGCCGGGCGCCGCCGTCGTCATCCGCCAGCTCGACGACGTCACGCCCGTGCCGCACTCGTTCACCGCCGGCGTCGCCACCTGGAGCCCGGGCGACGACGCCGACGATCTGGCGCGACGGGCCGACGACGAGCTCTACCGGCGCAAGCAGGCGCGGCCCTGAAGGCCGCGCCCGCCCTGAGCGCTACTCCTCGACTTTGAAGAGGGTGTTGTGGTCGGTGTGGTGGACGAGGTCGGGGGTGTGCGTCATTCGCAGCACCGTGTCCTCGTCGTAGGTGAGCGACCCGTCGTCGCCGAGGGTGATCGTCACCTCGTAGCGGACGGTCTTGGCGTTGATGCACAGGTACTTGTTCGACAGGATGCCGTAGTCCTCGGCGCCGGCGTCAGCGGTCATGGTGAACGAGCGGTCGTCGGGACCGGCGGTGCCGCCGGCGATCGCCACCGTGCCCCGGGGGACCATGAAGCAGCGCATGACCTGCTGCGCCTCGGCGTCCCACAGCCAGTAGCCGACCTCGGTGTGGAAGGGGTCGACCTCGTCGCCCCGCCAGGCCGCCATGCGGTAGTCGAGGCCGTAGAGGCACTGTGAGCCGTTGTCCACGGGTCCGAAGGCGTTGAAGGTGATCCGTTCGCGGTAGACGGTGTCGGCCATCCGGTCGACGTCGTGGTGGAAGGACACGTCGAGGCCCTTCTCGCCCTCCCAGGTACCGACGAGCGGGGCCAACGGTCCGAGCTTGGTCAGGTCGTCCATGGCGCCGGAGGCTAGGCCGCCCGGCACCGGGGGAGCGACCAGCTCAGCTGCCGCCGCCCGACGACGGCTTCAGCCACAGCCGGTCCCACCACGGCTTGGCGTCCTGGCGGGCGAAGCCCAGCTTCTGCGGGACCGACAGCCCACCGACGCGGTCCTTGGTGGCCAGCGCCCAGTCGTTGTGCCAGACCCACACGTAGGGGAGGACCTCGTTGAGCGTGGGCGTGAGCTGCTTGTACTCCTGCAGGCGGGCCGCCTCGTCGCTGGTGGCGCGGGCCGTGTCGAGTGCCCGGTCGAGGGCCGGGTCCTTGATCTGACCGAAGTTGATGGAGCCCGTGCCGATCCCCTTGGCCTGGCTCGAGTGCCAGAAGATGTAGTTCGAGTCGGGGTTGACGTAGGCGAAGTTGCGGAACATCGCCGCTTGGAACTTGCCGAGGAACATCTGGGTGAGGAACGCCGTCTGCTCGGTGAGGTTGATCTTGGCGTCGATGCCGGCGGCGGCCCACTGCTGCTGCAGGGCCTGCGCCAGGATCTGCTCGCCCTCCGACGTGTCGAGCGTGAACGACAGGCTCGGCTGCCCGGTGTCCTGCTTGTACTTCTCGACCTCCTCCTGGGCCTTGGCGAGGTCGTAGGCCGGGTAGCCGGACTGCTCGTTGTAGTACTTCTCACCCTTGGTGTAGGGCCCGTCGGCTTCCTGGGTGACGCCCAGACCCTGGTTCTCCACCAGCTGCGCCCGATCCGTCGCGTAGGCCAGGGCGCGGCGGGCGTGGATGTTGTCGAACGGAGGCTGGCCGAGGTTGAGCATGGCGAAGCTCTCCTCGGCCGCCGGGTCCTCGACCTGCACGAAGCCGTTGCCCTTGCGGAACTCGGCGATGGTGTCGGGGTTCTGGGTGAAGATCAGGTCGACGTCGCCGGCCTTCAGGGCCTGGGCCCGGGCCTTGTCGTCGACGATGCCCTTGAAGGTGATGCTGTCGAGGTGGGCCTTGTCACCCCAGTAGCCGTCGAAGCGGGCGACCTGGACGTCCTGGCCGGGGCTGTAGGGCCCGCTGACCTGCTTGAACGGCCCCGTCCCGATCGCCGTGCGGGTGGCGTCGGGGCCGGCATCGAGCTGGGCCTGGCCCTCGATGTAGCCGCCCTGGGCGGCCAGCGTGTAGTCGTAGCCGAACCACGGCGTGCTCATCCGCACCTCGACGGTGGTGGGGTCGACGGCGACCACCTCCTGGACGGGGGCGAGCGCGCCACCCGACAGCGGGTTGGACTTGCGCTTGTCGATGTTGTTCTTCACGACCTCGGCGGTGAGCGGCGACCCGTCGTGGAACGTCACGTTCTCGCGCAGCCGAATGGTCCAGACCGTGCCGTCGGCGTTGGGGGTGACCGAGGTGGCGAGCTTGGGGACCAGGTTGCGGTTCTCGTCGAAGGTGAGCAGCGGATCGAAGATCGACGAGGCGATGAGGTTGCCGTCGAGCGACCACCGGTTCGACGCCGGTTCGAGGCCGTCGATCTGGGCCGAGACGCCGACCTTCAGGTCGCCGCCGTTGACGGGCGCACCCTCGTCCTTGGGGGCGGCCTGGTTGGCCGTGCCCGCCGACCCGCTCGACGACGAGGAGTCGCTCGCGCTCGAGCACGCGGCGAGGAGCAGGCCGCCGACGGCGACGACGGCGAGCGATCGGCCCAGGAGCGACGCGCGGCGTCGCCGGTTCGCAGAGTCCACAGGTTCCCCCAGTGCTCGTGGCGCCGACCCGCCCCGGCTTCCAGCTGTCGGCGATCGACACTACGTCAGCGGATCGGCCCGGGTGGTGGCGGGGCGGGCCTGTTTTCCCGCACGCGAGGCGCCGAGCCTCAGCCGCCGAGCGAGGCGAGCCCCGCCGCGGCGATGAACCCGAGGACGGTGACCAGGCCCACGGTGCGACCGCCGTTGCCGAAGGCCTCGGGCATCATCGTGTTGGCCAGCATCGTGAGGATCGCCCCGGCGGCGAAGGCCTGGACGCCGGCGACGACGTCCGCGCCGACTCCGCCCAGCACGGCGTAGCCGGCCGCCGCCGCGGCGGTCGAGACGGCGACGACGGCCGCCCACAGCGTGAGGACGAACGCCGTCGAGCGCCCCTCCGCCCGCAGCCCGACCGTGGCCGCCAGCCCCTCGGGCACGTTCGACAGGAACACGGCCGCCACCATGGCGACGCTCACCGACCCCGAGCCCGTGAGCAGGGTGATGCCGATGGCGACCGACTCGGGGATCCCGTCCAGCAGGGAACCGAGCGCCAGCTGCGCGCCCGACACGTTGGTCTCGGGTGCCTCCCCCGGCAGCAGGGCCGGCACCCCGGGGTCGTCGTCGGGGCCGGCGCCGACCTCGGCTCCTCGTCGGCGCGCCCACCGGTCCAGGGAGACGTCACCCGCCATGAAGACCAGCGCGCCGGCGAGGAGCCCCACCACCGTGGACCATCGGCCGGCCTCCCGGTAGGCGGGCAGGACGAGGTCGTAGGCGACGGCGCTCACCAGCGTGCCGGCACCGAAGCCCATGACCACGCCGACCACCCGGCCGGGGACGCGCCAGCGCAGCCCGACGGCGCCGCCGAGCACGAGCGAGCAGGCGCCCAGGAAGGCCCAGAAGGTGGCGGCCGCCATCGACGGATCATGCCCCAGCGCCGTCGCCTACGCTCCGGCCATGAGCGACCAGACCGTGCACGGAGACCGCCCCCGAGGACGCCTGGTGGCGCCCGAGCCCGGCACCGACCCCGTCACCGGGGCGACCGAGCAGCCCGCCGCCAACCGGGAGCCGCGCTTCGTGCTGCCGGCCCGCGAGGCCGTGGCGCGCGAGAAGCTCGCCGGCTTCGACACCCGCACCGGTCGTCGTCCCAACGTCCTGGTGATCCTGATGGACGACGTCGGCTGGGGCGACTTCGGGTGCTACGGCGGCGGCATCGCCGTCGGCGCACCCACCCCCAACATCGACCGCCTGGCCCGGGAGGGCCTGCTCCTCACGTCGTGCTACAGCGAGCCGTCGTGCACGCCCACCCGGGCGTCGATCATGACCGGCCGCCTGCCGATGCGCCACGGGCTGCTCATCCCGCCCATGTACGGCATGCCGGGCGGGCTCCAGGGCGAGATCACCCTTCCCCAGCTGCTCTCCGACGCCGGCTACGTCACCCAGGCCGTGGGCAAGTGGCACATCGGCGAGAACCGCGAGAGCCAGCCCCAGCACGTCGGCTTCGACGACTTCTACGGCTTCTTGTCGGTGTCGGACATGTACACGGAGTGGCGCGACCCGTACTTCTTCCCCGAGGTGGTCTACAGCGAGGCCCGCACCGACTGGGTCGAGAACATCCCGTTCAACAAGTGCTTCGTGCACGCGTCGAAGGGCGGCGAGCTGGAGGAGGTCGAGGAGGTCACCATCCCGGTGCTGTCCCTGCTCGACGACATGTGGTGCAGCTACTCGGAGAACTTCATCGAGACCATGGCCGACGACGAGCGGCCGTGGTTCCTGTACCACTGCACCCGCGGGGCCCACTTCGACAACTACCCGCATCCCGACTTCCTCGGCCGCTCGCCGGCCAAGCACCCCTACAAGGACGCCCTGATCGAGCTGGACGACATCTGCGGTCGGCTGGTCGAGGCCCTGGAGCGCACCGGCCAGCTCGAGTCGACCATGGTCGTGATCTCGTCGGACAACGGGCCCGAGATGGAGACCTGGCCCGACTCCGCGTTCACGCCGTTTCGCTGCGCCAAGGGCTCGACCTGGGAGGGTGGCGTGCGCGTGCCGGCGGTCGTGAGCTGGCCCGGGATGATCGAACCGGGCCGCACCAGCGACGGGCTCGTGCACCTGCTCGATCTGTTCGCCACCTGCGTGGCCCTGGCCGGCGCCGAGCACACGCTGCCGGCCGACCGCTACCTCGACAGCGTCGACCAGACCTCGTTCCTGCTGGCGGCCGCCGACGAGGCCGAGGCGGTTTCGAACCGCAAGTTCCAGCACTACTGGCTGACGGCCCACCACTCCGCCATCCGGGTCGGCGAGTACAAGTACATGGCCGCCTCGATCAGCGACGACGACACCGACGTGGTGAACCCCGGCGGCTTCACCGGGACGGTCCAGCAGTACGGCTACGGCCGGCTGTTCAACCTCTACCTGGATCCCAAGGAGACCCACTCCTACATGATCCGCAAGCTGGTCTACATCGACGCCATCCTCGCCGAGATCGGCCGCCACCGGGCCACCTTCCACCAGTGGCCCAACAAGCCCCCCCAGACGCCGATCCCCGAGTAGGCGAAGGCCTTCGACCGGCCGCCCACCGCCGCGCCCACGTTCATGCGGTCGACCACCGCTGGGGTGGTCCACGGCCTGAACGTCGGGGCGGGTAGCCGAGGGCCTGCGGACGTTGATGCGGTTGACCGCCGCTGGGGTGGTCGCCGGCCTGAACGTCGGGGCGGCGGTGCGGTGGCGGCGGGGTCGTCAGGCGGCTGGTCGGCGGCGAGGGAGCTCGTGCGGCGGCGCGTTGGGCAGCACCAGCAGCCCCGGGGTGGCGAGACCCCGGCTCACGGCGGACCCGATGACGTCGAGGCGGCAGGCCTCGGGTGACGAGTGCAGGTCGCCGGCACCGAACCGGAAGGTGACGTAGCCGTGGCGAAGCGCCTCGCGGTCGCGTCGACGGTCGACCTCCATGGCCTGCAGTCGAGCGTGCCAGCGACGCCCGTCGGCCTCCAGCAGCGTCGTCCAAGGGCGGATGCAGCCGTCGGCACGGCGAGGGTCGTCCGTGGTCCAGGGGAACGACGGCTGTCGGTCGACCGGCGGGATCCGGGGGTCGTCCATCGCCCGGAACAGCACGGCCTCGAGCTCGCTCTCGGGGACGGCGCCGCCATCGACGTACTCCTCGAGCAGGGCTCGGAGGGCGGGCAGTCCGGCCCGACGGCTCCCCTCGAGACGCACGTACCAGTCGGCGACGGCGTCCACCGAGGTGCGGCCGGTGAGGACGGCCTCCTCGAAGGCCCTCGCCAGCCGGTGGGGACCGACGCTGGCCGCCAGCTCGACCAGCGTCAGGGCGACCGACGACACCGGGAGACCGTCGACGCGGTGGGTCTGGCGCAAGCTGGTCTGGGTCACGACGGCGACGGCGCTGCGGTTGCCCCGACTCGGGCGGCGGCCCACCGTCACGCGACCGGCGCGGGCGAACCCCGACAGGCCGTGCAGCGCCGCCGCCGAGCGGTGGTTGATCCAGGCCTCGGGGTGGGCCAAGACGGCGACCCAGCAGTCCTGGAGCCACCCCCGGGGGTGCGCGGCCAGCGCGTAGACGCCCCGGGCTCGCGGCAGCCAGGCCCTCGCCGCCACTCGCCGGTCGATCATCCGGGGGGTGTGGCCGGCGGCGAGCGCCTGGCGGCGCGAGAAGGCACCGTGCTGGGCGAGCGCGACAGGTTCGATGGTCCGATCGGCGTCGCTGAACACGGTCGCCGAGTCTGTCGGCCCCCGACCTGAGAAGCAATGAAAGACCACGAAATCCCGGACGCTGATGCGGTCGACCACCGCTGGGGTGGTCGCCGGCCTGAACGTGGGGCGGGGGGCCGAGGGCCTGCGGACGTTCATGCGGTCGACCACCGCTGGGGTGGTCGCCGGCCTGAACGTGGGGCGGGGGCCGAGGGCCTGCGGACGTTCATGCGGTCGACCACCGCTGGGGTGGTCGCCGGGCTGAACGTCGGGGCGGCGGTGCGGTGGCGGCGGGGCGGTGGCGTCAGACCACGCGCAGCGGCAGGGTGCGGGGGCCGCGGACCTGGCCGCCCGACCACGTCACGGCGTCGGGGTCGGCGAGGCGGAAGTCGGGGTAGCGCTCGAGGAACACCTCGACGGCGACCCGCAGCTCCATGCGGGCCAGGTTGGAGCCGGCGCAGCGGTGGATGCCGAGGCCGAAGGCGGCGTGGCGGTTCTCGGCCCGGTCGATGACCACCTCGTCGGCCCGGTCGAACACGGCGGGGTCCCGGTTGGCGGCCGGGAACGGCAGCAGCACCCACTCGTCGGCCTTCATGGGGTACCCCTGGAAGTCGTGGTCGTCCTTGACCAGGCGGGCCATCGTGACCGGCGCGTAGAAGCGCAGCAGCTCCTCGATCGCCAGCGGCATGATCTCGGGCTCGTCGACGATGCGGCGCCGGTCGTCGGGGTGGGTAGCCAGGTGGAACAGCGAGGCGCCGATGGCGCTCCACGTGGTGTCGATGCCGGCGATGAGCAGCAGGGCGATCGTGCCGCCCACGTGCTCGGGCAGCAGCGGCTCGCCGTCCATCTCCGCCCCCAGCAGGAAGCTGGTGAGGTCGTCACGGGGATGGTCGACGTGGTCGTCGATCTGGGCCCGCAGGTAGCCGTCGAGCAGGCCGAAGTTCTCGATGCGCCGCTCGACCGGCAGGTCGACGCTCTCCAGCGCGTTGTGCACGATCTGGCGGAAGATGTCGCCGTCCTCGGGCGGGAACCCGAGCATCTCGGCGATCACGCGCACCGGGATGTGCTGGGCGTACTGCACCGCCCCGTCGACGACCTCGTCGCCCTCGACGGCGTCGAGCAGCTCCTCGCAGAACGCGCGGGTGAAGGGCTCGAGCGGCGCGATGGCCTTCGGGGAGAAGGCGGGGAGCAGCAGCCGGCGGGCCTCGTGGTGGAAGGGGGGGTCCGACGAGATCGGCGGGGCGATCCCGCGGGGTGCAGGGGCGATCGGTCGTCCCTCGGTGACCACCACCGATCGGGACGTGAAGTGCTCGGTGTCGTAGGCGATGGCCGCCACGTCCTCGTGGGTGGTGGGCAGCCACACGCCGCCGTAGCGGTCCGAGTGGGCCACGGGGCACGCCGACCGGAGCTCGTCCCAGATCTCGGGGGCGCGGGCGGCCCACTCCGGGTCGGCGTGGTCGAAGTCGGTCGTCCAGTCCGCGACCGGAGGGTGGTGGCCGGTCACTCGCCCTCCTCGATGGTGATGGCGTACTCCGGGCAGTTCGAGGCAGCCAGGCGGGCCTTGTCCTCGAGCCCGGCGGGCACGACGCCGTCGGCGAGCTCGTGGGCGTAGCCGAGGTCGTCGACGTCGAACAGCTCCGGTGCCAGCGAGTAGCACCGGTTGTGGCCCTGGCACTTGTCGGCGTCGACTCGCACGCGCATGACATCTCCCCCCGGGGTCGGTCTCGGCCCGCCGCCGGCCCCACGATAGGCCCTGCATCGAGCGGGGCCGCCCGCCCCTGCGCGCCGGCCGCGAGCCCCGGCGTCCACCGCAGGGCCGGGGTCCCGGTACGGTGAGCGGCGGCCGGATGCCGGCCGTCGCTGTCGAAGGGGGACGCATGGGGGCACGCGCACGCCGACCCCGGCCCTGGCCGGGTCGTCGGCCTCGGGTCGGGATCATCGGCACCGGGTTCTCCGGCCTGGGCATGGCCATCAAGCTGAAGGAGGCCGGGGTCGAGTCGTTCACGCTGTTCGAGAAGAACGACGGGGTGGGGGGCACCTGGCGGGAGAACACCTATCCGGGCGCGGCGTGCGACGTGCCGTCGCACCTGTACTCGTTCTCGTTCGAGCCGCGGCCGGACTGGAGCCGGGCCTTCTCGCCCCAGGCCGAGATCCTCGACTACCTCGAGCACTGCGCCGACGCCTACGGCATCCGTCCCCACATCCGCTTCGGCGCCGAGGTGGCCGATCTCTGCTTCGACGAGGAGCGAGCGGTGTGGCACCTGCGAACGGCCGACGGCGACGAGCACGAGCTGGACGTGGTGGTCGCCGGCCTCGGCCAGCTCAACCGGCCCGCCTACCCCGACGTCCCCGGCCGCGACGACTTCGCCGGCACGTCGTTCCACTCCGCCCGCTGGGACCACGACCACGAGCTGCGCGGCGAGCGGGTGGCCGTCGTCGGCAACGGTGCCAGTGCCCTGCAGTTCATCCCCGAGATCGCGCCGGACGTCGAGCGCCTGACGATCTTCCAGCGCAGCGCCAACTGGGTGATGCCCAAGCCCGACCACGGGTTCCCGGCGTGGCTGAACGAGCTGTTCGCGAGGTACCCGGCCGTCGAGCGGCTCTACCGGCGACGGATCTACTGGGGCTTCGAGTCGCACTGGCTGTGGTTCAAGGCCGACAGCCGGACGGGGGCGTTGATGGAGAAGGTGGCGCGCCGCTACCTCGACAAGGCCGTGGCCGATCCCGAGCTGCGGGCCGACCTCACGCCGGACTACCCGCTCGGGTGCAAGCGGGTGCTGATCTCCAACGACTACTACCGCGCCGTGCAGCGGCCGAACGTCGAGCTGGTGACCGATCGGATCGATCGGATCGTCCCCGACGGCGTGGTGACGACCGACGGGACCACCCACGAGGTCGACACCATCATCTGGGGGACCGGCTTCGAGACGACGCACTTCCTCGCGCCGCTGCAGGTGACGGGCCGGCAGGGCCGCACGCTCGAGGAGGTGTGGCGCGACGGGGCCGAGGCCCACCTCGGGGTCGCCGTGGCCGGCTTCCCGAACCTGTTCCTGCTGTACGGCCCCAACACCAACCTCGGTCACAACTCGATCGTGTTCATGATCGAGTGCCAGGTGCAGCTGATCCTGCGCTACCTGCGCGAGCTGGCGGCCGAGGGCTGCGCCACCATCGAGGTGCGACCCGAGGCGATGGCCGAGTTCAACCGCGAGCTGCAGGAGAGCGCCCGCGACACGGTGTGGGACAAGGGCTGCACCAGCTGGTACAAGACCGACACCGGACGGATCACCAACAACTGGACGCGATCGACGGTCAGCTACTGGTGGCGGACCCGTCGACCGTCCTTCGACGACCTCGAGCTGCGACCGGCGCCACGTCGGCTCGCCGTGCCCGCGGTCAGTCGCTGACCGCCTCGCCGCGTCGCTCGAAGGCGTCGATGGCGGTGGGCAGGGTGGGATAGAGGCGATCCTCGCCGATGCGGTCGACGAGGCCGCCGAGCTCGAGGTCGTCGTAGAGGTCCTGCTTGACCCGGGCCATGGCGAACACGACGTCGTGCTCGGTGACGTCGTCGATCAGGTCGTGCAGGGTGTCGACGGCGGTGATGTCGATGTCGACCCAGGCCTCCACGTTGAGCACGAACCACTCGACCTCGGTCGGGTAGTCCTCGATCGCCTGCAGCGCCCGGCGCCGGAAGTCCTCGGCGTTGGCGAACATCAGCGGTGCGTCGTAGCGGTAGATGCACAGGCCCGGCAGCGACTGGGCGTCGGGCCAGTCCTCGACGTCGTGCAGGCCCGGCAGCCCGGGCACCCGTCCGAGCACCGCGTCGTGGGGACGCATGAGCCCGCTGAACAGCACGACGATCGACAGCCCGACGGCGACGAGGACGCCGACGAGGATGTTGGTGACCAGCACCCCCACCAGCGCCACCGCGGCGAGCCCGAACTCGGATCGTCGGAAGGCGAGCATGCGGCGGAACTCGGGCAGGTCGATCAGCCGGATGGCGGCGTAGACGACGATCGCCCCGAGGGCGGCGCTCGGGAAGAGGGCGAGGAGCGGCCCGAGGAAGAGCAGCACCAGCACGACGCAGCCCAGCGCGACCAGCGAGTACAGCTGGCTCCGGCTGCCGAGGGAGTCGCCGATCGAGGTGCGGCTGCCGCTGCTCGACACCGGGAAGCCCTGGAAGAGGCCGGCGCCGATGTTCGACAGGCCGAGTGACAGCAGCTCCTGGTTGGCGTCGATCCGGTAGCCGTTCTTGTTGGCGAACGACCTCGCGGTGAGCACGTTGTCGGTGTAGCCGACCACGGCGATGCCCACGGCCGGGGCCAGCAGCCCGACGACCTGGGACCACGAGACGTCGGGCAGGCCGGGCAGCGGGAGGCCCTGGGGCACCGCACCGACCACGCTGATGCCGTGCTGGTCGAGGTCGAGCACGGCGACCACCGTGGTCGACGCCAGGACGGCGATGAGCGGCCCCGGGAGCTTGGGGAACCACTTCTGCATGATGAACAGGAAGGTCACGACCGCGGTGGCCAGCACGAAGGTGTCGACCTGGAAGTCGGCCAGGTGCGTGAAGAAGGAGTGGATCTCCGCCGCCGGGGTGTCGCCGCTGGTGGGCACGCCGGTGGTCTTGGTGAGCTGGCCGGTGATCATGGTGACGGCGACACCCGCCATGTAGCCGACGAGCACGGGCTTGGACAGCAGGTTGGCGAGGAAGCCGAGGCGGGCGATCCGCCCGATCAGGCACCACAGGCCGGTGATGGCGGCGAGGGCGGCGGCGAGGGCGGCGTAGGCGGCCGGTTCGCCGGCCGCCAGCGGGGCCAGCGCGGTGGCGGCCATGACGGCGGTGGTCGACTCGGGTCCGACAGACAGCTGTCGGGACGAGCCGAACAGCGCGTACACCGCGAGCGGGGCCAGGATCGCCCACAGGCCGGCGACGGGCTGGAGGCCGGCGAGCTCGCCGTAGGCCATGCACTGGGGCACCAGGTAGGCGGCGACCGTGACGCCGGCCAGGACGTCTGGTCGCAACCAGTCGCGCTGGTAGTGCCGCAATCGGGCGAGGCCGGGCGCGAGCGACGTCATGCCCGCCGGTCCAGGTGGCGGGCCACGAAGGCGCTGACCTCGGCGTGGGCGGCCCGCCCCTCGGGCAGGATGCGGGCGAACGCGGGGAACACGTGGGGGGCCTGCGGCCACTCGTGGAGCTCGACCGCGCCACCGCACCGGATGTACGCGTCGCGGATGGCGCGGGCGTCGTCGAGGAGCACCTCGGTCGTGCCGACCTCGAGCAGCAGCGGTGGGCACCCGGCGAAGTCGCCGAAGGCGGGGGAGAGGAGGGGGTCGGTCGCGGGCCGGTCGGCGGCGACGGCGATGGCCCGGCCGACGGCGGAGAGGCTGGCGGCGTCGATCATGGCGTCGACGTCGGCGTTGGCACGCCACGAGGGCAGGGTGCCGGCGAGGTCGGTCCACGGTGAGAAGGCGATGGCGGCCGCCGGCTGGGCGCGCCCGTCGTCGCGGTTGGCCAGCAGGGTGGCCAGGGCCAGGCCGCCGCCCGCTGAGTCGCCGCCGAGCACCACGTTGGCGGCGCCCAGCTCGTCGATCAGCGTGGCGCAGGCCCCGACGGCGTCGTCGAGCCACGCCGGGAAGGCGTGCTCGGGGGCCAACCGGTAGTCGAGGCCGACGACCACGAGGCCGGTCGCCTCGGCGAGCGATGCGAACAGCTCGCGGTGGGTGCGCAGCGAGCCCGAGACGTAGGCGCCGCCGTGGAGCCAGAGGACGGCGGCGTCGGTGCGCGACGCCGGCGTCCGGTAGACGCCGGCCGGTCGGCCGGCGAGGCAGCGCAGCGTCTCGGTCACCGGTCCCCGCGGCGGCAGGAAGGTGAGGGCCTCCATCCGGCGGCGGCCGCGGGCGACGTCATCGGGATCGAGGCCCGAGATGGCGCCCCGCCGCATGGCCCGGCGCAGGACCCGGTCCAACACCCGGGTGGCCGGCGAGGGGGCACGGGCGCGCGTGGCGGCGGGATCCGGTTGGCGGCGCACGCCCGTAGCCTCGCGCAGGTGCGGAATCCGGCGGCAGACGACGACGTTGCAGCGGACGTGGGCGAGCAGCAGGTCATCGCGCCCGGGTCGCTCGTGCTGGTGACGGGGGCGTCGGGCTACATCGGCGGACGGCTGGTCGGCGAGCTGCTGGCCGCCGGCCATCGGGTCCGGTGCCTCGCCCGGACGCCGGCGAAGCTGGACGCCGCCGCATGGCGCGACCAGGTGGAGGTCGTGGCGGGTGACATCGGGGGCGATCTGAGCGCCGCCGTCGACGGTGTCGATGCCGTGTACTACCTCGTCCACTCGATCGGTGAGGGGTCGGACTGGGTGGCGCGCGAGCGGGCGAGTGCGGCGAACCTGGCCGCCCACGCGGCGACGGCCGGGGTCCGTCGGATCGTGTACCTCGGCGGCCTCGGCGGTGACGAGGGTGCCGGCGGCCAGCGGGCCCTGTCGGCGCACCTCGGCAGCCGTCACGAGGTCGGCCGGACGCTGGCCGAGGGTCCCGTGCCGGTCACCGAGCTGCGCGCCGCGGTGATCATCGGATCGGGCAGCGCCAGCTTCGAGATGCTGCGGTACCTCGTCGAGGTGCTGCCGGTGATGGTCACGCCGCGCTGGGTCGACACCCGATGCCAGCCCATCGCCGTGCGCGACGTCCTGCGCTACCTCGTCGACGTCCTCGCCGTGGCCGAGACCTCGGGTCGGGTGCTCGAGATCGGCGGGCCCGACGTCGTGACCTATCGCCAGATGATGGCGATCTACGCCGAGGAGGCCGGCCTGCGCCGCCGCCGGGTCGTCCCCGTGCCGGTGCTGACGCCGAGGCTGTCGTCGCTGTGGGTCGGCCTGGTCACGCCGCTGCCCCGTTCGCTGGCCCGGCCGCTCGTGGACAGCCTGGTGAACGAGGTGGTCGTGCACGATCCCGTCATCCGCGAGCTGTGCCCGGGGCCCCTGCTGCCGTACCGCACGGCCGTCCGCCTGGCGCTCGGACGGATCCGTGCCGGTGAGGTCGTCACCAGCTGGTCCGATGCCGCCCTCGACCCCGCCCACGCCGGTGCCCTGCCCACCGATCCCGAGTGGGCCGGAGGCTCGGTGCTGCGAGACGAGCGGGTCCGGGTCGTCCACGCCCCACCGTCGGTCGTGCACAAGGTCGTGTGCGGCATCGGGGGTGCGCGGGGCTGGTACTCGGGCGAGTGGCTGTGGGAGCTGCGCGGCCTCCTCGACAAGGTGGTGGGCGGACCGGGCATGCGGCGCGGCCGCCGCGACCCCGACGACCTGCGCGTCGGCGACGCCCTGGACTTCTGGCGGGTGGAGGCCCTCGTCCCCGGTCGGCTGCTCCGCCTGCGGGCCGAGATGCGCCTGCCGGGGGAGGCGTCGCTGGCCTGGGAGCTCGAGCCCGGACCGGGGTCGGGGACCACGACCGTTCGCCAGGTGGCGACCTTCGTGCCCCGGGGGCTGCTCGGCCGGGCCTACTGGTACGCAGTGGCGCCCTTCCACGGCGTCGTGTTCCCCGGCGTGCTTGCCGGCCTGGCCGACGACGCCGAGCGGCGAGCCCGGTCCGAGGCGACCGAGGTGGCGTCGGCGCACTACGTTGCCCGGCCATGACCGTCACCGACGAGCCCGGCACCGCTGCCGACGACGACCTCACCGCCGCCGCCGTCGCCTGGGACCTGGATCCGCTCCTCGGAGGACGCGACGCCGAGGCGTGGCTCGTCGAGGCCGAGGAGCTCGCCACCGGCCTGGAGGCCGCCCGGGGCAGCGTGGCGACCATCGACGCCGCCACCCTCGCCGACTTCATGACCCGCTTCGGTCACCTCCAGGAGATCGTCAGCCGGGTGGGCAACGACGCGTCGCTGCGGTTCGCCGTCGACACCGCCGATCCGGCCAACGGTGCCGCCGTGCAGATGGTCCAGGAGCGGGCGACCGCCATCTTCAACCGGCTCATCTTCTTCGAGCTGGAGTGGGCCGAGCTCCCCGACGAGCGCGTCGACGAGCTGCTCGCCGACCCCGTCCTCGGCTTCTGCGCCCACTACCTGCGGGCCGCCCGCCGGTACCGGCCCCACCTGCTGACCGAGCCCGAGGAGAAGATCCTCTCGGAGAAGGCGGTGACCGGCTCGTCGGCCTGGTCGCGGCTGTTCAGCGAGCTGTCGTCGGCCATCGCCGTCGACCTGCCGACGTCTGCGACGGGCGGCCCGGCCCGCACCGCTTCGCTGGAGGAGGGCCTGTCGCTGCTGTCGCACCCCGACCGGGAGGTGCGCCGGTCGGCGGCCGAGGCGGTGACGGAGGCGCTCGCCCCGGGTCTGCGCACCCGGGCCTACGTCTTCAACACGCTGCTCGCCGACAAGGCGACCGACGATCGGCTGCGGTCCTACGAGTCGTGGATCGCGTCGCGGAACCTGTCGAACGAGGCCAGCGACGCCTCGGTGCAGGCGCTGGTCGAGGCCGTGGTGGGCCGCTACGAGATCGCCCGCCGGTGGTACCGCCTCAAGGCCGACATCCTCGGCGTGGACCGGCTCGCCGACTACGACCGCATGGCGTCGGTGTCCGACTCCGAGGCGCGGTTCGGTTGGTCGGAGGCCCGCGACCTCGTGCTCGACGCCTACACCTCGTTCTCGCCCGACATCGCCGGTGCCGTGCGACGGTTCTTCGACGAGCGGTGGATCGATGCTCCGGTCCGACCCGGCAAGCGGCCCGGTGCGTTCTGCGCCTACACGGTGCCGTCGCACCACCCCTACGTGTTCTTGAACTGGACGGGCCGGCCCGGTGACGTGCTCACCCTGGCCCACGAGCTGGGGCACGGCGTGCACGCCTACCTGGCCCGCGACCAGGGCGTCTTCCACCAGACCACGCCGCTCACGTTGGCCGAGACCGCGTCGGTGTTCGGCGAGACGCTGACCTTCGGCCGCCTCCTCGACCAGACCACCGACCCCGACGAGCGGCTCGACCTGCTGGCCCGCTCCGTGGAGGGCGATCGCCACCGTCTTCCGCCAGATCGCCATGAACCGCTTCGAGGACGCCGTCCACACCGAGCGGCGAGCGGCGGGTGAGCTGTCGACCGACCGGTTCGGTGAGCTGTGGGCGGGCACGCAGGAGGACCTCCTCGGCGACGCCGTCGAGGTGACCGAGGGCTACCGGACGTGGTGGTCCTACATCCCGCACTTCATCGGCACGCC
The DNA here is from genome assembly GCA_041394145.1 of Acidimicrobiales bacterium. Classification (GTDB taxonomy): domain Bacteria; phylum Actinomycetota; class Acidimicrobiia; order Acidimicrobiales; family Acidimicrobilacustridaceae; genus JAWKIW01. The sequence continues at coordinate 144,305 of JAWKIW010000009.1, forward strand.
CGGCTACGTGTACGCCTACGCGTACGGCCAGCTGCTGGCGCTGTCGGTGTACCGCCGCTACGAGGAGCTCGGGGCCGACTTCGTGCCCGCCTACCTCGCGCTGCTCGGCGCCGGTGGCTCGCTCCCGCCGCCCGAGCTCGGCCGGCTCGTCGGGGTCGACCTCGAGGACCCGGGGTTCTGGGACGCCGGCCTCGATCTCGTCGAGGCCCAGGTGCTGGCCGCGGAGCAGGCGGCGGTCGCCGCCGGCCGGGTGACGCGGTGAACGGGCGCTACACCCCACCGAAGAAGGGGAGCGGCGGCGACGAGCGCCGACCGAGGGCGGCGCGAGGCGTCCCCGCCGACGAGACGGCCGAGCAGCGCGAGGAGCGCCTCAAGCGGGAGCGCACCATGCGCCGCATCGCCATGGGGCTCATGGGGCTGATCCTGGTGGCCAACGTCCTCGTGGCGGCGCTGTACTCCGCCAACGCCGTCACGCTCGTGGCGATCGTGCTGTGCGCCGGCGTGCTGGCGATGCTGGTGCGCCTCGAGGTGCAGGCGCGTCGAGAGGCCGCCGGGCCGGGCGGGGACTGAGGCGCGACGTCGATCAGGCGCGATCGGCGAGGGTGTAGGCGAGCAGCCGCTCGGCCTCGTCGCTGTAGAGGTGCAGCACCGTCGGGTCGACGTCGACGTCGAGGTACTGCAGGCGCAGCACGTCGCCGTCGCGCAGCTCGGGGATGACCCCGCCGTAGAAGAAGCCCCGCTCGACGAGGCCGTCGACGGCCGCGGCGGCACCGGGGTCGCCGAGCGGCAGCTCGGCGCAGACCAGCTCCATCCCGGCCGCGCAGAGCTCTCGCCGGTGGCGGTCGACGAGGTCGACGACGTCGTCGCCGGCGGTGTCGACCACGATGGTGGTGAGTCGGCGAGGTCGGTCGATGTCGAGGTGCAGCGTCGTGGTCGCGCCCGCCGCCGCCGGTGCCGGGGCGATCTCGGTGCGGTCGAGGGCACCTCGTTCGTAGACGCCTCGCAGCTCGTCGGCGTAGCGCTCGGGCAGCGCCACGCGACGCGGAGGCGCCGGTCGGACGGCGTGGTAGCCGAGCACGGCGGACTGGCGGTTCCCGCCGAGGTCCTCGAGGATCCCGCGGTAGCTCATGGTGGCGGGGATGAAGCCGAGCAGGATCCCGGTCTCCACGCCGCCGGACTCGACCATCCCGCGCTGGGTGATCGTGTGCGCGGTGACCGCCTCGGCGAAGGTCCCGACCAGGGCCAGGTCGGCCACGGCGGCGTACATCAGACCGCCGAGCTGCTCCATGACGCGGTGGTGGCGGTAGCGCGGATCGGTGAGGGCGAGGCTGGCGTCGGCCACCCGGGTGTTCGGCTCGTCGAGGATGAGGCCGATGTGGCCCACCACCTCGCCGCTCGCGTCGAGGGCGACCCAGGAGCGCAGCCAGCCCTGCTCGACGAGCGACCACACCCGCGCCGGGTGGTACAGGTAGTCGGCGACGTAGGTGTAGCGGTAGACCCGCCAGACGCAGCGGGCGAGGCTCTCGCAGTCCTCTTGGCGCAGCTCCCGGCAGGTCACGTCGGCGTCGTCGTCGACGGGGTCGGTGCCGACGGCGTCGGCCGCGGCGAGGTGGTCGAGCACCGACGGATCGGGACGGACCTGCAGCTCGATCGAGGTGCCCTCGTCCCGGCGGTCCACACGGACGTGCTCGACCAGCGGGACGTCGTCGGCGCCCGTCGTGGCCGCGGCGACACGTGCCGCCACGTCGCTCTCGGTGCGCAGGGTGAAGGGCAGGCCCTCGTCGCTGATGCGCACGGCCACACCGGCAGCACCTGTGCGCACCTCGACGTCGAGCTCGGCCGTCGCCGGGTCGTCGAAGCCGGCGGCGAGGGCCTGTCGGCAGGTGACGTCGACGGCGCGGCCCAAGCGGTCGGCGTCGTCGACGGCGAGGCCGAGGGCCTCAGCCGCGGCGGCGGTGGCCGCCGAGGCGGCGGGGACCATGTCTTCGCCGTGGACGCGGATCCGCAGGGCGTCGGTCGGGTGGGGAGGGCCGGTGGCCATGGCCCCATCAGACCACAGCGGCCGGGCGTCGGACGCGCCGGCGGCCCGTGGGCCTACGAGGGCGGGAGGGTGATCGACGGCGGCAAGGTGACCGTGGGGACGACGATGGTGGTGGTCGTGGTGCGCTGGCCGAGGGCTCCGGTCTTGGCGAGGGCTCGGCGCAGCTCCTGGTCGAGGTCGGCGAGGCGGTTCTCCTGGAGGCTCTGCTGCGCGTTCCGTGTGTTGAGCTCGGCGCGCTTGGCGTTGAAGTCCGAGGTCCTCTGGGCGGCGAGGGCCTGCTGGGCGTCGCGGGCGCCGGCGAGGTCCTGTTGGTCCAGGGTCAGCAGCTGCTGGCCGGCCGCGACCGCTTCGGCCCCGACCTTCGCCGTGTAGTGGCCCTTGGTCGAGGCCTCGGCGTAGCCGGAGATGTCCTGGTCGCGCTGGTAGGAGGCCACTGCGGCCCGCACGCCGAGCACCGCGACGACGAGGCCGGCGACGAGCACCACGAGCCCGAGCCAGAAGCCGACACCCGGCGGTCGCTTCGGCGGTGTCGACGGCGTCGGCACACCGGGACCGGGACCCGGACCGGGGAGCGACGGCCCGACGGGTGCGGTCACGGGGTCACCTCCTGGAGCTTCGCCACGGCGGCGGCCAGGGCCGCCTGCTTGGCCTGCTGGTCCTCGAGGGCCTTCTGGTAGGCGTCGATCGTGGCCGGCAGCTCGCTGTTGGCGATGGCGACGGACTGGGCGTCGTTGCCGGCGTTGTGGGCGTCGACCGACCGGTTCACGGTGTCGGTGATGGCTTCGTGGCTGGTCTGCATCGCGTCGAGGGATGCGGTGTAGGCGCGCAGGGCGTCGGCGACCGCCGACGTCCGGGCCTTCACCTCGGCCGCCTGGGTGTCGGCGGTGGTGAGGTCGCCCTTGAGCTCCTGCAGCTCGGTCGCGAAGGTGGTCTCGTTGCTGCTGTCGGCCGCTCTGGCCAGACCGAGGCCGCCGAGACCCACCAGCAGCGCCACGACGCCGACCACCCAGAACAGCGGCGTCAGGCAGCCGCCCTTGCGGGGTGACTTCGCGGGGCCGGGGGCCGGCAGGGCCGGGCCGGCGCCCCACGTCGGCGCGCCGTAGGCGGGAGCGGCGGGCCCGGGCCCGGCCGTGCCGGGAGGGGAGCCGTAGGTGGGCGGCACGGGTCCGGGGGCCGTCGGGGGTATGGCGGCCGCGCCAGAGCCCGGAGCCGGCATGCCAGGGGTTGGCGTCGGTGGGCGGGGCGTGCTCTGCACGGTGACGTCGACGAGCTCCGCGCCACATGCCGGGCACCGCCCGTCGACGCCGGCCTGCGCCGAGCCGCAGGTCGGGCACCGACCCTGGACGACCACGTCGAACTGGGCGCCGCAGAAGTGGCAGACCTGGGCCCGCGCCTTGATCTCCTCAGCGCACTGCGGGCAGACCTTGGTGTCGGTGTCTGCGGCCACACGCCGCTCCTTCATCCCGCGCTCGGTCGCCAGCGTGGGCCCGTCCGGTTGGTGCCACCAGCAGCCGAAGGCCCCTCGTGGGGCGGCGAAGGTCCCAGCGGCGGCGTGTCGCTCACCAGAGGCCGGCGGCGAGTCCGCCGGCCAGGGTGGCGCCGAGCTCGGCGGCTGCACCTCGGGCGTCGTCGGTCACGTCGCCCCGCACGACGAGCGGCGGGGCGACCTCGCGCCACGCCAGGCCCGTGACGATCCGCTGCACGGAGGTCACCGCCCCCGAGCCGTCGGCGTCGCGGCACTTGACGAGCAGGGCCCAGGGCCGTCCCCGCGTCAGGTCCAGGCACGGGTGGTAGATCGTCTCCAGGAAGTGCTTGAGGGCGCCGCTCATGTACCCGAAGTTCTCGGGGGTGGCGAGCAGGTAGGCGTCGGCGGCCAGGACGTCGTCGACCCCGGCCTCCAGCGCCGCCCGGCTGACCACCTCGACCGGCTCGCCGAGGTCGGCGAGGTCGGGATCGCGGGCGGCCGCCACGGCGGCGTCGACGAGCTGGCGGGTGCCCCCGGTGCGGGACTGGTGCACGACCAGCAGCCGTCTCATGACCGGGACGCCCACTCGCGGGTTCTCGTCATGGGATCGAGCGTGGGAGTACGCATCTTCATGACCGGAACGCGGTGGTCGCGGGGGTTCAGATGATGGGTGGGACCATCGCCTCGATGAGGTGGGGTCCCGGTTCGGCGATCGCCCGCTCGAGCTGCTCGCTCAGCTCCTCCCCGGTGGTGGCGCGGGTGGCGGGCACGCCGAGGCCGGTGCTGACGGCGACGAAGTCGAGGTCGGGCCGGTGCAGGTCGAGCATCTCCTGGGCCTTGGGCCCGGGCGGCTCGGCTCCGACCCGGTTGAGCTCCATGTTGAGCACGGCGTAGGACCCGTTGTTGCACAGCACGGTGGTGACGTCGAGCCCCTCGCGGGCCATCGTCCACAGCGCCTGGATGGTGTAGAGGGAAGAGCCGTCGGACTCGAGGCACACCACCGGTCGATCGGGACAGGCGATGGCGGCGCCGGCGGCCACGGGGAGCCCCTGGCCGATCGCGCCCCCGGTGAGGCAGAGCCAGTCGTGGCGCGGGCGCCGGCGGTCAGACCGGCGGCGAACAGCCCGGAGGTGTTGCCCTCGTCGGACACGATCGCCCCCTCCGGCAGCAGCGCCCAGGGCCCGGGCCACGCCCTCCGCGGTGAGGGGCCCGGTGGGGCGGTCGGGCCGACCGGCCTCCTGCACGGCGGTGCCGGCCGGTGCCCCGACGGCCTCGGCCAGGGCCTCGAGCGCGCCGATCGCGTCCTCGTCGTCGGCGGCGAGCACGTGGACCTGGCACCCGTCGGGCACGAGGTAGCTGGCCTTGTCGGGGTAGGCGAAGAACGACACCGGCGCCTTCGAGTCGACGATCACGAGGTGCGCGAGCCCGTCGAGCTGCATGGCCGCGAACTCGGCGAGGTAGCCGAGGCGGTCGACGGCGGGCAGGCCGGCGCCGCGCTCGATCCTGGTCGGGAAGGTCTCGGCCAGCAGCTTGGCGGCGGTGGTGGCGCCGACCCGGCCGGCGGCGACGAGGCCGTCCTCGCGCAGCGCGGCGCCACCGAGGAAGAGCGCGGCCGGCTCGCCCGAGCGCAGGGCGGCGGCCACGGCGTCGACGACGCCGCTGTCGACGGGCCGGCGCGACGGCAGCGGCTTGGCGGCGGCCGGTGCGGCGCCCTCGCTCCAGCTCACGTCAGCGGGCAGGACCAGGGTGGCGACCTGGCCGGGCGGCCCGAAGGCGGCGACGACGGCGTCGGCGGCGTCGGCGGCCACGTCCTCGGGGCGCTGCGACCACCGGATCCAGCGCGACACGTTCCGGGCGACGGTCTCGATGTCGGACTCGAGCTGGGCGTCGTACTGCTTGTGGTAGGTGGCGTGGTCGCCGACGACGTTGACCATCGGCACCTTGCCCTTGCGGGCGTTGTGCAGGTTGGCGAGCCCGTTGCCGAGGCCCGGCCCGAGGTGCAGCAGCGTGGCCGCCGGCCGGTCGGCCATGCGGGCGTAGCCGTCGGCCGCGCCGGTGACCACGCCCTCGAAGAGGCCGAGCACGCCGCGCATCTCGGGGACGGCGTCGAGGGCGGCGACGAAGTGCATCTCCGACGTGCCGGGGTTCATGAAGCAGACGTCGACACCGGCGTCGACGAGGGTGCGGATGAGCGCCTGGGCGCCGTTCATGGGTGGACCTCGTGAGCTCGGGGGCGGGCGACGACGGGCGAGCGTAGCGATCTCGCCGCGGTCGGGCCGGGGCGGTGGTGCTCGGCCGGGCCGACTCCCATCAGCCGGTGAAGCTCGGGGTCACCGCGCTCGACGGCACGAGCGGCGCCGTCGCCACCGGATCGACCGGGGCCGGCACCGCGCACGACAGGGTCGTCGTTCGGTCGTGCAGGGCGTAGCAGCCCTCGGTGGCGACGGTGGCGGTGACGATCGTGCCACCGTCGACCGTCGTCGTGGTGAGGCCCGTCAGGTTCTCCGTGCGCAGGTCGAGGGGCTGGTCGTCGGGGACCCAGACGACCAGCTCACGACCCACGTCGCCGCCGCCGGCCCGGGCGACGACGTCGAGCTGGTCGGTGTCGGGATCGCTGGCGAGCGAGGTCAGCCGGCCGGGGGCAGCGCGGGGGTAGGCCCGGCCCAGGACCTCGAGGAAGTCCTCGTTCGGCCCGAGGTCGACGTTGCCGGGGCAGTCCAGGAGGTTGAGCTGCACGTCGACGCCCGCCGGCGAGACGACCGTGCCGTCGTCCCACCGGACGTGGTGCGGGTCGCCGCAGGACTGGCGCCACTGCCACCAGGCGCCGCCGAGGAGCAGGGCGTCGTCGGAGCGGGCGTGGCGGCGGATGGTGGCCAGGGTCTTCGCGCCACGGCTCCAGTAGCCGTACTCGCCGATCCAGGTGGGCACGCCCGCGCCGTCGCCAGGTCGACGTAGAGCTGGTTGAGCTGCTCGACGGTCACGTCGAGGCCGCCCAGCCCGATGGATTCGGCGTAGTTGTGCGGCCCGGCCACGAACCCCTCGGGTCGCAGCCCGAGTCGGGCGGGGTCGGGGATCACGATGCCGAGCGACGGGTCGGCGAAGCCGACGGCGGGCTCGACCACGATCAGGTGGTGGAACGTGGCCCCGGCGGCGGCCTCGGCGTCGCGGATGGCGGCGACGCCGTCTCGCAGGAGCTGGTCGTACAGCGGCTCGAGCTGCGCGGCGGGCATCGTGGCGGGCGGCTCGTTCAAGAAGTCGAAGCCGGCGACCTCGGGTCGGCCGGCGAAGCGGGCCGACACCGCGCCCCAGGTCGCGACGAAGCGGTCGCGGATCCCGTCGCGGTTCTCGTAGAAGCTGGTGAAGGCGGTGGTGACCGCCGGTGCGGCGTACCGGTCCCCCGTCGTGCAGGTGCTCGCCCCGTCGGTGATCGTGGCCCACGCCGGCGCGCCGTCCCAGCCCTTGCCCGGACCGGTGCCCGGTGGACAGGAGCCGGGGTCGGTGGTGGCGACGAACGCCGAGTAGGCGTCCTGGTGCATGTCGACGATCGAGTAGATGCCGTGGCGGGCGGCGGCGAGCACCGCCTGGTCGACGAGATCGAGGTAGGACTCGTCGATGACGCCCCGCTGGGGCTCGATCCGCGACCACGTGACCAGCAGGCGGACGACCGACAGGCCGTGGGCGGCCATGGCCGCCCAGTCGGCGTCGGTCACCGCCAGGGTGGGAGGCACCGACGGCACGCCCTGCCAGTACTCGCCGAGGGAGTTGACGTTGGCGCCGCGCAGCAGCACGTCGCGACCGAGGTCGTCGACGATCCGGTGGTCGGCGGAGGTGGACAGCGGCCGCAGCGCGACCGCGTCGGTGACGGCCGCTCCCGCACCGGCGGCCGCCCTCGTACCCGACACCGTCGTGGTCGCACCGCCCGGCGCAGCGGCGATCACCGACCCGGTGAAGGCGAGCAGCGCGACGAGGCCGGCGGCGAGACGCCGCCGGCTCACAGCGAGGTGGCGGGGTTGAGGATCCCGTTGGGGTCGAAGGCGGCCTTGATCCGCCGCATCAGGTCGACCTTGACGGGGTCTTCGAGGGCGAGGAAGTAGTCCTTCTTGGCCACGCCCAGGCCGTGCTCGCCCGAGATGGCGCCGCCGAGCTCGATCCCGGCGCGGAACAGGCCCTCCATGAGGACCTTGCGGATGTCGGGGTCCTTCTGGAACACCGCGAGGTGCACGTTGCCGTCACCGGCGTGACCGCAGCCGGCGATCCACGCGCCGTGCTCGGCGGCCAGGGCCGACACCTTGGCCATGAAGTCGGGGATGGTCGCCCGCGGGACCACGACGTCGACGATGTCGTCGGCGTCGTTGGCCTTGGCCATCCAGAACGCCTTCTCCCGCGCGTCGATCAGCTGGGATGCCGACGACGGGGGCAGCACGTAGACGTCGATGGCCCCCAGCTCGAAGAGGTGCTCGCTCACCGCGGCGACGTCCTCGTCGAGGCGCTCGGCGTGCATCGACTCCATGCCGACCACGAGGTAGGCGAGGGCGGTGTCCTTGATCTCCTGGGGGATGCCGAGCTCGAGGCCGACGTAGGACTGGGCGGCCGCCATGGTCAGCATGTCGATGTACTCGAGGATGAGCGGGCCGACGCCGCTGGCCACGATGCGGGGCACGGCGGCGGTGACCTCCTCGAGCGTGGCGAACGGGGAGAGGACCGTGGCGCCGTGGGGCGGACGGGGCTGGAGCTTCAGGATCGCCTCGGTCACCAGCGCCAACGTGCCCTCCGAGCCCACGATCAGCTGGGTGAGGTCGTAGCTGCTGGAGATCTTGACCACCTTGCCCCCGGTGCGGATCACCTCACCGGTGGCGAGCACGGCCTCGAGGCCCAGCACGTGGTGGCGCGTGACGCCGTACTTCACGGCCCGCATCCCGCCGGCGTTCGTGCTCACGTTGCCGCCCAGGCTCGCCGAGTACTCGCCGGGGTAGACGGGATAGACCATGCCCAGCGGTGCGAGCGCCTCGTCGAGCTGGTCGAGGTGCACGCCGGGTTGCACGGTGACGGTGAAGTTCTCCTCGTCGATCTCGAGGATGCGGTTCATGCGGTCGAAGGCGACGAGCACCCCCTCGGGGTGGGGGATGGCGGCACCCGACATGCCGGTCCCCGCGCCCCGGCCCGTCACCGGGACCCCGGCGTCGTTGCAGGCGGCCAGCACGGCGGCGACCTCGGCGGTCGACTCGGGCAGCACGACGGCGGCCGGCCGCACCGGTGCCGCGGTCAGGACCTCGTCGTGGGCGTAGTCCTCGTTGATGGCGTCACCGGTGAGCACCCGGTCCGCCGGCACCACTCCGGCCAGCGCGGCCCCGACGTCGGTCATCGTCACGTCCCCCTGTGCTCGTGGTGCCCCGCCGCCCCCGCCGCACCGGCCGGCACGGCGGTCGCGGGAGTGTAGAGCGTCCGGATCGCTCGGCCCGGCGGTGCTCAGGTGCCGAGGGCGGCGGCGGCGTCGACCCGGCCGCGGTGGTGGCCCGTGACGCTGCTCAGCGGCCAGATGGCGATCCACAGGTAGTAGCCGACGCTCGTGCTGCCGGTGACGAGCGTGGCGGGGATGGAGCCCAGGAAGCAGGCTGCCGGGACGGCGTCGTCGTACAGGCGGGCCCGGCGCTGCGCCGCGGTCAGCTCCTCGGTCAGCAGCCCCCGGAACCGGGCCACCTGGTAGCCGGCCAGGCCGATCAGGTACAGCGCCCCCATCATGGCCGCGTAGAGGGCGACCCCCGACGGGTTGGCCCCGTACGTGCCGATCAGGTCGGAGGCGAAGGGGACGAGCACCAGGGCCAGCAGCCACACGAAGTTCCACACCACCATCGCCCCGTCGAGGCCGCCCAACCGGGCCACGAAGCGATGGTGCTTGTACCAGCTCGACGCGATGATGGCGAAGCTGAGCAGGAAGGCGAACACCGACGGCCACAGCCCGTCGAGGATCTCGCCCATGTCGGCGGTGGCGGCGTCGCCCGTCGTCGTCGGCACGTCGAGGGTGAGCACGAGGATCGTCAGGGCGATGGCGGCGACGGCGTCGGTGAGGTTGATGATCCGGTTGAACTCGACCCCGTCGCGCGGGAACTTCGGTGGGTGGGCCTCGCCCCCGCTCGGCGCCCTGTCGGTGGCGTCGCTCATCGCCGGCAGCGTAGGGCGGGTGCGGTGTCGCGGCGGGGACGGCGGTCAGCGCTCGAGGCGTTCGAGGCGCTCGACATCCACCGAGACGGTCAGGTCCTGCTCGCCGCCGTCGTTGAAGACGACCCCCTTGATGGGGGTCACGTCGGCGTAGTCGCGGCCCCAGGCCGTGGTGATGTAGCGCTGGTCGGGCACCTGGTCGTTGGTCGGGTCGACGTCGAACCAGCCCATCGTCGGCACGAACACCGAGAGCCAGGCGTGCGACGCGTCGACGCCGACGAGTCGCTCGCTGCCGTCGGGCGGCTCGGTCTCCAGGTAGCCGCTCACGTACCGGGCGGCCATGCCCATCGAGCGCAGGCAGCCCACCGCCAGGTGGGCGAAGTCCTGGCACACCCCGTGGCGGCGCTCGAGGACCTCGGTCACGTGGGTGGAGATGGTGGTGGCGCCGGGCTCGTAGGCGAACTCGCGGTGGATGCGCCCCGACAGGTCGACCACGGCATCCACCAGCGGGCGATCGCGCGCGAAGGAGGCCAGGGCGAAGGCCTCGAGCGACGGGTCGGAGGCGACCAGCGGTGAGTCGAGGACGAACTGGCGGGCGGCGATCACCTCGGGGTCGCGGTCGGTGGCGAGCGCGCGGCGCACCTCCTCCCACGACGTCCGGGCGTCGGGGTCGGTCCGCCGGCCGGGCGACTGGACCTCGACGACGCTGGTGGCGGTGACGGTGAGCGATTCGTGCTCGCCCTCGAGCGAGAAGTGCGCGACCCGGTTGCCGAAGAAGTCGAGGCGCTCCCGCTCGTCGACCGGCACCGGGTCGACGACGAGCTCGCTGAAGCGCACCGACTGGTGGGGCAGCGAGCGGGGCAGGACGCGGGCCTCGCTGTAGGAGACGCTGACCGGGGTCTCGTACCGGTAGGTGGTGCGGTGGGTGACGCGATAGTTCACGACGGGTCCGTCAGAAGGGGGAGAGGTCGAGGGGGCCGGGCTCGGCGGGCCGGCCGTTGCCGGGCTCCAGGACACCGGCGAAGGGCTGGAGCTGCAGGTGGGTGAAGTGGCTGGCCTCGAGGGCGTCGGCCAGGCGTCGCAGCCCGGCGGTGAGCGAGTCGAGGAACGACGCCAGGTCGCGGCGGATCCCGGTGTCGGGGTCGGGGCGGGCCAGCGCGACCGTGTCCGCGAGGCGCACCGGCGTGGCCACCTCGACCAGGGCCCGCTCCTCGGGGCTCAGGTGCGGTCCGTCGGGGTGGGGGAGGTCGGCCACGTCGTCGGCGAGGCGGGCCAGCTGGAAGGCGATGGAGCGGGGGTTGTTCGGGTCGAGCAGCAGCAGGTCGAGCAGCGTCTCGACCTGGGCCTGGGATCGGTAGCGGCGACGGTAGGTGATGATCGACTCGGCGGCGATGAGCACGGACTCGAGCATGAGGCTCTCGGCGGCGGTGCCCCGCAGAGGCACGAGCGTGGAGCGCAGCATCGAGGCGAGCGCCAGGGCCCGCTCGATGCGGCGCCCGGCGTCCATGAACGCCCAGCCGGGGTCCCGCACCATGGACTCGGTGGCCAGCCCGGCGAGGGCGAGCAGGCTCGTCATGGCGGCGTCGAGCCCCGACTGGAGGTCGGCGTGCACGTCGGGCCCGGCGACCGACAGCGGGTCGAGGACCCGCTCGAGGTCGTTCACCGCCAACCAGGTGTCGACGGACAGCTGGTCGCGCACCGCGTTGGCCGAGGTCAGCAGCGCGGCCAGCGAGAAGCGCAGCGACCCGGGCCGGCTCCCGTCGTTGACGACCGCCACCAGCTCGCCCTCGGGCGCCTGGCGCAGCGGCTCGGCGGGCGCGCCGACGAAGCCGGGGTAGGTGGCGGTGAGGTGGGTCAGTGCCTCGAGCAGCCCGTCGAGGCACTCGGTGCCCGCCGGGGTGATCCCGCTGTCGAACTCGTTGCGGCGGTCGAGCACGCAGCGCACGAGGCGGATCGTCTCCTCGGCCCGCTCGGCGTAGCGGCCCAGCCAGAACAGGTTCTCGGCCGCCCGCGAGGGGAGGGCCGCGGGATGGGTCGCCTCCACACCGGGGCCGGCCTGCAGCCAGAACCCGCCGCCGCCCTCGGGCTCGCTGGCGAGGACCCAGACGTCCTTGGACGGGGCACCGCTCTGGTTGGTCACCCGGGTGGTGCGGGCGTCGGGCGCCACGCGGGCCAAGCCCCCGGGCATCACCGTCCACGAGCCGTCGCGCGCGACGGCGAAGGTGCGCAGCACCGCGGCCCGGGGTTCGAGTCCGGTGGGCGACAGCGTCGGGGTGGTCGACGGCGTGAGCACCTCCTGGCCGACGAACTGGTGCGGGTGGGCCTCGATGCGGCGGGCGAGCTCCTCGAGCTCGTCGACGCCGAGCGTGCTGCCGAACACCGAGTCGGGCCCCCGCGGCCGGCGGTGGATCGTCTTGATGACGAGGTCCTCGAGGTGATCGAGCACGTGCCGGCGGGCGTCGGGGTCGCCGCACCACCACGTGGTGGCCTGGGGGAGCAGCAGGGGCTCGCCGAGCAGCCGGTGGGCGAGCTCGGGCAGGAACGGCAGCAGGCCGGCGTTCTCGAGCACGGCGCTGCCGGGCTGGTTGACGACGGACACGGTGCCGCGCCGGGCCGCTTCGAGCAGGCCCGGCACGCCGAGCTTGGAGTCGGGCTTCATCTCGAGGGTCGCAGTACCAGCCGTCGGCGCGGCGCAGCACGACGTGCACCTGCTCGAGGCCTCCGAGCGAGCGCAGCCAGAGCCGACCGTCGCGCACGGTGAGGTCCCCGCCCTCCACCAGCGGGTAGCCCAGCGAGCTGGCCAGGTAGGCATGCTCGAAGTAGGTCTCGTTGAAGGGCCCGGGGGTGAGCACGACGATGCGGGGGTCGTCGACGCCGGGCGGGGTCACCGCGGTGAGCGATCCCCGCAGCGCCCGGAAGAACGGGGCCAGGCGGTGCACCTCGGCGTGGCGGTAGAGGCTGGGCAGCACGCGGGACACGACGAGGCGGTTCTCGCGGGCGTAGCCGGCGCCGGACGGGGCCTGGGCGTAGTCGGAGAGCACCACGGCGTAGCCGTCGGCGTCCCGGACGAGGTCGACGGCGTAGGAGAGCAGCTGCTGGGTGGTGGGGACCCGCACCCCGTCGGCGGGCCGCAGGAAGCCACGGTGCCCGTAGACGACCTCCGGGGGCACCAGCCCCTTGCGCACCAGCTCGCGGGGCCCGTAGAGGTCGGCGAGGACCAGGTCGAGCAGCTCGGCCCGCTGGCTGACGCCGGCCTCGATGGCGGCCCACTCGTCGCTGCCGACCACGTAGGGGATGGGGTCGAGCGACCAGGGCCGAGCCGGGCCGGCGGGGTCGTCGTACACGTTGTAGGTGACGCCGTCGCTGCGCAGCAGACGGGCCACCTCGAGGGACCGGCGGTCGAGCTCGGCGAAGCCCAGCTCCTCGAAGGCCGCCGAGAGCGTGGCCCACGCCGGGCGGACGGCGCCGTCGGCGGAGAGCAGCTCGTCCCGACCCCCCGGCGTCACCCGATACGCGTCGAACAGCCCCACGGGGGCGGTGGTCGTCACCGGTGCGTGATCCCCGACGTCATCCGCGGCGGCCCCTGTGCCGTTGCGCCCCCGGGTGGCGGCGCCGGTCGAGGGTCCAAGGGTATTCGGGGTCCTCCACCGGGGGCGCGATGGCCTCGGCGCCCACCGGGCCCGGTGTGTGGCCGTGGTCCCAGAAGCGGCTGTTGCGGCGGGCCTCGGCCTCGTTGGCGTTGACGGGGAACGTGTCGTAGGAACGCCCGCCGGGGTGGCTCACGTGGTAGGTGCACCCCCCGAGGCTGCGGCGGTTCCAGCGGTCGACCAGGTCGAACACGAGCGGGGCGTGCACGCCGATGGTCGGGTGCAGGGAGGTCGGCGGCTGCCAGGCGCGGTAGCGCACCCCCGCCACCGCGGTGCCGACGGTGCCGGTCGGGTGCAGCGGGACCGGCACGCCGTTGCAGGTGACGGCGTAGCGGTCGGCGTCGAGGCCTTCGACCAGCACCTGGAGGCGCTCCACCGACGAGTCCACGTAGCGGGCGGTCGCCGCCGCCGCCGTCTCCTCGCCGAGGGTGTACCAGGGCTCGATGGCGGCCCGCAGCGAGAGGCGGGCCGGTCCGATCTCGACGGTGCCGAGCCTCGGGAAGCGGAACTCGACGAAGGGCGCGAACCACGCCGGATCGACCGCGTGGCCGGCGCGGTGCAGGTCGTCGAGCACGTCGCGCAGGTCGCGCTCGACGCCGAACGGCAGGAGGAACCGGTCGTGCAGCTCGGTGCCCCAGCGGCGCAGCGGCCGCCGGTACGGCTCGCGCCAGAACCAGGCGACCAGGGTGCGCACGAGCAGTGCCTGCAGCAGCGCCATCCGAGGGTGGGGCGGCATCTCGAAGCCCCGGAGCTCGACGAGGCCGAGGCGGCCGCGCTCGGAGTCGGGGCTGAAGAGCTTGTCGATGCAGAACTCGGCCCGGTGCGTGTTGCCGGTCAGGTCGACCAGCAGGTGGCGCAGCAGGCGATCGACGAGCCAGGGGGGCGTGTCACCCGGTGGGGGCAGGTCGTCGTCGTCGGGGGCGGTGGCGTCGGTGTCGGCCCGCTCGGGCGTGCGGGGCGGCTCGGCGGCGAGGCCGTCGATCTGGGCGAACGCGTGCTCGAGCTCGTAGAGGGCCTCGTGGCGGGCCTCGTCGACGCGGGGCGCCTGGCTCGTGGGTCCGATGAACCGACCCGAGAACAGGTACGACAGGCTCGGGTGGTGCTGCCAGTAGGTGACCAGGCTGCGCAGCAGGTCGGGCCGGCGCAGCAGCGGGCTGTCCGCCGGCGTGGGGCCGCCGAGGGTCAGGTGGTTGCCGCCACCGGTGCCCGTGTGGTGCCCGTCGAGGTCGAAGGTCTCCGTGCCGAGGCGCGCCTGGCGGGCGTGCTCGTACAGCGCCGTCGTCGTGGTCACCAGCTCGTCCCAGCTCGTCGAGGGCGCCACGTTGACCTCGAGCACGCCGGGGTCGGGCGCGAGGCTCACGGTGCGCAGGCGGTGGTCCGACGGCGGCGGGTAGCCCTCGAGGACGACCGGGCGCCCCGACGCCGCCGCCGTCGCCTCCACGGCATTGAGCAGCGACACGAAGTGCTCGAGGTCGCGGGTGGGGGGCAGGAAGGCGCGCAGGTGGCCGTCGACGGGCTGCAGGACCACCGCGGTCGGCGGCACGTCGGCGTCCTCGGCGTCGGCGTCGTCGCGTTCCTCGGGGTCGTCGCCCTTCGCACCGGGGGGCGGTGCGGGATCCTCGAGGGGGTGCGGCCCGAGCTCGTCGCGGGGCTCGAACGGCGAGCGCTCCCCGACGGCCGGACGCTCCTCGATCTCGGGGAGCGACGACAGGGGCAGCCGCAGCCCCGCCGGTGAGTCGCCCGGCACCAGCACGCACCGCCCGCGCCGGAAGCGCCACGTGCTGGTGGACCAGCGTCGCCGTCGGTCGTCCCAGTGCACGGGCAGGACCCAGGCCACCGGGTCGGTCGGGACCTCGGGGGCCTCGACCTCGGGCGGCAGCGTGGACGCCAGCCAGGCGGCGTGGGCGTCGTCCTCGAACGCGGCGAACACGGTCCCGTCGGCGACGCCGAGCACGGCGGCCAGCTCGGTCGCGAAGCGGGCGGCATCGTGGGTGGAGGCCGCCGTGGGCCCGTCGACCGCGACGGCGGGGTCGGCGAGCAGCGGTCGCTGTCGCCAGAGGGGCACGCCGTCGGTTCGTCGGTGGATCCCGAGCTGCCAGCGGGGCAGCGGCTCGCCCGGGTACCACTTGCCCTGGCCGTGCTGCACCACGCCACCCGGCGGTCCGTCGTCGAGCAGGCGCCACGCCAGCACGCCGGCGGCCTCGCGCTTGTGGGGCCCGTCGGCCGCCGTCGTCCACTCGTCGGCCTCCATGTCGTCGATCGAGACGAAGGTGGGCTCGCCGCCCATCGTGAGGCGGACGTCGCCGGCCGAGAGCTCGGCGTCGACGGCGCGGCCGAGGGCCACCAGGTCTCGCCACTGCTCGTCGGTGAACGGCTTGGTGACCCGCGGGTCCTCCCGGAATCGGCGCACCACGTTCGAGAACTCGAACTCCACCTCGGCGGGCTCGGTCACCCCGGTGATCGGGGCGGCGCTGGTGGGTTCGGGGGTGCAGGCGAGCGGGATGTGGCCCTCGCCCGCGAACAGGCCCGACGTCGGGTCGAGGCCGACCCAGCCGGCGCCCGGCAGGTACACCTCGGTCCACGCGTGCAGGTCGGTGAAGTCGGCGCTCGGTCCGCTCGGCCCGTCGAGCGCGGCGAGGTCGGCGGTGAGCTGCACCAGGTAGCCCGACACGAAGCGGGCGGCGAGGCCGAGCCGTCGCAGGAGGTCGACCAGCAGCCAGGCGCTGTCCCGGCAGGACCCGACGGCCTTGGCGAGGGTCTCCTCGGGTGCCTGCACCCCCGGCTCCATCCGCACCGAGTACGCCACGTCGGCGTGCACCCGCCGGTTGAGCCCCACGAGGAAGTCGACGATGGCCGGGGCCTCGTCACCGTCGTGGGGCACCTCCACCTGCCGGAGCCAGTCGTCCACCAGCGGGCCACCTCCACCGGGGGTGCGGTAGGGCTGCAGGTCGCGGGCCAACGCCTCGTCGTAGGCGAACGGCCAGTGGGCCGCCTCCTCGTCGATGAAGAAGTCGAAGGGGTTGATGATCGTCATGTCGGCGACCAGGTCGACGGTGAAGCTCAGCTCGCGCGTGGGCTCGGGGAACACGAACCGGGCGAGGTGGTTGCCGAAGGGGTCCTGCTGCCAGTTGCAGAAGTGCTCCGTGGGCGTGACGTGCAGCGAGTACGCCTCGATCGGCGTCCGACAGTGCGGTGCGGGGCGGAGCCGCACGACGTGGGGCGCCACCCGGACCGGACGGTCGTAGCGGTACGTGGTGCGGTGCTCGACGGCGACGTGGATGCTCACCGGCCCGTCCCCCGTGTCGGGCCGTCAGGCACTCGCCAGGACGGGCTCGGCCGCGGGCGCCGCGCCCTGGAAGTAGGTCGCCCCGAGCGAGTCGTGGACGGCGCCGATGCGCACCTGCAGCTCGTCGACGTAGTCGTGCAGGCCCTCGAAGGCCAGCGCTCGGACCTTGGCCTCCTCGACCAGCTGCTGGGCGGCGGCGCAGCGTGCCATCGGTGCGTCGTGGTTGGTGAGCTCGAGCAGGGACACCGAGATCCGGGTGAGGGAGTGCTCGACCGACCGCGGGAACTGGGCGTCCTGCAGGAGGAAGCGCAGCACCTCGGAGCCCTTGACCCGCGCCTGCACCCGGCGCCGGTACATCTGGTAGGCGGACAGCGACTTCAACACGTTCATCCAGCCCATGTCGGCGTAGGTGTCGAGGTCGCCCCGCTGGGCGAGCAGGGTGCCGGCGTGCACGTCGAGCACCCGCGTGGTCATGTCGGCCCGCTCGACGTGACGGCCGATGCGCAGGAAGAGGTAGGCGTCGTCCTGGTTCATGCACCCGACCAGCAGGCCGGTGAGGCGCTGGCAGTCGGCGACCAGGGCATCCATCCACGCCACCCGCCGCCGACGCGGGATGGCGTCGTCGCAGGTCTCGGCGGCCCGCAGGTACAGGGCGTTCAGGTGCTCCCAGGCCTCGCGGGGGAACACGGGACGGGTGGTCCGCACGTTCTCACGGGCCTGACCGAGGGCGGCCACCATGGCGCTGCGGTTGTCGGGGTCGGCGACGAGGAACGACAGCACGTGCTCCTCGGTCGGCTCCGGGTAGAGGTCGTCGAACTGGTCGCGGGAGCCGGTGATGGCCAGCAGGGGAGCCCAGGTGGAACCGGCTTCCTTCGGCAGGTCGAGGAACTGCTCGGTGTGGACCTTGACGATGCGGGCCGTGGCCTCGGCCCGCTCCAGGTACCGCCCGGCCCAGTACACGGTCTCGGCGACGCGGGACAGCAGCATGGGGCGACCTCCGTGGGTTCGTCGGGTGCCGGGGGAGACCTCCCCGGGCTCGTCTCGGTCGATCTGGCGTTGGTCGGGCATGGTGGTCATCACACGGTCGGGTCGAGGATCCAGGTGTCCTTGCTGCCGCCGCCCTGGCTGCTGTTGACCACGAGCGAGCCCTCACGCAGGGCGACGCGGGTCAGGCCGCCCTGGGTCACGTAGCGGTCCTCGCCCGACAGGATGAAGGGGCGCAGATCGACGTGGCGGGGCGCCAGCCGGCCGCCGGCCAGCGTCGGGGCGGTCGACAGCCGGAGGATGGGCTGGGCGACGTAGTTGCGGGGGTCGGCCTCGATGCGCTCGGCGCACGCCTTCACCTCAGCGGTGGACGCGGCCGAGCCCACGAAGATGCCGTAGCCGCCGGACTCGTTGGCCGGCTTCACGACGAGGTCGCGCAGGTTGGCCAGCACGTGGGAGCGCTGCGCGTCGTCGAAGCAGACCCAGGTCGGCACGTTGGCGAGCTTGGGCTCTTCGCCGAGGTAGTAGCGGATCATGTCGGGGACGTAGGCGTACACGACCTTGTCGTCGGCGACCCCGGCACCGGGTGCGTTGGCGATGGCGACCTTCCCGGCCCGCCAGGAGCGCAGGAGCCCCGGCACGCCGAGCACGGAGTCGGGGTTGAAGGCCTCGGGGTCGAGGAAGAGATCGTCGATCCGACGGTAGATCACGTCGACGCGGTGCAGCCCGTCGATGGTGCGCAGGTAGACGGAGTCGTCGTGGTCGACGACGAGATCCGAGCCCTCGGCCAGCTCGACGCCCATCTGCTGGGCGAGGAAGGCGTGCTCGAAGTACGCCGAGTTGTAGATGCCGGGCGTGAGCACCACCACCGTGGGGCGCTCGCCCTGCCGGGGCGAGAGGGAGGCGAGCAGGTCGAAGAGCCGGTGCGGGTAGTCGTCGACCGGCAGGATGTCGAGGTTCCGGAACAGCTCGGGGAACACCCGCTTGGTGACCAGCCGGTTCTCGAGCATGTACGACACGCCCGAGGGCACCCGCAGGTTGTCCTCGAGGACGTAGAAGCGGCCGTCGGCGTCGCGCACCAGGTCGCTGCCGCAGATGTGGGCCCACACGTCGAGCGGTGGCTCGATCCCGACGCACTCGGGGCGGAAGTTCCGGGACCGGGCCAGCAGCTCGGCCGGGAACACGCCGTCGTGGACGATCTTCTGGTCGCCGTACACGTCGGCGATGAAGGCGTTCAGGGCGACGAGCCGCTGCTCGAGGCCGGCCGCGGTCCGGGACCACTCCTGGGCGGTGATGACCCGGGGCAGCACGTCGAAGGGCCAGGCCCGATCGATGTTGGCGCCGTCCTCGTAGACGGTGAACGTGATGCCCATGGCCCGGATGGCGATCTCGGCCGACTCCTGGCGGTTGCGCAGGTCCTCCACCGTGAGGCCCTCGAGGAACTCGGCGAAGCCGGCGAACCCCGGGCGCGGACGTCCGTCGGCGATCAGCTCGTCGAAGAAGCCGTGGGAGTCGTAGCGGGCGAAGTCCATCTGCTGGAACGATTTGTAGGGGAGTCCTGTCTCACGGCGTTTGCCGGTGTGTGTCGGGAAGATGAACTGGCCGGCCCACCGCCTCGACCGTCGGCGCCTTGGCCGCCGCGGGCAGGCCGCCGCGCGGCACCTCGCCGCGGGCCACCAGGGCCGGTGCCGGCAAGGTGGGCGGGTCCCGGAACGCCGGCGAGCCCGAGAGGTCGAGGCAGTCGAGCAGGTTGGAGGCGTTGGCGTCGCGACGGGTGAGCGCCGGCAGGTTCCACTTGGTCTCGATCAGGCGCAGCACCGAGGTGTGGTCGTGGATCACGTGGCTGACGTGGTCGGCCCGGGCCCACGGCGACACCACCACGGCCGGCACCCGGAAGCCGAGCCGGTCGTAGCGCCCGGGTCGGTGCTCGGGGTCGAGCCGGGGCTCGACGTCGTCGGGCCGTACGGCGGCGGGTGGGGGGACGTGGTCGAAGTAGCCACCGTGCTCGTCGTAGGTCCACACCAGCAGCGTGCGGGGCCATGCCGGCGAGGCGAGGACGGCGTCGATGATCGACGCGGCGAAGGCCTCGCCCTCCTGCACGTCCTGGGGGTTCTCCTCGGACAGGTCGGTGCGAGGTGTCACCACCGACAGCGGCGGCAGGGCTCCCGCCGCGCAGTCCGCGAGGAACGCCTCGTAGGTCCGCCCGCGCTCGGTGCTGCGGAACCACACCGGCGGGTACAGCGCCGGCTCGGGCAGGTCGCCGAAGTAGTTGCGCCACTCGATGCCGTGCCGGTCGAGGGCATCGAAGATCGTGCCGTTCGGCGGCTCCTCGTCGAGGGGCGGGATCTCGGTGCGCACCATGCCCAGGGCCGTGCCGGACCACAGGAACCGGCGGTTGGGGAACGTCTGGGTGAGCGCCGAGCAGAAGTAGCGGTCGCACAGGGGGAACGTCGAGGCCAGGGCGGCGTAGTAGGGCAGGTCCTCCGCCGTCCAGTAGCCCATGGCGGTGCGGCCGCTGGCGGTGACGAAGCCGTCGAGGGCGCCGTCGTGCCAGGCGTCGTGGGTGGCGTTCCAGTCGGGCTTGGGCTCGTCGACGGGTTGGCGGGTGGTGTCGAGGTGGAAGGCCCGCACCGGTGTGCCGTCGGGCGCGGGGTTGGCCTCGACGGGCAGGCCGTCCTCGCCGAGGGTGAACCCGTCGCCGCGGCCCAGCGTCCCGAGGTAGTTGTCGAAGGAGTGGTTCTCCATGACCAGCACGACGAGGTGGTCGATGGCCGGGAGCAGGTCGGTGCCCTCCGGGCGCCCGGGATCGGGTCGGCGTCCGGGGCCGTGGACCGGTCCGTCGGGGTGGATCCAGGACGTCTGCTCGCTGCCGAGCACGGGGGCGTCCCCGGCCCGGCGGAGCACGCCCGGCGGCAGGTCGTCGTGGTGGGGCACGGCCGCCGACGGTAGGCGACACGACCCGCCCAGCCGGCACCGCGGGGACTTGCCGCCGTCCGCCCGTCCGCCTAGCAAGGAGCCATGACCGACTTCGCCTTCACCGAGCTGTTCCCGCTGGGCGCCGACGAGACGCCCTACCGCCAGCTCACCACCGACGGGGTGTCCACGTTCGAGGCGGGAGGCCACACGTTCCTGCGCGTCGAGCCCGAGGTGCTCACGCTGCTCACCGCCCAGGCGATGTTCGACATCGCCCACTACCTGCGCCCGGGCCACCTCGCGCAGCTGCGCCGGATCCTCGACGACGACGAGGCCTCGGGCAACGACCGCTTCGTCGCCCTGGAGCTGCTGAAGAACGCCAACATCGCGGCCGGCGGCATCCTGCCGGGCTGCCAGGACACCGGCACGGCCATCGTCAAGGGCAAGAAGGGCCAGCTCGTGTTCACCGGCGGCGGCGACGAGGAGGCGATCGCCCGAGGTGTGCACCAGACCTACGCGACCGACAACCTGCGGTACTCGCAGATGGCGCCACTGACCACCTGGGACGAGGTGAACACCAAGACCAACCTGCCCGCCGAGATCAAGATCAGCGCCGTCGACGGCGACGCCTACAAGCTGTTGTTCATGGCCAAGGGCGGCGGCTCGGCCAACAAGTCGCTGCTGTTCCAGGAGACCAAGGCGCTGCTCAACCCGAGCTCGCTCATGACGTGGCTCGACGAGAAGCTGCGCACGCTCGGCACGGCGGCCTGCCCGCCCTACCACCTCGCCGTGGTCATCGGCGGCACGTCCGCCGAGCTCGCCGTCGAGACGGCCAAGCTCGCCTCGGCCCGGTACCTCGACACGCTCCCCGTCGAGGGCAGCC
>JAWKIW010000010.1:0-160656 GCA_041394145.1 Acidimicrobiales bacterium
GTGAGGTGCATGAGCACCAGTCTCCGCGGATCACTTGAGAATTTCAAGTGTGACCGGACGCGCCGGCCTAGGATGGGTCCGTGCGCTCCTACGACCAGTACTGCGGACTGGCGCGGGCCCTGGACGTGGTCGGTGACCGCTGGACCTTGCTGATCGTGCGCGAGCTGCTCGTCGCGCCCCGGCGCTACGGCGCGCTGCTCGCCGACCTGCCCGGCATCGCCACCAACCTGCTGGCCGATCGCCTGCGCCACCTCGAGGCCGCCGGGGTGCTGCAGCGCACCGGCACCGGGCCGACCACCCGCTACGCCCTGACCGCACGCGGGCGCGAGCTGGAGCCGGCCGTGCTGGCCCTGGCGTCGTGGGGTGGGCCCACCCTCGTCGATCGGGGACCTACCGACACGTTCCGCCCGCACTGGCTGGTGCTCGGCCTGCGCGCCCTGCTCGGCGCCGCAGCCGACCCCCGGCTGACGGTGACCGTCGACCTCGAGGTCGAAGGCGGCACCGTGCACGTCGCCGCCGACCACGGCCGGGTGGCCACCGGCCCCGGCGCCGCCGATCCGGTCGCCGACGTCGTCCTGGCCGGCGACGCCCCCACCGTGCTGGGCGTCGTCGCCGGCCTCGTCCCCTTCGACGACCTCGCGGTCGGACGAGGTCCGGCTCGCGCCGTGCGGCGGGCGCGCCGGCTCCTGGCACCCGCCGCGCCCCGCCTCCCGGTCGACACCTGACGGAACGAGACCCGCTCCGGTCGTCGGGGTGACGGTCAGCGGCGGCGCAGCGCACACCGACAGATCTCGGGTGCCCGGCTCGCCGACTGCGGGCGCCGACGCCCCTTCAGGCGCGCCCGGCGCGGGCGATGGCCGCCCTGGCCATGTCGACGAACCAGTCCTCGACCCGGGACGACGACCAGCCGCACCCCCGCAGCAGGTAGGTGTACACCTCGGGGCTCACGAGGGCCCAGACGGCGTCGACGACCTCCTCGGAGGGCTCCCGCCCGAGGATCAGCGCCATCCCGGCCGCGATGAGGTCGCGCCGGTCCGAGTCGTAGCGAGCCAGCCGCTCGGCGGCCGCCGCGTCGCTGGCGGCCGCCTCCCGCAGGGCGTCGAGGATCGGCACCGACCGGGCGTACACGTCCATCGTGTAGCGCACGCCGGTGCGCAGGCGCTCGTGGCGGCGACCGTCCGCAAGGCGGGCGAAGTCGGGGCGATCCGCCATCGGCGCCTCCTCGTCGTCGCCGACGATGGCCACCTCGACGACCGCCAGCAGCAGCGCCGACTTGGTGCCGAAGGTGACGTAGATGGTGTCGACCGAGATGCCGGCAGCCGCCGCCACCATCGGCAACGTGGTGGCGGCCCACCCCTGCTCGCCGAACAGCACGAGCGCGGCATCGAGGATGGCCCGCCGGGTCTGGGCCGCCTGCCGCTCGCGCAGGGGCGAGTGGTAGCGGGAGCTCGTGCGTGCGGCCTTCGGCTTCGTCGCCCGCACGGCCCCGGTGCCCTTCGTCGGTGACCTCGAGCCCACCCTACCGCGTGCTCCCAGTGCGACCTGATTGATTCAAGTGCTGCTTGATCGAATCCGGCCCGACCGCTACGGTGCCGGGATCGCTCGACGTCGCCGCCCGACGGCGCCGCCGCCCTCGGGAGGGACCATGATCCGACGACCGGCGCTGCTGACCATCCTGCTGCTCGCCCTGGTGGCCGGCGCCTGCACCAACGACAACGGCTCTTCCAAGGCCGCACCGGGCAGCACCACGGCGGGCACCGCCGTCGGCGGCCCGATCACCGGACCCGCCGACCTCACCGCCCGATTCACCGCCATCGAGCAGGATCCGCGCTACACGCACGCCGACTGGGGCTTCCTGGTGATCGACCAGAAGACCGGCGAGGTCCTCGCCTCCCAGGCTCCGGACCGGATGTTCGACGCCGGCTCGACGATGAAGACCTTCTCCGTGGCCGCGGCGCTCGACGCGTACGGCAACGACCACGTGTTCCGCACGCCCGTCTACAAGACCGGCACCCAGGCCGGTGACGCGCTGAACGGCGACCTCGTGCTCGTCGGCTCCGGCGACCTCAGCTTCGGCCTGCGCAAGCAGCCAGACGGCTCGCTCCAGTACGAGAACCTCCCCCAGCTCGACCACAGCTACGCCACGGTGGGCTTCCCCGGAGCGGTCGAGCCCAGCGGCGATCCGCTGAGCGCGCTCGACGAGCTGGCCACGTCGGTCAAGGCGGCCGGCATCAGCCAGGTGAACGGGAACGTCGTCGTCGACGACCGGCTCTTCACCCCGTCAAGTGGCCCGACGGGTCAGTGTCGCCCATCTGGGTCAACGAGAACCTCATCGACGTCCAGGTCGCCCCGGCGGCGCCGCCGGTGCGGCCACCACGGTCGACTGGCGGCCCAAGACGGCGTCCTACACCGTCGAGACCCGGGCGACCACCGTGGACAGCAAGGACAAGACCGAGCTCAAGGTCACCGAACCCACGCCCGGCCGTCTCGTGGTCGAGGGCAAGATCGCCGCCGGCCAGCCGACCCTCGTCGTCCACGAGATCACCGACCCGTCGGCGTTCGCCCGGACGGCCTTCATCGAGGCGCTGCAGCGGGCCGGCGTGACCGTCACGGCCTCGCCGACCGGCGCGAACCCGGCCTCGTCGCTCCCGCCGAAGGACAGCTACTCGGCGGCCGACAAGCTCGGCGAGCACGTGTCGGCCGACCTGGCTGCCTACGCCAAGCTCATCATGAAGGTGAGCTACAACCGGGGCGCCGACCTCATGGCCTGCCTGGCTGCGGTCAAGGCGGGCAGCACCGACTGCGACCAGGGCCTGGTCGCCATGGTCAAGACCGCCACCGGCCTCGGCGTCGACGTGAACACCATCTTCCCCTTCGACGGCGCCGGCTCCGACGACAAGGACCGGCTCACACCGACGGCGCTGACGACCATGTACCGGGCCACGATGGGCACCCCGTACGGGCAGGTGCTGTTCGATTCGCTGCCGATCCTCGGCAAGGACGGGACCCTCGCCAACGTCCTGACCGATTCCCCCGCCGCCGGGAAGATCCAGATGAAGACGGGCAACCGCGTCGTCGGCACGGCCGCCGACCAGATCATCGTGCTCGGCAACAGCCTCGCCGGCTACATCGAGGCCAAGAGCGGCCGCCAGCTCGTCTTCATGGTCGGGGTGAACAACGTCCCGATCCCGTCCGCGGCCGAGTTCGAGAAGGTCACGGCGGACCAGGCGACGATGGCCGTGGACATCCAACAGGCCTTCTGACCAGGAGCCGACCCGCCCCGTCGAGGCCCGACCGTCACCCGCTCGTCGGCCGGCGGTACCGGTCGCGATGCGGCCGCACGAGGCGGGCCACCGCCGACGGCCGTGTCGTGCGCGCTAGGGGCGTGCCGGCTCGTCGACGCCGCCGACGAGCGCCACGACGGTGCCCGTCGGCGCGCGGCGGGCGAGCCCGGGTCGCAGGTCGACCGATCCGTCGGGCCGCACCGCCGCCAGCGGGATGGCCCCGTCGGAGATGCCCTCGGGGCACACCCGCACCTCGGCGCCGGCCGCGAGCCGGCTCCTGATCCGGTCGAGGCTCACGTCGGCCGCGAAGGGCTGTGGCGTCCACGCCTCGAACAGGGCGCGCCGCACCGAACCCTCGCCGTGGAGCGGGACGACGTAGACGTGGGACCGACCGAGGTGCTCGACCAGCTCCGCGACCACGAGGGTGACCAGCGCCTGGGGCTCGGTGGCCACGAGGGCTCGATCGAGCGGCGCGGTCGCCAGCGTCTCGGAGAGCTCCTCCTCGCTCTCGAGCAGCGACACCATGGGGACCGAGCGATGGCGTTCGGCGAGCTGCTCGGGGCGCTCACCGCTGAGGACGAGCACGGTGGCACCGAGGTCCTGGAGGCAGCGAGCCAGCTCGATCACCCACGGCTGGGTCCCGACGAGGGCGACACCGACGGGGCGCGGTGCGGCGACCCGCAGCGCCCGTGCCACCGGAGCGGCGGTGAGCCCGTAGACGAGCCCGGTGCCGAGGATGACGCCGAAGGCGATGGGTGACACCAGCGAGCTGTCGAAGCCGGCGTTGTCGAGGGTCACGGCGAACTGCGCCGCGGTGGCGGCGGCCACGACGCCACGGGGGTCCATCCATCCGGCGAGCGCGCGATCGCGGCGCGTCAGGCGGCTGCGGGCGAGCGAGACGGCGACGGCCGCCGGCCGCACGACGACCACCAGCAGCGCCACCACGACGATGATCCCCGGCAGTTCGTCGACGAGCGCGCTGACGTCGACCAGCGCGCCGAGCAGGACGAACAGGATCCCGATGATCAGGACCTCGAGCGTCTCGCCGAACCCGTTGATGCGGGCGGTGGGGACCACGCGCTGGTTCGCCGCCACCACGCCGAGGGTGACCGCGGCGAAGAGCCCGGCCTCGGACAGCAGCACCTCGGCGAGGCCGAAGCACAGCACGGCGACCAGCACGGCCACCGCGGCCTCCATGTCGTCGGTCACCAGGAACCGGGACAGGACGAACACCAGCCCCGCCGCCCCGAGCAGCCCCACCGTGACCCCGAGGCCGAGGCGGCCGAGCATCTGGAACACCGGGTGGATGCCACCCCGTCCGGCCGCGAGGACCAGGTTGAGCACCACGACCCCGAGGGTGGCGCCCAGCGGGTCGAGGACCGTTCCCTCCCAGGCCAGCACGGCACCCATGGGCGGACGGGGTCGGATGACCCGCAGCAGGGGTCCGACCACGGTCGGCCCGGAGACGACGAGGATGGCGCCGAGCACGGCCGCCACGTCGGTGGGCATGTCGGTGGCGAGCACCAGTGCGGCCCAGGCCCCGGCGAAGGTGATCATGAGCCCGGCGGTGACGAGGCGCAGCACGGGGCCGCGGGCAGGTCGGGGCAGCTCGACGAGGCGCAGGTTCAGGCCGCTCTGGAACAACAGCAGCGCGACGAGCAGGGTGACGAGGGGGAACAGCGTCTCGCCGAACAGCTCCTCTGGCTTCACCACCCCCGTCGCGCCGGCGACCAGCCCGGCCGGGAGCAGCAGCAGCAGCGCCGGGAACCCGAGGCGCCGGCCGATCCACTGGGCGCCGACGCCGAGCACGACGATGGCCGTGAGCCCGATGATGATCTGGTTCTCGGTCATCGCCGCGACGTCGACGACATCACGTCGGCAGCGTGGGGGCGTTGGTGGACACCAGCAGGCGCGACGCGGAGTGGACCGTGTTGCGGGCGGCGGCATCGGGCGGGGCGTGCGACAGGCCCGACGGCGCCGGACCGTCGGTGACGTCGTCGGAGGCGATCAGCAGGCGCAGGCGCTCACCGACACCGATGCGGCGGGCGGTGGGAACGATCGGGATGCGGTAGACGACGCGCTCGCCCGGGACGACGGGCCGGGCCTCGCGGCAGGACAGGACCGGCGAGCCGGGCCGGCTGCGCTCCTCGTCGAGGGCCCGCAGGGCGGCCCGCAGCCAACCGGCGGTCAGGTCGGTCACCGTCGTCCCATCCGCCGCCACCAGCTGCAGGGTGGCCATGAACACGGTGTCGGTGGCCGTCGTGGTCGCCTCCAGCCGCAGCTCGATCGGACCGGCGAGGTCGACCTCGACGGCGAAGGGCTCGGTGTCCCACTGCAGCGACGCCGGCAGCGTGGGCGGATGGGCGTGCGGGCGCCGCAAGGGCGGCGGGATCCGCCGGTAGGCACGGTCGCCGGGTCGGCCCTCGTCGGGGTGCAGGGTGCCGTCGGCTCGCAGCGCCAGCTCGACCAGCCGGGTGCCCGGCGGGGGCCACGTCTCGGACACCTCGTAGGTGTCGGCCCCCGGTAGCCAGTAGCGGACCGGGGGGCCCTCGAGGATCCCGGTGTCGCGCTCCTTGAGCCAGTGGTCGAACCAGGCGAGGGCCTCGACGTGGAGGCTCTCCCAGGGCCACGTGAGGCCGTCGGCGGCCAGCAGCCCGAGGCGGCTCGGCACCCGATCGTGCAGCGCCGCCCAGGTCGTGAAGGTGCTGGGCAGGTGCACCGGCACGTTGTTCCAGTCACACCCCAGGTAGACGGGCACCTCGATGCGGTGCAGGTGCGGCGCGCTGTCGCGCTCGTCCCAGAAGTCGTCGCGCAGCGGGTGATCGATGAGGAAGGCCTCGTACAGGTGGTCCCACGGCTCGGCGTCGTAGGGGACGCGGGCCACGCCGCTGAGCACCTTCATCGCCGACTCGCCGTTGAGGTGCTCGAAGCGGTGGTGCACGACCGGGCTGCGCAGCACCTCCTCCACCAGCTCGAGGGCGTGACGACGGAACGTCTGGGGATCCCGCGAGTTCACCGCACCGAGCGCCGTGGTCCACCCCATGAGGAACCGGGCGTTGACGGCGCCGTTGTGCATCACCAGCTCGTAGAGGTCGGAGGACGTCGCCACGGCGAACAGGGCCCGCAGATGTGGCGGGCGCTCGATGGCGGCGGCGAGCTGGGCCATGGCGAAGTAGGAGATCCCGATCATCCCGACCTGCCCGTCGCACCACGGCTGGGACGCCGCCCACTCGACGAGGTCGTGCAGGTCGCGCCGCTCCGGGGTGTCGAGCAGACCGAACGTGCCGTCGGAGCCGCCGGTGCCGCCGACGTTCGCCAGGACGTGGGCGTAGCCACGCGGCACCCAGAAGTCCGATGCCCCCGCCTCCACGAACCCGAGCGGCGCCCCGGAGTTCTGGATCTGGCGAGGGTAGGGGGACGCCGCCACCAGGGCGGGAACCGGGTCGTCGGTGTCGGGGCGGAGCACGTCGGCGAGCAGCGTGCGGCCGCCCTCGGTGGGGACCGCCACGTCGAGCTCGGTGACGATCCGGTGCTCGGCCGGCGAGAGGTCCCGGTAGGCCCGTCCGGTCGTCTGCGGTCCGTTCAACCGTCGCTGGCCCGGCTCCGGGCCCGCCACCGCGTCCGCCTTCATCGGCACCTCCCCGTGCGCGTCCACCGATCGGCTCGCCGGGCTTCGCACCCGGCGATGCGGGCACCGTGGCCTCCGGGGCGATCGTAGGCGGGTCCGCGTGCCGTCGCCGGTGCGTGCGACCGCACCGTCGACGAGCGGTGCACCGGAGCACCTGACGGCGGGCGGGCCACCGCCCGGAGCGGACCTGCGATGCTGGTGGCCGATGGCACCGACCGCATCCCCGGCGGCCCGCACGGGCACAGGGCGCCCACGCGGGCCCCTCGTCGCGCTGCTCGCCACGGTGCTCCTCGCGGTCGCCGCCTCGTGCTCCAGCTCGGCGACCGCGCCGGCGGCCGAGCTGTGGGTCCGCCCGGGCGCCACCGGCGGCGACGGCAGCCAGGCCAAGCCGTTCGGCACCCTCGTCGCCGCCCGTGACGCCGCCCGAGAACGGGCACCGGACATGCAGGCCGACCTGACCATCCACCTCGAGGACGGCACCCACGTGCTCACCGAGCCGCTCACCCTCGGCCCGCAGGACTCGGGGCGCAACGGCCATCGCATCGTGTGGGCCGCCGCGCCCGGCGCCCACCCGGTGATCAGCGGCGGCACGACCATCGGTGGCTGGCAGGCCCCGGCCGACGGCAGCGGCGTCTGGAGGGCCAAGGCACCCGCCGGCCTGAAGACCCGCCAGCTCTACGTCGGCGGGACCCGGGCCGAGCTCGCCCAGGGCCCGCCGCCCACGACGCTCACGCCGACGCCGACCGGCTACGAGGCCGCCGACGCCGTCCTGGCCGGCTGGGCCAACCCCCGCGACCTCGAGTTCGTGTACCCGAGCGGCCCGTCCAACTGGACCGAGACCCGGTGCCGCGTCGACAGCATCTCGGGCACGGCGATCACCATGGTCCAGCCGTGCTTCGACAACTCCAGCCGGCGGGCCGAAGGCAAGACCCTCGCCGTGTCGGGGTTCGGGCAGGCGCTGCCGCCCCCGAAGGTGATCGCCAACGCGCGCGAGCTGCTCACCCGCCCGGGCCAGTGGTACCTCGACACCACCACCGGCACCCTTTCCTACCGCCCCCGCGACGGCGAGGACCTGTCCAAGGTCGACGTGGTGGCACCGGCGATCGACACCTTGATCTCGGGCACGGGGACCGCCGATCGCCCGATCACCGACGTGAGCTTCGAGGGCCTCACCTTCTCCTACGCCGGCTGGAACGATCCCAGCGGACCCGACGGCTACTCCCCCGTGCAGGCCGGTGCCCGGCTCACCGGCGCCGAGGCCTGGAAGAACCAGGGCGCCTGCGACGGGCCCGGCACCACCTGCCCGTACATGGCCTTCCCCCTGACGCCCGGCAACGTCACCTTCACCTACGCGCAGCGCGTCACGTTCCGCAACGACACCTTCGAGCACCTCGGTGCGGCCGGCCTCGCCCTCGGAGTCGGGACGCAGGCGACGACGGTGACCGGCAGCCTGTTCCGGGACATCTCCTCGAGTGGCGTCGTGCTCGGCACCGTCGACCAGCCCGAGGCCACCGGAGCCGACCTGGTCACCGGCGACGAGCTGACCGGCAGCTACCTGACCGGCATCGGGGTGGAGTACCAGGACGCCCCGGCCGTCGTGGTCGGCTACACGCAGGCCACCACCGTCGCCAACAACCAGATCGACGACGTGCCCTACTCGGGCATCTCGATCGGGTGGGGAGGGTGGGCCGAGCGGTTGCCCGACCGACCACCGCTGGCCACCAACGCTCGCAACAACCGCGTGGCGCACAACCTCGTGTTCGACCACATGAAGGTCACCGTCGACGGGGGCGGGGTCTACGCCAACGGCATCCAGGGCTCGAGCCTCGACGACGGCCTCGTCATCGAGGACAACGTGGTCCTGCAGCAGCACAGCATCAGCTGGGCCGTGTACACCGACAACGGCTCGATGAACATGACCGTGCGCCGCAACGCGGTCTGGGACGCGGTGTACGTGCCGGCCGCCCCCGCCGCCATCCCCGGACTGTCGCCGTACTTCTCCTTCGGGGGCTGCGGCGGCGGCCCCATCGCCTACCAGCAGAACTACTCGGTCATGGACGACCCGTCGAAGGGCCTGGCGTCGGCCTCCCAGGACTGCGGCGGGCACCCGTTGGAGGGCGTCACCGTGAACGGCAACACGGTGCTCACCGCCCAGACCGAGATCCCCGCGGACCTGCTGGCCGCCGCCGGCCCCCAGGGCGCGGATCGGCAACGGCTGGCCCCGCGACCGGCGCCCACCGGCCTGCCGCCGTGGACCCAGTACCCCTGAGCCTCCTCAGAACGCCGCCACCTCGGTCTTGGCGACGATGTGGTCGACCCGAACGCGCACGACCATCTCGGGGGGCTGGGAGTTGCGCCGGCCATAGGCCTCGGCCTGCTCGGCACCCATGTAGCGGGCCCCGATGCGGGTCGCCCAGCGGAGCAGCTCGTCGGGATCGGTGGAGGTCGTGACCGAACCGCGGATCGTCACGAAGGCGAAGGGCGGGCGCTGGTCGTCGAAGCACAGCGCCACCCGCGGGTCCCGCAGGATGGCCTTCCCCTTCACGGTTTCGGCGCCGGTCATGAACACGATGTCGTCGCCGTCGAGGTCGACCCAGACGGGTGCGACGTGGGGGCTGCCGTCGGCGCGCACCACGGCCAGCTTCCCGGTCGGGGCCGGCTCGGCGCCGATCAGCTGCTTCCACCAGCCCTCGGGTGCGTCGCGGTAGCCCATCACGGGCGCCAACCCGTCCGTCGCCCGACGCATTCCCCGTCCCGTCGAGCCGGCGGGTCGACGACATCGAGACCGAGAAGGTGCGCCGGATGTCGACGAGCACCCCGTCGGTTCCGGTCGGCGTCAGCCCGGCTCGGCTCGGAGCACGTACCGGCTCCCCACGACGCTCGGGCCGTACCGGTCGGGGGTGAAGCGCGTCGCCAGCGCCGCCTTGGCCCGCCAGCCGGTGCAGTGCCCCGGGGCCACGACCGCCGGCGCGATGCGCTCATCGAGGTCGCGCACCGTCTCGGGTATGCGCGACTCCATCGAGGCGCCGGCGAGGTGGTAGCCCCCGACCACGAGGTCGACGCCAGTGCCTTCGAAGGCGGCCTTGGCCGCGAGGCAGGCGTTCACCACGCCGGCGTGCGAGCACGCCGACAGCACCGTGACGCCCCGACCGGCCACCTCGGCGGCGAGGAACCGCTCGTCCATGATGAGCGGATCGGGCACGGCCTCGCCCCCGACGATGCTGTGGTGCCCGGGCAGGCCGGTCTCATAGGACGTGACCCGCTCGATGGCGCCGCTGCCGAGGAAGAACCCGCCGGCGACGAGGTGGGCGTCGGCGTGGGTGACCACCTCGCCGCCCGCCGTCGCCAGGTCGTCGAACGTGGGCTCGGGGGGAAGGGTCACCAGCAGGCCCGGCACGGCCTCGACGCCGCGCTGGTCGGGCCGATCCGGATGGAGGTCGACCACCGGTGGGGCCAGCCCGGCGGCGGCGCGGGCGGCGGCGACGGCGGCGACCGCCGCCGGCAGGGCGCCGCTGTGGTCCCAGTGCCAGTGCGAGAGGAACACCGCCTCGATGGCGGCCAGATCGACGCCGAGTCGCGACGCGTTCGCCTCCCAGACGTCGCCGTAGGGACCGGCGTCGAAGAGCACGGTGTGGGTCTCGTCCCCGATCCGACCGGTGGCCACCACCGAGAAGCCGTGGCACCCCACGCACAGGTGGTCGAAGACCTCGATGCAGGTGTGCTCGTCGGACAGGGGCACCGGCGTCCCGCGCGCCACCTGGCCCACCATCTCGGACTCCTGGGGCACGCCCGGGCCCACGCTGGACAGGCCGTCGGTCTCGTTGTCGACCACCACCGTGAGCACGAGCTCGTCGAGCGGTCGGGAGCGGAGCTGCTCGGTGGCCATCGGCGCCTCCGGCGATCGGGTCGGATGGGCCGCCACAGTACGCAGCCGGACGGCGACGGAGGCGCGACGGCCGCCCGCGATCCCGCTACGTTCGCCGGTGCGGCGGAGCCGCGCGTCGACCCTCCCCCGTGCGGCGCCGGGCCTGGCGCCTCGCCACCGCACCCGACCCATCCCCGGCCCCGACCCGACGGGAGGCCAAGCCATGGCCCGTGACCTCGACGCCCTGGTGGCGACGCTCGACCTCGACGAGAAGGCGGCGCTGCTCGCCGGCGCCGACCTGTGGTCCACCGTCGCCGTGCCGCGCGTCGGGCTCCCGTCGGTGCGGGTCACCGACGGGCCGAACGGCGCTCGCGGTCCCGCCCTGCCCGCCGGCCTCGACGCGGGACCGCCCATGACCTCGCTGTGCATGCCGTCGGGCGCGGCCCTCGGCGCCACGTGGGACGCCGAGCTGCTCGAGCGCGTCGGGACGGTGATCGGCGCCGAGGCGCGCCTGAAGGCCTGCCGGGTCCTGCTCGCCCCCACGGTGAACCTGCACCGCTCGCCCCTCGGCGGCCGCAACTTCGAGTCCTACTCGGAGGATCCGCTGCTCGCCGGTCGCCTCGGCGCCGCCTTCGTGCGGGGTGCCCAGGCGGCAGGGGTGGCGTGCACGGTGAAGCACTTCGCCGGCAACGAGTCCGAGGACGGACGGATGATCGTCGACACGGTCGCCGACGAGCGGACGCTGCGCGAGCTGCACCTGCTCCCCTTCGAGCTGGCCGTGCGCGAGGGTGGGGCCCTCGGCGTCATGACCTCCTACAACCGACTCAACGGCGAGTACTGCGCCGACAGCGTGCGGCTGCTCGCCGGCGTGCTGCGCGGCGACTGGGGCTTCGACGGGTTCGTGGTGTCGGACTGGTTCGCCTTCGCCGACACCGTGCCGGCGATCCACGCCGGCCTCGACCTGGAGATGCCCGGGCGCGGGCGGGCCTACGGGTCGGCGCTGGCGACCGCCGTGCGGTCCGGACTGGTCGACGAGGCGCTGGTCGACGCGGCGGTGCGCCGACTGCTCGGCGTGTTCGACCGCCTCGGCGCCCTCGACGACGATCCGGCCGAGCCACGCTCCGACGACCTCCCCGAGCACCGGGCCGTGGCCCGGGACGCCGCCACCTCGGCCATGGTCCTGCTGCGCAACGAGGGCGTGCTGCCCCTGGCCGTCGCCGACCTGCGGCGGGTGGCCGTCATCGGGCCGAACGCGGCGCGGGCCGTGATCATGGGTGGCGGGTCGGCCAGCCTCCCCGTCCCCGAGCTGCGCACCCCGCTGGCGGCACTGCGGGACCGGCTCGGTCCCGGGGTGGAGGTGGTCCACGAGCCGGGGGTCGACATCTGCCTCACCACCCCGGAGATCCCGGGCGACTGGCTGCGGGCCGAGGGCGAGCCCGGCATGCTCGTCGAGTGCTCCGCGCTCGACGACCCGGGCGGCACCGTCGTGCACGCCGAGCGCATGGCGAGCGGCAGCGTGGTCTGGTTCGGGCCCCCGGCCGATGCCGGGCCCGAGTTCTCGTGGCGGGCCACCGCCGAGCTCACCGTCGCCGAGCCCGGGCGATGGACGCTCTCGCTGGTGCAGACCGAGCCCACCCGTCTCCTCGTCGACGGCGAGATCGTGCTCGACGGCACCACCGCCGACCTGCCCGCCGGCCACGACTTCTTCGGCCTGGCGCCGCGAGCAGACCATCGACCTCGAGCTGGGCCCCGGACCGCCCCGTCACCCTCGAGCTGCAGTCCGTCGTCACCCGAGGTGGCCTGCTCCTCGGGGCCAAGCTCGGGCTGCGCCCGGCCCTGCCGGCCGACGAGATGGCCCGGGCCGTCGCCGCCGCCGCGGGAGCCGACGCGGTCGTGGTGGTGGTCGGCACCGACGGCGACTGGGAGTCCGAAGGCCACGACCGCGACTCGATGGCCCTGCCCGGCGACCAGGACGAGCTCGTCGAGCGGGTCCTCGAGGTGGCACCCGACGCCGTCGTCGTGCTCAACGTCGGGTCGCCGGTGGCGCTGCCGTGGGCCGAGCGCTGCCGCGCCCTGCTGCAGTGCTGGTTCGGCGGGGTCGAGCTCGCCGAGGCCCTGGCCGACGTCCTGCTCGGCGAGGCCGAGCCCGGCGGCCGCCTCCCCACCACCATCCCGAGCCGGCTGCAGGACAACCCCACCTGGGGCAGCTTCCCCGCCGAGGGCGGTCGCATCCGCTACGGCGAGGGGATCCTGGTCGGCTACCGGTGGTACGAGTCCCGTGGCCTCGAGGTGGCCTTCCCCTTCGGCCACGGACTCTCCTACAGCCGCTTCGCGCTCGGCGCGCCCGAGCTGTCGTCGCCGTCCTTCGCACCCGGCGAGAGGCTCACGGTGCGCGTCCCCGTGACCAACGTCGGCGATCGAGCCGGATCGGAGGTG
This sequence comes from Acidimicrobiales bacterium, assembly GCA_041394145.1. Taxonomy (GTDB): domain Bacteria; phylum Actinomycetota; class Acidimicrobiia; order Acidimicrobiales; family Acidimicrobilacustridaceae; genus JAWKIW01. The sequence continues at coordinate 13,214 of JAWKIW010000010.1, forward strand.
GTCCAGCTCTACGTCGCCCCGACCAGCCCCCGGGCGTTCCGACCCCCCAAGGAGCTGAAGGCCTTCGCCAAGGTCACCCTCGCCCCCGGCGAGACGGCCGTCGCCGAGCTCGCCCTCGACGCCCGGTCGTTCGCGAGGTGGGCCGACACCGACCCGGCGCTGCCCGCGCTCGCCGCCCGCCAGGTCACCCAGGTGGGGTGGATGCCGCCGCCCGAGGACCCCGGCCCGAGCGGGTGGGTCGTCGACCCCGGCCCCTACGAGCTCCACGTCGGCCGCTCGTCGGCCGACATCGCCCACGTCACCACCGTCGACGTGGCCAGCGGCCGCCTCGACCCGTAGTCCGACGCCGGCGGACAGCCCCGGGAGACCGCGAGGATGTGACGCCCCGACTCGGCCGACCCGGGTGCTGACGACGCGACCTGTGGAGCGACCAGACCCGGCGCCCGGCATCCGTGTCATGCTCTCGGCGGCTGCCGCGGGTGGCCGAGGGAAGCCCCAGGGAGGTCCCGCCATGGACGTGAGCGAGCTGCTCCGCGACCTGTTCAGCAGGGTCGACGGGCACGTCCCGAGGATCCTCGACGGTCTCCACGTCGACGACCTCCTGGTGGCGCCGGAGGAGGGCTCCAACCCGATCGGCTGGCTGGTCTGGCACCTCACGCGGGTGGAGGACGACCACGTGGCCGACGCCTTCGGCCACGGCCAGGTGTGGACCGAGGGTGCCTGGGCGCCCCGCTTCGGGCTCGACCCGGCCACGACCGAGGTCGGCTACGGGCACACCCCCGAGCAGGTGGCGGCGGTGCGACCCGAGAGCACGGCGGTGCTGCTCGAGTACTACACGGCCGTCGCCGAGCGCACCCACGCCGACCTCGCCGCGGTCGACCCGGCCGCGCTCGACCGCATCGTCGACGAGCGCTGGGACCCGCCCGTGTCGCTGGGCGTCCGGCTGATCAGCGTGGCCGACGACGCCATCCAGCACGCCGGCCAGGCGGCCTACGTGAGGGGCCTGCTGGAACGACGCTGACCGCTCGGCCCTCGTCGCTGACGTGGACTCGAGGCTCGCCATCGGACGGCGGCGCCGTCGAACGCCGACGGCGTCACGCCGAGCCGCCCGGTAGGGTTCGGTCTCATCGGCCGCGGACGCCTCCCCTGGACGCCTCGGTGTGCGAACCGTCGATGCCGGGCCGCGCCTGCGGCGGTCGCAGCGGCGTCGACGGCTGCGCTGCTCGTCGCCATGCTCGCCGCCGGCTGCGGCGGGCAGGCACCCGACGGCCGCGCCGGCCCGCTCGTCGGGCCGTCACCAGCCCCGCCGGCGGCCTCGTCTCGACCGCTGGTGCCCGAGGCGGCCTTCCCTGTCGGGCTGGTGGCCACGCCCGACGGCAGCGTCCTGTACGCCGAGCGATTGACCGGGCGAGTCCGCGCCATCGGACCCGATGGCGTCCTGCGACCCGAACCCGTTGCCGAGGTCGCCGTGGCCGGCGCAACCGACGACCAGCGGGGGCTGGTGGGGCTGTCCCGACTGGCCGACGGTCGGCTGGCGCTCGCGTGGGTGCGCCCCGGCGACGGGCGGCTGGTGGTGGGCGTGCGCGACGCCGACGCCGGGTCCGGGACCGAGCCCCAGGTCATCTGGATCGGGCCGGTCTCGGCGGACCTGGCCAACGGCGGCGGCCTGGCCGCGGCGACGGACGGATCGATCCTGATCGGCATCGGCGACCTGCTCCAAGACCGCGGGCTGGCCCAGGACCCGACGGTCCCGAACCGCAAGGTCCTGGCGCTCGATCCTGACGCCGGGCCTGACCAGTCGCCCCGCATCCTGTCGGTGGGCTGGAACAACCCTTCGCCCTCACGGTCGGCACCGACGGGACGCCCTGGAGTGGCCGACAACAGCGAGGGTGAGGCCCCGAGCGGGTCGGGCGGGCCGATCGACCCGCCACCGAGGCCAGTGCAGTGAGCAGATCCGAGGCGCAACGGGCGCCGTCGGGGCTCGTGGTCGTAGGGGATCGCCTTGGGGCAGTGCGGCTACGTGTCGGGTCGGGTCGACGAGCTGGCCTGGACCGACACCGGGGTGTCGTTCACCGGCCGCGTGCTCGCCGCGCCCTGCCGCACCGGCGTCGTGGCGCTGCCGGACGGGCGACTGGTCACTGCCACCCCCGACGGGGTCTTCGTCACCGACCACGCCGTCGTGTGACGAGCCCCGCCCGCCGGCGGCGCCGCCTCGGCCTCGTCACGTCAGGCCAGCCGACGGCCCTCGCGCAGGAACGCCACCGCCGTGTCCACGTCGCCGATGACCCCGTCGTCACGGGACGCGCCGAAGGGCTGGTTCCAGAAGGGACCCTCGTGGGGCTCCCACGGGCCGACGTAGAGATACGGACGGTCGCTGCTGTCGTCGCCGGGGGAGGCGCCGTAGTTGACCTCGTCGAGGGTCACGCCGAGGTCGAAGTGCTCGGGCCACAAGGTGGGCTCGGGCCGGGGCGCATCGGCAGGCACCTCGGCGTCGAGGAACCGCCGCAGCGCGGCGTCGCCGAGCGCGAACCAGTCGGCGAGGGCGCGCGCCGCCCGGGCGTCCACGGCCAGCTGGTCGTCCGGCTGCACCGTCGTGGCCGGCGGGTAGACCCCGGCGGGCGCCCCTGGCGAAGCCCCGACCGCTGCCGCCAGCTCGCCGATCGTCGTCAGCGGGAGGGTCCGGGCCCCGCGGTCGTCGGCGACGACCAGCGTCGTGCCCGCCACCCCCAGCCGGGTCATGCCGAAGGGTCCGGGGAACGGCGGCGTGCCGAACCCGCCGTCGGTCACGACGAGCCCGATCCTGCCCTCCCCGGCGTAGCGGGCCGCCGCCAGCACCTGCTCGGCCACCGCGTGCAGCGCCAGGCGGGTCCGGACCAGCACCTCGGTGTCACCCATGGTTGACTCCAGTCCTGCGGTCTCCCGCAGCTCGATCCGACGCCGGAGGCAACCGATGAGCAGCGACGCGGATTCCTCACCCTCGCCCGCCGAGGCGGCCGCCGTCGAAGATCCCCTCGGCGCCGAGACCCCAGTGCACTGGATCCGGGTCGGCGACCGCGACGTGCTCGAGGAGGGACGGGTGCGCACCGTCGCCGTCGGGCGACGCACGATCGCCCTGACCCGCTGCGACGGACGCTACGGCGCCCTCGACAACCGCTGTCCCCACCAAGGAGGCCCGCTCGGCGAAGGCGCCATCGAGAAGGGGTGGCTGCGGTGCCCGTGGCACGGCTACGACTACGACCCGATCACCGGTGTTCCTCCCGGCGGCTTCTCGGACCGTCCCACCGCCTACGAGGTCGACGAGCGCCCGGACGGGATCTGGGTGGCCGTCCCCGACGAACCGCCACACGAGCGCACGGTGTCCGACGTGCTGGTCGAGACCATGGTGGCCTGGGGCGTCACCCACGTGTTCGGCATGGTGGGGCACTCCAACCTGGGCTTCGCCGACGCCATGCGGCGAGCCGAGGCCCGGGGGGAGCTCACCTACATCGGGATACGCCACGAGGGAGCCGCCTCCTTCGCGGCGTCCGCCTACGGCAAGCTGACCGGACGCCTGGCCGCGTGCTTCGCGATCGCCGGCCCCGGCTCGACGAACCTGCTCACCGGGCTCTACGACGCCAAGATCGATCGCGCCCCCGTGCTCGCCGTGTCCGGCCAGGTGCCGTCGAAGGTGCGCGGCCGCGGCGCCTTCCAGGACCTCGACCTCACCGCGGCCTTCGACGACGCCACCACCTCGTCGACGGTGGTGCAGGCCGGCTCGGACCACGCCGAGCTGATGGCGCTGGCCTGCAAGCACGCCCTCGACCAGCGCCAGGTCGCCCACCTCGTCCTGCCCGACGAGGTGCAGGTGCTGCCGGCGCCCGGGGTGGCCTCGTCCCCACCGGCCGGGCGCGTCGCCACGCACCCGGCCGCCCCCGACGAGTCCGCCGTCGCCGAGGCGGCGGCGAGGATCGACGGGTCCGAGCGGCCCGTGGTGGTGATCGGCCACGGCGCGCTGGGCGGCGTCGACGAGGTCGTCCGCCTCGCCGAGCACCTCGGCGCGCCGCTGCTCACCACCTTCAAGGCCAAGGGGCTGGTACCCGACGACCACCCCCTCGCCTGCGGGGTGCTCGGCCGCAGCGGGACGCCGGTCGCCTCCTGGATGATGAACGAGTGCGACCTGCTCGTCGTGTTCGGAGCCTCCTTCTCGAACCACACCGGCATCGCGCCGTACAAGCCGATCGTCCAGGTGGACGCCGACCCGGCCGGCCTGGGGCGGTTCCATCCGGTGGAGATCCCGATCCTGGGCGACGCCGCCGTGACCGCCCGCCGGCTGCGGGCGTTCGTGTCGACGACCGCCGCGCGCGCTGACCAGGCTGCCGAGCTGGCCGAGCGCTGGCGGATCTGGCGGGCGGAGAAGCGGCGCCGGATGGACGACGACCAGGGCAACGGCGTGGCCAGCGCCGCGGTGTTCGACGCGATGAGCCGGCTCGTGCCGACCGACGCGGTGTTGACGGTGGACGTGGGCAACCACGCCTACTCCTTCGGCCGCTACTTCGAGTCCCGGGGCCAGCGCGTGCTGATGTCGGGCTACCTGGGCTCGATCGGGTTCGGCCTCCCCGCCGCGATGGGGGCATGGGCCGCCGACCCCGGCCGCCGGGTCCTGGCCGTCACGGGCGACGGCGGCTTCGGCCAGTACCTCGCCGAGCTGACGACCGCGGTGAAGTACGGCATGGGCATCACCCACGTGCTGCTGGACAACAGCGAGCTCGGCAAGATCGCCAAGGAGCAGCGCGCCGAGCACTTCGAGGTCTGGCAGACGGGTCTGCACAACCCGGACTTCGCCGAGTACGCCCGGCTGTGCGGCGCCGTCGGTCTGCGGGTCGAGCGTCGCGAGCAGCTCGACGGCGCCCTCGAGGAGGCCCTCGCCGTCGACGGCCCGGCGCTGGTGCACGTCATCACCGACCCCGAGCTCGTCTGAGCAGCCACGTCCGGACGCCACGACGAGGCGCTGACGAGATGCCGGGAGTCGACGCCGGATCCGACTCGCCGCCACCGAGGTTGCCTCACCGGGCACCGGCGTCGCCGATGTGGGTGACGGCTACGGTGCGACCATGCCGGTGACCCTGGCGACGAGCCCGGTGAGCGACGTCGACTTCGGCCTCGACCTCGGACCGGGCGACACCCGTCTCCCCGGCGAGGCCCTGCACCTTGAGCTGGCCCGGCTCCGGCGCACCCACCGGTTGGCCCCGGTGGACTTCGGCGGGATCCTCATGCACCTGGTGACCCGCTTCGACGACCTCGACGCCGCCTTCCGGGACGACGAGGGCCTGCCCGCGGGCCCCACCTACGCCATGACGGTCGAGCCCTGCCAGGGCGTCACCTTCGAGAGCCTCGACGGTCCCGAGCACCACGCCCTGCGCGACCTCACCACCCGGGCGCTGCGGCGCCGGCCCGTGGAGCGCTACGCCCGGAGCGGCCTCGGCGAGCTCTGCGACACCGTCATCGACCGCTTCGCCGACCGGGGCCACGCCGACCTCGTGGCCGAGCTCACGTCGGTCTTCCCCTTCCTGGTGTTCGCCGACCGGATGGGGCTGCCCTTCGACGCCGCCGACCACTTCATGGGCTGGGCCTTCGACATCCTCAGCTACCCGGTCGCTCCCGAAGCCGGCCTCGCCGCCGCGGCCGAGCTCACCGAGTACCTCGAGCCGGTGCTGCGATCACGACGGACGGTGCCGACCGAGGACCTGCTCTCGTCGATGTGCACCGCGGAGCGGTCGGGACGGCGGCTCACCGACGAGGAGATCCGAAGCCACGTGCGGGCGCTGTTCTCCGCTGGTGCGACCACGACCCATCACGGGCTCGGCAACACGCTGTTCGCGCTGCTGACCCACCCGGACACCATCGCCGACCTCCGGGACGATCCCGAGCTCGTCCACGCCGCCATCGACGAGATGCTGCGCTGGGAACCGCCGCTGGCCCTGCTCCCCCGTCTCGCCCCCCACGACGCCGAGGTCGCGGGGTTCGCCGTCCCCGCCGGCACGATGCTGCTGTTCGGCATCGCCTCGGCCAACCGCGACCCCGACGTGCACGAACGTCCGGACGTGTTCGACATCTCCCGACGACCGAGCCGCGTCCTCACCTTCGGCTTCGGCAGCCACCACTGCCCCGGCTCGCACCTGGCCAAGGCCCAGATCGCCGTCGCCGTGCAGCGACTGCTCGACCGCCTTCCCGGGCTGACCCTCACCGACGCCACCGCGGCGGCGCCCACGGGCACCGTGATGCGGGGCCCCCGATCGCTCCCGGTCCGCTGGCAGCCCTGACCCCGACCCGCCCGCCCCGCGGCCGGGCGACCACCACGGCGTGAGGACGGCCACGCGGGTACGACCCCTGGGGCGCGTTGCGCCGGACCTTCGCCACGCGACACGTCGAGCACGGTCGGCGCGACCGTGCCGGCTCCGGAGCGGCGTCGATCAGGCGGTGCGACACGCCCGCCCACGCCGGCTCCGCCGCCAGCGTCACGCCGTGAGGGCGGGGGCCCGTTCGACGACGGCGGACCACTGCTCGTCGGAGACGCCCTCGCGGATCCAGCCCTTGGCGGCCTCGAAGACCGGCGGTGGCATGGCGTTGGACAGCACACCCACGTAGGCCGCCGCCGTGTCGGCATCGAGGCGGGCCACGATCCAGGGCACTGCGGCGGCGGTGTCCTCCGGGGTGAACGCGGACAGGATGTCGCTCACCATCTGCCCCTGCTCCTCGGGGGAGAACAACGACGCGACGCGAGGCAGGATGAGCTCGTTCTCCTTCGCCACGTGGCTGTGCACGTGGGTGGCGAGGGCCACGACCTGGCGGCGCATGCGTTGGCGGGCGCCCTCGTCGCCATCTCGACAGGCGCGGGCCAGCGCGACGAGCTCGGCGAAGGACTCCCGCTCCGACACGTGGTCGAAGAGGTAGGTCTCGGCGATGGCTTCGTCCCGGTCCACCAGCGTTGGGAACAGCCCGATCTCCTCGCCGTTGGTGTGCCCCTCCATGAGGTGGGCGAAGAACTCGATCCGTTCGACCAGCGCGCCGACCTGCGCTGGCTCGGCGGCGTCGGCGACGACGGCCTCGAGCTCGTCCACCTCGGCGAGGATGGCGGCGTGGACGAAGCGCAGGCTGTCGATGGGACCGGGCACGGGCACCTCCGGTGGTGGGTCTCGACCGACGCTACCCCTGGGTCCGTCTCGGTGCGCTGGACCCACGGTCGACGGCCCCCGGACTCGAGCCCACGTCGGCCGAGGGATCGAGACCCGCACGACGACGGAGCGGGGTCGGCCTCCACGACGTGACCCGCGGCGTCGTAGTATCGGCCGGCGATGGCACGCGAGGACGCGACGATGGCGGTGACGCTGGGCTTCCTGCCCGACTCGCTCGCCGTTCCCGACGTCGATCACCCGGGGCTCCTCCGTGCCGGCCCGCGGGCGTCGGCCCCCTACGGCCAGGGAACGGTCGAGCAGCACGTGTGCTCGGCGACGGACTGCTGTCGGGACGACGCCTTCCACCCCGACCTGCTCGACGTCGGCTTCGACACGGTCGACCTGTCCGGCTTCGGCATCCTCCAGCAGGCGCTCGCCCGGGTCCGTGAGGCCGGCCACATCACCGACGACGACGCGACGACCATCCGCGCCGAGCTCGACGGCGCCGTCCTGCGGTGCTCCAGCGGCCGTGAGATCACGGTGCTGCACCTGGCGGATGAGGGCTTCATCATGCGCAAGGGCGGGCCCAACGGGATGTCCGTGGTCGGACCGCGATCGACGGGGATGAACGACCACAGCGCGGCCACCTCGGTGCACGCCGACCAGGACGTGTACGGCACGCCGCTGACGCAGGTGATGAGCGGCCGGGCGCCGTCGCTGTTGCGCCACGACTCGCCCGACGGGCACAACCACGACGCCGGCCTCATGCTGGTGAACCTGTGGATCCCGCTGCAGCAGATCACCCAGCCGCTGGTGCTCGCCGACGGGCGCAGCATCGATCGGCGCCGCCACCAGCTCCGGTACGGGCTCGCCACCCAGTCCTTCCTCGAGCGCGAGGAGGACATGACCATCAACGACATCTGGACGTTCCTCCACGACCCCCAGCAGCGCTGGTACCTGCGATCCGACATGGACCCCCGCAGCGCCTACGTGTTCGACACGCTGAGCACGCCGCACGGCGCGTGCGCGCTGCCCGGAGAAGACGTCGCCGAACGGTGCTACCGCGCGCTGGAGGACGCCGAGTCGGCGGTCATGAGCGGCGACGTGACTGCGCTCCGCGAGGCCGTCTCGCCGGCGCCGCCGGCGCTGCCCACCGGCGTGCCCCCGGCGCTGCGCGAGGCCATCGCCGCCATGGTCGCCGTGGCCGACGACGCGCGCCGCGATCCCACGGCGGTGTGCGGCCCGAGGGCCGAGGAGTGGCTGGCGGCGGCGCGCGCCACGCGCCGTCGGGTGGTCCGCATGTCCCTCGAGCTGCGGATGGTCGTGTCGATCGAGGCGTAGCGACGACGTGGGCCCCTGCCACGTCGACGCGCGCCGCTCGTCGGCGATCCCGGACGTTCGGCTTCCGCCGCTCAGTCGACGACGGCCACTAGCCTCCCGATGATGCCGGGCACCGCGACGAGAGCATCGAGTCCCACCCGCCTCCGCCGCCTGGTCACCGCCGTGTTCGTGACGGCGCTGACCGCGTGGTCCCTCCTGGCGTCGGCGCCGGCGTCAGCCGATGAAGCGGCTGACGCCGCGCTCGCCAAGGAGTACGCCGAGACCTTCTACCCGCTGTGGCTCAGCGTCGGGCAGACGACGGTCGACCCGGCCAACCAGCTGATCGGTCCCGACAAGATCAGCCACACCTACCGAGGTGTGGTGGCGATCAACAACGACACGCTGTACGCCAGCGCTCCGATCGACACGTCCGGCGGCCCCGTGCTGATCAGCGTCCCGCAGACGACCGTGTCGTACTCGGTGCTCAACCTCGACCTGTTCGGCAACGTGTACGACTTCGGCATCCCGTCGCAGCCGAACGGAACCGTCTACCCGGCGACGACCTACTCGCTGCTCCCACCCGGCTTCGTCGGGGCTCCTCCGCCGGGCACCACGCCGGTGACCATGGCGGACGACTTCATGCTCCTGATCTTCCGGTCGGACAAGTACCGGCCGGACGGCACGGACGTCAGGGCAGAGTCCGAGGCCTTCCGCACCGCACTGGCGATCGACGGCACCGCCACCAAGATCCTCCGCGAGGTCGATTTCGCCGCATCGTTCAAGCTCGCCGCCGACGACCTCATGGTCGGCGCGCCGATCCAGTTCCTCACCGAGCTGCAGGCCGCCGTGGGCTCAGCGCGCGTCCCACCGCTGACGACGGCGGAGCAGGCGCTGTCGGACGCCTTCGACGCTGCCTTCCCGCCGGCGGGCAGCGATCAGGGCTTCCGGGACGGCACCCGTGCCGCACACGCGGCGATCGTCGACAACTACCTGGGAGCTGCGGGCCCGACCGGCTGGAACCACTTCACCAACATCGGGAAGTGGGGTGATGCCGTCTTGGACCGAGCGTCCTTGAACATGTACATCCAGTACGGCAACAGCATCAAGACCGCGGCCTACTACCACGCCTTCGTCGACGGGAACGGCGCTGCGCTCACCGGACTGACCGCCAACGGCTACGTCTTCCGGATGGGGCCCGACCAGCTCCCGCAGGCGGAGCGGTTCTGGTCGCTCACCGCCTACACGCCCGACACGGTCGAGCTCATCGAGAACGACCTCGGCAAGTACGAGGTGGCCAGCTACACACCCGGTCTGGTCAAGGACCCCGACGGCGGGGTGTCCATCTTCATCGGTCAGACCCGCCCGGATGGCGTGCCCGAGGCGAACTGGCTGCCCGTGAGGGCACAGGACTTCAACGTGATGCTGCGCGTGTACGGGGTGGTCGCCGACAGCAGCGTCGCGGCGAACACCTACGTCCCGCCCGCCGTCGTGCCCTTCGTGCCCGCGCCCCAGCCGATCGTGCCGGCGTTCACGGGCTGAGGCGCGCCGGCCAGGCCTGAGGGTTCGTTCCGAGCAGCGCGGCCGGTGCGCCTCGGTCACCCGGTGAAGGTGGGGGTGACCGAGGCGTCCGCAGGCACGGCTGCCGGGGCGGAGACGGCCTGCGCCGCGGTGGCCAGGGGTGCGCAGGCCACCGGTCCGGACACCGACACCTCGATGTCGCCGTCGCCGGGGTCGAAGGTGGCGGTGACCTCGAGGGTGGCGGACACCGTGAGGCCGCCGAGCCCGTCGACCGACCCGTCCCCGGCGAGCTCGATCGGGACCCGGCCCCTGGGCGCGTCGCTGGCGAGCTCGACGCCGGTGCTCGAGGTGAGGTCGGTGCCCTCGACGGTCAGATCGCGCAGCGCCACACTGATGCGGGCGGTCTCGATGGTGCCGGGCGGGTAGGCCAGTGCGAGGTTGCTGGAGGCCAGCTGGTTTGCCGACTCGGCCATGAGGTCGGTGTCGAAGCTGAGGGTCGCCCGGCCCGGCGCCGAGCTCTCGACGCGCAGGCCGGTCCCGATGGGCGCGGCCGCCAGCAGCCGGGCGAGGAACCGCCGGGCGAACGGGTCGCCGGTCCCGGCGAAGTCGGTGACCGTGCCGCGGCACGCACCGGGGGCGGGGGCCGACGGGACGCGGGGCGGCTCGCCGCTGCCCTGGTAGCCGGCGGCGTGGGCGCCGCGCAGGTACCCGGCGAACGCGTCGGGGGCGACGGCCACGAAGCCGTCACCGAGGGCCGCCATGGCGGCCTCGGCGTCGGCGACCTTCGTGCCCCACGTCGTGAGCCCGATCGACACGAAGCGCGCGCCGGGAGGCTGGGTGGCTGCCACCGCACGCACGATGGCGGCGATGTCGGCCGAGCTGTCTGCCACCAGGACGGTGTGGACGACGGGCACGCCGTCCACGAACGACACCGTGGGCGGCTCGGGCGGGTTCCCCCCGTAGTCGGTGAGCAGCAGCGACGGGTCGGTGCGAGCCACGAAGCGCTGCAGCACGTCGAGGGACGGGGACGGGGTGAGCGGCGGCTCCAGGATCCAGGTGGAGCGCAACCCGTACCGGTCGAGCATCGCCCTGCTGTGGTCGAGGTAGCCGTCCAGGTCGGCCATGGCATAGGGGTACGCGTAGCCGGCGCCACTGGGCCCGGCGACGAACCGCACCCGGTCGGGCACGTTGGTCACGAGCCAGTCCCAGATGCGCGGGGCGTCGGTGGCCAGATAGGGCGAGATGCTCACGCCGATCGGCACGGTGTCCGGACCGAGGCCGTCGAGGTGCAGGTGCCGCAGCAGCGTCTGGTCGTAGCCCATGGCGTCCCCGTCGGAGATGGTGAACGTGACGTAGGTCGTGTCGGCGTCGGGCGTGCGGGGGGTGTCGTCCCACTTCGGCTTCGCCGTGGCCGGTCCGAGCTGCGCATGGACCGAGAGGTTGGCGGCGTCGGTGGTGGGGACCAGCCAGTGGCCGGCGTCGGCGACCAGCGCCGCGGCGATCGCCTCGTTGATGGCCAGGCCGAGGCGGGCGTAGAGCTCGGTGTCGAAGAACGGGTAGCCGTACACCGGCGTGCCGGGCGGGAACTTGGCCAGCACCCGACGCAGCAACGCCGGTTCGGTCGCCGGGTCGGCGTCGAAGACGAACCCGCGGTTCTTCACGGCCCAGTCACGAAGGCCGGGTTGGATCGGCTTGCCGTTGCGGGGACGGCCGGTCCACACCGGGAAGGCGAACGGGCCGGCGGGACCGAGGTCGTCGATGGCCCACTCGATGAACGCGTAGCCACTCGTCAGACCGAGGTCGCGCAGGTCGCGTCGCACCTCGACGCCGAAGCCCGCGGTGAGCCGGTCGGCGGTGGCCGGCGACACGGGCACGAGGTCTTCGAGACCGGCGATGGTGGTGGCCACGTCCTGGCTCTCGTACGGCACCGCCGGGTCCCACACCACCAGCCCCCTGGTGCGGGGCAGCAGTCGGCGCCAGGCCTCGTCGGGCTCCACCCGCTCGGTGGGCAGGTCGACCACGTCACGAAGCCACACCTCGGCCGAGGGATCGAGCGCGAAGTCCTGGGCGCTGCGCAGCCCCACCAGGTAGAGGGTGGGCGCGTCGCGGTTCACGATGCCCTGCAGCGCGGCGAAGGTGAGCTGCTCCTCGACGCTCAGCGCCTCCACGTCCACCACCAGCAGCGGGCCGGCCGGCGACGGGGTCTGTGCGCCGGCGCTGCCCCCCTGCACGACGACGCCGGGGCAGACGGCCAGCGTCGTGGCGACCAGCGCGGTCGCCACCAGCGCACGGCGCACACGGTGCAACGGCCGCCGGCGACGACCAGGACGGCTGCGCATCGCGGCCCCCTCCCAGTTATGCAACAGAATTGGTTGAACTGTAGCGATTCTCTGGGGAGGTGGCGAGCCCGGCCCGGCGTGCGAGCCGCGGATCACGCCTCGACGATGGCGGGCAGCAGGAAGGTCTCGAGCTCGTAGCGCAACCGCTCGACGCCGATGCCCCCCAGGCCCGGCACGGTCAGCTGCATCACCGTCGTGCGCAGCAGCCAGTCCACCACGTCGTCGATCGGGGCGCGGAAGCGCACGCCCTCGGACGCGGCGCGCTCGAGCCAGGAGCGGAAGAAGTCCAGCACCCCTTCCACGAAGCGGCGGTCGGCGTCGATCTCGGGCCACGCCGACGTCACCTCGCCGCTGCGCACGAGGGCGGCGAGGTGGGGCGTGGCGCGCATCTCGGTCACCACGGTCACCACCGACTCGACCAGGCGCTCCGGCCAGGGCCGATCGGCCCCGAGCACCTCGTCGAGTCGGTCGCCGAGCCGGGCGGCCGAGCGCAGCACCATCGCCACCAACAGGTCGTCACGCCCGTCGAAGTGCCGGTAGACGGTCGGCCGCACGACCCCCGCGGCCGACGCCACCTGCTCCATCGACAGCGACCACCCCTGCTCGACGAAGGTCACCTCGGCGGCATCGAGCAGCCGTTCACGGGTCGCCCGCCCCCGAGCGTTGCTGGACATCGCGCTCATTCTGGCGTGCCGCGCATCGGCCACGCGCCCGGCACGCCGCAGCCACCGACGTGGGATGATGGACCGTTCGCTTCGAGTCACGGGAGGGCATCGTGGCCGAATCTGCCCCGCTCACCGTGCCGTTCCCCTACGCCGACGTGTTCCAGGCCGCGGTCGAGGTGCTGCAGTCGCAGGCGACGGTCACCAGCAAGGATCCCGCCCGGGGCGTGATCGAGGCGTCGACGCCGCCGAAGCCGTGGTTCCGCACCTACGGCGAATCCATCGTCGTCCGGCTGTGGCAGATCCGGCCCCAGGCCACGGGCGTGGAGATCGCCTCCCGGGCTCGTCTCAACTACGGGCTCGACTCGGCGCGTGACCATCACAACGTCGACGACTTCATGACGGAGCTGCGCGCCCACCTCGAGCAGCGCTGGCGCCAGGATCGAGAGCCGGGCGCGCCGCTCCCCCCACCTCCGATCGCTGCGCCGCCACCGGCCGGCCCGGTGCCCCCGGATCAGCGGCGCCGCTCGCCGTAGTCGCCGAAGGGCTGGTCGCGCTCGCGCACGGCCTGCCGGAAGCCGACCTCGGCGGAGCGCTCGACGAAGTCCAGGCCCTCTTGGGTGTGACGGGCGACGCCGTCGAGGAAGGTGCCCAGCAGGCGCGAGCCGGCGGGGTCGTAGGCGTGGCGGGCGACCTCGTTGAGGGCCAGCTTGGTCATCTGGAGCTGGTTGACCGGCACCTGGGCGATGCGTTGGGCGAGCGCGGTGGCCCGCCCGTCGAGCTCATCGGCGGGCACCGCCTCGAGCACGACCCCCAGGTCGGCGGCCTCCTGCCCCGACAGCTCGTCGCCGGTGAGCATGTAGCGCTTGGCCCGTTCGAGGCCCATGCGCGCCACCCACGTCCAGGGCGCCTCGGGCACCCCCCAGACCCGCGAGGGCGGGTAGCCGAAGCGGGCGTCGGCGGCCGCGACGACGAGGTCGGCGTTGAAGACGATGTTGGTGCCGCCGGCGATGCACCACCCCTGCACGGCGGCGACGGTCGGCTTGGAGATCTCGTGCAGCAGTGCCCACGTCCTCGTGAACGACGAGATCATCCGCTGGTCGCGCACCGAGTCCCACACCCGGTCGTCGCGCGATGCCTCGCCGGCCTGGGCCGGGGTCGCCCAGTCGAGGCCGTAGCCGGCGCAGAAGGCAGGGCCCTCGGCGTCGAGCAGCACCACCGCCACGGCGCGGTCGTCGTCGGCGCCGACGAGGGCGTCGTGCAGCTCGTCGCGCAGGGTCGGGGTGATCGTGTTGTAGGCCTCGGGCCGGCACAGCGTGAGCCGGCGCACCGCCCCCTCGTCGGTCACCCGCACGGCATCGCCCATCGGTTCGCTCCCCGGTCGCCGGCGCCCGACGGCGCCCCGTCCAGCCTCGCGCGACCCGCCGTCGACGGTCCCGGCGGCTCCTTCGCCCGTGCGCGTCCGGCGACGGCAGGTCGGGCACGCCCGGACCGTGGCTCGCCGGGTGGCCTACGCTCGCCACCGATCGCCGACACCCGACCCCCGAGGAGCCCGCCGACCGATGGACGCGCAGACCCTGACCCTGGCCGACGGCCGTGAGCTCAGCTGGTGGTCCTACGGCGACCCCGACGGCACCCCGGTGATCTTCAGCCACGGGCTCAGCGACTCCCGCCTGATCCGCAACCCCGACGACGAGCTCACGGCGTCGCTCGGGGTGCGGGTGATCGCCGCCGACCAGCCCGGCGTCGGCGGCTCGACCCCCCAACCCGGCCGCCACATGGCCGACTGGGGCCCCGACATGGAGCAGCTGGCCGACCACCTCGGCCTCGGGCAGTTCGCCGTGGCCGGCCACTCGGGCGGCGGACCGCACGCCCTCGCCGTCGCCGCCCACCTCCCCGACCGCGTCACCCGGGGGGTGCTCGCCTCCCCCGTCGGCCCCTTCGACGAGGACGGCTTCGCCAAGATGCTCGTGATGAAGGACCTCAAGCTGGTCGTGAAGCTCCACCACCTGCACCGCATCATCCGCCTCGCCTACGCCGCCGACGTCAAGAAGGCCAAGAAGGACCTGGGCGACTTCGTCGACGCCACCGCCGCCGACGACCCCTCCGACGCGGCCACCTTCGACCGCAGCCCGGAGCAGCGCCAGATGTTCGAGGACAGCTTCACCGCCGGCATGCTCCAGGACGAGGAGGGCGTCTACGAGATGACGATGGCGCTGTGGCACTGGGGCTTCGAGCCCGAGGACGTCCCGCAGCCCGTCACCGTCTTCTACGGCGACGCCGACGACATCATCTCCCCCGAGATGCCCGCTCGGGTGGCCGAGCGCCTCCCGCAGGCCACGGCGGTGGTGTGGCCCGGGGCCGGGCACTACGGGTTCGTCGACACCGAGCGCTGGCGCCAGTTCCTCGGTGCCGTGGCCTGAGCTCGACGGCCGTCGGCGCGGCCACGGCGGCGAGCGGCCCGACGACCGCACCGGGCACCGCACGGCCGTCGTCGACGCGACCTCACGGGCTCGCGGCGAGGCGGCGGCCGAACAGGGCCGTCAGCGCCCCCACGGCCAGGGTCACCAGCCCGAAGCCGACGAGGGCGGCACCGATGGCCGCCTCGAACGACGAGGTCGAGGTCGCCCGGGGCTCGATGACCGACGAGGCGACGGCCACCGCCACGCCGCCGAGCCCGACGAGCACGGTGAGCATGACGCCCGAGGCGACGCCGGCTTCGGCCGGCGGGACCACCGCCTGGCCCACGGCGTTGGCGTAGGCCCACGCCACGCCGAGCCCGAAGCCGCTCAGCGCGGCGACGACGTAGAACACGCCGCCGACGTCGGTCAGGCCCATCAGCGCCGTGCCCGCCCCGGCACCGGCGAGGGCCGCCGCCATCACGGTGGACGGCCCGAAGCGCACGAGGCGGCTCGTGAGCTGGTTCCCGGCGGCGTACGGGACGGAGAAGGCGAGGAAGGCGAGCCCGGCCTCGGTCGGGCTCAGCCCGCGCACGTTCTGCAGGAGGGTCGTCGCCAAGAAGATCGTGGCCAGCGCCGCGGCGTTGCCGGCCGCGCCGGTGACGACCACCAACGAGAACGCCCGGATCCGGAAGAGGGCGAGGTCGAGCAGCGGCTCGGCGACCCGGCGCTCGACCACGACGACGGCGACGAACCCCACCAGCCCGGCACCGACGAACAGGGCGGTCGGCACCGAGAGCCACCCCCAGGTGGCCGTGCCGTCGATGCCGTACACGAACAGGCCCACCGACACGACGATGAGGCACAACCCGAGCCAGTCGATCCGGCGCGAGGCCGTCGGGTCCCGGCTCTCGGTCACGTCCCGCAGCACCAGCACGACGACGGTCACCGTCACCGGCACGTTCAGCCACAGGACCCAGCGCCAGCTCAGCACCCCGGTGATCACGCCCCCGAGGAGCGGTCCGAAGGCCTGCCCGACCGCCGCGATGCCGAAGGCCGTGGCCACCGCCCGCTGCACCCGGTCGGGCGGGTTGGCGTTGGTGACGACCGCCAGGCCGACCGGGAACAGCAGCGCAGCGCCCACGCCCTGCACGATGCGCATCACGATGACGAGCCACGCCACCGACGCAGCACCGCCCACGAGGGAGGTCGCGCCGAACACGACCGCTCCCACGAGCAGGAACCGCCGGCGACCGAACACGTCGGCCAGGCGACCGCTGACGACGAACGCGCTGGCCAACGACAGCAGGTAGCCGCTGATGACCCACTGCAGACGGGTGGGGGTCGTGCCGAGGTCGCGAGCCATCTGCGGCAGGGCCGTCTGCACCGCGAAGAAGTCGAGGTTGACCGCGAAGAGGCCGAGCGCCACCGCCACGGTGATGCGCCGGAGGCGCGCCTCGTCCACCAGGTCCGCCATCGGCCGATCGTACCGTGCGGCCCCGGCCACCCCTCCGGTGGCGGCGCCGCCGTCAGCCGCTACGAGCGCAGGGGCTGGTTGCCGTAGCGGTCGATGTGGACCACCTCACCGATCGGGCGGCGGGTGGTGGGCCCGTAGCGGCCCCGCGCCCAGCCGATCGGGATGACGCACACCGGCACCATCGACCGGGGCAGGCCCAGGATGCGCCGGGCAGCCGGCACGTACCAGATGGGCAACGTCTGGATGGACGCGCCGAGGCCAACGGCCCGGCAGCCGAGCAGCAGGTTCTGCACCGCCGGGTAGACGGACCCGTAGAACGAGGACACCGAGATCTGGGGCCGGCCCACGGGACGGTGCTTCAGGTTCCGCCGGTAGCAGGGGATCACCAGCACCGGCAGCTCGTCGAAGTGCTCCGCCTGCCACTGCCCCGGACGCATCTGGCGCTGTGCCTGCTCGTCGTTGCGGGCCAGCCACTCGACCACCGGGTTGAACAGCCGGTAGAGCCGACCGTAGAGGGCGCCGATGCGGGCCTTCTGCTCGCGGTCCTCCACGACGAGGTAGCACCAGTCCTGGGTGTTGGAGCTCGTCGGCGCCTTCAGCGAGAGCTCCAGCAGCGGCACCAGCACGTCTCTCGACACCGGCTCGGTCCACAGCCGTCGCACGGCGCGCTGCGTGCGCATGGCGTCCTGCAACGGCATGTCGAGGCGGGCGAGCGCCTCGTCGGGCTCGGGGATCGCAGGCGACGGGGCACCCGTCACGGGCGGATCGGCAGGCATCGGGCGACCGTACCAGCGGGCCCGTCCGCGGCGGCCCCCTCGTCGACCGGGGTCGCGGGCCCGGCGGTTCGGCTCGGGTGCGGTGTCCCGAACGGCCGGAGCCGGCCGGTCGGCGCCGACCGCGTCAGCGCACCGTCCAGCGGGGGCGCTCGCCGGAGGCGAAGCGCTCCTGGCCCTGCCGGAACGCCTCGGCGTCGGACCCGATGCGGGTGAACAGGTTGGCCATGCCGATGGCCTGGGAGCGCGGCACCTCGAGGGCCGTCCACAGGGCGCGCATGGTGCCCTGCACGGCCAGCGGCGGCGAGTCGGCGATGATCCGCGCCACCTCGCCCGCACGGTCGCGCAGGTCGGCGACGGGAACGACCTCGGTCACCAGGCCGATCTCCCGGGCCCGCTCCGCGCTCATGCGCTCGTGCACGCCGAGCAGGGACAGCCGCATGATCTCCGGGAAGGGCATCTTCGACAGCATCTGGATGGGCTCGAAGGCGGCGGTCATGCCGTAGGTGACGTGGGGGTCGAAGAAGGTGGCGTCGTCGGCGGCGATGATGAACTCGGTCTCGCCGAGCATGTAGAAGGCGCCGCCGCACGCCTGGCCCCGCACCGCGGCGATCACCGGCTTCCACAGGTCGTTCGTCTTCGGACCCACGTCGCGCCCGGGGTCGTCGTACATCCAAGCCGTGGGGTACCCGGGGTAGTTGCCGGCGGCCATCGCCGCGTTGTTCTCGTCCGAGACGGCCTCGGCCCGGTCGATGCCGGTGCAGAAGTGGTCGCCCTCGCCGGTGAGGACCACGCAGCGCACCTCGTCGTCGTACCGGAACGAGCGCCACACGGCGTGGAGCTCCTCCTGCATCCGGGCGTTGATGGCGTTGCGCACCTCGGGTCGGGCCAGCGACACCCAGGCGACGCCGTCGTCCTTCGTCACCACGATCGTCTCGTGCTCGTCCATCGGCGGCACCCTACTCGCCGCCGCGTGCCGGGCCGCCGGGCTCGTCAGGCGACGTCGGCCTCGTCCTCCGGCCCGCCCTTCGGCCGGCCCGCGCGGGACCCGACGCCCTCGATCACCGCACGCGACTGGTCCACGTCGAACTCGTTGCCCTCGGCGCGCAGCTCGGCGAGCAGCTCCACGAGGGCCGTCCGCTTGCGTTCGGACAGCCCCACGCTCTCGTACACCGTCACGTTGAGGTCCTCGGTCGCGGCATCGGCGACCTTGCGGCCCCGTGCCGTGATCTCGGCCAGCGTGGTGCGGGCATCGGAGGGGTGGGGCACGCGTCGCACGAGCTTGTCGTCCTCGAGGCGGTCGATGATGTCGGTGACCGTCGCCGGCGGGATGCGAAGGGTGTTGCTGATCCAGCTGAGCGTCAGCGACGGCTCGGGATCCGTGGCCAGCCACGCCAGCACCTGGTACCGGGCGAAGGTCAGGCCGTGCCGGCGGGTCACGGCGTTCACCTGGTCGATCAGCAGCTGGTAGGAGCGCAGCACCGCGGTGAACACGGCCATCCCGGATGCCGCCTCGGGGTTCCAGCGCTGCAGCCAGACACGGCGGGACGCCTCCACCACGTCGAACGGAGCGGCGTTGAAGCCCATCCGGGGAAGGATACGGCCGTCGTCGGGGGTCGGTCAGCCACCGGAGGCGAGCGCGCTGCCGATGATGCCGTCGGCCTCGAGGGCGGCGATCTCCGCCTCGCTCAGCCCCAGCTCGCCGAGGAGCGCGGCGTTGTGCTCGCCGAGGAGCGGGGCGTGGCGCTCGTGCAGCCGCTCGGGCCCGTTCGAGAACCGCATCGGCAGCGTGTTGTAGCGGGCCGTGCCGATCACCGGGTGGTCGACCTCCTCGAAGAACCCGCGGTCGACGAGCTGCGGCAGCTCCGCCTGCCGATGGGGTTGGATGACCTTGCCGACGGGCACGCCGGCGCCCCAGAGGCGGGACACGATCTCGTCGGCGGGGCGCGAGCGGCACCACGCCCCGAGCGCGGCGTCGATCTCGTCGTGGTGCTCCCGTCGGCCGGTCGACGACGCGAGGACCGGGTCCGCGGTCCACGCCGGCGCACCCATCGCCTCGCGCAGGGCGACCCACTGCTCGTCGGTCTCGACGGCGATGGCCACCCAGCTGTCGTCGCGGCCGTCGTCGTCGGGCGCCGCAGCCCGGTACAGGTTCTGGGGAGCGGCGCGGGGTCCGCGGTTGCCGGCCCGGGTGAGCAGGGCGCCGTAGGCCTCGTGCTCGACCACCTGCTCGGCCGCGATGTTGAGCGCCGAGTCGACCATGGCGACCTCGACGAGGTCGCCTTCGCCAGTGCGGGCTCGTCGCTCGAGCGCCAGCAGGAGGCCGAACAGGGCGTGCAGCCCCGCGTTGGCGTCACCCACGCCGTACGGCTCGATGGGCAGGAGGTCCGGGTGCCCGGTGAGCCACGTGAGGCCGGCGGCGTCCTCGATCACGAAGGCGAAGGCCGACTGGTCCCGCCACGGTCCGTCGAGGCCGAACCCCGGCATCCGCACCATGATCAGGTCGGGCCGATCGACCCGCAACGAGTCGTAGTCGAGACCGAGCTGGTCCAGCACCCGGGGCGTGTAGTTCTCGACGACAACGTCGCACGTCGCTGCGAACCGACGGACCAGCTCGACGCCCGCGGCGTCCGCACGTCGACGCTGAGGCTCTTCTTGTTCGTGTTGAGCGCGGCGAAGATCGGGCCCCGCTCCCACCATCGGTCCTCGGTCTGGGGGACGCCGCCGATCAGGCGGGCGCCGTCGGGTCGGGTCGGCGACTCGAGGTGGACGACCTCGGCCCCGAGCAGCGCGAGCAGGTGACCGGTGAACGGACCGGCCCAGAACGCGGTCATGTCCAGGACCCGCAGGCCGCCGAAGGGACGGGCACCCGCGGCGCCGCTCGGAGCCGGGCGATCCCCGGCGGAGCGGGGCACGTTCGCCTGCGTCGCGCGGGAGCCGAGCCGGGGCGCCGGTTCCGGTGGCCGCAGCCGGGTGGCGCCGAACCGGTAGGGCGGTCGGGGGTTGGCGGCGCCGTCGCGGGGGTTGGGGGCGAAGGTCTCCCGGGCGCGGAGGTGCTCGAAGCCGGTGACGTTGGCCCCGTTGCCGATCGGCGCGTTGGGGATGCGGAACGCCGAGGCCAGGTCGAGCACCTCCCCGACGGTGTGCTCGGCGATCCACGCCTCGATGGCCGGCGCCACCGACGAGCGGTCGAGGAAGAGCGACGGGTCCTCCTCCCACTCGGGGTGGCCGACCATGGCGCAGAAGTCGAGCCACTGCTGCCCCGTCCCGCAACCGAGCCCGACCAGGCCGTCCCTCGCCGCCCCGACGCCCGGCGTCGGCACGAAGCGCTTCTTGCGCATCGGGCGACCCAGCTGGTCGTTGAAGGTGACCGGGTAGTAGGTCAGGCACATCGCCGACGCCTCGAGCATCGACACGTCCACCAGCTCGCCGGTCGGTCCGCTGCACCGACGCGAGGCAAGGGTGCCGATGGCCGCGAACAGGCCGGTGAGCCACTCCCCGATCTGGCCGGCGACGAACACCGGCGCCCGGTCGGGCCGGCCCCGAGCCAGCCCCACGATCCCTCCCGACCACGCCTGCACGGTGAACTCGGTCGCCGCCTTGTCCTGCCACGGGCCGTCGAGCCCGAAGGGCGTGATCGACGTGACCGTGAGGTGAGGGTGGGCGCGCCGCAGCTCGTGCGGTGCCAACGCCTCGAGCTCGGCCACGGGAGAGCCGCGGGACCACACGACCGCATCCGCCGAGGCGAGCAGCTCGTGCAGGGAGGCGAGGTCCTCAGGACGGCCGTCGACGACGGCGCTGCGCTTCGAGGTGGCGAGGAAGTCGAACAGCGCCCCGTCGGCGTCGGGGGCGATGGCGGCGCCGGACGCCGACCAGCGGCGCAGCGGATCGCCCGCCGCCGACTCGACCTTGACCACCTCCGCCCCGCCGTCGGCGAGCAGCTTCGTGCAGTAGGCACCGGCGATCCACGACGACAGGTCGACCACCCGGAGCCCCGACAGGGGTGGCTCCTCCCGCGGCGCGGCCCCGTCGAGGAGCGGTCCCATCAGCGGGACCCCATCAGTCGAGGCCCATCAGTCGGCGGGAGGGCGACGCCGCCCCGACCGGCTCAGGCGCCACTCGGGGGGGTACCGGCTGTCGTTGTCCTTGACGGCCGTGTTCAGCCCGGAGTCCATCGTCTCGTTGCTGAGGGTGGCGAGCCTGCCGTCGTCGTCGGCGCGCAGCACCCCGCCCATGGACTCGAGCCACGCGCTCAACATGCTGCCCATGTACTCGCCCTGGTGCTGCTTCATGATCTCGAAGAACACCTTCTGCATGAACACCGTGTCCGTCGGGCGCGTGTACGAGCAGGCGAGCGCGTACTTCTGCACCTCGTCCTCGAGCTGGTCCCGGGGGACGACGCTGTTGACGAAGTTGCAGTCGTACATCTCCTGCGCGGTGAACGGGCGACCCGTGAACACCATCTCCTGGAACTTGCGCAGGCCCATCGTCATCGCCCACTGCCACATGCGGGGTGCGTAGCCGACGTAGCGGAACGCCGGGTGACCGAAGAGCGCGTCGTCGGAGGAGATGACCAGATCGGCGTCGCCCGCTTGGTAGAAGTGCCAGCCGTAGCAGTAGCCCTTGACCTCGAGGATGCTGATCTTCTTGAAGTCCTGCAGGCTCCGGCAGCCCGATCGGGTGTTGCCGTACCACTGGAGCAGCGACGCCCCGGCCCGGTAGGTCCGGGGACCGGGCATCGTGACGTCCTCGTCCTCGTCGATGCCGAACTCCTCGTGCAGGGCGACGCCGGCGGCCCGCTTGGCCATCAGCTCGTCGAGGTCGGCGCCCGACCCGAGGTGGTCGCCGATGCCCCGCACCACCAGCACCTTCACGTCGTCGTCGATGCTCGCCTTGAAGATGAGGTCGGCGTAGCGCTTGCGCGCACCGATGGTGGGGATGTTGAGCGCGTCCGGGCGGTTGAGGGTGATCGTGGCGATGCGGGTGCTCGGATCCTTGTCGTAGAGGATGATCTCCTCGGGCGGTGGCACATCGACGTCGGTCATGCGGCAGGGCTCCTCGCCTCGCGGAACGGATGGGTCGACAGCAGCTCGGGACCGGCAGCGGTGACGAGGACGGGCTCCTGGCCGTAGACCGCCCCGACCCCTTCCTGCCAGACGAAGGCGGTCAGGGCGAGGACCATGCCCTCCTCGAGGTGCTGCTCGGCAGCCGTGCGGGCGAGCGCGTGGGTCACCACTGGCACGTCGTAGCCGAGCCCGAGGCCCCGGGCGACGGGCATCGGCGGCGGTGCGACGCCGGCCTCCTCGTAGGCGCCGAGCAGCTCGGTCTGCGGCGCGCCCGCCCGGCAGGCGGCGGCGAGCCGAGCCCACAGCTCCTCCCAGCGGGCCCAGAGCCCGGTGGGGACCTCCTCGCCGGGCAGCGCCAGCGTGCGCCCGACCTCACCGACGTACCCGCCCTCGATCACCCCGGCCTCGAAGGCGACGAGGTCGCCGGCGGCGACGGGCACGTCTCGCCCGGTGCGCTGCCACGGGTGCCGACGAGAGGTGATCCAGGCCACATCCTGCGAGGCGGGCGTCGTGACCCCCGCCGCGGCCATCGCCTCCATGAACACCCCGGTGAGCTGACGCTCCGTCACGCCGGGCACGAGCGCCGTCTCGGCCGCCGCCAGCGCCTGCTCGGCGATGCGGACCGAGGTCCGGATGGCGGCCACCTCCTCGGGCAGCTTGACGGTGCGGGCCCGCCGCATCAGCTGCTCGCCGTCCACGATCTCCGCCGAGGGGAACGCCTTCGGCAGGAAGCGAGCCGACGACGGCGTGAGCGCATCGGTGGCGACGACGCCCACCGACGCAGCCCCTTCGATGCCCTGCAGCACGGCCAGGAAGTTGGCCGAGTTGAACGAGATCCCGTACAGGTGCTCGTGGGGGATGTCGTCGGGGATCCCCTCGTCCCACGTGCTCAGGAGGTGGACGGCACCCGACGAGCGCACGAGCACGCAACCGACGCCGAAGGGGCGCGAGCCGGCGAGCCACAGCCTCGGCGCACCGGCGACGTACCGCGCGTTGGCCTCCCGTCCGAGCACGAGCACGTCCACACCGGCGGCGTCCATCTCGGCGAGCACCCGGCCCCGGCGGGCGACCCGCAGGGCAGCGTCATCGGGCAGGACCTCGGTGACCGGCATCGGCTCCTCAGAACGGGTCGTAGGGGTAGTCGGTCATGGGCTCCCAGCCGTCCTCGGTGATGAGCACGACCTCCTCGGCCCGGTAGCCGGCGGCGCCGTCGTCCCACAGGACGGGCTCCAGCGTCAGGATCATGCCGGCGGCGAGGACGAGCTGCGCGTCGAACGCCTCACCGAGGTCGCTGCCGACGAAGGGCATCTCGGCGGTGTCGACGCCGAGCCCGTGACCCAGGTAGAAGTGGGGCATCCACGGCTTGACCCCGCCCGCCGCCTCGATGGCGGCACCGGTGAGCTCGGCGCCGGTCGCGCCGGAGCGGGTGACGTCGAGGACGGCGTCCATGATCGCCCGCCAGCGGTCGAACTGCTCCCGCTGTCGCGTCGAGGGCTCCCGACCCACGATCCAGGTGCGACCGAAGTCGGAGTGGAGGCCGGCGTAGCTGACCGCCGTGTCGGTCCACACCACGTCGCCGACCTGGAGCTCCCGTTCGGTCGTCAACAAGGGACAGGCCAGGTCCCCCGTCGTCGTCCACGGGCCTTCGTCGCGCCGCAGCGGCATCACCTGCCACATCGGATCGAGGATGTTGGCGTCGGCCCCGGCCTCGAAGGCGGCGCGCAGGAACGTCGCCGTGAGCTCGGTCTGGCGCACACCGGGGGCGAGGCGCGCCTGCACGGCGGCGTTGGCCACCTCGGTGATCCGCAGGGCCTCCCGCAGGCAGGCCAGCTCGTCGGGCGTCTTGCACAGCTTGGCGGCGTTGATCAACCGGGTGGCGTCGACCGGGGCGTCGGCGGCGAACAGGATCGACCGCTCGCGGCGCAGGGCATGGGTCCACTCGTCGATGGCCACCACCGCGCCGGGCGGGAGCAGGTCGGCCACCTGGGCGGCGAACTGCTGGACGCCCTCGTCGAAGTCCAGGTACATGGGCCCGTGGACGTGGTCCGCCGGGAGCGCGGCACGGAGCCGGTCGTCGGGTCGCACCGGGGTGAACAGGTGGGGCCACTCGTCGTCGGCGACGACGAGCGCCACCGGCTGCTCGACGTTGGCCCGGCCCGCGTCGGCGAACGGCCAGATCGCACCGGTCGCGTAGCCGACGTTGGTGTTGCCGAGCAGCACGAGCCCGTCGATCCCCTGCTGGCGCATCCCCTCGCGCAACCGCTCCCGCCGGTCCCGGTGCATGCGCTCGATGTCGGCCACCGCCGGGATCGTCGACGGCGGCGCCGATGCCATCAACCCGGCGGGCATCAGTCGTCCAGCCCGAGGAAGCGCTTGATGTTGCCGCCGACGATCGGCACCGCCCGCTCGGGCCCGACGGCGGCGACCACCGAGGCCAGCGAGTCGCTGCTGTACCCGTAGGTGCTCTCGTTGTGGGGGAAGTCCGTCGACCACATGACCCGGTCGACGCCGATGCGATCGACCAGCTCGAGCCCCAGCGGGTCGACCATGAACGACGCCATCATGTGGTGGTCCCAGTAGTGCTGGGGGTCGTGCTGCAGCTCGAGGTTCGAGAGGTGGGCGAACGAGGCGGCGATGTGCTGGGCGTCCTGGATGGCCGACGGCACCCAGTTGATCCCGCCCTCGAACCACCCCACGCGCAGCCCGGGATGGCGGTCGAGGATGCCGCCGAGGACGTACTTGCCGAACACGTCCCGGAACGGTGCCACCGACTGGAGCATCCCGATGGCGACGTTGTTGAACTCGTTGGGGGTCGCCGGTGGGTGCTCGCCGATGTGGTGGGAGATCGGGATCTGGGCGTCCTCGATCGCCTCCCACACGCCGTCCATGGCGATGCTCGAGAAGTCGATCGGGCGCTTGTCGAGATCCTTGCCGGGGTTGAGCGGCATCAGGAAGGTCTTGAGCCCGAGGGCCTTCAGCTCGGCGAGGGTGCGGCGGGCGCCGTCGGCGTCCCACCAGTTGATCAGGCCCACGCCGTAGATGCGGCCGTTCGAGCGCTCCTGGACGTCGGCGATGTGCTCGTTGTAGATCCGGAAGCAGGCCTCCCGCACCTCGCGGTCGGGCCAGCCGAACAGCACGAGGACCGAGTTCGGGAAGGCGAGCTCCCGGGTGACGCCTTCGGAGTCCAGGGCGGCGAGCCGAGCCTCGACGTCGCTGGTGTGCGAGCCGGGCAGGGGGTCGTACTGGGTGAGGACGCGCGCGAACTCGGGCACGAGGAGCGACTTGCCGTCCATCGCCATCACCCAGGCGCCGTCGACGTTCATCACCCGTGGTGCCCGGTCCTTGAGGCGCTCGGGCAGGCGCTCGTAGAAGAGGTCCTCGGCCAGCGAGATGTGGTTGTCGGCCGAGAAGACGTCCGTCCCGGCGGGCAGCCCCGTGTCGACGAGGGGACCCGGGCGGCGGTCCTTCGGCGCACCCAGGCCCTCGGGCGGGTAGGTGAGCGTGGTCGTGGTGCCGGACATCCCGTGTCCCCCCTTGCGAACGGCTGACCGGCAAATTACTTCGACCCCGTAGCATTTGTCAACGCAGCCTGCTACCTTGCCCGTCGCCGAGCAGCTGCGGCCCGGGGGCAGGAGGGGGACGGGACATGACGAGGTGGGACACCACCGTCGACTTCGTGATCGTGGGATCCGGCGGGGGCGGCATGGTGGCGGCGCTCACCGCCCAGGCGGCCGGCGCGAGCGCGCTGGTGCTCGAGAAGCAGGACCGGATCGGCGGTTCGACCTGCATGTCGGGTGGCATCGCCTGGATCCCGAACAACCCGGTCATGCGGGCGGCCGGCGTGCCGGACTCCCTCGAGGAGGCCATGGCCCACCTCGAGGCCGTCGTCGGCGACGTCGGCCCGGCGTCGTCGATCGAGCGACGGCACGCCTTCCTGACCGCCGGACCCGAGATGGTCTCGTTCCTGCAGCGCCTCGGCGTCCGCTTCGCCTACTGCCCCGGCTACAGCGACTACTACTCGAACGCCGAGGGCGGCCACGACCTCGGCCGGGGGATCGAGCCCGTGCCGTGGGACGGCAACGTGCTCGGGCACTGGCTCGCCAAGCTGCAGCCCGGCCTGGCCCAGAGCCTCGGGATGGCGGTGATGACCAACGAGGCCCGTTCGCTGTCGCACTACAACCGCAGCGCGCGGGCCTTCGCCGTCTCGGCCCGCGTGGCCCTGCGGACGGTCGCGGCGCGGGCCCGGCAGCAGACGCTGCTCACGAACGGTGCCTCGCTGATCGGCCAGATGCTCGAGATCGCGCTGGACCGGGAGATCCCGGTGTGGACCGAGGCCCCGCTCGAGGAGCTGGTCGTCGAGGACGGTCGGGTCGTCGGCGTGCGCACGGTGCACGACGGCGAGCCGGTGCTGGTTCGGGCCCGCCAGGGCGTCCTGCTGTCCGCCGGGGGCTTCGCCCACAACCCGGCCATGCGCCGCGAGTACGGCGGTGACCAGCCGAACCAGGCCAAGTGGTCCATCGCCAACCCCGGCGACACCGGCGAGGCGCTCCGCGCCGCGATGCGCCTCGGCGCCAAGACCGACCTGATGGACGAGGCCTGGTGGCTGCCCTCGCCCCGGACGGGCCGGTTCGGCGCTTCGACGCTCGACCAGGCTCGCCAGCGCCCCCGCACGATCTACGTCGACGCCAACGGACAGCGGTTCGTCAACGAGTCCAACTCCTACATGGAGGTGGGCAAGGCGATGTACGCCCGCGACAAGACGAGTCGAGCCGTCCCCTGCTGGCTCATCTTCGACGACCGCTACCGCAAGCGCTACGCGCACCTCCGGTCCCGCCCGGGGCGGTTCCCCCGCGAGCTGCTCGAGAGCGGTCGGCTCAAGCAGGCCTGGACGCTCGACGACCTCGCCCGGATGTGCAGCATCGACGAGGTCGGACTGGCCGAGACCGTCGAACGGTTCAACCGCTTCGCCGAGCAGGGCCTCGACCCCGACTACGGGCGGGGCGAGTCCGCCTACAACCGGGCGCTGGGCGACCCGAACCACAAGGTCCACCCGTGCCTCGGCCCGATCGACGAGGCGCCGTACTACGCCGTGCAGGTCGTTCCCGGCGACATCGGCACGTGCGGCGGCCTCCTGACCGACGAGGACGCACGGGTGCTCGACCACGACGACCGACCCATCGGCGGGCTGTACGCCGCCGGCAACATCACCGCCACGGTGATGGGGCGCCACTACCTCGGTCCCGGCGCCAGCATCGCCAACTCCATGATCTTCGGCTACCTGGCGGCGCGCCACGCCGCCGGTGGGCTCCGGGGCGATGCCTGACCGATCAGACGAGCCTGGTGTCGCCGCGCCGGACGCTGATGGCGTGCGTCGGGCACCGGCGCGGCATCGAGGATCTTCTCCTCGGCGGCGGCCGTCGCGTCGACGGCGCGGGCGATCGAGTCGTCGTCGAGGTCGAACACGCCCGGCGCCCAGTACAGGCAGTTCCCCGACCCCATGCACACGTCCCGGTCGATCTCGACGACGAGGTCCATGGGTCGATCGTAGGACGCGTCGACGAGCAGCGAGGGCAACCATGACCGACTTCGGAACCGTCAACTTCTTCACCGACCGCGCCGTCCAGGACGATCCGTACCCCTACTTCGACTGGGTGCGCGAGCAGGGTCCCGTCTGGCAGGAGCCGCGCTACGGCGTGTTCATGGTGACCGGCCACCCCGAAGCCATGGAGGTCTACGGCGACCCGGCCACCTTCCCCCCGCACGAGGCACCGTCGGGGACGTACTCGTCGTGCAACGCCGTCAGCGGACCGTTCGTGAAGTTCTCCGTCCCGGTCGAGGGCGACGACATCTCCGACATCATCGTGAAGTGCCGGCACGAGCTGCCGTTCAGCGACCAGCTGCCCTCGTTCGACCCCCCCACCCACACGGCGCACCGCCACCTGCTGATGCGGCTCCTCACACCGAAGCGGCTCAAGGAGAACGAGGAGTTCATGTGGACCTACGCCGATCGTCTCCTCGACCGGTTCGTCGACGAGGGATCGTGCGAGATGGTCGGCGCGTACGCCGAGCCCTTCACCCTCACCGTGATCGCCGACCTCGAAGGCGTGCCCGAGGCCGACCACGCCCTGTTCCGGGAGCGGCTGTCCACCCTGCACAAGGAGGTGGCCAACAAGCCGCTCGAGTTCCTCTACCAGCGGTTCAGCGAGTACATCGAGGACCGCCGGCAGCAGCCGCGCCACGACATCCTGTCCGGTCTGGCCACGGCGACCTTCCCGGACGGCTCGTTGCCCGAGGTGTCCGACGCCGCCCTGATCGCCGCCAACCTCTTCGCCGGAGGCCAGGAGACCACCGTGCGCCTGCTGTCGTTCACGCTGCGGATGCTCGGGGAGCGTCCCGATCTGCAGGAGATCGTGCGCGCCGACCGCGACCGCATCCCCAACTTCATCGAGGAGACGCTGCGCCTCGAGAGCCCGCTGCGCACGCAGTTCCGCATGGCCCGCGTGACGACCCGCCTCGCCGGCGTCGACATCCCCGCCGGCGGCACCGTGATGCTGGTGCCCGGCGCCTGCAACCGTGACCCCCGGGTGTTCGCCGACCCGTACGACTTCGACATCGACCGGCCGAACGCCCGCCAGCACATCGCCTTCGGCCACGGCATCCACACCTGTGCCGGGGCTCCGCTCGCCCGCTCCGAGGGGCGGGTGACCATCAACCAGTTCCTCGACCGCACCGGACACATCGCCATCTCGCCGGACCACCACGGCCCCGCCGACGATCGGCGGTACGAGTACCTGCCCACCTTCTTCCTGCGGGGGCTGGAGCAGCTGCACCTCGAGCTCGAACCCGCCGGCTGAACGTCCGACGGCACCGGGCGGGGTCCCGCAGCCCCGAAAAGTAGAGTTCGGTCGGTTCGGGCACATGACCGAGGGGGGAACGTGACCAGCTACGAGACACTGGGGTACGAGGAGCGCGACGCAGTCGCCGTCGTCACGCTGAACCGCCCCGAGGTCCACAACGCGTTCAACGTGGCGATGCAGCGCGAGCTCAAGGACGTGTGGCGGTCGCTGCGGCGCAACGACGACGTGCGTGCGGTCGTCCTGACGGGCGCCGGCGAGAAGGCGTTCTGCACGGGCATCGACCGGATGGAGGCGATCACCCAGTACCTGGAGGATCCGAGCCCGTCGCGCGACACCGGCCGGGTCTCGACGCCGTTCATGTACAACGACCCGGGCGAGAACATCAACCCCAAGCAGAACGACCTGTGGAAGCCCATCGTCGCCGCGGTGAACGGCATGGCGTGCGGGGGCGCCCTGTACATGCTCGGTGAGGCCGACATCATCGTCGCCGCCGAGCACGCCACCTTCTTCGACCCCCACGTCACCTACGGGATGGTGGCCGGGTTCGAGACCGTCCACCTGCTGCAGAAGCTGCCCTTCGGCGAGGCACTGCGCGTCGCCCTCCTCGGAGCCCACGAGCGCATGTCGGCCGAGCGCGCCCACCAGCTCGGGCTGGTGTCCGAGGTCGTGCCCGGCGACGAGCTGATGGAGCACGCCATGTGGGTCGCGGAGGCGATCGCGTCGGCGCCGGTGCTGGCCGTCCAGGGCACGCTGCGGGCCGCCTGGCTGGCCAACGACTCGCTGCGCCGCCAGGCGCTCGAACAGGTGTCGTCGCTCATCTCGCTCGGCACCCAGTACGAGAACATCGCCGGCGGCCAGGACTCGTTCCAGGCACCCCGCCCGGAGTGGCGACTCCGGTGAGCCCGGGCACCGGCGCGTGATCGCCGAGGTGCTCCCCCCACCACCCGACGTGCTGCGTCGGATCGAGGACCTCGCCGGACGGCTCCCGGTGGCGGTGGACGTCGAGGAGCTCCTGTTCGGTCGAGCGGCGCTGCTCGGGCTGCAGCACCGGGGTCGCACCTCGGCCGGCGGCTCGTGCCGCCTGCTCCCCGCGCCCGATGGCTGGGTCGCGGTGAACCTCGCCCGACCGACCGACGTCGAGGCCGTGCCCGCGATCGTCGAGGCGACGGAGCCGCCCGCCGATCCCTGGTCGATGCTCGAGCGCTTCACCGCCGAGACCCCTGCGGCCGTCGCCGCCGCCCGCTGCCAGCTCCTCGGCGTCCCGGGCGCGGTGCTCGCCGACCCCACCGTCGACGGCTCCGGGGCCGTCGCCACCCTGCGCCTGGGCCGACGGCGCGCCCCGGCGGGACGCCCCCGGGTGGTGGACCTCTCCTCGATGTGGGCCGGTCCCCTGTGCTCCCGGCTGCTCGGCCTCGCCGGCATGCAGGTGTGCAAGGTCGAGAGCACGTCACGGCCCGACGGCGCCCGGTTCGGCGATCCGAGGTTCTTCGCCTGGCTGCACGAGGGTCACCGACGCGTCGCCCTGGACCTCGAGACCGAGGACGGTCGGCGCCGGCTCCGCCGGCTGCTCGACGACGCCGACGTGGTCGTCGAGTCGACCCGTCCGCGGGCGCTGGAGCACCTCGGCATCCGCGCCGAGGACGTGGTGCGTCACCGACCGGGGCTCACCTGGGTGTCCATCACCGGCTACGGCCGGTCCGGGCCGGACGCCGCCCGCGTGGCGTTCGGCGACGACGCCGCCGTCGCCGGTGGCCTCGTCGGCCGCGATGGCGAGGGCCTGCCCGTGTTCTGCGGCGACGCCATCGCCGACCCGCTCACCGGGCTGCGCGCCGCCGTCGCCGCCGTGGCGGCGGTGACCACCGGCGGCGGCGTGCTCCTCGACGTCTCGATGGCCGCCGTGGCCCGATCCCTCGCCGACCCCACAGGGAACTAACACCGGCGTCACACTCTCGGTAGGATGTCGGCGCCCGCTTCGATCGGGACCATCGCCTCGGTGCACGACCGGCGCCCGGGCGGACCGTCGAACCGCCCGATCCAGACAAGGAGCTGCGCGGCATGACGCTGGCCCATGACAGCGACATCTACTACGACCCCTACGACACCGAGATCGACGTCGACCCGTATCCCCTCTGGCGGCGGATGCGCGAGGAGACGCCGCTCTACCGCAACGAGAAGTTCGACTTCTGGGCGCTCAGCCGCTTCGACGACGTCGAGCGCTGCCTCGTCGACTGGGACACGTACCGCTCCGGGAAGGGCTCGATCCTCGAGCTGATCCGCGCCGACTGGGAGGTCCCGTCGGGGATCTTCATCTTCGAGGACCCGCCCCTGCACGACGTCCACCGGGGCGTGCTGTCGCGCGTGTTCACGCCCAAGAAGATGAACGCGATCGAGCCGCAGGTCCGGGCCTTCTGCGCTCGCACCCTCGACCCGCTCGTGGGCAGCGGCGGGTTCGACTTCATCGCCGACCTGGGCGCCGAGATGCCGATGCGCGTGATCGGGATGCTCCTGGGCATCCCCGAGCAGGACCAGCGCGACATCCGCGACCGCATGGGGGAGCTCATCAACGACGAGGCCGTCCGCGCCGAGGACATGGACGTCACCATGTTCGAGGACTACATCGAGTGGCGGGCCGAGCACCCCTCCGACGACCTGATGACCGAGCTGTTGAACGTGGAGTTCGAGGACGAGCTGGGCGAGCGGCGGAAGCTGACCCGCGACGAGGTCCTCACCTACGTGACCCTGCTGGCCGGGGCCGGCAACGAGACCACCACCCGGCTCATCGGTTGGACGGGCAAGGTGCTGGCCGATCACCCCGATCAGCGGCGCGAGCTGGTGGAGGACCGCTCCCTCGTCCCCAACGCCGTCGAGGAGATCCTCCGCTTCGAGGCACCCTCACCGGTGCAGGCCCGCTACGTCGCCCACGACGTGGAGCACCACGGGCAGCGGATCGCCGAGGGCGAGGTGATGGTCCTCCTCAACGGGTCGGCCAACCGGGACGACCGGAAGTTCCCCGACGGCGACACCTTCGACATCCACCGCAAGATCGGCCACCACCTGTCGTTCGGGTACGGCATCCACTTCTGCCTGGGCGCGGCCCTGGCCCGCCTCGAGGGCCGGGTCGCGCTCGACGAGGTGCTCACGAGGTTCCCGGAGTGGGACGTCGACTGGACGAACGCCAAGCAGGCCCACACGTCGGTCGTCCGGGGGTGGGAGGCCCTGCCCGTCGTCACCCCGTGAGGGCCCGCGCCGTAGTGTGGCCGCCGCCATGGCTCGCTCCCGACGCGCGGACGACGATCGAGGCACCGCCGACGAGCGACGCCGGACCTACGACAGCCCGGTCCGCCGCCAGCAGGCGGCCGACACCCACGAGCGGATCCTGACCGCCGGCTCGGCGCTGGCCCACGAGCTCCCGAGCTGGGACTGGCGCGAGCTGACGGTGCGGGCCGTCGCCGAGCGCGCCGGTGTCCACGAGCGCACCGTCTACCGCCACTTCGCCTCCGAGCGCGACCTGCACGACGCCGTGATGCGCCGACTCGAGGAAGAGGCCGGCATCGACCTGCGGGGGCTCCGGCTCGAAGACCTCGCCGACGCCACCCGCGACGTCTTCCACTACCTCGCCTCGTTCCCCGTCACGCCGCGTCGCCCCCGCGACCCGACGTTCGCCGCCATCGACGACCGTCGTCGCACGGCGGTGCTCGACGCGGTGACCCGGCTCGCTCCCGACTGGCCCGAGGCCGACCGCCGGTCGGTCGCGGCCATCCTCGACCTGCTGTGGTGCATCCCGTCCTACGAGCGCCTGCTCACCGCGTGGGACCTCGACGCGACCGGTGCCGCCCGGGCCGTCACGTGGGTGATCGACCTGCTCCAGGAGGCGGTGCACCAGGATCGTCGGCCCCCGGCTCCCTGACCACGACCGGGGGGCCGTCGCCACCGCCGGCACCCCGGTGGGGGCCCGGGTCAGGGGACCACGACGGGCAGCGTGTCCCAGCCTCGCAGGGTCGACGTCGACGAGAGCACGCACCGCTCGACGTCGACCTCCCAGTCCGGGAAGCGGGTGAGCACCTCGTCGAGCGCGATCCGGCCCTCGAGGCGCGCCAGGGCGGCGCCGAGGCAGAAGTGGATGCCGTAGCCGAAGGTGAGGTGGTGGGCGATCTCGCGGTGGATGTCGAAGGCGTCGCCGTCGGGGAACACCCGGTCGTCACGGTTGCCCGCACCGACCAGCGCCAGGATGGCGCTGCCGGCGGGCACGGTGCCGCCGGCGATCTCGACGTCGCGGGTCACGTAGCGCCCGACGTGGGGCGCCGGTGGCTCGAAGCGCAGCAGCTCCTCGACGGCACCGGGGATGAGCGACCGGTCCCCCACCAGCTCGCGCCGCTGGTCGGGGTGCTCGCCGAGGACCTTGCCCGTCCAGCCGATGAGCCGGGTGGTGGTCTCGTTGCCGGCCCCGGCGATCACGTTGGTGTAGGTGAGGACCTCGCCGCGGCTCAGCCTCCTGATCTCGCCGTGCTCGTCCTCGAACTCGGCGTTGAGCAGGTCGGTCATCAGGTCGTCGGAGGGGTGCTCGGCCCGCCAGTCGACGTAGTCGGCGAACAGCTCCCCCGTGACGAAGCGCTCGGCGTCGAACTCCAGCTGCCCGCCGGCGCGCGTGCTCAGCGGCGCCGACCTGTCCCGCACGACCTCCAGGTCCGCCTCGGGGATCCCGAGCAGCATGCCGATCACCCGCATCGGCATCTGGGCGCCGAGGTCGGCGATGAAGTCGAAGCCGTCGGCTCCGACCAGCGGGTCGAGGCTGCGGGCGCAGAACTCGCGGACCTGGGGCTCCAGGGCGTTCATCTTGCGCGGGGTGAACACGCGCGACAGCAGCGACCGGTGCGCGGTGTGCATCGGGGGGTCTTCGAAGATGAGCAGGCCCGGGGGCATGTCGATGCCCGCCTTGATCAGCTCGAGGATGCCCCCCTTGGCCGACGAGAAGGTCGCCGCGTCGACCAGGACCCGCTCGACGTCGTCGAAGCGGCTGACCGCCCAGAAGTCGTAGGGCTCGTTGTAGTAGAGGGGCGCCTCCTCGCGGAGGCGCCGGAACGTCGGGTACGGGTCGGCGTGGATGTCGACGTCGTAGGGGTCGTAGGAGACCGCCCCGTCGTTCCCCCTCGTCACGATCCACCCCCGGGACGGCCGGAGCGACCCGCAGCCGTCGAACGTCCGCCGGCGTCACCGCGAGCACCGCGATCCCACCGATCCGAAATTGGTGTCACCATTCTGGCGCCAATAGCGGACGAGCGTCAACGGCGCCGTCTCGGCGGCGTGCCGTCGAGACGGTCAGGCGTCGGGCTTGGCCGTGATGGTCACGGGGACGTGCTCGGGATCGTCCTCGTCGCGCAGGCTGAACCGCCACTTGCAGCACACGTCGCCCGGATCCCGGCGCGGGGGGATGGCGAGGATGTCGACCTTCATGTTCGGGTTGTACATCTTCGTCGTCACGATCATCGACTTGGGGCAGGTCGAGTGGCAGTTCTTCTCGAGGATGTCGGGGCGTCCCATGGCCTCCCACTGGTCGACGGCCACGCACCGGTTGAAGGTCATGATCCCGACGTCGGGCTCGGGCATCTCGAAGGACAGGTCGAACGCCTTGCCCGGCAGCGCGGTGGCGTCGCACTGCAGGTCCTTCATCCACGCCTCGACGGAGTCGCCGGTGATGCCGAGGTGCTCGGCCTTCAGCCGCTTGGCGGCCGGGAGCACCGAGTCGCCCCACAGCGTGTACTGGATGTCGAACATGACGTCGAGCCCGTAGCGCACCGTGATCTGCGTCGCCCACGCCTCGATGCACTGCAGCAGGTACTCGTGGCTGCCGAGGAGCCAGGTCACCAGCTCGGGCTTGGACAGCTCGACGGTGTCCGGGCGGGGAGAGAACAGGCCCACGTACACGACCCGGGTGTGCGCCCGCTCGGACTCGGGCACGGCCTGGTTCGGATCCTGGTACTGGACGCCCGCCGGCAGGAACTCGGCGCGCATCCGCGCCAGCTCGGGGACGACCTGGTCGTTCCACGCCGCCCACTCGATCTCGGCCATGGTGGCGTCGCCGTAGCGCCGGGCGACCTCGGTGGCCCAGCCGTCGACGCACGCCTGCAGGTACGCCTCGCTCCAGGGGAGGAACCTGGTGGCGAGCGCCGCCCGCGAGAAGTCGGTGAAGCGGAGGTCCGGGCGGTAGGGACCGCTGTAGTCCTCCAGCTCGGCGCCCGAGTCGACGTCGAGCTCCTGACGGATGTCGAGGTCCTTCTTGGGGTACGTCACGGTGCCGTCGACCCGGGGGAACTTCGGGTAGTCCACCAGGTCGACACCGAGCATGAGCACGAAGTCGTCGGCCACCACGTCCTCGTCCAGGTGCGCTCCCGGCTTGCGGATCTCCAGGAAGTCGTCGAGCTGCGGGGCAGGGGTGGTCGGGGTGCCGTCGGCCATGGGGATCGCCTCCTCCTTCTCGGTGCGGTGGCCAGACTAGCCGATCGTCTAGCCTCGGCTCGGGGGTGGCGACGCCGGCCGAGTACGGTCGGGTCGTGGTGCCGGCGCCTGCTCCCCTGCCCGACCCGCCGGCGTCGATCCGGGAGCGGGCCGGGCGGTACAGCGCCGTCCAGCGCCGCACGATCGACGCCGCCCTCGACCTGTTCGCCGACCACGGGGTCGGGGCACGTCGCTGCAGATGATCGCCGATGCCCTCGGCATCACGAAGGCCGCCGTCTACCACCAGTTCAAGACCAAGGACGCCATCGTCCTGGCCGTGCTCGAGGTGCACCTGTGCGACCTCGAGGCCGCGGTGGAGGCGGCCGAAGCCGAGGGTGGTGGCCGCCGGGCCCGAGCGGCGCTCCTCGACCGGGTGATCACGGCCGCGGTGCAGCAGCGGCGGGCCATCGGCACGCTGCAGAACGACCCCGTGCTGGTGCGCCTGCTCGGCGAGTACGAGCCGTCCCGCCGGCTGTGGTCGCGCCTGTTCGCCGCGCTCGTCGGCGCCGAGCCCGCCGGCGCCGAGCCCGTCGGCCACGAGCTCGATGATCGGGACCGGGTCGCGGCGGCGGCGCTGTCGGCGACGATCGGCTCGGTGGGCCACCCCTTCGTCGCCGGCATCGACGACGACACCCTCCACGACGAGCTGCTGACCCTGGCCCGCCGAGTGGCCACGCTCCCCGGCTGAGGCACCGCCGGCAGCCGGCATCGCGGCCGTGCGGTGGTCGCGGCCCGTCAGCTCGGCGTGAGCAGCGAGGACAGCACGACCCGGCGGAGCAGCTTGCCCGTCTCGGTGTAGGGCAGCTCGTCGACGAAGGTCACCTCGTCGGGGGTCTTCGAGCCGCGCAGGCGCTGCCGGACGAAGTCCCTGATGCCGTCGGCGTCGGCGTCGGCGCCGTCCTCGAGCACGATCGCGGCGGCGATCCGCTGGCCCCACTCCTCGTCGGGCACGCCGACCACCGCGCACTGGGCCACGTCGGGATGATCGAGGAGCACCTCCTCGATCTCCGACGGAGCGATGTTCTCGCCCCCGCGGATGATGGTGTCGTCGCTGCGACCCTCGATGAACAGGTACCCCTCGTCGTCGACCCAGCCGCGGTCCCGTGTCGGGAACCAGCCCTCGGGATCCAACGAGGGGTCGAGCCCCCGGTACTCACCGGAGACCTGCTCGCCGCGCACCCAGATCTCGCCCGGTTGGCCGATCGCCACCGCGACGTCCCCCTCGCGCACCTGGACCTCGACCGTGGGCAGCACCCTGCCGACCGACGCCAGGCGCCCGACGGCCACGGGATCGCCCGAGCGCGCCGCCCGATGGTCGTCCGGTCCCAGCACGGCGATGGTCGAGCTGGTCTCGGTGAGCCCGTAGGCGTTGGTGAAGGCGACCTCGGGGAGCCGGTCCATGATCCGCTGCAGGACGGTGGACGGCGTCCGGGATCCGCCGTAGGAGATGGCCCGCAACGAGGGCAGCCCGGCATCGTCGGCGTCGAGCACGTCGGCGATGCGAGCCAGCATCGTCGGCACCACCATGGCGTGGGTGACGCCCTCGCGACGCACGGTCGACACCCACTCCTCGGCCTCGAACTGGCGGAGGTAGACGATCCGCCGGCCCAGGTACAGGTTGCTCAGCAGGTTGGCCAGGCCGGCGACGTGGTACGGCGGCACGCTCACGAGCGCCGCCTCCTCGCGGTCCGCCGCGCCGAACTCGACCGTCCCGATCACGTAGGACGTGAGGTGGCGGTGGCGGAGCACCGCCGCCTTCGGCGCCGAGGTCGTGCCGCTGGTGTGCAGGAGGACGGCCGGGTGCTCGGCGTCGGCGGGGACCTCGCCCGCACCCGAGCCCTGGCGCGCCTGGGCGACGAGCCGGTCGCCCTCGAGCACCCGGTGGCCGCGTGCCGCCAGCGCGTCGACGCGGCCGCCCTCGGCGATGATCACGACGTCACCGAGCGGGCCCAGGAGCTCGTCGAGCTGGTCGTCGCTCAGCCGGTAGTTCAGGGGCACGAACGGCGCCCCGACGGCGGCGGCCGCGAAGAGCCCGACGGGGAAGCCCAGCCCGTTGGTCCCGACGTAGGCGACCGCCGACGCCCCGTCGACGAGCTCGCCGGCGCGCCACACCGCCGAGAGCAGCTCGGCGGCGCTCAGCTGGTCGTCGCCCACCTGGAGGGCGACCTCGTCGCCGCCCCCGGCCGCGGCCATGTCGAGCAGGAGCAACAGGTTCACGACGGCGGTGCGATCAGTCCGACGACGGCAGGGGCTTGGCACCCTTGACGGGCAGCACCCGCCCGTCCACCGTGAGCGCCCCGTCACCCGCGCGGCTGCACAGGACCTCGAGCCCGAGGTCCTCGTCCGCGTACCGCTTGCCGAGCAGCGGCCCCTCACCGAGCGACCCGTCGATGGTCGCGGCGGCATCGGCCGCCTCGCCCTCGGCGAGCATCGGCCACCCTCCGCACGCCAGCTCGACCTCGCCGGCCGGCGCCTTGACCACCACCACCTGCGCGTCGGACACCGCGCTGTTGAGCTTCAGACCGGGACGCAACTGCATGAGAACGCTCTGCCCCTCCTCGAACGGCGGGCCGGCGCCCGCTCGGTCGTCACCACCGGTGACACCACCGGTGACCCCACATGTGACGCCGATGTTAGACCACAGAAGCCAGGGGACACTATCGTCGGCGGTGGGCGCGCTCCGGCCGAGATCCGCCCCTGACCCGAGGAGACGCCGCATGGGCGACTACCGCTACCTGCTGTACGAGCCCTTCGACGAGGGTCGGATCGTCCGGATCGTGCTGAACCGGCCCGAGGCCCGGAACGCGCAGAACCGGGGGATGCTCGTCGAGCTCCACGAGGCCTTCCTGCGGGCCGAGGCCGACGACGAGGTCCGGGTGGTCATCCTCGGCGGCGCCGGACCCCTGTTCTCCTCGGGGCACGACCTGGGCTCCAAGCAGATGATGGCCGAGGTGCTGCCGGGCCCGGACCAGCACCCCACCTACCAGGGCAACGGGGCCACCCGCACCGGCGCCGAGCGACTGATGCTGCAGGAGTGGCACCACTACTTCGAGAACACCCGCCGTTGGCGCAACCTGCGCAAGATCACGATCGGCCAGGCGCACGGCGACGTCTACGCGGCCGGGCTCATGCTGCTGTGGGCGTGCGACCTCATCGTCTGCGCCGACGACACGCACTTCGCCGACGTCGTCGGGACGCGGCTCGGCATGTGCGGCGTCGAGTACTTCGCCCATCCTTGGGAGCTCGGCCCCCGCAAGGCGAAGGAGCTCCTGCTCACCGGTGACTCGCTGACCGCCGACGATGCCCACGCGCTCGGGATGGTCAGCAAGGTCTTCCCCGCCGCCGAGCTCCCCGACCTCACCCTCGAGTTCGCCCGCCGCATCGCCAGGCTGCCGACGATGTCGGCGCTGCTCATCAAGAGGCCGTGAACCAGACGGTCGACAACATGGGCTTCTACAACGCGCTGAACGCCTGCTTCTCCCTCCACGAGCTCAACCACTCGCACTGGGCCCAGGTGAACGACGACGGGTTCCCCGTGGCCAAGGAGGACGCCGGCATCCCGAGCTGGAAGGACGCGCCGCCGGTGGTGCCTGCGGTCAAGGGCAAGGTGCGGGCCGACTCGTAGCGCCGGCTCGCGAGATCTCCCGATGGCAGCCGACCGCCGTGCCCCGTCCTCGGCCGACGCCGTGGCGGAGGGTGCCGACGGGACCGGGGTCGTCCAACGCCGTGCCCCCTTCTCGGACAACCCCGACGTGGGGGCCCGAGGACAGCGCACCCAGCAGCGCATCGTGGAGGCGGCCCTCCAGGTGTTCGGCGAGCAGGGCTACCACCGGACCAGCGTCGACCGGATCACCACGCTGGCCGGGTGCTCGCGCGTGTCCTTCTACCAGTACTTCTCGAGCAAGGAGGACCTCTTCCGGTACCTCAGCGGCCAGGTGGCGAGACAGCTGAGCGCGTCGACGGAGGCGCTCGGCACGGTCACCGCCGACGCCGACGGGTGGACCACCCTGCGCGCCTGGGTCGGTCGCCACGCCGACGTCTACCAGCGCTACGAACCCGTCTTCCACGCCTTCCCGGCTGCAGCCGAGACCGACGAGGCCGTCGCCGGCGGGTCGGTGCGCACGAGCCGGCGCAACACCGAGCGCATCCGCTCCCGCCTGGCGACGGTGGCACTGCCGCCTCGCCAGCTCGACCCGTTGGTCACCCTCTTGACCTCGTGCCTCACCAGCACCCAGGAGACGGTGGCCGTGCTGCGGGGCGCGGTGCAGGACGCCTACCCCTCCGACCGGGTCGCCGACGCGCTCACCGACGTCTTCCACCGCACGCTGTTCGGCCTCCAGCCCGGCGTCAACGTCCACCCTCGCCCGCGGCGCCGACCACCGGTGGTGCCGTTCGGGCCGGCCATCGAGGCCGTCGCCCGCGACCGCACCGACGGGCCCGGCCTCACGCCGGCCGGCCAGCGGACCTTCGACGCGCTGCTGCGAGCCGGAGCCGACGTGTTCGTCCGACGGGGCTACCACCAGACCCGGGTCGACGACGTGGTCGAGGAGGCCGGCGTCTCCCACGGCGCCTTCTACCGCTACTTCGACAGCAAGGACGACCTCGCCCACGTGGTCGCCTTCCGGGCCATGCAGGGCCTCTCCCAGGCGTTGCTCGACATCCCCGACGCCTTCCCCGGTGACGGCGAGGACAGTCGCCACACCGCCCTGCGGACCTGGCTGCGGCGCTACAACCAGGCCAACGCCGCCGCCACCACCATGATCAGGGTCTGGCTCGACGCCACCCGCCAGGACCCCGCGCTGCGCTCGGAGTCCGCGGCGGTCATCGACTGGGGTCGGCGACGGCTGGCCGACTTCCTGCGCCCACGCGGCTTCGGCGACCCCGACCTCGACGCCGTGATCATGGTCGCGCTGCTGAGCGCGTTCGGGGCCCAGGAGCGGGCGCCGGCTTCGGTGGACTCGGCAGCCGCCATCATCGAGCGCGGCTTCCTCGGTCGATGAGCGGGGCCAGGAGCGCACGGTGACCGTCGGCCCGACCGCGGGGCGGGGTGCGCCGATCCGGGACCGGCTGCTACCTTCCCCAGCTGACGTCAGTGTCAGTTGAGGGGGGCAGAAGGATGCGAACGGTCGTCGTGGGCGCATCCAGCGGTCTGGGTCGCTGCATCGGGGTCGGGTTGGCCCAGCGGGGCGCCCAGGTGGCGATGTTGGCGCGGCGCAAGGAGCGGCTCGAGCAGGCTGCGGCCGAGGCGGGAGACGCCGCCATCGCCATCGCCTGCGACGTCACGGATCCCGCCTCGTGCACGTCGGCGATCGAGGCGGCCGTCGACGGACTCGGCGGCATCGACTCGCTGGTGTACTGCCCGGCGATCAGCCCGCTCGCTCGGCTCATCGACACCGACGCGCAGACCTGGGCCCGCGTGTTCGAGACGAACGTCACCGGGGCCGCGCTCATCACCGCGGCCGCCGTCCCGCACCTCCCGGCGATGAAGGGCACGGTGGTCTACCTGTCGTCGGTGGCAGGGTCCCACACGGTGCCCTGGCCAGGACTCGGGGCCTACGCCGTGAGCAAGGCCGCCCTGGAGCGCCTGGTCGACGCCTGGCGGACCGAGCACCCCGAGCTGGGCTTCACCCGCGTCGTGATCGGCGAGTGCGCCGGCGGCGAGGGTGACGCCCGGACGGAGATGATCAACGACTGGGATCTCGACCTGGCCGCCGAGCTCACCCCGATCTGGCTGGCGGGCAACTACTTCAGCGGCCAGATGATCGAGATCGAGGAGCTCGTCGACGTGCTCGACATCGTCCTGCGACGCGGGGTCAGCCTCCGCATCCCGTCGGTCGTCGTCACCTCGAACCCGACCGTTCCCGGCGGTGAGCTCAACGAGATGGTCGCCGAGGCCATGGCCGGTCTCGAGGACGGCAAGGCCCCGCTGGCCTGAGGATCCCGGGAACCCGAGCCGGGGCCGGAGCCCGCACTCGGGCAGTGGGCTAGCCGCGCAGCAGGCCGTCCTGGACGTAGGAGGCGAGCAGCTCCGCCCCGGCGAACACGCTCGCCCGGCCGTGGCAGCGTCCACCGCCGGTGAAGTCGCTGTGGTGGGACAGCAGCAGCCAGCCGCGCACGGACAGCGGACGGTGGAACGTCAGCGTGTGGCTGACCACCGAGGTCGCCACGCGCACGTGCGCCTGGGACTGGCCCACCCCCTCGTGGGGCCGCATCGCCGTGGCGATGAGGAAGCCGTCGCTGATGTAGGCGAGCAGCGCCTGGGCCACACCGGGATCGTCCGGTGCGCCCGGCGCCCGCACCCACACGTCCAGATCCGGTGGACCGACGAGGCCGGGATCGTCGATGTCGACGTCGCCGGCGTACCGGATCTCGAAGGCCGACCCGGTCTCGCCGACGGTTGCCGCATCGTCGGGTGACCCGACGTCGGGAGCGGGGTCGGCGTGGTGGACGAAGTCGGGCTCGTCGGCGCTCAGCAGCACGAGGGAGCGGGCGCAGAGCGCGTCACCCTGGCTGATCGACACCGTGCTGCTGGCGAAGGCGCGGCCCGCGTGCATGCGGTCGACGAGGATCTCCACCGGGGCGTCCGGCGACCCACCGCGGACGAAGACGGTGTGGACGGTCTTGACCCGCTTGCCGCCGTCGTCGGCCCGGAGGGCGGCGACGACCGCCTGGGCGAGCAGCTGACCGCCGAAGATCACCGGCTGCCCGGTGTCGGCGTTGCCGGCCCGGAAGGCGCCCGGACCGGCCGGCGCCAGGTCGAGCGCGCCCAGCAGGGCGTCGATGGTGGCCACGGCCGCTACTTGGGCGGGAAGCGCAGCGCGCCGTCGAGCCGGATGTTCTCCCCGTTGAGGTACGGGTTCGTGGCGATCGACTCGACGAGCAGGGCGAACTCCTCCGGGCGGCCCATGCGCTTCGGGAAGATGATGCCCTCCTCGAGCTTGGCCTTCATCTCCTCGGGCACGCTGAGCATGAGCGGGGTGCCCATCGTCCCGGGGGCGATGCCGCAGACCCGGATGCCGAGCGGCGCCAGG
This sequence comes from Acidimicrobiales bacterium, assembly GCA_041394145.1. Classification (GTDB taxonomy): domain Bacteria; phylum Actinomycetota; class Acidimicrobiia; order Acidimicrobiales; family Acidimicrobilacustridaceae; genus JAWKIW01. The sequence continues at coordinate 56,299 of JAWKIW010000010.1, forward strand.
TCGCGGGCCATGGGGAGGGTCATGCCGAGGATGGCGGCCTTGGCCGCCGCATAGGCGACCTGCCCGGTCTGGCCCTCCATGCCGGCGATCGAGCCGGTGTTGACGACCACGCCCCGCTGCCCGTCCTCGTCGGGCTCGTTGTCGGCCATCGCCACGGCCGCCAGTCGGGTCACGTTGAAGGTGCCCACGGCGTTCATGGTCATGGTGTCGACGAAGACGTCCATGGCGAGCATCGCGCCGCCACGACCCACGATCCGGCCGCCTCCGGTCGCACCCCCGGCGACGTTCACCACGACACCGATCGGCGCCCGCTGCGTCGCCGCGGCGATGGCGGCGCCCACGGCGTCGTCGTCGGTGACGTCACCACCGACCGCCACCGCCGAGGCCCCGAGCTCGTCCACCAGCGCCGTCGCCCGCTCGACATCGCGGTCGAACACGACGACATCCATGCCGGCGCCGACGAGCCGACGGACGGTGGCGGCACCGAGGCCTCCAGCCCCACCGGTCACGATCGCCGATCGTTGCTGTAGCTCCACGGTGTTCCTCTCAGACGTTGCGGGTTGCCGGGTCGGGGTCGTAGCGGTCAGGTCGTCGGGGCGCCGACCTCGACGCCCATGATCGTCGCCAGGTTGCCGCCCATGATCTTCACGACGTCGTCCTCGGGCAGTCCGGCGGGGAGGAACTCCACGAACCGGCACGGCTCGGCGAGGCCCTCGGGGTGGGGGTAGTCGGAGCCGAACAGCACCTGGTCGGCGCCGACCCCCTCGATCAGCCCGGCGATGTCGTCCTCGTGGAACGGGCTGATCCAGACGTTGCGGCGGAAGGCCTCGACGGGGTCCTCGGCGAACATCTGGGGCATCTTGCGGTAGGCGTCCTCGACGTGGTCGAGGAAGGGCCCGACCCAGTTGGCACCGTTCTCGATCGACGCCACCCGCAAGGCCGGGAACCGGGCGAACACGCCGTGGCACAACAAGGCGGCCATGCTGTCCTCGATCCACCGCTTCCCCATCGTGATCCAGCGGAAGGGGTCGGGCTGGAACGGCAGGAGCTCCTGCGCCCCGGTCCAGTCGGTCTGGTAGCGCGAGTAGCCGCTGTCCGAGGCGTGCATGGCCACGAGGACGTCGGCGTCGACCACGGCCTGCCAGAACGGGTCGAACTCCTCGAAGCCGAACGAGCGCGATCCGCCGTAGCCGGGAACCGGTGCCGGGCGCACGAGGATGGCCCTGGCCCCCCGCTCGACCACCCACTCGAGCTCCTCGATCGCCCGCTCGACGATGGGGAGGCTGATCACCGGGGTGGTGAAGATCCGGTCCTGGTGGTTGAAGGACCACTCGTCGTCCAGCCACCGGTTGAACGCGTGGACGACGGCGTGGATCAGCTCGGGGTCGTCACGCATCCGCTCCTCGAGCAGGCTCGCCAGCGTCGGGAACATGAGCGTTCCGTCGACGCCCAGCTCGTCGAGCACCTCGAGCCGGGCGCCCGGTTCGCGGAACGCCGGGATGCATCGCATCGGTTCGCCGAACAGCTCGCGGTAGGACCGGCCCTCGGGGTTCCCGACCCGGAAGTACTCCTCCTGGGCGCCCGGCCGGGCCACGACCTCGAAGGTGGGGTTGGGGATGTAGTCGCTGATGACGCCACGCACGGCGATCTTCGTGCGGCCTCGCACCTGCACGTAGTCGACCGCACCGCGATACCGGTCGGGGAGGTGCCGGGTGAAGGCGTCCCGGGTCTCGTACAGGTGGTTGTCGGCGTCGAAGACGGGGTAGCCCAAGCGTCGAGCCATGCCCGCACGCTACGCATATCTAACAGTTGCGTCAACATTGCGGCGCTGGTCGGCGAGGGCCGGGCGACCCTGACCCGAGCGGCGACGACGGACGGCACGAGGCACGACGTCGAGCGCGGGGCTCGCCGTCGGCGTCTAACATCCGCGTCATCTCACCGTCGAGGAGGTTGCCGTGACCGCAGTGATGTCCGGAGTGCGCGTGCTCGAGGTCGCCGAGCACACCTTCGTCCCGGCCGCATCGGCGCTGCTCGCCGACTGGGGGGCCGAGGTGATCAAGATCGAGCACGTCGAGCGCGGCGACGCCATGCGCGGCCTCGCCCAGAGCGGACTCGCCGTGGTGGGCGGCACGGTCCACGTGCTGCTCGAGCACTCCAACCACGGCAAGAAGAGCATCGGCCTCGACCTGAAGTCCCCCGACGGGCTGGAGATCCTCTACAAGCTGGCCGCCACGAGCGACGTGTTCCTCACCAACAAGCTGCCGTCGGTGCGGACCGCCCTGAAGATCGACGTGGACGACATCCGCGCCGCCAACCCCGACATCATCTACGTGCGCGGCACCGGCTGGGGGGAAGAGGGGCCCGACGCCGACAAGGGCGCCTACGACTCGCTCGCCTACTGGAACCGCGCCGGCATCGCCATGAGCATGCACCAGGACGAGGACGACTTCGTCATGCCGCCACCGGCGCCGGCCTTCGGCGACTCCATCGGCGGGCTGACCATCGCCGGCGGCATCATGGGTGCCCTGTTCCACCGCGAGCGCACCGGCGAGGCCACCACGGTCGACGTGTCGCTGCTCGGGGTCGGCATCTGGTCGGTGGGCGCCGGGCTGGCCCTGTGCAACCAGATGGGCCAGCCCACCCTGGGCATCGGTCGCAAGGGTCCCACCGGGAACCCGCTCGTCACCAACTACGAGACCAAGGACCACCGCTGGGTCTCGCTGTGCTGCCTGCAGGCCACCAAGTACTGGCCCGAGATGTGCGAGGTCATCGGCCAGCCCGAGCTCGGCACCGACGAGCGCTTCGCCGACCCGCTCAGCATGATGGCCAACGGCGCCGAGGCGGCCCAGATCCTGTCGGCCGAGTTCGCCGCCCGCACCGCGGCCGAGTGGCGGGAGCTGCTGGCCGGGTTCTCCGGCCAGTGGGCCATGGTGCAAGACGTGCTGGAGGTCGTGGACGACCCCCAGACCGTGGCGAACGGCTACGTCGCCCACTGCAAGAACGACAGCGGCGTCGAGTACAAGCTGGCGGCCGCCCCCATCCAGTTCGGCGGGGAGCCGGCCCCGGTCGGCAGAGCGCCGGAGTTCAACGAGCACGGCGACGCCCTGCTCGAGGAGCTCGGCCTCGACTGGGACGCCATCGTCGACCTCAAGGTCCGCGGCGTCGTCGCGTGACCGACCACCTCACCATCCAGGAGATTGCCTGATGTCACTGTTCGACGCCTTCAGCTACCAGGGCAAGCGCGCCCTCGTCGTCGGCGGGGCCACCGGCATGGGCGCCGCCACCGCCGAGCTGCTGGTCGACGCCGGTGCCGAGGTCGTGGTGATGGACCGCGCCGAGGTCACGCTCGCCGGCGCCAAGGCCATCCACCTCGACCTGTCCGACAAGGCCTCCATCGACACCGCCGTCGACGAGTGCGGCGGCCCGGTCCACGCCCTGTTCAGCTGCGCGGGCGTGGCCGACGGCACGCCCGGCATCGAGCGCATCAACTTCCTCGGCCACCGTCGCCTCATCAACCGGATGCTCGACGGCGACATGCTCCCCCGAGGCTCGGCCATCGGCTTCATCTCCTCGGCCGCCGGGCTCGGCTGGGAGTCCAACCTCGACCTGATCAAGGAGTACCTCGCCATCGAGGACTTCGACGAGGCCGCGGCCTGGGCCGTCGACCACAACCGCGCCGACTACATGTGGAGCAAGCAGGTCATCAACGGCTACGTGGCGAGCCAGGCCTACCCCCTGCTCAAGCGGGGCATCCGCATCAACGCCATCTGCCCCGGCCCGACCGACACGCCGCTGGCGCAGGCCAACGCCGACATGTGGCTCACCTTCGCCGAGGACTACCGGCAGGCGACCGGCATCGAGCCGTCCACCCCGATGGAGCAGGCGTACCCGCTGGTCTTCCTGTGCAGCGACGCCGCCTCGTACGTGAACGGCATCGTGATGGTGACCGACGCCGGCTACTTCCCCTCGGGCAGCACCGAGTCGTACCCCGACGCGAAGGGCGTCGTCGACTTCCTGCTCGGCCGCCTCGGCCCCCTCTGAACGTCGACGAGCCGACGCCGGGGCGGTCACCCCGTCCCGGGGGGACACCGAGATGTACACGATGCGCTTCGACATGCGGGCCCCCGGCGCCACGGCGGCGGGGCGGGCCGACCTGTACGACGCCGCCATCGAGATGGCGGCGTGGGCCGAGGGACGAGGCTGCGCCGCGGTCGTCGTCTCGGAGCACCACGCCTGAGGACGGCTACCTCCGGCCCCGCTGACGCCGGCGGCGGCGATGGCCGCCGTCACGACGACCGTGCCCATCAGCGTGGCCGCCGCCCTGCTCCTTCTACGACCCCCGCTGGCCGAGCAGATCGTGTGCTCGACCACCTCAGCCGGGGTCGCTTACCTGTCGTGCTGGGCCTCGGCTACCGGTCTGAGGAGTACGAGCTGCTCGGCGTCGACTTCGCCCGTCGAGGTGCCATCGCCGAGGAGAAGCTGGTCGCCTGGAGCACCTCCGTGGCGAGACGGCGATGACCCCACCGCCTTACAGCCCGGTGGCCGATGCTCGCCTGGGGCGGGTCCTCGATGGCCGCGGCGCGACGCGCGGGACGGCACGGGCTCGGGTTCTTCGCCCAGGGCACGGTGCCCGGCCTCCAGGAGGCGTACGAGGCGGCCGTTGTGCAGGCCGGCCACCAGCCCGGGCTGTGCCTGCTCGATCCGTCCACGCCGTTGTCGGTCTTCGTCAACGACGACCTTCGACGAGGGCTGGCGACGCGGGCACCCACCTCGCTGGCCGATGCGACGAGCTACGCCGACTGGAACGCCGGCCTCGCCAGCGCCGCCACGACTGCCAGCCTGTCCACCGCCCGCACGGTGGAGGACCTCCGCCACGCACGGCTCCCATCGCGCCACCGAGCCAAGAGGCCGTGGCGCTGGTGCGCACCTACGGCGTGCTGGGGCTGCAGCCGCTGCGGGCTCGACCCTGAGCTGGCCTGGACCTACCTCCGCTGGGTCGTCGACGAGGTCCTCCCCGGCTCGCAGCACCCGGCGGGGGCCCGCGACGGCGGGCGGCACCCGGGTCGAGCCGACCACCGTCGGGCGTTCCACCGCGTCTAACATCCACGTCACTTCGCGGGCACCCTCGCCTGCCAGCGCGACTCTCCGCTGACGAGCAAGGACACCTCCGTGCGGCCTCCCAGCTGACCTGCATCGAGCACCTGGTCGGGTGCGGACGGCACGCTGCGCATCCAGCGCCAGGACGACCGCCAGACCTTCGTCCACCCCGACGCCGATCTGCCCGTCGTGTCGCAGCCGGTCCTGGACCGCGACGCCCGTGTCCGGTGGGGACGATCGTCGCCTCCACCGTCAACCAGCACCCGTGGCTGCCCGGCCTCGATCCCCTGTACGCCACTCCGCCAACGTCGCGCTTCTTCGACGAGGACCCGTCGGTGCACCACGACGAACATCGTCGACTGCGAACCCGACGAGGTCGAGATCGGACAACGGCGCGGGTCCGCTTCGAGCAGCACGACGACGTGTGGCTCCTTCGCACCGACGGGAGCGACCAGGCCGGCGAGCTGGTGCTCGAGCTCCCGGCGGCCGACCCCGGCCGCCGCGGGGTCGACCGTTCGAGCACCGGGCGGCCGCCTGGGATCGGCCGCTCGGCGTTCGGCCGGCGGCTGATGGTCGATCCCCTCTCGCTCACCATGGACGCTCGCCTGGCCGGCGTCGCCGACGCCGGCTCAGCGCCTGACGACATCGACGGCTGTCGACCACTCCGGGGCGGCACCGATGGGGATGAGTTGAGGGCGGTGGCTACCAGCGGAGGAGGCGCTCCTGGCTCCGGCCGACCTGGATCAACGGGGGTGGCGACCTGCCTGGGCCCGGTGGCGCTGTCATCGCCGCCATGCTCGCCGTCGCCGTGGCCTGTGCCGCCACGTCCTGTGCCTTCCGGACCGTCTGGGAGTCGACCAACGCCGCCCTGGGGCTTCGAGTGGTGCGCCCGGGTGTCGGGGGCCTGGAATATGGAGGGCGGGCGCCGTTCGGCGCCATGTCGGCCGCCAACTGGATCGGCATGAACGCTAACCACTACCTGCACCGCTACGGCGTACTCTGCGATGCTGGGGTGGATCGCCATCAACGGGCGGACCAACGCGCTCCGCAACCCCGCCGCCATCTACCGCGATCCCATGACCATGGACGACTACCTGTCGGCCCGGCCCATCACCACCCCTTCGGGCTCTACGACTGCGACGTGCCCTGCGACGGCTCGATCGCCGTCGTCGTGTCCGGACGCGCCGGTGGCCGCCGACCTGCCCAAGCCGGCCGTGCGCATCGACGCGGTTGGCACCCAGATCACCGAGCGGATCTCGTGGGACCAGGACACCATCACCCACGAGCCGCAGGTGCTCGGCCAGTCGGCTCACCTGTGGACTCCGGACCGACTCGCGGACCGGCCGACGTCGACCTGGCCCTCGTCTACGACGGGTTCACCTTCAACGCCGTCTCCTGGCTCGAAGCGCCTGGTTCTGCGGGCTCGGCGAGGCGAAGGACTGGCTGACGGCAGGGCGGTGTATACTGCTCCTCGGGGGCGATCCGCCGGTCAACCTGCACGGTGGCCACTCTCCGGAGGGGCGGACCCACGGCTCTTCTCTACGAGGCTGTCGCCCAGCTCGGCACGAGGCCGGCGATCGCCAGGCGGCCGGCGCCCGCACCGCCGTCGTCACCTCCGGGGGCGGGACACCGTCGGGGGTGCCGCTGCTGCAGGGAGACGGGGCTTCCGCCGACCGGCGCCTGAGCATCGGTAACGTCGTTCTGAAATTGCGATAATCTCACTCTCAACCCGAGACCTCATCGGAGGGGGAGCATGAGCGCGATCACCACGGAACGGCTCAGTGCCAGCGTCGGTGCGACGGTCCTCGGGGTCGACGTCGACCGGCTGCTGCACGACGAGGCCATCCCCCAGCTGGTCCTCGACGCGCTCGAGGACGACGGCGTCCTCGTGTTCCCCGCGCTGCACATCGACGACGAGGCGCAGGTGGCCTTCAGCAAGCGGCTCGGGCGGGTCGAGACCTTCCGCACGAACCCGGCCCTGCCCGAGATGTTCCGCGTCACGCTCGACCCGGCGAAGAACCCCACGGCCGAGTACCTGCGGGGCACCTTCGCGTGGCACATCGACGGCCTGACCGAGGACATCCCGATCAAGGCGACGATCCTGAGCGCCCACGCGGTGGCGGCGTCGGGCGGCGAGACCGAGTTCGCCAGCACCTACCAGGCCTACGACGACCTGAGCGACGAGGAGAAGCAACGGTTCGCGTCGATCCGGGTCGTGCACACCATCGAGGCCTCCCAGCGGATCCACAACCCCGACCCGACCCCCGAGGAGGTCGCACTGTGGCGACGCCGGCCGGCGAAGGAGCACCCGCTGGTGTGGACCCACCTCTCGGGTCGGCGCTCGCTCGTGCTCGGGGCGACGGCGTCCCACGTCGTCGGGTCGGACCCGGCCGAGGGACGGGCCTTCCTCGCCGACCTCCTGGCCCGGGCCACGGTGCCCGAGCGCGTGTACCGCCACGAGTGGCAGGTCGGCGACCTCGTGATCTGGGACAACCGGGGCGTGCTGCACCGCGCCTGCCCCTACGAGCCCACCTCGGCCCGCGACATGCACCGGACCACGCTCTTCGGGGACGAGCCGGTGCAGTAGGCCCTACCCCCTGGTTCTGCCGGAGACGGACGCGCCCGCCGGTCGACACCCAGGTTCTCATCAGCTCTGGCCGGCTCTCCCGTCTCGAGAGATCGTTCCTCTCCAGCCGCCGGGGCTAGGGTTCCCGCTGTGACGGGCCCAGCAGCGCAGGACCAGACCCCCGAGGCCGACAGCGCGAGCTGGCGCGAGGCGGCGGTCGCCCGTTCGCTGGACCCGGCCCGGAAGCGAGCCGAGAAGCGGGTCCAGCGCTTCCTCGACGCCGCCATGGAGCTGCTCGCCGACAACGAGGCGTCCGAGTTCACGGTCCAGGCCGTCGTGGACCGATCGGGCCAGTCGCTGCGCAGCTTCTACCAGTACTTCGGGGGCAAGCAGGAGCTGCTCATGGCCCTGTTCGAGGAGTCGGTGCGCAGCACCGCCGAGCACCTCCACGGCCGCATCGCCGGCGAGGACGACGTGCTCGAGCGGCTGCACCTCCTCGTGGTCGAGTACTACCGGATGTGCCGACCCGACAAGAAGCGCAAGGCGGCCAAGGACGCGAAGGTCGGCTCGGGTCCGGCGTCGTCGTCGGTGATGGTCGAGTTCGCCCAGCAGCTGCTCACCGCGCGGCCGGCCGACGCCGCCCGCGTGTTCGTCCCGCTCGTGTCCCTGTTCGAGGAGACCATCGAGGCCGCCGTCGACGCCGGGGCGATCCGGCCGGACTTCGACCGCCGCCGGGTCACCGGCGTCATCCTCGAGTCGATCATGTTCAACGCCTTCGCCGCCACCATCGCCGGCGTGTCCCTCCGCACCGACGACGACCCCGCCGAGGAGATCTGGGACGTCCTGTTCCGGGGCCTCACGGTCTGACCGGCGCCCGGCGCGGTCCTCAGTCGCCGGCCCGCAACCGGCCGTCCTGCATCGCCTGGCGAAGTCGGAACTTCTGGATCTTGCCCGACGCCGTGCGGGGGAAGTCCTCGACCGGGTGCAGCGACTCGGGCCACTTCTGGCGAGCCAGCCCGGCCGCTTCGAGGTGGGCGCGCACGTCGTCGAGGGTGGGCACGTCGGCGCCCGGCGCCAGGCGAACCACGGCCGAGGCCCGCTCACCGAGGCGCACGTCGGGTTCGGCCACGACCGCCACCTCCACGACGGCGTCCATGCCCATGAGCAGCTCCTCGACCTCGGCGGCGCTGATGTTCTCACCGCCCCGGATGATGACGTCGGCCAGGCGATCGGTGATGGTGAGGTAGCCCTCGGCGTCGAGCCGACCGACGTCGCCGGTGTGGTACCAGCCGTCCGCGTCGAAGGCCCGATCCGTCATCGCCGGGTCGATGTAGCCCACGAAGCAGTCGGGGCCGCGGCTCAGGATCTCCCCTTCTTCGGTGAGGCGGATCTCGACGCCCGGCAGCGCTCGTCCGTCGGTCGTGGTCCGCTTCTCCTCGGGCTCCTCGAGCAGGCAGCCGGTGATCGACGGGTGCTCCGTGCTGCCGTAGGACCGGAAGGCGTCGATCCCCAGCCTCGACAGGCGCTCCATGACCGCCACCGGCACCGGCGAGCCACCGAGCCCGGCGAAGGGCATCTTGGCCAGGTGCTCCTCGGTGAAGTCGGGGTGGTCGAGGAGGCTGGTGAGGAAGTAGGTCGCCCCCCCGGTCATGCCGAGGTTCTCGTCGCGCATCAGGCGCAGGACCTCGGTCGGATCCCACACGTCCACCAGGTTGACCGGCCGGTCCCGCAGCAGGGGCACGAGGAAGGCGTTGACCATGCCGATGAAGTGCCCGACCGGTGCCCCCGTGATCTGGGCCGGCCCGCCCCTCGGGAAGAGGTGGTCCAGCTGACGGGTCTCGAAGCCGATGGTCCGGTGCGAGTGGATGACGCCCTTCGGATCGCGCGTCGTGCCCGACGTGAAGGCGATGATCGCCGGCGCATCCGGGTCGACCGGGCTGGGCTCGTCGAGGGGTTCACCGTCCAGGTACGAGGCGAAGGACGAGGCGGTCGCCGGCAGGTCGCCGTCGCCGACCACGAGCCAGCGCGGCTCCCGCCCGCCGTCCAGCAGCGACTCGTAGACGGCGAGGTAGTCGCTGTGCCCGAACCGATCGGGGGTGATGACCACGTCGGGCTCGGCGGTGCGCAGGATGTAGCCGACCTCCTTGGCCCCGTAGAAGTGCACGATGGGCACCACCACGGCGCCGAGGTAGGCCGCGGCCCAGAAGGTGATGCCGGCCTCCACCCAGTTCGGCAGCTGGAAGGCGACGACGTCGCCCGCGCCGACGCCCTGGCGCTGCAGCGTCCCGGCCAGCGCCCGCGCCGCGGCGTCGACCTCGCCGAAGGTCCCCCGCCAGGGACGCACCTGGGAGTGGACGTTGAACGGGCTCGACCCCAGGGCCGCCAGCCCGGCGGCCACCGTGGCGCCGAGGCTGGCGTCGTCCCACCAGCCCTCGGCGCGGTAGCGGCCCCCAGGTCCTCCGCGACCGATCGCAACCGCCACGGCCGGGTCGACCCGGCGCGCTCTCCTGCCATCCCCATCCCCCTTCGTCCGCACCGTCGGCGACGACCGGTCGCCGAGTGTCCCACGCCGCGGCCGGCCTCGCCAGCCTCGTTGTCATGAGATGAGAACTTCATTATCGTCGGTCGCCATGACCGAGCCCCGGGGCACCGACCTGGCCGACACGATCGAGATCGAGCAGCTGCTCGCCCGCTACGCGGTGGGCATGACCAAGGACGACATCGAGGCGGTGATGGCCGTCTTCACCCCCGACGGCACCTACAGCGCCTTCGGCGACACCTACAGCCTGGCCGACTTCCCGACGCTGGTCGCCGCCGCCCCCAAGGGCCTGTTCATGGTGGGCCCGCCCGCCCTCGAGCTCCGGGGCGACGCCGGCTCCGGCGAGCAGCCGCTGTGCTTCGTCGATCAGACCGATCACCAGATGCGCATCGGCTGGTACACCGACACCTATCGGCGCACCGGGGAGGGGTGGCGCCTGCACACGAGGTCGATGACCTTCCTGCGCCGCAGCGGGTCGCGCGACGCGGGCCGAGCGCACGATCCGACCCGCCCGGCACCCAGCGGCGGCTGAGCGGATCCGAGGTGGACCTCGAGGGCTTCCGAGACGGCCTCGACCGCTGGCTCGACGAGCACGAGCGCGACCTCGCGCCCGACCACGCCGCCATGCGCACGCTCGACGACGAGATGGCCCACCTGTCGATGGTCAAGCGACGGGCCTTCGACGCCGGCTGGATGCGCTGGGGCTGGCCCGAGCGGGTCGGCGGTCTGGGCGGGTCGACGCTGCTGCGGGCGTACCTCGGCGAGGCGCTGGCGGCCCGCGACATCGTGGAGCCCGGCATCTACTCGATGACCGAGGTGCTGGCGCCCACGATGATCGACTACGCCCGGCCCGAGCTCGCCGCCACCATGGTCCCGCGGCTGCTCCGGGGCGACGAGACCTGGTGCCAGGGCTTCTCCGAGCCCGGCACCGGGAGCAACCTCGCCTCCCTCACCTGTCGGGCGACCCGGACCGACGACGGCTGGCGGGTGGACGGCCAGAAGGTGTGGACGAGCCTGGCGCAGTACGCCCAGCGCTGCGTGCTGCTCACGCGCACCGGCTCGCCGGAATCGGCGCATCGGGGCATCACCGCGCTCTTCGTCGACATGGACACGCCCGGGATCTCGGTGCGGCCCATCGAGACGATGCACGGCAAGCCGGAGTTCTCGGAGGTGTTCTTCGACGACGTCGCCGTGCCCCTCGACCGCACCCTCGGCAACGAGGGCGACGGGTGGGCCGTGGCCATGGACCTGCTGCCCTTCGAGCGCAGCACCGCCCTGTGGCACCGCGCCGCCTTCCTGCACCGACGGCTCCAGCGGCTGCTCGACGCCGCCCCGCCGGGAGCGCTCGACCCGGTCCGCGTCGGCGAGGTGACCCAGATCCTGTACGCCTTCCGGGCCCGGTCTCGCAGCACCCAGCACCGGCTCGACGCCGGCGAACGGCTCGGACCCGAGACCTCGATCGACAAGGTCCTGGTGGCGACGGCCGAGCAGGCGGTGTTCGACCTGGTCGAGGAGGGTCTGGCCACCGAGGTGCTCCTGGGCGACGATCCGGTCAGCACGCGCTGGCGCAGCGAGTTCCTCTACTCCCGGGCGGCGTCGATCTACGGCGGCAGCGCCGAGATCCAGCGCAACATCATCGCTCGCCGCCTCCTCGACCTGGGCCACGACCGATGATCGAGGGCGACGACCGCGAGCTCCTCGAGCGCAGCCTCCGCCACGCCGTCGATGGCGCCACCGGACCGGCGCTCGACCTCGCGCTCGACGCGCTCGGCTGGCCGGATGCGCTCGAGGTCGACCCCCACACGGCCGTCTCGCTGCTCTTCGAGCTGCAGGGATCGGCCAACCGCGCCTCCTCGGCGCTCGACCGGGTCGTCGCCGCCGTGGTGGCACCGGCGTCGGACGCGGCCGGCGTCGTGCTGCCGACCTTCGGATCGCCTGCGCCACCGGCCCGGCTGCTCGACGACGGCCGCCTGACGATCGAGGGCCTCGCAACGGCGGCCCTCCCCGACCGGGACACCGTGGTGGTCGTGGCCCGCCGCGACGAGGGCGAGGACGTCGTGGTCACCGTCGCGGTCGACGACCTCGAGATCCGACGGATCGCAGGGGTCGACCCCGACCTCGGCCTGGTCGCCGTCACGGGAACGCTCACCCCCGCCGACGCGCCACGGCGCCCGGCGCGACCCTGGCCCGACGCCGTCGCCCGCGCCCAGCTGGCGATCGGCCACGAGCTGGTGGGCGCGGCCCGCACCATGGTGGCCCTGGCGCGCCAGCACGCGCTCGATCGGGTGCAGTTCGGCCAGCCCATCGCCCGCTTCCAGGCGATCCGCCACCGCCTGGCCGACACGCTCGTGGCCATCGAGGTCGCCGATGCCGCCCTCGACGCCGGCTGGCTCGAGGGCACCCCGACGGCGGCGGCGATGGCCAAGGCGCTCGCCGGCGACGGCGCCCGCACGGCGGCCCGGCACTGCCAGCAGGTGCTCGCCGGCATCGGCTTCACCACCGAGCACGACCTGCACCGCTGGATCCGGCGGGTGCTCGTGCTCGACGAGCTGTTCGGTGCCGCCCGCACCCTGACCCGTGCGCTGGGTGAGGACCTGCTCGCCACCCGACAGCTCCCGCCCCTGCCGCCCCTCTGACCACGAGGTCGCCGGCGCACGCCGCTCGAGTCAGCGCTCCCGAGCGAGCAGGCGGTCGAGGTTGGCGCGCAGCTCGGGCGACCGGAAGGAGCGATCCTCGGCGGCCAGCGCGAAGTCGAGGCAGGCGAGCACCGCTCGCTCCATGTGGAGGTTGAGGATGCGCTTGGTGTCCTCGACCGTCCTCGCCGGCAGCGCGGCGATGCGTCGGGCGCAGTCCATCGCTCGATCCACGACCTCGTCGTCGGGGACGACGTGGTTGGCCAGGCCGATCTCCGCGGCCCGACGGGCGGGGATGCGCTCCCCGGTGAAGGCGTACTCCTTGGCCAGCTGCAGGCTGGTCAGCAGGGGCCAGGTGACCGGACCACCGTCGGCGGCCACGAGGCCGACCGCCACGTGGGGATCGGCCAGGTGCGCGCTCTCGGCCATGAAGACGACGTCGGACAGGGCGACGAGGCTGCACCCGAGGCCGACGGCGGGACCGTTGACGGCGGCGACGACGGCACGCGGCAGGCGATCATGCCCGTCACGATCTGCTTGCCGTGGTCGAGGGCGAGGCGCCGCAGCTCGTCGTCCCTGGCGAGCTCGTCGAGGTACCCGAAGTCGCCGCCGGCGGAGAAGGCGCGCCCGTTGCCCGTGAGCACCACGGCACGAGCCTCGGTGTCGGCGTCGATCTGCGGGAACAGCTCGGCCAGGCCCTGGTGCAGCTCGTGGTTGGTGGCGTTGAGCTGCTCGGGGCGGTTGAGGCGGACGATGCGGACGGCGCCGTCGGCGTCGACCTGGATCGAGGGTGGGAGGCGGTAGCTCATGTCGGGAGTCCCAGGATGCGGCGGGCGACGAGGTTGCGCTGGATCTGGGAGGTGCCGCCCATCACGCTCTGCGCCCGGCTGTACAGGTACAGCTTGAGCCAGGAGTCGTCGCCCCCACCGTGGCCGGAACCGCCCACCGACAGCGCGGCGTGCCCCACCGCCTGCTCCACCTCGGTCATGAGCAGCTTGTCGACCGACCCCTCGGGACCGTGCTCGATCCCGCCGAGGCGGTCCGAGAGCCGGCGGCTGACGTGCGAGCGCAGCACCTCGGCCTCGACGATCGCCCAGCCGAGGTCGCGGACCTGCTCGGGTCCGTAGCGCCCGGGGTCGGCCCGGACCTCGGCGACCAGCTGCTTGACGGCCTTGCGGTACCGGGCCACGTAGCCCAGCTCACCCGGCTCGCGCTCGTGGCTCACGACCGTCATGGCCAGCGGCCACCCCTCGCCCGGCTCCCCGATCATGTTGGCGGCCGGCACCCGGGCGCCGTCGAAGACGACCTCGCCGAACTCCTTGGTGATCCCGTTGATCATGCGCAGCGGGCGTTGCTCGATGCCCGCCTGGCGCATGGGGACGGCGAAGGCGGAGATGCCCTTGTGCTTGGGGACGTCGTGATCGGTGCGCGCCAGGAGCATGCACCAGTCGGCGTCATCCGAGTAGCTGGTCCAGACCTTGTGCCCGGTGATCACGTACTCGTCGCCCTCGCGGTCGGCGCGGGTGCGCAGCGACGCCAGGTCGGACCCGGCATCGGGTTCGCTGAAGCCCTGGCACCACCGGTCGCGGCCGTTGACGATCCCGGGCAGGAACCGACGCTGGATCTCCTCGCTGCCGTGCTCGAGGATGCCCTGCACCAGGTACCCGAGGCTGGGGCGCGGGGGTGCGCCGGCCGCGGCCAGCTCGTCGTCGACGATGGCGTCGTAGACGCTCGGCAGGTCGTGACCGCCGATGGCCGTCGGCCACGAGAGGCCGAAGAAGCCGGCGTCGTAGAGGGCGTGGTGCCATGCCGCCATGCCGGCCCAGTACTCGTCGTCGGTCGACGACGCCGGCAGGTCGGGGGTGTTGTCGACCAGCCACGCCCGCAAGCTCGCGCGGAACCGGGCTTCGTCGGGCGAGTCACCGAAGTCCACGCTGGCCCCCCACCGGCTCGGACGGCGCCGACACGCCCTGGTGCGCGAGGACGCGGGCGAGGTTGGGGCCCACGCCGCCGAGCACGTCGCTCGACACGAGCGCCCGGCGCAGGAACACGTGGGCGAGGCACTCCCAGGTGTTCCCGATGCCGCCGTGGACCTGGATGGCCGTCTCGCACACGCTGCGAGCCGCTCGGGTGCAGTACGCCTTCGCCACCGACGCCGCCGCCAGCGCCTCGTCGGGCGCCAGGGCGTCCACCGCCCACGCGGCGTGGAGCGCGGCGCTGCGCGAGCCCTCGGTGGCCACGTGGGCGTCGGCCAGCAGGTGCTGCACGGCCTGGAACGAGCCGATCGGGGCGCCGTACTGGCGTCGTTCGGTGGCGTAGTCAGCGGCGAGCCGCACGGCGCCGGCCATCACGCCCACGAGGTCGGCGCTGGTGACGGCGAGCCCCAGCGCGGTCCACCGCGTCCGATCCTCGTGACGAAGGGGCTGCGGCCGGCCGTCGAGGGGCTCGACGGGCGCGGCGCGACGGCGGCGACGAGCCGGGTGAGGTCGACCTCGACGCGGGCCGGGCCGAGGTCCACCGGCGCGAGCAGGTCGCCGTCGGGCGACGGGACCAGCGCCAGGGCCTGCTTCGGCCCCGGCGGCATCGATCGCCACGCCACCGCCGGCCAGGTCGCCGCCGATGGCCGCAGGCGCAGACAGGTCAGGACCGAGCACCACGGTCTCGGGGACCGACGAGCCCGGCGCGCCGGTCAGGCGACGCAGCTCGGCGGCCAGCGTCGGCCCGAGGAACGAGGCGTCGGCCAGGCCCCGGCCGAGCTGCTCGGCCACCAGCGCCACCTCGACCGCCGAGGCGAGGGGGCCACCGGCGTCATCGGCCCCGCGCAGCGCCCGCCAACCCGACGCCGCGACGGCGCCGTCGAGGGCGGCCCGCCGCTGCTCGTCGACCAAGGCCCCGACGGCGCGCGGGCCGTGGCGCGCCACGACCTGGGCCACCGAGTCCCGCAGCGCCTCCTGCTCGGGCGAGAGGCGGACGTCCATGCGGGCCATCCTCCCCGATTTTTGACATCGACGTCAACAAAGAAACAGGCGGGGCGCGAGGGTCGCTCAACCGGCCGCCGGACCGGCGGCCTGCGCCCGCAGCTGCTCCTTCACCACCTTGCCGGTGGCGGTGCGCGGCAGCTCGTCCACCAGCTCGACGCGTCGCGGCACCTTGTAGTTGGCCATCGCGTCACGGCACCACGCCACGATGTCGGCGCCGGTCACCGACCCGTCGGGCTCGGTCACCACGAACGCCATGCCGACCTCGCCGAGGCGCTCGTCGGGGATGCCGATCACCGCCGCCTGCTGGATCTGCGGGTGGCGGAGCAGCAGGTCCTCGATCTCGGCCGGATAGGCGTTGAACCCGCCGACGATGAACATGTCCTTGGACCGGCCCACGATGCGCAGGTTCCCGACCTCGTCGACCACGCCGAGGTCGCCGGTGTGCAGCCAGCCGTCGGCGTCGAGCGCCTGGGCCGTCGCCTCGGGGTCGTCCAGGTAGTGCGACATGACGCTGCCGCCCCGCAGGAGCACCTCACCGGTCTCGCCCGACGCCAGGTCACGACCCTCGCCGTCCACGACCCGCAGCTCGAACCCCGGTCGCGGCCGGCCCACCGTGGTGGCGATGGTCTCGGGATCGTCGCCCGGTGCGGTCGCCGTCGCCGTCCCGGCCTCGGTGAGCCCGTAGCCGGTGACGACCACCGAGAACGGCAGCTCGTCGAAGACGCGACGGATCAGCGCCACGGGGATGTCGGCGGCGCCCGTCACGGCCACCCGCAGGCTGGACAGGTCGAGGTCGGCCCGACCGGGGTGGTCGAGGATCGCCTGGTAGATCAGGGGCGCGCCGGGAAGGACGGTGACCCCCTCGGTGACCACCCGCGCCAGCACGCGCTCCACGTCGAAGACCGGCTCGGGAAGCATCGTCGCCCCGGCCACCAGCGAGGCCAGGATGCCCGCCTTCAGCCCGAACATGTGGAAGTACGGGTTCACCATGAGGTACCGGTCCCCCACCCGGAGGCCGGTCATCGCCACCCAGTCGGTCGCCACCCGCAGCGTGCGCTCGTGGGTCTGGACCACGCCCTTGGGTGCACCCGTCGTCCCCGAGGTGAAGAGGATGTCGGCGACGTCGTCCGCGGTCACGGCGGCGGCCCGCCGGTCGACCTCGTCGTCGGTGACCCGGGAGGCTCGCCCGACCAGGTCCGCCCATGCCACCGCCCCGGGTGGGACCGGTCCGTGAGCGACCACGACGGTCTCGAGCGCCGGCAGCGCAGCCCGATCGAGCATGGCGACGTAGTCGGCGCCCAGGAAGTCGGTCACGGTGACGAGCACCTTGGCGGCGGTGCGACCGAGGATGTCGGAGGCCTCGGCACCCTTGAAGCGGGTGTTCACCGGCACCAGGACCGCCCCCGCCAGGTGGAGGCCGAGGAAGGCGACGATCCACTCCGCGCGGTTGGGTGCCCAGATCGCGACGCGGTCCCCCGGCGCCACACCGGTGCCGACCAGGCCGGCGCCGAACGCGCGCGCCCGATCGACGAGCTCGGCGTAGGTGAGACGGGTGCTCCCGTCGACCACGGCCAGCTGGTCGCCGAGGCGGGTCGCCGCGGCGACCGCCAGCGCCGGGATGGTGCCGAGACTGCCGTTGTCGACGTCGGTCATCGGGCGGCGGAGCGCGACGGGCTCAGGTCAGCACACGGTCGTCGACGTTCATGAGCCGGGCGAGGTTGCCGCCCATGATCTTGCGCACCGACTCCTCGGGCAGTCCGGCGAGCTCGTCGACGTAGCTCGCCGGATCGGCCAGGCCCTCCGGGTGGGGGTAGTCCGATCCGAACAGCACCCGGTCGACCCCGATGAGCTCGGCCAGCGCACCCAGGTCCTCCTCCCAGAAGGGGCTGACGTTGATGTTGCGCTTGAAGACCTCGATGGGATCCTCCAGGAAGTCCTGGGGCATCTTCTTGTAGAGGTCGGCCAGGTTCTCGAGCAGCGGCCGCACCCAGCTGCTGCCGTTCTCGATCACCGCCACCTTGAGCCCGGGGAACCGCGAGAGGGCGCCGTGGATGATCAGGGCGGCGACGGAGTCCTCGATCGGACGCCACAGCGAGTGCATGCCGAACGCCCGAGGCGCGAAGGGCAGGTACTCGACGTCGCCTCCGAGCCACTCGTTCACGTAGCGCTCGTACCCGCTGTCCGAGGAGTGCATCCCCACGAGCACGTCGTGCTCGACGACCTTCTCCCAGAAGGGATCGAACTCGGGCAGACCGAAGGACCGCGAGCCACGCAGGCCGGGGACCGGCGCCGGCCGGATGAGCACAGCTCGCGCACCCCGCTCGACGACCCACTCGAGCTCCTCGATGGCCCGCTCCACGATGGGCAGCGAGATGACCGGCGTGGCGAAGATGCGGCCCTCGTAGTCGAACTGCCAGGTCTCGTGGATCCACTCGTTCAGGGCGTGCACGACGGCGTGGATGAGCTCGGGATCGTCGCGCATGCGCTCCTCGACCAGGCTGGCGAGCGTCGGGAACATGAGGGCCCGGTCGATCCCCTGCTCGTCCATGAGCTCGAGCCGGGGGCCCGGCTCGCGGAAGGCGGGGATGGCGCGCATCGGCTCGCCGAAGATGGCTCGGCGGTCCTTGCCCTCGGGGTTGCCCTTGCGGAAGTAGTCCTCCATCGCCCCGGGGCGGGCCACGACCTCGAAGGTGGGGTTGGGGATGTACTCGCTGATGCGACCCCGCACCACGATCTTGGTCCGCCCCCGCACCTCGACGTAGTCGATGGCGCCCTTGTAGCGATCCGGCAGGAACTTGGTGAGCGCGTCCTTGGTCTCGTACAGGTGGTTGTCGGCGTCGAACACGGGGCAGTCGAGGGCACGCGGCGACATGGTCATCCTCCAGACCGATCAGCGCCCCAACCGGGACGACGAGAACGCCATTATCGCAATGGGAGAGTGGACATGCAACCAGTCCGTCGGAGGCGACCCGGGATCCTGCGTGTCAGTCGGCTCGGGCGTCGCCGCCACCCGTCGGCGTCCCGGCCGACCCCTCGGCGCTCGCCATGGCCGCACGCTGCAGGACGTTCTCGGCGAGGCGCATGTGGGCGGCGTCGACCAACCGGCCGTGGCGGCCGATGGCGCCGACGCCGTCGGCCTCCGAGGCCCGGTAGACGGCGATGGCCTCGCGGGCGTCGGCGACCTCGGCCTCGGTCGGGGCGAACACCTCGTTGGCGATGGCGACCTGGCTCGGGTGGACGGCCCACTTGCCGTCGAAGCCGAGCAGACCGGCGTGGGTGGCCGACCGCCGGTAGCCCTCGGGGTCCTGGTAGGCGGGGTAGGGGGCGTCGATGGCGTCGATGCCGGCGGCCCGGGCGGCGGCGAGCACGCTCACCCGGGCGAAGTGCCAGACGTCGCCCGGGTACTCGCCGACGGGATCGAAGTTGCCGTCGACCCGCGACCGCAGCGACGCCGACAGGTCCCCGGCGCCGAAGATGACGGCCTCCAGGCGATCGCTGGCCCGTGCGATCTCGGCGACGTTGGTCAGGCCCTCCGCCTCCTCGATGAGGACCTCCAGGCCGATCCGGTGGGAGAGTCCCAGCTTGGTCTCCAGCTGGGTGAGCAGGACGTCGAACCACCAGACGTCGCGGGCCCGGCGGACCTTGGGCACGATGATCACGTCGAGCGCCTCGCCGGCACCTGTCACGACCTCGGTGAGGTCGCCGTAGCACCAGGGCGTGTCGAGGCCGTTCACCCGAACGGCCCGCACGGTGCGGCCCCAGTCCTGTTCGGTCAGCGCCGCCACCACGGTCGCTCGGGCCGGTTCCTTGGCGATGGGGGCGCAGGCGTCCTCGAGGTCGAGGAAGACGAGGTCGGCACCCGCGCCCGGCGCCTTCTGGCACATGCGCTCGCTGCTCGCCGGCGTCGCCAGCTCCGATCGTCGGACCCGAGGTGGTTGCACGTGGCCTCCGATCTGGCCGTGGTCGACGCGGTGCCGCGTCCGTCAGGAGCGGGCGGGGGCCGGGCGGGCCAGGCCGAGGTTCTCCCGCAGCGTCGCGCCCTCGTAGCGCTGTCGGAAGACCCCTCGACGCTGCAGCTCGGGCACCACCTGCCGGACGACGTCTTCGTAGGCACCGGGGCAGTGGGTGGCGGCCAGGACGAAGCCGTCGCAGGCGTCGGCGTCGAACCACTCCTGCATCTGGTCGGCCACGTCGGCGCCCGTGCCGACGAAGCGGGGGCCCTGCAGCAACGTGGCCCGATGGCCGGCCAGGTCGGCGAGGGTGATGGTGTCGCCCCCGATGTGCTGACGCAGGTTCTGCACCAGGCCGCGGATGCCCTTCACCGACTCGATCAGCTCGTCGGTGATCGGCGCGTCCAGCGGCAGCCCGGAGAAGTCGTGGTTCATGAGCTCGGAGAGCAGGGTCAGCGACGCCATCGGGTCGACGAGGTCGTGCAGCAGCAGCTGCTCGCGATCCTCGGCCTGGGCCCGGGTCTCGCCGACGACCGCGTAGGCCATGGGCAGCATCTTGACCGACGCCGGGTCACGACCCGCCTCGACGATGCGCTCCTTCTGGTCCCGGTAGTGGGTCCGGGCCACCTCGAGGCCGGGATCGCCGGTGAAGATGACCTCGGCCCAGCGCGAGGCGAACTCCCGACCCCGGCCCGAGGAGCCCGCCTGCAGCAGCACGGGCCGTCCCTGCGGGCAGCGCGGCACCGTCAGGGGCCCGCGGACGTCGAACCACTGGCCCTTGAAGTCGAGCTCGTGCACGGCGCGGGGATCGGCGAACACGCCGCTGGCACGGTCGAGCACCAGGGCGTCGTCGTCCCACGTGTCCCAGAGGCCGAGGGTGGCCTCCATGAACTCGTCGGCCCGGTCGTAGCGCTCGTCGTGCCCCAGGATCTCGTCCACGCCGTAGTTCTGGGCCTCGCTGTCGTTCACGGAGGTCACCACGTTCCACGCGGCACGACCCCCGGAGAGGTGGTCGAGCGTGGCGAAGGTGCGAGCGATGTGGAAGGGCGGGTAGTAGGTGGTCGAGTAGGTGGCCCCGAGCCCGATGTGCTCGGTCACGCCGGCGATGGCGCCGATCACGACGCTGAGGTCGAGCTTCACCGGCCGGGCGCCGGTGCGCACGGCCTCGGCCACCGAGCCGCCGTAGATGCCCGGCATCGCCAGGCGGTCGTCGAAGAACATCAGGTCGAAGCACCCCTCCTCGAGGGTGCGACCCAGCTTCTGGTAGTAGCTGGCCGTGAGGAACCCGTGCTCGGTGGCCGGGTGCCGCCACGATCCCGCGTACACCGAGGAGTTCCCCGCCTGCATGAACCCCACCAACGCCAGCTGCTCGCCGGTTCGACGCATGACGGGACCCTCCTCGGCCGACGTCCGACTCGACCATGTTCGTGTGGTGCGCCTACGATAATGTGCTTCGCGTCTGACGGAAAGACTTGTTTCTCTAGGCGATAATGTACTTCCCACCCGACCCGTCGCTCGGAGCCGACCACCGCATGATCGCCCGACGCTCGTCCTGCCGACCGATCCACCCCGCCGAGGGTCACGATGCCTGAGCACGTGGCACCGGACCTCGACGCGGTCCGGCGGGCACACGGCTACCACCCGTTGCGGGTGGCGCGCATCGTCCAGGAGACGCCCGACACCCGCTCCTTCGTGCTCGAGGTGCCCGACGATCTCCGGGACCTGTTCGCCTACCGCCCCGGGCAGTTCTGCACCTTCCGCGTGCGCGTCGGTGACGAGGAGCTGTTGCGCTGCTACTCGATGTCGAGCGCACCGGAGACCGACGCCGACCTGGCCGTCACCGTCAAGCGCGTGCCCGGCGGGCGGGTGTCGGGTTGGTTCCACGACGAGGTCGCCGAGGGCGACGTCCTCGAGGCCACCAGACCCGCCGGGGTCTTCTGCCCCCGGGACCACGACCGGCCGGTCATCGCCTTCGCCGGCGGCAGCGGCATCACGCCCGTGATGTCCATCGCCAAGAGCGTGCTCACCGCCACGGATCGAACGGTCCGCCTGCTGTACGCCAACCGGGACCGCCAGGCCGTGATCTTCGCCGACCAGCTCGACGAGCTCGGTCGCCGTCACGGGGACCGCGTGCAGGTCCACCACCACCTCGACGCCGAGCGCGGCTACGTGGATCGGGGCGGCGTGGCCGCGTTCGTCGGCGACGACCGGGACGCCGACTTCTACCTGTGCGGCCCGACCCCGTTCATGGACCTGGTCGAAGCGGCGCTGCTCGACGTCGGCGTCGGGCCCGACCAGATCCTCGTCGAGCGCTTCACCGACGAGGGCGGGCCCTCACCCACCGACTCGACGGACGACGCCGGCCGCGAGGCACCGGCGACGGGCGCCGACGCGCCGGAGACGGTGACCGTGATGCTGAAGGGCAAGCGCCACGCCGTGCCGTACCACTCGGGCGACACCCTGCTCGACACGGCCCGGCGGGCCGGTCTGCGAGCCCCGTTCTCGTGTCAGGCCGGGGAGTGCGCCACGTGCATGGCCCTCCTCCGGGAGGGCTCGGCCACGATGCGGGTCAACAACGCCCTCGAGCCCGACGAGGTCGACGAGGGCTGGGTGCTCACCTGCCAGGCGATCCCCCAGGGCGAGACCGTCACCTTCGAGTACGAGCCGCTCTAGGCCCGCCGCCGGCGCCCGCCCCGACGGCGACCGCGCTAGGTGTTCCGACCGCCGTTCACGCCGATCACCTGGCCGGTGATGTAGCCGGCCTCGTCGGACACCAGGAACGCACAGGCCGCGGCGATGTCCTCGGGGAGGCCGGCACGGCGCACCGGGGTCCGCTGGGCGTGGTCCTCGACGCTGCCCCCGAGCAGGCCCCGGGCCTCGGAGTCGCGCAGCATCGGCGTGTCGATGAACCCCGGCGGGATGGTGTTGACCGTGATCCCCTTCGGGCCGAGCTCCAGGGCGAGGGCCTTGGTCATCCCGATGAGACCGGCCTTGGACGTCACGTAGTGGACCATGTAGGGCTGGCCGCCCTGGGCGCTCGACGAGGAGATGTTGACGATGCGACCCCAGCCGGCCTCGATCATGTCCGGGAGCACGGCCTGGGTGCAGTAGAAGGGCCCGTTCAGGTTCACCGCCATGAGGCGGTCCCAGGACTCGTCGGTGATGGACAGGAAGTCCTTGAACCCGGCCACGCCCGCGTTGTTGACGAGGACCAGCACCGGCCCCAGCACGTCGCGGACCTGCTGGACCGCCGCCTCGACCTGCGCCCGATCCGACACGTCGACGCCGCCGACGGCCAGGGCCTCGCCGCCGAGCCCGCTCACCTCGCCCACCACCGCGTCGGCGGCGGCCGGGTCGATGTCGAGCACGGCGACGGCCATGCCGTCGCGGGCGAGCCGGTGCACGATGGCCCGCCCCATCCCCGACCCACCACCGGTGACGAGGGCCACTCGACCGGCGCTCACCGCGGCACCTCCGGTCGTGGCCACGCGAGTCCGGTTGCGTCCATGCAGACCTCTTCCGTGTTCACACCACGCCCTCCGCGTGGAGCTGTTCGATCTCGTCGGCCGCTCGACCGAGCACCCCGGCCAGGATCGCGTCGGTGTCGGCCCCGAGCGCAGGACCGAGCCACCGGATCCCGCCGGGCGTCTCCGACAGGGCGGGCAGCGTGGTGGGGACCGCCAGGGGACCGATGCGCGAGTCGACGGTCACGATGGTCTGGCGGTGCCGGTACTGCGGATCGTCGAAGATCTCGGCGATCGAGTAGATCGGCCCGGCCGGGACCCCGGCGGCCCGGCACGTCGCCAGCACCTCGTCACGGGGCAGCGACGCCACCCACGCCGCGACGAGCGCGTTCACGAGCGGGCGTGCGGCCAGGCGCCGCTCCTTGGGCCCGTACCGATCGTCGGCGGCCAGCTCGGGCTGACCCATGGCGCCGGCGAGTCGGGCGAACATGTCGTCGTTCGTGCAGGCGATGGCCACCCACCGTCCGTCGGCGCACTCGTAGTGGCTGTGCGGCACCACGTTCACCGTGTCGGGCCCCATGCGCTCCCGCACGAACCCGTGCTGCTGGTAGGCCGGCGCCAGCTCGTCGAGCATCCGGAACATGGTCTCGAACAGCGCCAGATCCACGACCTGGCCCCGACCGGTCTCCTCTCGGGCCCGCAGGGCCAGCAACACGCCGATCACCCCGTACAGCCCGCTCAGGTAGTCGGCCAGCGAGGTCGAGCCCGGGGTGACCGGCGGACCCTCGGGCTCGCCGGCCAGGTAGGCCAGACCCGAGAAGGCGTGGGCGATGCGGGCGAACCCGGGTTGGTCGCGCATCGGCCCCGTCTGCCCGTAGGCCGAGATGCGCACGAGGACGGTCCCGGGGTTGAGGTCCTGGATCGCCTCCCACGCCAACCCCCATCGTTCGAGGACCCCTGGTCGGAAGTTCTCGACGACGACGTCGGACCGAGAGATGAGGTCGCGCAGGATCTCCCGGCCTCGCTGGTCTCGCAGGTCGAGGGTCAACGACCGCTTGTTCCGGCCCTCGCTCAGCCACACCAGGGTGTCCCCGCACTCGGTCTCGGTGCCGAACCGTCGCCCCAGGTCACCGGTGCCCGGCCGCTCGACCTTGATCACGTCGGCGCCGAACTCCCCGAGCACGGTGGCGCAGAACGGCCCGGCGATGTAGTTGCCCAGGTCGAGGACCCGGATGCCGTCGAGCGGTTGCACCGGCCGAGTCTCGCTGGCCCGGCGGCGGTTTGCAAGAGCGTTCCTCGCGTGATTCGATAATCTCATTCTCGTCTCGTTGCGGCCGCCTGGCTGGGCACCGGGCGGCGGGAACGGCCCGACGAAGACGAGCGTGATGAAGAGAGTGGTGAGGTGGACTTCGAGCTCGACGAGGACCAGCTGCAGCTGCGGGACGCCGCCGCCGAGGTGCTCGCCAAGGAGTGCCCGCCGGCGTTCCTGCGCGGGGTGATCGCGGACACCCGCGACCCCACCGAGCTGTGGGCGACCCTCGCCGGCCTCGACTGGCCCGGTCTGGCCCTGCCGACCGAGCTCGGCGGCGTCGGCTCGTCGATGGTCGAGCTGGCCATCGTCCTCGAGCAGCTGGGCTACGTCGGCGACCCCACACCGCTGCTGGCCACCACCTCCCAGCTCGTCCCGGTGGTGCAGGCCTGCGGGGACGCCGAGCAGCAGCGCCGGTTCCTCGGTCCCGTCGCGACCGGCGCGATCACCGGCACCCTGGCCCTGGCCGGAGCCGATGGACGCTGGGACCCCGCCGCACCGCCCGTGGAGGCGGGGCGCACGGGCGAGGGCTGGCGCCTCGCGGGGACGGCGCACGTCGTGGTGGACGGGGACCGGGCCGACGAGATCGCCGTGCTGGCCGGGACGGTCGACGGCACCCAGGCCTTCGTCGTCCCGGCCACGGCGGTCTCGATCCGGCGCATCCCCACGTTCGACCCGACCCTGCACGTCGCCGACGTGACCTTCGACGACGCCACGGTGTCCGACGACCGCCGGCTGGCCGGCGAGCCGGCCCACCGCGGCTTCGAGCGAGCCCTGGAGGTGGCGGCGACGGGCCTGGCGGCGGCGATGGTCGGGGCCTGCCAGCGGGTCCTCGACATGGTCGTCGAGTACGTCACCGGCCGGGAGCAGTTCGGGGTGCCCATCGGGTCCTTCCAAGCCGTGAAGCACAAGGCCGTGGACATGTACATCGCCGTCGAGCGGGCGCGCGCTGACCCAGCTCGCCGCCCTCACCATCGCCGAGGAGGACGATCGCCGAACGGTCGCCGCCTCGATGGCGAAGGCGGCGGCCGGTGACGCCCAGCGCATCGTCTTCCAGCACGGGATCCAGCTCCAGGGCGGCATCGGCTACACGTGGGAGAACGACGTGCACCTCTACCTCCGGCGGGCCAAGGCGGGTGAGCTGCTGTTCGGCGGCGCCGACGACCACCGCCAGCGGGTCGCCCGGCACACCCTCGCCGCGGCGTCGCGGGATCACGGGGCCTGACCCGTGCGGCTGACCTTCGACGAGGACGTCGAGTCGTTCCGCCAGGAGCTCGTCGCCTGGCTCGACGAGCACGCGCCAGCACCGGCGGAGACCACCGTCCGTTCCCGATCGACCGCCGACCTGCCGGACTGGGCCCGGGACTGGCAGCGCCGGCTGTTCGACGCCGGCTGGCTGGTGCCGGGCAACCCGCCCGAGCACGGCGGCCGCAACGCCTCCCTGTTGGAGCAGTTCGTCCACCTCGAGGAGATGGGCCGCCGCCGGATCTCGCTCAGCTTCAACCCCCAGGCGCTGGGCATCGTGGTGCCGTCGATCCTGGCCTTCGGCACCGAGGAGCAGAAGCGACGGTGGGCGGTGCCGATCCTCCGCGCCGAGATGACCGCGGCGCTGGGCATGAGCGAGCCCAACGCCGGCTCCGACCTCGCCGGCCTGCGCACCCGCGCCGTGCTCGAGGGCGACCACTTCGTGGTGAACGGCCAGAAGGTGTGGACCTCGGGCGCCCATGACGCCGACGTGATCCTGGCCTTCGTGCGCACCGACCCCGAGGCCCCCAAGCACAAGGGCATCAGCGCCCTGCTCGTCCCGACCGACCTGCCGGGCCTCACCCGTCGACCGTTCGGTTCGATCATCAGCCCCGATGAGCTCGACTTCAACGAGGTGTTCTTCGACGACGTCGTGGTGCCGGCCGAGAACCTCCTGGGACCGCTGCACGGAGGGTGGCGCGTCGCCAACGACTCGCTCGGGCACGAGCGGGCCATGCTCTGGATCCACTACTCGGAGAACCTCGATCGCTTCCTCACCAGCTTCGGCCACGAGCTGGCTGGCAACGGGCTCGCCGAGGATCCCCGGGTGCTGGATCGATACGGATCGGTCGCCATCGACGCCCAGGCCCTGAAGCTGCTGGGCTACCGGACCCTGGCCAACACCCGACGCGGCCTGGCGTCGAACGAGCAGTCGATCCTCAAGCTGTTCGCGTCGGAGGCGATCCAGTCGGCCCAGCGCGACGCCGTCGAGGTGCTCGGGCCACGCGCGCTCGACACCACCGCCCTGATGGGACGCTTCGAGCACCTCGAGCTCGACGCCTACAGCGGCACCTGGTTCGACCTGTACCTGCGGTCCTTCGCGGGGACGATCGCCGGCGGCACGTCGGAGATCCAGCGCAACATCGTCGCCGAGCGGGTGCTGGGCCTCCCCCGTTGAGGCAGCGGGGGCGACAGTCGGCCGTCGCCGGGTGGCCGGCCGCCCGACCGTCCGGGTCGTCCGACGTGGTCGGTCGGCGGGACCGGCGACGCTCAGATCGCCGGCTCGACGACCGCGTCGAACGAGGACGCGCCGCTGTCGGGCACCCGGACCTGGTGCCAGACCTCCACCGGGAACGACACCGTGACCAGCGACGAGAACAGCCAGAGGAGCCGCTCGTCCTCGTCGGAGATCCCGTCGAGCTCGACGCTCTTCAGGTACTCGACGCTCTCGGCCATGCGGGGGAAGACGGCGTCGTAGAAGGCCTGCAACTCCTCCATCGAGCTGTCGAGGCGCTTGGCGTAGCGGTTGCGCTCGCTCGGGATCGCCCACTCGGCGAACGGCTCGAGATCGGCGAACTGGGGAGGGAAGGTCGACATGAGGTTGCTCCTTCAGCTCGCGGAGGAGATCTTGACGGGGGTCGGCCGGCGACCCTGCTCGTGGTCGTCCACGTACGAGCGGCAGACGGTGTGCAGGTGCCGGAGCAGCACCTCCTGGTCGCACAGCGGGAACCCGTCGACGTACCCACCTTCGATCATCGACTGGGTGGCCTCCAGCGTGTTGCCGTCCTGGAGGGCGAACTCCTTGAAGGTCACGACCGCGAGCTCCTGCTGCAGGCGCTCGTAGGCGTTGGTCGGGGGCACGAAGTACGCCGTCCCCTCGAACACGTGGGTGTTGTGCGACGTCGGCCAGTAGTGGTACGTGAGGTACCAGTTCGGCTTCCAGATGAGCACCATGAAGTTGGGGAAGAACAGGAACGAGTCCACCCCCCAGGCGTGGTGCCGAGCCGGGTTCGGGCCGGGTGGCAGCTCGCCGACGTCGGGCGCGTCCCACACCCCGAACAAGCCGCTGCGCAGGACCCGCTCGATCGGCTTCACCATGGACTCGTCCTTGGGCGGCGACATGCCCCCCCACGACGAGACCATGGCGTGCGGGCCGTCGACGTCGTAGGACAGCGCCTCGTAGCCGTAGCCCTGCAGCTTGCGCGACTCCTCGCCCTCGGCCTGCTCCGCGTGCAGCACGGGGGCGTGGTAGAACTCGACGAAGGCGTCGATGAACAGCTTCCAGTTGCTGCCGATCTCGGCCCGGTACTTGTGCACCTGGGTCATCTTGTCGAAGGGATAGCCCTCGAGCCCGGCGCCCAACCGTCCCATGTAGTCCTGCAACGGCGGTGCATCGGCGTCGAGGTTCACGAAGATGAACCCCTCCCAGACCTCGCAGCGCACCGGCACCAGCCCGTAGTCGGCCATGTCGAGGTCGAAGAACTCCGACTCCTGCTGCACGAAGGTGAGCGCGCCCTCCAGGTCGTAGCGCCAGCCGTGGTACTTGCACGTGAGCTGTCGACAGGTGCCGCTCGTCTCCTCGCGCGGGTAGTCCTGCCACATCAGCTTGTTGCCCCGGTGTCGGCAGATGTTGTGGAACGCCCGCACCGTGCCGGCACCGTCACGGATCAGGATCACCGACGTGCCGACCACGTCGAGCTCCTTGGTGAAGTAGCTGCCCTTGCGGGGGATCTGCTCCACGCGGCCCACGTTGAGCCAGGTGTGCCGGAAGATGGCGTCGCGCTCGCGCTCGTAGTGCTCCGGCGTGACCGAGTCGTCGTAGGAGACGTCGGCGGTGTCGAGACCGAAGTGCTCGGTCCAGCTGCCGTCAGCAGGCTTCGGGAAGAAGGGCATCGGATCGCTGTCCTCCGGTCAGGGCGTCGGCAAGACGATAGCAAGGATCTCCGAAAAAGAGAAGGTCATTTCCAGACCTCGAGGTCGGCGTCGAGCTCGACGCCGAAGGACCGCAGGGCCATGGCCAGCAGGTCGTAGGCCCCCACCGTGAAGACGAGGTCCATGAGCTGGTGCACGTCGAAGGCGGCGGCGAGCGTGGACCAGGTGTCTTCGGTGATGGTGGCGTCGCGCACCAGCTCGTCGGCGGCGCGCACCAGTGCCCGGTCGAGCTCGGACCAGCCAGGGGCATCGGGGCCGGCGGCCACCCGCTCGATCTCCTCGGGCGTCAGCCCGGCGTCGCCGGCCAGGACCCGGTGCTGGGCCTGCTCGTACTCGCTGCCGCGGACCGCCGCCACCCGCAGCACCAGGAGCTCGCGCTCGCGTGGGGACAAGGTGGAGCCGAACAGCACGTGGCCGTTGAAGGTGTGGTACGCCCGCACCAGCTCGGGGTGGTGGGCGAAGGTCCCGAGCAGGTTCAGGCCCTTGGGGCGGTCGTCGCGCCGGGGCGGGAACGGATGGCGAGGGTTCGCCGGGCGCAGCGCCGCCAGCGCCTCCTGCATCGACTCGGGCCACGCCGAGGGCGGGAGGGGCGGGATGCGCGGGCTCACAGCCCTCCCCCGAGCGACGCGAGGTACTCACGGGTGCGGCGAGACGAGGCGAGGAGCTGCTCGCGCCCCTCGCCGATGGGCACGACCCGCACCGAGACGTCGGTGGCGCCGGCGTCGGCGAACGAGCGCAGGCGCGCCTCGATCATGGCTTCGGTGCCGGCGGCCAGCAGGTCGCCCACGTTGCGGGCCTCGCCGTGCTCGAGCAGCTTCTGGTAGTTGGGCGAGATCTCGGCCTCGGACAGGATCCGGTTGGTGCGGA
Source organism: Acidimicrobiales bacterium (assembly GCA_041394145.1). Classification (GTDB taxonomy): domain Bacteria; phylum Actinomycetota; class Acidimicrobiia; order Acidimicrobiales; family Acidimicrobilacustridaceae; genus JAWKIW01. The sequence goes on from JAWKIW010000010.1 coordinate 85,881, forward strand.
CCACGGCGGCCTCGACCTCGTCCTCGGCGCAGAGGCACACCGGGACGCCTGCCACGATCCGGGGGGCGGGCCGGCCGGCGGCGGCCGCCGCGGCGTTGATCGTGGGGGCGATGTGGTCGCCGATGGCCCGCTCGTCGGCCATCCACAAGATGGTCCCGGCGGTCCGCTCACCGGCGAGGCGCAGCATCATCGGGCCCAGCGCGGCGATCAGCACCGGCGTGGGGGCCAGATCGGTGATGTCCAGCGGGTTGTGCACCCGGAAGCTGTCGTTCTCGACGTCCACCATGCCCGGGCCCGCCAGCGCCTGGTCGAGCACGTCGAGGTGGTCCCGCATGGTCCCGACCAGCCGCTCGTAGGGCAGGCCGAGCATGTCGTCGATCACCCAGTGGTGGGACACGCCCAGCCCCAGGGCCAGGCGGCCGCCGCACACCGTCTGCACCGACAGCGCCTGCTGCGCCAGCGCGATCGGGTGGCGGGGCTGCACGGGGACCACGGCGGTGCCGATCTCGATGCGCTCGGTCGCGCCGCCGATGAGCGCTGCCGCGGTGAGGGCGTCGAACTCGTCGGGGATCTGCGGGATCCACACCGTGCGCAGGCCCGCGCCCTCGGCCCAGCGGGCGTCGGCCAGCATCCGATCGACCTTCGTGGCGTACCGCCCCCGTTCCGGGCCGACCATCACCCCGATCTGCATCCCGGCGCATCCTCCCTCGTCGCCCCGAGCCCATCGCCCCGAGCACCTCGCCTCGAGCACCTCGCTCCTGCGGCCACCGCGCGCCGCGCAGCACCCCACGGATCCGAGCGCCGAGAACGATCCTCTACAATCAGTATATGGTGGTTTCCACCTTCGACGTCCACGGTCTCGACGACGCAGGGGGCAGAACGAGGCCCACCGGCTCCGGCATGCAGCCGTCGAGGGTGGCAACATCGTCGCCGAGCGGCGACGGACGATCCGCTGGTGAGGTAGCCGGTCGAGCTCCGAGCGGCTCCACGAAGGGAGCACTGACATGAACATCGACGACCTCATCCTCGTCTCGGTCGACGACCACGTGGTCGAGCCGCCCGACATGTTCGAGGGCCACATCCCCGACCGGTACCGCGATCTCGTGCCCAAGCTGGTCGATCGGGACGACGGGACCAACGCCTGGGTGTTCGAGGGACAGGAGGCCACCAACGTCGGGCTCAACGCCGTGGCTGGTCGGCCGCCCGACGAGTACGGCGTCGAGCCCACCAAGCTCAGCGAGATCCGTCCCGGCTGCTACGACATCCACGAGCGGATCCGCGACATGAACGTCAACGGCGTGCTGGCGTCGATGAACTTCCCCTCGTACCCGCAGTTCTGTGGCCAGTACTTCGCCCGGGCCGAGGACAAGGACCTCGGCCTGGCCGTGCTGCGGGCCTACAACGACTGGCACATCGACGAGTGGTGCGGCACCTACCCGGGGCGCATGATCCCGCTGGCGCTGCCGCCGATCTGGGATCCCCAGCTCATGGCCGACGAGGTCCGGCGGGTGGCGGCCAAGGGATGCCACGCGGTGACGTTCTCCGAGAACCCCGAGAAGCTCGGCTACCCGTCGCTGCACAACGAGCACTGGGATCCGTTCTGGACGGCGTGCTCGGACACCGACACCATCGTGTGCCTGCACATCGGCTCGTCGTCGCAGGTGGTGGTCACCTCGATCGAGGCGCCCATCGACACCCTGATCACCCTGCAGCCCATGAACATCGTGCAGGCGGCGGCCGATCTGGTGTGGTCGCCCGTGCTGCGCCGGTTCCCCGACCTCACGTTCGCGCTCAGCGAGGGCGGCATCGGGTGGATCCCGTACTTCCTCGAGCGCATCGACCGCGTCTACACGATGCACCGCTCCTGGACGAAGCAGGACTTCGGCGACAGGCTGCCGAGCGAGGTGTTCCTCGAGCGCATCGTCACCTGCTTCATCACCGACACCTTCGGCGTGGAGAGCCGCGAGAAGCTCAACGTGGACATGATCACCTGGGAGTGCGACTACCCGCACTCGGACTCCACCTGGCCGCTCGGGCCCGAGTCGCTCGCCGAGGCCCTCGCCGGCGTGTCCGACGCCGACGTCGCCAAGATCTCCCACGAGAACGCCCTGCGGATCTTCTCGTTCGACCCGTTCACCCACGTGCCGAAGGACCAGGCCACGGTCGGGGCGCTGCGCGCCCAGGCGGCCGACGTCGACCTGGGCTACCGGTCGTCGGAACGGCTGAAGAAGACGGGGACCGACACGGTCAGCGTCCTCGACCTGGCGGCGACCATCCCTCGCTGAGCCGTCACCGTCCGGTGCGGGGCGCTGGGTCGCCCACCACCGTGCCGGCCGCGCCGTGCCAGCTCCGCCGCAGGGCGGCGGTGCTCCTCCACCCGGGTGCGTAAACGACATTTCCGCGGAGAAAGAGCGGTGTTACCATGGTTGCGCCGGGACGAGCAGGGGGAACTCGGGTGCGCGCCACCGCCGACAGCGTCTACTACGACCCGTTCGACGTCGACATCGACGCCGACCCGTACCCGACCTTCGCCCGCCTCCGCGAGGAGGCGCCGCTGTACCGCAACGACCGCTACGACTTCTGGGCCCTCTCCCGCTACGACGACGTCGAGAAGGGCCTCGTCGACTGGCAGACGTTCTCGTCGGCCCGCAGCGACATCCTCGAGGTCATCCAGTCCGGCGCCGAGATGCCGCCGGGCGTGGTCATGTTCGAGGACCCACCGCTGCACACCGTGCACCGCGGCCTGATGTCGCGGGTGTTCACCCCGCGCCGGATGGAGGCCCTGGAGGGCAAGGTCCGCGAGTTCTGCGCCCAGTGCCTCGACCCCTTCGTCGGCGCGGACCGGTTCGACTTCGTGCGCGACCTCGGGGCCGAGATGCCGATGCGGGTGATCGGCATGCTGCTCGGCATCCCCGACGCCGACCAAGCGGCCATCAGGGACCGGTCGGACGCCTACCTCCGAACGGAGGGGGGCAAGCCCATGTCGGTCGACGTCGACGTGCTCACCCTCGGCCAGATGTTCAGCGACTACATCGACTGGCGAGCCGACCACCCCTCCGACGACCTGATGACGGCCCTGCTGACGGCCGAGTTCGAGGACGAGACCGGCCGCGTGCGCCGCCTCACCCGCGACGAGGTGCTCACCTACACCTACGTCATCGCCGGTGCCGGCAACGAGACCACGGGGCGGTTGATCGGCTGGGTCGGCAAGGTCCTCGGTGACCACCCCGAGCAGCGCCGGGAGCTGGCGGCGGACCGGTCGCTGCTGCGCAACGCCATCGAGGAGCTGCTCCGGTTCGAACCCACCGGTCCGCACATCGCCCGGTGCACTGCGCGCGACGTCGAGTGCCACGGCGAGACCGTGCCCGCCGGCAGCGCCATGCTGCTCCTGGTGGGGGCGGCGAACCGCGACCCCCGCCACTACCCCGATCCCGACCGCTTCGACATCCACCGCGACCTGACCAACCACCTCACCTTCGGCTACGGGCTGCACTTCTGCCTCGGGGCCGCGCTCGCCCGGCTCGAGGGCCGGGTCGCCCTCGACGAGGTCCTGAGCCGGTTCCCCGACTGGGAGGTCGACGAGGACGAGATGGTGATGGCGCCGACCTCGACGGTGCGGGGCTGGCAGTCGATGCCGGTGCGCATCCGCTGACGCACCAGAGGCAGGCGCAGCTACCCGGGTCCTTCGGGTGGTTCCAGCCGGTCGAGCAGCTCCTCCACGAACCGCTGCGCGTCCGCGTGCCCCGTGGTCACCCCGAGCTCGCGCTCTTGCACCAGCGCGATCGACAGGCCGGCCGCCAGCACCACGACGGCCTCGGGTGTCAGGCCCGGGACGTCGGCGCTAGTCCCGCCCAGCGCCTCGCGGAGCACGTCGAGCTGCAGCCGTCGGAACCGCTCGGCGTAGTCGGCGATGGCGGCGCGGACGGCCTTGCGATGCCGCGACAGCGCCGTGAACTCCATGACCAGCACCGTGCCGCGCAGCTCGTTGCTGAGCTTCCACACGGCGTGCAGCGGCCGGCTCGAGCCGGCGGCCCGGGCGAAGCGCTCCAGGCTGCGCTCCGCGCCCCGCTGGAACACGGCGAGGAACAGGTCGTCCATCGTCGGGAAGTAGTAGTGGACGAGCGCCGGCTTCACGCCGGCCGCCGCCGCCACCCGCCGCGAGCTCACCGCGGCGTACCCCTCCTCGAGCATCAGTCGCTCGGTCGCGTCGATCAGCAGCCCACGGGTCTTGGAGCGCTCCGTCCCGATCCTGCGGCTCGATGCCATGGGTCTCCTCCCGACTCCCTCGAGGAACGTTCGGGGCCTGCGACCGCTCGACCGCTCGACGGTGGCCGGCAGTGTCGCGCACCGTTGCCGGTGACCCCAACGGGTGCTAAGCAGTCGTTCAGCATCCGTCCGGGCGGAGGAGGGCCATGGCGATCGACCTCGACCTCAGGGAGACGCGCTACGCGGGGACCCGCGTGCGCCGCGTCGAGGACAGCCGCCTCCTCACCGGCCGAGGGACCTTCGTCGACGACGTCGAGCGGCCCCGGCTGCTGCACGCCTGCTTCGTGCGCAGCCCGTTGGCCTGCGGGCGCATCGTGTCGATCGACACGACCGAGGCGGAGGCCGTCCCGGGGGTGCACGCCGTGTTCGTGGCCGCCGACCTGAACCCCGACCTGCACGAGCTGTGGTTCACGGGCCAGGGTCGCCGCAAGACCACGCCGCTGCCGCCCCTGGCGGAGGACGTGGTGCGGTTCATGGGTGACCCCGTCGCCCTGGTGATCGCCGACGACCGCTACCTCGCCGAGGATGCCGCGGAGCTGGTGTTCGTGGACGTCGACCCGCTCCCGCCCGTCGTCGACTTCACCACCGCCACCGAGAGCACGGAGGTGGTCCACGAGGGGTTCGCCCACAACATCGTCGGCGAGGCGGGCGGCGGGTCGGCCGAGGCGGTGGAGGAGGCCCTGGCCGGCGCCGCCCACGTCGTGCGGGAGACCATCCACCAGCAGGCCTGCACCGCCGTCCCGATCGAGACCCGCGGTGCGGTGGTCGAATGGGACCCTGCCGGCGAGGAGCTCACCATCTGGGCCTCGACGCAGGCTCCCCACGAGATGCGCTCGATCTGCTCGCGCGTGCTCGGCGTGCCCGAGGCCCGCATCCGCGTGATCGCCCGCGACACCGGGGGCGGGTTCGGCCAGAAGGTGGTGCCCGCCCGCGAGGACGTGTGCCTGTGGCTGGCGGCCCGCAAGGTGCGCGGGGCGATCAAGTGGGTCGAGGACCGGCGCGAGAACCTGCTGTCGGGCGGCCAGGCCCGGCGCAGCGCGGGCGAGGCGGTGATGGGCTTCGACGCCGAGGGCACGATCGTGGCCGCCCGCATCGACCACGTCGAGGACGTGGGCGCCTACCCCATCCCGTGGCCGGTGGACACGGGATCGTCGGTGGGCATGCTCTTCCCGGGCCCCTACCGGGTGCCGACCGGCGCCTTCACCCACCGGTCGGTCTTCACCAACACCGTGGGGCGCACCGCGTACCGGGGGCCCTGGCAGTTCGAATCGGTGGCGCGCGAGCTGCTGCTCGACATCAGCGCCCGGCGCATGGGCATCGACCCCGTCGAGCTCCGGCGGCGCAACATCCTGCGCGCCGACGAGCAGCCCTACTTCAACCCCTGCGGGATGCTCTACGCCGAGGTCGCTCCCGACGAGACCCTCGAGCAGGCCCTGGAGATCCTGGGCTACGAGGCCTTCCGGCGCGAGCAGGAGGAGGCCCGCCGAGCCGGGCGCCACCTGGGTGTCGGGGTCGCCTGCTACGTCGAACCGACCACGCCGGGCTACAGCTACTACGCCAGCGAAGGAGCCACGATCCGCATCGACCCCTCGGGTCGGGTGACCGTCCTCGTCGCCGGCGGGTCGAGCGGCAACAGCCTCGAGACCACGGCCATCCAGCTCACCGCGGATGCGCTCGGCGTGCCCCTCGAGGACGTGAGCACCGTGCAGGGCGACACCGCGCTCACGCCCTCCGGCGCCGGCACCGGCGGCAGCCGCAGCGGGGTGATGATCGCCGGCGCGGTGGCGGCCGCCGCCGGGGTGCTGAAGGAGAAGGTGCTGACCATCGCCGCCCACCGTCTGGGAGCCGCTCTGGAGGACATGGTGCTCGAGGACGGGCAGGTGTTCGCGCGCGGCGCGCGGGGCGATGCGCTGTCGCTCGCCAAGATCGCCGAGACGGCCTACTTCCACACGTTGAAGCTCCCGCCCGGCGTCTCGTCGGGCCTCGAGGCCACCGAGCGGTACACGGCGCCGTCGCCCATGCCGGTGTGGGTCAACGCCACCCACGTGTGCACCTGCGAGGTCGACGTCGAGACCGGCGAGGTGACGCTGCTGCGCTACATCGTCAGCGAGGACTGCGGCCCGATGATCAACCCGGCGGTGGTCGAGGGCCAGATCGCCGGCGGGACGGTGCAGGGGATCGGCGGGGCGCTGCTCGAGGAGCTCGCCTACGACGGGGACGGCAACGCCATCACGACGACCTTCATGGACTACCTCCTCCCGCTCGCCGACGACGTCCCCACCATCGAGTACGGGCACATCGAGACGCCGTCATCGGCGCCCGGGGGCCACAAGGGCGTCGGCGAGGGTGGGGCGATCGGCTCGACGCCGGCCGTGGCCAACGCGGTGGCCGACGCGCTGGCGCCCTTCGGTGCGACCGTCACCCGCCTGCCGCTGACCCCCGAGGTCGTGCTCGGACTCGTCCGGCAGGCCGGCGACGCCTGATCGTCAGATCGGGCCGGAGGCCGTGCGCATCGTGGCCGCCGCCTGCTGCACCGCGGCCACGATGCCCTGGTAGCCGGTGCAGCGGCACAGGTTGCCCGAGAGCGCGGCGCGGATCTCGTCGTCGGTCGGCTGCGGGTGGTCGCGGAGGAAGGCGGTGACCGAGACCACGAAGCCCGGCGTGCAGAACCCGCACTGCAAGCCGTGGCAGTCGCGGAACGCCTCCTGCACCTCGGAGAGCCCGCCGTCGTCCGCGGCGATGCCCTCGATGGTGGTCACCTCGCGCCCGTCGACCTGGACCGCGAACACGAGGCAGGCCCGCACCGGTGCCCCGTCGAGCAGCACCGTGCAGGAGCCGCACACCCCGTGCTCGCACCCCAGGTGGGTGCCCGTGAGACGACAGCGCTCGCGGAGGAAGTCGGCCAGGGTGAGCCGGGGTTCGACCGAGCCCTCCCGGACCGAGCCGTTGACCGTCACGCGCACCGGGACCTCACCCATCGAGCGCCTCGCTGACCGATCGCCGCCAGGCTCGCTGCACCATCGTCGCTCCCACCTGCTGCCGGTAGCTCGCCGATCCGTGGAGGTCGGCCGGGATGGCGTCGAGGTCGGCCACGGCGACCCGGCCCACCTCGGCGGGGTCGATCTCGGTGACGAGGCTGCCGAGGACGCCCTCCTCGGAGTCGCTGGCGCGCTCGGGCGTCGACCCCATCCCGATGAGCCCGATGCCGCAGCGCTCGACGCGGTCGTCGGCGTCGAGCTGGACGGCCACCACCGCGCCGGCGATGGCGAAGTCACCGTGGCGGCGGGCGATCTCCTCGACGGCGAAGCCGCATCGGCCGCCCCACACGGGGAAGGTCACGCCGGTCAGCAGCTCGTCGGGCTCCAGCGCCGTCGACCAGAGCCCCGTGAAGAAGTCGCGGGCCGCGATGGTGCGCGCCCCGCGTGGTGAGAGGGCCTCGAACCCGGCGTCGAGGGCCAGCGCCACCGCCGGGTACTCGGCCGCCGGGTCGGCGTGGGCGAGGGAGCCGCCGACCGTCCCCCGGTTGCGGATCTGCACGTGGCCGATGTACGGGGTCGCCCGAGCCAGCAGCGGCACCGCCTCGGCCACCTCGGCGCTCTGCTCGACGGCGCGCTCGGTCGTGCCGGCCCCGATCCGCACCGTGCCGTCGGACCGCTCGATCCCGACGAGCTCGTCGACCCGGCCGATGTCGATCAGGTGCTCGAACACCGCCAGCCGCAGGGCCAGCACGGGTATGAGGCTCTGACCGCCACCGAGGAGCTTGGCGTCGTCGCCCAGCGTGGCGAGCAGCTCCACTGCGTCGGCCGCCGAGGCGGGTCGGTGGTACTCGAATGCCGCTGGCTTCACGCTCGGTCGGACTCCGTCGGTCGTGGCGGGCCGACGCTAGCACGCGCTGAGCAACTGCCCAACAGTTCGTTGACCGCCGCGCCGACCCGATGCTAAGCAACCGCCCAACGTCGTGCGAGCGGGTCGAGGGGTCCGAAGGGGGAGGCATGGGAGAGCTCGAGGGCAAGGTCGCCGTCATCACCGGTGCGGGGTCGGGCATGGGCCGGGCCACCACCGGCGTGTTCGTGCGGGAGGGCGCCCAGGTGCTGGCCGCGGACATCACCGGGCGCGAGGAGGAGACGGCGGCAGAGGTCGGCGACGCGGTGGTGCCGTTCCGCTGCGACGTCGCACGAGAGGACGAGGTCGAGGCCATGTTCGCGGCGGCCCTCGACCGGTTCGGCCGGGTCGATGCGGTGCTGAACGTGGCCGGCGTGGGGAGCGCACAGGCCCTCGCCGACATCTCGCGCGACGAGTACGAGCGGGTGATGGACATCAACCTGTGGGGCGTCCTGCTCGGCACGAAGCACGGCATCCGCACGATGCTGCCCACCGGTGGCGGGGTCATCGTCAACTGGTCCTCGACGGGTGGGCTCAACGGCTCCGTCCTGCCGGTGAGCGTGTACTCGGCGTCCAAGTCGGGGGTGATCGCGTTCACGAAGAACGCCGCCATCGAGTACGGGACGCGAGGCATCCGCGCCAACGCCATCTGCCCGGGCTTCATCGAGACCGAGCTCACGGGCGGCAAGGGCTCGGCCGAGAAGTTCCCCGCCATGGTGGCGAACACCGCGCTGCAGCCGGCGGCCAGCCCGAGGAGGTCGGCGAGCTGGCCGCCTTCCTCTGCTCGGACCGGGCGGCGTTCATCACCGGCGCGGTCATCCCGATCGACGGGGGCATGACCGCGCGGCTGCCCTGAGCCGTCGCCGGTCCGGTCCGTCGACGGGCACCCCACGCCCACGGCCGGACCCGACCTCGGTCGCTCCGCGGCCGGTGTGCTAAGCAGGCCCTCGACGCTGGGCAGTCGCTCAGCCCCGCCGAGCGAGAGGACGCCGACATGGGCGAAGCAGTGATCGTGTCCACGGCCCGGACGGCCATCGGCACCGCCTTCAAGGAACGCTGGCCGACGTCGACGCCTTCGAGCTGCCGCCGCCGCCGTGAGCGAGGTGGTGCGACGCTCGGGGATCGACCCGCTCCTCATCGACGACATCGTGCTGGCCGAGATCCTGTACGGCGGCGGCGACATCGCCCGGTACACGGCCATCGATCTCGGCATGGAGCACATCCCCGGCGTGGCCCTGAACCGCCACTGCGCGTCGGGGCTCACCGCCGTGACCATGGCCGCCGGCTCCATCCGGGCCGACGCCGACCGGCTCGTGATCGCCGGCGGCACGCAATCGAGCTCCACCATGCCCCGGTCGACCCGTCGCGGCCCGGCACCGACGACTGGGCCGACTGGATGTCGCTCAGCCACCCCGAGACGCCGACGGCGCCGGCGCTCGACATGTCGATCACCGTCGGGTGGAACGCCGCCCAGCAGGCCGGGGTCACGCGCGAGGAGATGGACGCCTGGGCGCTGCGCTCCCACCAGCGGGCCGTCGCCGGCATCGACGCCGGTGCCTTCGAGGAGGAGATCTTCCCGCTGGAGGTGAAGGCCCGCGACGGCAGCACGAGCGTCTTCGCCGTCGACGAGCACCCCCGACGGTCCACCACCATGGAGAAGCTCGCCTCCCTGCCGCCGCTGCACCCCGAGATCGACGGGTTCAGCATCACCGCCGGGAACGCCTCGGGGATGAACGACGCCGCCGCCGTCGTGATGCTCGCCGATGCCGCCTTCGCCGCCGAGCAGGGTCTGGCGCCCATCGCCACCGTGCGCACCTGGGCGTCGGTCGGCGTGGCGCCCGAGCGCACGGGTCTGGCCCCCACCGAGGCCATCCCCAAGGCGCTCGCCCGGGCCGGCCTCACGATCGGCGACATCGACCTGTGGGAGATCAACGAGGCCTTCGCGTCGATGTGCGTGGCGACGACGCGCGTCCTCGGCATCGACGAGGAGCTCGTGAACGTGCTCGGCAGCGGCTGCAGCCTGGGTCATCCGATCGCTGCGTCGGGCGGGCGGATGATCATCTCGCTCGTGCACGAGCTGCGCCGACGGGGCGGCGGCACGGGCGTGGCCGCCATGTGCGCGGGCGGGGGGATGTCCACCGCCGTCGTGCTCGAGGTCCCCGCTCCCTGAGCCACGGGCCGGCCGACGACCGCCGGGGGCCGGCCCCGCAGCACGGACGCAGGGCGGTCGGACCGGACGAGTCAGAACGGGGGATCCATGACGCTGCGAGTGGTGCAGTGGACGACGGGCAACGTCGGCAAGCAGTCGATCCAGGCGGTCCTCGGCCACCCCGACCTGGAGCTGATCGGCTGCTACGCGTGGTCGGCCGACAAGGTCGGCCGGGACGTCGGCGAGCTGTGCGGCATCGAGCCCGTCGGCGTGGCCGCCACCGACGACGTCGAGGCGCTGCTCGCCCTCGAGCCGGACTGCGTCGTCTACAACCCCATGTGGTTCGACGTCGACGAGATGGTCCGGATCCTCGAGGCCGGCGTGAACATGGTCGCCACCGCCGCGTTCATCGACGGCCGGTCGTACCCCGACGACGGTCGCCGACGCCTCCTCGATGCCTGCGAGCGCGGCGGCAGCTCGCTGTTCGGCAGCGGCATCAGCCCCGGCTTCGTGCAGCTCGTCACCATCGTGCTGGCCGGCGCATCGGACCGGATCGACCGGGTCGTGATGCGCGAGTCGGCCGACACCACCGCCTACGACTCCCCCGCCACCGAGATCCCCGTCGGCTTCGGCCGCCCCCTCGACGACCCCGCCCTGCCGGAGATGACGGCCGCGGCGACCGTGGTGTTCAGCGAGGCGGTGGCGCTGGTCGGCGACGCCCTCGGGATCGAGCTCGACGAGATCGTGTGCGAAGCCGAGTACGCGAAGACCACCGTGGACCTCGACCTCGGCTCCTGGCAGATCCCCAAGGACACCGTGGCCGGGGTGACGATCCACTGGCACGGCAAGGTCGCGGGCGCGAGCGTCGTCGAGGTGTGCGTCCGATGGCGCAAGGGTGACTCGATCGAGCCCGACTGGGAGATCGGCATGGGCTGGGAGATCGAGATCCAGGGCCGGCCCACGCTCACGACGAAGATCGACATCCTCCCGCCGCCGGACTTCGAGGCGACCACCATGCAGGAGTTCATGGTGCTCGGGCACATCCTGACCGCCATGCCCGTCGTGCACGCCATCCCCCGGGTGGTGGCCGCCCCGCCGGGGATCGTGACCTACGCCGACCTGCCGCTGCCGCTGCCCCGCGGCGTCGTCGCGGTCTGACCCCGCCCGTCCCGGTCGGTGCGAGTACGCTGAGCGACTGCCCAACATCTTGCCCCGGCCCGCCCAGGCCGGTCGCGACCGAGGGGGACCTGCGTTGAGCGACTGGACGACGGTCAACTACTTCACCGACCGGGCGGTGAACGAGGACCCGTACCCCTACTTCGACGACCTGCGCGCCGAGAACCCGGTGCTCGAGCTCCCGCATCTCGGCGTCGTCGCCGTCACCGGCTACGACGAGGCGTGGCAGGTCTACCGGGACACGGACACGTTCTCCTCGTGCAACTCCTTCGTGGGACCCCTCGCCACCTTCCCGGTGCCGCTCGAGGGCGATGACATCACCGAGATCGTCCGGGAGCACCGCGACCAGCTCCCCATGCACGAGCACCTGATCACCATGGACCCGCCGCAGCACACCCGCGAGCGGCACCTGACCATGCGGCTGATGACGCCCAAGCGCCTCAGCGAGAACGAAGCCTTCATGTGGCAGCTCGCCGACCGGCAGCTCGACGAGCTCGTCCCCGACGGGCGGTGCGAGTTCATCCGCGCCTACGCCCAGCCGTTCGCCATGCTCGTCGTCGCCGACGTGCTGGGCGTGCCCCAGGAGGACCACCAGCGCTTCCGGGAGGGCTTCGGCTTGAGCGAGACCCCCGGGGTGGAGGGCAGTGGCGTCACCCAGACCCAGAACCCGCTCGGGTGGCTCGACGAGTACTTCGCCGGCTACATCGAGGACCGCCGCCGCGCACCCCGCAGCGACGTGCTCACCCACCTGGCCCAGGGCACCTACCCCGACGGGTCGACGCCCCCGGTCGTCAACGTCGTGCGCACGGCGACGTTCCTGTTCGCCGCCGGCCAGGAGACGACGGCGAAGCTGCTGGCCGCGGCGCTGAAGCACCTGGCCGAGCACCCCGAGGTCCAGGAGCACCTGCGGAGCCACCGCGACGAGATCCCGGCGTTCATCGAGGAGGTCCTGCGGCTCGAGAGCCCGGTCAAGACCGACTTCCGGCTGACGCTGCGCACCACGACGCTCGCCGGGGTCGAGATCAAGGCGGGGACGCCGGTCATGCTGCTCAACGGCGCGGCCAACCGCGACCCCCGGCGCTTCGAGTGCCCCCACGACCTGCGCATCGACCGGCCCAACGCCGAGAGCCACATCGCCTTCGGGCGTGGCATCCACTCCTGCCCGGGCGGCCCCCTGGCCCGGGTCGAAGCCCGCGTCAGCCTGGGGCGCATCCTCGACCGGATGGGCGACATCCGCCTCGACGAGGAGCAGCACGGGCCGCCCGGCGAGCGGACCTACCGCTACGAGCCGACCTACATCCTGCGCGGCCTGCGCCGGCTCCACCTGCTGTTCGACCCCATCGACGCCCCCGCACGGTCCGGCGGGTAGCTCACCCGCCACCCTCAGGGCGAGACGGCGGCGCCACGTCGAGGAGCACCTTGCCGACGGCGCGACCGTCGGCCACGTAGCGCAAGGCCGCGGCCGCGTCGTCGAGCGCGAACCGTGCGCCGATGTGGGGGTAGGCGCGACCGGTGGCGAGCAGGTCGAGGAGCTCGGCCTCGTCCCGTGCCCGCTCGGCGGGCCGGTGGGTGACGAAGTCGATCATCTGGAAGCCGAGGATCTGCACGCCCTTCAGCAGCACGAGGTTGAGCGGGATGCGGGGGATCTCCCCGGACGCGTAGCCGACGGTCACGAACCGGCCGCCCCACCGGAGCGATCGCAGCGCCGGTTCCGACAGCGCCCCACCGACGGGATCGACGACGACGTCCGCTCCCGTCGGGATCGCCGCCTTGAGCTCGGCCCGCAGGTCGCCGGCGGCGTGGTCGATCAGCCGGGTGGCCCCGAACGCCTGGGCCACGGCCAGCTTCTCGGGCGACGACGCCACCGCGGTCACCGTCGCCCCGAGCTGCGCGCCGAGCTGCACGGCGGCTGAACCGACGCCACCACCGGCGCCCAGCACCACCAGCTCGTCACCGCGTGCGAGCCCCGCCACCGAGCGGAGCACGTGGTAGGCCGTCCGATGGGCGACGCCGAACGCGGCCGCCACCGCCAGGTCGACGCCCTCGGGCACGCGGGTGAGCGCCGGCGCGGCCACCACGGCCTCCTCGGCGAAGGCACCCACGAGCGTGCTGCCGAACACCCGGTCCCCCGGTCCGAGCGCGTCGACGTCGTCGGCCACCTCCACCACCGTCCCGGCCAGCTCGCTGCCGGGCACGAACGGCGGCGGCACCGGGATCTGGTAGGTCCCGGCGACCAGGAGCACGTCGGGGAAGTTCACCGCCGCGGCCTGCACCGCCACCCGGACCTGGCCGGGCCCGAGCGTGGGTGCCGCGACGTCGGCGACCGTCACCACCTCGGGCTCGCCGTGGGAACGGCAGAGGGCGGCGCGCACGATGCGGGCTACCGCCCCCGCCACTGCGGGGACCGCTTCTCGGCGAAGGCCACCGCGCCCTCCCGGGCGTCCTCGGAGGCGAAGATCAGCGGCTGCCAGTGGCGCTGCCGCTCCTGCCAGGTGGCGAGGTCGTTGACACCGAGGCGCACGAGCTCCTTGGTCGCCTGCAGCGCGAGCGGTGCGTTGGCCGCGATGCGCTCGGCGTACTCCAGCGCCACCGGCACCACCCGGTCGGCGGGGACCACGGCGTTGGCCAGCCCCAGCGCCCGCGCTCGACCGGCGTCGATGGTGTCACCGGTCAGCGCCAGCTCGAGGGCGATGGGCAACGGCAGTCGAGCGCCGAGCAGGGTGCCGGCTCCGGCGGCGAAGAGCCCCCGCTTCACCTCGGGCAGCCCGACTCGGGCTCCGTCGGCGAGCACGATCAGGTCGCAACCGAGCAGCAGCTCGAAGCCCCCGGCCACGGCGGTGGCGTTGGCCGCCCCGACGACGGGAACCGTCGACTGGCCGCGGAGCAGCCGTTGGAAGGCCCGGCTCTCGTCACCGTCGTCCAGGCCGATGTCGCCGGCGGCGAAGGACTTCAGATCCATCCCCGCGCAGAAGGCCCGGTCGCCGGTGCCGGTGAGCACGACCGCACGGACGTCGGGCGTGCCCTCCGCCTCGACCAGCGCGGCACCGAGGGCCTGCATCAGCGACGGCGTCAGCGCGTTGCGCGCCTCGGGTCGGTTGAGGCGGAGCACCGCCACCGGGCCGCGCTGCTCGGCGACCAGCTCCGGCTCTCCCGTCACCTCGCCCATCGCACCGTCGCCCCGCCCGTCCTCGGTCATCCGCGGTAGTCCGTGGTCGCCGCCAGGTCGGCGGCGTCCTGCATCAGCTGCAGCACGTACGGACCGAACGCCAGGAGCTGCTCGTCGTCGGGGCCCGCCCGCTGGTAGCCCTGTTCGAGCACGATGCCGAGCTTCCAGCGGGCCAGGACCACGTAGTAGTCGATGTCGTCGACCTGGCGACCCGACACCGCGGCGTAGTGCGCGAGGACCTCGTCGCGCGACGGCATGCCGTACATGTCGACGTAGCTGGTGGCCGAGCCGTCCGACGCCATGGTGTCCGCCGGCCAGCTCTGCACGACCCAGCCGAGGTCGAGCTTGGGATCGCCCACGGTGCCCATCTCCCAGTCGACGATGGCGGCCAGTCGGGCCGGGGCCCCGTGGCGGAACATGACGTTGGCGAACTGGTAGTCGCCGTGCATGAGCCCGGGCACGTGGTCGAGGGGCCGGTGCGTCCGCAGCCAGGCGGCCGCCTCGTCGAAGCCGGGCAGCTCACGGCCCTTGATGCGCTCGAGGAAGGCCGACCATCGATCGACCTGGCGGTCGTGGAACCCGTCGGGCCGGCCGAGGTCGTCGAGCCCCTTGGCCCGCCAGTCCACGCCGCCCAGCAGGGCGATGCCCTCGACGAGCTGGAAGGCGAGCCCCCGCCGCGCCTCGAGGTCGGTGTCGAACGGTGCGGGCCAGGGGCGCTCGCCGTCGGGCCCGGTCTCGATGCCCATCGGCGACCAGCCGTCGACGAAGCCCATCAGGTAGAAGGCGCGGCCGAGCACGTCGCGATCCCGGCAGGCGGCGAGGGCCGGGGTGTGGGGCACGTCGGTGCCCTCGAGCGCCTCGGTGATGCGCCACTCGCGCCAGATCCCCTCGTCGCGCGACTCGGGGGCCGACGGCGGCGGGATGCGCAGGGCACCGTGCAGCTCGCCGCGGCGGATCTCGAAGATCTCGTTCTGCGAGCCACCCGAGACGAAGCGGTGCTCGATCGGCTCGCCCCGACCGGGCAGGTCCTGGGCGTCGAGCCAGTCGGCCAAGCGGTCGAGGTCGATCACAGGTTCCCCACCTCGAGCTCGAGCAGCTCCGCGTAGCGGGCTCGGGCGGCGTCGACCTTCCCGGGGATCCACTCGCTCGGCCACATGCCCTCGGCGGGGCGGTGGTCGCGCAGGATCTGGCGGGCGACGGTGGTCTTGTGCACCTCGGTGGGCCCGTCGGCCAGGCCGAGCACGCCGGCACCGTGGATCATCCCGAAGAAGGGCATCTCGTTGGTGGTGCCGAGCGCGCCGTGCACCTGCATGGCCCGCCACGCGATGTCGTGCAGCACGGTGGGCATGACCACCTTGGCGGTGGCGATGTCCTTGCGCACCCGCTTGTAGTCGTTGTGCTTGTCGATCTCCCACGCCGTGTAGAGCACGAACAGGCGGAACTGGACCAGCTGTGCGTAGGAATCGGCGATGTAGCCCTGCACGAGCTGCTTGTCGGCGAGGAGGCTGCCGGCGGTGTGGCGGCTGAGGGCCCGCTCGCACATCATGTCGAAGGCCTTCTGCGCCATGCCGATGGTGCGCATGGCGTGGTGGATGCGGCCGCCGCCGAGACGGGTCTGGGCGATGACGAACGCCTGGCCCTCGCCACCGAGCAACGCCTCGTCGGGGACACGCACGCCGTCGTAGTGGATGAGCGCGTGCCATCCCTCGCCGAGCGGCTCGCCCCACAGGCCGACGTTGCGCTCGATGTTCACCCCGGGTGTGTCCGTGGGGACCAGGAACATGGACATGCCCTGGTACGGGCTCACGTCGGGGTTGGTGACGGCCATGACGATGAGGAACGACGCCGTCTTGGCGTTGGACGAGAAGTACTTCCAACCGTCGATCACCCACTCGTCACCGTCTCTGACCGCCCGGGTCGTGAACATCGTCGGGTCGGCGCCGGCGTGGGGCTCGGTCATCGAGTACGACGAGAAGATCTCGCCGTCGAGGAGCGGACGGAGGTAGCGGTCCTTCTGCTCGCTCGTGCCGTAGTGGGCGATGATCTCGGCGTTGCCGGTGTCGGGCGCCTGGCAGCCGAACACGACCGGTGCCCACATCGACCGGCCGAGGATCTCGTTGAGCAGCGCCAGCTCGAGCTGGCCGTGGCCCTGGCCGCCGAGCTCGGGGCCGAGGTGGGTGGCCCACAGCCCGCGGGCCCGGACCTGGTCCTTCAGCGGATCGACGATCCGCCGCCGGCGCTCGTCGAGGGGGACGAACTGCTCGTGGGGGAAGAGGTGGTCGAGCGGCTCCACGTCCTCCCGGACGAAGTCCGAGGCCCAGTCGAGCTGCTCCTGGTAGGCCGGATCGGTCTCGAAGTCCCAGGCCATGCGCACTCCCCCTCGGGTGGTCGTGGCAGAATAGCATTCTGATGGATCGGAACTTCGTTTCTGCACCCCGCCCGGACCGGCGCGCATGACCGCGGTCGCCGAGCGGATCGCCCAGGAGTCGCTGCGGCGTCGGGCCACCGACTACACCGAGGAGGTGCGCCGGCTGCTCGACGCCGCGCTCGAGGTGATGCGGCGCAGCGGCACCACCTCCAGGGCGCGGGTGGCCGACATCGTCGCCACCGCCGGCCTGTCCAACGAGGCCTTCTACCGCCACTTCCCGTCGAAGGACGCCCTCGTGGCCGCGCTCTTGGACGACGGCGCCGAGCGCCTGCGCAGCTACCTCGACCACCAGATGTCGAAGGCCCGCACGCCCGAGACCCGCGTGCGGCGGTGGGTCGAAGGGGTGCTGGCCCAGGCCGACGAGGAGATCGCGGCCACGACCCTCGCGGTGCTCTACAACTCGGGGGGTGCCGGCGGTGGGCAGGCGGCCGGCCGCCACTTCGCCAGCGGTCCGCTGGCGACGCTGCTCGAGGAGCCCTTCGCCGAGCTGGGCTCGCCCGACCCGGCCCTCGACGCGCGGGTGATGGCCCATGCCGTCCTCGGTCGGCTCTCGGACCACCTGTGGCAGCACACGCGGGCATCGCGCGCCGAGATCGACCGCACGGTCGACCTGTGCCTCGCCGCCGTGCGCACCTGAGCGAGCCGCGCACCCCGAGTGGCTAGGGTTGGACCGATCGGTACAGCGGGGCGAGCGGCCGAGCCGGCGCGTCGCCGCAGGTCGGGAGGGGTCGACACATGGCGAGCGTGCCCGGGATGCAGCCCGACCTGAGCTGGCTCACGGTGCTCGAGCACCACGCCGCCCGCACCCCCGACAAGCCGATCGCCGTGGACGGCGACGACGTCGTGACCTATCGGGCGATGGTGGAGCGGGCGGCGACGGCGGCCGCCGGGCTCCACGAGCGAGGCGTCGGCGCGGGTGACGTCGTCGGCCTGCTCTCCTACAACAGCGCCGACTTCCTCACGACGATCTTCGCCGCCAACCACCTGGGCGCCATCGCCATGCCGATCAACTGGCGGTTGGCCGCCGACGAGGTCCGGTTCATCCTCGACCACTCCCGAGCTCGGGCCTTCGTGTGCGACGCCGAGCTGCTCGCGCTGGGCACGGACGCGGTCGGCCGCCTGGACGACACCCCGGCGCGGATCTGCATCTCGGCCGACCCGGTCGACGGGTGGACGCGCTTCGCCGACCTCGGCGTGGGGTCCCCGGCCACGCCGCGCGTCGCGGTCCCGGGCGACGCCATCCACCGCCTCATGTACACGTCCGGCACCACCGGACGGCCCAAGGGCGTGATGATCACCCACGCCAACCTGGCCTGGAAGAACTTCGCCCACGTCACCGAGCTCGGCTTCACCGCCGACGACGTCGGCCTGGCGTGTGGGCCGCTGTACCACGTCGGCGCGCTCGACCTGGTGACGACGACGATGATCGCGGTGGGAGCGACGACGGTCGTCCACCGGGTGTTCGACGCCGCCCGGGTGGTCGACGAGATCGAGCGGTCGCGGGTGACGCTGGTGTGGGCGGCCCCCGCCATGGTGCGGGCCATCCTGGACGTCCCCGGCATCGAGGAGCGGGACCTCTCGTCGGTGAAGGTGATCATCGCCGGCGGCGAGAAGATGCCGATCCCGTTCATCGAGCGCCTGCGCCGGACCTTCCCCTCGGCGTGGTTCGCCGACGCCTACGGGCTCACCGAGACGGTGTCGGGGGACACCTTCCTCGACAGGGACAGCACGTTGACCAAGCTCGGCAGCGTCGGCCGCCCGTGCCCCTACCTCGAGCTCGACATCTGGGACGAGCAGGGTGCGCCCGTGCCGGCCGGCGAGAAGGGCGAGATCGTGTTGCGGGGCCCGAAGGTGTTCACGGGCTACTGGCGCGACCCCGACGCCACCGCCACCGCCTTCGCCGGGGGCTGGTTCCACACCGGCGACATCGGCGTGCGCGACGAGGACGGCTACGTGTACATCGTCGACCGCCTCAAGGACATGATCGTGTCCGGCGGCGAGAACATCGCCAGCTCGGAGGTCGAGCGGGTCCTCTACGAGCACGAGGCCGTCGTGGAGGCCGCGGTGGTCGGCCGCCCCGACGATCGCTGGGGCGAGGTCCCGGTGGCCTTCGTCGTGCTGGCCGACGGCGCCGCCGTGACCGGTGACGAGCTCATCGAGCGGTGCCGCGGCCAGCTGGCGAAGTTCAAGGTGCCGAAGGCCGTGACCTTCGTCGACGCGCTGCCACGGAACCCGTCGGGGAAGATCCTCAAGCGCGAGCTGCGCGACCAGACCGCGTGACCGCGGCGCACCGCAGCAGTGCGCCCGACCCGACGAGCGCCGACCCCGGTCACGCCGACGGCGAGCGCAGGTCGGGCCGAGGTGGGCGACTACCGTCGCCCCGATGCCGCAACCGGACGAGACGGGCACCGCGCGACGGCGGGGCAACTGGGAGGCGCGGCGCGCCGCCATCGTGGACACCTCGGCCCGGCTCTTCGCCCGCCGCGGCTACCACGCCACGGGCATCAACGAGCTGTGCACCGCCAACGACCTCGGCAAGGGCGCGCTGTACCACTACATCGGCTCCAAGGAAGCCCTGCTGGTCGCCATCCACGACCGGGTGATGGACGAGGTGCTGGCCGGCGCCGATCGGGTCGACCGAGCCGGCGGCACCCCCTCCGAGCAGCTCGCCGCTCTCGGCGCCGAGCTGCTCGACGTGATCCACCGCTACCCCGACCACGTGTGGGTCTTCCTCCACGAGTTCCCGGCCCTCACCGGTGAGCGAGCCGAGCGGTTCCGCAGGCGACGGCGTCAGTACGAGCGCCGCGTCGAGGCCGTCCTCGAGGCGGGCGTCACCAGCGGCGAGTTCCGAGACGTCGACCCGAAGCTCACCGCCCTGGCCTGGTTGGGCATGCACAACTACACCTATCTCTGGCTGAAGCCCGGCGGGCGCCTGTCGGCCAACGACGTCGCCGCACCCTTCGCCGACATCTTCCGGCGCGGCATCGCGGCCGAGTAGCCGATCCGCCGACATCTTCCGGCGCGCCATCGCCGCCGGCTCGCCGATCCGCCGACATCTTCCGGCGCGGCATCGCCGCCGGCTCGCCGATCGACGGAGGCTCAGGGCGCGGCGTAGCCGCCGTCGACGACGAGCGCCGAGCCCGTCGTCCAGCGCGACGCGTCGCCCGCCAGGTACGAGTAGGCGCCGACCAGGTCGTCGGCGGTGCCGAGACCCAGCGGGTGGCGCGCCGCGACGGTGTCGAGCACCTCCGGTGGGAGCTCGTCGTGGATCGCCGAGCGGAACGTCCCGGGACACACGCAGTTGACCCGGATGCCCTCGCGGGCGTACTCGACGGCGGCCACCTTGGCGAGCTGGATCACCGCCGCCTTGGTGGCGCAGTACGGGGCGGCGTGCGACCAGGCGGTCAGCCCCGACACCGAGGCCGTCAGCACGATGGATCCCGACCGCTGCGGCCGCATGACCGCGACGGCGGCCGTGATGCCGTGCACCGCGCCGAGCACGTTGACCCGGAACGCCCGCTCCCAGTCCTCGGTGGTGAGGTTGTGGATGCGACCGTTGGGGGACAGCACGCCGGCGTTGCTGATCAGCACGTCGAGGCGTCCGAACCGCTCGACCGCGCGGGCGACCACCGCTTCGACCTGGCCGAGGTCGCTCACATCGGCCAGCACGGTGTCGACCGCCGCCTCTGCGCCGGCGGGGATGCCGGCGACCGTCTCGGCCAGCGACGCCTCGCTGACGTCGCTCAGCACCAGGTCGGTCGCCGCCTCGCTCGCCAGCCGGCGCGCGAGGGCGCCGCCGAGGGCGCCACCTGCTCCGGTGACGACCACCACCCGTCGCGTCTCGCTCATACCAGCAGATACCCCCCGTCGACGCTGAGCACCGAGCCGGTCACGAACGCGGCGGCCTCCGATGCCAGGAACCGGTAGGCGCCCACCAGGTCGGCGGGCGCGCCCCACCGCCCGAGGGCGGTGTGGCCGGTGATCGCAGCCGAGAGATCGGCGTCGCGGACCCAGCCCTCGGCCAGCGGTGAGTCGAACCACCCGGGAGCGACGACGTTCACCGTGATGCCGGCCGGGGCCAGATCGAGGGCCAGGCCCTTGGCCATCCCGACCAGGCCGGCCTTCGACGCGCTGTACGCCACCAGGCCCTTGCGGGGCCGCTCCCCCAGCACCGAGCCGGTGAAGATGATGCGGCCCCCGGCACCCATCACGCGGGCCGCGGCGCGTGCGCCGAGGAAGGCGCCCGTGAGGTTCACCTCCAGCACCTGCCGCCACACCGCGACGGGGGTCGCCCGAGGACCGCCGACGACCGGGGAGATGCCGGCGTTGCAGATCCACGCGTCGACGCCGCCCCACTCGGCCACCGTGGCGTCGGCCACGGACTCGTTGACGTCCTCGTCGGTCACGTCGCCGCCGAGCACGAGCGTCGGCCCCGGGAGCTCCTCGGCCACCTGCTCGAGGTCGGCCTCCGAGCGGGCGACGAGCGCCACCCGGGCACCGGCCCGCGAGAACGCGTGGGCCAGCAGGGCGCCGAGCCCGCGGCTGGCCCCGGTGATCACGACGCGCCTGCCCGCCACGGACGCCGGCTCCGGGAAGGCCGCCGGGATCTCGATCTGGTCGCTCATCGGCCTCCCCGTCGGCTGCCGGCATCGCACCCGGGCGGGTCGGGGCCATGCGGTCGGGGCGCCGTCGTCGACCCCGCCGGACGGCCGGACCGCCCGATGTTGTACCGACCAGTACAGTACACAGGCCGTGAGCGACCCCGTGCAGCCCTCGACCCCGGCGGACGACGCCACCTTCGCCCTGGCCGATCGGGTCGAGATGCACCGTCGGATGCTGCGCATCCGCCACTTCGAGCAGCGCGTCGCCGCCCTGTACCGAGACGGCGAGGTCCCCGGGTTCGTCCACCTCTCGATCGGCCAGGAGGCCGCGGCGGTCGGGGCGTGCTGGCCGCTGCAGCCCACCGACGTCATCACGTCCACCCACCGGGGCCACGGCCACTGCCTGGCCAAGGGCCTCGACCCGGTGGGGATGTTCGCCGAGCTGATGGGCAAGGACGGGGGTACCAACCGGGGCCGGGGCGGTTCGATGCACATCGCCGACCCCAGGCTCGGCGTCTTCGGCGCCAACGGGATCGTCGCCGCCGGCCTCCCGATCGCCACCGGTGCGGCCACCGCGGCCCAGCTCCGCGACGACCACGGCGTGGCGGTGGCCTTCTTCGGCGATGGTGCCCCGGCCCACGGGGCGTTCCACGAAGCCGTCAACCTGGCGGCGGTGTGGCGCCTGCCGGTCGTGTTCTTCTGCGAGGACAACGGGTACGCCGAGTTCTCCCCCACCGACACCCAGCACGGCGCCTCGCTGCGGGACCGAGCCGCCGGCTACGGCGTCGACCACGTCGCCGTCGACGGCAACGACGTCTCGGCCACGGCGGCCGCCATGGCGGACGCGGTGGCCCGGGCCCGCGCCGGCGGCGGGCCGGTGCTCGTCGAGGCGACGACCTACCGGTGGCACGGGCACTACGAGGGCGACCCCGAGCGGTACCGGTCGTCCGAGGAGGTGGCCGCGTGGGAGGCTCGCGATCCCATCCGCCGCCACGAGGAGCTCCTCCGGGCCCTGGGCGTCGACGACGACGAGCTCACGGCGATGCACGCGTCGGTGCTCGCCGAGCTCGACGACGCCGTCGACGCCGCCCGGAGGCTCGACCCACCGGACGTGGCGACCCTGTCCGACTTCGTGGTGCGCGAGCGGCCCAGGATCCCCGAGCCGGCGCCACCGCCGGACGACGCGGCCACGTTCCGCGTGATGGACGCCGTCCACACCGCCCTCGAAGCCGAGCTGGCCTCCGACGACCGGGTGTTCGTCGCCGGGATCGACGTGGGCGCCGGCGGCAACGTGTTCGGCCTCACGCGGGGGCTCGCCGAGCGGTTCGTGGGCCGGGTGCGCGACACCCCGATCTCCGAGACGGCGATCATGGGCCTCGGCGTCGGCGCGGCGATGGCGGGGATGCGCCCGGTGGTCGAGCTGATGTACCTCGACTTCCTCGGGGTCTGCTTCGACCAGCTGCTCAACCAGGCGGCCAAGCTGCCGTTCATGACAGGCGGCGCCGCCGAGATGGCGCTGACGGTGCGGACCCAGTTCGGCGCCGGCCGCTCGTCGGGCAGTCAGCACTCCCAGAGCCTGGAGGCCCTGCTCGCCCACGTGCCGGGGCTGACCGTGGTGATGCCGTCGACGCCGGCCGACACCTACGGGCTGCTGCGTTCGGCCATCCAGGATCCGAACCCGGTGGTGTTCATCGAGAACCGCCTGCTGTACGGGATGAAGGGCCCGCAGCCGCCGGTCGACCACCTGGTGCCGATCGGCCGGTCGGTCGTGGTGCGACCGGGGACCGATGTCACCGTCGTGTCGGTGTCGCGGATGGTGCACGAGGCCGTCGCCGCCGCCGAGCAGCTCGCCACCGAGGGCGTCTCGGTCGAGGTGATCGACCTGCGCACGGTGGCGCCGCTGGACCTGGCCCCGGTCCTCGCGTCGGTGGCGAAGACGAGCCGCCTGCTCGTCGCCCACGAGGCCGTGGTGCCCTTCGGCATCGGCGCCGAGATCGCCGCCGTCGTGGCCCGGGAGGGGTTCTGGGACCTCGACGCCCCGATCGAGCGCATCGGTGCCGCCCCGACGCCTGCGCCCTACGCGCCCGACCTGGAGGAGGCGTGGCTCCCGGACCGGGCCGACATCGCCGCCGCCCTCCGCCGCCTCGCCGCGGCCTGAGCCCTCGACCGGTCGCCGGGCGCGGACGGCCCCGCCCCGACCTCGCACCCGAGGTGTCGGCCGGTCAGCAGCCGAGCTCGCGGGCGATCACCAGGTGCTGGATCTCGTTGGTGCCCTCGCCGATCTCGAGCACCTTCGAGTCGCAGTAGAAGCGGGCCACCGGCGTCTCGAGCATGTAGCCCAACCCCCCGTGGATCTGCACCGCCTCGGACGCGGCGGCCACGGCCAGGCGGCTGGCCTTGAGCTTGGCCATGGCCGCCTCCTTGCGGAAGGGCTGGCCGGCGTCGCGCAGCGAGGCGGCGCGGTAGGTGAGCCATCGGGCGGCTTCGAGCTCGGTGGCCATGTCGGCCAGCTTGAACTGCACGGCCTGGAACGTCGAGATGGGCTGACCGAACTGCCGGCGCTGGCGCGCGTACTCGAGGGCCAGGTCGAGCACCGCCTGGGTGAGGCTGAGCGACAGCGCTGCGATCGAGATGCGCCCGACCTCGAGCGTCTGGAGGAACTGGCCGAGCCCGAGGTCGGGATCGCCGACCAGGTGGTCGTCGTCGACCCACACGTCGTCGAAGTACAGCTCACGGGTGTCGAGCCCGCGCCAGCCGATGCCCCGCATCTTGGGACCCATGGTGAAGCCCGGCGTGTCCTTCTCCACGACGAGGGTGGCGTAGCGGGCCTTCCCGCCCTCGCCCGACCCGGTCCCGTCGTCGTGGACGCGGGCGAGCAGGGTGACGCCGAAGGACATGTCGGTGCCGGCGTTGGAGATGAAGGTCTTGCGGCCGTTGACGAGCCAGCCGCCGTCCCTGCGCTCCGCCCGGGTGCTGATGCCGCGCGTCGGAGCCGGCGTCGGGCTCGGTGAGGCCGAACGCGCCGAGGGCCCGGCCCTCGGCCAGCGGTCGCAGCCACCGGTCGCGCTGGTCGTCGGAGCCGAAGAGCAGGAGCGGCAGCGACCCGATCGTCACGTGGGCCTGCCAGGCGGCCGCCACCGACTGGTCGGCCGTGCCGATCTGCTCCATGGCCGCCACGAAGCCGACGGTGGACATGCCGATGCCGCCCCACTCCTCGGGGACCAGCATCCCGAGCAGGCCCAGCTCGCCCATCTCGCGCAGCAGGTCGGTCGGACAGCGCGCCGCCTCCCACGCCGCCGGGGCGCGGGGCGCGATCTCCCTGCGGGCGAAGTCCCGGCAGAGCTCGACCAGGTCCTGCTCGGGTTCGGTCAGCGAGAGATCCATCGGGCCGGATGGTAGCGGGGCACCCTGGACCGATCGGTACAGCAAGGATCGCTTCGAGCCCGTAGGATCGCGCCCATGGCGTCCGACCGCACCCCGCCCCGGTTCCCCAGGTTCGACGACGTCGAGGACGAGCGCCGGCACCGCAAGCAGCGCCTCGCGGCCGCCTTCCGCCTCTTCGGCCAGCTCGGCTTCGACGAGGGCGCGGCCGGGCACATCACCGCCCGCGACCCCGAGCGCACCGATCACTTCTGGGTGAACCCGCTGGGGATGAGCTTCTCGCACGTGCGGGTCAAGGACCTGCTGCTGGTGAACGCCCGGGGCGAGGTCGTCGAGGGTGACTGGCCGCTCAACCAGGCGGCGTTCGTGATCCACTCCCACGTGCACGCCGCCCGTCCCGACGTGGTGGCCGCCGCCCACGCCCACTCGGTGCACGGCAAGGCGTGGTCGTCGCTGCGGCGGCCGCTGGACCCGCTCACCCAGGACTCGTGCGCGTTCTACGGCGACCACGCCGTGTTCGACGACTACACCGGCGTCGTGCTCGACCACGAGGAGGGCAAGCGCATCGCCCACGCCCTCGGCGACCACAAGGCGGTCATCCTCGCCAACCACGGGCTGCTCACGTGCGGCCACACCGTCGACGAGGCGGTGTGGTGGTTCATCACCATGGAGCGCACCTGTCAGGCGCAGCTGCTCGCCGAGGCGGCGGGCACGCCGGTGCTCATCGCCAGGGACCAGGCCGCCAAGACCGCGGCGCAGGTCGGTGGCCACCGCACCGGCTGGTTCTCGTTCCAGCCGCTCTACGAGCGCATCGTGGGCGAGCAGCCCGACCTGCTCGAGGAGTAGCTCGCCGTCGGTGGTGGCCCGCCCGTTCCGCGAGGACGTGGCGTCGTCGGACCGCGCGGCCCCTCCGGTCAGCGCAGGTGGCGGGTGAAGGCGGCCGACCAGTCCAGGAGGTCGGCGGGCACCGAGTAGCCGGTCTCGTCGTTGACGGCGTCCCAGTGGGCGGCGACGTCCTCGATCGTCGGTGCCGGCCCGTCGTGGAGGTAGCCCTCCGTCGTGGCGACGAAGAGCCGAGCGAACCGACCGGCTCCGGCGGCGTAGATCTCGCCGGTGACCGGGCACGACGCGTGGGCGAGCAGCCCGACCATGGGCGCCACCAGCTCGGGCGCCATGGCGGCCTCCAGCGCGCCGCCGCCATCGGTGCCGCCGGCCATGCGGGTCCACGCCGCCGGCGCGATGGCGTTGACCGCGATGCCGACCGGCGCGCCGGCGCGCGCCAGGCTGCGGGTGAGCCCGACGACCGCTCCCTTGGCGGCGGCGTAGGCGGTGTTGTCGGGCAGCCCGAGCATCCCCGCCGACGTCGTCATGACGATGCGGCCCTGACCGTGCCCGGCCAGGTGCGGCCAGGCAGCCCGGGCGGTGTGGAAGGACCCGCCGAGGTGCACGTCCAGGTGACGTCGGAGGCTCTCGTCGTCGACGTCGGGGAAGGCGGCCCAGCGCATGATGCCGGCGTTGTTGACCAGCGCATCGAGCCGGCCGAACGTCTGCACGGCGGCATCGACGAGCGCGCCGGCCCCGTCGGGCGAGGTCACATCGCTGGTGTCGGCGACCGCCTCACCACCGGCGGCGACGATCTCGGCGACCACCTCGGACGCCGGGGTCGCGTCCGTCCCCTCACCCCCCATCGAGCCGCCGAGGTCGTTGACCAAGACCTGCGCCCCACGAGCGGCAAGCAGCCGCGCGTAGGCCCGGCCCAGACCCCGCCCCGCGCCGGTGACGACGACCACGCGCCCGTCGAAGCGCCGCTCCTCGGTCACCGGCGCCCCCGAGCGCTCACGCCGCGACCGCCGCCGCGCTCACGCGGCCGAGGGCGCGAACCCCAGCAACCCGGCGAGGGTGCCGCCCACCATCGCCTTGCGCTCGTCGTCGGGCACCCCCGCCATCTGCTGCGCCAGCAGCTCCCGGCTCCGGCGCCACGTGCCCTCGGCGTGGGGGTAGTCGTTGCCCCAGACGATGGTGGACACGCCCGTGATGTTCCGGCAGGCGACGGCCACCGGGTCGTCCTGGAACGACACGTGGAACTGGCGCTGCACGTACTCGCTCGGCATCAGGGGGTAGGGCCACTTCTCGTTGAGGCGGAACAGCTGGGCCATGCCGGGCTGGTCGTCGTCGGGGCGGTCGTCGTCCCACACGCCGATCCACCAGTCGGCGTCCTGACCGATGCCGGTGACCCAGCACTTGTCCATCGAGCCCACGAGCGACGACAGCCAGTAGGCGTTGAACTCGATCAGCGAGAAGTGCAGGTCCGGGAAGCGCTCGGGCACCCCGCCGCCGATCAGCTGGCAGATGAGCTGCTGGGGGATGATCGGCTGCATGACGGCCTGGGTGACCATCCGCTTGGCCGCCATCTTCTCGGTCATGGGCTGGTTGACCTGCTGGGCGTTCTCCATCATGACCTTCAGCGTGAGCGCCTCGGGGTCGTCGACCTTGATCCCGCCGGTCTGGGTGTGCACGAAGACGCTCATCCCGCTCGCCTGGATGGCCGCCCACACGGGGTCGTAGTCGCGCAGGTAGTACGGCCGCGGCGCCATGGCCGGCAGGAGCACCGCCCGGAACCCGCCGGCGGCGACCCGCTCGATCTCGGCGACGGCGTCGTCGATGTCGGTCAGGGGGATCGGTGCGGTGGGAGCGAGTCGGTGGAAGTACGGTCCGAACCGCTCGAGCACGTAGTCGTTGTAGACCCGGGCGTGGGCGATCGACATCTCGTGGTGGTCGGTGAACAGGCCGAACTGCGAGAGGTTGGGGTGCAGCACCTGGGCGTCGACGCCGTCGAGGTCCATGTCCTCGAGGATGAGGTCGGGATCCCCTCGGGTGTCCGTCCCTGGGTCTGGCGATACCGCGAGACCGTCCAGCCCTCGAACCCCGGGGTGTGCAGCTTCCGGAAGACCGTGGCACCGCCCTCGACGAGCGGCTCGATCTCGAACTCCTCCTCCCACACCGCCAGGTGGCGCAGGTCCTCGGGGAGGCGGGTCGTGAACAGGTCGATCGGCTCGAGCAGGTGACCGTCGGCCGAGACGACGAAGTCCTCGGGCGTCGTGTCGGTGGTCGTCACGGTTCGATCATCCTCGGATCCCCCATCACGTCGGCCCGGGCCGACCCAGCGCGGCGGCGGGAGGCGGCACCGTCCGGAAACGTCGTTCGCGAGAATCGCGAATCTCTTTCGCGCGAGGCTAGACCAATCGATCGGGACGAGACAACGGCCCGACCCGAGACGACGGCCGTCCCGTCCCGCCGGCGGGTCACGGCCTGGAGGAGGTGCACGGTGGCGACGCGATGGACGCAGCGGCCGCCCGGCTCGACCTGGGGCGACTGGGGCGACGACGACGAGCTGGGCCGCATCAACCTGATGACCCCCGACAAGGTCCTCCAGGGCGTGGCCGAGGTCCGGGCCGGGGTCAGCTTCTGCCTGAGCCTGCCCCTCGACGTCCCCGGTGGCAACGCCCTCAACCAGCGGCGCCACCCACCTCGGCTGGCGCCCACCGAGGACATGGACGGCAACGCCGGCACCTTCTACAACGTCCGCATGAGCGCCATGCCCGACTACGGCGACCCCAAGTACGTCGACGTGTGGGCCGATGACGTGGTCACCCTGTCCCTGCAGTACTCCACGCAGTGGGACTCCCTCGCCCACGTGGGCGCCGAGTTCGACGCCGACGCCGACGGCGTCGAGGAGGCCGTCTACTACAACGGCTACCGCGCCGGCGTCGACCTGGTCGGCCCCGCCAGCGACGCCCGGGGCGACGGGACCGGCCACGGCGGCTTCGCCCACCACCTCGGCATGGAGCACATGGCCTTCCACGGCGTGCAGGGGCGGGGGGTCCTGGTGGACCTCGCCCACCACCTGGGCCACGACTGGCGGGGCGTCGACCTGGCCACGCTCCAGGAGGTCATGGCGGCCGACGACGTCGTCGTCGAGCCGGGCGACGTGCTGGTGCTGCACACCGGCTTCGCCACCGAGATCCTGGCCATGGACCGCGACCCCGACCCGGCCCGGATCTTCACCCTGTGCACCTACCTGGACGCGCGTGACGAGGCGCTGCTCGACTGGATCGCCGCGTCGCAGATCTCGGCGCTGGTCGCCGACAACTACGCGGTCGAGGGCCTGCTCGGCAAGGACCGCGACCCGAGCCGGCACTCGTTCCTGCCCATCCACCACCTGTGCCTGTTCAAGCTCGGCGTCCCGCTCGGCGAGATGTGGTACCTGCACGAGCTGGCGGCCTGGCTGCGCGACCACGGGCGGAGCCGGTTCCTGCTCACGGCACCCCCGCTGCGCCTGCCCGGTGCCGTCGGGTCTCCCGTGACCCCGATCGCCACGGTGTGATCCCCTCGCGCCAGCGGCGGACCGTGCCCTCCGCGTGTCAGGAGCCGGCCGCGGCCGGCGAGGTGGCGGGCGTCATGCGGAAGTCGGCGTAGTCGCTGTCGACCACCTGGGCGATCACCTCGAACAGCTTCGGGCGGCCGGCTGCGTTGAGCAGGTAGCGGCGAGGCTTGCCCGGGATGTTGCCGCCGACGTACTGGCCGATCGTGCCGAAGGGCGTCCTGGAGGCCGCCTTGTCGACCATGCCGGTCCAGCGCGCCTCGGCCTCGGGCGTGACCTCGACGACCTCGCAGCCGCGCTGGCGCGCCCGTACCAGCAGGGCGGTGACGAAGTCGACCTGGTCGCCGTTGTAGCGGGGGTTGTTGCCCGCGGCGGCGTGCGGCCCGCCGGGGAAGAAGAGGTTGGGGAACCCCGCCGTCTGCACGCCGAGGAACGTCGTGGGGCCATCGGCCCAGTGCTCCTCCAGGGCGAGGCCGTCACGGCCCCGGATGCCCATGCGGGCCATGGCGCCCGTCCCGAAGTCGAACCCGGTCGCCCAGACGATGGCGTCGTGGTCGCGCACGGCATCGGTCGTCTCGATGCCGGTCTCGGTGACCCGCACGATGGGCGTCTCGCGCAGGTCCACCAGCGACACGTGCGGCCGGTTGAACGCCTCGAAGTAGCCGGCCACGTAGGGAGGCCGCTTCTCGCCGTAGCGGTGGTCGCGGGGGATCAGCTTCTCGGCCGTGTCGGGGTCGTCGACGATGGTGCGGATCTTGTCGGCGATGAACGCGCACCACTCGTCGTTCGCCTCGGCGTTGAACAAGATGTCGGAGTAGTTGCTGGTGAACTTCATGAAGCCCGGGCTGTTCCACATGCGCTCGAAGAAGGCCTGCCGCTCCTCGGCCGAGTCGTCGAACGCACACCGGGTGTTGACCGGGTGGTGGAAGCCGTGCATCGAGGTGTTCAGCACCTCCCGCAGCTCCTCGAAGTCGGCTCGCAGCTGCACCTGCTCTTCGGCGGTGATGGGCCGGTTGTTCAGCGGCGTGCACCAGTTGGCGGTGCGCTGGTAGACGGTGAGCTCGGCGACCTCGTCGACGACGGCGGCGACGACCTGGACGCCGCTCGAGGAGGTCCCGACCACGGCCACCCGCTTGCCCGCCAGGTCGACCGGGTCCTCCGGCCAGCGCCCGGTGTGGTGCTGGACGCCGCGGAAGTCCTCGCGGCCGGGGATGTCGGGGACGTACGGGACCGACAGGACCCCGGTGGCAGCCACGAGGAACCGGGGCCGGGAGGTGGTGCCGTCGTCGGTGGTGACGCTCCATCGGCCGGCGGCCTCGTCCCAGACCGCGGCGACCCGCGGGCGCCGAAGCGCATGTGCCGTCGCAGGTCGAACCGGTCCACCACGTGGTTGAGGTAGCGCTCGGTCTCGGCCTGCGGGGCGAAGTGCTCGTGCCAGACCCACTCCTCGAACAGCTCGCGCGAGAAGAGGTAGCCGTACGTGTAGCTCTCGGAGTCGAAGCGGGACCCGGGGTAGCGGTTCCAGTACCAGGTGCCCCCCACACCGCCGCCCGCCTCGACGAGGCGGACGGTGAACCCGGCCTCCCGGGCGCGGTACAGCTGGTAGATCCCGGTGACGCCGGCCCCGACGACCAGGACGTCGACCTCGGGACCGACCTCGACCGGACGAGCGTCGCGGGCGTCACCCGGCTCCCCGCTCGAGGTCATCGGCGTCGTCCGCGTGGCGTCATCGTGGCCTCCTGAGAATGGCGTTCTACTCTGATGGTAGTATGCTTCCCGGCCGAGCACAGGCGACCGGCGCAGCGCAGGAGGTCCGGAGCCCCATGGCGATCCTCGACAAGGAGCGGGCGGGGCTGCCGGTCCCCTTCGCGGTGGAGCTGCCGGACCGGCTGCCCAAGCAGCGCTACGTCGATCCGGGCTTCTTCGAGCTGGAGGCCGAGCTGCTCTGGCCCCGGGTCTGGCAGATGGCGTGCCGGCTGGAGGAGATCCCGGAGGCCCACGACTTCGTCGAGTACGAGGTCCTCGACCAGTCGGTCGTGGTGGTGCGCACCGAGGACCTGGGCGTGCGAGCCTTCCAGAACGCCTGCCGGCACCGCGGCGTCAAGGTCGCCGAGGGTCGCGGCAGGTGCCAGGACGGCTTCACCTGCCCGTTCCACGGCTGGTGCTACGCGCCGGACGGCACGAACACCTTCGTGTCGCGGGCACGGACCTTCTCGGACCACAACCGGGAGCCCGGCGAGCTCGACCTGACGCCCGTGCGGTGCGAGACGTGGGGGGGCTGCGCCTGGATCAACCTCGATCCCGAGGCGCCGCCGCTGCGCCAGTGCCTCGAGCCCTTCGCCTCCATCCTCGACACCTGGAGGTTCGAGTCGCTGCGGGCCGAGTGGTGGTACGCCTGCCGCCTGCCCGTCAACTGGAAGCTGGCGATCGAGGCGTTCGTCGAGAGCTACCACGTCGTCGAGACGCACCCCCAGCTGGTCATCCCCACCCGGTACGGGCTGCGCCAGGACCAACCGTTCGATCCGCAGGCGTTCATCGAGGCCGACATCCAGTACCTGCGAGCGATGAACGAGGGCATGGCCGGCATGGTCCACGCCGACGACGTGCGCATCGCCGAGAGCCTCCGCGGCACCGAGCTCCCGGCGGACGCGGCATCGGCCCGGGAGACCTGGAACCGGACGCTCAACGACGCGGTCACGAGCTGGCACCGCGAGCGCGGGGCCGACATCCCCGACATCAACGAGCTCGCCGCACAGGGGATCAACCTCGAGTTCTTCCAGGGCTTCCCGAACTTCTTCGTGCTGCCGATGTACAGCAGCGCGTCGTCCTACCGCTTCCGCCCGTTGGGGCCGGAGGAGACGCTCATGGAGATCTGGTCGCTCACCCGCCCGCGAGAAGGCGAGGTGCGGGAGTCGCCCGCGCCACCCGAGCCGTGGGAGCCAGACGATGCTCGATGGCCGCCGATCCCGGCACAGGACTTCTCGAACCTGCCCAAGCAGCAGCGCGGCCTGCATGCCAAGAGCTTCGAGTACATGCGTCTGTCGGCCGAGCTCGAAGGGCACATCTCGAACTTCCAGCGAACGATCGACGGCTTCCTCGCCGGCCTCCCCCACGACCGCCTGCTCCCGGCGCTGGCATCGGTCAACGTGTACCCCTTCGACCGGCCCATCGTCGACCTCGGGTTCTGAGGCGTCGGGCGTGGCCACCTACGCCGACGTGGTCGAGGGCGTCAAGGCCGCCCTCGCGGCCTACACCCAGGCGCTCGACGACGGCCGGACCGACGACGTCGTGGCCACCTTCTGCGTCGACGGCGTGTGCGACATCCCCGGCCTGGGCCGGCACGAGGGCTACGAGGCGCTGCGAGCGGCCTACGGGGCCTGGACGCCGCGGCGACCGCAGCGTCACCTGGTGGTCAACACCCTCGTCACCGACTGGGACGAGCACGCGGCGCGAGCCACCAGCGACGTGGTGTTCCTCCTGATGGGCGAGACCGGATGGGCCATCCAGCTCGTCGGGCGCTACGACGACGAGCTGCGCCACGAGGAGGACGGGTGGTGGCGGTTCCGCCGTCGGTCGGCGGAGTTCGTCACCCCGTGACGTCGGGCATGACCTCGCTGACGAAGCGCTCCACCTGGGCTGCGCCGGCCTCGGGCCAACCGCAGACCAGATAGCCGTAGCCGGCGTCGCGCCACCGGCCGGCGTGCTTGCGAGCGGCATCGAGGTCCTCGAGGGACAGGGACCCGGCCCGCAGGATGTCCGACGGCTCCCGACCCGCCTCGACGGCGAGCTCGTCGAGCCTCGCCGACGCCTCCTGCAGCGAGCGGGTCCCGAAGGCGTGCCACACGTCGGCGAACCTCGCCGCCAGCGGCAACGTGCGCTTGGGCCGCTCCCCCGATCCAGATCGGTGGGTGGGGCTGCTGGACGGGCGTCGGGCGGAGTCGGGCACCCTGCAACGACACGACCTTGCCCTCGTAGTCGACCACGTCGCCGGTGAAGAGCCGGGTCACGATCTCGAGGGCGTCCTCGAGCAGGTCGAAGCGCGCACCGAGCGGCGGGAACGGGATCCCGAGCTCGTGGTGCTCCTTGTCGAACCACGCGGCGCCGAGCGACAGGACGAGCCGGCCGTGCGACGCGTGGTCGATGGTGACCGCCTGCGCCGCCAACACCGACGGGTGGCGGTAGGTCACCCCGGTGACGAGGAGGCCGAGCCGGATCCGAGAGGTGACGCCGGCCAGCGCGGCGAGCGTCGTCATGCCCTCGAAGGTCTCACCGGGTCCCTCGCCGTACATCGGTTGGAAGTGGTCGAAGCCCCACGCGCCCTCGAAGCCGAGCTCCTCGGCCAGCTGGACACGGCGGACGAGCTCGTCCCAGGACACCCGTTGCTGGGCGACGTCCAGTCCGAAGCGCATGTCGTGTCCTCTGCTCTGGTCCCTGGAGGCGATCAGCCCGTGGTCAGCAGGCTGGTGGAGTCCTCGACCGTGTAGGTCGTGGGCAGGCCGTTGGCGTCGAGCTCGGTCCGCAGCCACTGGTTGGTGCACACCGGCGGCTTCGGCGGGTCGGCCTGGCCGTTGCACTGGTAGGTCATCCCCCCGCCTCCCGGGTAGGGCGACTTCGGCATGGCCCGGATGGCCTGGACCGCCGCGTCGCGGGTGACGCTGCCGGCGGGGAGGCCCTGCAGGGCGGTGAGCAGGGAGGCGACGGCGCCGTAGCCGCCGAGCGAGGTGAGGTTGTTCACGTCGGTGACCTTGCTGCCGTACTTGGTCATGACCGCCTGGTAGAGCTGGTAGGTCTGATCGTCGGGCACGCCCAGCGCCAGCGTCGACATGACGTTGATCCCCTGGAGCCCGCCCGGCATCGCCTCTCGCGTCGCGTTGGTGATGCACTGGCTGATGGCGGTGATCGACCCCGTGTAGGACACGGCCTTCAGGCCTTGGAAGGCCGAGATGCAAAAGGCGTCGTTGCCGATCACCTGGACCACGCCGGCGCCGCTCGTGGCCACCTGCTGCATCTGCGCGGTCATGTCGGCCGTGCCGATGGGGACCCGCACGACGTCGTAGTCGTAGCCGGCCTTCTTCAACAGGTCGCCGCCGCCGTTGGTGATGATCTCGACCGCCTGGGGCACGTCGATGACCACGAACGAGATCTTCTTCACCTTGTTCGCCTCGGCCACGGCCACGGGCAGGCCGAAGAAGACCGCCTGCGGGTTGAAGACGATGAAGGTGCTCTGCTTGTCGACCTCCATCTGGTCCCCCTGTGCCTGGGTGAACCAGGTCGGCACCCCGGCGGGATGGAGCGCGTCCCACAGCTGGCCGGTCAGGATCGACTGCGACTGGGCGACCACGAGGGCGTCCTTCTGGATCATCTCGTTGGCGCAGTTGCGGACCCCGTCCGGCGTTCCCCCCGTCGAGCACGTGATGAGCTCGACCGGTCGACCGGCGATGCCGCCCCTGTGCTCGTTGAAGAACTGCGCCGTCGCCTCACCGGCGCGCAGCTCGTCGGTGTTGTCGAACGCCGACGTCGCGCCGTCCGAGACGAGCCCGATCTTGACCGGCTCGCCGGTGGCCTTCTTCTCGGGTCCGAGGAGGTCGGTCGCCGTCTCCGTCTTCAGCGTGTCGCCGGCGCCCTTGGCGCTGCCGCCCGAGTCCGAGGTGCCGCACCCCGCCACGGCGAGCAGCACGGCGGCCACGAGGGCGACTCCGGTGCGTCGCCCCCCCGACGGCGTCCGCGTGTTGGCCCGATCTCGCATAGCCCCCCCAAGGTCCAGCGCCAGTGCTCCGCCGGCGCCAGCACCGACGGGCAAGGACGACATTATTACGGATTCGAAACTATCACTTCAATGACGACGACGTCTGTTCTCGCGAACGGCGGCTCACGGCTCCGGCTCGGCGAACGGGCCGGTGCCGCCCAGATAGGCCTGCTCGAGCTCCTCGTAGCGGTCGCGGACCTCGTCGGCGGCGGCCTGCAGGACCACCCGCCCACGCTGCAGCACGGCCGCGTCGTCGGCCACGTCGAGGGCGAGCTCGACGTGCTGCTCGACGAGCAGGACGGCCGTGCCCAGGTCGTCGGCGACCCGGCGCACGGCCGTGAACAGGGATTCGACCACGAGCGGGGCCAGACCCTGGCTGGGCTCGTCGATCAGCACGACCTTGGGCTGCTGGATCAGGGCCCGGGCCATGGCCAGCATCTGCTGCTCGCCACCCGAGAGGTCGCCGGCCGGCACCTTCCACCGCTTCTCGAGGGCGGGGAAGACGTCGAGCAGGTCGCGGGCCGACGGGCCGTCCGACCGACGGGCGATCTGCAGGTTCTGCTCCGTGGTGAGGGTGGTGAACAGCGCACGGTCGTCGGGGACGAGGACCAGCCCCGCCCGGTTGGCGGCACGGGCCTGGCCGCTGTGCAGCTCGACCCCGTCGACCGCCACCCGACCGGCCTGGCGCGGGAGCAGACCGGCGAGGGTGAGCAGGAGGGTCGTCTTGCCGGCGCCGTTGGGTCCCAGCAAGGAGAAGACCCGGCCCGACGAGACCTCCAGGTCCAGATCGCGGAAGACCGTGATCGACCCGTGGCCCCCGGTGAGACCGACACAGGACAGGACGGCGGTCGTCACGTCTCGGCCTCGCTGCCGTAGGCGCCGCCGAGGTAGGCCTCGGCCACCGCCGCGCTCGACCGGATGTCGTCGCCGGACCCCTCGGCGATGACCCGGCCGAAGTCGAGGACGTAGATGTGCTGGCACACGTCGAGGACGAACCGCACGTCGTGGTCGACGAGGAGCACACCGGTGCCGTCGGCGCTGATCTCGCGGACCCGCTCACCGAGCACCGCCGTCTCGGTGGGGTTCAATCCGGCGGCGGGCTCGTCGAGGAGCAGCACCTGCGGGTCGGCGACGCAAGCCCGGGCCACGGACACCAGCTGCCGCTCGCCCTGGCTGAGCTCGCCGGCGGGACGATCGCGCAGGTCCTCGATGCCGAGCCGCCGCAGGGCCCGTCCGACGGCGTGATGGCGATGCTGTCGATCGGCGCCGAGCACCGCGACGCTCAGGTTCTCCTCGACGGTCAGGTCGTTGTACAGCTCGAGCGCCTGGAACGTCCGGGCGACCCCCGCCCGCACCCGTCCGTGCGGTGGCAGGCCGTCGACGTCGGCACCGGCCAGGCACACCCTCCCCCTGGCCGGGGTGAACCCGGTGATGGCGTCGATGACGCTGGTCTTGCCCGCCCCGTTCGGGCCGATGAGCCCGACGATGGCACCCGCCTCCACCTGCAGGGAGACGTAGCCGACGGCGAGGACCCCCCCGTAGCGCACCGAGAGCTCCTCGACCGCCAGCACCGGCTCACCGGGTGCCACGACGGCAGCCGCCGGTACCGGCGGGGTGGTGTCGACCGGTTCGGGCCCACGGGTGGCCGCCTGCTTCGACGTTCGCCGCGTGGCGAGCCAGTCCGAGACCCGGTGACCGAAGCTGGCGATGCCCTCGGGATGGAAGATCAGGGTGAGGACGAGCGCGACACCCGTGACCACCGGGAACCACTCCCCGAGGTCGACGAAGCGGTCGAGCGTCACGAACAGGATGCCGGAGGCTCCGAGGATGCCCGCGGTGATGCCGCCCCACACCGAGGTGAGACCGGCGAGGTAGGCGGTGGAGAGGACCGAGAGCCCGCCGAGCGCGGTGAAGGAGTCGTAGCTCACCGTGGTCTGGTGGTAGGCGAGGAGGCACCCGGCCAGGCCGGCGATGAACGACGCCAGGGCGAAGCTCGTGACCTTCACGGCGACGACGTTCACGCCGACACCTGCGGCCGATCGCTCGTTGGCCCGCACGGCGAGCATGGCGGAGCCGAACCGGCTGGTGCGCAGCTTGGCCACCCCGAAGGCCACCGCGACCAGGGTGACCAGGCACAGCAACCCGAACTCGAGCCGCGGGAACTCCTTGCCGATGCCGACGCTGAGGTCGATCCCGAACAGCGAGGGATCGGTCACGTGGGCTCCACCGGTCCCGACGATCTGGGTGTTGCGGAACCACACCGCCTCGATGGCGTAGGCGAGCGCGAGCGTCACCACGCCGAGCATCAGCCCGCGGACCCGTAGCGCGGGGAGGCTGACGACGAACCCGATGGCCGTCGCCACCCAGCACGCCAGCAGCGGCGCCAGCGGGAAGGGGAGGTTCCAGCTCTGCGTGAAGAAGCTGAGCGAGAAGGCGGCGGTCCCGGCGAGGGCGAGCTGGGCCAGCGAGACCTGACCGGCGTACCCCGTGACCACGACGAGCGACAGGGCGAGGATGGCCGTGATGAAGGTGAGGATGATCGCGGCCCGCCAGGTCCCCGACGTGACGAGCAGGGCGATCAGGCCGACGGCGGCACCCACCACGGTGGGGAGCAGGAACGAGCGAGGGCGGTGGGCCCGGCCGAGCGAGCTCCGGACGATCTCGCCCCGGCTCGGCAGCCGGCTCGGGAAGAAGAGCAGGGCGACCATGATGACGATCAGGGGCACCAGCTCGGACAGCCCGGTGCGGGGCAGCCAGTCGTAGCTCTGGGCCAGCGAGGTCGCCTCGGACTGCAGCATCCCGATCGCCAGACCGGCGGCGGCCGCCGGCAACAGGAACTGGAACCGGCCGACCACCGCGGCGGCCAGCGCCGGCACGATGAAGAGGGTGTAGGTGACCGGGGTCAACGGGCTCACCGGCGCGATCAGGACACCGGCCACGCCGGCGACCACGGCGCTGATCATCCAGTTCAGCAGCGCCACCCGATCGGGTGACACGCCGGAGATGTAGGCGCCCTTCTGGGTCTCGGCCACGGCCCGGGTGGCGAGGCCGAACTTCGTGTACCGGTAGGCGGCAGCCAGCGCCGCGGTGAGGAGCGCGATCGTGACCGCCAGGTAGACGCGGTCGGCGAGGATGGGCGCCGACCCGAGCTGCCACCGACCGGTCGGGAAGATGGGCGCCACGCTGACCGCCGAGGTGCCGAGGCGGATCGCCATCGTGCTCTGGATCACGACGAGCACGCCGAGGGACGCCACGGCCCGGGCGAGCTCGGGCGCTTCGCGCAACGGGCGGAACACGAGCAGGTACAGCACGGCCCCCACGAGGGCGGCGACGACCAGCGAGATGAGCAGCGCCGGCCAGAACCCGAGCGGCTGCCCGAGGTCGATCGAGGTGGGCAGCCCCGGGACGAGGACGAGCAGCTGGCCGCGCCGCAGCGACGCGTACGTGTACGCGACGTACAAGGCGATGGCGCCGGTGGCGAAGTTGATGACGCCGGAGCTCCGGTAGGTGACGACCAGCGCGACGGCGATCGCCGCGAACACGGCGCCGTTCCCGAGTCCCAGAAGCAGTGAGCCGACGTGATCCATGGCCAGCGGCGACGACTAGGTGGTCAGGATCGACACCCCGGCGGTACCGGGCGCGCCGTAGAGCTGGGCGTATCCCACGCGGGGTGTCCCGGGGACCTGGTGGTCGCCGGCCGTGCCGCGCAGCTGGTGGACCAGCTCGTGCACCTGCCGGAGCCCGCTGGCGCCGATCGGCTCGCCGTTGGCGATGAGCCCGCCGTCGGTGTTGACGGGAAGGCTCCCGCCGATCTCGGTCGCTCCCTCGGCGATCAGCTTCTCCTGGTCGCCGTCGGCGCAGAAGCCGTTCTCCGCCATGTGGATCACCTCGGCGCCGGCGTCGGTGTCCTGCAGCTGCACCACGTCGACGTCCTCGGGAGCGATACCGGCCTGCTCGTAGGCCGCCCGCGACGCGTAGACCGTCGGGGCCGCGTCCTGCTCGACCGCCGCCCACGACGCGTGCACCTCGAAGGCGCCGTAGCGGCGCGTCCGCACGGTGCTGGCCCGCAGGTAGACGGGTGACGCCGTGTACTGCTTGGCCAGGTCGGCCCGACACAGCACGACGGCCGCGGCGCCCTCGTCGGGCGCGCAGAACATGTACTGCGTCAGCGGGTAGTTCAGCATCCGCGAGCCGAGGATCTCGTCCTCGGACAGCACCTTGCGGCGGAAGGCGTTCGGGTTCAGGGAACCGTTGCGGTAGTTCTTGGCGGCCACGCGGGCCAGGGTCCGGGCCGAGATCGCATGGTCGTGCATGTACCGGTTGATCTTCATGGCGAAGAACTTGGTGGTCAGGAAGTGGCCGATCTCGCCGTACCACGGGGGCGCCCCGTAGTCGACGGGATCGGACGTGAAGGCGCCCGGCTCGTGCTTGTCCATGCCCACCGCGACCCCGAGGTCGTACTGACCGGACCGGATGGCATCGGACGTGAGCTGCAGCGCGCTGGCCGCCGTCGCGCAGCCGTTGTAGACGTCGACGAACGGGATGCCGGTGAGGCCCAACCGGCCCGTGACGGCGTCGGGGTTGTCGACCTCGAAGCTGCCCCCGAA
Organism: Acidimicrobiales bacterium; assembly: GCA_041394145.1. Taxonomy (GTDB): domain Bacteria; phylum Actinomycetota; class Acidimicrobiia; order Acidimicrobiales; family Acidimicrobilacustridaceae; genus JAWKIW01. The sequence continues at coordinate 125,664 of JAWKIW010000010.1, forward strand.
CGCGAACTGGACGTCCTTCCACTGCACGCCGGCATCGGCCAACGCCGCCCGCACGGCGTCGGCCCCCATGTCGATCGCCGACTTGTCGCCGAAGCGACCGAAGGGGTGCAGCCCGACCCCGATGATGGCGACGTCGTTCATGTCCTGTCTCCTGGAGGGCAGCTCGGGTCAGACCGGCTCGAAGGCGAAGACCATCACGTCGGTCCCGTCGGGCTCGGTTCGGAAGGGCACGATCGCCAGCTGGACCTCCATGCCGATGTGGAGGTTGGCGGGCTCGCTCTCGGTCAGGCGCGCTTCGACGCGGACCTCGTCGCCGAGCTGCACGACGCCCACCCCGTAGGGACGGAACGTCTCGAGGGTCTCACCGCCGGCGTAGGGCTCCTTGGGGAGGAACTCCTGGGTCGTGAAGGTCCACAGCGTCCCCTGCCGGGGAAGGAGGTGCCGGCGCATCGTCTCGCCGCCGCACCGCGGGCACGACGACTGGAACGGGAAGGTCACGGCGCCGCAGGCGTCGCAGCGCGCGCCGATGAGCTGGGGCTCGGCCGATGGCCAGGTGAAGACCTCGTCGGCGAAGGGGATCTGGCTCACACGCCCTCCTCGGCATCCCCCGCCCAGTTCGCTGTCGAGCTGGTTCCCCCGGGTGGCAGCCCGTACCCTAGTCAAGTTCTCGACATCGACGTCGAAGAAGGGAATGGGCCGAGCCGGTGGCAGCGGGCGTCGGTCGACCGAGCAGGGGGCCACACCACATGTCAGGTCCGGCGGCACGCAAGGACGGGGCGGGCGCGGCGCCTCGCTCGCGCAAGGGGGCCGAGACCAGGGCCCGGCTGCTCGACGCCGCCAAGGCGGTGTTCGAGGAGACCGGGTTCCTCGAGGCGCGGATCTCCGACATCGCCGAGCGGGCCGGCCTCTCCCACGGCGCCTTCTACCACTACTTCGACTCGAAGGAGCAGGTCTTCCGAGAGGTCGCGGACCTGCAGGAGGAGCGCCTGCTCGCTCCTGCCCGGCCGGAGCAGGGCGGCTCGGCGGCAGCACCGGGCGAGCTGGACCGGATCCGCCACGCCAACCGGAGCTACCTGGAGCGCTACCGCGACAACGGCAAGATCATGGGCGTCATCGAGGAGGTGTCGCGCTACGACGCCCACGTGAGCGATGCGCGGATGCGGCGCCAGAAGCACTTCGCCGAGCGGGCCGAGCGGTCGATCCGGCAGCTGCAGGAGGCCGGCCAGGCCGACCCGGCCATCGACCCGGAGATCGCCGCGCTGGCACTGGGGTCGATGGTCGCCAGGGTCGCCGAGCTGTGGCTGATCGAGGGCTGGGGGACCTACGACCTCGACACCGTGGTCGACCAGCTGACCCGGCTGTGGGCCAACGCCATCGGCTTGTCGGGACCGCAGCGGTCCCGCTGAGCCAGCGGTCGCCTACCTCTCACCCGCCAGGACATCGTTCCGCTCGGTAGGAGGTCGGGTTGCCGTCAGGACATCGTTCCGCCGGTGGAGGTGGGGTTCCGCCAGGACATCGTTCCGGTCATCGGAGGGTGCGGGCGAGGTTGTAGTCGCCGTCGTGGATGATCTCGCCGTCGAGGGTCACGACGATGACGCGCTTGGCGCGGACCTTGATGATCGCGGTGACGTACTGGTGGGTCTGGTCCTCGGCGACGGTGATGCGCTTGCCGAACAGGTCGACCCGGCGGTTCGAGCGCACGTAGCGGACGACCTCGATTCGGCCTTGGGCTGGTAGCCGGGTCGGTGGCCGGTAGGCGGTCGAGAGCGGCCGGTGGAGCCGTCCGTCCCAGATCTGGTTCGGGGTGGCGCCGCCGTGGGCGGAGTAGCGGTGGTGGGTGTTGTGGAACGCGATGAACGCGGCGTTCTCGGCGCGGAGGTGATCGATGCTGGTGAAGACCTCGGTCCGGAAGAACGACTTGTCCCACACGTCGTTGAAGTGCTCGACGATCCCGTTGCGCCACGGTTCGCGCACAGGGATGAACCTCGGCGTCACCCCGAGGTCGAGGCACGTCGCGACGATCGGGCTGAAGTACTGCCACGCCGGCTGGATCCCACCGCGGAAGTTGGCGTGGTTGTCGAACTGCGCGACCGCCGGGACCCCGACCTCGGTCCAAATCCCCGCCAGCGACGCGGCCAACAGCGGCGGGCGCAGCTCGGTGACGATGTCGTTGCCGGCCAGGTGCGAGCCGACATCGATCAGGTTCAGGGCGTGGAACTTCGCTGCGCCGAAGAGGTGGCGTGGCCCGATCATGTCGATCTGGTGGGTCGTGCCCGGCTCGACGCTCACCGGTGCCGGATACGGCACACCCTTGGGCACGTAGCCCGGCTGGCGGCGGCGAGGCCGGCTGACGCCGGCCCGGGCCAGGACCCGCTCGATGGTCCGCGCTGGCGGGATCGGATCGACACCGACCCGGCGCAGCTCCCACTGGATCGCGAGGGCCCCGTACTGGGCTCTCGGGTTCGCGACCAACCGGGACCGGGCGTCGAGGATCAGCGCTTCGAGCTCGTCGGGAGTCCGGGTCGGCGATGACCGTGGCGCCCGGGATCGGGACTCGGCCCACTGGTCGTTGCCGCTCTCGTTGTCATGGCGGGCGACCCACTTGCGTACCCACCGAGTCGTCCGCCCGAGCGCTTCGGCGATCTCGGTCGGGCTGTCGCCCGCCAACCGGCGCCGCACCGCCTCCTTGCGCAGTTCTTCCTCGGACACCCAACGCTCCTCGCTCGGTCAATATGACCGACCGAGCGAACAGCGGAACGATGTCCCTGCGGGAATCGACCTCCACAAGCGGAACGATGTGTTGACGGTTCCACCGGAACGATGTTCTGGCGGCCCTCACCTACCCTCCGGCCAACCGGAGGGCGCCGTCGAGCGGATGTTCTCGCCGTTGAGGTAGGGGTTGCGCACGACGGCGTCCACGAGCTCGGCGAACTCGTCAGGGCGACCCAGCCGCGCCGGGAACACCATCCCCGCCGTCGGGTCCTCGTCGAGCCGCTCCAGCAGGCGCAGCACCGCCGGGGTCGCCATGGTGGCCGGCGCGATCGCGCAGGCACGGATGCCGAGGGGTGCGAGGTCGCGGGCCAACGGCAGGGTCATGCCGAGGATCGCCGCCTTCGCCGCGGCGTAGGCCACCTGTCCACGCTGGCCTTCCAGACCGGCGATCGACGCCTGTTCACGATGACACCTCGCTCGCCGTTCTCATCGGGCGGGTTCGCAGCCATCGACGACGCCACCAGCCGGATCACGTTGAACGTCGACGTCACGTTGCGCTCGATCGTGCGGACGAAGGGCTCCTTGGCGTGCGGCGTGCCGTCCCGGCCGACGGTGGCGCCGCCGCCGGCGATGCCGCCGGCCAGGTTCACCAGCACGGACAGCACGCCGAGCGACGATGCCGCCTCGATCGCGCGCGCCACGTCGTGGTCGGCCGTGGCATCGCCGGCGACTTCGACGCCACGTCCGGCGAGGTCCTGGGCCACCGCGGTGGCGCCGTCGGCGTCGCGGTCGAACACGACGACACCGAGGCCCCGGCGGGCCAGCCGGCGGACGGTCGCCGCGCCGAGCCCTCCCGCGCCGCCGGAGACGATGGCGGCGCGGCCAGGCGGGCGGTCCGGATCCATCGGCCGGCGACGCTACCCACCGGCCGGGCCGGTGCCTGGCCCGGGCCCGCAGGCGCGGGGCTCGTCCTCGTCGACCTCGTCCTCGTCGAGCTCGTCCACCAACCCCCAGCGCAGGGCCGTGGCGGCGTCCAGCGCACCGCCGGTGAGCGCCAGGAAGGCGGTGCGGTGACGGCCGATCCGTCGCGGGATGCTCACCGTGCCGCCGGCACCGGGGATGAGCCCCATGCCGAGCTCGGGCAGGCGGATGAGCGTGTCGGGGCGGGCGACCACCCGGCCGGCGAAGGCCGCCAGCTCGATGCCGGCACCGACGCACGCTCCGTGCAGGTGCGCCGTGACCCGCGCTCGCTGCTCGTGCACGCGACGGCCGACGCTGCGCTCGACCCGGAGCAGGTGGGCGGCACCGGCGTCGCGGGCGGTGCCGAACTCGTCGAGGTGTCCCCCGCTGCAGAAGGACGGCCCGGCGCCGCGCAGGTGCACCGCCGAGATGGCCGGGTCGGCGTCGACGAGCTCGAAGGCCTCGATGAGGGCGTCTCGCATGGCGGCGCTCAGCGCGTTGTGGACCTCGGGTCGCTGCAGGACGACGTCGAGCCGATCGTCGACGCGTCGGAGGAGGACGGGGTCCCCGGGCGCGGGCCGTGGTGGGCGCGGCGGCCGCGACGGCCGCTCGTCCAGCCACGCCCGGAAGCGCGCACCGTGCTGGAGCACGGAGTACCCGAGCGACTCGACGGTCAGGCCGGCGGCGACGGCGAGGTGCTCGGTCGCCCGCAGCACCTGGGAGAGGACGACGGCGGCCGCCGGCGACGCCTGCACGGCGTGCTCGAGCTCGGGGAGGGCGCCCGTCACCCAGGGTCGGGGCGGATCGTCCTGGTCGGTCAGGAGCACGTCGCACTCGTCGATGCCGACATCGATGCCGACATCGACGGCGACATCGCAGACCCCCACCCGCAGGCCGGCGATCTCGTGGATCGTCACCATGTCCGGGGCCGAGGCCATCGGGGCACGCTATCGTCCGACGCCGGCGCCGTTCCGAGGCGCGGAGGGGAGGTGGCGTGCTCGTCGCCCGCGGCCAGCTGCGCGACCTCGGCACCCGCGACCTCCGCGTGGACGGGGGCGTCATCGTCGAGATCGACACGACGCTGCGCCCGCGCCGGGGCGAGGAGGTGGTCGACGCCGGCGGCAACGCCGTGCTGGCGGGCTTGCACGACCATCACGTCCACCTGCGGTCCGCGGCCGCCGCCATGACCTCGGTCGACGCCGCGCACCTCGACGGTGCGGCGGCGCTGCGCGCCGCGCTGGCCGACGCCGCGGCGATCCGTTCGCCGGGCGAGTGGCTCCGCGTCGTCCGCTACCACGCGTCGATCGCCGGCGACCTCGACCGCTCCCGCCTGGACCGCCTCTCGCCCCCGGGCGTCCCCGTGCGGGTGCAGCACCGCACCGGCGCGCTGTGGGTGCTCAACTCGCCGGCCTGCACCCTCCTCGGGCTCGACGCCGCGGAGCACGCCGGCGTCGACGCACGCCGAGGCCTCCTCTGGCGACGTGACGACCTGCTCCGATCGGCCTCCACGCTCGGCCCAGGGTCCTTGGCCGCCTTCGGCCGCGGTGCGGCGGCGCGCGGAGTCACGGGGTTCACCGACGCCACCCCGGACGGATCGTCCACCGATGCCCGGGACCTGGCCCGCGACCTGCGGCAGGCGGGGGTCCCCCAGCGACTGCACCTCATGGCTCCGGTCGGGGCCGTGCCCCCGGACGTCGACCGCGCGACGACGGGGCCGGTCAAGGTGCTGCTCGACGACGCCCAGCTGCCGTCCCTCGACGAGCTCTCGGACCTGGTGCGCGACGCCCACGGCGGCGCTCGCCCGGTGGCGGTCCACTGCGTCACGCAGGTGCAGCTCGTGCTGACGCTCGCCGCGCTCGCCTGCGTGGGCACCGTCGCCGGCGACCGCATCGAGCACGGCTCGGTGATCCCCACCGAGCTGATCGGCGAGCTGCGACGGCTCGGTGTGACCGTCGTGAGCCAGCCCCACTTCGTCGCCGAGCGCGGCGACGACTACCTCCGGGAGGTCGATCCCGACGACGTGGGCTCGCTGTACCGGCTCCGCTCCCTCAGCGCCGCCGGGGTGGCGCTGGCGGCCGGGACGGACGCCCTTCGGCGGGGCCGACCCGTGGCCGTCGATCGCCGCCGCCGTGCACCGCCGGACGGCCGACGGACAGGTCCTGGGCGCGGGCGAGGCGCTCGACGCGGCCGCGGCCATCGGGCTCTACCTCGGCGCACCCGAAGCGCCGGGATCCCCGCGACGCCTGCAGGTCGGAGCCGCGGCGGACCTGTGCGTCCTCGACGTGCCGTGGCGAGCCGTCCCCTCCGTGCTGGAGGTCGCGCCGGTGCGCACCACCCTCGTGGCCGGCCAGGTGGTGTTCCCGCCGGGCTGAGTCGCCGGGCGGTTCGGGACCACCACGCGGTTCGGCCCGGAGCGCACTGCCCTGCCACAGTGGTGCCACGACGTCGTGAAGGAGCCCCGTGTCGGGCCACATCCCCCACCCCCAGACCGACCCCCGCCCGTGGTCGCGGCTCTCGGCGCAGGTCCGGCGCGACGTCCTCGTCGACCGGGCGGCACATCGGCTGACCATGATGATGGGTGACCGACCGTCGCCCGCCGACCTCGCCCGCATCGAGCGCGAGGTCACCGAGGCCCTCGACCTCTACGAGCGGCAGGGCTGGCTCGCCGAACCGATCACCTACCACGAGGAGCCCCCGGCACCCGAGCGCGTTCGCACCGCTCGGCGCCGGTCCGGGAGCATCCGCTACACGAGCCTCACCTGGCTCGACCGGTATGCACCCCACCCCGACGAGCCGGGCGCCGAGCGGTTCGGCGCGTGGGAGCAGAACCGCATCGCCCGAGCCGCCCTCCTCGAGCACCGCACGCGCGACCGACCCTGGCTCGTGTGCCTGCACGGCTTCGGCATGGGAACGCCCGCGCTCGACCTGCGGGCGTTCCGCGCCCTGCACCTGCACCGCGACCTCGACCTCAACGTGGCGTTGCTCACGCTGCCGTTCCACGGGCGTCGCAACCCGGGCTCGGTGACCCGACCGCTGATGCCGAGCATCGACGTCATGGACACGGTCCACGGGCTGAGCCAGGCGGTGTGGGACGCCCGCCAGCTCATGGCGCACCTGCGCGCCCGGACGAGCCAGCCCCTCGCCGTGATGGGCCTGTCCCTCGGGGGCCTGGTGGCCGGCGTGGTGGCCTCGGTCGACGAGCCCGACGCGGTGGTGCTGCTGGTGCCCGCCGTCGACCTCCCGGGGCTCATGGGCGATGCAACGGCGCTGGCGGGCCCCGAAGCGGCCGACGCCGCAGCCTTGTTCGAGCTCGCCCGCCCGCTGTACGGCCCGGTGTCACCGCTGCAGCTCACCCCGCAGGTGCCGGTCGAGCACCGGTACGTCATCGCCGGCACCCTCGACCGCTTCGCCCGGCCCTCGACCCAGGCGGTGGAGATCTGGCGGCACTGGGACGAACCCGCCCTGCACTGGTACCACGGCGGGCACGTCTCGGTCTTCTGGGCCGGCGGCGTGCAGCGCGCCGTCGACGCAGCCCTCGACGCGTCGGGCCTGCTCGCGTCCGACTGACCGATCGCCCGGCGCCGCGCTGTCAGGGGACCTCGGGAGGGTGCCGCCGCTCGAGCCCGGCGCGGACCTCGTCACCGTTGCTGCGCCTCGAGCGGTGCACGGACCGGCGCGCAGGCTCCGGGCGGCGGTGGTCGGGGCTCAGGCGGATCGCACGCCGATCACGCCGTCGGCCCGCAGCTCGGCGATCTCGTCCTCGCCGACGCCCGCCGAGCGCAGGACCTCGTCGGTGTCGGCGCCGTGCAGCGGGACGCCGAGCCGGGGCGCCACGGGCGTCGCCGAGAAGCGCGCAGCCGGACCGGCCTGGCGCAGCGGCCCGGCGGTGGGGTGCTCCCACTCGACGACGATGCCGTTGTGCACGACCTGCTCGTGGTGCGGCAGGTCGGCGAGCGACAGCACCGGACCGACCGGGACGTCGTGCTCCTGGAGGCGGCGGATGGCCTCGTCGACGGCGAGCTCCTCGAACGCCGAGGCGATCGCCGCCCCGAACGCGGCCCAGTTCTGCGGTTCGCGGCGCGCCTCGGCGTCGGCCCATCGCTCGTCGTGCTCCCACTCCGGGTGCCCGAGCGCCCGGGCCAGGTTCCACATGTCCGAGGGCTGCACCACCCAGTACACGAGGTGCCCGTCGGCGCACCGGGTGAGCCGGTAGCTCGAGGCCATGGTCGGACCCGCCGGCGGGGCTTCCCAACCGTCGGCCTCGAGGAGCGTGTCGGCCATCATCCCGTCGGGCCAGAAGAAGGCGATGGCGGCGTCGAGCATGGCGATCTCGACGTGCTGGCCCTCCCCCGTGCGGCCCCTCGCCACCAGCGCCGCGGTCACCGCCTGGGCGGCCATGAGCGCGGTGGCCTTGTCGCACACGGTCGAGCGAACCAGGTCGGGGAACGGGATGTCCGGGTTCACCTGGACCGTGACGTGGCCGCTCATCGCCTGGATGATCGGGTCGTAGACGGGCCGCTGCGCCCAGGGCCCCCCGGGACCGAAGCCGGTGATGGCACAGGTGACCAGGCCCGGATTGGTCGAACGCAGCTCGCCGGACCCCAGACCAAGCCGCTCCGCCACCCCGGGGCGGAAGTTCTGCACGACCACGTCGGCGGTGTCGATGACCCGGCGCAGGGTCGCGACGCCACGCGGCGACCCGAGGTCGACGGCGAGCCCCAGCTTGCCCCGGTTGTTGTTGGCGATGAGGGAGTTGATGCCGCCGCGGCCGAAGTTCGTCAGCGGTCGCAGGACCTCGCCGCCGACGCACGGCTCGACCTTGATCACCTCGGCCCCTTGGTCGGCGAGCAGCATCGTCGCCCAGGGGCCGCTGACCACCTGCGACAGGTCGACGACCCTGATGCCCTCGAGTGGTCCGGCCATGTGCTCCTCCTCGATCCTGTGATCCTTCCCGAGCCGATGACCATGACCGGGCGACCATGACCCTCGTGGCGACCACGACCATCGTGGCGCCGGCCGTGGGCATCGGCGGTCATCCGTGGTGGCCCGACTCGGAGCGCACCCGGACGCCCCTCAGTGGTGGTCGAGGAGATCGACCACGTTGGCGGCCTCCTGCCCCAGCATCGCCTTCCCGATCGCACCCATGTGGCTCCGCCAGTGCTCTTCGGCCGCCGTCCCCTCGCCGTCCCCGATGAGGTCGAGGAGCCGCTGCTGGGAGCGGATGAGGCGACGGCGTCGAGACCGACCCCACGACGTCCTCGCCCCAGCTGACCGCGGCGACCGCCTTCACCAGGATCTCGTTCAGCATCTCGGCGACGATGGTCAGGGTCTGGTTGCCCGCCAGCGCCACCAGCCGCTCGTGGAAGGCGCCCGCCGTCCGGCCGAAGGCCTCGGGGTCCTCGATGGCCGCCGCTTCGTCGTCGATCAGATCTCGCAGCTCGCTGACCGCCGACCGGCGCCGGCGCGACGACGCGATCGTCCGGGCCGCCAACGGCTCGAGCAGCGCGCGCGCCTCGAAGACGTCGGCCAGGGGGACGTTGCGGGCCTGCAGGACCGTGGCTGCGGTGCGCGCCGTCATGCGCTCGTCGGGCTCGTGGGCGATGACCCCGCCGCGCACACCGCGCACGACCGTGATCAGGCCTTCGGCCTCGAGGATCCGCAGCGCCTCGCGGAGCGACGGGCGGGAGACCCCGAAGCGCTCGACCAGCTCCGGCTCGTGTCCGAGCTGGTCGCCCTCGGCCAGCTCGCCGCTGACGATGAGCGCTCGGAGCTCGTCGGCGATCTGCTGGGGCTTCTCCCGGATCCTCGACTCCCGCTTCCGCTCCGCAGCCACCACGAACTCCAGTCGTCCGAACCGACGGATCGTACCGCCCGCGCCTCGGGCCTCCGGGCTCTGGACGTGGCCGCCGCAGACGGTGGACCAGGCCCGCCGGCACGCCGCGCCGTCGCACCACGGAGGCCCGGCGCCCACCGACGACGCCTCGGACTCGGTCCCGGTCAGCCGGTGGAACATCTAGATCTTTCGGGGCTAGGGTGCGCTCGGTCCGCTCGGGGCCGGGGGGGAGGTCTCCAATGCAGAAGGCGCTCGGCGACGTCTTCACCTGGCCGGCCGACGAGCCGCAGCTCAAGGGTGGTCGGTGCCGTGACTGCGAGGCCGTCACCTTCCCGCGGCAGTCCCGCTGCCCGCGGTGCGGCCACGCGTCCATGGAAGAGCACCTGCTGCCGCGCCGGGGCACGCTCGTGTCCTGGACCACCCAGGGCTTCCCGCCGGTGCTGCCCTACGCCGGCGACCCGACCGGGGCCTCGTTCGAGCCGTTCGGGGTCGGGCTGGTGCAGCTCGGCGACCAGGTGCGGGTCGAGTCGAAGCTGACCGAGAGCGACCCCGATGTGCTGGCCTTCGGGATGACCGTGGAGCTCACCGTCGTCCCCTTCTACGTCGACGACGAGGGAGACGAGATCATGACCTTCGAGTTCGCACCCGTCGGCGACGACCGCCGCAGCTGAGGAGGACACCATGGGCGAGGTGGCGATCATCGGCGCCGGGCTGCACCCGTTCGGCCGGTTCGGCGACAAGACCGCCTTCGAGATGGGTGCCGACGCCGTGGAGCTGGCGCTGGCCGACGCCGGCGCCGAGTGGTCCGATGTCCAGTGCGCCTTCGGCGGGAGCTGGGAGGTCGCCCAGACCGATCCCCTCACCGGGCTGCTCGGCCTGACGGGCATCCCCTTCATGAACGTGTTCAACGCCTGCGCGACCGGTGCGGCGACCATCCAGCAGGCGGCCAACGCCATCATCGCCGGCGACGCCGACGTCGCCGTCGCCGTCGGCATGGACAAACACCCGCGGGGTTCGTTCAAGATGGACCCGACGCTCACGAACGTCCCCGCGTGGTTCGGCGAGAACGGCCAGTTCGTGACGACGAAGTTCTTCGGCATGAAGATCAACCGCTACATGCACGACCACGGCATCTCGGCCGCGACCCTGGCCAAGGTGGCCGCCAAGAACTACCGCAACGGTGCGCGCAACCCGAAGGCGTTCCGGCGCACGGCCGTCTCCGAGGAGGACATCCTCGCCTCGCCGGTGCTCAACCACCCGCTCACCCAGTACATGTTCTGCGCTCCCGACGAGGGCGCCGCCGCCCTCGTGCTGTGCCGGGCCGATCTGGCCCACCGGTACACCGACACCCCGGTGTTCGTGGAGGCGACGGCCATCCGCACCAGGAACTACGGCGCCTACGAGGTGAACAGCCCGTGGGCCGCGGTCGACGAGGACGTCTCGCCCACCGTGTACGCGTCGCGGGCGGCGTTCGAGCGGGCCGGGATCGGCCCCGAGGACGTGGGCGTCATCCAGCTCCAGGACACCGATGCCGGCGCCGAGGTCATCCACATGGCGGAGAACGGCTTCTGCGCCGACGGCGAGCAGGAGAAGCTCCTCGCCGACGGCGCCACCGAGATCGACGGGCCCATGCCGATCAACACCGACGGCGGGCTCATCGCCAACGGCGAGCCCATCGGTGCCTCGGGCCTCCGCCAGATCCACGAGCTCGTCCTCCAGCTGCGCGGCGAGGCCGGCGAGCGGCAGGTCCCCGGCGATCCCCGGGTCGGCTACGCCCAGGTGTACGGCGCTCCCGGCACCGCCGCCGTCACCATCCTCGCCCGCTGACCGGGCGCGCCGTCGCCGCATCGGTCGGGCCCGGGGCGGCCGCACGGGGGTCGACGACGGCCGTCGCCGGCGGCGGCCACCGGGCTCAGGGCACGGCTTCGGCCATCGCCTTCTGCTCGAGGTACTCCTCGAAGCCGGCCACACCCATCTCGCGGCCGACGCCGGACTGCTTGTAGCCACCGAAGGGCACGTCGGCGCCGTACCACAGACCGCCGTTGATCGACATGGTGCCGGTGCGGATGCGGCGGGCGATCCGCAGCACCCGCTCGCGGTCGGCCCCGGACACACCGCCGGAGAGGCCGAAGATGGAGTCGTTGGCGATGCGCACGGCGTCGTCGTCGTCCTCGTAGGGGATCACGACGAGCACCGGCCCGAAGATCTCCTCCTGCGCCACGGCCATGTTGTTGTCGACGTCGGCGAGCAGCGTGGGCTGGAAGTAGAAGCCCTTCTCGAACTGCGTGGCGATGCCCCCGCCCACGACGACGCGAGCCCCCTCGTCGACGCCCTTGCGCACGAGCCCGTCGATGCGCTCGAGCTGGGCCCGGTTGACGATGGCGCCCGTCAGGTTGCCGGGGTCCTGGGGATCGCCGTAGGCCATGGTGGAGATCATGGCGGCCGCCGCCTCGACACCCTCGTCGTAGCGCGACCGGGGCAGGAGCAGCCGGGTGCTGGTGGCGCACCCCTGCCCACCGTGGGTGCAGATCCCGAAGACCGCCGCCACCGACGCGCCGCCGATGTCGTCCACGTCGTCGAGCACGATGTGGGCGGACTTGCCCCCCAGCTCCAAGAAGACCCGCTTGATGGTGGCCGCACCCGCCTCCATGATGCGACGACCGACCGCCGTCGAACCGGTGAAGCTGATCATGTCGACGTCGGGGCTGGTGGTGAGCACCTCGCCGATCGTCTTGTCCGACGAGGTGACGACGTTGAACACCCCCGGCGGGATCTCGGTGTGCTCAGCGGCCAGTCGACCGAGGGCGAGGCCCGTCCAGGGCGTGTCGGGCGCGGGCTTCAGCACCACCGTGCACCCGGCGGCCAGTGCCGGTGCGACCTTGGCGATGTTGATCTGGTTCGGGTAGTTCCACGGCGTGATGGCACCCACCACCCCCACCGCCTCCCGCTCGATCCACCGGTTGCTCCGCCCGGCGAAGGTGTCGGCCTCGCCGAGGGGGTGGATCCACTCGTAGCTCTCCGCCAGGTCGGCGAAGTAGGGGAGGAACTCGATCGGCGCGCCGAGCTGTGGGCCACCCATCAACATTCGGGGTGCCCCGACCTCGGCGATGGTGATCTCCGCGAGGTCGTCCTGGTGGTCGCGGAGCGCCTGGTGGAGCTGGTGGAGGCAGCGCACCCGCAGCTCGACGTCGCGGGACCAGTCGGTCTCGTCGAAGGCGGTGCGGGCGGCGGCGATGGCGCGATCGACGTCGGACGCAGACGCGTCGGCGGCGACGCCGATGACCTCCTCGTTGGCCGGGTTGATGTTGTCGTAGACCGCCCCGCCCTCGGCGCCGACGAGCTCACCGTCGATGAGCATGCGCTCCTCGTGCCACGAATCCGACTGAAGCACCATCGTTCCTCCTGGTCGGCAATCCAGACACCCCGCGGTGCTCGGTCGCCCCGTCCCCCGGTCGGCCCGAGTCGGCCGACAATCGTCTACATGAATCTTGCTCGTCGCACCCGTGGTCGGCAAGCCCGGGGGCATCGTGAGCTCGGTGGTCATCCCCACCGAGCGGCCTGTCGTCGGGTGGGCGGCGACGTCCCCGTGGGTGCCGACGGGCGGGAACCTGCGCTACCCAGGTTCCGGTCCACCGGCTGCCCGACACGCCTAGGTTCTCTGCGTGGCGGCTGAACCGGCAACCGAGCTCCACGGCCACTGCGACCCGGCCTTCACGGCGGTGCGGCGGGCCTTCGCCGCCAACTTCGCCGACGGCGACCTGGGCGCCTCGTGTGCCGTCGTCCACCGGGGCGAGACGGTGGTCGACCTGTGGGGCGGCCACCGCGACGTGGCCCGGACGCAGCCCTGGGAGCGGGACACCATCGTCAACGTCTGGTCGACGACGAAGATGATCAGCGCGCTGTGCGTGCTGGTGCTCCACGACCGCGGCGAGCTGACCCTCGACGACCCCGTGGCGTCGCACTGGCCGGAGTTCGCCGCCGCCGGGAAGGAGCACGTGCTCGTGCGCCACCTGCTGAGCCACACGGCGGGCCTCCCCGGCTTCGATCCCCCGGTCGAGACCGAGGACGAGATGTACGACTGGGACGGGTGCTGCGCCCGCCTCGCCGCCGCGGAGCCGTGGTGGGAGCCAGGCACGGCCGCCGGGTACCACGCCTCCACCCAGAGCTGGTTGCTCGGCGAGCTCGTCCGCCGGGTCGACGGCCGCACGCTCGGGACCTTCTGCCGGGAGGAGGTGGCCGGGCCGCTGGGGGCCGACTTCCACATCGGGCTGGCCGACACCGAGCTCGCCCGGGTGGCCGAGATGCGTACCGACGAGCTGGAGCAGCCGAGCGACGGGACCGAGTTCGCCCTCCGCCAGCAGGCCGGCGAGCCCGAGCACTCGCAGTTCGTGAACACCGACCGGTGGCGGCGGGCCGAGTTCCCGGCGAGCAACGGTCACGGCAACGCTCGCTCGGTCGCCGCGGTGGTGTCGGTGCTCGGCTCGAGAGGCCGACGCAACGGGGTGCGGCTGCTCGAACCGGCCACGATCGAGCGCTGCTTCGAGGTCCAGGCCCACGGCATCGACCTCGTCCTCGGCTTCGAGGTCGAGTACGGGATCGGCTTCGGCCTCAACTGTCCGGGGACACCCATCGGCGTGAACGACCGGACGCTGTTCTGGGCCGGCTGGGGCGGGTCGATGGCGGTGGTCGACGTGGAGAACGAGCTGACGGTGGCCTACGTGATGAACCGGATGCTGCCCGACGTCGCCGGCGGGCTCCGAGCCGCTCGGGTCGTCTTCGCCGCCCACGACGCCGTGGCCCGGCGTCGGGGCCGGGCCGGCTGACCGGCATCAGCCGACCCCGACCGTCCGGTCCCACCTCCCCGCACCTCCTGCCCGAGCCGAGCGCGGCAGGATCTCGGCAAGGACGCCGGCGGTCCGCTCGACCCGCACGTCTCGGAACGGCGTGCTCGACGGCGACAAGCGGCACGACGAGTGGTACGCATGCGCCCTGGCGCGACGACGAAGGAGCGAGACCATGGAGATCCGTCGGGTGGTGACCGGGCACGACACGGACGGCAAGGCCGTGGTGGCGAGCGACGAGGAGGTCGACGGCATCCGCCTCGACCTGCTGCCGGGCTACGAGTTCCACCGCCTGTGGGGTGCAGACGAGCCGCCGTCGTTCCCCGACGACGGCAGCGCCCCGCCGGCGCACGACTACTTCCCGCCGCTCGGCGGCTTCCGGTTCGGGATCTTCACCGTGCCGCCGGAGACGACGCTCGCCCCGTCCGACATCGACGTGCCCGCCGCTCTCGCTGCCCTCGAGGAATCCCTCCCGGGCATGGCGGCGCACATGGAGCCCGACAACCCCGGCATGCACACCACCGACACCGTCGACTACGAGTACATCGTGTCCGGCGAGATCGACCTCGAGCTCGACGACGGGGCGACCGTGCACCTGCGGGCCGGCGACACCGTGGTGCAGAACGGCACGCGCCATGCCTGGCGCAACCGGAGCAGCGAGCCCTGCACCATGGTGGTCGTGCTCGTCGGCGCACGGCGCGCGCCCCGGGACTGACGAGTCGAGGTCGACGAGCCACCGACGACCGCCGCCTCCCACGCCTCGGCCACCACCTCGTGCGGGCCACCGTCGCAGCCCGGAGGCCGAAGGGGAGGTGGTGATAGCCTCCGATGGGCACCAGCGGAGCAGGGAGGTACGACGGATGCCAGAGGGGATGGGCGAGTTGATCGCGGCCGTCCCGGGCTGCGAGGTGGTCGTCCGCTTCAGCGACGGCGACGCGTTGAGCCCCGCCCTGCGCGATGCCTTGGCCGAGCTGGCCGACGCCATGTACGCCGAGCAGGTGGCCGCCGACGACGAGGCGGAGGTGGCGGGCTTCAGCCTCACCGTGGGCAGCCTCGGCCTCGGGATGTCGGCGCCGAGCCTCCGGTCGGGAGACAGCTGCTGGGGCTACACCGATGGGGGCCACTGCACCTGGTACAGCGGGGGCCTGGGGCCCACCAGCTGCACGATCCACTCCGTGACGAAGTAGGGCGGACCATGGACGACGTGACCGTCTCCATCTCCACCACGGCCGACTTCGCACCCTCCGAGCGGTTGCGCGCCGCGTTGGAGGCCGTCATCGCCGCCTACGACGACCAGGTGGCCGGCGACGACGAGGTGTCAGGGTTCGCGGTCGGCGGGCTGCAGATCGGCAGCCTCGGCGCCACGCTGGGCACCCCGGCGGCCAGCGGCTGGAGGGACGGGTGCTGGGGATACGACGTCAAGTCGAAGTCGTGCGGCTGGTACCAGTACGGGGGCGAGTCCTGCGTGGGGTTCGGCTGGTAGTCGGCACTGGTGCCGTGCTCGAGGGGCCAAGGCGATGGCCCTGACCTTCTCGCGGTTCAACGTGTGGGCCGAGGTCGACGACCAGGCTGCGGTCTTCAACGGCGTCTCCGGCTCGTTCACGAGGATGAGCCGGGCCGAGCGCGCCAGTGTGCAGGCCTTCGTCGAGGGGGGCGGCCCCGGTGAGGGGACCGACGCGCTGCTCACCGAGCTGGTGACCCGTCGGGTCATCGTCAACGACCACGCCGACGAGGTCGCCGAGCTGCGCCGCCGCTACGACGACGACCGCTGGCGCAGCGACACCCTCGGGCTCACGGTGGTGACCAGCCAGGGCTGCAACTTCGCCTGCCCCTACTGCTTCGAGGACAAGCGCCCCTCGGTGCTCAAGCCGGCGGTGGCCGATGCCGTGGTGGGCATCGTGGAGGACTCGTTGCCGTCGATCCGGCGGCTCTCGCTGACCTGGATGGGCGGCGAGCCCCTGCTGGGCAAGGGACCGCTCCTGGCGCTGTCCGAGCGCTTGATCGAGGTGTGCCGGCGGCACGACAAGGAGTACCGGGCGTCGATCATCACCAACGGCTGGCACCTCGACGGCGCCACGGCGGCCGCGCTGGCGGCCGCCCGCGTGGGTTGGGCGCAGGTGACCGTCGACGGCCCGCCCGACGTACACGACCGCACCCGGCCCCACGCCACCGGCGGACCGACCTTCGAGCGCATCGTGGCCAACCTCGGCGAGGCCGCCGATCACCTCGACATCCACGTGCGGGTCAACGTCGACACCACCAACGCCCATCGGGTCGACGAGCTGCTGGCGCTGCTGGCGGCCGCCGGCCTCACCGGGAGGATCCAGGTGGCGTTGGGGCGCATCACCGACGCCACGGGCAACCCCGCCGCACCACTGGCGTCCTACGGCACGGCCTGCCTGACGGCATCCCAGTTCGGCGAGCTGGAGCTGGCGTTCACGGCGGCGGCCGAGGTCTACGGGTTCGCCGCCCCGTCACCGCCGCGCCCCATGGGCAGCCCGTGCACGGCGGTGCGGGCCAAGGAGATCGTGGTCGGCGCCGACGGCGAGATGTGGAAGTGCTGGGACGACATCGGCGCGCCCGACCAGGTGATCGGCACCGTGTTCGACTACACGGTCACCAACGAGCGCCTCGATCGGTGGTTCACGTACCACCCTGCCGACGAAGCCCAGTGCTCCACCTGCATCGCCATGCCGGTGTGCATGGGCGGCTGCGCCCACCATCACTTCAACAGCGCCGACCCCGAGGCGCGCTGCGGGGCCTTCCGTCACAACCACGTCGGGAGGATCACCCAGGTGCTCGAGCGGATGATGGGGGTCGGCCCTGGTGACCCGGTCCCACTCCCCCGCTTCGACACCCCGAGCATGCCGCGAGACACCGGTGCACCCACGCCGGTGGTGCTGGGGCCGGCCCGCCGCAGGCGTCGCGCGCACGCCGGCGAGCCGGCGTCGAGGGGCGCGTCACCCCGGTCGGGTCACCGCCCGGCGGGCTGACGAGGAGGAGGCGCGCGGTGGACTGCCCGACACCCATGTCGTGCGTCAGGCTCGGTCGGCGCCTCCGCGCGGACGCACGATGACGACGGACTTGCCGCTGGCACTGCCCGACTCCAGGCTCCGAACGGCGTCGGCGACTTGGTCGAGGGTCAGCGCGAGCCGATCACCGGCACCACCGAGCCGTCCGCCAGGTGAGCCGCCAGCGCGTCCATCGAGTCGTGCTGCTCCCGGCTGATGAGCGCGGTCGGCCGCTGCCGGACGAACGGCGACAGCATCAGGGCCCGAAGCTGAGGCCCGACCCCGCCGGTGATGCGGTTGCCGCCCTCCCCACCAACGATGACCAGCGTGCCGAACACGAGGTCGCCGACGGCGAACCTGCGCACGCCAAACGTACTAAGTACGATCCGTCAACCCCCGCCCCTCGACCGAACCCCGGTGCGCTCCGATGACCTCGCCAGACACGCAACGAACCCGGGTGCCCCTGACGCGGGCTCGGGTGCTGGACGCGGCGATGCAGCTCGCCGATCGGATCGGCGTCGAGTCCTTCACCATCCGCAAGCTCGCCGCAGAGCTCGACGTGAAGCCGATGGCCATCTACCACCACGTCCCGAGCAAGGAGGCGATCCTCGACGGCATCGTGGATCGGGTGTTCGCCCAGATCGAACCACCGCCGGCGGACATGGGCTGGCAGGCGGCGTTGCGGGTGCGGTGCTGCTCCGCTCGCCAGGTGCTGAACCGCCACCCGTGGGCGCCGCCGCTCATGGAGTCGAGGACCTCGCCCGGTCCGGCGACGCTGCACCACCACGACGCCGTGCTCGGCTGCATGCGCCGCGGCGGGCTGTCCTGGCAGCTGACTGCCCACGCCTACGCCATCCTCGACAGCTACGTGTACGGGTTCGCGCTCCAAGAGGCGAACCTCCCCTTCGACGACGCGGAGCAGGTCGGCGAGCTGACGGAGTCGATCATCCAGCCGCTGTCCGCCGACGACTACCCGAACCTCGTCGGGTTCTCGACCGGCCACGTCCTGCAGCCCGGCTACGACTTCGGCGACTCGTTCGAGTTCGGACTCGATCTGTTGCTCGGCGGGATCGCCGACGCCGCCCGTGTCGACCGGGCCGAAGCCTGAGATGCGATGCCGTTCGGTGGTCTTCGTGGTCTTCGACGGCGTGCAGGGGCTCGACGTCTTCGGGCCGGCCGACGTGTTCTACTTCGCGAACCACCTCGCCGAACAGGCGGGCGAGGCGCAGCTGCCGTACCGCGTCGAGGTCGCCGCGGTCGTAGCAGGACCGGTCCGCACGGCGAGCGGTCCCGTGATCGTCGCTGAGCGGTCCACCACCGACCCTGACCTCCGTCCCGACGTCCTGCTGGTGGCCGGCGGCCTGTCCGTCGGGGACGCCGCGTCCGATCCGGCCACCGTCAACGCTCTCCGGTCTCGTCGCGCGCAGCGCCGAGGTCGGCTCGATCTGCAGCGGCGCGCTGCTCCTGGCCGAGACCGGCATCCTCGACGGTCGTCGCGCCACCACCCACTGGGCGTCCACGGCCGATCTGGCAGCACGGCATCCCGAGATCGATGTCGAAGCCGACCAGATCTACGTCAACGACGGGGTCTGGACCTCCGCCGGTGTGACCGCCGGGATCGACCTCGCGCTCCAGCTCGTGCGAACCCACCACGGCAGCGAGATGGCCGCGCAGATCGCCCGCAACATGGTCGTGTACCTGCAACGTGCTGGTGGGCAGCAGCAGTTCAGCGCGCACCTCGCCGCGCAGGGATCCTCGAACCCCACCATCGCCGACCTGATGGCACACATCGCCGACCACCCCTCCGCCGACCTGTCCATCTCCGCGCTCGCCGCCAGGGTCAACATGAGCGAGCGGAGCTTCCAACGGCTCTTCACGGCCGAAGTCGGCATCCCACCCGGCAAGTACGTCGAGCGCACCCGGATCGACGCAGCCCGAGCTCGACTGGAGCACACCCACGATGGCCTCGCCGCCGTTGCCGCCGACTGCGGGTTCGCCAGCTCTGAGACCTTCCTGCGGGCGTTTCGACGCGTCGTCGGGGTGAACCCCACCGAGTACCGCCAGCGAGTCTCGAGCCACGCGCCCGCCGCCGAGGGTGGGAGTGGAGCCAGCTGAGGGTTCCCGGATGACAGGTGCCGGGTCCGGGGAGATGGCACGAATCGTCAACGATCAGCCGTGGCGGCGCAGCCGATCGGCCGTGAGGATCGACCGTGGCACGAACCAGCAACGGCGGGGCACATCCGCCCGAGCCGGGTCGTGTCGTCACCGATCCGACGAGAGGAGCCCTCGATGACCGCCATCGAACCACGCACCCCCATCGAGCACCGGCACCCGGCCGTCACCGCACGGATCGGCGGCGTCGCTGCGCTGACCCTGGCCGCCACCTTCGTGGTCGGCATCGCCATGTTCGCGACGCTGCTCGGCGACTACACGGCCCCGGACACCACGCCGGCGGCGTCGGTGGCCTTCGTCGTCGACCACCAGGGCGTGCTGTTCGTCTGGTACCTGGTGACGCTGGTCGTGTTCGGCATCGCCCTCGTCCCGCTCGCCCTCGCGCTTCACCAGCGGCTGAAGACCCGGGCGCCAGGGTTGGCCTCGATCGCCACGGCGTTCGGGCTGATCTGGTCTGGCCTCATCCTGGCCACCGGCATGATCTCGAACATCGCCCTGTCGACCGTCACCGACCTGGCGGGCACGAACAAGGTGCAGGCCGAATCGGTGTGGTCCGCGCTCGACGCGGTCACCAACGGGCTCGGCGGTGGCAATGAGATCGCCGGAGGCATGTGGGTGTTGCTCGTCAGCCTCGCCGCGCTCCGAACGAGTGCGCTCCCCCGAGCGCTCGACCTCGTCGGGATCCTGAGCGCCACCGCCGGTCTCGTCACGATCGTTCCGGGCCTCTCCGACGTCGGCATGGTGTTCGGCCTCGGGCTCATCGTCTGGTTCGCCTGGCTCGGCTCGGTGCTCCTGCGTTCGCACGACTGACCGACCTGTCCCGGATGACCTCCATCGACCCGAGCAACCGGCCGTGCGCAACACCGTCTTCGACCCGCGGCGGTACTGAGGCGACAGCTACGCGATGGCGCACCTCGGCACCCCGCAACACCGTGGTGGTACTCCGCTGGGAGAGTCGCATCGCCCGAGACGAGGGCCCCCTGACCGGATCGTCGCGCTGCGGACAGCAGAGCTCGGGGCGCCTCAACCCGACGGCGCCGGCTCGTCCCCCAGGTAGGTCGACTCCAGCACCAGGTCCCTGACGAGGCTCTGGTACTCCACGTGGGTGCTGTGCTCGACCGTTCGCCACCGGCGACCCTCCTCGGCGCGCATGTGCGCGAGGTAGTCGGGCGCGCCCGGGACGCGCACGTTGTCGGCCACGACGACCGACCCGGGGTGCAGCCAGCCCGCGCCCATCAGGCGCTGCAGGTCGGGGAGGTAGACGTCCTTGTTGTGGTCGAGGAACACGAAGTCGAGATCGCCGGCGACGAAGCCGTGCGCCGTGCGCAGCGCGACCATCGTGTCGCCGCCGTCGCCGAGGGAGCCCACGAGCACCGTGATCCGGTCGGCGACACCGGCGTGGGTCCAGATGCGGCGGGCCACGTCGGCGTTGGCGGCGTTGAGCTCGATCGTCCACAGGTGCGCGTCGGCCGGCATGGTGCGGGCGATGCGCAGCGCGCTGTAGCCGCAGTAGGTGCCCAGCTCGAGCAGGCGGTGCGGCGCGCACTGCTGCACCGCAGCATCCAAGATGGCGCCCTTCTCGTCACCGACGTTCATCATGGCGCTCTGCCGGTAGCAGAACTCGTCCACGGCCCGGATGGCATCGTCGAGGTCGCCCGCACGGGCCTCGCCGACCACGAAGTCGGCCAGCGCCTCCTCTCGACCATCGCCGACCCGGCCCTCGCGGAGCAGTCGCCGCATGCCGAGCCCCGTCCGGATGACCGACCAGCGCAGGAACGGCAGGCGTCGGCCGGCGGTCTGGCGAGCTCGGTCGAAGGTGGTCATGGGTGGTCCTCGCGGTCGGCAGCGCGCGGTCGGGCCGACGCGCTCGATGAAGACGCTAGGCGGTCCGGCCGGGGGCCGGACTCGAACGTGCGACCTTCGGGCCATGGGGCCGTTCGACGTCCCGGCCCGCCCGTCCCGTACCGTTCGGCGGCTGACCGCTTCGTCGATCATCTCGTCGGACCCATCGGTGCCGTCGCGACCCGCGCTGTTGGCGACGCAGTGTCCGACATGCTGATCGAGCAGGCCGAGGGCGACGAGCGATCTGGACAATATAGGGTAGGGGGTATAGTACCTGCTTGCGGCCGGCGAGCGTCGGCGGTACGACTGACGAGCAGGGGGTGCCCGATGGCGTCGACGACCGAGCCCCATCACCACACCGACCGCGCCGAGCACCATTCGGCGGACCAGCACCACCCCGCCAGCGGTCACGATGCTGGCGGTCACGGCGACCACAGCACCCATGCGGGGCATGACCCTGAGGCGTTCCGCCGCAAGTTCTGGATCTCGCTGGCACTCACGGTCCCGGTCGTGTTCTGGGCCGACATGGTCCAGGAGTGGTTCGGCTACACCGCGCTGACCTTCACCGGTTCGGACCTGATCTCCCCTGTGCTCGGCACCGTGATCTTCATCTACGGAGGTCAGCCCTTCCTGGTGGGCGCCTATCGGGAGATCCGGCGCCGCCAGCCTGGGATGATGCTGTTGATCGCGATGGCCATCACCGTGGCGTTCGTGGCGTCGCCTCCTCCAGCCTCGGCTGGTTCGACCTCGAGTTCTGGTGGGAGCTCGCAGCACTGATCACCATCATGCTGCTCGGCCACTGGCAGGAGATGAAGGCCATCGGCCAGGCCCAGGGAGCGTTGGCGGCACTCGCCGAGCTTCTCCCCGACGACGCCGAGCGCATCGACGCCGACGGCGAGGTGCACACCGTTCCAGCATCGAGCTTCGCAGGGGCGACACCGTTCTGGTCCGCCCCGGAGCGCGAGTCCCCGCCGACGGCGAGATCGTCGACGGCACCGCCGAGATGGACGAGTCGATGATCACCGGCGAGTCCCGTCCCGTCGCCCGCTCCACCGGCGAGTCCGTGGTCGCCGGTACCGTGTCGACCGACTCGAGCATCCGGGTCCGCATCACCGCCGTGGGCGAGGACACCGTTGGCCGGCATCCAGCGGCTCGTCGCCGACGCCCAACAGAGCCAGTCACGGGCCCAGGCACTTGCCGATCGCTTCGCCGCTGCGCTCTTCTACATCGCGACCGCCGCCGGCGTGCTCACCTTCGTGGTGTGGGCGGCCCTCGGCAACACCGACGACGCAGTGGTGCGCACCGTGACCGTGTTGGTCATTGCCTGCCCGCATGCCCTCGGCCTCGCCATCCCGCTCGTCGTCAGCCTGTCGACCGCCATGTCGGCTCGCAACGGGATCCTCATCAAGGACCGGCTCAAGCTCGAACGGATGCGCACCATCGATGCGGTGCTCTTCGACAAGACCGGCACCCTGACCGCAGGCAACCACGTCGTCACCGACACCGCCGCGATCGACTGGCGCGATGACGCCGAGGTGCTCGCCCTCGCCGCGGCGGTCGAAGCCGACTCCGAGCACCCGCTCGCCCGGGCGATCGTGACCGCTGCCCGTGACCACGGGGAGCTGCCCACCGCATCGGGGTTCCGTGCCGTGACCGGCCGGGGCGTCGAAGCCGATGTCGACGGCGTTGCCGTCGCCGTGGGCGGCCCTGCGCTGTTGCACCAGCGAGGTGTCGAGGAGCCTGCCGAGTTGGCCGCCACGCTCGATCGCTGGCGTGCCCGCGGCGCCGCGGTGCTCTACACGCTCGTCGACGGCGATGACGGCAGGTGCGCCTGCGCTCGAAGACGAGATCCGCCCCGAGGCCCGCCAAGCAGTCGACGAGCTCCACTCGCTCGGCGTGCAGGTCAGCATGATCACCGGCGACGCCCAGCAGGTCGCAGACGGTGTGGCCGGCGAGCTCGGCATCGACGAGTGTTCGCCGAGGTGCTCCCCGAGGACAAGGACTCCAAGGTGCGCGAGCCCAGGACCGAGGCCGCCGGGTCGCCATGGTCGGCGACGGCGTGAACGATGCCCTGCGCCGCTGACGTCGGACTCGCCATTGGCGCCGGCACCGACGTCGCCATCGAGTCCGCCGGAGTCGTGCTCGCCTCCAACGACCCACGCGGCGTCACCGGCGTCATCCGCCTCTCACGCGCCACCTACCGCAAGATGGTCCAGAACCTCGCCTGGGCCGCCGGCTACAACGTCGTCGCCATCCCGCTCGCTGCGGGCGTGTTCGCCTTCGCAGGCATCGCCCTCGGCCCAGCCGTCGGCGCCATCCTCATGAGCGCCTCGACCATCGTGGTCGCCCTCAACGCTCAACTGCTCCGCAGGGTCCACCTCCGACCGCAAGACTGACGCGCGGACCGCCACCGGCGATCGGCACGGTCCGGAGCCCGGATACCCCGGTGAGTACTCGGGGTTCGCTCGGTACGGTGAGCTCATGCGTCACGGGCCCGCATCCTCCGGTTTCGCCTTGAGCCGCCGAGACCTGCTGCGTCTGACCTGCTCTGGCGTCGTGGTGGTTGCGGTGAGCGTGCACCAGGAGCAACGGGTCCGGACCTGCCAGGTCGGCGAGCGACGGACCATCTGGTGGGGTGAGCCGTTCGTCTCGCCGGCCGAGAGTGCAGCCAAGACGGTCCTCGAGGTGACGCTCACCGCTTCGGAGTCGCAGGTGCCTTCGGTGACGCGAGGCGGTACCGCTTCACCTACAACGGCTCCACCCCGGGTCCGACGCTTCGGTCCGGCCAGGCGACACGCTCACCGTTTCCTGCAGAATGGCCTCGACGAGCCCACGAACCTCCACGTCCACGGGCTCCACGTTTCGCCCGAAGGCGACAGCGACAACGTCTTCGGATGGTTGCGCCGGGCGAGTCGCGGACCTACCGCTACCAGATCCCCGCCGACCACCTGTCGGGCACCTTCTGGTACCACCCGCACCACCACGGCACCGTCGCCGGGCAGGTCGCCGGTGGGCTCGCAGGGCTGATCGTCGTCGAGGACAGCATCGACGACACCTTGACGGCGACCACGACCGAACGGCTGCTCGTGCTCAACGATCCCCGCACCGGCACCGACGCCAACTGTGCTGGCGGTCTCACCCGCCGAGCAACAGAGCGGTCGAGAGGGCGACGTCGTGGTCGTGAACGGCCTCGAACGACCGGTGCTCATCGCCGCCGGGACCGTCGAGCGATGGCGGATCCTCAACGCCAGCGCTTCGCGCTACTACTCCGTCACGATCGACGACCACCCCATGGACCTGCTCGGCCCGACCAGGGGCGTCTCGATGCACCGCGGACAATCAGCGATGTGCTGCTCACGCCGGGCCAGCGCGCCGAGGTCGCCGTCAGGTTCGACGAGGCAGGCACCTACCACCTCCGGACCGTTTCCGCCGTCCGCACCACGATGGGTCCCGGCCCCGCCGGCATGGGGAGCCACGGCGCCGGCGGCATGGGGAGGAACGGCGGCATGGGCGGGATGGTGGGTCGGGTGACGCTGCTGACCAGACGGGGACACCGGTCGAGCTGCTCACCATCGTCGTCACCGGCACCGCCGAGACCTCACCGCCGGCGCTGCCCGACCGGCTCCGTCCCTCGCCCGCCGGTCCAGCGGTCGACCGGTCCCGCACGATCACACTCGGGGCCATGGGCATGGGCGGCTCCGCGCTCATCATCGACGGGCGCAGCTTGACCCGGAACGGACCGACCTGTCTGTGCAGCTCGGCTCCACCGAGGAATGGACCCTGATCAACGCCTCGATGATGGACCACCCGTTCCACCTCCACGTGTGGCCGTTCGAGGTCGTCGAACGCAGCGACCGGCGTCCGGACGCCGGGTGGCGCGACACCGTCGACGTCCCCGCCGGCGCAACCGTGACCATCCAGCCACCTTCGCCGACTTCGCCGGCCGCTGTGTACCACCGCCACATCCTCGACCACGAAGACCTCGGCATGATGGGCGTCATCGAAGCACGCTGACCGGCAAGACCGCTCGCTCCCATGATGACCAGACCGCAACGACAACGAGCGGCGGCCAGCTCGGCCACAACGAACCAACGTCAGTCGAGGGTCTCGAGGTAGGCGAGCAGGTCGCTCCACTGCTCGTCGGTGAGCGTCCAGCGAGGCATGGCCGCGCTGAGCGGGTCGCCGTCGGCGCCGACGCCTTCGGTGACCGCGGCGGATCTCGTCATCGGTGAGGCGTGACCGCGTCTCCCGTCGAGCTCGACCATCCCAGCGGGTCGGTGAGGTTGGCATAGGTGATGTCGGGCGCTTGCACCATCGGGGTCTCACGGCCATGGCCGTGGGAGCCATGGCGCGGTTGCGCTGACCCGCCGATCCCACATGTCAACCCGGCTCCTCGTGGCCTGGCCTTCGGGTCCCGAATCTGGAGCAGACTGGTGGCGTGAATCGGGCTGCTGTCTCCGTCTGGCTGCCGCGGTGCTGTTCGGCGCGCCGACACCCGCTGCGTCGCTGCTCGCGGGAGACATGCCGACGCTGATGCTGGCGGGGCCTCTCTACCCGGCGCTGCGCCGCGGTGGTGCCGTACGTGGTAGGCGCCGCCCGCCGCGACCCGATGCGTTGCGTCGCTCGTGGAGGCCGTTAGAACGGCGGTGATCGTGGTGGCGCCATCGGTCCTGCGCTGCTGGTGGCCGGTCTGGCTCGAACGCCGGCAGCAACCGGTGCCGCTGATGTTGAACCTGGAGCTGGTCGCCACCGTCGTGCTCGCCGCGCTGGTGTTCGGCGAGCACCTCGGCGCTCGGGTGCTGGCCGGTAGCGCGCTCATCTTGGCCGCGGGCGTGTTGTTGGTCTGGCAGCCCGGCGCAGCTGACCGTCGGTGCGCTGTTGGTGGCCGGGCGTGTCTGTGCTGGGGCATCGACAACAACCTCACCGCCCATCTCGACCAGATCGCCCCGGAACACATCTCCTTCCTCAAAGGCGCCGTGGCGGGCACCGCCAACCTCGACCGCGCTCGTCGCCTGGCAGGTCTCGACCGTCCATGCGACGCAGGTGGTCGCGCTGGCCATCGGTGCGTTCGGCTACGGCGCGCCGATCACGTTGTGGGTGCGCAGCCCGCGATCTCGGCGCGGCGCGGGTCAGGCCTTCGCAGGCGCCGCTCGTCGGTGCCATGGTCGCGGGTCCTGCTCGGTGACCCGGCCAGCGTGACGCAGGTCCTCGCCATGGGCTGGCCGCTGTCGGAGTGTGGCTGTCCCTGGATTCGCCCACCGGCACGCGCACGTGCACGAGCGCACAACCCACGACCATGAGCACACCCATGACGACGCGCACCACGACCACGCGCTCCCGACGGGTTCGCCGGCCGTCACGCCCATCCCCATCGACACGAGCGGCTCGTGCACGTCCACCCCCACACGCCGGACCTCCACCACCGCCATGAGCACTGAACGACCTATGAGCGACACGTTTCACCGCCATCGAGAACCTCTCGAGGTTCCACCACGAACACGAGAAGTTCTACGCGCAGCAGCCCCCGACAGCAGGCGGTCGCCATCCAACGCCACGCCGCTCACGATCGCCGCTTTCGCTGCCGACCGGTGGGCAGCCACGGCCTCGCAGCCGATCGACGTGCTGAACCCCTACGAAGGGACCGAGGACTCAACACCGGTGAAGCGCCGCAGCTCGACGGTGTGCTGTTCATGGGAAGGCGAAGGCGAACCCACCGAGATCACCCGCCTCAAACGCGACCTGGGCACCATTGGTGACGACTCCATCGAAACCGGCACCTGGCTCGCCAAGGCCATGGAGATGACCTGGGACGCCGCCACCGCCCTCGTCGGCTACCCCGCCCTCGCCGACCTCCTCGGCGACCGGCACCGCATCATCGCCAACGACTGGCAAGCCGCCAACATGAGCTCGCTCGCCGGACGACTCCTGCAACGCGGCGTCGACTTGCTCGACGCCGTCGACTTCCAACCATCAGCGGTACGAGCAGACCTCGACGGTCCCAGGAGCTACTCCGCCCTCATGTATTCAGCTATCGAGCTCATCGACCGCGCCGCCGACCTGCTCAGCGACTCGGCCGGGCTCGTCCACGACAACGAACCCCGATGGCGGCACTTCCGCCACAAGCTCCTGCCCCTCCTCGATCCAGGGGAGTGACGCGAGCCCTCGTCGTTGGGGGAAGACCCAGGCCGATCGTCGGCCACCTCCACCGAGGCGCGGCGCGAGCGCCATCCGGCTCGGCGTCGCCGATGGTCGGCGTGTGCGCCTGGGCGTTGCCGGAGCAACCGACCGCATCGGCCCGAAGCTGGTCGGCCATGACGATCACCAAGTTCGGTCTGCCCCCGGGTCACGGTCCCCCCTCATGGACGTGCCGGAGGCCGAGGCGGTGCTCCTTCGGGTTCTGCGACCGCCACCTCGGCTCCTCCGTGATCCGACGCCACCCCGTCGCCCCCGAGAGCCTCGAGGTCGCGGGTGGCGACCACCGGGCAGCCCGTCTCGAGCAGGTCCGCCAGGACCACGTCGCCGAGTCGCACCGGGGCGGTCACCCGCACCTGGGCCAGGGCGGCGACGGCCTCGCGCACCCGGTCCCGGGGGATCTCACCCACCGTCTTCACCGGCAGTCGCGGCCAGCGTGCGCCGTCGATCGCCACGGTGGTGGTGACGAGGCGGCGGGGATCGGTGTGCTCCTGGACGGCGTAGCGGTCGCCGCGCCGGCAGGACGACCCCCGGATCTCGACGATGGACCCGTCGGCGTCCTCGTCGAGCTCCAGGCGGCAGCCGAGGGGACAGCCGATGCACAGGTAGGAGTAGGTGGTCGTGCCGTCGCTCATCGGGCCTCCACCTCCACGTGGAGCGCGTCGTCGGCCACCGAGGCCAACACCCCGCGGCGCAGCTTCAGCGTGACCATCTCGGCGGGCACCACGTAGCGGAGCTTCCGCTCGTGGACCACCGTGCCGTCGCCGGCTCGCAGTCGCAGCACCGGAGAGGGCACCGCCCGCCGGACCCGGAGGTGGACGGTGTGCTCCCCCTCGGTGGTGACGGTGTGGGGGACGCAGTAGGCGACGCCGGGGCCGGGCAGCAGCCGGACGTTGTCGGGTGGGGGCCCGGTGGCCGTCGAGGGAGCGGCCGGCACTGGTGCCGGCGAGCTCGGCCTCGGCGCTGACGAAGTCGACGAGGTCGGATGTGGACGACGTTGCCACAGGCGAAGACGCCGTCACGGGAGGTCTCCATGGTGCTGGCGACCACCGGGCCTGCGGTCACGGGGTCGAGCCGCAGGCGGAGCTGGCGCGACAGCTCGTTCTCGGGGATCAGGCCCACCGACACGAGGAGGGTGTCGCAGGCGACGTCCCAGGATCGGGTGCGGTCGGGAGCGAGGTCGGGGCCGACCGGGGCGACGGTCACCCGCTCCACCCGGTCCCGGCCGACGATCTCGACCACGGTGGTGGACAGGTGCAGGGGGATGTCGAAGTCGTGGAGGCACTTGCACCACGTTGCGACTCAGGCCGTTCGGATGGTCGAGGAGCCTCGAACACGCCGACCACCTCGGCCCCCTCGAGCACCAGGCGCCGGGCCATGATCAGCCCGATGTCGCCCGACCCCAGGATGGCGACGCGCCGGCCCGGCATGACCCCGTGGAGGTTCACCAGCCGCTGGGCGGCGCCCGCGGTCATGACCCCGCCGGGCGAGTCCCGGGGATGCGGATGGCGGCCCGGGTCCGTTCGCGCGCACCCATGGCGAGCACGGTCGCCCGGGCGTCGAGCACCCGGAGACCGTGGGTCGGTGACAGCAGCGCGACCCGGTGGTCGGGGGTGATGTCGTGCACGGTGGCGTCGGTGACGACATCCACACCGTCGTCGAGGGCCTCCTGGAGCACCCGAGCGGCGTACTCGGGTCCGGTGAGCTCCTCACCGAAGTGGTGGAGCCCGAAGCCGGCGTGGATGCACTGCTGGAGGATCCCGCCCGCCTCGACGTCCCGGTCGACCACGAGCACCCGCCGCGCACCGGCTCGGCGGGCAGCCTGGGCCGCGCCGAGCCCCGCCGGGCCGGCACCGGCCACCACCACGTCGTAGGCCTCGTGGAGCAGTCCGGGTCGGTCGACGATCATCGTCCCAGCTCGCTTCGGTCGAGGACGATCCAGGAGTCGCCGCCGCGCTTGGTGACGGCGCTCATGGGCACGTCGAGGGCGGCGGCGAGCAGCTCGAGGCAGCGGGGCGTGCAGAACCCTCCCTGGCAGCGGCCCATCCCGGCCCGGGTGCGGAACTTGACCCCGTCGAGGGTGCAGGCACCGCGGTCGATGGCCGCGGCGATCTCCCCCTCGGTGACGAACTCGCACCGGCACACGACGCGCCCGAAGCGACCGTCCCGGGCCGCCAGCTCGCCGAGCTCCTCGAGGGTGAGCGCGGCGGCGTGGACAGGGCGCTCGACCGGGCCCGGGGCGCCCACCGGGCCCACGTCGAGGCCGGCGTCGGCGAGGAGCTCGACCACCAGCTCGGCGATGGCGGGGGCGGCGGTCAGGCCCGGCGACTGGATGCCCGCAGCCTGGAGGAACCGGGGGGCGGGGGTGGGGCCGATGAGGAAGTCCTCGCCGGCCAGCGCGGCGCGCGACCCGGCGAAGGCGGCGATGATGTCGTGCTCGTCGATGCCGGGGACCAGGCGGCGGGCCCCGGCCAGCACCCGGGCCGCTCCGTCGACGGTGGTGGTGCGGTCCTCGGGGTCGTCGACGACGTCGGCGGTGGGCCCGATCATGATGGTGCCGTCGAAGGTGGGGATGACCAGGGTCCCCTTCGACACCGGGGTGGGACACGGGTAGATGACCCGCTGCACCAGGCCCGCGAGGCGCTTGTCGAGCAGGTACTCCTCCCCCTTGCGGATGGTGATGGGGAGCGGGTCGAGGCCGGCGAGCTCGGTGACGCCACCTGCACCCAGGCCGGCCGCGTTCACGACGTAGCGCGCCGCCAACCACCCACCCGGCGTGCCCACCTCCCAGTGATCGCCCCGGTCGCGGAGCGCCTGCACCGGCTGGTTGCCGCGGATGTCGACCCCGTTCGCCGCCGCGCTCTCGGCCAGCCCGTAGCACGCCTCGTACGGGTTCACGACGCCGGTGAGGGGGGCGTGGACGGCACCGAGCACGTCGGGGTTGACGTTGGGCTCGGCTCGCCGCACCTGGTCGGCGGTCCAGCGCTCCACCGCGTCGATCCCCTTGGCCTCGGCGTGGGCGCACAGCCGGTCGAGGGCCGCCTCGTCGTCCGGAGAGAGGGCGACGGTGAGCTCACCGACCCGGCGGAAGCCGAAGCCCAGCTCGGCGCACAGCTCGCCCCACCGTTGGTTGCCGGCCCACTCGAGGCGGCCCTTGAGGGTGTCGGGCGCCGCGTGGTGGCCGCCGTGGATGATGCCGCTGTTGGCCTTGGAGGTCCCGAAGCCGACCTCGGCCTCGCGCTCGAGCAGCACCACGGCGAGGGGATGGCGGCCGAGCTCGTGGGCGATGGCGCAGCCGACGATCCCTCCACCCACGATGGCCACGTCGTACATCGGTGCGGTCATCGGACGGCGAGGATACGGCGACATGACGGTCCCGGGGGACGACCGATGCACCTTCGTCGCGGCGCTGAACCCACGACCTTCGGGTCCTGCGCTCGTCGATCACCCTCCTGACCCGTCCCTTCCCGTGCCATCCAGTCCCTGGGAGCTGGGCCTTCACGCATGCGATCGCTCAACGCGACGCTGCGCCCATCGCGCTCCAGCACGATGATCAGCAACGCCCGGCTCGCCACCGCAGCAGCAGGGCAGGGCGACCATCGCTACGCTATCGAGGAGATGAGCCGCGCGGCCGCAGGCGCCGACGCTTCGCCGAGCATAGCTCATTCGTCGAACGGCGACCGGCTCGCTTCACCGGCTGCTGACAGGCGACAACGACGCTGAGGGCCGGATGACCAGCATCGGGGCACGACTGCGCGGGCCAGCGGATCCTCGTGACGAGCTGCACCACCTACATGGGCCCACCGATCGTCGAGCTGTTCCGCGCCGGTGGCGCGACGTCGTCGCCGACCCCGGCGCCTTCCCTGGAAGACCCGACGAGCTGATCTGACGCACCGGCCACGTCGACGCCGTGATCGCCAACCTCAACGACCTGCCCGCCTACGGCGCCCGGCTGGCCGACATCGAGGACGACCGCTGGATCGAGGGCTTCGATGCGATGGTGCACCCGCTGATGCGGCTCGTCCGCACCGTCCGGGCAGATGGTCGAGCGCGGCTCGGGCTCGATCGTCGCGATCACCTCGTCGTCACCCCTGCGGCGGATGGCGCCCGCGATCGGCTGGCGTGGCGGCCCGAGCGCGCAGAACGCGTTCGTGCGGTCGGCCGGCCACGGAAAGCCTGTACACACGGGTGCAGCTCGGCACCGATCGCGCAGAACTTCGTCGAGAACGACACGTACTACCCACCCTCGATCATGGAGAACGAGCGCTTCCGCGAACGACTCCGCACCGAGGTGCCCGCCCGTCGGCTCGGGCGACCACACGAGACCGCCGAGCTGGCGCTCTTCCTCGCCGGTGACACCTCCACGTTCCTCTTCGGGCAGATCATCAGCAACGACGGCGGCTGGTCGTGAGCGGACGTCCCGGACGCCGCACGGGGTTCGCCATGACGTCGCTCGTCCCAAGTAGCGACGTCGATCGGCTGGACCGAAGGGTGGGCCCTGAGTGAATCGAACCCCCGGCCCCCTGCGAGTCAGGTGTGCCCCAGGACGCTGACGGAATCCGCCAGCGCGATCCCTCACGGCGCCAAGCCGGACCGGTCGTCACTCCTCCCCCGCACGAACGCCGTCACCGTTGCACACGTGGACCCGACCGCGGGGCCATGAGGGCGAACCGTGTACGGCCCGACCGCGGCCGGCACGATGACCACCTCGGCGTAGTTCACCGGGTACGGCTCGAACCGGGCGGTCGGGCTCTCCAGCACCACCTGCTCCCCGGCCACCACGCACAGGACGTTGACCGTCCCGCCGGTGTGGCGCGGCACCGTGGCGTCGAACCAGTGCCGCCGGGTCTCGATGAACTCCAGCTGGTGGAGGCCGGTCCGCTCCTCCCGCCAGCCATCACCAGCGGCAACCGGCTCGACCCGGTTGATGAGGTTCCGCCGGACCCACTCCGTGGTGCGGTCCCAGCAGATGACCTCGCCACCGTGCCGGAGATGGATCGGTCGGGGCCGACCGTCGAGGCCCATCCGTCCCCAGTCCCAGAGCTTGAACGTGAACAGGTACGGCGTGGCCGAGATCTCCAGGACCATGCTGTCGGCCCCTGAGCAGTGCACCGTCCCGGCCGGGATCAGGAAGTGGTCATGGGCTCGGGCCGGCCAACGGTTGACGAACCGTTCGGCGTCGAAGGGCGGGCCGTTGGCCTGCGCAGCGCGGAGCGCGCCGAGCATCTCGTCGGGATCGACGCCCTCCTGGAGTCCCAGGTACACGGTTGCCCCGGGTTCGGCATCGAGCAGGTAGTAGCTCTCGTCCTGGGTGTAGGCCATCCCGAACGTGTCGCGGATGTAGGGGGTGAGCGGGTGCACCTGGAAGGAGAGGTTGCCTCCGCCCATGGTGTCGAGGAAGTCGAAGCGGATCGGGAACTCGGCACCGAAGCGACTGACGACGTCCTCACCCAGGAGCTGCGGGGCCCGGAACAGGACGACGTCGAGCGCGGGGAGCTCCATGACCGCGTCGCCGAAGTCGAAGAGGACGCTGTTCTCCTCTGGCACGCAGTTGAAGCA
The DNA here is from genome assembly GCA_041394145.1 of Acidimicrobiales bacterium. GTDB lineage: Bacteria > Actinomycetota > Acidimicrobiia > Acidimicrobiales > Acidimicrobilacustridaceae > JAWKIW01. Next base: position 158,786 of record JAWKIW010000010.1, read on the forward strand.
CCAGCCGTAGTTGACGGCCTCGGGGTCGAGCCCGCACACCTCCTTCATCCACTGACCACCCCACGGCGCCGGATCGAAGAAGGGGACCGGCGTCCACGGGCTGGTCGCGGCCCGGGACAGGCCGTCGGCCACGGCGGCGGCCGGGGCGAGCTTCGGCTCGTCCGGGTCGTTGAGATCGAGGAACAGGTCAGCCCGCTCGAACACCTCCCTCTTGTGCCGGTCGGCGACGCGCCAGTCGACGAACCAGGCCCGCTTGTACTGCGCCGACCAGTCCTCGTGGCGGTTGTCGGCGGCGAGGTTCGAGATCTGGTCGCGTCGGAACCGCAGCACCAGCTCCCGGCGCGCCAGGTCGGCGTAGACGAGGAGATCGGGATCGCACAACGACGCGGCCCCGGCCCCAAAGACCACGACGAGTCCCTCGCTCACCGACGCGACCTCGCGTCGGAGCCGGTCGACGGCCGCCGGCAGGAAGAAGTCCCACAAGCTCAGACCCGACACCCGGCCGAAGACCGGATCCTCGGTGACGTCGGGTGCCACCAGCTCGGCGATGGCGTCCGGCGGCGCGAAGGCCGCGGCGGTGCGAACCAGGTGGTCGGCGTGGACCTCGCCGGCGAGCACGTCCGCCGTCTCGTCGCTCACGCCCGGGTAGGTGTCGACCGCGAGCACGACCTTGCCGCCGGACCCGCGCCGGTGGGTGGCCAGGCGGGCGCGGAGCTCGTCGCCGATCGAAGGCCAGCCGACGCGGCAGGAATCGGCGTGGCCGGCGACCTGGACCCGGGGAGATCGTCGGTAGGCGCTCCGCGCCGAGCGTGGCGGGAGCTTCGTCGGACCGAGGGGATCGTCCGAGGGCCGGGTGGTCACAGGTACCTCAGGTCCTCGCGCATGGCCACCGCGATCCCCAACAGCGCGGCCGAGCTCGGATGGTGCGCATGCACGACCTCGACGTTGCCGTAGCTCGTCCAGGCGCGCTCCTGGAGGTGGCGCGCGATGCGGGCCGGCAGATCGGGGGCGCCGTGCCCCACCCCGCCACCCACCACGATCCGTCGAGGTGCGAAGGCGTGGACGAGCGAGACGGCCATGGCGCTCCACACCGCATAGGAGCGATCGCGCAGCCGGATGGCCAGGTCGTCGCCAGCGGCCGCGTGGCCGAACAGGACCCGGTAGTCGATGACGGCCTCGGCGGCCAGCGCGCTGGTTGGGAAGGCCGGGTCCTCTCGGGCCATGGCGGGCAGTGCCCAGGTGGACGCCTCGGCCTCGGCACAGCCGCGTCCGGGGCAGGTGCAGGCACGGCCGTCCACGGCGACGACAACGTGGCCGCCGAGCAGCCCGGCCTGATGCCCCTGGCCGCGCAGTGGCCGTCCGCCGAGGAGCACCGAACAGCCGATCCCGGTCCCCAGCATCACCTGGACGACGTCGTCGGCACCCGACGCCGCGCCGTGGCGCCACTCGCCGAGGAGCGCGGCATGCGCGTCGTTCTCGAGACGGACCGGAAGGTCGAAGGTGTCGCGGCTCCAGGCACCGAAGTCGAAGTGCACGGCATCGGGGTACTTGCGATTGGTCGAGAGGACGCGTCCGGCTTCTGGGTCGACGAGCCCGGGGGTGACGACGCCGAGCCCGGCGCACCCTTCCGGGGAGAGCCCCGCGTCGGCAGCGGCCTCGGCCACGGTGGCTTCGAGCTCGGTCAGGTGGGCGGCGAGGCCCTCCTCTGCTCTGGCGTCGAAGGCCCGGAACGAGACGAGCCGGCCGCCCTCGACGACTCCGACCTTGATGCGTCGACCGCCGAGATCGACCGCCAGGACGGGGTGCTCAGGCGCTGCGCTCACGGGACCAGTATCGGTCGGACGGCCGGGACTGGGTCATTCCGGTTGGAT
>JAWKIW010000011.1:0-156472 GCA_041394145.1 Acidimicrobiales bacterium
GCCACGCCCGCCTCGCAGGACGGCCGCATCGTCCTTGGGAGGGCGCGCAGGGCCCCACTAGCCTTGCCCGGATGAGCAGCTACCTCGACGCGGTGCACGAGCGGGTCGTCGTCTTCGACGGCGCCATGGGCACCGGCATCCAGGCCAAGGGCCTCACCGCCGACGACTTCGGCGGACCCGACCTCGAGGGCTGCAACGAGCTGCTCGTCGTCACCCGCCCCGAGCTGATCGCCGAGCTGCACGCCGCCTACCTGGAGGTGGGTTGCGACGTGCTCGAGACCGACACCTTCGGCGCCTTCGGCGTGCCCCTCGCCGAGTACGGCATCGCCGATCGCGCCTACGAGCTCAACGAGGCCGCGGCCCGGGTCGCCAAGCAGGTGGCGAACGACTACTCGACTCCTGACAAGCCCCGCTTCGTGTCGGGCTCGATCGGTCCCGGCACCAAGTCGCCCACGCTCGGTCAGATCGGCTTCGGCGAGCTGCGCGACCTCTACGAGATCCAGGTGCGTGGCCTGCTCGACGGCGGCGCCGACCTGCTCATCATCGAGACCCAGTTCGACCTGCTGTGCGTCAAGGCGGCGGTGATCGCCGCCCGCACGGCGATGGCCGCCGCCGGCCGAGAGGTCCCCATCCAGGTGCAGGTCACCATGGAGACCACCGGGCGCATGCTGCTCGGCACCGAGATCGCCGCCGCCCTCGCCACCATCGACGCGCTGGGCCCCGACGTCATCGGCCTCAACTGCGCCACCGGCCCGGCCGAGATGAGCGAGCACCTGCGCCACCTCTCGGCGCACTGCCGCACGCCCATCTCGTGCCTGCCCAACGCCGGCCTGCCGTCGGTCGTCGACGGCCAGATGCACTACGACCTCACGCCCGACCAGCTCGCCGAGTACCACCACCACCACGTCACCGAGCTGGGCATCAGCGTCATCGGCGGCTGCTGCGGCACCACGCCCGAGCACCTGAAGGCCGTCGTCGACCGCTGCGCGGACCTCGAGCCGGCCCGCCGCACGCCGGTGCACGAGCCGGGGGCCGCTTCGATCTACTCGCTCGTGCCCTTCGAGCAGGACACCTCGTTCCTCATCATCGGCGAGCGCACCAACGCCAACGGCTCCAAGAAGTTCCGCGAGGCGATGCTGGAGGCCGACTGGGACACCTGCGTGCAGATGGCCAAGGACCAGGTGCGCGAGGGCGCCCACGTGCTCGACGTCTGCGTCGACTACGTCGGCCGCGACGGCACCGGCGACATGGACGAGGCCGTCCAGCGCTTCGCCACCCAGGCCGCCGCCCCTCTGGTGCTCGACTCGACCGAGCCCCAGGTGATGGAGGCGGGGCTGCAGCGCTTCGGCGGGCGGGCGATCCTCAACTCGGCCAACCTCGAGGACGGGGAGCACGAGGGCTCGCGCCTCGACCGCGTCTTCCGGCTCGCCCGCGACTACGGCGCCGCGGTCATCTGCCTGCTGATCGACGAGGAGGGCCAGGCCCGCGACGTCGAGTGGAAGATGCGCATCGCCCACCGCATCCACGACATCGCGGTGCAGCGCTACGGCCTCGAGCCGTCCGACCTGATCTTCGACGCCCTCACCTTCCCGCTGTCCACCGGCGACGACGACCTGCGGGGCGACGCCATGGCCACCATCGAGGCCATCCGTCGCATCAAGGCCGAGCTGCCGGGCGTGTTCACCACGCTCGGCGTGTCCAACGTCAGCTTCGGCCTCAAGCCGGCGGCCCGCCACGTGCTCAACTCGGTGTTCCTCCACGAGTGCGTCCAGGCGGGGCTCGACTCGGCGATCGTGCACGCGGCGCGGATCCTGCCGCTCAACCGGATCCCCGACGAGCAGCGCGACGTCTGCCTCGACCTGATCTACGACCGCCGGCGACCGGCCGAGGGTGACGAGCCCGCCTACGACCCGCTCACGACGCTGCTCGAGGTGTTCGCCGACGTGCAGGCCACCGAGGCGGTCACCGAAGACCGCTCCGGCTGGCCGGTCGACCAGCGCCTCTCGCAGCGCATCATCGACGGCGACCGAGAGGGCATCGAGGCCGACCTCGACGAGGCGATGGCCGGCGGCCTGCCGCCGCTCATCATCATCAACGACGTGCTGCTGTCGGGCATGAAGGTCGTGGGCGACCTGTTCGCCACCGGCGAGATGCAGCTGCCCTTCGTGCTGCAGTCGGCCGAGACCATGAAGGCCGCGGTCGCCCACCTCGAGCCGCACATGGAGAAGGCCGACACCGGCGGCAAGGGCCGCATCGTGCTCGCCACCGTCAAGGGCGACGTCCACGACATCGGCAAGAACCTCGTCGACATCATCCTCACCAACAACGGCTACGAGGTGCACAACATCGGCATCAAGGTGGGCATCGCCGAGATGATCGAGAAGGCCCAGGAGGTGGCGGCCGACGCCATCGGCATGAGCGGCCTGCTGGTGAAGTCGACCCTCATCATGCGCGACAACCTCACCGAGCTGAACGACCGCGACCTCGCCCACATCCCCGTCCTGCTCGGCGGCGCCGCCCTCACCCGCTCCTACGTCGAGCGCGACCTGCGCGAGGTCTACGAGGGCCGGCTCTTCTACGGCAAGGACGCCTTCGAGGGCCTGCGGGTGATGGACCGCCTGGGCGAGATCCGCCGCACCGGCGAGGACGACCCCGACTGGGGCCGGGTCCCGAGCGAGTCGAAGGTCCCGGCCCGCAGCGGCTCCCGCGACGACGTGCCCGCGGTGGTCGACCTGCCGGCCCGCTCCCCCGAGGTGATCAGCGACAACCCGGTGTTCGTGCCGCCGTTCCTCGGGTCGCGGGTGGTCAAGGGCCTGCCCCTCGACGACATCGCCGGCTACCTGAACGAGACGGCGCTGTTCCGCAACCAGTGGCAGTTCCGGCCCGAGGGCGGCGAGTCCGACGACGAGTTCAAGGCCCGGATCCGCCCGACGCTGCGCGAGCAGCTGGCGGCGGCCAAGGCCGACGACCTGCTGGTCCCCCAGGTCGTGTACGGCTACTTCCCCGCCAACGCCGACGGGAACGAGGTGGTCATCTGGAAGGACGAGAGCCGGACGGCCGAGTGGCTGCGCTTCGGCTTCCCCCGCCAGGCCAAGGCGCCCCACCTGTGCATCGCCGACTTCTTCCGCCCGGTCGACGGCGGCGAGCTCGACTACGCCGCCTTCCACATCGTCACCATGGGCGCCAAGGTCTCCGAGCGCACCGCCGAGCTGTTCGCCGCCGACCGCTACCAGGAGTACCTGCTGCTGCACGGCCTCGGCGTCGAGATGGCCGAGGCCCTCGCCGAGTACTGGCATCGGCGCATCCGCGAGGAGTGGGGCTTCGCCGACGAGGACGGCCCGACGGTCGCCGGCCTGTTCCGCCAGCAGTACCGCGGCGGCCGCTACTCGTGGGGCTACCCCGCCTGCCCCGACCTCGAGGACAACGAGAAGGTGGCCGAGCTGCTCGACGCCGGTCGCATCGGCATCGAGGTGAACGAGGACACCGGCTTCCAGTACCAGCCCGAGCAGACCACCTCGGCCATCATCTGCCACCACCCGCAGGCCAAGTACTTCGTCGCCCGTTGATCGCCGACGACCGTTCCGGTCGCATCGGGCCCCGATCGGCCTCCTCCGCGACCGGGCCTGCCCGGTCAACCCGGCCGTCAGGGATAAGAATGGCGGCCATGACCAAGCACCCCCTCCCCGTGGCCAAGCGCCGCGTCCTGCAGCTCATGATCCCGGCCGCGGCCGGGCTGCTGCTGGTCGGCGCCTGTTCCAAGAAGGAAGAGACGACGACCACGCCGTCGAGCACCGCAGCACCCACGTCATCGACGGCCGGCGGCGCCACCGCCACGACGTCGAAGCCCACCGGCACGACCACCGGCACCACGCCCGTCAAGAACAAGATCGACAGCAAGGTCTGGAACAGCGGCTTCACCTTCGACCTGAAGGGCTGGGACGTCGCCGACGACGGGGGCTCCCCGGCGGTGGTGATCGACCTCGACATCACCAACAACGGGAGCGCGAACTACACGCCCTACGGGCCGTACCAGCTGGAGTCCGACGGCGCCGTCCTGGGCACGGGCTCCCTCAAGAAGGGCGGCGAGATCGTCGCCAAGTCCAAGACCAGCGACCAGCTGGTGTTCCCGATCTACGACAAGCAGTTCAACGCCGACGAGACGACGCTGACCATCGGCTCCGCCGACTACCAGCAGGCCAAGGTGCCCCTCGGCGACCCGAGCAAGGCGACCACGCTGCAGCCGCAGGCGCTGAAGCAGACGCCCGATCCGGTCAAGCTGGGCAACGTCACCATGACCATCAAGGTGGCCGTGGTCCGCTACGACAACCCTGACGAGCACTCGAACGCTCCGCAGGGCAAGGGCTACCTGGTCCTCGGCGGCACGGCGGCGAACGCCTCGGCGACCGACACCTACTACTTCGACGCCTCGCAGGTCACCATCACCCGGCCCGACGGCTCCAAGTCGACGGCCAAGGTGGACAGCGACGCCATCCAGGCCAACACCACCAACGGCAACTTCGCCCTCTGGTACGAGCTCGACACGCCGATCACGGGCACCTACACGCTCACCTTCACCCAGCCCTGGGCCGAGGGCGGCGAGCCAGCGACGGCCACCGCCACGGTCGACCTGACGCCGGGCACCGGCACCGCGCCGCAGGACTCGTCGGGCAGCAGCTCGGGTGGCAGCAGCTCGGGCGGTGGGAGCACCACCTCCACCGCCAAGACGTCGGCGTGAGCCGACGCCGACCGCCGCCGGGCACCCCGGCTGGCGAGCCGGCGAACCGCAGGAACCGAACCACCGAGCGAGGGCCACGGGCGACCGTGGCCCTCGCCGCGCACCGACCGTTCGAGCACGCACGGGCGCGGCGGTCGAGGGCGGCGCGCCGCCCAGCCTCTGGTCGGACCGGCCAGCCGCTGGTCGACCCCGCCCGACCGAGGCGACCGGGGCGCTCAGCGCCGGGCGAAGCGTCGGCGTCGAGCCGTCGTCCGGGCCGCCGAGGTGGCGTCCGAGAGGTCGATCGCCGCGGCAGGCGGCTGATCGGCCAGCCGGTCGTGGAGCCGGGCCGCCCGCTGGGCGAGCGCCACGGCCCGCAGCCGGGCGTCGGCCGCCGCCGCCTCGGCCCGCGCCCGGACGTGGTCCGTGGGCGGCCGTCGGTCGTCCTCGGGCACCACCGGCGCCGGCGAGCTGGCCCGGACCGCCGGAGACCGGCGAGGCGTCGCCGCGTCCGTCGCCGGCGATGGGGCCGACAGGATCGACGTCCGCACCGGGAACGACGTCGGGTACTCGGCGATGCAGGTGAACACGGCGATCGGCTCGTCACCGACCGGCTCCGACGCGCCCGATCGACCCGAGGCGGGCACCCGCTCGGGCTCGTCGGCCGGGTCGGGCTCGCCGATGGCCCGAGCGGCGCTGCGGACGCCGAGCGGCTGGGCCGCCGACGTCGGCGCGGACCCGAGCGCCGCCGGCGTCGGGTACGCCGACAGCACGTCGACGAAGATCGGCCCGGAGCGCTCGGGTGTCGCCGCCGGGGTGGCGATCCGGTTGCGGGCCAGTCGGGCGTCGCGCATCGCCGACCGGTCGTAGGAGAAGCGGGTGATGGGCACCGCCGGGGTTCGGCGCTCCGGGGCGACCGTCTCGGCATCGACCCGCGTCCTCGCCCGGACCAGCTCGGGCATCGCCACCGCTCCTGCGACCACAACCGCCATGTCCGACCCTCCCCCTCGGTGGCTGCTCCGTCCCAGCCACGCTGGTAGGTGCTTCGGCCCTCGACCTGCGGGACTGAAGAGAAAAATGGGCCATACGACCTAATCGATAGATCGATAGACCCGGTCGATTCATCACCTTTCGCGGTCAGGCGGTCGGCGTGGGGAGGGCCTGGCGCAGGGTGGCGGTCGGCGCGAACAGGTCGCCGAGCCGTGCGATGCGCTCGAGCACCTCGTGGGCCTCGAACGACAGCGGTGCACCGTCGGCCGCCGCTTGCACCTCGTCCCAGGTGACCGGCGTGGACACCGTCGGTCGGGGCCGGGCTCGCAGCGAGTAGGCGCACACCGTGGTCTTGAACGACGCGTTCTGGCTCCAGTCGATGAACACCTTCCCGGTGCGCAGCTCCTTGCGCATCTCGGTCAGGACCTCGCCCGGATGCTGCTTCTCGAGCAGCTGGGCCACGGCCAGCGCGAAGTCGCGGGCGTGCTCGTGGTCGGCCTCGGTGTTGAGCGGTAGGTACAGCTGCAGCCCCTTGGAGCCCGAGGTCTTGGGGAAGGCCTGCAGGTCGAGGTGGTCGAGGACGTCGCGGATCCACAGCGCGACGCGCGCGCACTCGGTCATGGCCGCCGGCGGGCCGGGGTCGAGGTCGAACACCACCATGGTGGGGGTGGCGAGGTCGGCGGCGCGCGCCATCGGCGTGTGCAGCTCGAGGGCGGCCAGGTTGGCGGCCCACACCACCGAGGGCACGTCGTCGAGCACGCAGTAGTGGATCCCGCCCCGGCGGTCGCCGGGGCCGAGGGCGGTGTGCACCCAGTCGGGCCGGTGGCCGGGACAGCGCTTCTCGAAGAAGCTCTCGCCCTCGACGCCGTCGGGGTAGCGCCGCAGGGTGACGCACCGGCCGGACAGGTGCGTCAGCAGCACCGGGGCCACGCGGGCGTAGTAGTCGACGACCTCGCCCTTGGTGACGTGGGACTGCGGATAGAGGACCTTGTCGAGGTTCGACAACGACAGCCGTCGCCCCTCGATCTCGACCTCGACCGACGAGCCCGCCACGTCAGGCCGTGCGGCTGGCCGCGCCCGAGCCGGCGCCGTCGGCCGCGGCGGCGTCCTCGTCGGCGGATGCGACCGGCGCCACCTCGTCGTGGGCGGTCGGGTGACGCTTGCGGGCCTCCTTCGCCGCGGCCACCGACGCCTCGAGCGCCGCCATCAGGTCGACGACCTTCTCGGGCTCCATCGACGCCGCCGGGGCGACGACCTCCTCACCGGCCGCCTTGCGCTCGATCAGCTCGAGCACCGCGTCCCGGTAGGTGTCGGTGAAGCGCTCGGGCTCGAAGTCGGTGGCCAGCGAGGAGATCAGCTGCTCGGCCATGGCGATCTCGCGCTCGGGGAGCTCGATGTCACCGAGATCGGCCAGCTCGGGGATCGTGACGGGGTCGTTGACCTCGTCGGAGTAGACCATCGTCGACAGCAGCAGACGACCGTCCCGGGGCCGGATGGCGGCGAGGTACTGCTTGGTCCGCATCACGAAGTGGGCGATGCCCACCTTGCCCGTCTCCTGCATGGCCTTGGCCAGCAGGGCGTACGGCTTGGCCGCCTTGTCGGGCGCCAGGTAGTAGGCGCTGTCGTAGAAGATCGGGTCGATGTCGGCGAGGTCGACGAACTCGTCGATGTCGATGGTGCGCACGGCCTTGGGGTCGAGCGCGGCCAGCTCGTCGTCGGTGACCACCACGTAGGCACCCGAGGCCAGCTCGTAGCCCTTCACGATCTGCTCGAAGGGCACCTCTTCCCCCGTCTCGGGGTTGACCCGCTTCTGCTTGATCCGGCTGTTGGTCCGGGCGTCGAGCTGGTTGAAGTGCACGGTCTTGCGGCTGACCGCGCTGTACAGCTTCACCGGGATGTTGACCAGGCCGAAGCTGATGGAACCGCTCCAGATGGCGCGCGGCATCGGGTCTCCCCTCGGCGGGCTGGCGGGGACGGGGGTCAGGCTACCGGCCGGGCGCTGTGCTCACCCGGACAGCAACGCTCGCGCCACCAGGTCGGTGCCGAAGGCGGTGAGGATGGCGAGGTAGAGCAGCCCGGTGGCGGCCATCACCGCCGAGTACTGCCGCTCCTTCAACGCCAGGCGGGTGACGATCACCAGGCCGACCGTCGTGACGGCGCAGGCCACCCAGAACCAGCCGAGCAGGCCGCCGTAGCCGTCGTCGATGGTGCCGTTCAGCACCGAGACCATCCCGGTGGGCACCAGCAGGAGCACGATCTCGGGGATCGTCAGCCACTGGGTCCACTGCACGAGCTCGAGCAGCGGGGCGCGGGCCATGCCGGGCTGCACCAGGTACCAGTGGCCGAGCAGCATGGCGTCGGTGATCACGCCGAGGAACAAGGCGCCGACGACGAAGCGGCTCACCGACAGCCACTCGGGGCTGCCGGCGGCGATGCCGGCGGCCACCACGCCGACCATGCCGATCACCGGGGCGATCAGGTCGAGCCGGGGGTCGAACTCGGGGACGTCGGCGTCCTTCTCCTTGGCCTCACGGTCGATGCCGGTCATGGCCGCCACCCGGGCCGATCGCTGCTCGGCCAGCGCCCGCTGCTCGGAGACGCCCGCGCCCCGGCGCACGATCGACACCCCGAGCACGGCGAAGGCGACCACGGCGACGAGCGCGGACGAGACGTCGCGCACCGGCAGCGGGTCGATGACGAACACGCCGATGTAGAAGGCCCCGGCGGCCATGAGCCCGTAGACGCCCCGCATCAGCCAGCCGTAGCCCAGGCTCACGACCCGATGCCGGGTGGTGACCCACAGGAACAGCAGCCCGCCGGTGGCCCACTGCAGCAGGAGCGAGGCGGCGTCGAAGTCGACCATCAGCGCGCCCTGCGACGATCAGGCATCGACCACGACCAGGTCGTGGTCGGCGCGGTTCAGCGCCAGCGGGCCGCCGTCGGTGGCCACCACGATGTCCTCGAGCCGGGCCCCCCACCGCCCGGGGACGTAGATGCCCGGCTCCACCGAGAAGGCGTGGCCGGCCGCCAGCGGTGCGGTGTTGCCGGCGACGATGTAGGGGTCCTCGTGCTCCTCGACGCCGATCCCGTGGCCGGTGCGGTGCACGAAGAGGTCGCCGTAGCCGGCCTCGGTGATGATCCGTCGGGCGGTGGCGTCGACCTCCTCGCACGGGGTGCCGGTGCGGGCGGCGGCGACGGCCGACTGCTGCGCCTCGTGGAGCACGGCGTACAGCTCGGCGAAGGCCGGCGGCACCTCGCCGGTGTGCACGCAGCGGGTGATGTCGGAGCAGTAGCCGGCGCCGCCCGGCGCGGCCATGGTGCCGCCGAAGTCGCACAGCACGACCTCGTCGCGGCCGATCACCCGGTCGCCCGGCTCGTGGTGGGGGCTGGCGGCGTTGGGGCCCGAGGCGACGATGGCGAAGTTGACCCGCTGGTGGCCTTCGGCGAGCAGGCGGCGCCCCAGCTCGGCGGACACCTCGGCCTCGGTGCGCCCCACGAGGGCGATCTCGCCCCGCTGCAGCGCGGCGGCGACCCGGTCGGCGGCGTCGGCCGCCCGGCGCAGGGCGTCGATCTCGGCGTCGTCCTTGCGCGCCCGCAGGGGGCCGAGCAGCTCGCCCGCGGTGCGCCACGACGTCGACGGGCCGAAGCGCCGCTGCAGGGCCACGAGGAAGCGGGACCAGGTCCGGTCGCCGATCGCCGCCGACGACGGCGTGCCCGCCAACGAGGCCACCAGCTCGACCGGGTCGTCGGTCTCGCCCCAGGGGTGGACCGTGAAGACCTCCGGTCGCTCGACCACCCGGGGCACCTCGAGGGTGGGCACGACGAGCCGGGCGCGCTCGCCTCGTCGGACCACCAACATGGTGAGCCGCTCGAGGGGCATCGCCTCGTAGCCCGTCAGCCAGGGCAGCTCGGCGCCGACCGACAGCAGCACGACGTCGACCCCGGCCGCCTCCATGGCGGCGTGGACCCGGTCGAGTCGGCTGGCGTGCACGGCGGTCAACGCTAACGGCAGCTCCCGACCACCTCCCATTCGGCCCCGGCCCCGGCCCCGGCGTTCGTGTCATGGAATCGAGCGCCACGACACGCAATCCCATGACAGGAACACCCAGCTCGGCGATGGGACGGAGGTCAGCGAGCGTCCGTGAGGGTCAGACGGCTGGCGACGGCGGCGTCGGCCGCGTCGGCGGCGTGGTAGCTGGAGCGGGTCAGCGGCGAGGCCTCGACGTGGCCGATGCCGAGCTCCTCGGTGCCGATGCGGGCCAGCTCGGCGAGCTCGTCGGGCGTCCACCAGCGGGCGACGGGCAGGTGGTGCGACGTCGGCCGCAGGTACTGGCCGATGGTGACGATGTCGACGCCCACGCCGGCCAGGTCGGCCAGGGCGGCGACCACCTCGTCGGTGGACTCGCCCATGCCGACGATGAGGCCGGACTTGGTGGTGAGGCCGGCGGCCTTGGACCGGGCGAGGACGCCGAGGCTGCGGGCGTAGCCGGCCGAGGGCCGCACGGCGCGCTGCAGCCGGGCGACGGTCTCGAGGTTGTGGTTCACGACGTCGGGACGGGCGGCGAAGACCCGCTCCAGGGCGGCCGGGTCACCCTTGCAGTCGGGGATGAGGACCTCCACGCCCACCCCGGGCGTCCGCCGCCGGATGGCGTGGATGGCCTCGGCGAAGGCCCCCGCACCGCCGTCGTCGAGATCGTCGCGGGCGACGGCGGTGAGCACCGCGAACCGCAGGCCCATCCGCGCCACGGCCTCGGCCACCCGTTCGGGCTCTCCCGCGTCGAGGGGTTCGGGCTTGCGGGTGTCGACCAGGCAGAAGCCGCACGCCCGGGTGCAGCGCTCGCCGTTGAGCATGAAGGTGGCGGTCCCGGCGTCCCAGCACTCGAAGATGTTCGGGCAACCCGCCTCCTCGCACACGGTGACGAGGTCGAGGTCGCGCATCACCTGCGCGAGCCGCAGGTAGCCGCCACCCATCCGCACCTTGGCCCGCATCCACTCCGGCTTGCGCTCGCCGATGGCGAGGCCCTGGGTCACCCCGGCCTCGGCCAGCCGGCCCGAGAGCCGCACCGGCACCTCACCACCGTCCGCTCCGGCCGGCGACGGGTCCGATCGGAGCGGGACCGCAGGCGCCGCCCCGTCGCCGTCGGAGGCCCGGCGGCTCCCGGCCGCGAACCCCGGACCGGCACCCCGGCTGAACGGCGAGGTCGTCGGGGCGGTGGCGCCACACCACGTCGGCCCGTTCCCAGGTCCGGTCGCCGGCCCACCGGTCGACCGCCCGGGCGACCAGGGCGTCGACGACCTCGCGCATCGAGACGTCGAGGCCCTCGGCCCACAGCGACGTCACCGCCTTGTCGGCGATGCCGCACGGGACGATGCGGCCGAACCAGGCGAGGTCGGGCGCCACGTTGAGGGCGAACCCGTGCATGGACCGGCCACGGGTGAGGCGCACCCCGATGGCGGCGATCTTGCGGGGTGCCGGCGAGCCGGGCGACCCACACGCCGGGGTAGCCGTCCACCCGGCCGACGTCATCGAGGCCCACGTCGTGCAGCGTGTCGATCACCAGCTGCTCGACCGAGCGGACGTAGGCGACGGTGTCGGCCATGCCGCCCCCGCCCTTGCCCGGCAGCGACAGCACCGGGTAGCCGACGAGCTGGCCGGGGCCGTGATAGGTGACGTCGCCGCCGCGGTCGGTCTTCACCAGGTCGGCACCGACGTCGGCCGGCCGCACCAGCACGTGGGCCGGGTCGCCGCGGGTCCCCAGCGTGAAGACGTGCGGGTGCTCGAGCAGCAGCAGCCAGTCGTCGGGCGCGCCGTCGGCGTGGAGGCCGTGCTGGAGCGCGTGCGCGTCGGCGTAGGGGACCGAGCCGAGCCAACGGACCCGCAGCGTCGACCTCGGCCGCGTCGACCGCGGTCCGGTCAGAGCTCGGCCTCCCAGTCGCGCGTCTCGATGAGGTGCTTCACCTCGGCCAGGAAGGCGGCGGCGTAGGCGCCGTCGAAGGCGCGGTGGTCCCACGACATGCCGAGGAGGCCGACCGAGTGGATGGCGATCGCCTCGCTGCCGTCGGCGCCGGTGACCACCACCGGCTTCCGGCTGACGCCGTCGGTCGACAAGATGGCGACCTGGGGCTGGTTGATGATCGGCAGCACGAGGAACGAGCCGAACGAGCCCGAGTTCGACAGGGTGAAGGTGCCGCCGGTGATGTCGTCGACGGACAGCTGCTTGGAGCGGGCCCGCGTCGCGAGGTCGTTGACGTGCCGGGCGATGGCCCGCAGCCGCATGTCGTCGGCCTCGTGGATGACCGGGGCGAGCAGTCCCTCGAAGTCCAGGTCGACGGCGATGCCGAGGTTCACGTAGTTGTGCACGATCAGCTCGCCGTCGCCCACCGTGGCGTTGATGTGCGGGAAGGAGCGCAGCGCGTCGATGACCGCCCGGGCGATGAACGGCAGGTAGGTCAGGCTGAAGCCCTCGGCCGCCTTCCACGCCTCGCGGTGGCGCCGCCGAACCTGCTCGACGTTCTCGTAGTCGACCTCGACGATCGTGTAGGCGTGGGGCGACACGTCCTTCGACATGACCATGTGCTCGCCCGTGCGTCGCCGGATGTTGTTGAGGGGCTCGAGAGTGTCGCCGGTCCCCGAGCGAGGCGCAGGCGCCGGTCGGCGAGGAGCGGCCGCCGGTGACGCGGCCGGCGCGGGCGCCGCCGCGGGTGGCGCCGGGGCCGCCCGGGCCGCGCCGGTCTGGATGGCCCGCTCGACGTCGGCGCGGGTGATGCGCCCCCCGGGTCCCGAGCCGGCGATGGCGTCGACGTCGAGCCCGTGCTCGTGGACGAGCCGGCGCACCACCGGCGACAGCAGCTTGCCGGTGGTCGACGCCGCCTCGGCAGCCGGAGCCGCCGCGGGCGCCGGCGCCGGTGCGGGCGCGGGCGCCGGTGCTGCGGGAGCCGGCGCAGGAGCGGCCGGAGCCGGCGGCGGCGCAGCCGTCGGTGCGGGCGCGGGCGGTGCGGGCGGTGCGGGCTCGGGGATGGCTCGGGGCGGCCGCCGGCGGCGCCGGTGCGGCGGCGGCGTCGCCCACCACGGCGATCACCGCGCCCACGTCGACCGTGTCGCCCTCGGCCGCCCGGATCTCGGTGAGCACACCGGCCACCGGCGAGGGCACCTCCGAGTCGACCTTGTCGGTCGAGACCTCGAACAGCACCTCGTCGACCGCCACGGCGTCGCCGACCTGCTTGAACCACTTCGTGATCGTGCCCTCGGTGACGGTCTCACCGAGCTGGGGCATCGTCACCTCTGCCATGTCGTCCTCCCTACCCGTGCAGGCCGCGGCCGGTGAGGGCCATGACGCTCTCGCCGAACAGCTCGCTGAGCGTCGGGTGGGGCTGCACGAAGCGGGCGACCTCGTCGGCGGTCGCCTCCCAGTTCACCGACAGGTACGCCTGCCCCAGCTGCTCGGTCACCCACGGACCCACCATGTGGACCCCGACGAGGCGGCCGGCGCCGCCGTCGGGGGCCTTCTCGGCGATGATCTTCACCATCCCGTCGGCCTCGCCGAGGATGAGGGCACGACCGTTGCCCGAGTAGCGGTGCTTCGAGACGACGACGTCGAGGCCGGCGTCCTTGGCGCTCTGCTCGCTGTGGCCGACGAAGGCGACCTCGGGGTGGCAGTAGATGCACCAGGGCACGTTGGCGTCGTCGACCGGCACCGGTTCCTCGCCCAGCAGGTGCTGCACCACGTGGATCCCCTCGGCGAAGGCGACGTGGGCCAGCGCCGGGGTGGCGATGACGTCGCCGACGGCGTACACGCCGGGCTCACCGGTGCGGCAGTGCTCGTCGACGGTGACGAACCCTCGCTCGCCGACCTCCACCGCGGTGCCCTCGAGACCCAGCCCCTCGGTGTACGGGCGGCGCCCGACCGACATCACCACCAGCTCGACGTCGAGCGTCTCGCCCTCACCGAACGAGACGGTGGTGCCGCCGTCGTGGGGGGCGTGCCCCGTGACGGCCACACCGGTGCGCACGTCGATCCCCCGCTTCCCGAACGACCGCAGCACGATCTTGGTGATGTCCTCGTCGCAGCCGGGGAGGATCTTGGGGAGGGCCTCGAGGATGGTGACCTGGGTGCCGAGGTCCGACATCATCGACGCGAACTCGCAGCCGATGGCGCCCCCGCCGATGACCGCGGCGCTGGCGGGCAGCTGCGCCAGCGACAGCAGCTCGTCGGAGGTGACGACGACCTTGCCGTCGACCTCGAAGCCGGGGATCGTGCGCGGCACCGAGCCGGTGGCGAGCACGACGACGTCGCCGACCAGCTCGACCTCCCCCGAGGCGCCGCCGCTGACCCGCACGACGTGGCCCGGCCCGAGCGAGCCGACGCCGTCGAGCACGGTGACCTTGCGCTTCTTGAGCAGCCCCTCGAGGCCCTTGTAGAGCTGGTCGACGACCTTCTGCTTGCGCTCCTGGGTCACCGCGAAGTCGACCTTCGGCGGCCCGGCCTCGATGCCGAAGGTCGCGGCGCCGACGACGGCGCGATGCACCGCCGCCGTCTCGAGCAGCTCCTTGGCCGGGATGCAGCCGACGTGCAGGCAGGTGCCGCCGACCTTCTGCCGCTCGATGAGCGCGATGTCGAGCCCCGCCGCCGCACCGTACAGGGCGGTCGCGTACCCACCGGGGCCTCCCCCGATGACGACGACGTCGAAGTTCTCGGCCGTGGCGACCACCTCCTGGGACCGGCGCCCTCGGGGCACCGACGGGCGTTCGCCGGCGAGCCTACCGGTGCGGGGTCACCGCCCGATCAGCGCAGGTACTGCATCGGGTCGACGGCGACGCCACGGACCCGGGTCTCGAAGTGCAGGTGGGGTCCGGTCGAGTTGCCGGTGGACCCGACGTAGCCGATGACCTGCCCGGCACCGACCTTCTGGCCGACCGAGCAGGCGAGCCGGCTCTGGTGGGCGTAGAGGGTGACGATCCCGTTGAGGTGGTCGATCATGGCGACGTTGCCGTAGCCGCTCATCACGCCGCAGTAGATGACGGTGCCGGCGGCGGCGGACCGGATGGGCGTGCCCGTCACGGCGGCGAGATCGATGCCCTGGTGCATCCGCCCCCACCGCATGCCGAACGGGGAGGTGAGCACGCCGCTGATCGGCCAGCCCAGGCGCAGCCCGGTGGCCTTCGGGGCCGTCGTGGTGGGTGTCGCCTTGGCGGTGGTGGGTGTCGCCTTGATGGTGGTGGGCGCCGGCTTGGCCGTGGTCGGTGCCGGCTTGGCGGTGGTCGGCGGGACCGACGCGGCGCGGATCACGCCGGCGGCGGCGGTGGGCGTCGGGGTCTTGGGGGCGGAGGTGACGCTCGACGGCGCGGCCGTGCCGGCGGTGGAGCGGATCACGGCGGCCGCCGTGGTGGGCGTGGGCGCCGACGTCGCCGGCGGCGCGGCGGTGGTGGGCGGGCCGGCCAGCTCGGTCGGGCCGCCGGCGTCGGTGCCGCCGCCGGCGGAGCCGTCCGAGGCGTGCTGGGCGATCACGGCCGACACCGCGCCCTGCGCCGCCGCCATCTCGTCGGCCTCGGCCTGGAACTCGCTGATGCGCTGCTCGAGCGCCTGCTGCACCTCGGTGTGGCGGTCGCGGGTCTCCTTGGCGGCGGCGAGCTCGGCCTCGCGCTGGTCGCGCAGGGCCTCGAGCTTGCGGTGCCCCTCCTCGACCTGGTCGCGCTTGTCCCGCAGGGCGTCCTCGGCCTGGGTGCGGTCCTGGAGCACCTGCTCGTCGTGCAGGGCCACCTCGGCGAGCAGCACCCGCTGCTTGTGGGCGGTGTCGTAGTCGCGCGCCGCCAGGGTGTTGACGATCGCCTCGGGTGTCGGGTGGATGTAGGCGGCGACGGCCCGCTCGCGCAGGCGCAGCTTCTGCAGCTCGACCGCGTCGCGGGCGTCGCCCACCTCGACCTGCAGGCCCTGCAGCTGCTCCTCGACGGCGGCGGCCTCGCGCCGGGCGCTGTCGGCCTGCTGCTCGTGCTCGGCGACGGCGGACTGCAGCCGGTCGGCCTCAGCCTTGAGCTGCAGGTCGGTGGCCCGCAGGAGGTCCAGCTGCGCCGCGACCTCGGCGCGGCGGTCCTGCCGCTGGTCATCGGACGCCGCAGGGGCCGCCGTCTGGGCGACGGCCGGTCTGGCCAGGGCCAGACAGGCGATGGTGGCGATCATGAGGCGGAGGACGCGTCGTTGCACAGCAACACCCGAGGGTCGACTCCGCCCGCCGGTGGCGAGCACGTTACCAGTGACCTTCGTGCTTGTGAAGTGGCGATTCGCCACGGTCGGGGAACGACCGTTCGCTCACGGTGAGCGGCCCACCCGCTCGATCAGCGGGCGAGCACGAGCTGCAGCGTGAACGCGCCGAGGATCACGATGCCGCACAGCAGCGCGAGGAAGATCAGCATGCGGGTGCTCATGGCGACGCCGAGCCTACCGTCGGGCCCGCCGCGGCCCGCAGGCCGGCGCACCGGCCCGGCGTCGCGGTGCGCCCGCGTCGGCGGCGACGGCACCCGAGCCGCACCGGCCCGCCGCCTAGCATGGCCCCCGCACCCGCCCGGCCCACCGACCGCGGCGAGCGAGCAACGACCCCGTCGAGAGGGACCTCCCGTGACCGACCCCGCCGCCGCCCCCACCCTTGCCGACGACGCGCTGGTCGTGGTCGTCGGCCAGGGCTACGTCGGGCTCCCGCTGGCCGTGCGCGCCGTGGAGGTGGGCTTCCACGTCGTCGGCCTCGACGTCGACGCCGCCAAGGTGGCCGCGCTCAACGAGGGCCGCTCCCCCGTGGAGGACATCGCCGACGACCGCCTCGCCGCCGCGCTCGCCACCGGCCGGTACCGGGCGACGACCGATCCGGCCGACACCGCCGGGTTCGCCGTGGCCGTCATCTCGGTGCCGACCCCGTTGCACGACAGCGCCCGACCTCTCCTACATCGAGCAGGCGGCCACGGCCCTCTCGCCGCACCTGTCGCCGGGGGCGTGCGTCATCCTCGAATCGACCACCTACCCGGGCACGACCGAGGAGCTCGTCGGCCCCCTGCTCGAAGAGGGCTCGGGCTTGAAGATGGGGACCGACGTCCGCCTCGGCTACAGCCCCGAGCGCATCGATCCGGGCAACCGCACCTGGACCCTCGAGAACACGCCCAAGGTGGTGTCGGGCATCGACGCCGACAGCCTGGCCGTGGTCGAGTGGTTCTACGGGCGGCTGGTCGAGCGGACCGTGCCGGTCTCCTCGCCCAAGGAGGCCGAGCTCACCAAGCTGCTGGAGAACACCTTCCGGCACGTCAACATCGCGCTGGTCAACGAGCTGGCGATGTTCGCCCACGAGCTCGGCATCGACGTGTGGGAGGCCATCGACGCCGCCTCGACCAAGCCCTTCGGCTACCTGCGCTTCACGCCCGGCCCCGGGGTGGGCGGGCACTGCCTGCCCATCGACCCGTCGTACCTGGCCTGGCAGGTGCGCCGATCGCTCGGCCACACCTTCCGCTTCGTCGAGCTGGCCAACGACGTCAACGACCACATGCCCGACTACGTGGTGCGGCGCCTCGTCGAGGGGCTCAACGAGCGGGAGCGCTCGGTCAAGGGAGCCGGGTGCTGCTGCTCGGGCTCGCCTACAAGCGCAACACCGGCGACGCCCGCGAGTCCCCCTCACGGCCGATCGCCACCGAGCTGGTGCGCCTCGGGGCCGAGGTGCGCGCCGCCGACCCCCACGTCGACGACCGCCACGTCCCGGCCGGCGTGCAGCGGGTGGACGCCTCCCCCGACGAGCTCGCCGCCGCCGACGCCGTCGTGGTGCTGGTCGACCACGACGACTTCGACGCCGCCGCGGTGGCCGCCCACGGCCGCTACGTGCTCGACACCCGACGGTGGACCAGCGGGCCGACCGTCGAGCACCTCTGAGCGCCCGCCGGGGTCGCTCCCCCGACGACCGCTCCCCGGGGTCGCTCCCCGGCTACTTCTTCTTGGGGGCGCCGAGCGCCGGCCGACCAGCACGCCGATCGCCATCGACACGACGACGAGCACGGCGAGCATCAGCCACAGCGGCGCCTCGAAGCTGAACACGAGGAAGTCGAGGCTGGCCGTGTCGGTGTTCTGGGAGATGAACACCAGCACCGCGACGCCGAGCACGGCGATCGCCACGTGCCGCGGCGTGATGCGCGAGGGGCGGGCCGACCCCTTGGTGGCCGGCGTGTCGCCGGCGCGGTGGGAGAGGGCGAAGCCCTGATCGTCGCCGGCCATCGTCGACCTCCTCGGCACGGGGGACGCCGTCGAACCTACCCGCTGCAACTGCGGCGCCCGCGGACGACTCGCCTCGTCGAGGTCACGCCGGCGCGGTGACGACGATCACCGACGACCGGTCCCGCTGGAGCGGGCGTCGCCGGGACCCGGGGCCTAGGTTGGACGAGGGCGGCGACGACGCCGCCCGGCGGGGGTGGTCGCGCCGCCCCGCGGGCCTCGGAGGGACGAGATGGACATCGCGATCACCGGAGCGAGCGGGCTCATCGGCACCGCGCTGGCCGCCTCGCTGCGCGCCGACGGCCACCGGGTGGTGCCGGTGGTGCGCCGTCTGGTCGCCGACGGCGAGCGAGCCGTGCGGTGGGATCCCTCGGCGGGCACCATCGACGCCGCCGCCCTCGAGGGTGTCGACGCCGTGGTGCACCTCGCCGGCGCCGGCATCGGCGACAAGCGGTGGACGCCGGAGCGCAAGCAGGAGATCCTGCAGAGCCGCAGCCGCGGGACCGCCGTGCTGGCCGAGGCGCTCGCCGGGCTGGAGCGCAAGCCGGCGGTGCTGGTGAGCGGCTCGGCCATCGGCTACTACGGCGACCGCGGCGACGAGGTGCTCACCGAGGCGAGCGGGCCCGGCGACATCTTCCTGTCCGAGGTGTGCGTCGCCTGGGAGGCAGCCACCGGGATGGCCGTGGAGGCCGGCATCCGCGTGCCGATCGTGCGCACCGGGATCGTGCTGTCCGCCGACGGCGGTGCCCTGGCCAAGACGCTGCCGCTGTTCAAGGCCGGGCTCGGCGGCCGCATGGGGTCGGGGACGCAGTGGTGGAGCTGGATCTCCATCGACGACGAGGTGGCCGCCATCCGCTGGCTGCTCGACCACGACGTGGCCGGCCCGGTGAACCTCACGGCGCCGGCGCCGGTCACCAACGCCGAGTTCACCAAGGTGCTGGGCCGGGTGCTCGGTCGTCCGACCGTGCTGCCCGTGCCGCGGTTCGGCCCGAAGCTGCTCCTCGGCGGCGAGCTGGCCGAGCAGCTGCTCTTCGCCAGCCAGCGGGTGCAGCCCACGGTGCTGGAGGACCACGGGTTCACCTTCGCCCACCGCGACCTGGAATCGGCGCTGCGGGCCGTGCTGGGCCGGCCGGCCCCCGCCGCCGCCTGACCCACGCCGGCCGCGCGCCGGAGGCGGTGACGCCTCCGAGGCGGCCCGCTCAGCCCGGGCAGGTCAGCGTGACCGTGCCCGACAGCGGCTGGGCCAGCAGCGGGTCGCCCCCGGGCACCGAGGCCGCCACCGGGAGCCCCTCGAAGCGCACCGTCACGCTGCCGGTCGGCTCGATCGTCAGCGTCGCCGCCGAGCCGGGACCGGCCTTCCACGTCTGGGTGGTCGGTCCGGTGAGGGCCACGTCGAGGCTCAGGCCCTGGTCGACGCCGTAGGTGCCGGGACCACGCAGCCCGGCGGGCAGCCCGGCGACGACGGCCAGGTCGCCGCCAGGGGGCGCGGGCGCAGCACCCGAGAACACGAGCCCCGTGACCCGCCCCGCGCTGGTGCGACACGCCAGCGGATCACCGCCGCTGGCGTTGACGATCCCCGTGACCGGCCCCGACAGCGCGCCCGACACGCTCCCCGAGCCGCTCAGCGCGCCGATGTTCGGCACGGTCACCTGCGGGACGGAGATCGTCGGAGAGGTGAACGCGGTGCCCAGGCCCGACAGCGACGACGACGTCTGGCGGGCCGCCATGATGACCACGATGCCCGTGATCACCAGCGGTAGGAGGACGAGCAGCACGACGAAGACGGAGACGAGCCCGCAGCCCCGCCGGCTGCCGGTGGTCACCACCGGCCCGGGGGTGGGGACGTAGACGAACTGCTGGGGCTGCGGGACCGTCGGCGGCACCGCGGCGGCCGGGGTCGGCTGGTACTCGCAGTAGCGGCAGCCGCCGGTCGCCGTGGGCTCCCACGGCGCGCCGCAGTGGGGGCACTGGGCCGCCTCGCCGTCGCCACCCCGGAACATGACGGGCAGCGTAGGCGCGGGCCGCAGACGCAGCCGGCCCGCTCCCTGACGGGAGCGGGCCGGGTTCGAGCGGGGCGGCGGCGGCCGTTCCGCTCACACGGTGCCGGCGGGGCCGGCGAGCGACCACCGGGCGCCGGCGGCCGCCTCGATCACTTGGGCTGCATGCGCACGCCGCCGTCGACGCGGATGGTCTCGGCGTTCATGTAGCTGTTGGTGATGAGCTCGACGGCGAGGGTGGCGAACTCCTCGGCCTTGCCGAGCCGGTCGGGGAACAGCACGTCGCGCTTGAGCTTGTCCTTGAAGGCCTCCGACGCCTCGCCCTGGCCGTAGATCGGGGTGTCGATCAGCCCGGGGGCGATGCAGTTGACGCGGATGCCGACGGCGGCGAGGTCGCGGGCGGTCGGCAGGGTCATGCCGACGACGCCGCCCTTGGACGCCGAGTAGGAGGCCTGGCCGATCTGGCCGTCGAAGGCGGCGACCGAGGCCGTGTTGACGATGGCACCGCGCTCGTTGTCGGCCAGCGGCTCGGTCTGGGACATGGCCGTGGCGGCCAGCCGCATCACGTTGAAGGTGCCGATCAGGTTGACCTCGATGACCTTGCGGAACACCTCGAGGTCGTGCGCCGAGCTGTACTCGCCGTCCTTGCCGATCGTGCGGGTGGCCCAGCCGATGCCGGCGCAGTTGACGACGGCGCGCAGCGGGCCCATCTCCTTGGCGGTCTCGACCGCGGCGATCACCTCGTCGGTGTTGGTGACGTCGGCCTTGCAGAAGGCGCCGCCGAGCTCGGAGGCGAGGGCGTTGCCCTTGTCCTCGTTCATGTCGAGCACGACGACCTTGGCGCCCTTCTCGGCGAGGAGGCGGCAGGTGGCTTCACCCAGACCGGATGCGCCCCCCGTGACGATTGCTGATGCACCGGTGATGTCCATGGCGGTCACCCTAGGACAGCCTTTACGGCGTAAGCGAAACCGGTGGCGGGAGGTGCAGAAACGCCCACGACCCCGCTCCGGCCGCCGATCACCGCCGGACGACCGTGATCGTGCACCGAGGACCGGGCGCCCGACCGAGGCGGCCGTCGGCGGTGACCAACGGCGCGTCGAGCGCTTCGGCCAAGGCGACGTAGGTCCCGTCGTAGGCGCTCAGGTTCTCGCGCAGCTCCCACACGCGCCCCAGCAGACCGTGCACGGCGAGGCGGGTGAGCCCCAGCCGTCCCCACACGCCGATCGCGCGGCGGGCGGCGTCGTCGTCGAGGGCACCGCGGAGGATCTGGGCGCGCAGCGCGTGGACGACCTCGGCGTCCACCAGGTGCGGGCACACGACCGGCTCCGCCCCCAGCATCGCCCGCGCCTCGCCGTCGTGCAGCAGCCCCAGCACCGCCGCCGAGGCATCGACGACGATCACCGGGCGGCGCGGCCCGATTCGACGTCGGCGACGACGACATCGGGGTCGACCGGGAGATCGGGGAGGTCGGCCAGCAGCGCCGGGTTGTCCGCACGACGCGCCAGCATCGCGAGCTCTCGGGTCGCGAACGCCGAGAGCGACAGACCTTCTCGAGCCGCCAGTCGCTCGAGCTTCTCGCCGACCTCATCGGGCACGTTGCGCAGGTACAGCGTCCGCATGTCGCACCATGCTAGCACTGACGTCGCACAATGCGATACCCGGTCAAGTTGATGTCGATCGTCGTCGACGCCACCCGGCCCGGCAGCCCGCGGCGCGGCCGCGCGCCCAGGACCTCGAGGTCCGCCACCCCCGCTCGAGGGCAGCTTGAGTCAGGCGAGCACCTCGACCGGCACACCCAGGAGGCGGTAGGTGCTCAGCGCGCGTCGATCCCGGCTCGCCAGCGGGAGGCCGGTCGAACGAGCGGCCAGCGCGACCAGCCCGTCGTACGTGGCGCCACCCGCGACGCCCGCCGCGGCCAGGACGGCCGGCGCCGATCGAGCACCCCGGGCATCGAGGACGGCCGCCGCCTCGAACCGCTCGCGCAGCAGGCGGACCGCATCGGTGGGGGCGAGGCGCGCATCGCCCGGCAGTCGAGTGAGGACGGCGTAGGTCTCGTGGATGGCGTGCCCGGCGAGCGCAGCCGACCGATCGCCGAGCGATTCGTTCACGGATCGATGCGCGACGTGCGACGTCAACAGCAAGGGGACGGCGACGCTCGTGTCCAGCAGGACCTCGGTCATCGACGGCCGGCGTCGATCAGCGCGAACACGTCGTCATCGGTCACGGGCGTCTCCGCCACCGCGACGAGACGCCCGTCACGCTCCTCGAGGCGAGCGGTGCGGCCGACCGGGGCGATGTGCAGCCCGTCCCCGTACTCGCTGACATCGACCTTCGTGCCCGGCGTGAGCCGCAGCCGGTCCCGCAGGGGCTTGGGGACCACGATCCGACCGACCTCGTCGACGGTGGCTTCCATTGGGATGAGCGTACCAGCCTCCTCCCAGTCGCCGGCAGCGAGGCCCGTCGAGCGGGCGGGGTCGCGGGGAGTCTTGGGTCATCGACGTCCAGCACGCGTGCACGGATGTTCGTCGTCCCGTCCCAAGGCTGGTGATCCGGAAGGGTGGCTGACCCAGCACTCGCCCGCGCCTGACGCGATCGGTCAGGCTGCGGATCCGCGATCCCTCGGCCAGCCCCATCCTCCACCGCCGGGTGTCCGCATCCGCAGGACATCGCCGGCCTCGAGCTTGATCGTGCACTTGTCGGGCAGGCGCTCGGCCCGGCTCTCGTCCCCGCCCGGGAGCAGCCAGTTCTCCCCCGACGCACCGGGCCCGCCGCCCTCGATCCCCCACGGGCCGGTGCGTCGCCGCTCGGTGATGAGGCTGACCGTGGCCGGTGCGAGGACCTCGAGGTCGCGCTCGATCCCCTCACCGCCGGCGTGCAGGCCGGCGCCACCACTCCCGCGACGGAGCCGCTGACGGCGCACCCGCAGGGGGAACGCCCGCTCCAACGCCTCGATGGGCGTGTTCTTCGTGTTGGTCATGGCCGTGTGCACGCCCGACATGCCGGGGCGAACCAGCGGCCGCCCTGGCCGCCGCCGATCGTCTCGTAGTACACCCACGCCTCGTCGTGGTCGGGACCGGCACCGGTCGCTCCGCCGACGAGCAGGTTGTTCATCGTGCCCTGGCTGGCAGCGCCCACCGTGCCCGGCCGGGCGGTGGCCAGCGCGCCGAGGCACACGTCGGCCACCCGCTGGCTCACCTCGACGTTGCCGGCACCCACCGCGGTGGGCGGCCGGGCGTTGACGATCGTGCCCTCGGGAGCGACCACGTGCAGAGGGCGGAGGGCGCCGCCGTTGGCGGGGATGGATGGGTCGAGCACCGACCGCAGCGCGAACGCGACGGCGCTGACCGTCACCGCCTCCACTGCGTTGACGTTGCCCGCCCGCTGCTCGTCGGTGCCGGTGAAGTCGAACGTCGCGCCGCCGTCGTCGATCGTGAGCCGGACCCGGATGATGGTCTCGACCTGCTGGTGGTCGCCGGGCCCGAAGCTGTCGACCACGTCCTCGAACGCCCACGTGCCTCGGGGCAGCTCGGCGAGCGCCGCCCGCATCCGTCGCTCGCCGTACTCGAGGGCCTCGGCCAGCGGCTCGCCGCCGAGGGCCCGCAGCCGTGCCACCCCGACCTGGTTGGCCCCGACCTGGGCGTCGAGGTCGCCGGCCCGCTCGGCGGGCGTGCGGCGAGTTGGCGGTGAGGATCGCCCGCACCTCGTCGGTGAGCCGGACCGGGGGCAGCCGCAGCCCCTCCTCGAACACCTCGGTGGCGTCGGCCGGCAGCGAGCCGGGCGCGGCACCGCCGACGTCGGCGTGGTGGGCCCGGGTGGCCACCCAGCCGAGCAGCTCGCCGCGGTCGCCGGTCCCCTCGCTGAAGCACGGCGCCACCAGCGTGATGTCGTTGAGGTGGGTGCCGCCGGCGAACGGGTCGTTGAGGATCACCTGGTCGCCCGGCACCAGCGCCCGGCCGCCGTCGAAGCGGTCGATGGCGGCCCGCACCGACGCCGGCATCGACCCGAGGTGCACCGGGATGTTCTCGGCCTGGGCCAGCAGCTCACCGTCGGCGGTGAACACCGCCGAGGAGCAGTCGGCCCGCTCCTTGATGTTCGGGCTGTACGCCGCCCGCCGCAGCACCGCGCTCGTCTCGTCGGCCACCCCGGTGAGGCGTGCGAGCAGCACCTGCAGGGACGCCGGGTCGAGGGCCATGGGCCCAGTGTGGCCGACCTGCGCACCGTCGGCGTCGGCCCGGGAGCGGCGCGGGGATCGGTCGCCGTGGTTCCGGTGACGATTCCTCTCGCCAGGGCGAAGCAACCGTCACCGGAACGGAGGGGTCAGGTGCGGGTGAGCACGAGGGCGCCGGCCGCGCCCGGGTCGGCCCGCCAGCCGGGCGGCACCCAGATCGTGCAGTCGGGCTCGGCGAGGACCGCGGGGCCCACCGCCGACTCCCGGGAGGGTTCGGGCAGCGCGTCGATCGTGACGGGCGAGGGCACGACCGCGCTCGCCCGCACGGCCACGACCTCGACCGGCCGCTCGGGACGGGCGTAGCCGTTGTGGCGCTCGTGCTCGGCGTGGAACGCCGGGAGCCAGGCGTCGGCGCCGGCCAACGGCTCGAACGGCACGGCGAGCTCGTGGCTCTGCCCGAGGTAGCGGCAGTCGAGCGACGCGGTGACGGTCACGTCGGCCCGGGCGTCGCCGAGCCAGCCCCGGACCGTCGCCTCGGCCCGGGCGGCCACGACGTCTACCGCATCGGCCAGCCCGTCGTGGTCGAGCGGCTCGGCCCGCGACGCCACCACGTCGACCTGCACGGGCGAACCCAGGATCCCCACTGCGGACAGCACGCCGGCCCGGGCCGGCACGATCACGTTCGGCAGGCCCAGGGCATCGGCCAGCGCGCAGGCGTGCAGCGGGCCCGCACCGCCGAAGGCAACCAGGGCGAGGCGCCGGGGATCGACGCCCCGCTCGACCGAGACCCGCCGCAGCGCCTGCTCCATGTTGGCGTTCACCACGGCGAGCACGCCGTCGGCGGTGACCCCGGCGCCGGCGAGCGCCCGCTCGGCCGCCGCCCGGTCGAGCTCGCCGATGCCCGGTAGGACGACGCCGGCGGGCAGGTGACCCGCCACGAGGTTGGCGTCGGTGACCGTGGGAGCGGTGCCGCCGTGGCCGTAGCAGGCCGGGCCCGGGCGGGCGCCGGCCGACTCGGGCCCGACCACCAGCGCGCCACCCGGGTCGAGGCGGGCGATCGAGCCGCCGCCGGCGCCGATGGTGTGCACGTCGAGCGACGGCAGCCGCACCGGGAGCCCGGCCACCTCCCGCTCGGCGGCCGGCTCGGGGCGGCCGCCGAGGACGAGGCACACGTCGGTCGAGGTGCCGCCCATGTCGAAGGTGATCGCGTCGGGGCAGCCGTTGGCGACGGCCGCGGCGGCGCCGGCGGCCACCCCGCCGGCGGGGCCCGACAGCAGCAGGGCGGCGGGCCGCTCCGCGGCGTCGGCCGCCGGCACGAGGCCCCCGGCCGACGTCATCACGAGGACCGAGGGCGCCGCCGACGCCAGCCCGCCGAGGTAGGTGCGGCACCGCGGTCGCAGGTAGGCGTTGGCCACCGTGGTCACCGTGCGCTCGTACTCGCGCATCTCCGGTGCCAGCTCGTGGGAGGCGGTGACGTCCAAGCCTCGTCGCCGCAGTGCGTCGGCCACCTGCGCCTCGTGGGCGCCGTCGAGGTCGGCGTGCAGCGGGCACACCGCCACCGCCTCGACACCCGAGTCGACCACCGCGCCCACGACCGCCTCGAGGGCAGCCGGGTCGACCGGCTCGAGCTTCGCGGCCGTGGGCATCGAGGCGGCCGCCCACCTCGAAGCGCAGGTGGCGGGGCACCAGCGGCTCGGGTCGATCGGCCCTCGGGTCGTACAGCGAGGGGCGGTCCTGGCGGGCGATCTCGATCACGTCGGCGACGCCCACCGTGGTCACCAGCGCCACCGCGCGCCCCGTCGCTCGAGCAGGGCGTTGGTCGCCACGGTCGTGCCGTGCGCCAGGACCTCGACGGCCCGAGCCACCCCGTCCTCGCCGACCAGCTCACCGAGCCCGGACCGCACCGCCTCACCGGGGTCGGCCGGCGTCGACGGGACCTTGGCGATCGAGCCGTCCTCGGCGACGAGGTCGGTGAAGGTGCCCCCGGTGTCGCTGGCGACCCGCATCAGCGCTCGGTCCGCGCCGACGGCGGCAGCGTCAGCTCGGCCGGGTCGATGATCCACACGTCCTCGCCCAGGTGGTCCTCCAGCGAGCGCACCAGGCGTCCGACGACGTCGTCCTCGCCGTCCCAGACCACCACGGCCTCGTCGCAGAAGCGGGCCAGCCAGCCGTCGCGCCGGCGCAGGGCGGCGGCCGCCTTCTGCTTCGAGTCGGGCGCCTTGCGCTGCAGCGTGATCACGTCCCGGGCCCGGTCGACGAGGTGCTCGAACCGGGCTTGGCTCGCCGCCGGCCAGACCCGGTGGGGCTCGGGGTACGGCAGCACCACGACGAGGTCGAGGCCCTGCTCGACGGCGGCCTCGGCCCCCAGCACCTCGGCGCCGAGGCGCAGTCCGCTCACCACGACGAGGTCGTCGTGCAGCTCGGCCTTGGCCGCCAGCACCTCGGCCAGCTTCGTGCGCACCGCCTCGAGCAGCGGGTTGTCCTCGTCATAGCCGCCGAGCTCGGCGGGCCGGTGGCCCAGCACGACCACCGCGTGCCCCGGGAGCAGCGCCTGCGCCGGCGACGAACGGTCCCGGCTCGGGGCCGTCGCCCCTGGCCTCGTCTCCGCCCCGCGGTCGCGGGCTCGGAGACGGCCGGCGGAGCGCGACGACCGCAGGGCCGATCGGCCGGCCCCACCGTGGACGGCGGCTCGTCACCGACCCGGCCCTGCTGGGCCTCGGCAGCCTCGACGGCCAAGCGGTCGACGAGGTCGTTCATGGGGTCGCCGGAGTGCCCCTTCACCCACCGGAACGTGACGTTGCCCCGCTCGCGCACCAGCTCGACCAGGGGCTCCCACAGGTCACGGTTGGCGACCGGCTTGCGCTGGCTGTTGACCCAGCCCTTGCGCAGCCAGCCCTCCCACCACCGGTCCCGGAAGCAGTTCACGACGTACGTGGAGTCGCTCACCACCTCGACGGCCCGATCCGGCGAGCCGTTGGCCCGCACGGCCTCGAGGGCCGCGGTGATCTCCATGCGCTGGTTGGTGGTGTGGCCGGCGGACCCGCTGGCGAACCCGCCGCCGGGCACCGCCCAGGCCCAGCCGCCGGGCCCCGGGTTCCCGAAGCAGGCGCCGTCGGTGTACACGACCACGGTCGGCTCGGCCATCGCCCCGCATGCTGGCACGTCGACCGGCGGCGATCCGCCATCGGCGTCGCCGCGGATCGCGGGGCCGGCGATGGATCCCCGGGGCCAGGATCGGTCAGGTCGGGCGGCGCGGCGGGCAAGATGGGATGGCCGCGGTCGTCGCGGCTGCGAGGAGGTGCTCGTCCATGGCGCTCGACGGCTACGTCCACCAGCTGCCCGACATCGATCCCGCCGAGACCGCCGAGTGGCTCGACTCGCTCGACGCCGTCGTCGACGCCCGGGGCAAGACCCGGGCCCGCTACCTGCTGTCCAAGCTCACCGAGCGGGCCCGGGAGCGCCAGGTCGGCGCCCCGACCGAGGTGTCGACGCCCTACCTCAACACCATCCCGTCGAACGAGCAGCCCTGGTTCCCCGGCGACCTGGTGATGGAGAAGCGCATCCGGGCGTTCATCCGCTGGAACGCGGCGGTCATGGTGGTGCGGGCCAACAAGCGCGCCGAGGGCATCGGCGGTCACCTGTCGACGTTCGCCTCGTCGGCCGCCCTCTACGACGTCGGCTTCAACTGGTTCTTCCGGGGCAAGGAGGACGGTCTGGCCGGCGACCACGTCTACATCCAGGGCCACGCCGCCCCCGGCATCTACGCCCGGGCGTTCCTCGAGCACCGCCTCGACGAGGACGAGCTGGTCAACTTCCGCCGCGAGCTCGGCGGCCCGGCTCCCGGACGAGGGCTGTCCAGCTACCCGCACCCCTGGCTGATGCCCGACTTCTGGGAGTACCCGACGGTGTCGATGGGGCTCGGCCCCCTCAACTCGATCTACCACGCCCGCTTCAACCGCTACCTGCACAACCGCCAGATCGACGACACCTCGGCGAGCCGGATCTGGTGCTTCCTCGGCGACGGGGAGTGCGACGAACCCGAGACCCTCGGATCGATCTCCCTCGCCGCCCGGGAGGGCCTCGACAACCTCACCTGGGTCGTGAACTGCAACCTGCAGCGCCTCGACGGCCCGGTCCGGGGCAACGGCAAGGTGATCCAGGAGCTCGAGTCGGTGTTCCGCGGGGCCGGCTGGAACGTCATCAAGGTGATCTGGGGATCGCGGTGGGACGAGCTGCTCGCCCAGGACGTCGACGGCGTGCTGCTGCACAAGATGAACACCACCGTCGACGGCGACTTCCAGCGCTACGCGGTGAGCGACGGCGCCCACATCCGGGATCACTTCTTCGGGCCCGACCCGCGGCTGCGCCAGATGGTGGCCCACCTGGCGGACGACGAGCTGCGGACCCTGCCTCGCGGCGGTCACGACTACGTGAAGCTCTACGCCGCCTACCAGGCCGCGACCGAGCTGACCGGCGCCCCCACGGTCATCCTGGCCAAGACCATCAAGGGGTGGGCGCTGGGCGAGGGGCTCGAGGCACGCAACGCCACCCACCAGATCAAGAAGATGACCGTCGCCCAGCTGCGGGTGCTGCGCGACCGGCTCAAGCTCGGCGACGTCATCCCCGACGACGCCCTCGACGCCGACGAACCCCCCTTCTACCGCCCGCCGGTGGGCAGCCCCGAGCACGAGTACCTGGCGGCCCGCCGCACCGCCCTCGACGGCCCGCTGCCGTCGCGCCAGACCGTGGTCCGGCGGCCGCTGGCACTGCCCGACGACGAGCCCTTCGCCGAGCTCGACGCCGGCTCGGGCGGCCAGGCCGTGTCGACGACGATGGCGTTCACCCGCCTCCTGCGTGGCCTGGCCCGGGTGCCCGAGTTCGGGCGCCGGGTGGTGCCGATCGTGCCCGACGAGGCGCGGACCTTCGGGATGGACGCCCTGTTCCGCGAGCTGGAGATCTACGCGTCGCAGGGCCAGCAGTACACGCCCGTCGACCACGAGCTGCTGCTGTCCTACGCCGAGGACCGCGACGGCCAGATCCTCGAGGAGGGCATCACCGAGGCCGGGTCGCTGGCCTCGTTCACCGCCGCCGGGACCGCCTACGCCACCCGGGGCGTGCCCATGGTGCCCTTCTACATCTTCTACTCGATGTTCGGCTTCCAACGGGTGGGCGACCTGATCTGGGCCGCCGCCGACGCCCAGGCCAAGGGGTTCCTGCTCGGCGCCACCGCCGGGCGCACCACGCTGCTCGGCGAGGGCCTCCAGCACCAGGACGGCCACAGCCTGGTGCTGGCGTCCACCGTGCCGACCTGCCGCGCCTTCGATCCGGCCTTCGCCTACGAGCTCGCCGCCATCGTGCGCCACGGGCTGCACGAGATGTACGGGGGCGAGCGGGGCGCGGGCGCCGCCGCCGAGGGCGACGGGGACGGCGCCTTCTACTACCTGACCCTCTACAACGAGAACTACGTGATGCCGGAACGGCCGGCGGGGGTCAGCGACGACGACATCGTCGGTGGCCTGTACCGGTGGGCGGGCCCACCCGACGACGTGCCCAGCGGTGCGCCGCGGGCGACCATCCTGTTCTCGGGCACGGCCTGGCAGGCCGCCGCCGCCGCCCGCGACGAGCTGGCCGCCGAGCACGGCGTCGCCGCCGAGCTGTGGTCGGCCACCTCGTACAAGGCGCTGCGCGAGGACGCCCTGTCGGCCGAGCGGTGGAACCGGCTGCACCCCGCCACACGGACCACGGCGCGCGTCACCGAGCGCCTCGCGGCCGCCAGCGGCCCGATCGTCGCCGTCACCGACTTCGTGAAGGCCGTGCCCGACCAGATCGCCCGCTTCGTGCCCGCGGGTGACGACGGCCGGCCCCGGCGCTTCGTGCCGCTCGGCACCGACGGCTTCGGCCGATCCGACACCCGGGAGAACCTGCGCCGCTTCTTCGAGACCGATGCCGCCCACGTCGTGGTCGCCACCCTTGCGGCCCTCGCCGACGACGGGATCGTCGGCGACGAGGAGGTCGCCAAGGCGATCGCCCGCCACGGCATCGACGCCGACGCGCCCGACCCGCGCACCCGCTGACCCGACGCGCGGCGTCGCGCGGTTCCGCCGTTGCGATGGCACGCCGGTAGCCTCCGATCCATGGCCGCCAAGACCATGCCCGTCACCGACAACCCCGACGCCAACGCCCTGCTGGTGTCGGATCCGCTGGCGCTGCTGATCGGCATGCTGCTCGACCAGCAGGTGCCCATGGAGTGGGCCTTCCTCGGTCCGTTCACGCTGCGGGAGCGACTCGGCGGCACGCTCGACGCCGGCGCCATCGCCGCCATGGACCCCGCCGACCTCGAGGAGGTCTTCAAGGCCAAGCCCGCCATGCACCGGTACCCCGGCTCGATGGCCAAGCGGACCCACGCCCTCTGCCAGTTCGTGGTCGACCGCTACGACGGCGACGCCGGCAAGGTGTGGCGCAACGTGCGCAGCGGCGACGAGCTGTACCGCCGCGTGCGCGAGCTGCCCGGCTACGGCGAGGAGAAGGCCAAGATCTTCGTAGCCATCCTCGCCAAGCGGCTCGGCAGGGCCCCGGCCGGCTGGGAGGCAGCGGCGGCGCCGTTCTCCGACGACCAGCCTCGCTCGGTCGCCGACATCTCCTCGCCCGAAGCCCTCCTACGGGTGCGCGACTTCAAGAAGCTGATGAAGGCCCAGGGCAAGCCCAAGACCGGCTCCCCCGACTGACCGGCAGGTCGCGCCCGGCCCCCCGACCGGCGGTCAGGCGTTGTTGGTCAGCCGGCCCGTGGCCACCGCGTTGCGCTGGCGGTCGAGCCAGCCGAGCAGCACCGCCACGGCCCGCGGGTCGTGGCGCAGCTGGTGCGGTCCGCCCTCGATGATGCGCAGGTCGGCCTCGCCGTGGGCGTCGGCGAGCACCCGGGCGTCGAACACGGGCACGGCGTCGTCCTCGGAGCCGTGCAGCACCAGCAGCGGGCGGGGCGCGAGCTGCTGCACCCCGGCCACGGCCCGGATCTCGCGCAGCTCGCGGGCCCACCGGTCGAAGGCGGGCGGGAACGACGGATCGGGCATCGCCCCCACCTCGCGGGCGTGCTGGAGCAGCCGCCGGGGATGGCCGGCCCAGTCGTCGAAGTCGGCCGGGGCCGCCACCGCGGCCACGCCCATCACCGACGGCTCCTGGGCCGCGGCGCACACCGCCACCGCCCCCCCGGTGCCGAAGCCGGCCAGCCACACGCCTTAGACGTCGGACTCGGCACGCAGCCACGGCGCCGCCGCCAGCAGGTCGCGCAGCCACCCGCCGAGGGAGAAGTTGCCCTCGGATCGGCCGCAGCCCCGGAAGGTGAACACCAGCACCGTCCAGCCCAGCTCGGTGGCGATGCGGTCGGCCAGCTCGGGGTAGGAGTACGCCGAGCGACGGCCACCGCCCTTGCCGTTGGGGAACCCGTGGGCGAGGACCAGCCCCGGTGTCGGCGTCCCCGGCGCGCTCCGGGGCCGGGCGAGGTGACCGTGCAGCGACAGGCCGTCGGAGGGGATGGTCACGTCCACGGCGGACGCCCCCTCCCGGTCGCCGCCGGCGGGGTCACCGGACCGGTCCGCCGATGCCGAGCAGCCGCTCGGCGTTGCCCTTGAGCACCTTCTCCTCCACCTCGGGCGACGGCTCGTGGCTGCGGAAGGCCTCCAGCCACTTGGTGAAGGTGATGAACGGGTAGTCGGTGCCGAACAGGCAGCGGTCCTGCAGCGGGCCGAGGACGTTGCGGGTCAGCTCGGGCGACCACCGCCGGGGCGACCAGCCCGACAGGTCGATCCAGACGTTGGTCTTGTGCTGGGCGACGGCGAGCATCTCGTCCTGCCAGGGCACCGACGGGTGGGCGCCCACGATCTGCAGCTCGGGGAAGTCGGCGGCGACGTCGTCGAGCAGGATGGGCCGGGAGTAGCCCAGCTTGATCCCCCCGCCGCCGGGCAGCCCGGCGCCCAGGCCGGTCGTTCCGGTGTGGAACACGACGGGGATGGCCAGCTCGGCAGCCGCCTCGTAGAGCGGGTAGCGGGCCCGGTCGTTGGGGGCGAAGGCCTGCGCCGAGGGGTGCAGCTTGAGGCCGCGCAGACCCAGCTCGCCCACCGCCCGCCGCAGCTCGGCGATCGCCGCCCGCCCCTTGTGGGGATCGACCGAGGCGAACCCGAGGAAGGTGTCGGGGTGGCGGGCCACGCACTCGGCCACGAAGTCGTTGGTGGTCGGCGGCAGGCCCATGCCGCTCTCGGCGTCCCAGGCGAACAGGACGGCCAGCACCTCGTCGGCGGCGAACTCGGCGGCCATCTCGTCGACCGACCGCACCGGGATCTCGGTGCGGAAGTGCCGGGTGGTCGCCTCGAAGTAGGGGCCGAGCCCGTCCACCAGCCACTCCGCGGTGGCCGGGTGGACGTGGGTGTCGATCGCCCGGTACGCCACGGTGGCCCGCCCGCCGGACTACTCGGCCTCGTCGGCGTCGGGATCGACGTCGGGCAGGCCGCTGCCGTTGCCCTTGTAGGGCTTGTACCCGCGGTTGCGGGCCTCGGCGAGGGTGTCGGGACCGAAGCAGAGGAAGGTCTCGGCCTCCAGCAGCTCGGCGATGATCGACGCCTCCTCGTCCGGGAGGTCGTCGAGGTCGTAGACGACCTGGGTCCGCTTGTCGCCGACCCAGCGGTGCTCCTCGAACTTGGTGGGGCGCTCCATGCCGGCATCGTAGGTGGCCGGCGCCCGGGCGATCGAACGCACGCAGCGCCCGAGGACCGGACGCGCACGAGGGGAGGCCGGAGCCTCCCCTCGCACTCGACTGGATGGACCCGGGTGGACCGTTCGTGCGGGCGGGACCAGCTCCCGCAGCCCGACCCGAGGGTGGCCTGGATGAGATTCGCCAGGTGGTCCAGCGAGCCGTCTAGCGGCCAGCCACCTCCGAGGTCCCACTACAACAACCGTTCATCTGGTGGACCACCTCCTTTCCTCGGTAGCGAGGAATCTAGCGGCCCCCGCCCCCCGACGACACGCCTTTGCGACGGATCAGCTCCCCGGCAGCGGGTCCTCGGGGCCGGGCACCCGGCCGCCGATGGCGCCGATCTCGGCCAGGTACGCCTCGGTGGCGGTCAGCACCTCGGCCACGTCGACGTCACCCACGTCGTCGAGGCCGAGGTCGGCGACCCGGCCGATGACGAAGGCGAGGCCCTCGTCGTCGTCGGCGACGAGCGGGCCGCTCGGACCGCCGGCATCCTCGCCCTCGAAGGCCACGCCCTTCATCTCCATGTAGTCGAGGTAGCACTCGAGCACGAGCTGCACGTCGCGATAGCTGAGCCGGGCCTGCACGTCGGACGGCAGCTCGTCGGCCACCCAGGTCACGGCGTCCTCCAGCTCGAACACGCTGCGGGGTGGCTGGGCGGCGAGCTCGGCGGTCACCTTGCCCACCGCGACGAGGCCGATCACGACGACCGCCACCACCGCCACGCCGACGAGGACCCACAGCACGGGCCAAGCGTAGGGCGCACCGACCGTGGCCCCGTCACCCGCCGGGCCGGACCGTGGTGAGACGCGCAACCGGGCACCCACAGGTGCCCGGTTGCGGCTGAGCGGCCGGCTCCGAGGAGCCGGTTCCCCCCTCTCAGGTCTGTCGACGTCGGCTCAGATGCCGATGCGCTGGGCGAGCAGCTCGCGGTGGTAGGTCGGGTCGCCGAAGAGCAGCTCGGAGGACTTCGCCCGCTTGAAGTACAGGTGGGCGGGGTGCTCCCAGGTGAAGCCGATGCCGCCATGGATCTGGATGTTCTCGGCGGCGGCGTGGAAGTAGGCGTCGGAGCAGTAGGCCTTGGCCAGGCTGGCCACGGCGGGCAGCTCGTCGTTCATCTCGGCGGCGCACCAGCCGGCGTAGTAGGCGGCCGACTTGGCCGACTCGACCTCGAGCAGCATGTCGGCGCACTTGTGCTTGATGGCCTGGAACGAGCCGATCGGGCGGCCGAACTGGACGCGGACCTTGGCGTACTCGACCGACATGTCGAGGCACTTCTGGGCCCCGCCGACCTGCTCGGCGGCCAGGGCCACGGCGGCGAGGTCGAGCACCGTGCTCAGCACGTCCCAGCCCTTGCCCTCCTCGCCGATGAGCGTGGCGGGCACGGCGGCCAGCTCGAGCTTGGCCTGCTTGCGGGTCTGGTCCATGGTCGACAGCGGCGTGCGGGTGAGCCCGGCGGCGTCGCCGGCGACCTTGAACAGGCTCACGCCGTTGTCGGTGCGGGCGGCCACGATGATCACGTCGGCGGTGTGGCCGTCGAGCACGTACATCTTGGTGCCGTCGAGCTTCCAGCCGTCGCCGTCGGCGGTGGCCGTCGTCTCGATGCCGCTCTCGTCCCACTTGCCGTTGGGCTCGGTGAAGGCGACCGTGGCGATGGTCTCGCCCGAGGCGATCCCGGGCAGCAGGTCCTTCTTGGCCGCGTCGTCGCCCGACTGCAGCAGCGTGTTGGCGGCCAGCACCACGGTCGAGAAGTACGGCGCGCACAGCAGCGCCCGGCCCATCTCCTCGAGCACGACGATCAGCTCGATGTAGGAGAAGCCCTGGCCGCCGAACTCCTCGGGCACGATCAGGCTCTGCAGGCCGAGCTGCTCGGCCATCTGCGACCACACCTCGGGGTCGTAGCCGTCCTCGGTCTCCATCTGCTCGCGCACCGCGGCCTCGGGCGACTTCGCCTCGAGGAACTGGCGGACGATGGTGCGGAGCTCCTCCTGCTCCTCGCTGAAGGCGAAGTTCACGGCGCGGGTCCCCCTTGGGTGGCGCTCCGGGCCCGGCCCCCGGGTCCGGCTGCGTGGTGCTCGGATGCGATCGGTTCGCCGGCGCTCGACCGGCTCCCCCGTTCTACTAGACCGAGCGGTCAAGTGACCAGTTGCCGGGCCGTCGCCGATCTCGGGACCGGCGACGGCCGGCACCCGGCCGCCCGTAGGCTCGACGGCATGACCACGTTGCACTTCGAGGACGAGCAGGCCGAGATCCACAAGCTGGTGGTCGGCCCCATCGACAACAACGTGTTCGTCCTGCGGTGCCGCCAGACCGGCGACGCCGTGCTGATCGACGCGGCCAACGAGCACGAGAAGCTGCTCGACCTGTGCCAGCGGCTCAACGTGCGCAAGGTCCTCGAGACCCACGGCCACTGGGACCACATCCAGGCCGTGCCCGCCGTGCGCGACGCCGGCTACGACGTCGGGGTCACCGCCGAGGATGCGTCGATGCTCGACAGCTACGACTTCGTGCTCACCGACGAGTCGGTCATCGAGGTCGGTCGCCTCCGGCTGCAGCTGATCCACACGCCCGGCCACACGCCCGGCTCGATCTGCTTCCGGCTCGAGGGCTCGCCGGTGCTGTTCTCGGGCGACACCCTGTTCCCCGGCGGACCCGGCGCCACCTCCTACGAGGGTGGCGACTTCGCCACCATCATCGAGTCGATCGACCGGCGGCTGTTCACGCTGCCGGTCGACACGCTCGTGCTGCCCGGCCACGGCGACGACACCACCATCGGGCGCGAGCGCCCCCACCTGCAGGAGTGGATCGACCGGGGCTGGTGAGCGCACCGTCGCGCCGGCCAGCGACGGGGACCGGGACGACCGGGACGAATGGGACCGGGACAATGGGACCGGGCGTCAGCGGCGGGCCCAGGCGTCGGGGTCCTCGGTCAGGGCCTGCACCGCCGGCGGCAGGGTCCCGGCGGCGAGGTCGGCCAGGGTCACCGACTCGAGCACCGACCGCAGCGCCGCCCGCGTCGCGATCCAGACCTCCTGCAGCGCCTCGGCGCCCTCGGCGTAGGCCAGGTCCTCGGGCCGCTCCCCCCGGACGTTGGCCAGCGGTCCCTCAGCGGCCCGGATGACGTCGGCCACCGTGATCTGGTCGGCCGGCTCGGCCAAGCGGTAGCCCCCGTCGGCGCCGCGCTGGCTGCGCACGAGACCGGCCGTGCGCAGCTCGGCGAGGATGCTCTCGCCGAACTTGAAGGGGATGTCCTGCTCGGCGCGGATGCGCTCGCCCTTCACCGGCTCGGTCCCCTCGGCTGCCGCCCGGGCGAGCACGATGGCGGCCCGCACCGCGTAGTCGACCTTGGCTGTGACGCGCACGCCGCATGGTCGCACACCCCCGCCCACCACCTCGCCGTTCCTGTCATGGATCTGCGCACCCCGACACCCGATCTCATGACCAGATCCCCCGGGGTGGCGGCGTTCCTGTCATGGATGTGCGCACCCCGACACCCGATCTCATGACCAGATCCCCCGGGGTGGGGGCGTTCCTGCGCCGAGGGGCGGACCAGCCGGTACCGTGCCGGGGATGGCCGGACCCGCCCTGCCCGCCGACGAGCGGCCGATCGACCCGACGCCGGTCCACACCGACGACCTGCCGCCGACGCCGATCCGCGACCGCAACATCCCGGCCGAGGCGTGGGTCGAGGCCCCGCCCGAGCTGCTGGCCCTCGGCGACGACATCGGCCGGCCGGCGATCACCTACAAGCGGCGCCTCGGCCGCTGGCTGCTGTGGCGGGCCGGTCCCGCCAGCCGCGCCGACGCCCGCTACCTCGCCGTCGACGCCGGCGACCTCACCCGCCAGTTCACCTTCCGCCTCTTCCCCGACGGCTCCGGCGACGGCGTCGGCCCCAGCGGGACCCGCCACCGCCGGTTCCGCACGTGGAAGGAAGACCTGCACGCCGCCGGCTGAAATCGGCCTCCGGACATTTCCACTATCGCCATAGTGCTAATAGACTGACCGCATGGCCGAGCCCCTCTTCCGGATCGAGGACCTGCACGTCGCCACCGCCGACGAGCACCGCATCCCCATCCTCAAGGGGGTCGACCTCACGGTGGAGACCGGCTCGGTGCACGCCCTCATGGGCCCGAACGGCTCGGGGAAGTCCACGCTGGCCTCCACCCTGCTCGGCAGCCCCGAGTACGTGGTCACCAAGGGCCGCATCTGGTTCCACGGCGACGACATCACCGACTGGGGACCCGATGTGCGGGGCAAGGCCGGCATGTTCCTGGCCTTCCAGTACCCCCAGGAGATCCAGGGCGTGTCGGTGCTGAACTTCCTGCGCCAGGCGCTGTCGGCCCGAAAGGGCATCGACCTGTCCATGCTCGAGCTGCGGCTGAGCATCATGGAGTGGATGGAGCGCCTCGACATGGACCCCTCCTTCGCCGACCGGTACCTGAACGAGGGGTTCTCCGGCGGCGAGAAGAAGCGCAACGAGATCCTGCAGATGGCCATCCTCGAGCCCGACCTCGCCGTGCTCGACGAGACCGACTCGGGCCTCGACATCGACGCGCTGCGGGTGGTGGCCAAGGGCGTGCGCGAGGTCCGGGCCAGCCGCCCCGACCTCGGCATCCTCGCCATCACGCACTACCAGCGCCTCCTCACCGAGCTGCAGCCCGACATCGTGCACCTGCTGATCGACGGCCGCATCGTCGAGAGCGGCGGCCCCGAGCTGGCCGGTCGCCTCGAGGCCGAGGGGTACGACGCATGGCGCTGACCGACACGCCCGCCGATCCGCTCGACGTCGCCGCCATCAAGAAGGACTTCCCCCTCCTCGACGTCGAGGTGCACGGCAAGCGCATCGTGTACCTGGACTCGGCCGCCACCTCGCAGAAGCCCGAGGCCGTGCTCGAGGTCCTCGACCGCTACTACCGCACCATCAACGCCAACGTGCACCGTGGCGTGTACGCCATCGCCGAGGCCGCCACCAACGCCATGGAGGAGGCCCGGGCCAAGGTCGGCCGCTTCGTCAACGCACCGTCGACGAGCGAGGTGGTGTTCACCCGCAACGCGACCGAGGCGGTGAACCTGGTCTCCTACAGCTGGGGCCGGGCGAACCTGTCCGAGGGCGATGTCGTCGTGCTCACCCACATGGAGCACCACGCCAACATCGTGCCCTGGCAGATGCTCGCCGCCGAGAAGGGCCTCGAGCTGCGGTGGATCCCGCTGACCGACGACGGCCGGCTCGACCTGACCGACCTCGACCGGCTGCTCGACGGGGCGTCCCTGCTCGGCGTCACCGCCATGTCGAACGTCCTCGGCACCGTCACGCCGGTCACCGACCTCGTCGCCGCCGCCCACGACGCCGGCGCCCTCGCCCTCATCGACGCCTGCCAGTACGTGCCCCACCTCCCCACCGACGTGCAGGCCTGGGACGCCGACTTCGTCGCCTTCTCGGCCCACAAGATGTGCGGGCCCACCGGCGTGGGTGTGCTGTGGGGGCGCGAGGCGCTGCTCGACGCCATGCCGCCGTTCCTCGGGGGTGGCGAGATGATCCGCGACGTTCGCCTCGACGAGTTCACCACCAACGACCTGCCGTGGAAGTTCGAGGCCGGAACCCCCGCCATCGCCGAGGCGATCGGCTTCGGCGCCGCGGTCGACTACCTGAACGGGTTGGGGATGGACGCGGTCCGGGCCCACGAGGTCTCGCTCACCGCCTACGCCCTGCGCACCCTGAAGGATCGCTTCGGCGACGACATCACCATCCACGGCCCGTCGGACCCGATCCGACGGGGCGGCGTCTTGTCGTTCGCCTACCGGGACCTGCACCCCCACGACGTCTCCCAGGTGCTCGACCAGCACGCCGTGTGCGTGCGGGCCGGACACCACTGCGCCAAGCCGCTGATGCGGGTCCTCGGCGTCGGCGCCACCGCCCGGGCCTCGGTCTACCTGTACAACGACGAGGCCGACGTCGATGCCCTGGCCGACGCGCTCGAGTCGGCCGGCGACTTCTTCATGCTGTAGAAAGCGCTTCACATGCCCGGCCTCGAAGACCTCTACCGAGAGATCATCCTCGACCACTACCGCAACCCCCGGAACCGGGGCGAGCTCCCCGTGCCGCCCGCGCACCGGGTCGAGGGGTTCAACCCGCTGTGCGGCGACGAGATCGTGGTGTTCCTCGACGTCGACGACGACGGCGTGATCACCGACGTGCGCATCTCCGGTCAAGGCTGCTCGATCTCGCAGTCGTCGGCGTCGATGATGTCGGCGGCCGTCAAGGGCAAGACCGTCGACGAGGTCCGCGAGCTGACCCGGGCCTTCAAGGCCATGATGTCGATCCACGAGTCGAGCCTCGAGGGCGGCGACGCCGGCGACGGCGACGGAGCCGACACCGAGGCCGAGGTCCCCGACGTGAAGCTGGGCGACCTCGAGGCGCTGCGGGGCGTCGTGAAGTTCCCGGTGCGCATCAAGTGCGCCACCCTCGCCTGGAACACCCTCAACCAGGGCCTCGACGAGCTCGAGGCCTGACGGTCAGGCGACCAGCCGGTCGATCCGCGACGCCAGCTCGACGCAGCCGCCGGTGATGCCGCCGGCGTCGTGGCTCACGATGTCGATCACCACCCGGTTCCACGAGTTGGACCAGTCGGGGTGGTGGTTCAGCTTCTCGGCGATCATCGCCACCCGGGTCATGAAGGCGAACGCTTCGGAGAAGTCGGCGAAGCGCAGCTCGCGCTGCAGGCGCCCGTCGACGACCTCCCAGCCGTCGAGGTCACCCAGGCGGGCCGTCAGCTCGTCGTCGGTCAGCACGTCGGTCAGCACGTCGGGCACAGCGCACCTCCGGGGTTCGTCGGCGCGGCCGGGCCGCGCCGTCCGGGTCAGGCGAACGGGTCGGCGAAGGGATCGGCGAACGGGTCGGCCGCCGAGGGCGCAGGGGCCGCCTCGGGCTCCTCGTCCTCGACGTAGGAGGCGTAGCCCGTGCGCTCGAGCTCGTCGGCCAGCTCGGGGCCGCCGGTGGCGACGACCTCGCCCCGGGCGAGGATGTGCACGACGTCGGGCTTCAGCTCGGTCAGCAGCCGGCTGTAGTGGGTGATGGCCAGCACGCCGAGGCCGATCTCGGTGGTCGCGGCCTCGACCCGGCGGGCGCAGGCCCGCAGGGCGTCGACGTCGAGGCCGGAGTCGAGCTCGTCGAGGATGGCGAACCTGGGGGCCAGGACGCCGAGCTGGAGCGTCTCGTTGCGCTTCTTCTCTCCACCGGACAGATCGACGTTGAGCGACCGGCCGAGCAGCCGCTCGTCGAAGCCGATGCGCGCGGCCTCGGCGCCGACCAGCGCCGGCACCGCCGCCGTGTCGCGCCCGGCCGCCCGGAACGACTCGGTGAGCAGGTCCTCGAGGCGCACGCCGGGCACCTCGATCGGGTACTGCATGGCGAGGAAGAGCCCGGCCTGGGCGCGCTCCCACGCCGGCAGCCCCAGCAGGTCGACGCCGTCGAGCAGCACCCGCCCACCGGTGACCGTGTAGCCGGGCTTGCCGGTGATGACGTGGGACAGCGTCGACTTCCCCGAGCCGTTGGGGCCCATCACGGCGTGGACCTCGCCGGAGCGCACCGTCAGGTCGATGCCCCGCAGGATCTCCCGCCCGGCCACCTCGGCCCGCAGGTCCTCGATCACCAGCTCGCTCGGGTCGCTCATCTCAGCTCACCACCAGGTAGACGTCGTCGCCGTCGATGCGCACGTCGTAGACGGGCACGGGCCGGGTCGCCGGCAGCGACGACGGCTCACCGCTCTCCAGCGAGAAGCACGACCCGTGCTTCCAGCACTCGATCTCGCGGCTGGCGGTGTGGACCTCCCCCTCGGCGAGCGAGACGTCCTGGTGCGTGCACCGGTCGCCGACGGCGTACCAGTCGTCGTCGATGCGCACGACGGCCACCCGCAGGTCGCCGAGGTCGAACCGGCGGGCCTCGCCGGACGCCAGGTCGCCCACGGCGCAGAGGCGCTCCTCCAGCATCGTCAGCCCTCCCGCCGCGCCAGCCGCTCGTCGATCCCGGCCCGCAGCAACGGCTCGGCGGCCGGCACGGGGAGGTCGTCGAGGATCTCGTCGAAGAAGCCCCGCACGATGAGCTGCTCGGCGGCTTCGGGTGGCACGCCCCTGCTCTCCAGGTAGAAGCGCTGGTCCTCGTCGACGGGGCCGACGGTGGACGCGTGCGAGCAGCGCACGTCGTTGTTCTCGATCTCGAGGTTGGGCACCGACTCGGCCCAGGCGTGCTCGGAGAGCTTGAGGTTGCGGTTGGTCTGGAAGGCGTTCGTGCCCCGGGCCCCCTTGTCGACCTTGATGAGGCCCGTGTACACCGACCGCGAGCGCCCGCCGACCGCCCCCTTGAACAGCAGGTTCGACGTGGTGTCCGGGGCCGCGTGCTCCT
This sequence comes from Acidimicrobiales bacterium, assembly GCA_041394145.1. Classification (GTDB taxonomy): domain Bacteria; phylum Actinomycetota; class Acidimicrobiia; order Acidimicrobiales; family Acidimicrobilacustridaceae; genus JAWKIW01. The sequence continues at coordinate 41,244 of JAWKIW010000011.1, forward strand.
GGAAGGTGCGGAAGTCGAGGGTCTGGTCGTCGACGCCGAAGTAGACGGCGTCGAGCTCGCCCGAGGCGCCGCGGCCCACCAGCCGGCAGTCGACGCGGGTGCGGGCGTAGTCGCCGCCGAGGGCGGCCTGGGACGACACGAGGGTGGCGTCCCGCTCGACCCGAGCGGCCAGGTTGGCGATCTGCCACACGCGCGGGCCCCGGTCCTGCACCAGCAGGTGCCGGAGCCGGGCCGACGGCGCCGCGGCCAGCTCGGTGACCGGGGCGGCGAAGGCGACCACGTCGGTGCCGCCGTGCCACTCGAGGACCCGGACGTCGGCGTCGTCGCCGGCCCGCACGACGAGCCGGCCGAACACGGCCGCGTCCGCTTCGTCGAGCCAGTCGACCACGACGATCGGCCGCTCCAGCACGACCCCACGTGGCACGTCGACCAGCAACGGGGCGGCGGTGAAGGCGTCGTTGGCGAGGCCGAACACGTCGACGGGTTCGTCGGCGACGGTCCCGAGGGCCTCGGAACCGACCTCGGACTCGGCCATGGGCCCGACCGTCACGCCGCGGGCCGCCGCCTCGGCGGCGAGCTCGACGAGGACGGGTCGGCCGTTGCGCACGACCACCGCACCCGCTCGATCGGGCACGGCGGCCAGCAGCGCGGTGACCTCGCCCGGCACCCCCGCCTCGTCCCCGCGGGCGAGGTGCCACGGCTCGAGGTCGAGGTCGGCGACGCGGCTGTAGCGCCACACCTCCTCATCGGAGCTGGGCAGGGTCGTGGCGGCGAAGCGCTCGGCGGCCGCCACGCGTCGCTCGACCAGCCAGGCCGGGCCCGGCAGGGTGGCGGCAGCGTCGGGGGTCAGCGGGCTCAGGGTCGTGCACCTCGTCGATCGAGCGCCACAGCGCGGGGCGGATGTGGCGGCGGGCGGCCACCGCCACGAATTTATCCTATCCCGGTAGTGCTAATTCCACCCGGGCGCCGCTCACCCGCGGTTGCGGCGGAAGCGGCTCTTGAGCCGCCCCAGCGCACCGCCGCCCTTCGCCCGCCCGGACCGCTCCTCGGCCTCGACCTCGGCGAGGATCTCCGGGCCCGCGGCGTTGATGATGTCCTCGGCCTCGTCGAGCAGCTCGGCGATCCCCTCCCCCTCGGGCTCGTCCGGGGTGGGCGGGGTGGCCAGCGTGCCGTACTTCCAGTTCACGTCGGCGAGCCGCCGCTCGTACTTCGGGCAGTCGCCGGGGCAGCGCCACGGGGCCTCGGGCGCGAGGTCGAGATCGCACTTCCGCACCGTCTCGCCGTTGGGGTAGGTGCGGCTCTCGAAGTGCTTGCAGTCCTGACGCATCGGCACCCGGCCATGCTGCCACGCGCCGATGCCGATCCCACCCATCGGGCCGGGGAGATCGTCAGCGCGAGCGGGGGCGCGACGCGTTGGCGGCCGCGCCGAGCCGGCGGGCCTCCTCGCTGACCCGCTGCCCCTCGCCCAGCACCACCTCGTCGCCGGTCGCCCCGGCGTGCTCCTGTTCGGTGGCGTGGGCCTGGTGCACGACGAGGCGGGTCTCGCCCAGGCGGATCTCGTCGCCGACGCCGAGCACCACGGGACCGTCGATGGGCGTGCCACCGACGTAGGTGCCGTTGGCGCTGGCCAGATCCTCGACCACCAGACCGACCGCGGTCGGGTCGAGCTTGCAGTGCCGCCGAGAGACGGTGGGGTCGTCGAGCAGCAGCCCGTCGCAGTCGCGCCCGACGTCGATCTCGTCGGTGACGGTGACGACCCGCGACGGATGACCGGGCTCGAGCACCTGCACCCAGAACGTCCCCGACACGCCGCTACCCCCGCAGGGCCAGGCCGACGACGACCACCACCACGATCACGGCGACGAGGCCGACCGCCAGCAGCAGCACGCGGGCGTTGGAGCCGCCCGAGGAGGGCGCCGCCGGTGCCGGCTGCGCCGGGGGCACCGCCGCCGGTGCCGGCTGCGGGGTCGTGGCCGGTGCCGGCTGCGGCGTCGAGGCCGCCGCCTTGGCCTGGGCGGTCAGGTCGGCGAGGCCCTGCTTGTCGAGCATCACCGTCTCCTGGACCCGCTTGTCCTCGGGCCGCGGCCGTGGCGGGCGGGCCGGCGGTTCACCGGGGTTGGCGGGGGTCGATGCGTCGCTCACCGCAGGCACCTTTCGTGCAGACGCCGGACGGCCGCGACTGTAGTGCCCCGGCTGCCCGAGGCCCGGGGGCCCCGGCGTCAGCCGACCGAGCCCTCCATCTGCAGCTCGATGAGCCGGCTCCACTCCACCGCGTACTCCATGGGCAGCGTGCGGGTGACGGGCTCGATGAACCCGTTGACCACCATGCCCATGGCCTGCTCCTCGGAGAGCCCGCGGCTCATCAGGTAGAAGAGCTGCTCGTCGGCCACCTTCGACACCGTGGCCTCGTGGCCGATGACGGCGTCGCGGGCGCCCACCTCCATGTAGGGGAACGTGTCCGAGACCGAGTCCTCGTCGAGGATGAGGGCGTCGCACTGCACGTGGCTCTTGCAGCCGTGGGCGTCGTCCTCCACCCGCACGAGGCCTCGGTACGAGGTGCGGCCCCCGTCCTTGGAGATCGACTTGGACACGATCTTGGAGGTGGTCTCCGGTGCGGCGTGGACCATCTTGGCCCCGGCGTCCTGGTGCTGGCCCGGCCCGGCGTAGGCCACCGACAGCACCTCGCCCGAGGCCTTCGGGCCGACCATGTACACCGCGGGGTACTTCATGGTGAGGCGGCTGCCGATGTTGCCGTCGATCCACTCCATGTGGCCCTCGGCCTCCACCTTGGCCCGCTTGGTGACGAGGTTGAACACGTTGTTCGACCAGTTCTGGATGGTCGTGTAGGTCACCCGGGCCGAGGGCCTCACCACGATCTCGACCACCGCCGAGTGCAGTGAGTCGGTGGTGTACACGGGCGCCGAGCAGCCCTCGATGTAGTGCACCTGCGAGCCCTCGTCGGCGATGATCAGCGTCCGCTCGAACTGGCCCATGTTCTCGGCGTTGATCCGGAAGTAGGCCTGCAGCGGCATCTCGACGTTGACGCCCGGCGGCACGTAGATGAACGACCCGCCCGACCACACCGACGAGTTCAGGGCGGCGAACTTGTTGTCGTTCTTCGGGATGACCGTGCCGAAGTGCTCCTTCACCAGCTCGGGGTACTCCCGCAGCGCGGTGTCCATGTCGCAGAACAGCACGCCCTGGCGCTCGAGGTCCTCCCGGTTGCGGTGGAAGACCACCTCGGAGTTGTGGACGACGAAGCCCTCGGCGACGAAGTTGTGGTGGCCCTCGACCTCGATGTCGTAGGTGAGCTCGACGCCGACCGGTTCGATCTGCTCGATGCGCACGAAGCCAAGCATCTCGCTCGTGTGGGCCTTGAACGTCGTTCCCTTCGCCGTGCGGTACGTGTGGGAGAAGGCCTTGGCGTTCTGCCGGGCTCGCCGCCGGGGCGAGCGGCACGGGATGCGGTCTGTGCGCCCGCTCAGGTGCAGCTGGTAGGCGGTGAGGCGCCGCTGGGCGTCGAGCGGGTGCGCGTTCGTCACCTCGACGACACGACTCGAGCCGAGGCCGGCGAGCAGCACCAGCTCTCTGACCTGCTCGAGCAGCCCGCGGTTCGCGCTGGTGTAGACGGGGTCCTTCGCCGTCGGATGCGAACGGATGTAGCCGTCGGCATCCAGATAGCCGGCCAGGAACGCCCGACGCTGAGCCGCAGGCAGGGAGAACACCCAGTCGGGCACCCGCTTGGTGTGCGCGGTGCCGCCGAGGCCGTTGATCTGCAGGAGCTCCGCGAGCGCGGCGCTGCCGCGGGCGGTCAGGCGCAGCCCGTCGGCCGCCACCTCGAAGTCCAAGCCCAGGACCTCCCGGCCGACCCGTCGGATCTCCTCGACGAGCTCGGTGTCGGTCGGGTCGATCGCGATCTCGACGCTCACGTACCCACTGCGGTCGTGGAGGTACCCGTCGCCGAGGTACACGCCCATCCACCACATGAGGTCGTCGGAGGTGACCGTCGGAAGGAGGTCACCCCCCGAGCGCGACGGACGGTCGAGCGCATACGGCTCACCCACGTCGGGGAGGTCGGTCGCGATGGCGACCAGATCGCCGACCCGCAGGTCGTCGGTCTGGACCCAGCGCACGGCATACCTCGCCTTCTTCGCGCCGGGACGCCGCTCGTCACGCAGCACGAGGAACGGGTGGTTGCCCGACGCACCGATGGTCCGGCCCCGTGCGGTGATCTCGAAGACCTCCTTCTCGCCCGAGCAGGCGGCACCGACCACGCGGGCGGGCACGATCTCGCGCGTTGCGGGGTCCAGCGAGAAGACCGTGTCCCCGGGCGCCATCTCCTTGATCGGGCGCATGCCCCGATCGGTCCACACGAGCGTCGACCCTCGGAGGCACTCGTACTGCGCCGTGACGCCGGCGAGGTACTTGCGCTCGGCCTCGGGGATGCCCAGCTTCTCGTAGGTCTCCTTGATGGCGTCGGGCAGCTCCTCCCACTCGTCGACCTGCGTGTCGGTGGGCTTGATGTAGTAGTAGATGTCGTCGAAGAAGATCTCCGACATGTCGCCACCCCAGCTGGGCATGGGGCGTCGCTCGAAGTGGCGCAGCGACCGGAGGCGGTAGTCCAGCATCCAGTCGGGCTCGCCCTTCATCCACGACATCTCGCGGACGATGTCCTCGTTCAGCCCCTTCTTGGGCTTGAAGACGTAGTCCTCCTCGTCGTGCCAGCCGAGCTTGTAGCGGCTCAGGTCGAGGCCCAGATCGGCGCTGGTCATGGGGTGCGCTCCCGGGGGTCGCCGTGAATTTCTCCTATGGCGATAGTAACAAATCCTCCCGCCCGGACCACCCCCCGGGTGGGGATCAGCCGGGCTGGACGCGCAGGATGGCGCCCGGGTCCGCGTCCTGGGCGATGTAGAGGTCGCCACCCGGCCCCTGCACCGCCACCCGGAGGCGGCCCTGGTCGGTGACGCCCGACGCCTGGGCGACGACCGCCCCGGCGCCGTCGAGGCCGAACACCCGCAGCTGGGTGCCCTTGAGCACCGCCACCGCGAGGTCGCCGTCCCAGTCCTTCCACTGGGCGCCCTCCAAGAACCCCGCCCCCGACGGGGCGATCGTCGGACAACCCGAGCTCCACACCGCAGGCCGGGCCGTCGGGTACCTGGTGAGGTCGGTCATGGGCCGGGATTCGTCGTAGGAAGTGCCGCCGCCGACCGGCACGGGGTCCCAGCCGTAGTTCCCGCCGGCGACGAGCAGGTTGACCTCGTCGTCGCAGCCGGTGCCGTGCTCGACGGCGAACGGCATCCCGTCACCGGGCCGGAAGGCGACGCCCTGGGGGTTGCGGTGCCCGTAGCTGTAGATCTCGGGCCGCAGCGCCCCGCCGGGGTTGCCGGGGGCGCCGGCGCCGTCGGTGGTCACCCGCAGCACCTTGCCGCCGAGCGAGGTCGGGCTCTGCGGGACCCAGCTCGTGGCCGCGTCGCCGGTGGTGACCCACAGGTACCCGTCGGGGCCGAAGCGGGTGCGGCACCCCGAGTGGCGGCCCGCCTGGCCCGCGGTGTTCACCGCGATCCCGGTCACGATGTCGGCCCGGTCGGTGAGGGTGGTGTAGCCGGCGTCGACCCGCCAGCGCACCACCCGGACGTCGAGGGCCCCGTCGGCGTTGGACAGGAAGCAGGTGTAGATCCGGCGGTTGGCCGTGAACTGGGGATCGACGGCGAGGCCCATCATCCCGCCCTCCCCGATCGCCTGGACGTCGGCGGGCCGGCCCAGCACCCGCACGGCGCCGCCCACGTCGGCCTTGATGGCACCCGGGCGCTCGGTGAACAGCAGCGTGGCGTCGGGGGCGAAGGCGAGGTCCCACGGCCGGGCCAGGCCCGACAGGTGTGGCGTGACGGTCAGGGTGGGGGCGCCTGCGGTCGGAGGGGGCGGCGGCGGCACCGGCACCACGCAGGCCGCCGTCAACCCGAGGCCCGCCACCACCACCAGCACCGACAGGCTGCGGCCGACCCGACGGCGTGGCCTCGAGCGCCTCGCCGGGGACAATCGGTCGCGACGACCGAGCGGTTGACGGGAGTCGACGTGGGCATGGCGTGCTCCTCGCGGCCGGGTGATCGCCTCGCTCGCCGCGCCTGACCCGAGTGGGCCGCCCTCCCGAGGGGGATCGTAGCCGCGGGCGAGGCTGCGGTCGGCAGCGCCCGCGTGGCCCACCACCGGCGTGACGGTGCACGGCCGGCGGGGCGCCACTGCGGGCGACCCGTACACTCCTCCCGAGGGAGCCGACCAGATGACCGATCGCGTGGAGCGCCGCCGGCGCGCGTCAGGGCACGGTGACGCCACCGACCCGTTCCGCCGCCTGGCCGAGCACGCCCCGATCGGCATCGTCGAGACCGACGTCGAGGGCAACTTCGTCGTGGTCAACGACTCGTGGCGCGCCATCACCGGCTACGACGGGCCGGCGCCCGTCCCCTTCACCGAGGTCGAGCACCTCCTCCACCCCGACGACCGGGACCGGTTCGTCTCCGTCTACACCTCGTCGGCCGCCGCGCTCGCACCGTTCGACACCAGGGTGCGCATCGTCCGCTCCGACGGCACCCACCGCGCCGTGCGCGTGTACGGCACGCCGCTGCTGCACGACGACGGCTCCCTGCGGGGCTTCGTGGGCTCGCTCATGGACCTCACCGACCTGGTGGAGGCCGAGGAGGGCCGGCGACGCAGCGAGCAGCGCTACCGCAAGCTGATGGTCAACGCCCCGGTCGGTCAGGCCGTGTACGACCTGCGCGGCCGGCTCACCGAGGTCAACCGTGCCTGGGCCTCGCTGCTCGGGTACGAACCCGGCGAGGTCGTCGGGCTGCGGGCCGCCGACTTCGTGCACCCCGACGACCGCGACGACGTCGTCGATGCCGTCGGCGCGCTCGTCGACGGCACCTTGCCGGTCCTGCGGGGCGAGCGCCGGTTGCTGCACCGCGACGGCACCTCGGTGTGGGTCTCGAGCTCCATCACCATCGAGCGCGACGCCGATGGCCGCCCCCAGAACTTCCACTCGATGATCCTCGACCTCACCGAGCGGGTCTCGGCCGAGCACGCCGTGCGAAGCAGCGAGGCCAACCTGCGCGACGTGGTGGAGGCCCTGCACGACGGCGTGCTGGTCATCGGGGTCGACCGGCTCGAGCTCGCCAACCCGGCCGCCGAGGAGCTGCTCGGCAGCACGCTCGACGAGCTGCAGGACCTGGCCACCTACGAGCAGTTCGACTCCGTCCACCCGGACGGCACGCCGATCCCCTTCGACGAGCGGGCCCCCATCGTGGCCATGCGCGAGCGGCGGGTGATCACCGACGAGATCGTCGGGATGCAGATACCCGGGAAGGGTCGGCGGTGGTTCTCGGTGAACGCCAGACCCCGCGTGCAGGACGACCGGGTCATCGGCGCGGTGCTCACCTTCACCGACGTCACCGAGCGCAAGGCGGCCGAGGACCGCCTCCGCGACAGCGAGACCCGGTTCCGCACGCTGGCCGAGTCGCTGCCCGTCGGGGTCTACCGGGCCGACGCCGAGGGGCGCCTGCTGTACGTCAACCCGAGCTGGCAGGAGATCACCGGCATCAGCTCGCCCGAGGACTACCGCGACGCCCACGCGCTCGCGCGGGTGCACCCAGAGGACCGCCAACGGTTCCGTCAGACCGTCCAGGCCAGCCTCCGATCACGTCAGCCGTTCGTCGCCCAGTACCGCACGACGGACGCCGTCGACGGGAGCACGCGCTGGATCAGCGCCCGCGGCGCGCCCACCATCGACCCCGAGACCGACGCCATCACCGGCTACATCGGCTCGCTCGAGGACATCACCGCCCTCGTCGCCGCCCAGGAGCAGACCGCCCGACTCGCCGGCATCGTGGAGTCGACGAGCGACCTCGTCGGCATCGTGGAGTACCCGTCGATGAGGGTCGTGTACCTCAACAAGGCGGCCCGCGACGTGCTCGGCATCGCAGACCTCGCAGAGCCGGTCAACGCCTCGGCGATCTACACCGAGGAGGCGTCCGAAGTGTGGCAGCGCAGCGTCGAGCCGGCGCTGCGGCGCGGCGAACCGTGGAACGGTGAGCTGTCGATGCACGCAGCCGACGGTCGGGTCATCGACGTGTGGCAGACGGTCGCCGCCGACCACGACGCCGAGGGCAACCTCTACCAGGTCTCGGCCGTGGGCCGCGACGTCACCGACCGCCGCCGCCTCGAGGCCGAGCTCGCCCATCAGGCGACCCACGACTCGCTGACCGGTCTGCCCAACCGGGCCCTGCTGCTCGACCACCTCGGGCTGGCGCTCGCTCGCGCCGGTCGCGACGACGGACAGGTGGCCCTGCTGTTCCTCGACCTCGACCGCTTCAAGCAGGTGAACGACTCGCTCGGCCACCGGGCCGGCGACCAGCTGCTGGTCGAGGTCGCCCGACGCATCTCGGGGGTGCTCCGGCCGGCCGACACGGTGGCCCGCATCGGCGGCGACGAGTTCGTGGTGCTGTGCGACCAGGTCGCCGACGAGCACCACGCCGTGGCCATCGCCCAGCGGATCAACGCCACCCTCTCGGCCAAGCCGATCGTGCTCGACGGCACCGAGCTCGAGGTCAGCTCCAGCATCGGCATCGCCCTGGCCGGTGGCGACGTCGCTCACCCCGAAGCCCTGCTACGTGACGCCGATGCCGCCATGTACCGGGCCAAGGACCTCGGCCGCGACCGGCTCGAGGTCTTCGACGAGTCGATGCGCCGCCGCACGGCCGAGCGGCTCGTGCTGGCCGACGAGCTGGCCATCGGGATCGAGCGGGGCCACATCACGGTCCACTACCAGCCCGCCATCGACCTGACCTCGGGTCAGGTCACCAGCGTCGAGGCGCTCGCCCGGTGGGCCCACCCCGTGCGTGGCGTGCTGCCCCCCGCGGAGTTCATCGACCTCGCCGAGGAGACGGGGCTGGTGGTCGGTCTCGGGCTGTCCGTGCTCGGCCTGGCCTGCGAGGAGGCCACGCGCTGGGAGCACGAGCTCGGTGCCGGCGCACCCACCGTCCACGTCAACCTGTCGGCGAGGCAGCTGGCGGCGTCGAACCTGCCGCTGATCGTGCAGACCGTCCTCGAGCGCACCGGACTGGCCGCCCACCGACTGTGCCTCGAGATCACCGAGAGCGCCCTCATGGAGGACGCCGCCGAGACGATCGACACGCTCTGGGCGCTGAAGGCGCTGGGCGTCGCCCTGGCGATCGACGACTTCGGGACCGGCTACTCGTCGCTGTCGTACCTGCGCCGCTTCCCCGTCGACGTCCTCAAGGTCGACCGGTCCTTCGTCGACGGCCTCGGCCCCGACCCCGAGGACTCCGCCATCGTGGCCGCCATCATCGGGCTCGCCCAGACCCTCGACCTCGAGGCGATCGCCGAGGGCGTCGAGACCGAGCAGCAGCTCGAGCGCCTGCGCCTGCTCGGCTGCACCGCTGCGCAGGGCTTCCACTTCGCCCGGCCCGTGCCCGCCGACGACCTGGCCAGGCTGCTCACCCGGCAGTACGCGGTGTGAGACGTCACGGCACCCCGCGGCGTCAGCCGCCGGGCACGCCGCTGGTCCAGGCCGCGAACAGCGCCGCGTAGTGGCCCTCGTCGGCGACCAGCTGGTCGTGGGTGTCGAGCTCGACCAACGCACCTCCGACCACCACGCCGACGCGGTCGGCTCGCTTCGCGGTCGACAGGCGATGGGCGATCACGATCACGGTGCGCCCCTGCACGAGCCGCCCCATCGCCTCCTCCACGAGCAGCTCGGTACCGGGGTCGAGTGACGAGGTCGCCTCGTCGAGCACCAGCACCGCGGGGTCGACCAGGGCGGCCCGGGCCAACGACACCAGCTGCTTCTCCCCCGCCGACAGCCGCGAGCCTCGCTCGTGGACCTCGGTGTCGAGGCCGGCGGGGAGCCCGGCGAAGCGCTCGAGCACGCCGACCGCTCGCAGCGCCTCCTCGACCTCGGCGTCGGTCGCCCCCGCCCGGGCCACCCGCACGTTGTCGCGGATCGATCCCGTGAACAGGAACCCTTCCTGGGGCACCACGACCATGCGGCGGCGCAGCGACGCCGAGGTGGCATCCCGCAGGTCGGTGCCGCCGAAGGTGATGGACCCCTCGGTGGGGTCGTAGAGGCGGGCCACGAGCTTGGCCAGCGTCGACTTGCCCGCGCCGGTGGGGCCGACGAGCGCCAGACGCTCGCCCGGGCGGATCGTCAACGAGACGTCGCGCAGCACGGGAGGACCGCCGGCGTAGGCGAACGACACGCCGTCGACGACGATCTCGCCGCGCTCGGGCAGGTCGACGGCCCCGCGGCGCTCGGCGACCTCGACGGGCGTGTCGAGCAGGTCGAACAGCTTCTTCAGGCCGGCGCCGGCGGACTGCACCGTGTTGAACAGCTGACTGAGCTGCTGGACCGGCTCGAAGAGGTTGTTCAGGGTGAGGACGAAGAAGGCGATCGTGCCCACCGTGACGACACCGTTGATCGTCATCAGACCACCGACGCCCACCACCAGCGCGGTGGTGCCCAGCCCCGCCAGCTCGATGACCGGCAGGTACCAGGCCTGCACGAACACCGACCGCATGTGGGCGTCGTACAGCTCCTCGTTGTCACCGGCGAAGCGGGCCACCTCGAGGCGCTCACGCCCGTAGGCCTGCACGACGCGCACGCCGGCCAGGCCCTCCTGCAGGCGCGAGAGCGTCGAACCGATCCGGTCGCGCACGTCGAGGTAGGCGCGGTTGGAGTCGCGCTGGAACTTCACCGAGGCGACCACCACGAAGGGCAGGGCGACCAGGCAGACCAGCAGCAGCTGCCAGGACACCAGGGCGAGCACGACCACCGAGAGCAGGAGCAGCAGCAGGTTCATGAGCAGCTGGAGCAGCCCGAACTGGACCAGCTCGGCCAACGAGTCGACGTCGCTCGTCATGCGCGACACCAGCACCCCGGGCTTCTCGCGGTCGTAGAAGGGCATCGAGAGGCGCTGCAGGTGATCGAAGACCCGGGTGCGCAGGTCGCGCAGGAACCCCTCGCCGGCGCGTGACACCACGACGATCTGCGCCCGGTACACGCCGTAGGACGCCAGGGCGACCACGACGTAGGCCGCCACCGTCGCGTTCAAGGTGGTGAGGTCGCCCTGGCTGATCCCGCGATCGATGCCGACCTTGACCAGCAGCGGCCCGGCCAGGATCGACAGCGTCCACAGCACCACCAACCCGGCGCCGGTGACGATGTCGCGCCGATAGGGCCGCAGCATCGGCGCGGCTCGGCGTAGCACCCTCCGGGCCTGGCCGGCGTCGAGGCGGTCGTCGGGGTCGACGGAGCCCTCGAGCATCATCGGGCCGCCTCCCCCCGCCCGCCGACGGCCCCCGAGGTCGGCACCGGCTCGGCGACGCCGTCGCGCGCCGCGACCTCGGCCGCCTCGGCGGCGGCCAGCACCTCCCGATACCCGGCATCGGTGGCCAGCAGCTCCTGGTGGGTGCCCGACGCCGCCACCCTCCCCTCGGCGATCAGCACGACGCGATCGGCGAGGGCGATCGTCGCCGGACGGTGGGCGATCACCAGCGTCGTCCGCCCCTGCATGACCTCGGTCAGCGCGTCACGGATCTCGTGCTCCTTGGTGGGGTCGACGGCCGACGTCGCGTCGTCGAGGATCAGCACGCGGGGATCGGCGAGGATGGCTCTGGCGATGGCGATGCGCTGGCGCTGCCCGCCCGACAGCGAGAACCCCCGCTCACCGATCTCGGTGGCGTAGCCCTCGGGCAGGGATTCGATGAAGGTGTCGGCCCCGGCGAGGCGGGCCGCCCGGCGGATCCGCTCGTCGTCGGCGTCGGGGTCGGCGTAGGCGATGTTCTCGGCGATGGTGGCGCTGAACAGGAAGGTGTCCTCGAACACCAGCGACACCGCCCGCCGCAGCTCGACGAGCGAGACGTCGCGCACGTCGACCCCGTCGAGCAGGACCGCGCCGTCGTCCACGTCGTAGAACCGCGGCAGCAGGCGGGCGACGGTGGTCTTGCCGCTGCCGGTGGCGCCGACGAGCGCGACGGACTCACCGGGGCGCACCGCCAGGGAGAACCCGTCGAGGACGGGACGACCGCCGGCATAGGCGAAGGTGACGTCGGAGAAGGTCACCGATCCGAGACCGCGGTGCCCACCTCCCACCGCCTCGGGCAGGTGGTGCGGGCGCGTCGGGTCGACGACCTGGGGGTCCGTGGCCAGCACCTCGTGGACCCGCTGGGCCGATGCCGCCGCCCGCTGGCCCTGGGCGATGATCATCCCCAGCATCCGCAACGGCCAGATCAGCAGCGCGATGTAGACGTTGAAGGCGACGAGGGAGCCGAGGCTGAGGTTGCCGGCGACGACCTGGTGCCCGCCGAAGCCGAGGACGGCGATGAGCCCGATGTTCGGCAACAGCTCCATGGCCGGCAGGAACCGGGCCCGCACCCGGGCGGCTTCCATGGACACGTCGTAGAGGTCGTCGGCCTCGGTGCGCAGCCGAGCCGACTGCACCCCCTGGGCCCCGAACCCCTTGACCACCCGCACACCGGACACCGTCTCCTCCACGACGGTGGCCAGCTGGGCCGACTCCTGCTGGATGGCGAGCACCGACGGGTGCAGGCGGGCCGAGAACCGCTTGCCCAGCAGGTTGAGGAACGGCAGGGACCCGAGGGCGAGGACCGTGAGCACCGGGTCGATCGTGAGCAGGATCACCGTCACCGCCAGCACGGTCACGGCGTTGGAGATGGTGAGGGGGATGAGCACCACGAAGTTCTGCACCTGCAGCAGGTCGCTGTTGGCGCGGCTCATGAGGTCGCCCGTCTGCACCCGGTCGTGGAAGCCGAAGTGCAGGCGCTGGGCATGGGTGAACAGACGGTCGCGCAGCACCTGCTCGACCTTGCGGCTCTCGCGGAAGGCCCAGTAGCGCCGCAGGCCGGTGAACAGCGCGGCCAGCAGGGCGGCCCCGGCGATGGCGGCGGTCCACCGGCCGAGCGCCTGCCGGTCGCCGGGGACGATCCCGAGGTCGATGGCCTGCTGCACGAGGTCGGGGATCACGACCTTGGCGCCGGTCCACAGCAGGCCCACGGCCACGCCGAACGCCACACCCCGCCACTGCGAGCGCAGCGTCGAGCGGATCAGCCGCCACCCGTCACGACCACGCCCGTCGCCGGGCGCGCCCGCGCCGTCACCCGAGCGGATCTGCTCCTCTCGGGCGGCCGGCTCGGCCGTCTCCACGCGCTCGGCGACGTCCCCCACGGCGGGCCAATCTACGGCGAGGCGTGCTCGGTCCCCGTCGGGTTCGCAGGGCCGGCGCCGCATCGGGCGGCATCGGTGAGCGCGCGTCGGCGCCGCCGGCGGCCTACAGTGGCCGCCGGGCCGACACCCCGACGGAGTCGTGATGGCGTTCTCACCGACACCCACCCCCACCGACGAGACCAGCCGCTGGGCCTGGTCGGGTCCCCCGCCCGCGGCTCCCGACGAGCCGCGGCGGCCGCGGCGGCTGACGCCTCCCGAGCTGTCGATGATCAAGGGCCGCCGGTTGGTGCCCGTCGGGCTGGGGCTCACCGCCGCGGCGGCCTGCGCCTACACCCTGGTCAACGACCCCAACCAGTCCAGCGCCTACCCGCAGTGCCCGTTCAAGGCCCTGACCGGGCTCGACTGCCCCGGCTGCGGGCTCACCCGCGGGGTGTTCTCGCTCCTGCACGGTCGGGTGCTCGAGGCGCTGAACCACAACCTGCTGCTGCTGGTGATCCTGCCGGTGTTCGCCTACATCTACGCCATGTACGTGGCTCGAGCGCTCGGCTGGGAGCTGCCGCCGCTGCGGCTGCCCAAGTGGTTCGGCTTCGGCCTCGCCGGCTTCGTGCTCGTGTACTGGGTCGTGCGCAACCTGCCCGGGCCGCTGCACGTCCTCGACTCGCTCGCCTGACGCCGACCCCCGTCGGTCAGCCGAGCCGGCGCAGCTCGGCGCGGTAGCGACGGATGCGGTCGACGTAGGTCTGCATCGGGTCGGCGATCATCGCCGGGTCGACCGTGTCGGGGCGCAGCTTGGCGGGCACGCCGAGGGCCATCGCGCCCGGCGGCACCTCCATGCGCGCCGGGACGACGGCGTTCGACCCCACCAGCGCGCCGCTGCGGATCACGGCCTCGTGCAGCACCACGGACCCGTTGCCGACCAGGGCCCGGTCCTCCACGGTGCAGCCCTCGAGGTGGACCATGTGACCGATCACCGACTCGGCGCCCACGACCGTGTCGAGGTGCTCGGTGCAGTGCACGACCGTGCCGTCCTGGATCGAGGTGCGGGCTCCCACCACGATGCGACCGTCGTCGCCCCGGAGCACGGCGCCCGGCCACACCGACGCCTCCGGGCCGAGCACGACGGCACCGATCACCGTGGCGTCCGGGTGGACGTAGGCCTCCGGGTGGATCTCGGGGACCAGGTCACCGAGGGCGTACACGGCCACGGCCCGGTTCCGCCCTCAGAGCCCGAAGCGGCCGTAGCCGCCGCGGAAGAACAGCAGCGGCCCGCCCTCGTGGAGCACGTCGAGGTCGGTCACCGCGCCGATCACGACGTCGTGGTCACCGGAGGGGACGACCTGGGCGATGTCGCAGTCGATGAAGGCCAGCACGCCCGTGAGCAGTGGGCTGCCGTTGCCGGAGTGCTTCCAGCCGACCTCGGCGAACTTGTCGTCGGCCTTGCTGGCGAACACGCGGCAGACGTCCTCTTGGTCCTCGGCCAGCACGTTGACGCAGAACTTGCCGGCCTCACGGATCTTGGGCCAGGTGGACGACGACTGGCCGGCGCAGAACAGCACCTGGGGCGGTTCGAGCGACAGCGAGGCGAACGACCCGACCGCGAAGCCGAGGGGCCCGTCGGGCCCCGGCGCGGTGATGACGGTGACGCCCGTCGGGAAGTGCCCGAGCACCTGGCGGAACTTCGCCGAGTCGAAGGTGTGGCCGGTCTCGGAGATGTCGCTCACGTGGGGTCGCTCCCGGATCGAGTGGTGCTCGCCGGCAGCGTACCTGACGCCCCTTCAGGGCTCGGTGCCCGCGCGCGGGCCGGACGTCGGCGTCGGCTGCCGACGACGGATCAGCTGTCCCAGAAGTCGCGCTCGGCCCGGGGCGGCTGCCAGTCGTCGGACCGCGACGGGCCGCCGGCGCGCCGGATGCGCCGGTCGCGGGCCCGCCGGCGCCCGGGCTCGGAGGGCTCGTCGCCGACGGCGTCCACCTCGTCGTGGGGATCGCGGAGATCGAGGTCGTGGCGCGGGCCGTCGTCGGGCTCGGGGCCGTCGTCGGGCCGGGGGCCCTCGTGGCGGTGACCGTCGTCGAGCTGCCCGTCGTGGTCGTCGGACCCGTCGCGCGCACCGCCGCCGGCCGTCACCGCGACGGCGGAGCCCGCCACCACCGCCGCCAGCGCGGTGGTCACGGGCACGGAGGCCACCAGGCCGATGGAGCCGACCAGGGTCCGCACGATCTCCTCGGCCACGATCGTCGAGGACAAGATCCGCGAGAGCCCCTGCTCGCCGAGGACGAACAGGATGAGCAGCGGCAGCGACGCCCCGGCGTAGGCGAGCACGAGGGTGTCGACCACCGAGGCGATGTGGTCGCGCCCGACGCGCATGGCCGAGCGGTACACGGCCCGGGCGCCCCGCCCGGGGCTCGCCTGGTGGATCTCGAACGCGGCCGAGGCCTGGGTGACCGTCACGTCGTTGAGCACGCCCAGCGCACCGATGATGATCCCGGCGAGCAGCAGTCCCTGCAGGTCGACGTCGCCGATCTGGGCCTTGACGAAGGTCGCCTCCTCCGACGACACGCCGCTGAGCCGGGTCAGCTCGACGAACACGGCGGCCAGGACGCCCGTGAGGCCGAGGCTCACCAGCGTGCCGAGCAGGGCGGTCGAGGTGCGGACGTTGAAGCCGTGGGCCAGGTACAGGACCACGAACATGATGAGGCCCGACGCCGTCAGCGCGACCAGCAGCGGCGACTCCCCCGCCACCAGCGCCGGCAGCATGAACACGACGAGCACCAGGTACGTGAACACCAGCCCCACGAGCGATGTCACGCCCTTCCACCGGGCGATGCCCACGACGAACAGCGCGAACACCGCGCCGAGCAGCCACAGCGCCCGCGAGCGCTGCACGTCGGAGAAGTAGTACTGGACCTGCAGGTCGAGCGGGTTCACCGATCGGCCCACCACGACGGTGTCGCCGGCCCGCAGGTCGGGGGCGCCGGCGCTGAGGGCGAAGTCCGGCAGGGTCAGCTCCTGGCCCTGCTCGGGGCCGGCGTCGGGTCGCACGGTGACGACGCTGCAGTCGCCCCGCGGACCGGTGACGACGCCCTGCTCGTCGGGGGCGAGCTGGTCGAGGCCGGACGCGCACGGCCGCAGCTCGGTGCGCACCACGGTGGCGTCGACCAGCTCGGGCGGGGGGCCGAGATCGTGCTGGGCCTCGATGCCCTGGTGCGGCCACAGCACCACCAACCCCACCAGCACCGCCAGGGCGAACGGGGCCAGGGCGATCGTGAGGACGAGCCGGACGCGCGGCGCCGCCGGCGCGGAGGGGAGGTCGTCGACGTGGGAGTGCCCGGAACCCATCGGCGCCGATGGTGCCATCGACCTCCGGCCCGGTCGGGGATGGTGGCGCGGCCCTCGGCCGTCGCCGCGTCAGACGCCGGCGGCGACGGCGTCGAAGCTGACGGTGAGGCCCTCGGAGGCGGCGATGACCTCCTCGACCGCCGTCCGGGAGGCCTTCTCGGCGATGTCCTCGCGGATCTCGTCGACGAGGTCGTCGTCGTGGGAGGGGTCGTGGTGGAACAGCGCGAGGCGGCGCACGCCGGCCTCGGCCGCCACGGCGAGGGCGTAGTCGACGGTGCAGTGGCCCCAGCCCGCCTTGACCTCGAACTCGGCGGGGGTGAACTGGGCGTCGTGGATCAGCAGGTCGGCGCCGTCGCACAGCTCGAGCACCGACTCGGCGATGTCGTGGCTGCCGTCGAGGGGCTGCTGGTGGTCGGGGACGTACGCGACCGACACGCCGCCCAGCTCCACGCGGTAGCCGCAGGTGGGGCCGATGTGGGGCACGGCGCGGGTCCGGACCTTGGCATCGCCGATGGCGTGGTCGCCGTCGTCGAGGGTGTGGAAGGTGATGTCGCCGCCGAGGTCGCCGACCCGCACGGGGAAGTAGGGCGGGCGCATGAACTCCTCGAAGGCCGCCCCCACGTCGAGGCCGTCCTCCTGGGGCGGTCCGTAGACGCGCAGCTGGGAGCCGGGCACGTGGATGGGAACGAAGAAGGGCAGCCCCTGCACGTGGTCCCAGTGCAGGTGGGTGACGAGGGCGTGGCCGACGAAGGTGCCGTCGGCCGGTTGGGAGTGGCCGAAGAAGCGCAGCCCGGTGCCCAGGTCGAGCACGATCGGCTCGTGGCCGGGCGCTTCCAGCACGACGCACGCCGTGTTGCCGCCGTAGCGCTGGTTGCTGTCACTCGAGCAGGGCGTCGAGCCCCGCACCCCGTAGAACGTGACGTTCACCGCACGTG
Organism: Acidimicrobiales bacterium; assembly: GCA_041394145.1. GTDB lineage: Bacteria > Actinomycetota > Acidimicrobiia > Acidimicrobiales > Acidimicrobilacustridaceae > JAWKIW01. The sequence goes on from JAWKIW010000011.1 coordinate 58,765, forward strand.
CACCCCCCGTTGGCCGTCACCCCTCCACGCACTGTAGTCATCGGCCCCCGCCCGGCGGCCGTCACTGTGACAGGTGTCTCACATCGCGCCGGTCGCGCGGGGGCGGTCGCGGCGGCGACCCGCTGGCGACCGGACCGGTAGGGTCACCGGTGATGCGCGACGACACCATCACCGAGCGGCGGGGCACGGTCAACGGCCTCGAGTTCGCCTGGCTCGAGGCGGGTGGCGACGGCCCGCTCGCCCTGTGCCTGCACGGCTTCCCCGACACCGCCTGGGGCTGGCGACGGGTGCTGCCGGCGCTCGCCGACGCCGGCTTCCACGCCGTCGCGCCGTTCGCCCGTGGCTACGCCCCCACCGCGGTGCCGGCCGACCACTGCGGCGCCATCAGCGCGTGGGTGGCCGACGCCTGCGCCTTCCACGACGAGCTCGGCGGTGGTGAGCCCGGCGTGCTCATCGGCCACGACTGGGGCGCGCTCACCACCTACGGCGCCTCGGCCCACGCCCCGGACCGGTGGCGCAGGGTCGTCACCGCGTCGGTGCCACCGACCTCGGTGATGGCGAACCACCTCTTCTCGTACGCGCAGCTCCGGCGCTTCTGGTACCAGTACGTCTTCCTGCAGCCGACGGCCGAGGACATCGTCGCCCACGACGACTTCGCCTTCGTGAAGGGCCTGTGGGCCGACTGGTCGCCGGGCTACGACGCCTCCGCCGACCTGCCCGAGGTCGTGGCCGCCCTCTCGGGCGGCGACAACCTGCGCACCGCCCTCCACAGCTACCGGTCGATGTACGACCTGACCCTGCAGCCACCCGAGTACGCCGAGCAGGCCATGGCCGTGCTGCTGCCCCACACCCAGCCCACGCTCTACCTGCACGGCACCACCGACGGGTGCGTGGACGTGGAGATCGCCCACGAGGTGGCAGCCGCGCTGCCCGAGGGCTCGAGCGTCGAGATCATCGACGACGCCGGCCACTTCCTGCAGTACGAGCAGCCCGAGCGGGTGCGCGACCTGATCGTCGAGTGGGTCTCGGCCTGAGATGGCCGTCGAGGTGACCGTCGAGCCGCCGGTGCTGCCCGACGGCGTCGTCGCGGTGGTCAAGCGCGACTGCCCGACCTGCGTGCTCGTCTCGCCCGTGCTCGGCGACCTCGAGCGACGCCTCCCCGGCGAGGGCTCGCGCCTCACCGTGTACACCCAGGACGACCCGTCGTTCCCCGAGAGCGTCACCGAGCCCCTCGACGACACCGACCTCGACGTGTCCTACCGCCTCGGGGTCGACACGGTGCCGACCCTGGTGCGCGTGCGCGACGGCCGGGAGGTCGACCGGATCGTCGGCTGGGAGCGCGACGCGTGGCAGCGGTTCCTCGGCGTCGACGAGCTCGGCGCCGGCCTGCCCGACTGGCGCCCGGGGTGCGGGTCGCTGTCGGTCGACCCGGCGCGCGCCGGTGCGCTCGAGGTGCGCTACAAGGCCGGCGCCCTGCGCAGCCGCCGGGTCGAGCTGGCTGCGCTCGAGGACGAGTGGGAGGCCGCCTTCGCCCGGGGGTGGCGCGACGGGCGGCCCGCCGTGCCGCCCACGCCGGCGCGGGTGCTGGCGATGCTCGAGGGCACCAGCCGCGCCCCCGACGAGGTCGTCGCCGTCGTCCCGCCCGACCTGGTCGAGTGCACGGTGGAGAAGGTGGCGGTCAACGCCGTGCTGGCGGGGTGCCGACCCGAGCACCTGCCCGTCGTGCTGGCCGCCGTCGAGGCCGCCTGCACCGAGGCCTTCAACATGCACGGCCTGCTCGCCACCACCTACTTCAGCGGGCCGGTGGTCATCGTCAACGGCCCGATCGCGGCCGCCATCGGGATGAACAGCGGCGTCAACGCCCTCGGCCAGGGCAACCGGGCCAACGCCACCATCGGGCGGGCGTTGCAGCTGGTGGTCCGCAACGTCGGCGGCGGCCGGCCTGGTGGCGTCGACCGGGCGACGCTCGGCAACCCCGGCAAGTACACGTTCTGCTTCGCCGAGGACGAGGCCGGCTCGCCGTGGGAGCCCCTGTCGGTGGAGCGAGGGTTCGCCCCCGACGCCTCGACCGTCACGCTGTTCGCCGGCGACGGCGTCCGGGGGGTGGTCGACCAGCTGTCGCGCGACCCCGAGTCGCTGTGCCGGTCCTTCGCCGCCTGCCTGCGGGCGGTGCCCCACCCCAAGCTCACGACGGTGTTCGACGCCTTCTTGGTGGTGACGCCCGAGCACGCCCGCGTGTTCCGCGAGGCCGGCTGGACCAAGCAGCAGGTGCACGACCGGCTCATCGAGCTCACCACCCTCGACGGTGACGAGATCGTGGCCGGCGCCGGCGACATCGCCGAGGGCATGCCCGCCTTCTTCGCCGGCAACCCCATCCCGAAGTACCGCCCCGGCGGTCTGCACCTCGTGCACGCCGGGGGCGACGCCGGGCTGTTCAGCGCCGTCATCGGCGGCTGGTTCAGCGGCGACGGCGGCTCCGATCCCGTGACGATGGAGGTCGACCGGTGGCGATGACGACGACGCACGAGCCCCTGGTGGTGCTCGACCCGACCGGCGAGCGGACCCCGGTCGAGCGGACCCGCCGCGAACGACCGGCGTCGCTCGACGGGCTGACCGTCGGCCTGCTCGACATCGCCAAGATGCGCGGCGACGTGTTCCTCGACCGCCTCGACGAGCTGCTGCAGGCCCGCGGCGTCGCCACCGTGCGCTTCCGCAAGCCGACCTTCACGAAGCCCGCGCCGGTCGACCTCCGCCAGGAGATCGCCCGACAGTGCCACGTCGTGATCGAGGCGCTGGCCGACTGAGGGTCCTGCGTCGTGCAGTGTGCACGACATCGCCGACCTGGAGGGCCGAGGCGTCGTCGGGGCGTTCGTCGCCTCGTCCACCTTCGTCGACGCTGCCGCCGCCCAGGCCGCCGCCATCGGCTTCGACCCGGCCCGGGTGTTCGTGCCCCACCCGATCCAGGACCGCACCGACGACGAGCTGCGGGCCCTGGCCGACGCCGCCGTCGACGAGATCCTCGCCGCCGTCACCCGACCCCCGTCCGGCTGAGCGCGCCGCCATCGCCGGGCTCGGGTCAGGTGGGGAGGCGAAGGGTGCCGTCGGCGTGCCAGCCGGCGAGGCCGTCGGCCACGAGGGTCTCGGCGACGCGCCGGGCCCGGTCGGGGTCGTCGGGCCATCCGGCTCGAGCCGCGAGCTCGGCAGGCGTCAGCCTCTGGTGGGCGCGCAGGGCGTCGACGAGGCGACCGCGACCCTGCCGGTCCGAGCCGGCGAAGCGGGACTGCCCGCCGCCCACACCGGCCGAGCCGACCGCCGGGTCGGGCTCGGGGCCACCGGCACTCCCCCACGCGCACCCGTCGCGCACCGGGCACCGCTCGCAGCGGGGGGCCCGCTTGGTGCACACCGTCGCCCCGAGGTCGAACATCGCCTGGTTCCACGCCCACCCGCGGCCCTCGGGCACGACGGCGTCGGCGAGCGCCTGCGCCTCGGCCGGCCGCAGCGGTCGTCCCTGCCACCGGGCCAGCACCCGGCCGACGTTGGTGTCCACGACACCGACGTCCCGCTCGAAGGCGAAGGCGAGCACGGCCCGGGCGGTGTAGGGCCCGACGCCCGGCAGAGCCCGGAGCCCCTCGAGCGTGTCGGGGAAGCGGCCGCCGTGCTGCTCGGTCACCGTCGCCGCGCACCGGTGCAGGTTGACGGCCCGCCGGTTGTAGCCGAGGCCCCGCCACCGGCCGATGACGTCGGCCAACGGCGCCGCCGCGCAGGCCGCCGCGGTGGGGTAGTCGACGAGGAACGCCTCGTACCTGGGCACCACCCGCGCCACCTGGGTCTGCTGGAGCATGAGCTCGGAGACGAGCACGGGCCACGGGTCCCGCGTCCGGCGCCACGGCAGGTCCCGTCGGGCCGCGTCACCCCACGCCAGCAGCGCGCCGGCGTCGCCGGCGGGCCGCGGGATCCCCGGTGGCGTCACCGTCGTCGGCTCCGGTACACGACGGTCTCGTGGGGGAACACGAACCGGTCCCGTCCGGCCAGGTCGGGATGGGTCGCGGCGAGCGCCCGCACGCGCGCGAGGCAGGCCGCCCGCTCGTCGTCGGGCAGGGCCGACACGAAGCTGGTGGATGCCGCCCTGGCGACCAGCTCGTCGACGGTGACCTCCTGGAGGTTGGCGAAGCGGTGCTCCTCGAGCACCGTGAAGCCGCCGTGGTCGGCGACCACCGCCGCCCAGTCCACGCCCTCCTCGTAGGGCTTGGCCCCTCCGCCCTCGACGAGGAGCTCGCCGAACCGGGCCACCCAGTCGACCGATGCGTCGCGCACGTTCCACACCAGCACCAGCCACCCGCCGAGCCGCAGGACCCGATGGCACTCGGCCAGCGCCGTCGCCGCCTCGAACCAGTGGAAGGCCTGGGCGACGGTGAGAGCGTCGACCGCGGCGTCCGCCAGGGGCAGGGCCTCGGCGGTGCCGTCGAGGACGGTGGCGCGGGGCACCACCCGCTCGAGCTCGGCCCGCATCTCGGCGACCGGCTCGACGGCGAGCACCTCGGCCCCGCACGGCACCAGCAGCCGCGTCATCTTGCCCGTCCCGGCGGCGACGTCGACCACGGTGCGACCCGGACCCAGCCCACACCCCTCGACGATCAGGTCGACGGCCGCGGCGGGGTACGACGGACGGGCCCGCTCGTAGTCGGCGGCGCCCCGGCCGAAGCCGTCGGCTGCCGCCCGGTGGATGCGTGGGTCGCCGCTCGCTGGGTCGCTCACCGCACCAGTGTGCGTCGCCGCGACGCGGGAGATCAGTCGGCGAAGACGTCGTCGCCGTAGGGGAACTGGCGGGGCTTGGCCTGGTCCTTCTTCCACACCATGACCTTGCGGCGGAAGAAGCAGACCTCCTCGCCGCGCTGGTTGATGCCCTTGGTCTCCACGGTGACGATGCCGCGCTTGCCGTCGCTGGTCTCGCTCTTGTCGACCACCTTGGTGACCGCGTAGATGGTGTCGCCGTGGAAGGTGGGCTTGGCGTGCTTCAGGCTCTCGACCTCGAGGTTGGCGACCGCCGAGCCGCTCACGTCGGGCACCGACATGCCCAGCACGATCGAGTACACGAGGTTGCCGACCACCACGTTCTTCTTGTGGACCGTCTCGTTCTCGGCGAACCACTCGTTGGTGTGCAGCGGGTGGTGGTTCATCGTGATCATGCAGAAGAGGTGGTCGTCGTACTCGGTGATCGTCTTGCCGGGCCAGTGCCGGTAGACGTCGCCGATCTCGAACTCCTCGTAGTAGCGGCCGAAGGGGCGGTCGATGGTCGTCACGGCGAACCTCGCGGTGGTGGTCGATCGGGCGCCGCGCATCGTAGAGGGGGCCCGGAAGGCCGAGCCACCCCGAGCCCCGGGCACGGCGGGCGCGCATCGGCGAGAATGGCCGCCGGCGGGAACCGACACGACGAGCAGCCCGTGACCGCACGGGGAGCCCTTGATGCCCACGCGCCCGAACGCGAACCACGACGGTGTCTGGTCGATGACCTCGGCCCTCGAGGCGCGGGACCGCCAGCTGCGGCTCTGGCGGCAGATCGTGCGGGTCCGCTACATCGGGATCGCCGCCCTCACCGTGGCTGCCCTGTTGCCGATCCAGGGCGGCCCCTTCCCCGCGGTGGCCGCCGTGTTCGGGGTGGCGATCCTCGCCTACAACGTCGTGCTCGACCTGGTCCTGCGTCGCCGCGCCGTGCTCCTGCCGGTCATGGCCGTCGGCGACCAGGCGTTCGCCGTGGTCGTCCTGGCGCTCGCCCCCGAGCTGCTCACGCCCGTGCTGCTCGTGACCCTGGCGTCCAACGCCACCGCGTCGGTGTCCTTCGGTCGCCGGATCGCCGCCCAGGCCGCCACGATCGGCGCCTTCGGCGTCACCGGGATCGCCCTCCTGCGCAGCGGCTCCCCGCTGGTCGAGCTCGGCGTGTGCTTCGGTGCCTCGGCCTTCGTCATCTTCGTGGTCGGCGGCATGTCCGACACCGAACGAGACCTGCGCTGGCGCTACGCCGAGCTGATGGGCGGCATCGACGCCGTCGTGTGGGAGCAGCTCACCCGGCGCCCGTCGACGCTGTACGTGAACCGCCGGGCCGAGGAGGTCCTCGGCTACCCGGCGGCCGACTGGCGCACGCCGGGGTTCTGGCGGGCCCATGTGCACCCCGACGACGTCGACGAGGCGGCCCGCGCCTACCGCGACGCCATCCGGCGGGGACGCAGCGCCGAGCTCGAGTACCGGATGCTGGCCGCCGACGGGCGGGTCGTGCACATGCACGATCGCATGCGGGTCGAGACCGACTCCCTCGGCCGCGTCCTGCACGTGCGCGGCGTGATGCTCGACGTCACCGCGGAGAAGCAGGCCCGCCAGCAGGCCGATCTGTTCATCGACCTCGTCGACTCGATCCGCCACGCCCTGTTCGTCTTCGGCCTCGCCGACCCCGACGACGACGGGTCCCTGCGGGTGCTCGCCGTGAACCCCGAAGCCGAGGTGATCGCCGGCGTGCGGGCCGACCAGGCCGTCGGCCGGCCGGTCCACGACGTCCTGCCCTTCGCCGACGGAGACCAGCTGACGGCCGACCTCGCCGACGTCGTGCGCCGCGACGAGGGCTGGACGCTCGACGACTTCCGGGTCGAGCCCCACAACCCGTCGGCCCGCATCTACTCCGCCTCGGCGTTCCCCCTGCCGGGCGGTGCCGTGGGCCTGTCGCTGCAGGACATCACCGAACGAGCCATGGCGGCCGAGGTGCTGCGCAAGCAGGCCCTGCACGACGGGCTCACCGGGCTGCCGAACCGCACGTTGCTCACCGAGCGCCTCCGGCAGGCCCTGCGGGCCTCGCGCCGCGCCGACGAGCCGGTGGCCCTGCTCGTCATGGACCTCGACCAGTTCAAGGACGTGAACGACGCGCTCGGCCACGACCACGGCGACCGGCTCCTCATCGAGATGAGCCGACGCCTCCAGCGGGTGCTCGCCGAGGCCGACACCATCGCCCGCCTCGGCGGCGACGAGTTCGCCGTGCTGCTCACCCACGGCGCCGACATCGCCAACGCCACCGCCACCGCCCGCCACATCGGCACCGCCCTCGAGGAGCCGTTCCAGCTCGGCGGGATCTCGCTGCAGACCAACGCCAGCATCGGCATCGCCGTGTTCCCCGACCACGCCGACGACGTCGAGTCGCTCGTCGCCCGCGCCGACGTCGCCATGTACACCGCCAAGCGGGGCGGGCTGGGCCACGCCGTGTACGAGGCCGAGCAGGACCAGTCGAGCCTCCGGCGCCTGGCCCTGCTCGGTGAGCTGCGTCGGGCGATCGCCGACGACGAGCTGGTCCTGCACTTCCAGCCCTGCCTCGACCTGCGCACCGGAGAGGTGTCGGGCGCCGAGGCCCTCGTGCGCTGGCACCACCCGGCCCACGGCCTCATGCTCCCCGGCGAGTTCATCGGGCTGGCCGAGGTGTCGGGCGCCATCGGGCCGCTCACCCGATGGGTGATCGACGCCGCCCTCGAGCAGACGGCCGCCTGGAGCCGCCGCGGCGTGCGTCTGCCGATCTCGGTGAACCTGTCGGTGCGCAACCTCTACGACCGCGACCTCGTCCCCTGGCTCAGCGAGCGCCTCGCCGGGCAGGGCGTCGACGCCTCGCTGCTCACCCTCGAGGTCACCGAGAGCGAGCTGATGGACGACCCGATCCTGGCCATGGAGGTGCTCGGGAAGGTCAAGGCCCTCGGTGCCGCCACCGCCATCGACGACTTCGGCACCGGGTACTCCTCACTGGCCTACCTGAAGCACCTGCCCATCGACGAGCTCAAGATCGACCGCTCGTTCGTGGCCACCATGGTCGCCGACGACAGCGACCTGACCATCGTGCGCTCCACGATCGACCTCAGCCACAACCTCGGCCTCGAGGTGGTCGCCGAAGGGGTCGAGGACGGCGAGACGCTGCGCCGGCTCGCCGAGCTGGGCTGCGACCGCGCCCAGGGCTTCTTCGTGAGCCGCCCGGTCCCCGTCGCCGACCTCGACCGGTGGCTGGACGGTCAGGAGCGGCTCACCGAGGTCCGCGGCGTGCTGGCCGGGGCCAGGCCGGCGGCGTCGAGCGCACACGAGATGCAGTACGGGGGCTTGGAGGCGCCGAAGGCGTAGACCAGGCAGTGGTCGCAGTACTGGTCGAGGCACGCTCGGCACACGCCGACCGCGGTGGCCTCCGGATGGTTGTGACAGTGCTCCATGCGTCCCCCGGCCCCTGTGGCCGTCCTTGTCGACGAAGGTATCGATGGAGGCCCCGGTGGGGATATGGGCCCGGCGACCCTTCCGCGTAGGCCTCCCGACACATCCGGCGGAGGAGGTCGACCGCGTCGGTGGTGCGGCGACCTCCGCCCGGAGCAGGGATGTGAGCCACTCGCTACCGGTCGGTAACCTCGGGCCCATGACTGCTGACCTCACCTCGGCCAAGGCGGTGCTCGACTCGGCGCAGGCGGTCGTCGACGCCGCCACGCGGCGGCTCGCCGACACCTCGATCGACGACAACCAGGTCCTCGCCTACGACCTGGCCCACGCCGCGGCCACCGTCGAGACCGGCCGGGCGCTGCTGCCCTACGGCGAGAAGGGCGACGTCGAGGCCCGCATCACCGTCGCCTACATCGCCGACACCGTGGCCGAGCTGGCCGCGAAGCTGTTCGGGCGGGAGGCCGAGTGGGGCGTGGAGCCCGGTGCGCTCGACGACACCCGCTCCTTCGTGGGTGCGTACTGCGACCCCGCCTTCCTCGCCGAGCTCGCCTTCACCGAGGGCCCCCGCCACCTCGACCCCGACTTCGAGCTGGTGCAGGACACGTTCCGGCGCTTCGCCGAGGAGAAGCTGAAGCCGATCGCCGAGCACGTCCACCGCGAGAACGCCGACATCCCCGAGGACATCATCGAGGGCCTGGCCGAGATGGGGGCCTTCGGCCTGTCGATCCCGGCCGAGTACGGCGGCTACTCCGAGGGTGGCGAGGGCGAGTACATCGGCATGGTCGTCGCCACCGAGGAGCTGTCCCGGGGCTCGCTCGGTGCCGGCGGCTCGCTCATCACCCGTCCCGAGATCCTCACCCGGGCGCTGCTGGCCGGCGGCACCGAGGACCAGAAGCAGGCGTGGCTGCCCCGGCTCGCCACCGCCGAGGTCATGAACGCGGTGGCCGTGACCGAGCCCGACTACGGCTCCGACGTCGCCGGCATCAAGGTCACCGCCACCCCCACCGACGACGGCGCCGGGTGGATCGTCAACGGTGTGAAGACCTGGTGCACGTTCGGGGCCCGCGCCGACGTGCTGATGCTGCTGGCCCGCACCGACCCCGACCGCTCGAAGACCCACCGGGGCCTGTCCATGTTCATCGTGCCCAAGCCACGTGGCGAGGGCCATGGCTTCGAGATCACCCAGGAGGCCGGTGCCGACGGCGGCGCACCCGGCGGCGGGAAGATGGAGGGCCGCCCGATCGACACGATCGGCTACCGCGGCATGCACTCCTACGAGATCGCCTTCGACGGATGGTGGGTGCCGGCCGAGAACCAGATCGGCCTCGAGGACGGCCTCGGCAAGGGCTTCTACTACCAGATGGCCGGATTCGAGAACGGGCGCCTGCAGACGGCGGCGCGGGCCATCGGCGTGATGCAGGCCGCCTACGAGGCCGCCCGCCAGTACGCGCTCGACCGGGTCGTGTTCGGCCAGCCGATCGCCGAGTACCAGCTCACCAAGGCGAAGCTGGCCCGCATGGCCGTCCTCATCCAGGCCGCCCGCCAGTTCTCCTACGAGGTGGCGCGCCTGATGGCCCGCGGCCAGGGCCAGCTCGAGGCGTCGATGGTGAAGGCCTACGTGTGCAAGGCCGCCGAGTGGGTCACCCGCGAGGCGATGCAGATCCACGGCGGCATGGGCTACGCCGAGGAGTACGACGTGAGCCGCTACTTCGTCGATGCCCGGGTGCTGTCGATCTTCGAGGGCGCCGACGAGACGCTGTGCCTCAAGGTCATCGCCCGCCGCATGGTCGACAACGCCAAGGGCTAGATCCGCCCGACGAGTCGGCGCGGCCGCCGCACCAGCTGGGTCGACGCCACGCTCGTCGACCCAGCTGCTGCGATCTCGCACTACCGTGCGGACCCGTGCGACGCATCCCCGAGTCGACCACGCTGCTGTTCGACCTCTGGGCCCTCGCCAACGCGACCCACGCCGCGCTCGACGAGGCCCTGCGTGACTCCGGCCTCACCGCCGACGAGTTCGCGGTCTACAGCGTCCTGCGTCGTCCCGACGGGCGCACCCCGAGCGAGCTGGCCGCCGCCATGCAGCTGCCGGCGACGACCGTGTCGTCGGTCGTGCGCCGACTCGAGCAGCGCGGCCACGTCGAACGAGCGACCGATCCGACCGACCGTCGGTCCTCCCGCCTCACGCTGACCCCGGCCGGTGAGGCCGCACACGCCCGAGCGCGGAAGGCGTTCCGTCCGTTCCTCGCCCGCGTCGAGGCCGGCCTGGGCATCCCAGTCGACCGGGCGCGGGACGTCCTCGACCGGATCGATGAGGCCGTGCGCGCCGCTGCGGACGCTTGACGATACTGCGATATCGTAGCATTATTACTACGATATCGCAGTTTTCGCCGGGAGGTCCGAGCCATGACAGCCATCGACCGACTGTCCGACCGGTTGCACGCGCTGGCGAGCCGACGACTGCTCCTGGCCAGCGGGGCCGTCACCGTCGTGCTCGCCACCACGATGTTCGCCACGTCCGGCCGCTTCTCGCTGGCGGCGATCGAGACGGCGTGCACGGCGCCGGCCCCCGACGTCCGCTTCACCACGTCCGCCGACGACCTCGCCTCGTTCCTGGCCGCCTGCGGCGACGTCGGGCGCGCCGCCTACCGCGACCTGCAGCTCCTCGACCTCGCGTACCCCGCCGCGCTCGGCCTGTTCCTCGGCGCCTCGCTCGCCCTGCTGCTGCCCCGAACGGTGGCGGCGGACCATGCCCGGGCCCGCCTCCTGATCGCGGTGCCCCTGCTCGCCGCGGTCTTCGACTACCTCGAGAACGCGGCGGCCTGGGTCCTGCTCACGCGGTTCCCCGACGAGCCGTCGACGGTGCTGCACCTGCTCGGCGTGGCCTCCGCCGCGAAGCAGCTGGCCAGCTGGGCCTCGGCGCTCCTCGTCCTGGCCTGCCTCGCCGGCGCGCTGGTGCAGCGCGTCACCCGCCATGCGCCAGTGCCGAGCAGCGCACCTGAGGCGTGATTGCCGCAACCGCGAGCAGGCGAGGCGGGCGCGGTCCTGCGGTGCTCGGGCTGCGGTGGTCAGGCAGCGGGCGCGACCAGGTCGGCGGGCACCAGCTGCTCGGTGAGCAGGCGCTCGAAGCGGCCGGGGTCGCCGGCGACGAAGCGCCGGCACGCCGGCAGGCCCTCCACGTAGCACGAGATGTAGGCCCGCCACGTCGGGTCGGTCAGGAACTGCAGCGCCTTCTCGGCGCGCGCCCGCGACAGCAGGCCCCAGCGCATGGCGTAGGCCACGCACTCGTCGGCGGGACGGCCGTCCTCGTGCAGCATCCACGCCACGTTGCCCCGCACGGCGCCGAGCACCTCGGCGGCGTCGGCAACCGCCCGCACGACGTCGGCGTCGAAGGGGACCCCGAGCGGGCGCAGGTGCTGCTCGGCGAGCCCGGCGGGGTCGGGGGCGGCGAGCACCTCGAGCCCGAGGTCGGCGAGGCCCTCGGCCAGGAGGCACTGCGGCGTGCCCACGCAGAAGATCGTCTCCTCGAGCTGACGGCGCCGGCGGACGAGCCCCACCTCCTTGCGGGTGTGCTCGGTGTGGTGCCCCGGGTAGGCCTCGTGGGCGACGAGGTGGGCGATCGAGGTGGACAGGACCGGCAGGTCGACGTTGATGGCCACCCGGCTGCGCAGGTCGCCCTCGTAGTAGTTGAACCCCGACCACGGCCGGTCGGTGACGAGCTCCCAGCTGACGTGCTCGCCGTCGGGGAGCCCGAAGGCCCGGTCGGTGCGCTCGCGCAGGTCGTCGGCCAGCGAGTGGACGACGGCGTCGATCCGGTCGGGCGGGATGGCCTGCGCCTCGCGCCAGGCGACGAAGCGGTCGGCCAGCGCACCGTCGCCGGGAAGCGCCTCGTCGAGGTGGCGATGCGCGGCGCGCAGCACGTCCTCGGGGACGGGCGACGGCCGCACGCCGTAGCAGGCCTCGACCTCGTCGGCATAGGTGATCGGCTCGCCGGCCAGCTTGCGGGCCGTGGTGTGCAGGCCCACCACCTGGGCCCGCAGCCAACGACGCCTCGTGGCATCGAGGGTGGTCCCCGCTCCGCCGTCGAGGTCGGCGATCAGGCGGGCCGCATCGGCCCGGAGGGCGGCAGCGTCGACGACCGGCTCGGCCTCGACCCTCTGGGCGAGCGCCGCCGGCCCGTAGTAGGCGTCGACCAGCCCGTCGACGTGGCGACCGAGCCGGAGCCCGAGCTCCAGGTAGCGCTCGACGGGGTCCGACGCGGCGCTGGGCAACGGCGGGCGACCTTGGTCAGCCGAGGTGCTGGTGGAAGAACGCGAGGGTCATCTCCCACACCTTCTGCGACGTCTCGGGGTGGTGCACCTCGGGACGGGTCTCGTTGAAGAAGGCGTGGTCGACGCCGGGGTGCACGATGAGCTCGACGTCCTTGCCCAGCTTGATCAGGGTCTGCTCGAGCTCCTTCACCTGGTCGGGCCTGAAGAAGGAGTCCTCGGCGGCGAAGTGCCCCTGCACGCTCGCCTCGAGCTTCGACCAGTCGGGCTGGGCCCCCTCCCACGGGATGATCCCGTAGTAGGGCACGACGGCGGCGATCTGGCCCGGTCGTTGGGTGCCGAGCAGCATCGCCAGGCCGCCGCCCATGCAGAAGCCGATCACCCCGACCTTGTTGCTGGTCACCGCGGCCAGGCCGATCAGGTGGTCGACGGCCCCACCCATGTCCTTGGCGGCCTGGTCGAGGTTCATCGCCATCATGAGCTTGCCGGCCTCGTCGGGCTCGCGGGTGGTGGTGCCGTGGTACAGGTCGGGCGCCAGGGCCACGAACCCCGCCGCGGCGAAGCGGTCGCAGACGTCGGTGATGTGCGGGACCAGGCCCCACCACTCCTGGATGACGATCACGCCGGGGCCGTTGCCCGACTCGGGCACCGCCAGGGACCCGCTCGCCGTGCTGCCGTTGCTCGCGAACTCCACGATCTCACCCATGGTCCGCACCCTACCCAACGCTCAGTAGGTGCCGCCGAGCTTGTGGTGATCCCAGCTGACGACCTTGTCGGGCACGATCTCGACGGCCACCCGCTTGTTGGCCAGTCCGGCGGCGATGAGGTCGAGCTCCTCCTCGGTGTTCCAGTCGAAGTAGCGCTTCACGACCGATCGGGCGACGCCCATGAGCACCTCCTGGTCGTCGTGGACGACCGCGGTGCCGACCAGCTCGACGCCCCGCAGCTCCTCGTACTTCTCGCCGTCCTCGACCAGCACGGTGATCCGCGGGTCGCGGCGCAGGTTGAGCACCTTCTGGGACTTGGCGTAGGTCTCGAACGCCGGGTTGCCGCGCTCGGTGAACCCGTACCACATGGCCACGAGGTGGATGGTGCCGTCGGGGGCGTGGGTGGCGATGTTCATGACGTGGCGACCGTCGAGGAACTCGCGCACCTCGTCGTCGGTCATGCGGATGAGGTCGCGTCGGGATGCCATGGGCCCGCACGCTACCGGTCGTCGATCACCGGCTACATCACGACGCCGCGGAACAGCTCAAGGGCGACGGGGCAGTCGGTGAGGCGCAGGGCGGCGTCGACCTCGTGCACGCCGGCCGGTCCGGCGATGCGGTCGACCAGCTCGAGCGGGACGACCTCCTCGTCGAGCTCCCACGGCGCCGCGCCATCGGCCTCGAGCCGGGAGCGCATGCCCTCCCACATCCGCTGGGGGAGCAGCCGGCCGACACCACCGACGAGCCACACCGGCACGCCGGCGTGGCGGGCCACGGCGGCGGCGGCCCGGGACCCGGCCACGGCGAGGAACTCCGTCGGTGCGATGGCTGCGGCCTCCAGCAGGACGAGGTCGGCGTCGGCCACCGCGGCGCCGAGCCCCGCCGGCGGCACGTCGACGGCCGGCACGTCGACCTGCCACAGGCGGCGGGTCAGGCCGGTGCCCTCCCCCAGCACGTCGACGACGAGCACCTCGAGGTCTCCTCGCCGGGGCAGCGCCTCACCGATCTGGTCGGGCCAGCCGAGCACGACGACGGTGGCCTCGTCGGGCAGGGCGGCGGCCAGCTCGGCCGGGGTGCGATCGGCGTGCAGGTGACCCGAGGCCTCCCAGATCTCGCTCGCCGGATCGCCCGAGGTGACGACCCGGGCCGCGAACCACACCAGCGGCGCCGAGGTGGGCTGACGGGCCACCACGCGCTGGCAGGCGGTGATCAGCCCGTGGGGATCGTCACCGAAGCTCGCCAGCGCCGACGCCGTCTCCTGCACGATGACGGTCGCCGGCACGCCCGAGGCACGGGCGACGTAGCGGAGCCGTTCGATCGGGTGCACGCCGCCGACGGTAGCCGGGGCGACCGGCCTCGTGGCCGGTCCAGCGGCCCGGCTCAGCCGAGGCCGGGCTTCCAGATCATGTCGAGCATCAACAGCAGGAACACGAGGTGGGCCAGTCCCCCGAACATGGCCGACCGCCCGCCGAGCGCCTGCAGCTCGGCCACCTCCGGCGGCGGACCATCCGGACCGCCCTTGGCCGCGCCCGACACGAGCCGCTCCTGGAGGTCGACCATCTTCTTGTTGTTGGCGGTCAAGAGGTACCCGAGCACCGCACCCACGATGAACAGCCCGAAGGCGACGCTGATCCAGGTCTGGGAGAACTTCCACGCGTCGCCGCTGACCACGACCAGCAGGATCCCGAACAGCGCGGCCAGGTAGATCGAGACGGTGGTGAGCATCTTGGAGGTGCTCAGCGCGGTGCGGCTGAGGGCCAGCGACGCCTCCCCGGGCCCCAGCTTGCGGGCCTGGGCACCCAGCACCGGCCACACGAAGCTCGATCCGAACCCGACGATCACAGCGAGCAGGTGCAGCAGGAAGAGCACCTTGTAGATGGCGGTCTCGATGCCGCCGACGGCAGCGAACATGGACGTCCTCCCGGATCTCGAACCCACCGGACGCTAGTCCGTCGCGCCGGCCGCTCCCGGCGGGCCTCGCGGCCGGCCAGGTTGTCGGCGCCGAAGCCGCTTCCACTAGCGTCTGGCGCCGATGGCGACCGACGTTCCTGCCGACACCCCGCTGACCTCGCTGTCGGGCGAATCCCGTCCGATCGCCGAGTGGACCACCAACTTCCACCTGGCCCTCATGGTGCTCGACCCCTTCACCTACGAGAGCTCGTGGATCCTCGACACCGCGGTGCGGATCCTTCGCAACTACACCGAGGCCGACTGCCGGTGTGCGTTCCTGGTCACCTGCGGCGCCGAGGACGCGCAGCGGTTCCTCGGGCCCTACGCCAAGGAGCTCCTGGTCTTCTGCGACCCCGACCGGGTCGCGGTGAAGGGCATGGGCCTCGAGGCGCTCCCGGCCTTCGTGCACGTGAACATCGCCCACGAGGTCGAGGCCAGCGCCGAGGGCTGGCAGCCGGCGCAGTGGCGCGAGGTCGCCGAGAACCTGACCCGGGTCATGAGCTGGCGACGCCCGACGATCCCCGAGCCGTCGGACCCGGTGCCCTTCGAGGGCACACCCGCGCTGGGCTGAGCGTCAGGGGGCGAGCCCGCCCTTGGTGAGGGCGAGCACGTCGAGGGCGCGATCGAGCTGCTCGTCGTCGAGCAGCTCGCGTCGACGGACGACCTCGCGGACGGTGCTCCCGGTGCGCACGGCCTCCTTGACCACCTCCGAGGCGAGGTCGTAGCCCAGCCACGGGTTGAGCGAGGTGGCCACCGACGGCGAGGACTCGGCGTAGGCGCGGCAGCGCTCGACGTCGACCTCGATCCCGGCGACGCAACGCTCGGCGAGCAGGGTGGACGCCCGTGCCAGCAGCCGGATCGACTCGAGCAGGTTGCGGGCCAGCAGGGGCATGGCGACGTTGAGCTCGAACGAGCCCTGCTGGCCGGCGAAGGCGACGGCGGCGTCGTTGCCGATCACCTGCCCGGCGACCTGCAGCACCGCCTCGGGGATCACCGGGTTGACCTTGCCGGGCATGATCGACGAGCCCGGCTGGAGGTCGGGCAGGCGGATCTCGCTCAGCCCCGTCCGGGGACCGCTGGCCATCCATCGCAGGTCGTTGGCGATCTTGACCAGCGACACCGCGATCGTCCGGAGCTGGCCGGACAGCTCGACGAGCGCGTCGCGGGCGGCCTGGGCGGCGAAGTGGTCGGGCGCCTCCGACAGCGGGAGGCCGGTGCGCTCGGCCAACCGGCCGATCACCTTGGCGGCGAAGCCCCTCGGGGCGTTGATGCCGGTCCCCACCGCGGTGCCCCCCAGCGCCAGCTCGCCCACCCGGGGCAGCGCCGACCGGATGCGCCCGATCCCGGCCTCCACCTGGGCGGCGTGCCCACCCAGCTCCTGCCCCAGGGTCACGGGCGTCGCGTCCATGAGGTGGGTGCGTCCGGCCTTCACGACGGCACGGTGGCGGCGGGCCTGGCGGGCCAGCTCGGCGCGCAGCGCCTCCAGACCGGCGACGAGCTCGGTGCTCGCCAGCTCGGCGGCAGCCAGGTGCAGCGCGGTGGGGAACACGTCGTTGGACGACTGCGACGCGTTGACGTGGTCGTTGGGGTGCACGGCGCCGGGCTCGCCCAGCCGCTCCGAGGCCAGCGAGGCGAGCACCTCGTTCATGTTCATGTTCGTGGAGGTGCCCGACCCGGTCTGGTACACGTCGACGGGGAACTGCTCGTGCCACACGCCGGCCGCCACCTCCTCGGCGGCGGCGGCGATCGCCTCGCCGATGCGACGGGTCACGGCGGGCACGTCGCGCCGCGCCCCGTTGGCGCGGGCGCACTCGGCCTTCACCAAGGCCAGCGCCCGCACCAGCGCAGGATCCATGCGCAGCCCCGAGATGGGGAAGTTCGCCACCGCCCGCTGGGTCTGCGGGCCCCAGCGGGCCTCGGCGGGCACGGCAACCTCACCGAGCGCGTCACGCTCGATGCGCACCGACGGGGTGTCCGGGAGCTCGTGGTCGACCATGGATCCGACGGTACCGGGACGCGGCCCCGAGCAGACCGGCCGGACCGGCCGGCCCTAGTCGGCGAGCCACACCTGGGCGAGCGCGACGGTGCCGCGGAACTGGCTGATGCCGGGGGTCCCGGTCGGCGTCGTCCACCGCAGCAGGTCGCGCACCCCGGGGCGGGCGACGACGGCGGTCTGCTCGTGCACGAGGAAGACGTACGGCGACTCGCGGGCGAGCGTCTCCTGCACCGACGTGTACTGCTCCGCCTGCTTGGTGATGTCGGTGCTCTTGCGGGCCGTGTCGAGCGATCGGTCGATGTTCTCGTTGCGGAAGCGGGTGACGTTGACCGCCGAGGGCGGCGAGGCCGGGTCGGGGGGCGGCAGCGGCAGCGCCGGCGGCGCGTCCTTCGGGGCGCCGGCGGGTGGCACCGAGCCGGCGACGAACCCTCGCAGCATCGGCTCGTCCTGGTCGGGGTGCCAGCCGCCGAAGGCCGACACCAGGGCGGCCTCGTACTGGCCGGCGACGAGGCGCCGGGCCACCTGATCGGGATCGGCCCACTCGGCCTCCACCCGGATGCCCGCCTCGGCCAGCTGGCGGCGCAGGGCGTCGACGAGGTCGCGGGCCATGGGGGTCGGTGGCGCCAGGATGCGCAACGACAGCGCCTCGCCGTGGGACTTGGTGTAGTCCTCGACGGTCTGGCGGGCCCGCACGACGTCGTGGATGGGCCACGGGGCGCGGCCGTACCAGCGGGCCCCCTCGCTGTAGGGGCCCTCGGCCGGCGGGTACTGGCCGGCGAAGACGTCGTCGGCCAGGGCGTCGCGGTCGATGGCCTGGCCCATCGCCTGCCGGGCGATGGGGTCGTCGAAGGGCGGACGATCGGTCTGCAGGGCGAGGACCAGCTCGGGGGTCTCGCCGCTGGTGTCGACGAGGTGCTGCACCGTCCCCCGCTTGGCCTCCTCGGCGAACACGGCGAGGCGAGCGGGGTCGCGGAACAGCCCGACGTCGAGGCTCCCCGAGCGCAGCAGCGCCGCCCGGGCCGACTCGTCGGGCACGGCCTGGAACACGACCTCGTCGAGGCGGGGGAGGTCGGTCTGCCAGTAGGAGCGGTTGCGACGCAGCCGGAGCTGCTCGGTGGGGCTCGGCGACGGACCGGCCCCGACCGCGGTCGGGCTCGTCGTCGCCGTCGGGCTCGTCGTCGCGGGCCCCGTGTCGCCCGGCACCAGCGCCGTGCGGGCGAACGGCCCGGTGCCCACCACGCCGCCCGCCACCACCCTCGAGACCATGCCCAGCTGGCCGGGCAGGAGGTGGGGGAACGCCGACCAGGGCGTGCGCGTCCTGACCACCACCGTGCGGGGCCCGTCGACGGCCACCTCCTGCACCGGCCGCATCGCCGCGGTGAAGTCGGGCGCCTGGCGAACGGCGTCGAGCCCCGACCGCACCGCGTCGGCCGTCAGCGGACTGCCGTCATGGAACCGCACACCCTCCCGGAGGGTGATGGTCCACGTCGTGAGGTCGTCGGAGGGCTTGACCTCGGTGGCCAGGAAGGGTGTCAGGTTGTTGCTGTCGTCGTACACGAGCAGCGTGTCGAACAGGGCGCGGCCGACCTGGAAGGCGTCGGCGTCGAAGGGACCCGACGCCGGGTTCCAGTCCTCGCGCAGGGAGGCGACGCCGTAGGCGAGCGTCCCTCCCGAGCGGGGATCGGTCGCCGGCTGCGGTGCGGCCGCCGGCGCCACGGTCGAGGAGGTCGGCGCCGACGGCGCCGTCGTGCCGCCACCGGCCTGGCCGGGGGCATCGGAGCACGCTGCGAGCCCACCGACGACGGCGAGCACGGCCACGATGGCGACCAGCCGGCGCACCGAGACCGGCGGTGGCTTCACGGCGCTGACGAGGGGAGGGTGGGCACGGCGGGGGGAACCTAGCCCGACGAGCCCCCCGACGGCACCGCGCCCCCCGGCGCGGCCACCGCGTCGGCGGGCGTGCCGGTCGACACCGCCGTCGAGCGGCCTCGGCGGAGCCACCCCGTGACGGCCTCGAGGGCGATGGCGGCGAGGATGACGAGCCCGACGTCGGCCGGCACCCGGTAGCGGGTGATCCCGAAGCTGATGACCGCGGTGAGGGTGACGGCGAGCATGAGCCCGAGGATGGGGCTGAGCGGCTGGCGTCGCCGGTGCAGGAGCACCGCGCCGTACACCGCCAGCGGCAGCAGGGCCACGTAGAAGTACAGACCGATCAGCGACGGCAGGTAGCCACGCCCCTCGAGCGACTCGTTGAGCAGCACGTTGTCGAAGGGCTCGTAGAGGTCCCACATGCGCCCGGCGCGCGCCAGGGCCACGCCGGGGAACCGCGACCAGTTGTCCTGCAGGAAGGCCGACGCCTGGTCGCGGGCGACGAGATCGGCTTCGTCCTCGAGGATCATCGACGGGTCGGTGGTGGCCGACGGCAGGTTCTTCGCACAGGTGAGGCTGTAGTAGCCATAGCCCTCGCCGGAGAACGCGTCCTCGCACGAGCCGTGCAGGATCACCATGCCGGTGCCCGAGGTGATGGTGACCGGCTCGGCGAAGCGGGAGAGGTTGTAGGCCACCCACGGCACGAGGAGCACGAGGGTGGCGCCGACGACCGTGGCGCCGAGGGCGGCGCGGCGGGCCCAGGTCAGCTGGCGCATGCCGACCAGCAGCGGCACCAGCGTGAAGGCGATGATCATGAAGCCCTCGCCGCGGGTGAGCCCGGCGAGGCCGATCATGGCGCCGAAGGCGACGGCGCTACCCCACCCCGGACGGCGGTGGAAGCGATAGGCCGACGCGATGAGCACGGCGACGATGGGGATGTAGATCGACTCCGACAGGTACCGGAAGTCGTTGATCCACAGCATCGGGTAGGTGGCGGCCAAGGCGGCGGCGAACACGCCCACCAGCGGACCCCGTCGCCGGCCGGCGACGTACCACGCGCACCCGGCGATGAGCGCCACCCCGAGGGCGCCGCCGACCGCCATCACGACGCGGTGCTGGGTCACCTCCGTGAGGCCGACCTTGTCCAGCGCGGCCAGGAAGGTGGTGTACACGGGCGGATGGCCCGCGCCCGGCTCGGTCGCGCCGGTCAGGAACTTGGCCGTCGGGTTGACGAAGCCCTCGCCCTCGGCCAGGTAGTAGGCCTGCGTCGAGTAGTAGAACGAGTCACCCCAGTTGATGTCGGCGAAGCACCCCGCCGGGGGCTGCTCGCCGTAGAACGTCGGCTTCGGACAGGTGGGGTACGCGACCAGGACCGTGTAGAGCCGGATCCCGAGCCCGAGCAGCACGGCGGCGCCGATGAGCAGGACGGCCAGCCTCGTGGACAGGCGCGGACCGGCGTCGTCGTGGTCGTCGGCGCCGATGTCCGCGCCGCTGGGTTGACGGGTCGTGCTGGTCGCCACCGACATCCTCCGTCCACGGGGGCGACCGACGAGGCTACCGGGCGGTCCAACCCCCGTCGACGACCAGGGTCTGGCCGGTGATGTAGCTGCCGGCGTCCGCCGCCAGCAGCAGCAGCGCACCGTCGAGCTCGGCGAGCCGCCCGCCACGCCCCATCGGTGCGTTGCGCTGCAGGAAGGCGATCGAGGCCTCGTCGGTGAACATGTCGGTGGTCATCTCGCTCGGGAACCAGCCCGGAGCCAGGGCGTTCACCCGCACGCCCTTGCGGGCCCACTGCACGGCCAGCTCACGGGTGAGGTTGACCACCGCTCCCTTCGACGCCGCGTAGGAGGCCTGCTTGATCGGCGCCGAAGCGACCAGGCCGAGGATCGACGCGACGTTGACGATGGCCCCGCTCCCCCGCTCGATCATGTGGCGACCGACCAGCTGGCTGAGGGCGAACACCGCGGTCAGGTTGACGTCGACGACCCGGGCGAAGTGGTCGACCGGCTCGTCCTCGGCGGGCATCGGGGTGCCGATCCCGGCGTTGTTGACGAGCACATCGATGTGCCCGTCGACGGCGAGGGCCGCCTCGACCAGGCGCTCGCGGTCGTCGCCCGAGGACACGTCGCAGGTCACGGGCACGACGCGCTCGAGGTCGCCCGCCAGGGCCTCCAGGCGGTCGCGACGGCGGGCCGCCGCCACCACCGAGGCTCCGGCGGCGTGCAGCACGCGAGCGAACCGGTCACCGAGGCCACCGGAGGCACCGGTCACCACGGCGACCCGACCGTCGAGTCGCAGCAGCCGACCGACGTCGAGATCGTCGGCCCGGGGGTCGTCGGGGTCGGTGGCGTCGAGATCGTCGGCCATGCCGGCGGCAGCGTAGGCGTCGACCCGGTCCCCGAGCGATCCCTGGCCCGACCGGGGCTCAGCCCCGCGGCCGGGCGGGCACCCAGGACCGGTACATCGCGTGGAGGCCCTCGGTCGCCAGCTCGACGAACTCGTCGTCTCGCGACGGGTCGCCCTCGTCGAGCCACACGAGGAGCCCCTCCATCAGGTAGCGCACGACGGTGCGCGCCGCCCAGCGCCGCACGACGGGGTCGGAGATGGACCCGCCGATGAGGTCGTCGGCCACGGCCTCGGCGTTGCGCCGGTGCTCGGCGGCGTAGGCCGCGAACTGGGGCTCACGCTCGGCATGCACCAGCAGCAGGCGCAGGGCGGCGGGATCCTCGCGAGCCACCGTCAGCATGGCCCGGGTCGTGAACCCCCGCCGCTCGGTCGCCGGCGCCCGCATGCCCCGGACGACCTCCTCGCGGAGCCGGTCGGCCACCCCCGTGAGCACGGCCCGGTACAGCTCCTCCTTGGAGTCGAAGTGGCGGTAGACGATGAGCTTGGTGACCCCCGCCTCCGCGGCCACGTCGTCCATCGAGGTGGCGGCGAACCCCGCTCGTGCGAACGCCCGGGCCGCCGCCCGCAGGATCGACCCCCGCCGCTCCTCGCGCGACAGCAGCCGCCGACGGCCGGTGCCGGCCGGAGGTCCCGAGTCCGGACGCTTCGTGCCCACGGACCCAGCGTGCCCCTTGCCAGGTGTATACGCAAGAGTTTACTCTTGGCGTCACGGCCGCCGAGCGCAGGGGGTGCCATGCCCACGGAGCAGGAGTCCACGACGCCGAGCACCACCACGGCGACGACCGACCGGGTCACCTTCACCGCCGCGGAGCTGCTCGCCGACCACGACTACGCCGAACCGCTGATCGCCGACGGCGTGCGCTGCCACGGCGGGTTCGACGAGCACGGCGCCTACGTCTCGCCCCGGACCCGCGTCCGCGTGCCGGCCATCGAGGCGTGGGACGCCAAGCGCCTCGCCGAGACCGGCACGCCCAAGCTCGACGTGCCCGACGACGCCTGGCCGGCCAACTTCCCCAACCCCGACCAGTCGCTGTTGCTGATCCGGCGGGGCGTCACCGAGCCGACCGTCTCGGCCCTCACCCGCATCGGCACCGTCGAGGGGTTCGGCGGGATGCTGCGGCTGCTGACCGTGCCGGACTTCTCCCGCCTGTTCGACGAGGGCATCGAGGGCACCGCCACCGCCCACATCGGGTCGGGGCTGTTC
Source organism: Acidimicrobiales bacterium (assembly GCA_041394145.1). Classification (GTDB taxonomy): domain Bacteria; phylum Actinomycetota; class Acidimicrobiia; order Acidimicrobiales; family Acidimicrobilacustridaceae; genus JAWKIW01. The sequence goes on from JAWKIW010000011.1 coordinate 81,385, forward strand.
GAGGCCCACGCCCGCGACGAGGCCGGCTGGGGCGAGCAGGCCGGCCACGACCGCATGTGGTTCGCCGCGCGCGACATCGCCTTCGAGCGACCCGTCACCGAGGACCAGACGGCGCGCATGCTCGAGCGGATGGGGCTCGCCGCGGCGGCCACCGCTGCGCCCGCGCCGGGCACCCCGGCCGCCCACGACCGCATCGCCGAGATGCGCCGGCAGGCCGAGGCCGCCCGCGTGCTGCCCACCGACATCCCGATCGAGGTCGAGCTGCTGCTGCAGCGGATGATCGGCCTGCTGTTCATCGAGATCGCCGCCTTCCACGGGTTCCGCTGGGCCGAGGCCGTGCTGTCGGACACCGACGCGGTGGCCGGCGACGGCGAGGCCGCCCGGATCGTGTCGTACATCCGAGCCGACGAGACCCCCCACGTCGGCTACCTCCTCACCGCCCTCAGCGAGATGCGCGACCGCACCTGGGTCGGCGCCACCGGCACCCGCTACCCGGGCACCGAGATGGTCGGCGCCGTGTGGCGCCGGGCGCTCGAGCAGTCGATGGTCGCCCGCCGCGCCGACAACGTGCGGCTGGTGCTGTCGGAGGTGCGCCACGCCCTCGAGGGACGGCCCGACGCCGACGACCTGCTCGACGAGATGCTCGCCCTCGGCGACGTGCGGGTGCTGCCCGACGGCGAGATCGTCGACGAGCGCCCGCCGACCGAGGACCGCCTCGGCCACCTCGTCGACGCCTTCCGCTGACCGGGACTCGCCCGGAGCCGTCAGGCACGGACGAGGTCGAGGCGGTCGTAGGTGCTGCCGAGGACCTCGTCGGTGGGACCGCCGAGCCAGTCGAGGGCGGCGGCGTAGACCGATCGGGGGTCGAGGGCCGCACGCAGGTCGCCCTCGTCGAGACGAGCGAGATCGACGTCGCCCACCACCCTGCCACCGGCGACGGCCGGACCGAGCAGCAGCTGCAGGCCGGCCTTGCCGTGGTCGGTGCCCGAGCCGTTCTCGGCGACCCGCCGGCCGAACTCGCTGGTGGTCATCACCAGCACCCGGTCGGCCCGGCCCTGCCGCTCGATCGCCTGGGTGAAGGCGGTGAGGCCGGCCGCGAGGTCGGCGAGCAGGGCCGGGTGGCGGTCGCGCTGGTCGCTGTGGGTGTCGTAGCCGTCCACCGACACCACGACGACCTCGGTCCCGATCTGCAGGTCGATGATGCCGGCGGCGACGCCGAGCAGGTCGGCCGCCGACGCCCGGGCCCCGGACCGACCGGCCGAACGGGCCGGCGCGTCGAGCGCCGCCGGCTCCCCCTCGCCACCACCCGTCGCCCGGGCCAGGGCCTCGACGGCGTCGAGCGCGGCGGGCACGGACCGCTGCGCCACGGCGAGGTCGGCATCGGCGGCGAGGGGCGCCGCGGTCGCCCGGAAGGCGGCGGTGAGCTGGGCGGCGTCGGCACCCTTGGGTGCCCGCAGCGAGAAGGCCCCGGGATCGAGCACGACCGTCGGCAGGGCCTGCTCCCCCACCAGCGCCGGTGTGGCCGCACCGAGGGCGACGGCCCGCAGCGGGTTCGACGGTTCGCCGGTGGCGTCGAGCCAGCGGCCCAGCCATCCGGTGGTGAGCGGCTGGCCGGGCCGGGCCGACCACCAGGTGTCCATGGCGGCGAAGTGCGACCGGTTCGGGTCGGGGAACCCCACGGCGTCGACGACCGCGAGCCGTCCCGCCTCCCACGCCGGCACGAGCGGCGCCAGCGCCGGGTGGAGGCCGTAGTGGTCGGTGCCGGCGAGGCGCACGACGTCGCCCTCGGGGACGTGCAGCGTCGGGCGGGCGTCGAAGTACCGACCGTCACCGGCGGGCACGACCGTGTCGAGCCCGTCGTTGCCGCCGGTCAGCTGGACGACGACGAGCACGCGGCCGCCCGACGGTGCGGAGGCGGTGTCCGGACCATCCGACCCCGCCGACGAGCGCGCGTCCTCCAGGTGCTCCGACACGAGGCGGGACCAGGCGAGTGCTCCACCGGCCACCGCGGCCGCCGCGCCTCCGGCCACCGTGAGGAAGCGCCGCCGCGAGACATCTCGCGTCGGGGGGTGGACGGCGTCGTCGTCGGTCGTCATCGCTCGGCCTCCCTCACACCAGCACCGAGTCCGGCGCGGCCATGGCCACCGTGAGCACGGTCGTCGCGGCGCCGCGCCCGCCGCCGGCGGCGTCGCGCAGGGCCGCCGCGGTCGCCTCTCCGAAGCCGCCGGGCCGGCCGAGGGCGTCGGCCAGCGCCCCCACGTCGCCCCGGCTCGCTGCGGACCACGCGGGGCTCGTGGTCGGCGTCAGCCCGGCCAGGGCCGCGGCGAGGTCCACGCGGGCCACGGTGGCGGCCGACGACAGCCAGGCGCGACCGCCGGGCCAGCCGGCGACGCTCGGCGCGTCCATCGGCACCTGGCCGGCCGCCTGCAGCCCTCGGGCCAACGCGGCCAGCGCGGCCGTGACCGGCGCGGCGGTCGCCCGGATCATCGACGCCAGCCACGGGACCGGCGCCTGCACCAGCGACGTCGCTGCCCCTTGGAGGCCGGCCTCGAGCACCGCCCGCACCAGTGGGCGCAGCTGCAGGCCGGCATCGACGAAGTCCCGACCCAGCCGACGGGTGAGCCCCTCGTCGACGTCGGGGCCGAGCACGGCGCGGGCGAGCTCGCCGGCGATGAAGGGCCCGCAGGCCTCGTGGGCCACGACGGCGTCGACCACGGTGTCGACGTCGTGCACGCCGGATCGGCCGAGGTAGTCGTGGCGCGTGTCGTCGTGGAGACGGGGCACGAAGCGGGCCGCGCCCGACGCGCTCGACGGTCCAGCCGGTGAGCGCCTCGGCGCCAGCCCGGACGTCGGCCTCGCCGTAGGCCCCGATGCCGAGGGCGAACAGCTCGAGCAGCTCCCGCCCGTAGTTCTCGTTGACGGCGTCCTTCCGGTTGGTCCGCCCGTCGAGGTAGATCAGCATGGCCGGATCCACGGTCACCGCCCGCAGCAGCGACCGCAGATCGCCGAGCCCGAGCGCCCCGAAGGTGCGCAGCTGGCCGACCATCAGCGCCGGCTGCTTCACCACCCGCAGGGTCGACACGAAGTGGCCGTGCCAGAACCACCGCATCCACTCCTCGAGGGGCCGCGACGTGGTCGCCATGGCCGCCAGCCAGGCGGCGATGGGTGCGCGCCGTTGCTGCGGTGTGGCGGAGGCCGGGTCGATCGGCGCGAGGTCGAGGCCCGTCCACGGATCGGGAGCGGGTGCCACGTCGTGGGCGTCGGGCTCGACGAGCCGGTCGAGCACGGCGTCGACGCCGAGCGCCGTCAACCGGTCGAGCTCGCCGGGCCCGAGCCCGAACCCGATGCGGCGGTGCAGCCAGGCGATCGCGCCACGGTCGTCCACGAGCGCCAGGGTGCGCCACGGATGTGAGGAGCCGATGAGCCCGACGTGAGGGCTAGCGTGCGGCGATGGCGCGGCCCGGACCCGTCTACGTGAGCGTGATCGGCGGCTACGACGTGGACGAGGGCGTGCTCGTCGCCGCCGAGGAGGTGGGTCGCCGCCTCGCCGAGCAGGGAGCGATCGTGGTCACCGGCGGCCGCACGGGCGTGTCCGAGGCCGCCGCCAAGGGCGCCTTCGAGGCCGGCGGCACCACCATCGGCATCCTGCCGGGACGTGACCGGTCCGAGGCGAACCCGTATCTGACCGTGGCGGTGGCGACGGGCATCGGCCTCACCCGCAACGCCCTGGTGGCCATGAACGGCGACGCCGTCATCGCCCTCGACGGCGCCTTCGGCACGCTGTCCGAGCTGGCGCACGCCCTGCTCGACGGGACCCCGGTCATCGGCATCGGCACCTGGGAGCTGCACCGACCGGGCGACGTGCAGCACGGCGCCGATGCGCCGGTCGTCAACGTGAGGACCGCCGCCGAGGCCGTGGACGCCGTGTTCGCGGTGCTCGGCGTCCCCCCCATCACCGGGCGCTGAGGCGCCCGTCCGGGCCTACAGCGGCGAGACGCCGCCGCCGGTGACGGCGCTGCAGTTGGTCCAGCGCACGGTGTCGGGGTTCGGTGTCTCGACCTGACCGGGGCCGCCGGCCTGGGTGAAGGCGTCGAAGGCCGTCTTGAGCTCGGTGAGATCGGTCGGCGTGTCCATCTGCCAGTCGACCCGCACGCAGCTGGCACCCTGCTGGTCGGTCCAGGTCACGTACCAATCGCCCCCCCACCCGGTCGCCGCCGTCTCGGCCTGGTCCGACGGCAGCTTGCCGGCGAGCAGCTGCTGGGTCATCACCTCGCCGAAGACGCCGTCCTTGGTGACCTTGCCCTCCGCCGGCGGCGGCGGCACCTCCTTGCGCGGCTCGCGGGTGGCGTACTTCTCGGGGTGGGCGACCTGCTCGGAGGTCACCGGCGGGTCGGCGAACGACCGGTCGAGGACGGCCTGTCCGCCGCTGGCGAGGATGGCCCGCACGAGCTTGTTGCCGAGGATGTACGGCGAGCCGATCTGCGCCTTGACGGCTTGTTCGCTGGTCGAGCCACCGCCGGCCGCCGCCGGCACCTCGTCGCCCGGCGGTGCGCCGTTCGGGTTGAACTCGTCGTGCCAGGCCCGCTCGATGCGGGTCGCGTCGCCCTCGACCAGCGCCTTGAACCCGAAGGCGATCTCGTCCTTGCGCTCGTCGTACTCGGGGCGGCGCAGGTTGAGGGACTGGTCGTCGAGCGCGTGGGTGAGCTCGTGCACGAGCGTCTGGCGGACGTCGTCGTTGAGCGACCCGCCGCGCACGACCAGCTCCTTGGCCTCGGCGTCGTACCAGCCCTGCACCCCTTCGACGAGGGTCTGCTCGATGAGCGCCGCCGGGTCCTCGCCGGGGGGCACGAGCCCGAGCATCTGCAACATGGCGGCCTGGGCCTGCAGCTCCTCGGGCGGGATCTGGCGCTTCAGCCGCTCCGTGAAGGCGGCGTCGTCGAGGACCTCGGCCTTCACCGGCGTCGTGAACGACAGGCCTCGCTGCTGGGCGACGTAGGCGCTGAGCCGGGCCACCTCGGCATCGAGGGTGGCCTGGTCGATGGGCGGGCCGGCGGGTGTCGTCGGCGTGGTCGGCTGGTTCGGCGCGCGGGTGGTGGAGGGTCCGGGCGTCGTGGTGGTCGAGGACGCGCCCGGCGCGCTGGTGGACGGCCGGCGGGTGGTGCTGGTGGTCGAGCTGGCGGACGCGGCCTGCTCGTCGCCCGACGACCGCACGACGAAGGCGGCCACCACGAGGGCGATCGCCACCACGGCGGCCGCGGCCACGATCGCCACGTTGCGGGGGCCGCCGAGGAAGCCGTCGCCCCCGGGGCCGCCCGCCGGCCCGCCGGCGTTGCCGCCGCCGGCAGCCGGCCCCGGCCAGGTCCCCGGCTCCGGTGGGTGCACCGGCAGCGACCGAGCGGCACCGGACCCGGCCGGTGGCGGAGCGAGCGGCGGCGCCTCGGGCAGGCCGGAACCCCATCCCGTCGACGCGTTCGGCGGCGGGGCCATCAGGCGCCCCTCGTGCACGACGTGAGCCGCAGGTTGCCCGAACCCTGCTGCTGCACGTCGGCCTGCACGGACGACGGCAGCTGCGCCGACCACTGGCTCAGCGCCGTGCGCAGCTGCTGGCCGTCGGTGGCCGTGTCCATCACGTAGTCGATCCGCACGCAGGTGTCACCGTCGGGCTGCCGGTAGGTGACGTACCAGTCGCCCTTCCACCCGTCGGCGGCCTGCAACGCGGTGCGGGAGGACACGGCGTCGCCGAGCAGCAGCGCCGTCGGGACGGCGCCGAAGACGCCCTCGTCGACGACCTCGCCGTCGACCGGGGGACGAGCGACGTCGACGCGTCCCTCCCGGGCCCGGTACTTGGCCGGCTGCAGGACCTCCTCGGAGGTCGTCGGAGGATCGGCGAACGCCTGCAGGAGCGCCTCGTTGCCGCCGCCGGCCACGATGCCGTCGACGAACGGCTCGCCGAGGTCGTAGGGCGCGCTGATCGAGCCCTTCAGGAAGTCGGGGACGCTGCTCAGGTCCATGTCGGCCCCGAAGGCCGCCTCCTCCCGGTCGCGGTCTCGCTTGTCGGCAGCCGACAGCTGGTTCTCGTAGACCTTCTCGACCCGTCGGGCGTCGCCCTCGGCGAGCGTGTCGAGCCCGAAGGAGACCTCGTCCTTGCGGTCGTCGTACTCCTTGCGGTCGAGGTTGGCGTACTGGTCCTGCAGCGCATGGGTGAGCTCGTGCACGATCGTCTGGCGGACGTAGGGCGTGATGTCACCGCCGCGCACCACGAGCTCCTTCGTCTCCGGGTCGTAGTAGCCGAGGACGCCGCCCGAGTAGAGGGTGCGGGAGACGTCGTACAGCGACCCGCCGGCCGGCAGGATCCCGAGGGCCTTGAACGCGCCCTCCTGCTTGGTGATCTTGTCCTTCTCCTCGTCGAGCTTGCCGAGCAGGCGGTCGGTGAACGCCGTGTCGTCGAGCACCTCCACCTTCACCGGGGTCTTGAACGGCTTGCCCCAGGTGTCCTCCACGAACGTCGACAGGTTGGCGACCTCGTTCTGCACCACCTGCGGGTCGAGGCCGCCCGTCGACGGCGCGGTCGTCGGGGCCGCGGTGGTGGACGTGGTCGACGGCCGCGAGGTGGTCGACGGCGCCGCGGTCGAGGTCGTGGTGGGCGTCGACGACGGGCCGGCGGCCGCGTCGGTGCTGCGACGCACCGCCACCGCGGCGACGGTGCCCGCCAGCACGACGGCCACCACCACGATGGCGAGCACGACCAGGGCGGTGCGCCCACCGCCGTCGCGGGGTGGGCCGGCCGGGGCGGCGTAGGGGTCGCCCCCGAGCGGCGGGAAGGGGGCTCCCGGCGTGGGCCCCGCGGGGGGCAGACCGGGCGGAATCCCGGGCGGAGGTCCGGGCGGCGCGGCGGGCGGGGCCCACGAGGGCGCACCCGCCGACGCAGGAGGCAGCCACCCGGCCGGCGGGCCCTGCACGGTGCCCGGCGGCGCCGACGGTGCCGGACCCCACGTCGGGGGCGACGCCGGCGCGGGCGCGCCCCACACCGGGGACGGGGGCGGCGCGGTGGGGGCGACCGGCGGCGACGGCGCGGTGGCCGGTGGCGCCACGCCCCCCGGGGGCACCGGCCAGGCGACGGTGTCGGGCGATGGCGGGACCACCCCGGCGGGCGGCGGGGGTGTGACGCCGGACGCCGGCGGCTCGGGAGGACCGCCCGGGTCCGCTGCGTCCACGTTCGACGGATCGCTCACGGAGGCTCCATGGCTCGGAGGGGGCGCTGCCACCGTACCGGGCGCGGCCGCCCATGGGCCGTCGCAGCACCCCGCCCGGCGCGCTCGGTAGGGTCACGCCCGATGGCGGACGCGACCGAGGTGCTCGACGCCGATCGGCTGCTGGCCGAGGCCGCCGACGCCACCGGTCTGGACGACTTCGGCGACCCGGCGTTCCGGGAGGGCCTCGACCTGCTGTCGCTGTCGCTGCGGGAGGAGGCCCAGCTGTCCGACCTCGGCGTCACCGCCCTGCAGGCCCAGATCCACGGCCAGCTGGTGAACCGCCTCCGGGTCGTGGACTGGATCGGAGCGCACCCGGCGGTGCTCGAGGCGCCGCAGGCCCGGCCGCTGGTGATCATCGGCCTGCCCCGCACCGGCACGACGTTGCTGTCGTACCTGTTCGACCAGGATCCGGCCAACCGTTCGCTGCTGCGCTGGGAGTTCAACCAGTGCATCCCCCCACCGGAGGCGGACGCGCTGCACTCCGACCCCCGCCTCACCGAGGCCACGCTCGGGCTCGAGATGCTCGACGCCATCAACCCCGAGTTCAAGGCGATCCACTACGAGGCGCCCGACGGACCCACCGAGGACGTGGCGGTGCTCGCGCAGGACTTCCGCAGCTGGATGTGGGAGTGCGTCGCCAACGTGCCCTCCTACGGGCAGTGGCTCCACGGCTGCGACATCTCGTCGGCGTACCGGTGGCTGCACACCGTGACCGCGGTGCTGCAGTCGCGCGCTCCGGGGCGGTGGTCGCTGAAGACGCCGCAGCACTGCCTGCACCTCGACGAGCTGTTCGCCACCTGGCCCGACGCCTGCGTGGTGATGACCCACCGCGACCCGGTGAAGGCGGTGCCGTCGCTGGTGAGCCTCATCCGGTCGCTGTCGGGCACCTTCTCCGACGCCGACCACGGTGCCTACATCGCCCACCACTGGACGGCCAACACCGCGCTCGCGGTCGAGCGGGTGATGACCTGGCGCGACGAGCACGGCGGGGCCCGCATCGTCGACCTCCCCTACGCCGAGCTGGTGGCGGATCCCGTCGCCGCCGTGCGGCGCGTCTACGCCCACTTCGGCGACGACCTCTCCACCGAGGCCGAGACCGCCATGCGCGCCTACGCGGCGGCCAACCCGAAGGACCGCTTCGGGGCCCACCGCTACACGCTCGACGAGCTCGGCCTCGACGCCGGCGCGTTGCGGGAGCACTTCGCCCGCTACGTGGAGCGCTACGACGTCCCGTTGGAGGCCTGAACCGACGTCGCGGAGCCGGCCGGGGCGGTCGTCACCGCCACCAGGGCCGGGCCGTCGCCGCCTGCACGGCCGCGGCCGCCGGCCGGGCGTCGGCCAGCAGCCGATCGATCACCAGGAGCCACTCGGCGACGAGGATGAGGGCGAGCGTGCCGACGCCGGCGTCGTCGCCGACCGCCGGACGGGCCAGCTGTTCTCGAAGGGCGGCGTCGATGCGCGGGCGGTCGTCGGGAACCGACGGCACCGCCCCCGGTGCCTCGGTCATCTGCGTCGCGAGCTCGTCGATCGCCCGCACGCGGGCCGACCAGGCGCCGAGCACCACGGCATCGGCCGATCCGTCCGACGCCACCACCCGCAGACGACCCCGGGTCTGGCGCTGCAGCGCGTCGGCGGCGAGCAGCAGGGCGGCCGCCAGCCCGACGAGCGCCGCCCACTGCCCGACCCCGACGCGCTTGGCTCCCCGCTCGGTGAGGTACTGCCGGAACGCCTCGTCGGTCTCCCGCCGCTGCGCTTCGAGGCCCTCGGTGACGTCGCCGACGGCTCGCCGCGGCTCGGCCACGGCGTCGTCGGCGCCGGCGACTGCGCCTGCGCCTGCGGGCTCGAGCAGCTCGTGGGTGACCTGATCGATGGCCGTCGCGTCGGCGTGCAGGAACGACGCGACCGAGCGACGCAGCGTCAGGGCCGCTCCTCGTGGCCAGAACACCAGCGCCACGACCACCGAGACCGACACGCCGATGGCGACGTCGACCAGCCGGATCCACCCACCTCCCTCCGCGCCGGGGCGCAGCAGGGTGAACAGCACGACGACCATGACGGCGAACGACGCCTGGCCCACCACGTAGCTCACGGCGACCGGGGTGTAGGCCGCCAGGAAGATGGCGGCGACCATCACCACCCACTGCACCCACGTGGCGCCGCCGCTGAGGCCGATGAGCACCAGCGTGACGGCGACGCCCAGCGCGTTGCCGCTGATGGACTGCACTGCGGTCCGGCCGGTGCTGACCACGTTGGACCGCAGGACCGACACGGTGCCGAGCACGACCCAGTAGGCGTTGTCGAGCTCGAGGAGCTGGGCGACCGCGGCGGCCAGCGCCAGGGCCACGGCGGCTCGGAGGCTGTTGCGGAACCACACGGCGTCGGGCCGCAGGTGCGACCGGAGGATGGCCCAGGATCCGGCCACCGCCGACCGCAGTCCGGCCCTCGGCACGCGCGGGACCACCCGCAGCGACGACGTGTCGACCTCGGCCCCGGCGGCGACGGCGGCGTTGGCCACCACGGTCAGCGCGGCGAAGGACAGGACCCGCAGCGGGAACGCCTCGTCGATCGTGGTGAGGATCGTCTCGGGCTCCTCGCCATCGAGGCGGGCCCGCCGGAGCTCGGCCTCCAGCGTGGTGAGGTGCTCGTCCCGCCGTGCGTCGAGGGTGACGAGGCAGTCCTCGTCGGCCTCGTCGCGCTCGAGGGAGGTGGCGGCGGCGGCGTCGAAGCCGTCGGCCACCGACGTGCACAGCTGGTCGTGGGCGGTGCGCAGCTCGGCGGCGTCGGCGGTGATCGGCCCGGGTGTCCAGACCGCGAGCGCCTGGAGCGACCGGCCGAGCTCCTCGAACAACATGACGAGCGCCCGGTCGTGCCGGGACGGACCGGCAGGCCGGTTCGGGTCGCGCAGGTAGCGGGCGCGGGCGTCGCGCAGCTGGTCGACGAGGGCCGCGACGTCGACGGCGTCGTGGGGCGCTCCGTCCGCGGATCGGGCGGTCGCATCGCGCACCGCCCGGGCGATCCCACGGCAGACCCCGGCGAGCTCGAGGGACACCGGTCGCTGGGTGTCCGACGGCCACCACCACCGGGTGACCAGGTACCCCGCCACGCCGGCGGTGAGCCAGCCGGCCTCGCGCCACCCGATGTCGGACCCGGGTGCGATCGGCACCATGATCGCCACCACCAGCGGCAGCAGCAGCGCCGGCCCGGCCGCGGACACGTAGCCGCCGAACACCATCACCAGCTCGATGGCGAACACGGCCACGAGCATCACGAGGACCGCGGCCACGACCTGGTCGGAGGCCGCCGAGCCGATCGGGATGAGCACGGCGCCGACCGCCACCACGGCGAGGAACGCGTGACGGCTGCCCGGCGCCCGCCCTCCGAGGTTCACCGAGGCCAACAGGGCGAAGGCCCCGAAGGCGCCGAAGAGGGTGAACCCGGACTCGCCCAGCACGAGGTCGCCGAGGACCACCATCAGCGGCATCACCACCGCCACCCGCAGGGCCCGCCGGAGCAGGTGGTGCCCCGGGTCCTTCGGCCGCAGCCGCTGCCACCAGCCCTCGGGGGCCGCCGCCGCACCGGATCCAGCCATCGCCGGAGGCTAACGGAGCGGTTCCCCACCGGCCGGCAGCGCCATCGGCGTCGGCGCCGTCCCTCTCGTCGTGGCGCCGGCATCCGCGGAGCGAGTACGACAGTGGGATGTCCAGCGACTCCAGCCCGACCGTCCTGCTCACCGGCGGTGCCGGCTACATCGGCAGCCACACCGCCGTCGTGCTGCTCGAGGCCGGCTACCGCCTCGTGGTCGTCGACGACCTGTCCAACAGCAGCGAGGTGGCGCTCGACCGCGTGCGGGAGCTGGCGCCGGGCGAGCTCGCCTTCCACCGCCTCGACCTGCGCGACGAGGACGCCCTCGACGCCGTCGTGGCCTCCTCCCCCGTCGACGCCGTCGTGCACTTCGCCGGGCTCAAGGCCGTGGGTGAGTCGGTGGCCGAGCCGGTGCGGTACTACGACGTCAACATCGGCGGCACCGTCTCGCTGCTGCGGGTGCTCGGGCGCCACGGCGTGAAGCGGCTGGTGTTCTCCTCCTCGGCGACGGTGTACGGCGCCCCCGACTCGGTCCCCCTGCGCGAGGACGCCCGCCTGTCGACCACGAACCCCTACGGCGAGACGAAGCTGGCGATCGAGCAGCTGCTGCGCGACGTCGCGGTCGCCGACCCCGCGTGGCGGATCGCGCTGCTGCGCTACTTCAACCCGGTCGGGGCCCACCCGAGCGGTCGCATCGGCGAGGACCCCCGCGGCACCCCCAACAACCTCATGCCGTTCGTGATGCAGGTGGCGGTGGGTCGACGGCCCGAGCTCGTCGTCTTCGGCGGCGACTACCCCACGCCCGACGGCACGTGCATCCGGGACTACATCCACGTGATGGACCTGGCCGAGGGCCACCGCGCCGCGCTCGAGCACCTCGACGGGCTCGGCGGGTGCCGGGCCGTCAACCTCGGCACGGGGGCGGGCAGCTCGGTGCTCGAGGTGGTGGCGGCGGCCTCAGCCGCCGTCGGCCACCCCGTCCCCTACCGCATCGGACCTCGTCGCCCCGGCGACGCCCCCGCCACGTTCGCCGACCCGTCCCTCGCCGCCGAGCTCTTCGGCTGGCAGGCCACCCGGACGCTGGCCGACATGTGCGCCGACTCGTGGCGCTGGCAGTCGGCCAACCCCCACGGCTACGCGGACGCACCCGACTGACCGGCCTCGGCACCGCGGCTTCGTGCCGGCGGGCGCGCGTGGGCCACACTGGCGGGACCGACGCCGGGACGAGGGGAAGACGATGGATCCGACGATCGTGGCCATCCCTGGCTTCTTCGCCACCATGGGGCTCGAGCACGCCTACCTCAAGCGCAAGGCCGAGCGGGAGGGACCGACCGCCGGCACCTACGAGCGCGACGACACGATCACCAGCCTGGCGATGGGCGTCGGCAGCCTCCTGGCCCCGATCCTGCTGCCGAAGCTCCTCGGTCCGATCGTGCCCGGCAAGGGCAGGTACGGCAGGGCGCTGATCGCCACGGCCGTCGGTGCCGCCGCGGTGACGACGGTGGCCGACCGACTCGCCCGCCTCGACCCGGACGAGGCGCCGACCGCCGACGGGTCTGCGCCCGCCGAGCCCGCCACCGCCCCTGGACGCGAGCGGCGGCGGCGCCTGGCCCGCGCCGCCCGACGGATCGCCGGCTCGAGCGGGGTGGCGGCGGTGGCGGCCGCCGGCGTCGCCGTCACCACCGCGTGGGCGTCGCGCACGACGATGGACCGCCTCTGGAAGCGGCGGGTGTTGCCGGACCTGGGCACCGGACCCCTGGCCGTGGCCGCCGCCACCTTCGGCTGGGACTTCATCTACTACTGGAACCACCGGTTCATGCACACCAGCCGGTACATGTGGGCGATCCACGTGGTGCACCACTCGAGCGAGCACTACAACCTGTCCACCGCGCTGCGGCAGCCGGTGGCCGACGCCTTCGGCACCTTCGTGCCCTACAGCCTGCTGGCGCTGCTCGGCTTCCGTCCCGACGTCATCACGACGGCGCGGGGCCTGAACCTGCTCTACCAGTACTGGATCCACACCGAGGTGATCCGCACCATCGGCCCGTTCGAGGAGGTGCTGAACACCCCCTCGCACCACCGGGTCCACCACGGCTCGAACCCGAGGTACCTCGACCGCAACCACGGCAGCATCCTGATCGTGTGGGACCGCCTCTTCGGCACGTTCCAGCGGGAGGAGGAGCCGGTGGTCTACGGCCTGACCAAGAACATCGAGACCTTCAACCTGGCCAAGGTCGTCGCCCACGAGTACGTCGACATGGCCCACGACGTGCAGCAGTCGCGCACCTGGCGCGAGCGCCTCTCGTTCGTGCTGCGCGGGCCGGGGTGGGCCTACGAGCAGCACGCCCTGCGGGCCGCCGACCACGAGCTCACCACCGCCGCCTGACGTGCCGCCTTGGCCCCGCCGAGGGGCCGCGGGCCACACTGGACACGTGCAACGCATCACGAAGCAGAAGGTGTCGGGCTGGGCGTACCTGGCGGTCAGCATCAACGGTGCGGCCTACACCCTGACGGCGTTCCGTCCTCCCCGACGCAGCCGCGTCCTGTACGGCTGGAGCTTCTTCGCCTCCTGGGTCACCATCGAGCTGGCCCCCTTCCACCTGCTCTGGCAGGTGATCGCCACCGCGCTGTTCGCCTCGCAGGGGGCGCTGCGGACCCGGGCCGGCCGGGCCGGACTCGGCGTCACCTTGGCCTCGTGGGCCGGCCTGGCCGTGTCCATCCGACGCAGCTACGCCGCCCGCCACGAGATCCGCGAAGCGCTGCGCGACCTCACCCACGAGCCTGTGGAGCAGGAGCGGCTCGACGTGCGGGTGCGCCGCAACATCGTGTTCGCCCGAGCCGGCGGACGGGCCCTGCGCCTCGACGTCCACGAGCCGACCACGCCGCCTGCGCCCGGCGAGCGGCGCCCTGCGCTGCTGCAGGTGCACGGCGGCGGCTGGGTGATCGGCTTCAAGGACCGTCAGGGCCAGCTGCTGATGCGGCGCCTCGCCGAGCGGGGCTGGGTCTGCTTCAACGTCGACTACCGGCTCAGCCCGATGGCGACCTTCCCGGACCACCTCGTCGACGTGAAGCGGGCGCTCGCCTGGATCCGCGCCCACGCCGACGAGTACGGCATCGACCCGGACTTCGTCGCCGTCACGGGCGGGTCCGCCGGCGGACACCTCACCGCGCTCACCGCCCTCACCGGCAACGAGCCCGAGTACCAGCCCGGCTTCGAGGAGGCCGACACGTCCGTGCAAGCCGCCGTGCCGTTCTACGGCGTGTACGACTTCACCAACCGCAACGGCGCGTGGCCCCCGGAGGTCGTGCCGTGGTTCCTCGCTCCGGTGGTGATGAAGTGCGACCCCGACGAGGAGCCCGAGCGCTACGCCAAGGCCTCGCCGCTCGACCAGGTGCGCGCCGATGCGCCGCCGTTCTTCGTGATCCACGGCGACCTCGACGTGCTGGCCCCGGTCGAGGACGCCCGCGACTTCGTGCACCGCCTGCGCGAGGTGTCCGACGAGCCCGTCTACTACCTGGAGCTCAAGGGCGCCCAGCACGCCTTCGAGACGTTCGCCTCGATCCGGGCCAACGCCGTCGTGGAGGCCGCCGAGCGGTTCCTCGACGCCGTGCACACCGCGTACCTGCGCAGCGGCGCCGAGCCACCCACCGCGGCGGCCGTCGACGAGGCCATGGCCGAGGAGGTCGGCGAAGAGGCCGCCGAGGTCGGTCGCTGATCGAGGCGGGGCGCGTCGGTGGAGCGCCGACGCGACGTCAGCGGAAGGTCTTGGCCCCGGCGGCGAGGCGCTCGACGGCCTGAGCGACGCGACGCTGGCGCGTCTCGGCCTTCTTGGCCCCCTCGATCCACTCGGCGTACTCGCGCTGGTGGCTGTAGCTGAGCGCCTCCCACGTCGACTTCGCCGTGGCGTTCGTGCGGAACGCGTCGACCAGCTCGGTCGGCGGGTCGATCGTGCGCGGCTCGTCGTCGCGCTCGACGGTGACGGTGACGGGCGCTCCGGCCTCCACGCCCGCGGCCTTCCGGTTCGCCGTGTTGAAGCCGATCACGGTCCTGCCCTTCATCGCCGCGGTGGTGGTGCGGAAGGTGAACCCGTTGACGGTGACCTTGACCGGCACCCGCTTGCCGCCGAGCGCCTCGAGCACCGCGCCGGGGACCTCGACCGATGCCATGGCCCCGCTCTTCCCCGCGGCGACGGGCGTGGCCGTGAACCGGTGCTTCGCCATGCCCGGAGCGTAGCGATCGGCCGGGGCGGGGCGGCGGCCAACGCCCGTCCCGCAGGCCGGTCACAGCATGTCGGTGAGGCCGGGCTCCAAGCCGACGAGGATCCGGCCGTGCGTCTCGGCGGTGCGATCCTCGTCGAAGACGGCGTGGGCCGCGCCCGTCTCGAGGTCGCGTCGGAACCGCTGCAGGGGCTGGTCGAGCAGGTGGGCGGAGCCCCCGGCGGCCTCGCACAGCGACCCGACCGCCCGGCGGGAGAGGTGCACGGCGTGGGTGGCGGCCATCCGCAGGTCGGAGCGCTGCGCCCGGGCGAGGCGGTCGCCGCGGCCGTAGACGTCGGCCAGCCGGTCGACCCCGTCCTCCACCAGCAGACGGGCCGCCCGCAGGTCGGCGTCGGCACGGGCCAGACGGATCTGCGCCGCCGGCTTCTCGGCCTGCCGGTCGCCGAGCGAGTACGCCAGGACCCGCCCGGCCAGGCGCTCCCGGAACGCCGTGCACGCACCCTCGGCTCCCCCGAGCAAGGGCGCCGCCGCGGTGAAGCACAGCGTCGGGACCAGCGGGTAGCCGGCCATCGGCCCCGGGTGCGGTGACACCTCCCCCTCGGCCAGCGCGAGGAAGGACAGCGTGTGGGAGGTCGGCACGAAGGCCGCCTCGGCGACCACGTCGTTGCTCCCCGTCGCCCGCATGCCGTCGGTGTGCCACACGTCGTCGACCCGGATCTGGTCGGGCGACAGCAGCACCATGCGCAGGTCGGGCATCCCGTCGGTGGCGACCACCCCGGTGACCAGGACGGCGTCGGCGTGCATGACGCCGGTGGCCCACGACCAGCGGCCCGACACCTCGTAGCCGCCGTCGACCGGTGTGGCGGTGCCCGTCGGCGACAGCGCCGCCGGGGCGAGGGCGTACCCCTGCTCGCCGAGCACCTGCCCGGCCACCTCCGCCGGGAACAGCGACAGCAACCAGCTGTGCATGACCAGGAAGGTGGTCACCCACGACGTCGCCGTGTCGGCGTGCCCGAGGGTTCGCCCGAGCTCGACCACGAAGTCGAGCCCGAGCCCGTGCCCGCCGAGGGACTCGGGCACCAGCGCCCGGAAGACGTCGGCGGTCCGCAGCTCGGCGAGGGTGGCGTCGGGCAGGCGGCGCAGCCGCTCCCCCTCCCCCCCGCTCGGCGATGCCGGGCAGCAGCGCCTCCACCCCCGCCAGGAGCTCCCGCTGGTCGACCATCGGGCCAGCATGGCACGGTCCGCCTCGTGGCCGGCCGCGCCACCATCCACCCTTGACGGACGCCACGACGGCCCACCACGGGCGTCGTGGTCGGACACCACCACCGACGACCCTCGCCGACGGCTCGGACCCACGCGAGCCGAACGCGAGGTGCCTACGTCACCGTGACGTGAAGGGCAACGTCACCGCTGTCCCCGACCTTGTTCGGCGCCCGGTCGCCGGCCCGGGTCGAAGCGAGAGGAGGACGACATGCACGTCTTCACCCGTCGTCGCCGGTGGTCGGACAGCTCGCCCGGATCGGTGAAGACCTCGACCGGCTCGACGACGGCACCGGCACCTGTCACCGACCCCTTGTTCGGAGTCGGTGAACTGCAGGCCGACTGGACGGGTCAGTACGCGAACGCTGCCGGAGGGAGGAAGGGCGAAGTCCAGGAGCAGAAGGTCGAAGGCTCACTCGTCGACGCCACCCTCTGGTTCCGAGGCACCATCACCCACTACCCCAGCTGATCTCGCCACCTCGGCGACCCGATCACCTTCGTGGCGAGGCAGCGCCATCGCCACGGCAGGCGCCGAGCGATCCCCCAGTCCGGAACTCCGGTGACCACCCGGTGACCACTCGAATCGCCGTGCCGGCGACGCTGCGGAGGCACATGCACAAATGAGCTGGTCAAGGGGTGCCCGGGGTGGGATTCGAACCCACACGCCACCGAGGTGGCCGGGGGGTTTAAGCCCCCTGCGCCTGCCAGTTACGCCACCCGGGCGGATGGTCGCCCGAGGCTACTGCCGGCCCTCACCGGGTCGGCGGGGTCGTGCCCGCCGAGCCCTGCAGCCGACGCACGTGTTCCACGATCCCCTTCTGCTCGGCCAGCGGGCCCTTGTGCTTCGGGAGCTTCAGGGCGCTGCGGTAGGCGAGGCCGATGGTGAAGCCCATCCCCCTTCGACCCACGGCCTCGAGCTCCTCGGCCCACTCGGCCCGGAACCTGGCGTCGGCGTCGGCGGGGTGCACGGGCAGACCCTGCACGCCGAGCGAGGCGAGGAACCACTGCGCGTCGAGATGGCGGTCGAGCAGGTGCTGCGGGTCGGCGCCGGGGAAGACCTGGAGCAGCTCGTGGTCGGTCATCGCATCGACGGCGTCGACCCCGGTGACCAGCGTCCCGAAGGGCAGCGGCGATTGCAGGGAGTAGCCCCCCGTCTTCCCGTCGGGACCGACCCACAACCGGGCGAAGCTCGCCACCTCCGGTGCGGCGAGCAGGAGGCAGTGCTGCTCGGGCACGGATGGCGCGACGATGCGCACGGCTCCGACCGGCACGAAGCCGACCGCCTGGAAGGCCCCAGCCACCGGCCACCCGCCGCCCGGCACGGCCTCGGCCGGTTCGCTGATGATCGCGGCCTTGCGAGCTCGGGACACGACGAAGGACTGCAGGGCCACCGGCGCGAAGAGGAGGAGGACCCCCACGACGGCCAGCACGGCGAGCAGCACGTTCGACGTCACGGTCGCCAGCCTCGCGCGCCGCGCCCCTGCGGAGTCGGCCCTCACCGGGTCGGTCGACGTGCCAGGATCGAGCCGATGAGGCTCGTGCCCACGGGCTCGGTTCGGATCGACCGACCACATCCACAGCGCCGTTCTCGGCGGGCGCGGCTGGGGCGCGTCGGGGTCGGGGTGCTGGTCCTGGTGCTGCTGGCGGGTTGCCGGGTGTTCAGCTTCCCCGTCGCCGCACCCGACGCGACCTCGCTCCGTTCCAGCGCCGTGACGGTCACCAACACCACGCCCCACGCCTTCTTCGTCCGGCTGCAGGTCGACTGCGCCGGCTACAGCCAGTACGGGCTCACCGTCCGGGTCGACGAGCCGGGGGTGGTGCGGGCGGCCCTGTTGTGCACCCAGGCGAGCGGGTTCCCCTGGAACGGGACCGTCGTCACGATCGTCAACCCGGACCTGCCGCCTGAACCCTTCGTGCTGGCACCGGGTGGGTCGATCCGCCTGGTGGCCGAGGTCGGCGGGAACGACATCCCACGCGTCTCGGGACGAGACGTCGTCGTCGACGCCTTCGGCGAGTGGTGCTACGACGGCTGCTACGACATCGTGTCGTTCACCCCCTGACCACAGCCGACGACGCCGGGGCCGGGCGGCTGCCGCGTCGGCCTGGCCTCGTCGGCCGTCGCGCTACGCGGCCTCGGCACGTGTCGGTGTTCGGCCGGAGAGCGGTGCCGACGCCGCGTCCTGGCGCTGCGGTCTGCGCCCGCCCTCGTCGCCGGCGCGAGAGCGGGCGGGTCGACGGGCCCGGGGTTCGTCACGGCGGCCGTCCCGCTCGACGGCGGCCCACAGCGCGGTGCGCGTGGCATCGGCGTCGGGCCCCAGCAGCCGATTGGCCACCACCACGCCCTCGATCATGTCGGCCAGCACGGCCGTCCACGGCCGGCCGCGCACCCGCACCGCGACCACCACCGATCCGTCGGGCCGGCGCCGCAGCGTCCGATCGGCCGACGTGACCCGCGGCGGGCTCCGCCAGCTCGGCACGTCGAGGCCCCTCCGGCGCACGGCCGGCGCCAGCACCCTGGCGGCGCCGGCGAAGCGCACGGAGGTCGCCGGCGCGGGGTCGTCGGTGACGCTGGGGCGGCGGGGATCGGTCATCACGGTGATGATGCCGGGAGGGTGTGACAACGCGGTCGACCCGGTGGTGTCAGGCGGCGTCCGCGTCGGCGTCGTGGTCGGCAGCCGCTGCTTGGTCGGCGGTCATCCAGGCCGTGAGCAGGACGTCGCGGGCGTAGAAGGTCAACGGTTCGGCGGTGCCGGTGAGCCGGTCACCCGGTGGTGGCGGGGCCGGCGGTGGCCCGACCGGTGGGTCGGGGGGTTCGACCGTGGTGCCGTCGGGTTGCACGATCACCAGGACACGTCGGCCGCGCCGGTGCTCCCATCTGGTGGACCAGCCCTTGCGGTGCACCCCGAAGTGGTGGTGCTCGCACAACAGGACCAGGTTGTCGAGGCGGGTGGGGCCCACCGGGTGGGGGTGACGTGGTGGGCGATCAGCCGGACCCGGCGCCCACACCCCGGATAGCGACACGTCTTGTCGCGGTCGTGCAACGCCACCAGCTGGGCCGGCGTGGCGAACCGCGCCGGAGACGTCGTGGAGACGGCGACGCCGTCGCTCCCACCAACGCCGCGATCCCGGCGTCGCACACCAGCCGCCGCGCCGTCGCCGGATCGAGGCTGCACGCCCCGGCCAGACACGCCTCACCCACCACACCTGGGTCGTCGTCGTGGTCGGGGTGCAGCACCGTCTCGTCGACCCGCACGATGGCCTGGAACCGCTGGGGCACCACGTTCGGCGCCGACGACCGCCCGGCCAGGTGGTCCTGAGCCAACGCCACCAACGCATCCAGCCGCGACATCCGCTGCCACCACTCGTCGTCCGGCGGTGGCTTCCTGGTCGGCCTCCAGCACGGAGCGGATCGCCGCGTCGAGCTGGGCGCCCTGCTCCGGGCGGGCCCGCAGCCGACCGTCGTACATGCCGTGGTCGTCGAAGAACGACTCGAAGTAGGTCTCGTCGGGATCCGCAGCGACGCCTTCGGCTGCACCGCCTTGTACTCGGCCACCAGCTTCGCCAGCTGCGGCCCCGTGGCCGCCTCGGCGGTCTCCAACAGCACGGCCTCGTTGGCCGGCGTCGCCACCCGCACCAACGCGGCGGCCACCCCCTCGGAGATCGCCCCGGACGCGAACGCCGCGGACAGCGCCGGCAGCTCACCCAACCGGCGGGCCAGGGTGATCTGACGGCGGGCCTCACCGGTGGTCAGCCCCGCCGTCCACGCCAACCACGCGGAGGACGACATCGTGTCGGTCACCCCCAGCGCGTCGATGGTCGACACCAGCTGCACCGACCGCGCCTGCAGCTGCGCGATCTGGGACTGCACGTCGCGCAGCTCCCGGGCCAGGCGGGCCAGCTCCACCTCCTCCGGGGTGCGGGGATCACCACCACGACCTCACCACCGCCTCACCAGTGCGCCGGTTGCTTGGTCCAGATGGGAACACATGTACGATACTAGGACTGTGAGCAGCCCAGATCAACCGGCCAACGGGGTGATCCTCGCCACACCGGAGCGAGGCGGCATCGGGCTCCCCGGGGCTGTCACACCGCCGGCGTATGTTGAGGTCGTGGACGAGCCGCCCCGGTACAACGCCGCCCAGCAGGACGTCGTGGACCTCCTCGGCATCGGCCCGAGGGTCGGCCCGACTTCGACGCAGGCCTGCGGGTCGAGCTGCGGGCCCTGCTCGAGGAGGGCCTCGAACCGGTCGTCGCCGAGCTCCCCGACGACGACAGCCTCTGGGTGGCCAAGCGCGACCTCGCCGGCGTGCACGGCTGCGAGGCCCGCCACCTCGCCGAGCAGGGCGCCGGCTTCGCCTGGTCTCCGCCCCTGGCTCGGGGCGTCGTCACCCACAAGGCGATCGAGCTGACGCTGCACTGGCGGGGCGAACCCGTCCCCGGCGACCTCGTCGACGAGGCCATCGCGCGGCTGGCGGCCACCGAAGCCAGCCTCGCCGACTGGCTGGCCACCGCCGACGACGGCGACCTGGCCGAGCTGCGGGCCGGCGCGGTCGAGCGGGTCACCGCCTTCTCCGAGTGCTTCCCGCCGCTGCGCACCCGCTGGTACCCGGTCACCGAGGCCCGCCTGCGGGCCGAGCTGCTCGGCGGCCGCGTCGTGCTGGCCGGCAAGGTCGACCTGTCGCTCGGCCGGGCCGAGGGCACCACCGCCGGCAAGGTGCTGATCGATCTCAAGTCGGGCGGCTTCGCCCCCGCCCACCTCGACGACCTGCGCTTCTACGCCCTGATCGAGACGCTGCGGCTGGGCACGCCGCCCCGGAAGCTGGCCTCCTACTACCTCGATGCCGCGCACGTGCACCCCGAAGACGTGACCGAGGGCCTGCTGGAGGCGGCCGCCCGACGGGTCGTGGCCGGCGCCGCCCGCCTGGTCGAGCTGCGGGCCGACCCGGCGTCGGCCCGACGGCGTCCCGGCCCGCCGTGCCGGTGGTGCCCGCTGCTGGCCACCTGCGACGACGGTCGTCGCCACCTCGGTGCCCTGGGGGACGACCTCGGCGACGAGCTGGTGGACGACCTCGTGCCCTGACCGGTGCGGGCGACCGCGGCGCAGCTCCCCCTCGACACCCCCGAACGCCACGGTGGCCGGCCCGGCCACCGGCGGCCAGCGGTACGATGCCCCGATGGCGTCGTCGCACGATCCCGAGGACCCGCGGCCCGACGACGAGGTCCGCCTGGCCGAGGCCCACCTCGACGCCACCCTCGCCGAGACGCTCGGCAAGCTCACCGAGACCAAGGCGCTCGCCGACGAGGCGCTCGACGAGACGACCACCTCGCTCGTGCCCTTCGGCCACGAGGCGGCGGCCGGTGGGCTCGAGGACCCCCGCCGCTCCGACGTCGACGAGTGGGGACGCTCCGAGCACATGCGCGAGCTGGCCCGCCGCCTGTACGACCCGCTGTACCGACGCTGGTTCCGGGCGGAGTGGGAGGGCCTCGACAAGATCCCCACCGACGGGGGCGCGCTCCTGGTCGCCAACCACGCCGGGGCCATCCCGTCGGACGCCCCGGTCATCATGCACGGCATCGAGAGCGAGCTGGGCCGCCCCGTGTACGGCCTCGCCGACTACCTCTTCAAGTCCCTGCCCGTGGTGGGCACGCTGTGGAGCCGACTCGGCGGCGTGGTCGCCCACCCCGACAACGCCTACCGGCTGCTGCGCGAGCAGGAGCAGCTGGTGCTGGTCTTCCCCGAAGGCTCGAAGGGCCCGGCCAAGCACTACACCGAGCGCTACCGGCTGCGCCGGTTCGGCCGTGGCGGGTTCGTCGAGATCGCCATGCGGGCCGGCGTCCCGGTCATCCCCATCGCGGTGGTCGGAGCCGAGGAGTCGATGCCGATCGTCATCAAGCTCCCGTCGCTGGCCAAGGGCCTCGGCCTCCCGTACTTCCCGGTGACCGCCAACCAGCTCGTGTTCGGTCCCGTGGCGGGAACGGTCGCCTACTTCCCGGCCAAGTTCACGCTGCGGGTGCTCGACCCGGTCCACTTCGACGAGCCACCCGACCAGGACCGCTACTCGCGCAGCCGGATCATGGACGCGTCCGAGCACATCCGCGAGCAGATCCAGGCGGCCCTGTACGACATGCTCCGCACCCGCCAGTCGGTGTGGTTCGGCTGAGGAGGACCCAGATGGGCAAGCGCGTCCTCGTCACCGGCCTGGCCACGTTCTGGGGCGGCCTCGTGGCCCAGCGCCTCGAGGCCGACCCCGGCGTCGACGTCATCGTCGGGCTCGACATCCGCGAGCCCACCATCGAGCTCGAGCGCACCGAGTACGTGCGCACCGACGAGAACTACTCCATCCTGTCGCGCATCGTGAAGGCCGCCCGGATCGACACGATCGTGCACACCTTCCTGATCGTCGACTCGACCCAGATGCGGGCCAAGACGATGCACGAGATCAACGTCATCGGCACGATGAACCTGTTCGCCGCGGCGTCCCAGGCCGGATCCCGCGTGCGCGACGTCGTGGTGAAGTCGTCCAGCTACGTCTACGGCGCCGCCAAGGAGGACCCGGTCTGGTTCCAGGAGGAGACGGCCCGCAGCCACACGCCCCACACGCGGGTCGAGCGCAGCCTCGAGGCCGTCGAGGGCTACGTGCGCGACTTCGCCCTCGACAACCCTCACGTCAACGTCACGCTGCTGCGGTTCTCCAACGTCCTCGGCCCCGACATCGTCACCCCCATCAGCCGGGCGCTCGAGCTGCCGGTGGTGCCGTCGGTCTTCGGCTACGACCCCCGCTTCCAGTTCGTCCACGAGGACGACGTGGTCCGCTCCATCGTCTTCGTGCTCGACGAGGGCCTGCCCGGCATCTACAACGTGGCCGGCGACGGGCTGCTGCCGTGGTCCGAGGTCGCCAAGATCTGCGGCAAGCGCACCTTCCCACTGCCCCCCTTCGGCACCTCGTGGGCGGCGTGGCCGCTGCAGCGCCTCGGCGTCGAGCTGCCCGAAGAGCTGCTGGGCCTGCTGCGCTACGGGCGCGGGGTCGACAACCGGCGGCTGAAGGAGGCCGGCTTCCAGTACCAGTACACGTCGGCGGGCGCCGTCGAGGCCTTCATCGAGGCGCTGCGCCTGCGGGACACCGTCGGCCCCGACGAGTCGACCTACAAGTACGAGCGCGACGTCGAGCAGTTCTTCCGGCACTCCCCGGCGGTCGTGCGTGACCCGGAGGGCCACTGACATGGAGCTGGCGCTCGACACGGTCCGCACCGTGCTGTCCGACCGCGTCGCCGTCGTCACCCTGGACGACCGCGAGCGCCGCAACGCCATCACGCCGACGATGGTCGGCGACCTCGCCAGCACCTTCGACTGGCTCGAGCACGAGGACGACTGCGGTGCCGTCGTGCTCACCGGCGCTGCGCCGGCCTTCTGCGCCGGGGCCGACCTTCGCCACCTGCAGACGGGCAGCCAGAGCGGGCTGCGGGAGATCTACGAGGCCTTCCTGCGCATCGCCCGGTCGCCGTTGCCCAGCGTCGCCGCGGTCAACGGCGTCGCGGTGGGGGCCGGGGTGAACATGGCGCTGTGCTGCGACGTGATCCTGTGCGGCGCCTCCGCCCGGATCGACACCCGCTTCCTGAAGCTCGGCATCCACCCCGGCGGTGGCCACACGTGGATGCTGCGCAACCTGGCCGGCGAGCAGGCGGCATCGGCCCTCGTGCTGTTCGGTGACGTGCTCGACGGCCCCGAGGCCGCCCGCGTCGGCCTGGCCTGGCGGTGCCTGCCCGACGACGAGCTGCTCGGGTCGGCGGTCGAGATGGCCCGCCGAGCGGCGGCGGTCGAGCCCGAGCTGCTGCAGCGGGCCAAGGAGACCATCGGCGACATGGGTCGCATCACCTCCCACGAGGACGCCGTCGACCACGAGCTGGTCGCCCAGGTGTGGTCGATGGACCTGCCCGGCTACCAGCAGCGCCTCGCCGAGGCCCGCGCCGCCATCGGCGACACCCGCTGAACGCGCCGCTCACGCCAGGTCGGGCAGCAGGGTCTCGATGATCCGCCGCAGCTCCCGGTGGTCGGCGCCCACCGGGCGATCACCGTCGCCGGTCTGCACCACGGCGCCGGCGAGATCCAGCACGAGCCGGTCGTCACGCCGGGTGAGCCGCCACGACTCCGAGCCCAGCGCCGTCCGGATGTGCCACAGCATCGTGCGCAGCCGGGGTCGCAGCCGGCCGGGCGCCGCGTCGGCCCACAGGCAGGCGGCGAGGTCGTCCGCCGCGAGCCCGGCAGGCCCGGCGAGGGCCAGGGCCACCACCGTCAGCTCCGCGTTGCGGGTGGCGAAGGTGACCGGACGGCCACCGATCTCGACCGCCGGCCCGTCGACCAGCGAGATGCGCATCCCGCCCGGCGGGGCGAACAGCACGCGGTAGGCGACGTCGCCGTCGTCGAAGGTGCGTGCCATCGCCTCCCAGCGGGCCGCGTGCTCGGGATCCGCCTTGGCCAGGAACCACAGGCAGCGCGCCTGCCAGTAGGTGGCGCCCGCCGCCACCAGCTCCTGCTGGGTCGCCCGCAGCACCTCGGTGGCCTCGTGCAGGTCGCCGAACGCCACCAGCAGCTCGCCGAGGGCGAGCTTGGCCCGCACGTGCTCGACGCGGCTCGCCGGCATGGCCAGCGCTCGGCGCAGGTGCGCCTCGGCGGCGTCGGGATCGGCGGCGGCGGTGGCCGCCATGCCCTTGGACCGCTCGATGATGCCCTCGGTGCTGGTGTCGGCGGCCGCCGGCGGGAGGTCGTCCAGTCGGCGGCGCAGCTCCTCGATGTCGTGGCTGTCGTGCTGCAGCGCCATGGTCTCGGCACGACGAGCCACCAGGATGCGGTCGTACCACGGCGTGGCCAGCTCGACGCTGAGACGGTCGGCGCGGTCGAACAGCCGTCGAGCCGCGTCGAGGTCGCCCCGGAGCCCGGCGAGCTGGCCCTGCAGCGACACCAGGATGGGCAGGCCCTCCGGACGGTTCGTCTCCTCGGCCTGCTCGAAGCGCGCCGCCGCCTGCTCCAGCAACCGCTCGACCCGACGGAGGTCGCCCTTCGTGAAGGCGAACATCGACAGGTACAGCAGCGCCCGGGCGGCCTCGCGGTCGGAGCCGACCTCGACCGCCTCCCCGAAGGCGTCCTCGATCCTGCACAGCGCGGCGGCCAGGTCACCGGCGAGGTAGCTCTCGAGGGAGAGGAACGACAGCAGCTGGGGTGTGCGCACCGCGTCACCACCGGCGGCGAGGCACTGGTTCCACCACTGCACCGCCGCTCGGTAGCGCCCCTCGCGGCCGCAGCGCAGACCCCGGACGAAGCACACGGTCGCCGCGCCCACCTGATCGCCCTGGGAGCGGAACTCCTCGTCGGCTCGGTCCAGCAACGCCGCCGCCTCGAGCGCGTCCGGCTCGGCGTCGCCGAGCACCGCCGCCACCAGCACCGCCGCCCAGGGGTGGCCGGCGGTGGCGTCGCCCCGCCACGGCTCCGGCTCGGGCAGCAGGACCATCGGCCGCACGCCCCGCGTCAGCTGCCCGGCGACCGCGTCGAGGTCGTCGACGGACCTGGGACCTCCGTCCGGACCCGGACGCCTCGTGTGCACTCGATCAGCCAACGCTTCCCGCTCTCCCGCTGCCCCGCCGTGCCGTCGACCTCCGAACCGACAGCCGTCCCGGCGGGGAAACGCTCGTAGCCTAGATCGACGCGAGCGACGGGTGGTCACCCCGGAGACGGCCGCCCGCGATCCACCGCCTCTGTCCACACCCGCTGTGACACCACCGGGCGCGACCGGATGCCGCGCGACGCCGGCTCAGCGGGCCACGCCGTCGAGCCAGGCGGTGGCGAGCTCGTCACGGCGCTGCCACCACTCCTCGGCCGTGATGGCGTAGCGCACGTGGTCCTCCCAGCGGCCGTTGATCTCGAGGTAGCGCAGCGCGGTGCCCTCTTCGCGTATCGCCAGCTTCTCCACGACCCGCCGGCTCGCGGTGTTGCGGGGGATGATGGCGATCTGCATGCGGTGCAGGTTCAGCTCTTCGAACACGAAGCGGGCCAGCGCGACCAGCGCCTCGGGGACGTAGCCGTTGCCGGCGTGCTTCTCGTCGATCCAGTAGCCGACGTAGGCGCTCTGGAACGGCCCTCGCTGGACCGAGGACAGGTTGATCTCACCGGCGAAGCAGCCCTCGACGAAGATCCCGAACCCGAACCCGGTGCCGAGCTGGCGCTCCCGCTGACGGGCGCTGCAGCGCACGGCGAAGGCGTCGCGGTCCTCGACCGTGTCGGGCTGGCCGGGGATGCGCGACGGCTCCCACGGGGTCAGCCAGTCGTCGTTGCGTCGGCGCACCTCCTGCCACTGCGGGAAGTCCGCCACCGTGAGGGGGCGCAGCAGGATGCGCCGCCCGAACAGCGTGCTCACCGGTCCGCCCCGCCCCTGGTCATCCGGCCAGCAGCTCGTCGAGCGCGGCGAGCAGCAGCATGACGTTGCGGGGCCGGGCGGTGTGGCCCATGCAGCCGATGCGCCACACCTTGCCGGCGAAGGCCCCGAGACCACCACCGATCTCGATGCCGTAGCGGTCGAGCAGGGCCCGGCGGGCCGCCGCCTCGTCCATGCCCGCCGGGAGCCGGTCGAGCGGGACCCACACCGCGGTGAGCTCGGGGAGGCGGTGGCCCTCGGCGGCGAACAGGCGGAAGCCGAGGTCCTCGAGGCCGGCCTGCAGGGCCTCGCCGCAGGCCGCGTGGCGCTCGAAGGCGGCGTCGAGGCCCTCGTCGAGGACGGCGCCCAGACCGGCGTGCAGGCCGAACAGCATCGAGATCGGCGCGGTGTGGTGGTAGGCGCGGGCCCCCTCCCCCATCACGTACCGGGCGATCATGTTCAGGTCGAGGTACCACGACCGCGGCGTGTCGACGATGGCGGCGACGGCACGGGTGCTGGCGCTGAACGGGGCGAGGCCGGGCGGGACCCCGAGGCACTTCTGGGTGCCGCTGTAGGCGAGGTCGACCCCCCAGGCGTCGATCTCGACGGGGATGCCACCGAGCGACGTGACGCAGTCGACGAGCAGCAAGGTGTCGTCGCCCAGCCCCGAGCGCAGGCAGCCGACGTCGTTGCGCACGCCGGTGGACGTCTCGGCGTGCACCACCGCCACGACCCGCGGCGCCTTGTGGGCGTCGAGCAGTCGCTGCGGATCGATGGGCTGGCCCCACTCGGCCTCCACCCGCACGACCTCGGCACCGCAGCGACCGGCCACGTCGCACATGCGCTCGCCGAACACGCCGTTCACCCCGATCACCACCACGTCGCCGGGCTCGACGACGTTGACGAAGGCCGCCTCCATGCCCGCCGAGCCCGTGCCGCTGAGGGGGAAGGTCAGCGGGTTCTCGGTGCGCAGGACCTGGCGGAGCCGGTCGTTGGTCTCGTCGAGCAGCGCCAGGAAGTCGGGGTCGAGGTGGCCGAGCAGCGGCCGACCCATCGCCTCCACGACCTCCGGGTACGGGTTCGACGGGCCGGGGCCCATGAGGATCCGATCGCTCTGAGGCATCGCGCCCGCATCGTAGTGGCGGCCCCACGCGCCCGCGTCCGGTCGATCGATCCCGCGAAGCGCCCCGACCGTCGCGCCGACCACCCACCCGACCGACCGCGGGTTCAGCCGGCCAGCAGCCCCATGGCGAGCCCGTCGAGGATGTCGGCCTCGCTGACCAGGCAGTCCTCGAAGCCGAAGCGGCGCATGATCGTGACGAGCACGCACAGCCCACCGACGATCACGTCGGCCCGGGCGCGCTCGAGGCCGGGGTTGTGGATCCGGTCGGCGAGCGGCTCGGTGGCGAGCGTGCGGAACACGTCCTCGGCCGCCGCCTTGGTGAGGCGGAAGTGGTGGATCCGGTCACGGTCGTAGCTGGCCAGGCCCAGCTCCACGGCCGCCGCAGTGGTGACGGTGCCGGCGAGCCCGACGAAGGTCGCCGCCTCGCCCGCACCCGGGATCTCGCGCAGCACGTCGTCGAGGTGGACGTCGACCAGCGAGATGCACTGGGTCAGCTCCTCGGGCGCAGGCGGATCGTGGTGGAGGTACTTCTCGGTGAGCCGCACGCACCCGATGTCACAGGACCGGGCGCCCTCGCACCGGGTGGTGCCGAACGAGAACTCGGTGGAACCGCCACCGATGTCGACGACGAGGAAGGGACCCTCGGTCGGATCGCGCTCGGTGGTGGCGCCGAGGAAGGACAGCTCACCTTCCTCGAGGCCCGACAGCAGCTCGGGCCTGGTGCCGAGGATCTCCTCGGCGGCGTCGAAGAACGCATCGCGGTCGGCGGCGTCTCGGGCCGCCGACGTGGCCGCCATCCGGACCCGCTGCACCCCGTGGCGATCCATGACGCTGCGGAACTCGCGCAGCACGGACAGGGTGCGCTCGACGGCCTCGGGGGCGAGGCGGCCGGCGGCGTCGACGCCCTCGCCCAGCCGGGTGATCCGCATGAGCCGCTCGACGGTGCCGGCCCCGTCGCGCACGAGGAGGCGGACCGCGTTGGTGCCGCAGTCGACGGCGGCGACCGTCCCGTCGGTCACGACCGGGCCCCCGGGTCGACCTCGGCGGTGACGGCCTCGTCGTCGACGTGGCGGTCGAGGTGGCGGTGCACCCACGCGCCGACGGGGTCGTCGCCGCCGGCGAGGTACCAGGCGTAGTGGGCGTGGAGGCACTTGACCCCCCGCCGGGTGCCGCCCACCCCGCCGCTCGGCCGCGGGCCGCGGTGATCGGGGGCGACGGCCGCGTCGCGCTCGGCTGCGTAGCGGCGGTGGGCGGCGGCGATGGCGTCCGGGTCGACCTCGGCCTCGGCCTGCTTCACGCCCCCGGCCGACTCGAGCCGCGAGACCGCTCGCACCAGGGCCGGCTCGACCAGCCAGTAGCGGGTGGGCATCGGCGTCCCGTCGTCGAGGAACGGTGCGTTGCGCAGCACGGCCGGGGCCCCGACCGGCGGGCGCCCCACCACCGCGTAGGCGCCCTGGGGCGCCCGGCCGAGGAGGGTGGCGACCGCTTCGGCCTCGTCGACCACCGGCACCGGCTCGCGCCGCCCTCGTCACCCCCGCCGCCGGCGCAGCACGCGCAGCACGACGAGCACCGCGGCGACGGCCGCGACGACCGGCAGCACGCGCTTGAGGACGGGGGTGCCTGCCGTGTCGAGCAGGTCGATCGGCTCGGCCTCGACCGACGCCACCGTCCGCACCGTGGCGACCTCCTCGCGCTCGCCCGTGGCCTCGTCGACCACCTCGATGGTGTCGGTCACCACGACGACCTCGTCACCGGTGGACTCGTCGACCACCTCGACGGTGTCGACGGTCTCGACCACCTCCCCGAGCGCCTCGCCGGGGTCGGCGTCGACGACCTCGGTGATCGCCTCCTCCACCGTCTCCACGACGGTCGCCCCGCCGCCGTCTTCGGCGGCCAGCACCGTGCGCTCCAGGTTCTCGACGAAGGTGCCGAGCAGCTTGGCGCTCACGTCGCTCAGCACGCCTCGGCCGAACTGGGCGACCTTGCCGGTGACGCTGAGGTCGGTGACGAGGCTCACCTGGGTGCAGGGGCCGTCGTCGCCGGGCCGCTCGGTGAGCTGGGCCGAGATCGACGCGCTGGCGGTGCCCTGGCCCCGGGCCTCCCGTCCGGCGGCCACCAGCAGCACACGCCCGCTGTCCCGGTCTTCCTCGACGAGGTGGGCCTCACCCTTGTAGGTGGCCTGGATGGGCCCGACCTTCACCTTCACGGTGCCGTGGTAGTGGGTGACGCCGTCGACCTCGACGACCTCCTTGAGCGTGGCGCCGGGCAGGCACGGGGCGATGCGCTCGAGGTCGGTGAGCACGTCCCACGCCTCGTCGATCCCGACCCCGACCTCGAACTCGTTGCTCAGCTCCACGACCCCTCACCCTCCTCGGCACGGCTCCGGCCGGTGGACCACCGGGCCAGGTCGGCCGGCGTGTCGATGTCGACCGGGTTGCCGGGGCACGGTACCTCGCCGACCAGGTCGGGCCTCAACCGCGCCAGCTCGCCGGCGCCGTGGGCGCCGGTGGTCGGCAGGAGCGGCCACACCTCGGCGGCGAGGCCGACGGGATGGGCGCGGCGGTCCCCGTAGCGGGCGAACACGATCGGCGCGACCGGTGGGTGGCGCTCGTCCCCGGGTGGTGCCACCGCGTCCGCCACCCGTCGCCACGCCTCGGGCTCGAGCAGGGGCTGGTCGCCCAGCGCGACCACGAGCGCGACATGCCCTCGCTCGGCGGCACGGGCCACCGCCACCTGCAGCGAGGAGGCGATGCCGTCGGCGGGGCGGGGGTTGACCAGCCTGGTCACCCCCGGGGGAACCGGCACCGCGGTCGTGGGAGGCCGATCGGTGAGGACCACCGCCGTCTCGTCGAGGGCCGCCTCCACCGCCGTGCGCAGGGAGGCACCGAGCACCGTCGAGCCCCGGAACGGCGCCGACAGCTTGGAGCCCGCACCGAAGCGGGTGCCGGCACCGGCCGCCAGCACGACGGCCAGCACGCTCACCCGTCGACCCGCCGACACCGTCGGGGCGACCCGACCATCCGGTCCACGCACGCCACCCGGCGAACCTACCGCCGCCGCACCGGTAGGTTTGCGGTCATGAGCTACGACGACGAGTTCGACCAGCCGCTGGCGCGGGTCACGATGCTGCTGGCCGACAGCGCCCAGGTGGCCGACGGCAAGCTCTACATCCTCGGCGGCGGCATCTCCCAGCTCGGGCCCCAGCCCCAGCCGGCGGCGCTGGCGCTGCTCATCGAGGTGCCGTGGGACCGCGCCGACGTCGTGCACGACTGGAAGCTCGAGCTGCTCGACGAGGACGGCATGCCGGTCATGGCCGGCGAGATGCCGGTGCTGGTCGGCGGCCAGTTCGAGGCGGGCCGCCCGGCCGACGCCGTGCCCGGGGCGCCGCTCGCCGTCCCGTTGGCCATCAACTTCTCCGCCCTGCCCGTCGAGGGGGGCCGCAGCTACCAGTGGCGCCTCGCCATCGACGACACGGTCGAGCCCGACTGGCAGGTCCGCTTCACCGCCCGGCCCGACGAGCCGATCGACGTCTGAGCGGCGTCCCCGCTGCGCCGCCGCGCCGCGCCGCAGCGCCGCGTCGTTCAGCCGGCGTGGATGGGGCCGCGGCCGTCGCGCAGCGACGCCGCCTCCCGGCCGGACCGCGTGGCGATGATCTCGGCGAGGATCGCCACCGCCGTCTCCTCCGGCGTGCGGGCGCCGATGTCGAGGCCGATGGGCGCCCAGAGCCGGGCGAGGTCCGCATCGTCGACCCCTTCGGCGCGCAGGCGCTCGAGCCGCTCGGCGTGGGTGCGCCGGCTGCCCATCGCCCCGAGGTAGCCCACGCGCGTGCCGAGTCCGGCCACGATGGCCGGGACGTCGAACTTGTGGTCGTGGGTGAGCACGCACACGGCGTCGCGAGGTCCGAGCGTCGGCCCGATCTGGGCGAGGTGGCGTTGCGGCCAGGCCACCACGACCTCGTCGGCCATCGGGAAGCGCGCCCGGGTGGCGAACACGGCGCGGGCGTCGCACACGGTGACGTGGTAGCCGAGGAGCTTGGCCGCGTGCGCGAGGGCGGCGGTGAAGTCGACGGCGCCGAAGATCACCATGCGGGGCGGCGCCGCGAAGCACTCCACGAAGACGGCGAGCGCGTCCTGGCCCGCCTCGCCGTGGGGCCCGTAGTGGCGCACGGCGGTCGTCGCCGACGCCAGCGCGCCGCGCGCGTCGCGGCGGACGACCCGGTCCAGGTCGGCGTCGCCCAGCGAACCGGCGAGGACGAGGTCGGCGCCACCCGGAGGCCCGGCACCGTCGTCGGGCGGTCGCGGCTCGGCGACCAGGAGGCAGGCGCCGCCCCCGGCGGCGTCCAGGCGGGTGGCGAGGACGGCGGGACGGCCCTCGCGCAGCGCGGCGGCCAGGGGCGCCAGCACGCCCCCCGGCAGCGGCACCGGCGCGAGGAGCAGGTGGACGGTGCCACCGCAGGTCAACCCCACGCCCACGGCCTCGTCGTCGCTGTAGCCGAACGACACCAGGCGGGTGTCACCGCGCTCGAGCACGTCGAGCGCCTCGGCCACCACGGCGCCCTCCACGCAGCCCCCCGACACCGAGCCCGACACCTCGCCGTCCTCGCTCACGGCCATGGCCGCCCCGGGCAGGCGGGGGCCCGAGCCCTCGGTGTCGACGACGCGGGCGAGCACCGCCCGGCGACCGGCGGCGGCCCAGCGGTCGAGGTCGTCGAGCAGCTCCCGCACGACCGGCCCGCCCCGGATCAGATCTCGAGCTGCACGGCCATCCGCTCACGGCGGATGGGGGCGATGCAGCGGGCGATGAAGTCCCGGTGCGCAGGGTGGTCGCGGTAGGTCTCGTAGTCGGCCACCGTCGCGAAGTCGGCGACGACGGCGAAGTCGGCGGTGCCGTCGTCCACGCCCAGGTCGGGCCCGTAGCGGTAGTCGGCGATCTCGGCGATGGCGGCCCGCAGCTCGGCGAGGCCGTCGACGACCGCCTGCAGCTGCTCATCGGTGGCGCCATCGATCCAGCGGAACAGCACGACGTGTCGGACCATGCACCCAACCTATGCTCTCGGGGTGCACCCTGCGGCCTTCGAGTACGTCCGGGCGGGCTCGGCCGGCGAGGCCCTGGCGGCGCTCGCCGAGCACGGCGACGAGGCGAAGCTGCTGGCGGGCGGCCACTCGCTGCTGCCGCTGATGAAGCTGCGGCTGGCCACGCCGTCGGTGCTGGTCGACATCGGCGAGCTCGACGACCTCGCCTACGTGCGGGAGGACGGCGACGTGCTGGCCGTCGGGGCCCTCACCCGCCACGTCGCGCTGGAGACCGACGCGACCGTCCGGGGTCGGCTGCCGCTGCTGGCCGAGGTCGCCCACGTCGTGGGCGACCCGCAGGTCCGCAACCGCGGCACGCTCGGCGGCAGCCTCGCCCACGGCGACCCCGCCTCCGACCTCCCGGCCGCCACGCTCGCCCTCGACGCCACGTTCGTCGTGGAGGGGCCCCGCGGCCGACGGGAGATCGCCGCCCCCGCCTTCTTCACCGGGTTCCTCGAGACGGCGGTCGAACCGGACGAGCTCCTGGTGGAGGTCCGCTTCCCCCTCGCCCACGACGAACCGCCGGCGGGCGCCTACCACAAGCTCACCCGCCGCTCGCAGGACTGGGCCGTCGTGGCCGCCGCCGCGTCCCGGGTGCCGGGCACGGCGAACGAGGCCCGGGTGGCGCTGGTCAACATGGGGCCGGTGCCACAGCGAGCACCCGCCGTGGAGGCCGCGCTGGCGTCGGGTGCCTCCGCAGCCGAGGCCGCCGAGCTCGCCGCCGAGCACGCTGCGCCCTCCGCCGACATCCACGCCTCGGTCGACTACCGCCGTCACCTCGCCCGGGTGCTGGTGCGGCGCGCCCTCACCGACGCCGGCCTGACCTGACCGACGACCGTCAGGCCGTGGCCCAGATCAGCACCTCGGCACCCTCGGGGCCGGCGGTGAGGCCCAGCTCACCCGTCGCCGTGAGCCGGGCGGCGTCACCGGTGCCGAGCGGGCCGGCGCCCTCGAGGGTGGCCGACCCCACCGGCACGAAGACGTGGACGTGGGGTGCGTCGGGCACCCGCACCGCCTCGTCGGGCTTCAGGCGCCCGCCCCACAGCACGGCGTCGCGCTGGCGGATGGCGATGGCCGCGTCGTGTCCCCGCCCCGAGGCGATCGGCACCAGCCCGCCTTGCGCCAGCTGGTCGTTGACGTCGACCTGCTGGTAGCCGGGCGCGACGCCCTCGGTGTCGGGCAGGACCCACATCTGCACGAAGTGCACCGGCTGGTCACCTCGAGGGTTCATCTCCGAGTGCCAGATCCCGGTGCCGGCACTCATCCGCTGAGCGAGGCCCGGGTAGATGATGCCCCGGTTGGCGAGGGTGTCCTTGTGCTCGAGCTCGCCGGAGAGCACCCAGGTGACGATCTCCATGTCGCGGTGGGGGTGGGTGTCGAAGCCGGTCCCCGGCGCCACCCGGTCGTCGTTGCTGACCAGCAGGAGGCCGTGGTGGGTGTTGGCCGGGTCGTAGTGGTGCCCGAAGCTGAAGCTGTGACGGGAGTCGAGCCAACCGATGCGGGTGTGGGGCCGACGGTCGGCTCGGCGCACGTCGATGGTCGGTGAGAGCGGTGTGGCGGTCATGGCGGTCCTCCACCGTCGCGGCCGGAGATCTTTTCGCCTTCAACCATTCTCGCGAGCCCGGGATTCCCGGGCTCGGTCGCCGGACGCCTCGGTCAGGTCCTGGTGAAGACCAGCTGGACCTCGAGCTCGCCCCGGTCGTCGATGGTGACGAAGGGGGTGGAGATCTTGTCGATGCCGAAGTCGGCGAGCACCACGGTCGTCCCGCCGGCCACTGCGATGGTGTCGCCCTTCCACTCGGCCTGCAGGGCCAGCTCAGCCGGCTTCGTCACGCCGTGCAGCGTCAGGTCGCCCCTGGCCGTCACCGACACCGACTGGCCCACCTGCGGGGGTCCGGGCAGGGTGATCGGCTCGGTGAGCTCGAAGGTGGCCGTGGGGAAGCGCTCGGTCTCCAGGCCCCTGGTCTTGATGGCGTTGTCGCGCTGGGTCCGGTCGCTCGCGAGCCGGCTCAGGTCGGCGGTGACGTTCGCCGAGGGGATGGTGCTGCCCTGCACGGTCAGGGTGCCGCTCACCTCCGGGGTGCGACCGGCCGCCTCCTTCTTGACCGTCTCGCCCCCGAACTGCTCCTGCATCCGGTAGCCGGCGAACACGTCGGAGCCCTTCGCCACGGTCCAGGTCCCGTCGGCGCTCGCCGACGAGGAGCCGCCACCGCTGCCCGCCGGCCCGGCGGCGGCCGTCGTCGTGGCGCCGCCACCGATCGCGGACAGGCTGGCCTTCTCCGGCGCGGTGTCGCGCAGCACGAACCACCAGAAGGCCAGGCCGCCGCCGAGCACGACGACGACGCAGGCGATCAGCGCGATCTTGGCCGACTTCTGCACGTCATCCCTCCTCGGTGTCCGCACAGGCGAGGACGGCCTGCACGATGTTGTGATAGCCGGTGCACCGACACAGGTTGCCCTCGAGGGCGTGGCGGACGTCGACCTCAGCGGGGTGGGGATCGTCGGCCAGCAGGGCCACCGACGCCATGACCATGCCCGGCGTGCAGAAGCCGCACTGCAGCCCGTGGCAGTCGCGGAACGCCTCCTGCATCGGGTGCAGCGTGCCGTCGGTGGCGGCGAGCCCCTCGATGGTGGTGACCTCGTGCCGGTCGGCCTGCACCGCCAGCACGGTGCACGACTTCACCGCCCGCCCGTCGAGGTGCACCGTGCAGGCCCCACACGAGGAGGTGTCACACCCCACGTTGGCACCGGTCAGGCCGAGCTGCTCGCGCAGCCAGTGCACGAGCAGGGTCCGGGCCTCCACCGTCGCCCGTCGGACCTCGCCGTTGACGACGATCTCCACGTCGACCTCGGCCGACGACTCGCCGCCACCAGGGCTCATCGCTGCGCCTCCCGGGCCTCGATGATCGCTCGCCACACCCGCTCGGGCGTGCACGGCGGGTCGAGGTGCCCGACGCCGAGGGGGGCGAGCGCATCGAGCACGGCGCCGTGCACCGCCGGGGTGGCGCCGATGGTGCCCGACTCGCCGATGCCCTTGGCGCCGAGCGCGTTGAGCGGCGTCGGCGTCTCCATGGCGACCAGCTCGAAGGACGGCAGCTCGGGGGCCGAGATCACCCCGTAGTCGGCGAAGTTGGCGGTGACCGGGTTGCCGTCGGCGTCGAAGCGCACCTCCTCGAGCAGCGCCTGGGCCACGCCCTGGGCGATGCCGCCGTGGCGCTGGCCCTCGGCCAGCAGCGGATTGAGGATGCGCCCGGCGTCGTCGCAGGCGACCAACCGCACCAGCTCGACCTTGCCCGTCTCGGTGTCGACCTCCACGACGGCGACGTGGGCACCGAAGGGGAACGTCGGCGCCTCGGCGGTGAAGGTCACCGCCGCCGACAGGCCCCGACCCTCTGCCGCGGTCGCCACCTCGCTCCACCCCACCGACGCCGATCCCGGACCGGCCCCGGCCAGCCGGAAGGCTCCGACGCCGGTGTCGAGCTCGACCTCGGCCCCGTCGGCACCGAGCAGCCAGGCCGCCACCGTCTTGGCCCGGTCGATGACGGTGTCGGTCCCCTCCACCACCGCGGACCCGCCGACCTGCAGCGACCGGGAGCCGAACGTGCCGACCCCGTCGGGCACGGCGTCGGTGTCACCGTGGACGACCTCGATGCGCTCGAGCGGGATGCCGGTGCGGTCCGCCACGATCATCGCCCAGGCGGTGGCGTGGCCCTGTCCGTGCGACGACGAGCCGGTGTAGACGACGGCCGAGCCGTCGGCGAGCACCTCGACCCGGGCGTGCTCCTTCTCGTGGCGGCCCGGGCCGGCGGTGATCTCCACGTAGGCGCACACACCGATCCCGAGCTGGACCGGATCGCCCTCGTCACGCCGGCGGCGCTGCTCGGCCCGCAGCGATTCGTAGCCGGCCGCCCCCAGGGCCCGGTCGAGCGCCTCCTCGTAGTCGCCCGAGTCGTAGGTGGCACCGGTGCGGGTGGTGTAGGGGAACTCGTCGCGCTCGATCAGGTTCCGCCGTCGCACCTCGACGGGGTCGATCCCCACCTCGGCGGCGAAGGCGTCGACCGCCCGCTCGATGGCCTGGGTGGCCTCGGGCCGACCGGCGCCGCGGAACGCCTCGACGGGCGTCGTGGTGGTGACGACCGAGCGGGTCGTGCACTCGACGCGGGGGATCTCGTACACGCCCTGGGCCATGATCTGGGTCATGAAGGGCAGGAAGGCGCCGATCCCCGGATAGGCCCCGGCGTCCTGCAGGACCGTCAACCGGTAGGCCTGGAAGGTCCCGTCGTGTCCGCCACCCAGCTCGGCCAGCAGCACCTGGTCCCGCCCGTGGGACATGGCCGTCATGTTCTCCGAACGGGTCTCGACCCAGCGCACGGGCCGTCCGACGGCTCGAGCGACGAAGGGCACCAGCAGGTCCTCCGGGTACGGCGACATCTTGGCGCCGAACCCGCCGCCCACGTCGGGCGCGATCACCCGCACCGACGACTCGTCGAGCCCGTAGCGCTCGGCCACCCGCGCCCGCACGGCATGGGGCGCCTGGGTCGAGGTCCACACCGTGAGCCGCCCGCCGTCCCAGGCCGCGGCGGTGGCCCGCACCTCGAGCGGGCAGGCGGCCAGCCGGGGGCTGCGCACGCGGGTGCGCACCACGACCTCGCAGCCGTCGAACAGGGTGGGATCGGGCTCCTGGAACTCCAGCCGGGCCGCGGTGTTGGTCCCGGCGTCGGGGAAGAGCAGGTGCTGGTCGGTGACCGCCGCCTCGGCGCCGACCACCGCCGGCAGCGGCTCGATGTCGGCCCACACCGCCTCGGCGGCGTCCTCGCCCTGGGCCGGGGTCTCGGTGACCACGATCGCCAGCGGCTCGCCGACGAAGCGCACGACGTCGACGGCGAGCAGCGGCCGGGTCATCTCGGGCGGGGTCATGGCGCCCGGCGTGAAGGGCGGGAGGTCGAGGTCGGCGGCGGTGAGCACGGCGAGCACACCCGGGAGGTCGCGGGCGTCGTCGACGTCGATCGACGCGACGCGACCGTGCGCGATCGACGAGCGCACGAACGTGACGCAGGCCGCGCCCTGCAGCAGGGGCTGGTCGTCGCCGGACAGATCGGCGACGGTGGTGAGTCCCGTGGTCAGGAAGCGGGGGTCCTCCACCCGCCGGACCCGGTTGCCCAGGATGCTCATGGCTGGCGCGCCCCTCCTCGGCCGTGACCCGCTGGACCGCGGTGGCTCACCCTAACCGTCCGGTCCGACGTCACCGCGACCTCCGGTCCGGCCGTGGATCCCGCCCATCGTGCGCCCGTGGCCGACCCGCCTCCCCGGAGGGCGTCGGCTCCGTCACCCGAGCGGTGCCCGCCGTATGCTCGGGCGGTGCCTCCGCCGACGGTCGCCACCTCTCGAGCCGGGCGTGGCGGTGACGTCGAGCCGACCCTCGGCGAGGACCGTTCCCGGGGCGACGACCCCACGGGGACCCCTCCCCCGCTCGCGCCGCTGGCGTGGCGGTTCGCCGGCGAGCCCACGGCCCGCATCCTGGTGCCGGCGATCGCCCTCGGCGTGGCCCTGCGCCTCCGACGCGGCCCCGTGGGACCGGCCGACCTCGCGGTGGCCGGGGCGCTGGTGGGCGGCGAGTCGGCCACGGAGTGGGTGCTGCACCGCCACCTGCTGCACCGCCGCACCGTCAGCGTGCTGGGCCGGACCGTCGGCCTGCACCCCGGCGAGGCCCACGCCCGTCACCACGCCCGCCCCGACGACCCCACCACCGTGCCCATCGGGCCGATCGGCATCGCGGTGGCGGTGGCCGGGGTGGGCCTCGTGGCCGTCCCCCCGGGCCCCGCCCGCGCCGTGCGGGCCACGGCCGGGACGACGGCCCTCGCCCTGCTCCTCGCCTACGAGTGGACCCACTTCCTCATCCACAGCGACCACCGGCCCCGACGACGGTGGTTCCGCGGGCTGCGCCGGGCCCACCTCGCCCATCACCACGACGACGCCGGGACCTGGTACGGCATCACCGGCCACGGCTTCGATCGCCTCGTGGGCACGGCGCCCCCGACGACCGTCGCGCGCTGATCGCCGACGGGCCGGGCTCCGTGCGGACCGGGCTCAGTGCGGGCCGGATCGGGTGGCGCTCGCCGACCCCGTCGTGGTCGTCGTCGTGCTCGGTGGCGGCGCCGGGGCCGCACCTCCCACATCGGTGGCGTTGAGGCGCTTGCGGAGGTCCTCGAACGGCCACACCCCGGGCACCGCGACGGGTGGCTTCGGCGGCTCGATGATCCGGTAGACCTCCTCGCCCGGCTTCACGAACCCGTACTGCTGCCGGGCGACGCGCTCGAGCTCGACGTCGTCGTTGAGGGCGTCGAGCTCCTGCTGGAGCCGGGCGTTGGTGTCGCGCAGCGTGGAGAGGCGGGTCTCGGCCTCGGCGGTCGCCTTCTTCTGGTTGATGAACGTGCGGGTCGGCACCACCGCGAGCGCACCCACCGCGACGACGCTGAGCACGAACAGCAGCGGTCCGACGAGGCGGCGGACGAACCGGCGGGACGCCGGGGGTGCGCTCACCTCGGGCCCGCCACGATCAGGCTCCGGCGCCCCGCGCCAGCGCGTCGATGCCGCGGTAGGCCGCAGCCTCGCCGAGGTCGTCCTCGATGCGCAGGAGCTGGTTGTACTTGGCCACCCGGTCCGAGCGCGCCGGCGCGCCGGTCTTGATCTGCCCGCAGTTGGTGGCCACCGCCAGGTCGGCGATGGTGACGTCCTCGGTCTCGCCCGAGCGGTGCGACATCACCGACGTGTAGCCGTTGCGGGTGGCCAGCTCGACCGACTCGAAGGTCTCGGTGAGCGAGCCGATCTGGTTGACCTTGACGAGGATCGAGTTGGCGACGCCGGCATCGATGCCGCGGCCGAGCCGCTCGACGTTGGTGACGAACAGGTCGTCGCCGACGAGCTGGCACCGGTCGCCGATGGCCTCGGTGAGCAGCTTCCAGCCCTCCCAGTCCTCCTCGGCCATGCCGTCCTCGATGGACACGATCGGGTACCTGTCGACGAGGGCGGCCAGGAAGGCGCAGTTGTCGGCGGGGCTGAGCGTGCGCCCCTCCCCGGCGAGCACGTAGGCGCCGTCGGTGAAGTACTCGGTGGAGGCGGCGTCGAGGGCGAGGGCGATCTGGTCGCCCGGGGTGTAGCCGGCGACCTCGATGGCCTCGAGCAGCAGCTGCACGGCCTCCTCGTTGGAGCCGAGGTTCGGGGCGAAGCCGCCCTCGTCGCCGATGGCGGTGGACAGGCCACGGTCGTGGCACACCTTCTTGAGGGCGTGGTAGGTCTCGGCGCCCCACCGCAGCGCCTCGGAGAACGAGGCCGCCCCCACCGGCATGATCATGAACTCCTGCACGTCGACGTTGTTGTCGGCGTGGGCACCGCCGTTGAGCACGTTCATCATCGGCACGGGCAGGACGTGGGCGTTGGTGCCGCCGAGGTAG
Source organism: Acidimicrobiales bacterium (assembly GCA_041394145.1). Classification (GTDB taxonomy): domain Bacteria; phylum Actinomycetota; class Acidimicrobiia; order Acidimicrobiales; family Acidimicrobilacustridaceae; genus JAWKIW01. Next base: position 121,747 of record JAWKIW010000011.1, read on the forward strand.
CGGTACAGCGGCAGCTCGAGCTCGTCGGCCGCCGCCTTGGCCACGGCCAGGGACACGCCGAGGATGGCGTTGGCGCCGAGGCGGCCCTTGTTGTCGGTGCCGTCGAGGTCGACGAGCATGCGATCGACATCGCGCTGCTCGAGGGCGTCGAAGCCGACCAGGGCGTCGTAGATCTCGCCGTCGACGTGGGCGACGGCGTCGAGCACGCCCTTGCCCCCGTAGCGGCCCTCGCCGTCGCGCAGCTCGACCGCCTCGAACTGGCCGGTCGACGCGCCCGAGGGGACGATGGCACGGCCGCGCGCGCCCGAGTCGAGGACCACCTCCACCTCGACGGTGGGGTTGCCGCGGGAGTCGAGGACCTCACGGCCGACGATGTGCTCGATGATGCTCACGGGTGCCGCTCCTGGGAGTGCTTCGAATGGTGGCACGCCGGTCCCGCGCACTCGCGGACCCGCCGGGCGCGCCCAGCCTTGAGGCACACCCACGCGCGCGCAAGTCCGGGCCATCGGGCCGCATCGACCACGAACGGCTCGAGTCGTGCGGGTGGTGACCGTGACCGCGGCGACCGACCCTCTCCGACGCGAGGGCGCCGGCCCGGCCCAGCGCACCGGTCGCGCCGACGGCAGGGCCGCGGTCGACTGCGGCGGGCCTGATCCTCTCCGCCGTCGAGGTCTGCCGGTGGGGCCGGTGGGGCCGGTCCACCACGGTCGTCGATGGCTCGGGCTCGGGCGGCGATGACGTCGCGCCGTGCCGCCATGACGACCGCGCTGACGGGCAGGCTTCGGGCACCGGAGCGGGCGGTGGGTTCGGGGGTTGCCCCGTCGCGGCGACGGCCGTGGCGTTGGGACCAGATGCAGTCGCCCGATGGGGTGGTCCACCAGAACCAGCCGTCGTGGGTGGCGTGCATGGTCCAGCCGGGTCGGTGGGTGATCCGGTGGTGGTGGGTGATCCGGTGGTGGTGGCGGCAGAGGCTGGCGAGGACGGGCAGGTCGGTGCGGCCGTGGTCGCGAACGAAGTGGTCGAGGTGGTGGGCGTCGCACCACCGGGGTGGCGCGTCGCAGCCCGGGAAGACACAGCCGCCGTCGCGGGCGGTGAGGGCGAGGCGTTGGTCGGGGGTGGCGAACCGGGCGGCTCGTCCGAGGTCGAGGGGGACACCGAGGTGGTCCACGATCAGGGCCCGCCAGGCGGCGTCGCACTCGAGGAGGCGCACCGACCCGTCCTGGAGGCGGACGCCGTCGGGGGTGGCGACGTCGGACAGCGGGTCGCTCGCCTGGGCCACCAGCACGACCTCGGTGCGGGGCGGCGTCGAGGTCCGGGCGTCCACCGCCAGGCCGCGGCGGCACAGCTCGACGAGGGCCAGGGCCCGCAGGGTGGCCCGGTCGGGGACCTCGATGTCGGCGCAGCGGTCGTGATCGGCGCGGTAGCGGCGGAACAGCTCGTCGGCCACGGTGTCGATGGCCTGGGCGGTGACCAGGGCGTGCTCGGTGGTCAACGTCCCGGCCAGGTCGGCGACACCCCCGAGCACGGGGCCGACCCGCAGCCGGTTGCGGGCCAGATCGGCGGCGGGATCGAAGGCGCCGTCCTGGTCGAGCGCGGCGATGAGGCCGGTGACCTCGCGTCGCCACCGCTCGAAGGTGGTCGCCTCGGCCAACGCGAGCAGCTCGCCCTGGAGCCGGGCGACGTCCTGCACCACCCGGGTGTTGGTGGCGTCGACGAGCACGCGGGCGTGGTCCCACGAGATCCGACCGTCGCCCAGCGCCTCGTGCACCTGCCCGAGGTGCCGGCGCATCGTGTTGGCGACGGCGACTCGCTGCTTGGCCGTGCCGGCCGCGAGCTTGGCCTCACGCGCCAGCCACCGGCTGGTCGGCAGACCATGGCGCCGATCGCACACGTCACGGGCCTCCGCTTCGGCGACGACCCGGGCCTGGGCCGCGTCGACCACACGACGGAGGGCCTCCAACGACAGCATCGCCTCGCACAGCTCTTCGTCGTTCGCGCCCCCCAGATCCACCGACGCCGCCTCGGTGCATCGCTCGACCAGCTCGGTCCACTCGACCATGGCCCCAGCATGACGAGGGGGTGTGACAGCGAAGATGATCGGACCGGGATCCGCTGCACCGGCCAGCGGCGCCGACGGCCGATGGGAGTCCTCAACCGTCGACGGTGGCGCCCCGGGACCTCAACCGTCGAAGGCGGCCTGGAGCGCGGCGACGTCGAACCTGGTCATGGTGCGCATGGCGGCCATGACCCTGGCCGCCTGCTCGGCATCGCCGGCCGCCATCAGCTCGCCGAACTGCCGGGGGACGATCTGCCACGACAGGCCGAACCGGTCCTTGAGCCAGCCGCACTGGCTCTCCTCGCCGCCGTCGGCGGTGAGTGCGTCCCAGCAGCGGTCCACCTCGGCTTGGCCGTCGCACTCCACGAAGAGCGAGAACGCCTCGTTGAACCGGAAGGCGGGGCCACCGTTGAGCAGCTTCAGGCGCTGACCGGCGATCTCGACCTCGGCGATGAACGCGCTGCCGTCGGGGTTCCGGGACACGTCGTGCACGACCACGTCGTCGAAGACCGATGCATACAGCTCGATGGCCTCCTCCAGGTCGTCGTCGAACCAGAGGAACGGGGTGATGACGGCCATGTGTCCTCCGAGGCTCGCCGGGACCGCAGCGACCGGAGCTCGCCGATCGCTCCGACCAAGTCTCGCCCACGGGGGCGAGCGGTGCCCGGCTCGACAGGTGGTGACCCCGGATGCGCCAACCTGGCCGACGCTGGCGTCGATCACCAGCAGCACCGCCGGGCCGCCCGGCAGAATGACCGGGTGCAGTTCAGCCCGGATCTCCGCGATCGCGCCGCCGACGGGACCATCACGGTCTCCTACCGCCTCTGGTCGCGACCGAAGGTCAAGGTCGGTGGCGTCTACCGGAGCGGCTCGGTGGCGATCGTGGTCGACGATCTCGAGCTCCTGCCGTTCTCGACGGTCTCCGACGACGACCTCGCCCGGACGGGTGAGCCCGACCTCGAGACCCTGCGCCGTCGCGCCGCCCACGCCGGGCCGATCGATGACGACACCCTCGTGTACCGAGTGCAGTTCCACGTCGTGGGGCCGAGCGACACCTCCGGTGACACCCGACCGACCGTGCTGCTCCCACGTGGCCCAGCACGTCATCCCGTGGCCGACCGCCAGGTTGTGGTCGCCGCGCCCGCCGACTCGACGTGTCGGCCGCTTTCGCTTTCCTCAGCCCCGCCCGGTGAGGGCGGCGAGCTGGTCCATGGAGCGCAGCCAGTCGTTCGAGGTCCGAGCGCCACGGCGCGCACACGACGTAGGTGACGCCGGCCTCGGCGTACGCCTCGAGCTCGGCCCGGATCACGTCGTGGTCCATGCCCCGGGGGTCCCATCCGGTGCGCAGCGACACCACGAACTCGGGCTCGGGGCGGCGGGCCCGGACCTCGGCGATCGGGGCCCGGGCCTCCTCGGGCGTCACCCCGATGAGGTGGTGGCCGTCACCCAGCTCGACGGCCCGCCGGCGGGCCCGGGGCCCGGAGCCGCCCACCCAGATGGGGATGCGGTGCGCCGGCTTGGGCAGGACCCGCAGGTCCGAGAACGACACGTAAGTGCCGCCGAAGGAGACGGGGTCCTCGGTCCAGACGCCCGCCACGCCCGCAGGATCTCGTCCGTGCGAGCGCCGCGGTCGGCGAAGGAGAACCCGAGGGCGTCGAACTGCTGACCACCCGACGCCGACGCCGGCGATCACCCGGCCCCCGACAGCGCGCCGAGGGTGGCCAGCGCGTTGGCGAGCTCCAGCGGCGAGTGCTGCGGGACCACGAGCACGCTCGTGCCGAGATCGACCCGATCCGTCACCGCCGCCGCCCAGGTCAACGTGACCATCGGGTCGCACAGGTGGGGCGACGGGCAGGACCGTCGGCCGCACCACGTGGTCGCTGACCCAGACGCCGTCGAAGCCGAGGTCCTCGGCATGGCGGGCGGCGCGGGCGACGGCCCCGGCCTCGCCGCTGTTCCGGCCGTACTGCGGGAGGTGGATGCCGATCTTCACGAGCGGGTCACCGGTGCGGATCTGCGCCGTCCGTCGGCCCGTCAGCCGGGCTGGGTGCCGAGGACCGACACGAAGCTCACCATCTCGCCGGGGTAGCCGCCGAGGTTGTGCACCAGGCCGTAGGGGCGGGACGGATCCAGCGCGATCTGGCGCTCCTCGGGAGCCTCGCCGCGCAGCTGCAGCCAGTTCTCGAAGTGCATGCGCAGGCCGCTGGCGCCCACCGGGTGCCCGAACGACTTCAGCCCCCCGTCGGGGTTCACCGGCAGCTCGCCGTGGAGGTCGAACACGCCGGCCTCGTCCCACGCCTGGCCCCGCTCGGAGAACCCGAGGTCCTCCATGAGGACGAGCTCGGTGGGCGTGAAGCAGTCGTGCACCTCGGCCATGGCGATCTGGTGGCGGGGATCGGTGACGCCCGCCTGGGCGTAGGCGTCGGCGGCGCACCGGGCCACCTCCGGGAAGGTCGTGTAGTCGTAGTCGGGGTCGATCAGCCCCGAACCGGTGCCGGCCACGAACGACAGCGCCTTGATGTACAACGGCGAGTCCGTGTACCGGTGCGCGTCCTCAGCCCGCACCACGATGGCCGCCGCACCCCCGTCGGCGACGCCGGCGCAGTCGAACACGCCGAGGCGCCCCGCCACCGCCGCGCTGTTGCAGATGACGTCGATGTCCATCTCCTTGCGGAACTGGGCACGGGGGTTGCGGGCGCCGTTGTAGTGGTTCTTCCAGGCGATGCGGCCGAGGACGCGCTTGAGGTGGTCCTCGTCGACGCCAGTTGGGCGTAGGCCGGGGCGACCAGGCTGAACATGGCCGCCGCCGTCAGCGTGCGGGCGGTTCCGTCGTTGGGGATCGGGAAGGCGTTGAGGCCCTGGTAGCCGCCGTCCTTCACCTTCTCGGCCCCCACGGCCATGGCCACGTCGTAGGCACCGCTGGCCACGGCATAGGCAGCCTGGCGCAGCGCCTCGCTGCCCGAGGCGCAGAAGTTCTCGACCCGGGTGACCGGCTTGCCGTCGAGCTTGAGCGGTGCGGCGACGGTGATGTTGCTCGCGCCGGACTGGGCCGTGCCGAACCAGTAGGCGTCGACGTCGTCCTTGGTGATGCCCGCCGAGGCGTAGGCCTCGGTGGCGGCGTCGATGATGAGGTCGTCGAGGCCCTTGTCCCAGTGCTCGCGTGAAGGGCGTGCAGCCCATCCCGACGATGGCGACCTTGTCCTTGATCCCGTGCGATCCCATGGGGTCAGCTCCGAACCTTCTTGGCCTTCCAGAAGTAGTTCTGGATGCCGTCGCTGGCGTTGAGGCGGCGGAAGGTCATCTCGACCCGGTCAGCGATGGCGACGTCGTCGGCGACGACGTCGGTGAGCTCGACCGGCAGGCGGCCGACCTTGGTCCCGTCGGGGCCCTCGAAGTCGACCACCGCAACACGATCGGCGGGCTCGGCGAGTAGGCGAGCCGGTCGACGGTGAAGGTGACGACGGTGCCGGTGGCGTCGGCCATCGGGTGGGCGACCATGTCAGCCGACGGCGCCGCCCTGGTAGGAGACCCGGGCCGGCGGAGGCGTGCAGGGCGCCCGTCTCAGGTCCTCGCTGGCCACGAAGCCGTACTTCCAGTCGGCGTTGTGGCCGCTGCCGACGAGCTGGCCCGCCGGCTCGGGCCGTCGGGAGGCTGGACGGTGACCATGCCCTTCCAGGACAGGAACTTCAGGTACAGCAGGCTGTCGTTGCCGGCGCCGATCTGGTCGGCGACGGTGCGTCGGGGCGTGAAGCCGGCGATGGCGTCGGTGGTGCGCAGCACCAGCACGTCGCAGCCGTCGGCCACCGAGACGACGACGACGACCTGGCCCGCTCGGCTTCGTCGAGCACGTCGGCGAGCACGAGGCCGGCGTGGGCGGCGCCCGTGTTGCCCACCACGGCGGTCAGGTCGTCGGCTTCACGCCACGGTGCCTCGCCCACCTTGCCGCCGACCTGCTTGAGGGCCCGGGCGTGGGGCCCGGCGACGACCACGGTGGCGACGTCCTCGGCGGCCACCCCGGCGCCCTCGAGGGCGAGCTTCTGGCGGCCTGGTGGCGAGCGGCACGTAGCGGGTCTCGCCGAAGCGCTCCTCCCAGGTGCGCGAGCGGGGCTCGCCCGGCACCCGCCAGCGGTCGACGAACTCCTCGCTCGTCGACGCCGCGCCGAGCAGCTCGGCGATCAGCGGCAGGTCGTCGCTGCCGTCACCCACCACGAACGGCGGCGCCGTCGCCGCCCTGGGTCTCGTCGGGGCTGTTGGGCAGGCCGGTGCGGGCGTCGCTGGCGACCACCAGCGTGGTGCCGGTGCCGGCCAGGGCGGCGGCCAGGGCGCCCGGGCCACTGCGCACGGCGCCGTTGAGGTCGAGCGCCGGGATGCGGCGGTCGAGCCGCAGGGCGGCGTGCAGCGTGGTGGCGTTGGTCTTGTCGGCGTAGCTGGGCGACGTGGTGGAGAACCACAGCGACTGCACCGTCGCTCTCGGCGTCGCCGAGCCGGTCGGTCAGCGGCCGCAGGGCGAGACGGGCCGCCTCCACGCCCATCGAGGTGGTGTCCTCGTCGTAGGACGCCACCGACCGCGCCCCGGCCCGGCGCCCCCGTGGGCCGAGCTGATGGCGGCCCGTTGCAGGCGCCACCAGGCACGTACTCGTAGCTCACGATCCCTCGCATCGCCTCACCATGGGCCTGACGGGTCGTCAGGGTCTCCCACGACGACCCCACGATCATGTCGTCGTCTGCTTCCACCTGCTGGAAGCAGACGACACTGATTCGCTGGGTGGGCGTCTGTTGCTGGCGGCGTGGTCGGCTGGCCGCCCCGGATTCGCTGTCGACGTGACCAGACGCCACCATCTGACCCATGCGACTCGGGGACACCGCCAACGACGACGCCGCCGGCTACGGCAAGCCGCTCGACGGCATCCGCATCCTCGCCGCCGAGCAGATGCAGGCCCTCCCCTACGCCACCCAGCTGCTGGCCCGGCTGGGGGCCGAGGTGGTCAAGGTCGAGCACCCGGTCCACGGCGAGTCCGGACGCGGGTCCAGTCCCCACATCACCGATCCCGAGGGCCGGATCGTCGGCGCCACCTACCTGCGCAACAACCTCGACAAGCGCAGCGTCGGCCTCGACCTGAAGTCCCCCGAGGGCCGGGACGTCTTCTTGCGGCTGGTCCCCCGCTTCGACGTCATCGCCGAGAACTTCAAGCCCGGGACCATGGACCGCATGGGCCTCGGCTACGAGACGATCCGCGAGCTGCACCCCCGGGCGATCTACCTGTCGATCTCGGGCTTCGGCAACGGCTTCGCCCCCGAGGTGGGCGACCTGCCCGAGTCGCCCTACAAGGCCTGGCCCGCCTACGCGTCGGTGGTCGAGGCCATGTCGGGCATCTACGAGTACAAGGCCGGCCCCGACAACCCTCCCGTCACCATCCCCGTCGGCGCCCTCGGCGACATCTCCTCGGGGCTGTTCGCCGTGATCGGCGTGCTGGCGGCCCTGCGCCACCGCGACCGCACCGGCGAAGGCCAGTACGTCGACATCGCCATGCTCGACGCCGTCATCTCCATGACCGACATCGTCACCAACTTCTGGTCGCTCGGCCTGCGCCCCGACCCCGACAAGCCGCTGGCGGTGCTGTGCGAGGGCTTCAAGGCGGCCGACGGCTACGTCGTCGTGCAGATCGTGCGCGAGCCCCAGTTCGCCAAGCTCGCCGACCTCATCGGCAGGCCCGAGTGGCACGACGACCCCCGCTTCGCCACCCGCGAGGGCTGGATGCCCAACCTCGAGAGCGACATCCGGCCCGCCTTCGAGGCCTGGCTGGCCGACAAGCCCAAGCTGGAGGCCACCCGCCTGCTGACCGAGGCCGGCATCGTGGCCGGGCCGTCCAACACCGCCGCCGACGTCATCGCCGACCCCCACGTGGCCGCCCGACGGATGCTCGTCGAGATGCCCCGCGACGACGGCGTCGACGAGCCCGTCCTCATCCCGGGCAACCCGGTGAAGATGTCCAAGGTCGCCGAGGGCCCCGAGACCCGCGTGCCGTGGGTGGGCGAGCACACGGCAGCGGTCCTGCACGACGAGCTCGGCCTCACCGACGACGAGCTGGCGAAGCTGCGCGACGCCGGCGCCATCGCCTGAGCGACGGCACCGCGTCGCCGCATGCGGCGCGGGCTCAGGGGTAGGTGGTGGTCGACGAGACCGGGCCGCCGCTCGGGTAGTTGTCGATGATCGACTGCACGAGGTTGCCGCCGCCGCCACCACCGCCACACCTGGCACCGGCGTCCGCGAGCGTGGACGCGAGGAGCTCCTGGGTGACGGGCTGGCCGTCGAGGGCCTGCACCGTGTCGTTCACCACGCAGTCGGTCACGTCGGAGGCGATGCCCTTCTGCAGGTAGATCGTGCGCAGCTGCTCGACGTCGTCGGCGGTGAGCCCGATCTGGGTCTCGCCCGCCGCCGCTGCCGGCGTCGGCGCCGACGGCACCCCCGGAGGACGCGTCACCGCCGGCGCCGCCTCCCCGCACCGGCCGCCGCCTGTGCCGTGGTCGTCGTCGAGGCCGTGGTCGCCGGTGCTGCCGCCGGCGTCGAGCTCGAGCTCGAGCACGCCGCCACCGCGACGGCCAGCACCGCCGCCACCACCGCCAGACCCCGCCTGGCCAGGTCCTCCACATCGGCCCCACCTCGCGTCGCCGTCCCGGCCCGCAGGCTACGCCGCCCGGCGCGACCGAGCCGGGAGCACCGCCCCGGTCCCAGCCCGGCGTCGCGCGCGCTCCTCCCCGCCCCCGTGCCGGCCCGGAGCTGCCCGGCGCCGCACCAACGGCGTCGATCCCCCCGTCGCCCGGGCCCGGCACCCCGGCGAGCGAGAGCGTCAGCGTCGCGCCTTCTCCGACAGGGGGAAGATGATCTCCTCGCCGGCCGTCGCCGCCATCGCCGCCGCCCGCTCGTCGACGGCGAGCGGCTCATGCGCGTTCGCCGCGGCGAGGACCCGGGGCAGCAGGTCGAGGTCGCCGGGGGTGCAGAAGCCGTGCACCCCGGGCGTGGACAGGGCGAACCGCACGCCGCGCTCGATGCCGGCGTCGTCGGCGTAGGGCTCGTACCACGAGCCGGCCCAGCGCTCGCCGTCCCATGGCCTGCGGGCCACCGCCTTGATCGCCTGCACGCCCACGCGCGCCGCGCACTGCGCCAGCAGCGCCTCGGCGTCGGCCCGGTACGCGTCGTCGCCCCACACCCGGGGGAAGACGGGGAACATCACGGTGTCGAGGTCGTAGCGGCGCAGGGCCTCGAGGTGGGCGGCCGGGGCGCCGAGGTCGTGGCCCGTGACGCCGACGAAGCGGGTGAGGCCCTCGTCGCGGGCGGCCAGGACCGCCTCGACCGCGTCGACCCGGGCATCGAGCACCTCGAGCGACGTGACGGCGTGCAGCTGGTAGAGGTCGACGTGGTCGGTCCCGAGCCGCCGCAGGGTCTCCTCCATCTGGGCCCGCACCCCGTCGGCGTTGCGGCGCTGGGTCTTGGCGCCGATGAACAGCCGGTCGCGCACCGCCGGCACGTGCGGCCCGACGACCGTCTCGGCCACCCCGTAGCTCGGCGCGATGTCGAGGTGGTTCACCCCGGCGTCGAGGGCGGCGTGGAAGGCGAGCCCGGCCACCTCCTCGTCGCAGTCCCAGAAGGCCGCACCGCCGAGGATCGCCACCGAGCTGTGGTGCCCGGTCCGCCCGAGCCGTCGCGTCTGCATCGGCCCATGCTCCCCGATGGCGAGCCGCGCTGCTCGCGCGCCACCTCCGCCCCCTCGTTCCGGTGACGCTTCTTCACCCCAATGCGCGCACAAGCGTCACCGATTCGTGGGGTCGTGGGGCGAGGAGCGCCGGGGTCGTGGGGCGAGGAGCGCCGGGCGCGTCGTCCGACCCCGACGGCCGACGGCGTGCCAGCCTGGTGTCGTGACCAGCCCGTACCAGCCCGGCGCGGAGCCGCCGACGCCGAGCCGCTACCCGCCGTACCCCCCGCCCGCACCACCGCCCGGCGCCCGGCGCCCCCTGTCGTCGGGCGTCATCGTGGCGCTGGCGCTGCTCGGCACGTTCGGGGCCCTCGCCACCGCGGGCTTCGCCCTGTTCGGGTTCTTCCTCGTCTTCGGCGCCGACAGCTGCACGACCGGCACCAGCTCGACGTGCGGTGACACCATCGGCCCGGCGATCACCCTGAACCTCGTCGGCCAGGGCGTGCTGTTCCTGGTCGCGGTGATCGTGCCCTTCCTGCGACCCATTCGGCCCGGGATCCGCATCGCGGTCGTGGCCGCCGTCCTCCCGCTGTCGCTCGGCACCCTGATCGCCGCCTTCGCCTACGCCGCCTCCTCGGTCCCCTCGACGAGCTGAGGCCGGACGGCCCGCCGCCGCGACCTCAGGCGAGGATCAGCGCCCGGGTGGTGTCCGCCGTCCAGCGCTCGATCCGGTCGAAGGACCAGCCGTAGTCGTCACGGAGCACCAGCGCGACCCGGACGTCGGCCAGGGCCGCGGCCGTGTCGACGGCCTCGGCGGCGGTGACCCCGGGCCGCAGCGCGCCCATGCCCTCCAGCATCCCGACCACCTGCCGCGCCCCGGCCACGTGACGGTCGTGGCCCTGGGCGAGCATGGCGGCGAGCTCGGGTTCGGCGGCCGCCCCGGTGGCGGCGGCCCGCACGATGTCACCGCAGCGCTCGAGGATGGCCCGGGTGATGCGCGCCGGCGTCGCCGCCACCTCGACCGGGTCGGTCGCCCGGGCCGCCGCCATCGCCAGGGACGGGATGCCGGCCTCCTCGTCGATCAGGTCGTTGAGCTGGGTGACCAGCGCCCGCTTGGACCCGACGCTGTAGTAGACGGTCTGGGCCGACACCCCCGCCGCCTCGGCCACGTCCCGCACGCTGGTCCGGGCGTAGCCCCGCTCGGCGAAGAGCCGGCGCGCCGCGCGGAGGATGTCCGCGTGGGTCTGCTCCGCCTGCCGGGCCCGGCGGCTCGTCGGTCGGTCGGCCATCGTCCTCGTTCTATCACTTGACAGACGTTCCAGTTACTTGAATGATACCCAAGTCACTGGAACAGTGTTCAATCCAAGGAGGACCCGTGCCCCAGCCCACCACCACCACCGCCCTCGACGACCGCTCGGTCGCCGCGCCCCCGACCCCGTCCGACCGCGACCATCGCCGCCTCGGCGACCTCTCCCCCACGATGGCGGGCGCCGGCGCCTGCACCTTCGCCGCCGTCGTCGTCGTGCAGAACGTGCTGCGCGGGGCGTTCGCCCCGGCCAACGACGCCCCCGTCGCCGACGTGGTCACCTCCTACGCGTCGCACCGGGCGCTCGAGGTGCTCCTGTCCGTCACGTTCGTCGTCAGCGGGATCGGGTTGGCCGTCTTCCTCGGCGGGGTGGGGCGGCTCCTGCTCGCCGGGCCCCGGCGCGGGTGGGCGATCAGCGGTCTCGTCGGTGCCGGCGGCATCATCGCCCTGTTCGGCACCACGCTCGCCGCCGACTCGGCGCTGACCAACGTGGCGTCGGGCGCCCACCCCGAGCCGGCGGCGGTCTCCGCGCTGTGGGCGCTCCACAACGGCGTGTTCACGGTCCTGCTCCTGATGATCGGCATCGCCCTGGTCGGCCTCGGACGGGCCGGCACCAGCACCGGCATCACGCCGTCGCCCTTCGAGTGGCTCGCCCCCGTCGGCGGCGGTCTCCTGGCCGTCGGGGCCGCCGGTGGCCCGCTGGTCGCGGCCGGTGAGGCGATGCCGCTGTTCGGCCTGGCCGGCATCGGCTTCGTCGTCTGGCTCGCCTTCCTCGCCACCACCGGCGTCCGCCTCCTGCGGATGCCCGGACGCTGAGCCGGCACACCCCCGGCTCGTGCGCTGCGACGGGCGAGGGCCGGGGGCCTGGGCACCGCCCGCTCCGGTCCGCCGCCGGACCGCGAGGCGGCGTCGGAGTCAACGGCGGCGGTGGACCGTCGCCACGAAGCGGCCGGTGGGCTCGATGGGCAGCACGATCTCGCACACCCGCATGAGCCAGTCGAGCACCACCGCCGGGTCGGTGTCGTCGGGGATCTGCAGCACGACACCGCGCCGGGCGTGGTCCTGCAGGGTGCGCCAGCCCTCGGGCACCCCTTGGCCGGCCTCCCGCAGCGCGAACAGCAGCCGCTGCCCCATGCCGTGCTGGAGCCCGACGGTGGTGGGCTCGACACCGGAGCGGGTGAGGGCGCCGGGGATCCACGTCCCCACCGGGATCATCGGGCCGCGGGCGCCGAAGATCTTGGCCAGCGCCCCCGGGGGCGGCTCCTCGACGTCGACCTTCGGCGACACGTTGATCCACCCGTCGCGGCGACGGGCCAGCTCGTCCATGCGCATGACCGCCACCTCGGGGTCGGCCCAGCCGAACTCGATGACGCCGTCGGCGGGGTCGGGTGCGCTCGGCTCGGCCACGGCCGACAGTCTGCCCGGCCGGGCTGGTCGGCCGGACCGAGACGGGCGCGGCGGCCGGTCGACCCGACGGCCGACGGTGGCGCCGACCACCCGGCGACCCCTACAATTCTGACGATCCGTCAGATATCGGCCGACGGTGCGACCGCACGGAGCGACGCATGGACTTCGACTTCACGCCCGAGCAGCAGGCCTTCGTCAAGGAGGTCGAGGCCTTCCTCGACGCCAACGACGACCCCGAGGTCTTCGACGTCACCCGGGAGAACATGGCCCAGATCGTCGACACCCCCAAGCGCCGCCAGTTCATGGCCAAGCTGGGCGAGAAGGGCTGGCTCGGGATCACCTGGCCCACCGAGTACGGCGGCACCGACGGCGAGGGCGTCTACGAGTACCTGCTCAACGAGCAGCTGGCCGGGCGGGGCGGACCGCAGATCGGCAAGGGCGTCGGCATCATCGGCAAGACGCTGATCGCCCACGGCAACGACTTCTTGAAGCAGAAGTTCCTGCCCATGATCCTGCGCAACGAGGTCGAGTTCGCCGTCGGCTACAGCGAGCCCAACGCCGGCTCCGACGCCGCCTCCATGAAGCTCAAGGCCGAGCGGGGCGAGCGAGACGGCAAGACCGGCTGGATCCTCAACGGCCAGAAGACCTGGACCACCTCGGCGCACTTCGCCGAGTGGTACTGGCTCGGCACCCGCACCGACCCCAACGACAAGCACCGCGGCATCACCTTGATGCTCGTGCCGCTCGACCAACCGGGCGTGGAGATCCGCGGCATCTGGACGATGGGCGACGAGCGCACCAACGAGGTGTTCATCGACGACGTGTTCGTCCCCGACGAGTACGTCGTCGGCGAGGTCGGCAAGGGCTTCCAGTACATCTCCGAGGCCCTCGACCTCGAGCGCTTCACCATGTTCACGTACTCCCCCATCAAGCAGCGCCTCGACCTGCTGACCGAGTACGTGCGCACGACGACGGTCGACGGCGAGCCCCTCTCCGACGACGCCGTGGTGCGCAGCCGCATCGCCCAGCTGCACACCCAGGCCGAGGTGGCCCGGGTGCTGGGGCTCAAGTTCGTCGCCGCGTCGGTCACGGCGGAGCGGGCCAACAAGGCCGCCGCCGACGGCGAGCGGGTGCCGCCGCCCACGATCGAGGCGTCCGAGTACAAGCTGTTCGCGACCGAGTACTCCAAGCGCCTCGCCGACGCCTCGATGGACATCGCCGGCCCCGGCAACCAGCTGCGGGTCCACACCGAGGACGCCCCCATGGAGGGACGAGCCGAGTCGACCTACCGCTACACCGTGATCGACACGATCGGCGGCGGCGCCTCGGAGATCCAGAAGAACATCATCGCCCGCCGCGGCCTCGGCCTGCCGAAGACCTTCTGACAGACGGCGTGTCCCGACCACCGCTGCCCCGCGCCCGTCGCCGATGAGCCCGTCCGCCATGCTCGACGGCATCACCGTGCTCGACTTCGCGTCGGTCGGGCCCGCGGCGCGCGCCTCGCGGATGCTGGCCGACTACGGCGCCCGGGTCATCAAGCTCGGTGCGGTCCCCCGCCCGAGCGGCAAGGCGCGAGGAGACCGCACGGGGGGCGTGCAGATCACCCCGCCCTTCTACGCCTACGGCGGCCACCGGGGCATGCAGCGGGTGCTGCTCGACCTCAAGGCCGACGCCGGCAGGGCCGCGTTCCTGCGGCTGGCGGCACGGGCCGACGTGGTCATCGAGAGCTTCCGGCCCGGCGTCGTCGACCGGCTCGGCATCGGCTACGAGGAGGTCGCCGCCGCCAACCCGTCGATCGTGTACTGCTCCACGTCGGGCTACGGCCAGACCGGGCCGGCGTCGCAGTGGGCGGGCCACGACGTGGACTACCTCGCCGTGGGCGGCTACCTCGACGTCAGCGAGCGAGCCCCGGGGGGCAAGCCCCCGCTGCCCGGCGCCACCGTCGCCGACATGGCCGCCGGCGGCATGCACGCGGTCATGGCGGTGCTGGCCGCCCTGGTGCGCCGCCAGCGCACCGGTGAGGGCGCCTTCCTCGACGTGTCGATCGCCGACGGCGTGCTGGCCCTGATGGCGCTGTACGTCGACGAGTACCTCGCCACCGGCACCGTCCCGGGGCCGGGCCACTACATCCTCACCGGCCGCTTCGCCTGCTACGACACCTACCAGTGCGCCGACGGCGGCTGGTTGGCGGTGGGGGCCATCGAGCCGCACTTCTGGGCCAACCTGTGCCGGGCGGTGGGCTGCGAGCAGTGGATCGACCACCAGACCGACGACGAGGTGCAGGACCGCATCCGCGGCGACCTGCGGGCCGCCTTCGCCACCAGGACGCGAGACGAGTGGGCCGCCGAGCTCGCCCCGGCCGACACGTGCGTCGCCCCGGTGCTGTCGGTGCCCGAGCTGGTCGACGACCCTCAGTTCGAGGCCCGCGGCGTCATCGTCGGGGCGTCGCACCCGACCGCCGGCACCTTCCGCCAGCTCGGTCCGCTGCTCGCCGGCACCGTGCCCCCCGACGGACCGGTGACCCTGCCCGACTGGTCGACCACCCACACCGACGAGGTGCTCGGCGACGCGGGGTTCGACGCCGACGAGATCGCCCGCCTCCGAGACGACGGCGTCGTGGCGTGACCGTGCCCGCCGCCACCACCGAACCAGGAGCCGCCGCGTGACCACGCCCGCACCCGTCCCCGCCGAGGTCGCCGACCGCGACGACCTGCCCGACGACGTCGAGCAGCTGATCGGCGTCGGCCAGTACCACCAAGCCGGCGAGTTCCCCGTCGAACGGGGCTACATCTGGACGAGCTGCTCGTCGGTCGAGAACGGCAACCCGCTGTTCTGGGACGACGACGTGGCCGACGAGCTCACCGACGGCCCCATCGCCCCTCCGACGTCCCTCAGCCTCTGGTTCCGACCGCACCACTGGGCCCCGGGCCGCACCGAGCAGGCCCTGCCGCTGCAGGTGCACTTCGACCTCAAGGAGCGCTTCGGGTTGCCCGAGGCGGTGATGAGCGACAACTCGATCACCTTCTACGAGCCGGTCCGACCCGGCGACGTGCTGCAGACCCGCCAGATCCTGCGCTCGGTCAGCCCACCGAAGACCACCAAGCTCGGCACGGGCCGCTTCTGGGTGATCGACGTCGAGTACACCAACGGCGCCGGCGAGCTGGTCGGCGTCGAGAGCTACACCGGCTTCGGCTACCGGCGGGAGGAGGCGTGATGGGCGACACCACCGCCACCACCGAGGCGTCCACCTCGTCGCGGCTGCTCGGCGACGTCGCCGTCGGCGAGGAGCTGCCGGCCCTCGGCTACGACGTCACCGCCACCACCATCGTGCTGGGCGCGCTGGCGGCGCGACTGGCGACCCATGCACCACGACCACGACTTCGCCGTCAACCGCAACGGCACCCGGGACATCTTCATGAACACCCCGAACCAGGCCGCCTGGTTCGAGCGCTTCGTCACCGACTGGACCGGCCCGAAGGGCCGCCTGGGCAAGATGACCTTCCGCATGAAGGGGTCGGTGTTCCCCGGCGACCACATGGTGCTGGCCGGCACCGTCACCGACGTGTCCACCGACGCCACCGGCTGCGGCTGGGCGTCGCTCGACGTGGCCCTCACCGTCGACGGCGACGTCAAGACCACCTGCGCCGTGCGCGTCGCGCTGCCCACCACGCCCGACGACAACCCCTGGACCCGCCGCGGGGAGCGGTGGATCCCCGACCCGGACCGATGACCCGGGTGGGGCCCCTGCCCCACGTCCGCCGTCCCGCCGATCTGCCCGCCCGACACCAGGAGACCACCTGATGGACCTCGACTTCACCGAAGAGCAGGAGATGCTGCGCAACCTCGTGCGCAGCATGTGCAACGACGTGGTGCCCCTCACCACCGTGCGCGAGCTCGAGGACGACGAGGTCGGCTACTCCGTCGAGCTCTGGTCCCAGCTGGCCGACCTCGACCTCATCGGGCTGATGGTGCCCACCGAGTTCGGGGGCTCGGGCATGTCGATGATCGAGGGCGCCGTCGTCTACGAGGAGCTGGGCCGGGGCGCGGTGCCGTCACCGCACCTGGTCTCGGCCGTGCTGGGAGCGGGGGCGCTGGTCGCGGCCGGCACCGACGCGCAGAAGGCCGAGTGGCTGCCCAGGATCGTGTCCGGCGAGTCGATCTTCACGGTCGCCTGGCTCGAGCCCGACCACGGCTTCGGCCCGAAGGGCGTGGACCTCGCCGCCGCGCCCGACGGCGACGGCTGGGTCCTCGACGGCGTGAAGTGGCACGTGCCCTTCGCCTCCTCGGCCGAGCGCCTGCTCGTGCTGGCCCGCACCGGCGCCGGGGCGACCGACGTCGACCTGTTCCTCGTCGACCCCGCCGTCGACGGCGTCTCGCTCGTGCAGCAGAAGACGATCGCCTCGGACAACCAGCACGCGGTGACCTTCTCGGGGGTGCGCGTCACCGAGGCCGACCGCGTCGGTGCCGCCGGCTCGGGCTGGGCGACCTGGGACCGGCTCATGCACGACGCCGTCATCCTGCTGGCCGCGTCCGCCGTGGGTGGTGCCCGCTACGCACTCGAGATCACGACCCAGTACGCCAAGGACCGCCAGCAGTTCGACAAGCCGCTCGGCGCCTTCATGGCCATCAGCCACTACCTCGCCGATGCCAAGACCAACGTCGACGGTGCCGAGGTCCTGGTGTGGGAGGCCGCCTGGGCCCGCAGCGAGGGCCGCGACATCTCGACCCTGGCGCCCATGGCCAAGCTGTTCGCGTGCAAGACGTTCCGTGACGTGACGGCCATGGCCCAGCAGGTGTTCGGCGGCGTGGGCTTCACCGTGGAGTACGACATCCAGCTGTACTTCCGCCGGGCCAAGCAGCTGCAGATCACGTGGTGGAACGAGCGCGAGCTCGAGGAGCGCATCGCCCGCCAGGTCCTCGACGTCGAGCCCGCCACCGCCGGCTGAGCCGGGCACCGGCCCCTCAGGTCGGGCGGTGGTCGTACCAGTACGCCCGGATCATGGCCAGCTTCTCGTCGAACTCGGCGTCGCCGAAGGTCGCCGGCCCGTCGAGCGGGGCGAAGGCCCGCACCGAGAAGGCCAGGCCCCGGATCACGGGGTTTCGGGCCCCGAGGATGCGCTGGGTCTCGATCTCGTTGACGTCGGCCCACGAGGTGAACGTCTGCCGGAACCGGGTGCCGACGAGGACGCCGTCGACGGTGAGCCCGAGGCGGTCACCACCGCGCAGCACGAACAGCGCCAGTCCGACGGCCGCCGAGGCGGCCGCGGCGTTGACGGCCGGCAGCAGGCCCCGCACGGCGATCGTCAGCACGATGAGCGGCGACATGATCGCCAGGAACATGAGCAGGTAGGACGCCTTCTGGGCGGACCGCAGGGCCAGCACGATCTGGGGCTTCGGCACGCCGTCGCCCCCCTCCCACGCCGCGCGCGACACGGTGCGCGGCCCGCCGGGCGGGAACCCGTCGGTCGGTGCGCCGGCCGGCTCACCCATCGCGCCGGGCACCCGAGCCGGGGGCGTCCGAGCCGGCGGCTCGCCAACCGGTGACGCTTCTTCGCTCCACGTGCGGACAACCGTCACCGGAACGCCGGTGGGTGGGAGCGGTCATCGCTCGAGCTCCTGGACGCGGTTGCGGTAGGCGAGGGCGGCGGTGCGCAGCGCCATCTCCGGATCGACGCCGTGGTGGCGGGCGAGGCTGACCACGGCGAACAGCAGGTCGCCGATCGACTCGGCGTCGGGTTCGCGCCGGGCCCGGACGACGGCGGGATCCCAGCGGGCCGGTGACGGCAGCTCCTCGCCCAGCTCGCCCAGCGACGCCGCCTTCTTCTGGACCTTCAGCGCGAACAGCAGCGCCGGCAGCGAGTCGGGGATGCCCTCGAAGACGCTGGCCCGCCCCTTCTCGGCCTTCTTGATCTGCTCCCAGTTCGACAGCACCTCGTCGGCGGTGTCGGCGCGGACGTCGCCGAAGACGTGGGGGTGCCGGGCGTGGAGCTTGTCGTGGATCCCCCGGGCGACATCGGCGAGGGTGAACCGCCCCTCCTGCTGCGCGATGGCGGCGTGGAACACCACCTGGAACAGCAGGTCGCCGAGCTCCTCCTCGAGGTGCTCGAAGCCCTCGCCGCGCTCCTCGTCGAGGTGGTCGATGGCGTCGAGCACCTCGTAGGCCTCTTCGAGGAGGTGGCGGCGGAGCGACTCGTGGGTCTGCTCCCGGTCCCACGGGCACTCCCGGCGCAGGGTGGCCACGAGCTCGGCGAAGCGGGCGACCTCACCGGCGACGGGGGTGGCGACCGACGGCAGGTACAGCGACGTGAGGTGGTCGGGCTCCACGTCGCGATCGAGATCGTCGACGGCCACCTCGAAGACGGCCTCGTCGGGCAGCCCGAGCCGCTGCAGCACGACGACGGGAGGCGCCGCCGACGGTTCGAGGCCGGCCACGTCGATGGCATCACCGAGCGCCAGCTTCACCGCGGCCAGCACCTCGGGCGAGTCGCACTGGGCCACGAGCAGCGGTCCCCGCTCCCCGGCCGCCTCCACCGCGAAGCGCTGACCGTCGACCACCCGCACCCCACCGGCGACCGGGTCGACGCCGAGGCGGACCCAGGCGAGGTCGAGGAACGACAGCGCGGGCACGAGCACGACGTCGACACGCGGGTCGTCCCGCAGCAGCTCGACGGTTCGCTCGGCCACCACGGGCGATCCCGGCACGGCATAGAGGACCTCGTCCTCGGCGACGGCGGCCTCGGCGATCGCGTCGACGATGCGGGCGTACACCTCGTCGAGGGTGTCGGCCGTCTCGTAGGCGTCGTCGAAGGCGTGGGCGTCCTCGCCGACGACCCCGGCCGAGGGATGGCGCCGGGTGCGCACGAACCGCACCGGCACCCGCTCGACGGCCGCTCGGGCGGCAGCCGTGACGAGGTCGTCGCCTCCTGGTCCCAACCCGATCACCACGACGGTCGCCACGCCCCGCATCGTTGCAGACCCGGCCGCGCCCCGAGACCCAGCCGTCCCGGGACCCAGCCGTCCCGAGACCCAGCCGTCCCGGGACCCAGCCGTCAGCCGGGCGCGGACGACGGCACGGTCGGCAGCCCACCGGCGGGGACGGACCTCGCCGGGCCGCCCGACGTCGGCAGCGACCCCTCCGGTGCCGGGCTCAGCTCGAGCTTCGGGGTGCCGGCCGCGTCGGGCGCCACGATGGTGGCCCGGTCGGGGTCCCACAGGCCCAAGGTCGGGTCGATCAGCAGCCGGGAGGCGCGCATGGCCTCCTCGAGGGCCCGGACCAGCGCATCGCTGCCGCCCTGGTCGTAGGCGCGGGCCAGGCGGTCGCGGACCTCCTCGAACGTCGGGTCGCGCCGGGACCGCACGACGATCAGGTGCTCGCCGTAGGGCGTGGTGACGGGCCCGATCACCTGGCCGATCGGCGCGGTGCGCACGGCGTCGGCGAAGGCCTGCGCGTACTGGCCGATCGACACGCAGCCGAGGTCGCCGCCCTTGTCCTTGGTCGCGGGATCGTCGGAGTACTCGGCGACCACGTCGGCGAAGGGCACCCCGGCGTCGAGCTTCGCCTTCGCCTCCTCGGCGCGGGCCCGGGCGGCCGCGGCGTCACGTGACGCGAGGGTGGTGCCGGTGGCACCGGCGTCGCCGGCACCGCCGTCGGCGGCGCTGCTGGCGACGAGCACGTGGGACGCGCACACCTCGGTCAGCCCCTCCTTGTTCTGCTCGTAGAGCGTGCGCAGCGCCTGCTCGCGGTCGGCACCGCCCAGGGCGTTGCGCAAGGCGATGAACGAGGCCACCCCGTCGCGCACCACGGGCCCGTAGGACCCGAACCCGGCGAGCAGCTGCTCGCCGAGGCGCTGGGCCTCCTCCGGGGTGGGTGCGGTCGCCGACCCCGCCCCGGCTCCGACCCCGGCGGCCACCCCCTCGCCCAGCCGTCGGGTCGCCTCGGCCCGATCAGCGTCGCTCGGGGTGACGTTGCGCTGGGTCAGCAGCTGCTGGGCGACCTGGAAGCTGAGCTGCTCGTTGAGGAAGGAGGCCACGAAGTCCGCCGTGAGCTGGTCGGTGCCCTCCTGCAGCGGCGACACGCCGTTGGCCGCCTGCCAGGACCCGAGGTAGAGCTTGTTGGCCCGCACCTGGGCCAGCCAGTCGTCGAGCGTCGCCCGAGGCAGCTGCCAGTCGTTCACCTGCAGCGCCACTCCAGCGGGCGGCGGCGGGGTCGTCGACGCCGTGGGCCGCGTCGTCGAGGTCGACGCCGTGCTCGAGGACGAGCCCGAGCAGCCGGCCGCCAGCACGGCGGTCAGCGCGAGGACGGCCACGAGGACGGCCCGCCGGCCGGTCGCCGGCCGCGAGGTCACGGCCGTGTCGTGGTCGACGACGCCGCCGCGCCGCCCGCCGACGAGCCGGCGCCGGACGCCGCACCGGACGACGCCGCACCGGACGAGGCCGCACCGCCGCCACCGAGGGCGCTGGCGTCGATCGGCTGCCCGTCGGGCCCGACCAGCTGGGGCTGGCCGTCGGGCCCGGTCTGCACCGAGACCCCACCGCCGAGGTCGGTGCCGCCGGCACGCGCGCCCGGGGCGAGCGGCGACGTCGGCGGCGGCTGTGCGCCCTGCGGTGGCGCCACGGCCTGCTGGGCCGGATCCCACCGGCCGTAGCGGGGGTCGACGGTGACCGTCATGCCCTTGACCGCCTCGGCGAAGGCGGCTCCGATGGCCTTCTGCCCGTCGGTCTGGCGGACCTGGCTCTCGATCTGGGCCTGCACCTGCTCGTAGGGCGGCGCGTCGCGCGACGTGACCTTGATCAGGTACCAGCCGTCGGCGGAGCGCAGCGGGCCGGTGACCTGGCCCACCGGCGCCACGAACAGGGCGTCGACGAACTCCTGCGGGAGCGAGGCCGACTGCGACCGGCTCCGGCAGCCGATCGAGCCGCCCTGGGCCCGGCTCTGGGGCTCGGCGCTCTCGGTGGCGGCCACCGCGGCGAAGTCGGCACCGCCGTCGAGGCGGGCCTTCACGGAATCGGCCCGGGCCTGCTGCGCGTCGATGTCGGCCGCGCTGGGGGCCGTGGTGGCGGTGTCGGCCCCGGGCGGGGCGATCAGGATGACGCTGGCGCACGCCTGGACGAGCTGGTCCTTGTTGGCGTCGTAGGCCGCGCGCCCCTTGGCCGCCACCTCGTCGGGGTTCAGCAGGCTCTCGCCGAGCGCCGTCTGCGCCGCGTACCCCTCGACGAGGACGGGCTGCAGCGGACCGAGCGCGTCGAGCGACGCGGCGGAGGCGCCGGCCTGGGTCGACGACGAGCCGCCCACCAGCTGGGCGAGCGCCTGCCTGCCCTCCTCGCGCTGCTGGTCGGTGACGGCGATGCCGCGCTGGGCGACCAGGTCGATGAACAGCCAGCTCTGGGCGTACAGCGTGAGCACCTGGGCCGTCATCGTCGTGGGATAGGCCTGGCCGTTCTTGGCGGCCGTGGCGTCGGCGCCGGTGACGCCGAGCTGCTGGACCAGCGTCGGGCTCGCCGAGACCTTGGCCATCGTGTCGAGGAAGTCCTGGTCCGACAGCGACCGCGAGCCGACGGTCAGGGCGTTGGGCTGCACGACCGCACAGGCCCCGGAGACGACGGCGAGCAGGGCGGCCAGGACGGCCGCGACGAGGAGGCGGGGAAGGCGTGTCACAAGGAGCGCCAGCCTACGGACCGGGCCGATCCCGGACCAGTCACGGGCCGGCCGCCAAACCCGCCCAGGGCCGTTCTCGTCATCGTTTCGAGCGCCCCAGCACGCAGATCCATGACCGGAACCCGCCCAGGGCCGTTCGCCGACACGGGGCGTGCGATGCCGGACGGGTCACGACGGGGCCGGGGCCGGCGCGGGAGGCACCAGCTCGCGCAGGGCTCCCTCGACGGTCGCCACCGCGTCGCGCGCCGCCCGCACCGGCAGCTGGAGCTGGGCGGCCTCGTCCTTGTAGACGGCGCCCTTGTAGAGGCGCTGGAGGCGCAGCTGCTTGGACGTCGGGAGCTTGATCGGCGAGATGCGGGCCACGTGCTTCGGGCCGCCGAACCCGCCGGCGCCGCCGGAGCCGGTGGTGACGGTGACCTCCCGCACGCCGGTGCGCACGCACTCGGCCCGCAGGCGGGCCACCTCGAGCAGCGCCTCGGCCTCGGGCGGCACCGGCCCGTAGCGGTCCTCCCACTCGGTGCGGATGTCGGCCACCTCCTCCAGGTCGGTGACCGCGGCGAGCCGGCGGTAGGCCTCGAGCCGCAGGTCCTCGCGGGCCACGTAGTCCTTGGGCAGGTTGGCGTCGAGGGGCAGCTCGAGCTTGATCTCGGCCGGCTCGCGCACCTCCTCGCCCTTCAGCTCGGCCACGGCCTCGGTGACCATCTGGCAGTACAGGTCGTAGCCCACGGCGGCGATGTGGCCGGACTGGCCGGTGCCGAGCAGGTTGCCCGCCCCCCGGATCTCGAGGTCGCGCATGGCGATCTTGAAGCCGGATCCGAGCTCGGTGGCCTCCCCGATCGTCTTGAGCCGCTCGTAGGCCTCCTCGGTGAGGGCCCGATCGGGGGGGAAGAACAGGTAGGCGTAGGCCCGTTGGCCGGCCCGGCCGACCCGACCCCGCAGCTGGTGCAGCTGGCCGAGCCCGAGCAGGTCGGCCCGGTCGACGACCAGGGTGTTGACCGTGGGCATGTCGATGCCCGACTCGATGATGGTGGTGCACACCAAGACGTCGTAGGCGCCCTCCCAGAAGTCGTAGACGACCTGTTCGAGGGACCCCTCGTCCATCTGGCCGTGGGCCACGGCGACGCGCGCCTCGGGCACCAGGTCGCGCACCTCGGCGGCCACCTTCTCGATGTCGCGGACCCGGTTGTGCACGAAGAACACCTGGCCCTCGCGCAGCAGCTCGCGCCGGATGGCCTCGGCCACGGCCCGCTCGTCGTACTCGCCGACGTAGGTGAGGATGGGCTGGCGCTCGGCGGGCGGGGTGTTGAGGATCGTCAGGTCGCGGATGCCGGTGAGGCTCATCTCGAGGGTCCGCGGGATGGGCGTCGCCGTCAGGGTGAGCACGTCGACGCCCACCTGCAGCTGCTTGATCTTCTCCTTGTGGGTCACCCCGAACCGCTGCTCCTCGTCGACGACCAGCAGGCCGAGGTCCTTGAAGGTGATGTCCTCGGACAGGAGGCGATGGGTGCCGATGACGACGTCGACCTCGCCGTCGCGCACCCCGTCGACGACCTTGCGGGCCTGCCCCGGCGTGAGGAAGCGGCTGAGCACCTCCACCCGCACCGGGTAGCCGGCGAAGCGCTCGGAGAAGGTCTGGAAGTGCTGCTGGGCCAGCAGCGTGGTGGGCACCAGCACCGCCACCTGGCGGCCGTCCTGCACCGCCTTGAACGTGGCGCGGATGGCGACCTCGGTCTTGCCGAAGCCGACGTCGCCGCACACGAGGCGGTCCATCGGGACCGCGGCCTCCATGTCGGCCTTCACGTCCTCGATGGCCTTGAGCTGGTCGGGCGTCTCCTCGTAGGGGAAGGCCGTCTCCAGCTCGTGCTGCCACGGCGTGTCGTCGGGATAGGCGTGGCCGGCGGTGTTGACCCGGGTCTGGTAGAGCACGACCAGCTCCTGGGCGATCTCGGCCACCGCCGAGCGCACCCGGGCCTTGGTCTTGGACCAGTCGCTGCCGCCGAGCTTGGACAGGCTCGGCGAGTCGCCGCCGGTGTAGTGGCGCACGGCGTCGATCTGGTCGGACGGGACGTAGAGCCGGTCGTCGCCGCGGTACTCGAGCAGCAGGTAGTCGCGCTCCACGCCGTTGATGGCCCGCTTCACCATGCCGCCGTAGCGGGCCACCCCGTGCTGGTGGTGCACGACGTGGTCGCCGGGTGACAGGTCGTCGAAGAAGCCGGCCTCGCCCGCCGAGCGCCGCGGGCGGGCCCGCCGGTGGGCCCGACGACGACCGGTGACGTCGGCCTCGGCCAGCACGGCCAGGCGGACCGACGGGAGCACGAAGCCGCGCTCGAGCGGGGCGACGGTGACGACGATGCCTGCGGCGGTGAGGTCGGCGCTGCCGTCGACGTCGAGGCCCGCCACGAGGCCGTGGTCGTGCAGCACCGCGGCGAGCCGCGCCGCCGACCCGGCGCCGTCGGCGCCCACGACCACGCGGTAGCCGTCGGCCAGCAGGTCGCGCAGCTGGCGCACGAGGTGGTCGCCCTCGCCGTGGACGGGGGCCCAGCCGGCGGCGGCCACGGTGGCGACCTCGGGGCCCTCGGGCGCCACGGTGACGGTCCACGCCGGGGCCTCGGTGCCGGCCAGCAGCCGGTCGAAGGGCAGGTGCAGCGCCGGGAACTCGCGGCCCTCGGCGCCCCACGTCCTCGACAGCGTGGCCTCGAGGTCGGCCTCCTCGGCCAGGATGTCGCCGGCGCGGTCGCGCAGGCGGCGCGGCTCCACGAGCAGGATCTGCGCCGAGCGGTCGAGCAGGTCGAACACGACCCGCTCGTCGTCGGTGAGCCACGGCAGCCACGACTCCATCCCGTCGAAGGTCAGGCCCTCGGCGAGGCGCTCCCACTGCTCGCGCCCCCACGGCTCGCTCGCCACCAGCTGCTCGGCCCGGGCGCGGACCTCGTCGGTGGGCAGCAGCTCCCGGCACGGGAAGATCTCCACCTCGTCCACGTCGGCGGTGGAGCGCTGGTCGGTGACGGAGAACTCGGTCAGGCGGTCGACCTCGTCGCCCCACAGGTCGATGCGCACCGGCACGTCGGCGGTGGCGGGGAACACGTCGACGATCGAGCCGCGCACCGCCACCTCGCCGCGGTGCTCGACCTGGTACTCGCGCCGGTAGCCGTCGGCCACCAGGCGATCCACGACCTCCACCGGGTCCAGCCGGTCGCCGGGCCGCACGACCAGCGGTTCGACGTCCTCGACGTGGGGGCCGAGGCGCTGGAGCAGCGCCCGGACCGGGGCCACCACCACCGCCGGGGCGCGGGCGGGATCGCGCAGGCGCCAGAGGGTCCGGAGCCGCTGGCCCATGGTGGCGACGGTCGGGCTCATCCGCTCGAAGGGCAGGGTCTCCCACGCCGGCAGGTCCTCGACCTCCCGATCGCCGAGGTAGGCCCGCAGGTCGCCGGCGAGGCGCTCGGCGTCGGTGGTGGTCGGGACCGCGACGACGATCGGACGGCGGCTCGACAGGTGCGACAGTCCGGCGACGGCGATGGCCCGGGCCGGCTCGGGCACGGCGAGCACCGTCGACGTGCGCCCGAGCGCGCCGAGCAGCCCGGGATCGTCGCGGAGGAGGGCGAGCGCGGCGAGGTTGGAGGCCATGGGAAGCCCGGTCAGGCTACCGGCGGCGCTCGACGGGTCCGACGGCGGTCAGGTCAGGCCGGGCCGGCCGCCAGATCGGTGCCGTTGAAGGCGTTCATGGCGGCCTCGGCGCCGTCGGCCAGGATGGCCTCCACGGCATCGGCCGCCACCGCGACGACCTCGGTGAGCAGCTGTCGCTCTGCCTTGCCCACCCGGCGCAGCACGTGGTCGGCACCGTGCTCCTTGCTCGGCGGCTTGCCCACCCCGATGCGGACGCGCACGAAGTCGTCGTCGTGGAGGTGGGCCTGATCGACCGCAGCCCGTTGTGGCCGGCGAGCCCCCACCGACCTTCACCCGCAGGCGGCCGGCCGGCAGGTCGAGCTCGTCGTGCACGACGACCAGGTGGTGCAGGTCGTCGATGCCGAAGCGGCGCACCAGCGGGGCGACCGACTCGCCCGACAGGTTCATGTACGTCTGGGGCTCGGCCAGCGCCACCCGTCGCCCGCCGATGCGGACCTCGTCGACGAGCGCGCGCCCTTGCCCTTGCGCAACCGCCCACCATGGCGCTCGGCGAGCAGCTCGACGACGTCGAAGCCGACGTTGTGGCGGGTGTGGGCGTACTCGCGCCGGGGTTGCCCAGCCCGACGACCAGCAGGTCGGCGGGCGTCCCCGTCGCTCGGGCCGGCCCCGCGAGGCATGGCGTGGCTCCGACGCGGCCGGCGACCGCGGCTAGTCGCCCTCGCCGTCCTCGCCGGCCTCGGCCTCGCCGCCCTCGGCGCCGCCCTCGCCCTCCTCGCCCTCGTCCTCGGTGATCTTGCCCTGCAGCAGCAGCGTCGACCGGGTGGCCGAGCCCTGGGCCACGACGACGTCGGGGTCGACGGCGCTGGTGACCCCGTCGGGCAGCGGGATGTCGCCGGCCTTGATGGCGGTGCCGATGTCGAGGTCGGAGATGTCGGCCTCGAGCGCGTTCGGGATGGCGCCGGGCTTGGCGCTGACGGTCAGCGTGTGGCGCAGCTGGTCGACCATGCCCTTGAGGGCGTCGAGCTTGGGAGCGGTGCCCACCAGCGACACCGGCACGTCGACGCTGAGCGGCGTGTCGGGGTCGATGAGCAGGAAGTCGACGTGGGTGACCGTGCGGCGGACCGGGTCGCGCTGGAGGTCCTTGACCATCGACAACCGGGTGTCGCCGTCGACGGTGAGGTCGATGAGGGCGTTGACGCCGGCGCCGGTCGACAGCGCCTTGCGCAGGTCGGGCCACTCGACGACCACGGGCTTGGCCTCCGTGCCGAGGCCGTACACGACGCCGGGGATCTTGCCGGTGGCCCGAAGGCGGCGGGCAGCCCGGGTGCCGGTCTCGCGGCTGGTCTCGACGGTGAGCGAAACGTCCATGGTGCTCGTGGGCTCCTGTGGCTGGGGGCTCCCCAGGCGCGCCGGTGGCGGCGAGGAGCGGACAACGGCCTGCAAGGCTACCGGGCGGCTCCCGGGGTGGGAATTCGCCGGCCGACCGTCGACCGGGCGCTCGGCACGCGGGTCGGTCCAGCGGCGTTCCCGCGTCGTCCCGGTCGGCTGCGGGGTGCGCTGTGCCCGTCGGGGTGCCCGGCCATGTGACAATGGGCCCTTCCGGCGCCCCCGCCGCTGCGGGAGGCTGCCGGAGAGCCCGTGCGAGCCGTCCGAGGAGCGCGCCATGTCCACGCCCAGCCCGTCCACCGAGTCCACCGAGACCCACGAGTCCGAGACCGGTCCCATCGACGAGAAGGAGGACATGGGGTTCGCCTGGGCGATCATCCGGGGCTCGGCGATCGGCATCGCGTTCTTCATCGTCGTCATCTTCGCCATGGTGTGGTTCCTCAACGCCCGCAGCGACGGGACGTGGGACCCCGCCGCCATCGGCGTGATCGCCCTGTGGACGGGCATCTGGGCCGGGCTGTTCCTCAGGGGCACCGTCTCGGTCGGGCTCTGGGCCCACAAGCGCCACAGCTGAGCCAGCGCGCCGCGAGCCACCGCTGAGCGAGCAGCGCGGCGAGCCCCCGTCGCCGGGCCTCAGGTGAGCTGCTCGACGATGGTGGCGAGCTCCTCGCGCCCGGACACGCCCAGCTTCTCGTAGGCGCGCTGGAGGTGGTTGTCGACGGTGCGCACCGACAGGAACAGCTTGTCGGCGATCGCCTTGCTCGCCATCCCCTGCGCGGCCAGCAGCGCCACCTCCCGCTCGCGTCGGGTCAGGGGTGAGGCGGTCTCGACCAGGGCCAACGCCGGGGTCGACACCCCCGGGCAGCGAGACGCCAGGTGCCGCGACCGCTGGGCGGCGGCCGAGGCGTCCCGGGACCGGTCGGCCCGGCGCAGCGCTCGGGCGGCGTCGGCGGCGGCCTCGGCGGCGTAGAGCAGCGCACCGAGGTCCTCGAAGGTGGTGGCGACCGCCAGCAGCTCCCCGCCGTCGTCGGCGGCGAGGGCGGCGACGTGGGTGGCGCGGGCGGGGATCAGCCGGCCCTCGGCGTCGGCGGCCACCGACAGGATCCGCTCCAACGCCGCCGCCGGGCGGCCCAGGCGGGCGAGGCTGTGCAGGGCCACGCTGGCACAGGTGCGCTGCCCGTCGAGCGCCTCGTCGGCGGCCCGGTCGAGCAGGGCGTGGGCCTCGGCGAGGTCGCCCCGGGCGGCCAGGGCCCACGCCCGGGCGTCGAGCACCAGCGCCTCGAGGAAGCCCGGCTCGCTGCCCGAGGCCTCGATGGCCGCCAGCTGCTCGTCGGCGACGTCGGGCCGGCCCAGCGACGCCGCCGCCAGGGCGGCGCCGGCGTGGGCCCAGCGCTGCCGGGAGACCTGCTTGCTCGCCTGGAAGTGCTCGACCGCGGTCCGGTACCAGCCGAGGGCGTCCTCCATGTCGCCGGTGACCACGGTCAGGTTGCCGTACTGCAGCGCGAACCAGCCCAGCGCCGCCAGGGTCCGCGACTCCGACGCCGCCTGCCAGGCCAGGTCGAGCAGCGCCCGGGCCTCACCGAGGCGCCCGCTGTTGATGAGGCCCTGGATGATCCCGATGGCCTGGATCCCCGGCTCGGACTGGAACAGCTCGTGCTCCCAGATCTCGAGGTGGGCGGCGTAGGCCCGCTCGTGCAGGGCGATGGCCGTCTCCGGACGGCCGTCGAAGGTCATGGCCGTGCCCCCGGCGATGGCCCCCTCGACCAGGGGGCGCACGGCGGTGCCCGCCAGCGCCGGGCCCACGATGGCGAGGGCCTCGGTCGGCCGGCCCGCCAGCAGCTCGTGGGTGGCCCGGTGGCAGGCCAGCTCGAGCCGCCAGTCGTCGTCGACGACCAGGCCCTCCTCGGCCAGGTTCACGGCGATCGCCTCGTCGATGCGGCCCATCCGGTACAGGTTCTCGGTACGCGACATGGCGACGAGGACCCGATCGGCGTCGTCGGCCACCAGCTCGGTGGTGGTGGCCAGCACGTCGGCGGCCTCGTCGAAGCGACCGAGGTCGCACAGGACGTGGCCGAGGAGGTGGCCGGCCGCCACCGTCGGCTCGAGCTCCCACGCCGCCCCGGCGAGGCGGCGGGCGAGGTCGACGTCGAGCACGAGGAAGGCCTGGCGGGCAGCAGCCACCAGCAGGTCGGTCTCGGCCCGACCCCCGGACTCCAGCCGCCAGGTCGCGACCCGCAGCAGGTCGCCCCGGCGGCGCATGCCGGCGGTCTCGACGGCGTCGGCGAGGGACCGCAGCACCGTCCTCGTGCGCACCGCGCCCAGGCCGGCCCGCACGATCTCGCCGTGCAGCGGATGGCCGAGCCACACCTCCAGGCGGCGCTCGTCCTCGCGCACCTCGATCAGGCCCCGCCGCTCCAGCGACTCGATGGCCGAGGGGGCGGCCAGCCCCTCGAGCAGGCCGAGGCCGAGCGGCTCGCCGAGGGCCACGTACTCGAGCACCTCGTACTCGGGCGCCGACAGGGTGCCGAGCCGCTCCTCGACCAGGTCGACCAGGCGGGCCGAGACGAGCACGGGACCGGCGAGGCGCCACATGCCGTGGTCCCGGCGCAGCACCCCGGCCTCGTCGGTGGCCAGCAGCAGCTCGCGCAGGGCCAGCGGGTTGCCCGAGGAGATCCGGGTCAGCTCGGCTGCCGCCAGCGGATCGACGGCACCGGCGAGGACCTCGTGCACCAGCTCGTCGGTCTGGGCGTCGCTGAGCGGCGGCACGTCGATGCGCTCGGCGTGGCCGTCCTTCCACAGCGCGGTGATGGCGTCGCTGACCTCCTCACCGGAGCGCACGGTCACCAGCACGAACACCTGCCGGTCGGCGGCGATCTGCAGCAGCAGCGAGGCCGACACCTCGTCGAGCAGGTGGCCGTCGTCGACGAACAGCAGCAGGGGCCGATCGCCGGCCCGCACCGCCAGCGCCTCCCGGGCGGCTCCGAGCAGGTTGAAGGTGCGGTCGCCGACATCGGGCAGCAGCGGGGCGAGCGCGCCGAGGGTGATGTCCTGGGAGGCCCGGGTGGCCACGGCGCGAGCCGTCGCGAACCCCGCCTTGTCACCGAGCTCGAGGCACTCGGCGGCGAGGCGGGTCTTGCCGACGCCACCCGGGCCGTACAGCACGACGCCGGAGACGTCGTCGCGCGCCAGCGCCTGCGCGACCCGCTCGAGCTCGCGGGACCGACCGACCAGCGGCCACTCGAGCTGCACGTCCGTCCTTCGCCGAGGGTCCGGGACCCGAGCCCGTCAGCTCTGGTTGGCCCCGCCGAAGATCTCGCTCACCGACGTGTCCTCGAACACGGCGTCGATGGCGTCGGCGATGATGCCGGCGACCGACAGGACCTCGATCTTGTCGATCTGCTTCTCGGGCGGCAGCGGCAGGGTGTTGGTGGTGACCACCTTGGCGATGGCGGAGTTCTTGAGGCGGTCGATGGCCGGCCCCGAGAGCACGCCGTGGGTGCAGGCGGCGTACACGGCGGTGGCCCCGTGGTCCATCAGCTGGTCGGCGGCGGCGACGATGGTGCCGCCGGTGTCGATCATGTCGTCGATGAGCACGCAGGTCCGGCCGTCGACCTCGCCGACGACGTCGCGCGCCTCGACCTCGTTCTTCTGCCCCTTGACCCGCCGCTTGTGCACGATGGCGAGGTCGGCGTGGAGCTGGTTGGCGTAGCGCTCGGCCACCTTCACCCGCCCGGCGTCGGGCGACACGATCACGAGGTCGTCACCGAGGCCGCGCATGTAGTCGCACAGGACCGGCATGGCCGTGAGGTGGTCGACGGGGCCGTCGAAGAAGCCCTGGATCTGTCCCGAGTGCAGATCGACGCTGATGATCCGCGTGGCCCCGGCCGTCTTGAACATGTTGGCCACCAGCTTGGCGGTGATCGGCTCGCGGCCCTCGGCCTTGCGGTCCTGGCGCGAGTAGCCGTAGTAGGGGCACACCACCGTGATGCGCTTGGCCGAGGCCCGTTGGGCGGCGTCGACCATGATCAGCTGCTCCATCAGCGCGTCGTTGAGGCTGTGGCCGTCGATCGCGGTGTGGGTCTGCACGATGAACACGTCGGTGCCCCGAACCGACTCGCCGAAGCGGCAGTGCAGCTCGCCGTTGGCGAACTCGGCCAGGTTGGCGTCACCGAGCGGTACGCCGAGCTCGGCGGCGATCTCCTCGGCCAGCGCCAGGTTGGCCCGCCCGGACACCAGGTGCAGGCGCTTCTTGCTGACCAGCTCCATGACCGCCCCTCGGCTCGTGGTGGCTCCGTCTGCGCGCCGCAGGTCAGCCCGATCCCGGCTGATCGGCGGCCTCCGCAGTGTAGAACGCGCCCGTGCGGACGCCGTCCGGCACCGACGAGCCCGGCTCGAGGACGGCGTAGGGGCCGACCTGGGCACCGGCGCCCACCTCGGCATCGCGACCGGTGGTGGCCTCCACCACGGCCCCCTCACCGACGGCGCAGTCGACCAGGCGGGTGTTCGGGCCCAGCTCGGCGCCGGCCCCGACGACGCACTGGCCCTGCAGGATCGTGCCGGGGAACAGCGTCACGTCGCCGGCCAGCGAGACCGTGGCGTCGATGTAGGTGCGGTCGGGGTCGACCATGGTGACGCCCCGTCGCAGCCAGCTCTCGTTGGTGCGCCGCCGCAGCTCGGCCTCGGCGCCGGCGAGCTGGACGCGGTCGTTGACCCCCTGGGTCTCGCGGAAGTCGTCGACGACCATCGACGTGACCGTGTACCCGGCGTCGTGGAGGACCTCGACCACGTCGGTCAGGTAGTACTCGCCCTGGGCGTTCTCGGGGCTGAGCCGGCGCAGCGCCGGCGCCAGCACGCTCTGGCGGAAGCAGTAGATCGAGGTGTTGATCTCGTCGATCGCCCGCTCGTCGTCGTCGGCGTCGCTCTGCTCGACGATGCGGCGGACCCGATCGTCCTTGCCCCGCACGACCCGGCCGTAGCCGGTGGGATCGGGCACCCGGGCGGTCAGCACCGTGCAGGCGGCGTCGGCGCCCCGGTGGGTCTCGACCAGCGCGGCGATGGTCTCGGGCCGCAGCAGCGGGGTGTCGCCGGGCAGCACCAGCACGTCGCCCTCGGCCTCGTCGAGCTCGTCGTCGGGGAAGGCGGTCAGCCCGACGGACACGGCGTCGCCCGTGCCCCGCTGCACGTGCTGCTCGACGTAGTCGAGGACCACGTCGTCGGGGCCGTGCTCCTGCAGCTTCTTGGTGACCCGCTCGGCCCCGTGGCCGACGACCACGACGACCCGCTTGGGCGAGCAGCCGCCCAGGGCGTCGATCACGTACAGGAGCATGGCCCGGCCGCACAGCAGGTGCAGGGGCTTGGGCCGGGCGGACCGCATGCGGGTCCCCTCGCCGGCGGCGAGCACGATGGCCGACAGCGGGCGGTCGTTCATGGCCCCTTTTCTAGTGCGGAGCGCCGGGCCGCGGAACACCCTGCCGGCCGCATCCGGACCGGCGCCCGGCGCAGCCAGGCGGTAGGTTCGGGTCCACCTTCGGGGGTGATGTAATCGGCAACATGCGAGGTTTTGGTCCTCGACTTCGGGGTTCGAGTCCCTGCCCCCGAGCCCGGCCCGGCGCCCGCCGTCGGTGGCGTTTCGCATCGGCGGCGGGCCCGCCGGTAGATTCCCGGGCGCCATGGGTTCACTGATCAAGAAGCGCCGCAAGCGCATGCGCAAGAAGAAGCACAAGAAGATGCTCAAGCGCACGCGCTTCCAGCGCCGAGCCGCCGGCAAGTAGCCGGCCGCCCTCCCTCTCGGTCCACCGCCACGACCCCGGCCTCGGCCGGGTCGGTGCCTGCTACCCGGGGAGCGGGTCGACGGGGCTCGGGGCCGGCACCGTCTGGCACACCAGCCGCCCCTCGCCGGGGAACGCCCCGCTGACGAACCACGTCGAGCCGCTGCCGGCGAGCACGGGCGCCTGCCCGCTCGCCTCGGCCAGGCGGTCGCGCCACGCCGCCAGCCGGGGTTCGACGGCCAGCGCGGCCGGCTCGAGGTCGTTGGGGCCGTCGGCCCTCGGGCCGCCGAGCCGGTCCCAGGCGCGGTAGACGGCGGGGGTCGCGCACCCGAAGGGTGGGGTCAGCAGGGTGAGGGTGCGCGCCACGAAGGGCAGCGGCTCCACGACCTCGCCGATCCCTCGGACCCTCGCCCGACCACCGACCACGCAGAACGGCACGTCCGCGCCCAGCGCGGCCGCCGCCTGCAGGTCGGCGACCCCCGCCCAGCGCAGCACGGCGGCGGCGTCGGCGGACCCGCCACCGAGCCCGGCCCCCGGGGGGATGCGCTTGTCGATCCGGACACGGGCCCGGCGACCGGCGAGGCGCAGCGCCCGCACGACCAGGTTCTGCTCGGGTGGCTCGGCGGCGAGCACCTCGCCGCCCGCCCCGTGGACCTCCAAGCCGTCACCGCCCTCGTCGAGCGCCACGTTGTCGTGGAGGTCGAGCGTGACCATCTCGGCGTCGATGAGGTGGTAGCCGTCGTCGCGCACGCCGGTGACCCGCAGCGACAGGGTGAGCTTGGCCGGCGCGACGAGGACGGGCACGGGCCCGAACCTACCGCCGGGCCGCGACGACGTCGGCGAGGCGGCCCCACGCCTCGATGCCGAGGCGCTCGGGCCGGTCCCGCGGGTCGATGCCGGCGTCGGCGAACGCGGCGTCGTCGACCCGACCCGCCAGCGAGCGGCGCAGCATCTTGCGGCGCTGGCCGAAGGCCGCCCGCACCAAGCCGAACAGCACCTCGGGGTCGGCGTCGACGGCCGGGCGGTCGCGCCGGACCAGGCGCACCAGCACCGAGTCGACCCGGGGACGGGGGACGAACACCGAGGGCGGCACGTGGCCGACCACCTCGGCGACGGCGTGGTAGGCGACCTTGACCGACGGGATGCCGTAGGCGTCGGTGCCCGGCGCCGCCGCCAGGCGCTCGCCCACCTCGCGCTGCACCATGACCAGGTACCGGTCGATCCGCGGCACGTCGTCGAGCAGGTCGAGCACGAGCGGGGTCGCCACGTTGTAGGGGAGGTTGGCGACCAGCGACCAGCGGGGCCGTCCCGCCAGGACCTCGTCCCAGGCCAGTCGGCGGGCGTCGCCGCCCACCAGGCGCACGCCCCGGCCGGCCAGGACCTCCTCCAGCACGGGCAGCAGGTGGGGGTCGGCCTCCACCGCGACGACCTCGGCGCCCGTGTCGGCCAGGGCCAGCGTCAGCGAGCCGAGCCCGGCGCCGACCTCGACCACGGCGTCGCCGGGACCCACGTCCGCCAACCGGGCGATGCGACGCACCGTGTTGGGATCGGCGACGAAGTTCTGGCCGAGGGCGCGACGGGGCTCGAGGCCGTGGCGGTCGAGCAGGGCGCGGACCTCGGTGGGCGTGTGGGTCATCCGCAGCCGTCGGGCCAGGCGGAGGGACCCTGCCACTCGAGCAGCGCGGCGGCGACGAGGTCCTGGCTCGACGGCGAGGCGTACTGGGGGGCCACGCCGACGAGGTCGGTGCGGCCGATCCGCTGGGCGGTGGCGTTCCAGGTCACGGGCATGATCTGGTAGGCGCCGCCGGCGCCGCTGGCGTTCACCGCCGT
>JAWKIW010000012.1:0-146790 GCA_041394145.1 Acidimicrobiales bacterium
ACGCCCCCCACCAGGCACCGCAGGAGTACCTCGACAAGTACCGGGGCCGCTTCGACGACGGCTGGGACGCGGCGCGCGAGCGCATCTTCGCCCGCCAGCTCGACGCCGGGCTGCTGCCGCCCGACACCGAGCTGGCGCCGCGCAACCCCGGCGTCGAGCCGTGGGACTCGCTGCCCGAGAACCACCGGCGCCTGGCGTGCCGGCTGCAGGAGGCCTTCGCCGCCTTCCTCGACCACACCGACGCCCAGATCGGCCGGTTCCTGGACGCCCTGGAGGGGCTCGGCCTGCTCGACGACACCGTCGTGGTGCTGCTGTCGGACAACGGGGCCAGCCAGGAGGGGGGGCCGTTCGGCGTGCTGCACGAGATGAAGTTCTTCAACTTCCTGATCGAGACGCCCGACGAGGCGGTGGCGCGACTCGACGAGATCGGCGGTCCCTCGAGCCACGCCAACTACCCGTGGGGCTGGGCCCAGGCCGGCAACACGCCGTTCAAGTGGTACAAGCAGAACACCCACGAGGGCGGCGTCCACGTCCCGCTGATCGTGCACTGGCCGGGCGCCGTGCCCGACCCCGGTGGCCTGCGCCGGCAGTTCCACTACGTCACCGATCTCGCGCCGACGATCTACGAGGCGCTCGGGATCGCCGCGCCGTCGGAGCACCGGGGCTACGAGCAGATGCCGGTGACGGGCACCTCGATGCGCTACTGCCTCGACGCGGCGCCCGACGGCCCCAGCCGCAAGCAGGTGCAGTACTTCGAGATGATGGGCCACCGGGCCATCTACGCCGACGGCTGGAAGGCCGTGACGCGCCACCAGCCCGGGGTGCCCTTCGACGACGACCGGTGGGAGCTGTACCACGTGGCCGAGGACCCGTCCGAGTGCCGCGACCTGGCCGAGGTCCAGCCCGACAAGCTGGCCGAGCTGGTCGAGCTGTGGTGGGCCGAGGCCACCGAGCACGGGGTGCTGCCCCTCGACGACCGCACCATCGAGCTGTTCGGCGCCCGTTTCCGCGACCACTCGCCCCACCCGGTCGACCGTCACTACAGCTACCGGCCGCCCCTCACCCACATCCCCGCCCAGGTGGCCGCCCAGATCGGCGGGCGCAGCTGGGACCTGGCGGCCACCATCGACCGGCCCGCTGGGGCCGGCGGCGTCCTCTACGCCACCGGCAACGAGAACTCGGGGCTCAGCCTCTTCGTCCACGACGACCAGCTGGTGTTCGACTACAACTGCTTCGGCGAGCACCACGAGGTGGTCTCGTCGGTGCCCGTCCCGGTCGGCGCCTCGGTGGTGGGGGTGCGGTTCCGACGCCGAGGCGACGGGGGAGGCGCCACCCTCGTGATCGACGACGCCGAGGTCGGGTCCGTCGACGTGCCGTTCGCGATGCGGATGATCTCCAGCGTCGGGGCCAGCGTCGGTCACGACCGCGGCTCGCCGGTCAGCCCGCGCTACCGGGACGGCTTCGCGTTCGAGGGGACGCTGCACCGGGTGGACATCGACCTGGTGGCGACCAGCGCGACGGCCGCCGGCGAAGACGCCGCGGTCGACCAGCGGGCCACCATGGCACGGCAATGAGGGCGCCGACAGAGCGGACGGGGCGACGGGTCGACCGCCGCGGTGGCACCGTCGCTGCCGCGCTCGTGCTGGTGCTGGCGCTCGTCGCCGGTTGCGCCTCCGAGTCGGGCGACAGCGCCACCGCCTCGAGCGTGGCGCCGGCCATCGAGCGGGCGCCGACCGGCCCGGTCCAGCGCGGCGGTGAGCTCGCCGTGGGCCTCGCCGCCGAGACCAACGGCTGGGACCCGACCCAGGGCCAGTGGAGCCCGTCCGCGTACCTGGTGGCCAACGCCGTGTTCGACCCCCTGGTGGTGTTCGACGAGCAGGCGCAGCCGCAGCCCTACCTCGCGCAGGCTGTCACCCCGAACGCCGACTTCACCTCGTGGCGCATCGATCTGCGGCCTGGTGTCGAGTTCCACGACGGGACCCCCCTCGACGGTGCCGCCGTCGCCCGGGACCTCGACCTGGCCCGCACCTCGGGCGTCACGTCCCTGGTGCTGCGCGACGTCACGTCGGTCGTGGCCGACGGGCCCCTCGCCGTCCGGGTGACGACCTCCAGACCGTTCTCGACGCTGCCGCTCGTGCTGGCGGGTCAGCCCGGCTACATGGCGTCACCCGCGCAGCTGGCCGACAAGGAGGGCGGCTCCCGGCACCCGGTGGGCACCGGGCCGTTCCGCTTCGTGGACTGGACACCCGACCAGTCGCTGCGCGTCGAGCGCAACCCCCGCTACTGGCGGGAGGGGCTGCCCTACCTCGACGGGATCGACTTCCGCATCATCACCGACGGCAAGACCCGTGTCACCGCCCTGCAGTCCGGCCAGCTCGGCGCCTTGGAGGCCACCACGCCCGACACGATCCTCCAGGTTCAGAAGCTCGCGTCCGACGGCGCCTCGCAGGTCTACACCGACGCCGATCGCGAGACCGACGAGATCGTCATCACGTTGAACACCTCGACGGCCCCGTTCGATCGGCCCACCGCCCGCCAGGCCGTGGCCGCCGCCCTCGACCGCGAGGCCATCTCGGCGGCCAACGGTGGCGCCTTCCCCGCGGCGTGGGGGCCGCTCGCGCCGTCGTCGCCCGCCTACCTCTCGCCCGAGGAGAGCGGCTACCCGCCACCCGATCCCAACCGGGCCCGCCAGCTGGCCGACACCTACCAGCAGGAGGCGGGCCAGCCGCTGCGGTTCTCGTTGCAGCTGCCCCCGGACCCGTCGTTCAGCTCTGCCGGGCAGCTCGTCCAGGCCCAGCTGGCGTCGGCCGGGATCGAGATGAGCCTCGAACCGGTCGAGCAGACGGTGCTCATCAACAACGTGCTCGGCGGCCGCTACCAGGCGTCGGGCTTCGCCCTGTTCTCCACGCCGACGCTGGATCGGGCCTACCCGTTCGTCGCCGGCGACGTCCCCCCGACCGGGTTGAGCCTCAACATCGCCCGGTACACCGACCCCGAGCTCACCGCCGCCATGGACGCGGCGCGGGCCACGGCCGACCCGGCGAAGCAGGCGGAGGCCTACCGCACCGTGCAGCGCCGGTTCGCCGAGGACCTGCAGATCCTGTTCTTCGCCCACCGCCTCCGCGGCATCGCCTACGGCAACCGCGTCCACGGGCTGCGCGACACCACCGTGCCGGGAACCGACATCACGGCCTACGCCGGCGTGTACACGACGCCGTTCTTCACCGCAGCCTGGGTCGAGCCGGGCGGCTGACCGGTCACGTCGTGGTCGGGGCCCGCCCGACCACGGCGTCGGCCAGCTGCTCGCCCCAGGTGCGGGCCCGGTCCTCCTCGCCGTCGACGAGCTCGTTGTCCTTGGTGACCAGGAAGCTCTCGGGCTCGACGACAGCGGCCCAGCCGTGGTGGTGGAGCCTTCGAGCGATGCCCTTCGACGCGCGACCGGTCATGGCCGGGGCGGCGTCGAAGCGGGTGTCGAAGGCGGCCGACGGGGTGTCGCCGCCCTGGGGGAGGTGGTGGAACCAGTGGCGCAGCGTCTCGCCGAACGCGTCGTCGTCGAGCTCGTGGGCCGGCTTGCCCTTGGCGGCTGCCTCCTGCTCCGCGTGGGCGCCCTGGTGCTTGGTGGTCGACCACGCCATCCCGTGCATGTGCGTCGGCCCCCCGACCACCAGCAGGTCGACGCCCTCGAACCGGCCGGCGTCCTCGGCGTCCTCGGGCGTCACGAGCTCCACCTCGACGCCATCGCGGTCCCGCAGGCCCGTGGCCACCGCATCGGCGATGCGGTGGGTGTTGCCGTAGACCGACTCGTAGATCACCAGCACGCGCATGGTCGCCCTCCTCGTCGGCGGCGCCCCGGTCCCGTCCATCGTCGCCCGGGGGTGAGGACGGTCGGTAGGGGCCAACGTCACGCGGTCCGAGGCGCTCCAGCGCGAGCGGCGCTCAGTGCTCGAAGGGCGGACCGACCTCGGTGGTGACGTCCCAGCCCGGTCCGTGGCGCTCGGCGAAGGTCAGGTAGCGGCTCACCATGGCCTGTCCGGTGCCGCCGTGCCACAGGTCGTAGCGGGGGTCGGCGTAGCGGGACCAGAACTCGTCGATGCGGGCGGTGAGGTCGGCCTCCACAGCGGCGTGCGCCGGGTCGCCGGCCACGTTGACCCACTGGTCGGGATCGGCGACGAGGTCGTACAGCTCGGGGTCGCCGCACCCGTCGAGGTGGCGGGTGCAGCGATGGGTCGGCGTGCGCACGGTGCGGGCCGTCTCGACCTCGAAGTACACGGCCTCGCTGTGCCCGAGCGGATCGGTCCGTGGCGCCGAGCCCTCGCCCTGCAGGACGTCGGCGACGCTGCGGCCGGGCGAGCCGGCCACCTCGACGCCGCCCAGGCCGACGTGGTCGAGCACGGTCGGCAGCAGGTCGTAGTGGCTCACCATGACGTCGCTGACGCGGTTGGCCGGCACGACGCCGACGTGACGGGCGATGAGCGGCACCCGGAAGGTGACGTCGTGCATGAAGGGCGGATCCGTCCACACCGGGTGGCCCCACAGGCCGCGCTGACCGTAGGGGTTCCCCTGGTCGGTCGTCACCAGGACGAGGCTGCGCCGAGCCAGGCCCTGCGCGTCGAGGTGGTCGACGAGGCGCCCCACCGCCGCGTCGACCAGGGCGTTCTCGGCCGCCACGTTGGCCCTGGTCGCCTGGTCGTTGTGGCTGCGCAGCGCCCACCAGGCGTTGTTGATGGCGCTGGCCAGCGTGTACTCCTCGTCGGGGTCGAGGTCGAAGTCGAACGGCAGCGTGAGGCTCGCCACGATCGACGGGTCGATCGGCGGGAACGGCCGGAAGGTGCGGCCGGCGAACCGGGCGTAGTGCGGGTTGCGCGGGTTCGGACCCACCACGGTCGGCGGCAGGACGTAGGGGGCGTCGTAGTTGACCTGCAGCAGGAAGGGCTGCCCGTCCGCCGCGCCGTCGATGACGTCGATCGCCCGGTCGGTGAACCAGTCGACGATGTGGCGGTCGGTGACGCGGTGCTCGCGCCCGTCGACGAGCACGGTGTTGTCCCAGAAGTCGGTGGTGTGGCCGCGGGTGTGGGCGACCCAGTGGTCCCAGCCGGCGCCGACCTGGTGCGGATCGCCGAGGTGCCACTTGCCGACCATGGCGGTGCGGTAGCCGGCGGCCTGCAGCGTGCCGGGCAGGGTGCGGAACTCCCGCGTCACGTCGTAGTCGGCCGGATAGGGGGTGCCGAGCGGCGGCTCGTCGGGGATGGCGAGGTGGACCCCGTGCTGGGAGGGCATCAGCCCGGTCAGGATCGGGCCCGCGCCGGGGAGCAGGTCCCGTTGGTGGTGAAGGCCGAGAGGAAGCGCATCCCCTCCCGCGCCAGCCGGTCGAGGTGCGGGGTCTCGTGCTCGACGTTGCCGTAGCAGCCGAGCGAGTCCGCCGACTGGTTGTCGGTCACGATCAGCACGACGTTCGGTCGCCCGGGATCCTCGATCGGCACGACCCCAAGCATGCCGCCGACGGGGCCGTCGTGCTGGAGACGCCGCCCGCACCCGACGGTGCGGATGCGGACCCGGTTGGTAGCGTGCCCCGGCCCACCGGCCGCAGCGAAGGGGAGCGAGGTGCGCAGGGGATCGACGACGTGTCGCCTGTCGGTCGTCGCGGTGGCGGTCGGGCTGGCCGCGGCGGCCTGCACCGGTGGCCCGTCGGTGGCCGGCCGGCGGACCCGCCGGGCGCCGCACCGGCGACGACGTCGCCGCCCGCGACCGCGTCGACCCTGGCCCCGTTCCGCGCCCGCACGACGGTGCCGCCGGCGGCCGTCCCGGCCCAACCGACGGGCGTGCCCTGGCCCACCGGCGAGTGGCCCGAGGGGCCGTTGCCGGCGGGCGTGGACGGGGCCCGGGTGCAGTCCGTGCTGGACCGGGCCTTCGGCGAGCTGTCCTCCAGCGAGCTGCAGACCACCGACGCCGTGCTCGTGGTCCAGGGCGGCAGGGTCGTGGCCGAGCGCTACCGGGACGGCTGGGGTGACCGCGACACGCCGCACCGGTCGTGGTCGATGGCCAAGAGCTTCACCCACGCCCTGGTCGGGATCCTCGTCGGGCAGGGCCGCCTCGACGTGTACCAGCCGGCCGACGTGCCCGAGTGGGCCGATCCCGCCGACCCCCGCCACGCCATCACCGTCGACCAGCTGCTGCGGATGGCCAGCGGCCTTGCCTGGAAGGAGGACTACTTCGCCCCCGACTCCGACACGATCGCCATGCTCGGCGGCGTCGGCAAGGACGACATGGCCCACTACGCCGCGGCCAAGCCCCTCG
The DNA here is from genome assembly GCA_041394145.1 of Acidimicrobiales bacterium. Taxonomy (GTDB): domain Bacteria; phylum Actinomycetota; class Acidimicrobiia; order Acidimicrobiales; family Acidimicrobilacustridaceae; genus JAWKIW01. Next base: position 6,295 of record JAWKIW010000012.1, read on the forward strand.
AGGTCCCACCCGACACCCGGGTCCGCTACAGCACCGGCACCAGCAACATCGTGTCCGGGGTGATCGGCCGGATCGTGGGCCCCGGCGAGCCCTACCGCGCCTTCGTCGAGGAGCAGCTGCTGCGGCCCATCGGCATCGACCCCTCGCGCAGCCGCCTCGGCTGGGACGGGGCCGGCAACCTCGTGGGAGGGTCGGTGTTCGACCTCACGGCGCGCGACTTCGCCCGCTTCGGGTTGCTGTACCTGCGGGGCGGCGTGTGGGACGGCCGGCGGGTCGTGCCCGAGGGCTGGGTCGACTACGGGCGCACGCCCACGCCCCCGCCCGCCGGCACGCCCGAGTACGGCGCCCACTGGTGGACCTACGAGGACTGCCCCGACGGCTTCCGGGCCGGGGGATTCAACGGCCAGCACATCGTGGTGTGCCCCAGCCTCGACCTCGTCGTCGTGGTGCTCAGCAACCGCACCGACGGGATGGATGGCAAGATCCGCGACCAGCTGGTGGCCGCCTTCCGCGACGGGGCGGGCGGAACCTGACCGCGTCGGGCGTGGCCGTCCGACCCACCACCGATACCGAGGAGGCCCCAGTGAGCGAGCCCGACGTCCGCATGCACGGCGGTGAGGGCGGGATCAACCCCACAGCCGAGCAGCTCGCCGCCGTGGTCGCCGCCCACCCGACGGGGTCGATCCAGATGGTGAACCTGCTCAAGTACCGCGAGCGCGCCGCCTACCCCGCCGACTACGCCGGCGACCCCTCGCCCGACTGCAGCGGTGCCGAGGCCTACCAGCGCTACGGGGCCGTCGCCTACGCCCACGTCACGGCTCGAGGTGGGCGGTTCGTGCTGTACAGCGACGTCGACGGCGTGGTGCTCGGCGACATGGGCCACGACGAGTGGGACCAGGTGGCCATCGTCGAGTACCCGTCGGTGGACGCCTTCTTGGACATGGGCCAGGACCCGGACTACCTCGCCGCCACCGTGCACCGCACCGCCGGCCTCGAGCGCAGCGTCATCCTCGCCACCACGGCCATCATCGACGCCTCGGCACCCCCTGCCTGAGCCCGGGCGTCGTGGGGTCCGGCCCCGCCGCCCGGTGGTGTGCCGGGCCGGGACAGGTGCTGCACCGTCCCGGACGGCCGGGTCGGCGGCCGACGCACCTAGGGTGGGGGCATGTGCCTCGCCGTGCCCGGTCGCGTGGAGGAGGTCTGGGATGCCGACGGCACCCGCATGGCCCGCGTCGACTTCGGTGGCGTGCACAAGGAGGTCTGCCTGGCCTACGTCCCCGAGGTCGAGGTCGGCGACTACACGATCGTCCACGTCGGTGTGGCCCTGACCCGCCTCGACGAGGCGGCGGCGCGCCAGACGCTCGCGCTGTTCGACGAGGTGGTGCCCGGCGACGTCGTGTCCGGGGATCTCGGTTCTGGCGACGTCGGTTCTGGTGACGTCGAGGCCGGCGACGTCGTGGCCGCGGACGTCGTGCCCGAGGACGGGGCGTGAGGTACCTCGACGAGTTCGGCGACCCGGTGGCGGCCGAGCGGCTGCTCGCCGACATCCGGGCCACCGCCACGCAGCGCTGGTCGGTCATGGAGGTCTGCGGCGGGCAGACCCACACCATCGTGCGCAACGGGATCGACCAGCTGCTCGACGGCCAGGTCCGGCTGGTGCACGGCCCCGGGTGCCCGGTCTGCGTCACGCCGCTGGAGACCATCGACCGGGCCCTCGCCATCGCGGCGCGCCCGGAGGTCGTGTTCTGCTCCTTCGGCGACATGCTGCGGGTGCCCGGGACGGCCGACGACCTGGTGCGGATCAAGGCTCGCGGCGGCGACGTGCGGGTCGTCTACTCGCCGCTCGACGCCGTCGAGCTGGCGAAGCGGCACCCCGACCGGGAGGTCGTGTTCCTGGCCATCGGCTTCGAGACGACGGCACCGGCCAACGCCATGGCCGTGCGGTTGGCGGCACAGGCCGGCCTCGACAACTTCTCCGTGCTCGTGTCCCAGGTGCTCGTGCCCCCCGCCATCGAGGCGATCGCGGCGTCACCCGGCGCGACGGTGCAGGGGTTCCTCGCCGCCGGCCACGTGTGCACGGTGATGGGGATGGCCCAGTACGTGCCGCTGGTGGAGCGCTTCGGGATGCCGATCGTGGTCACGGGGTTCGAGCCCCTCGACGTGCTGGAGGGCATCCGCCGGGTGGTCCGCCAGCTCGAGCAGGGACGGGCCGAGCTCGACAACGCGTACCCACGGGCGGTGTCGTTCGCGGGCAACCCGGCGGCCCAGGCGGCCGTCGCCGAGGTGTTCGAGGTGTGCGACCGGCCCTGGCGGGGCATCGGGACGATCCCGAGCTCCGGTCTGCGGCTGGCGCCGGCGTACGCCCGCTTCGACGCCGAGGGCCGCTTCGACGTCGGCGACATCACCACCGAGGAGTCGCCCCGGTGCCGCAGCGGCGAGGTCCTGCAGGGGCGCATCTCCCCGCTCGAGTGCGAGGCCTTCGGCACCGCCTGCACGCCCGCCACGCCGCTCGGAGCCCCGATGGTGTCGGCCGAGGGCGCCTGCGCGGCCTACCACCGGTTCCGGCGCCTCGACGTGCCGGTGACCGTCCGGTCCTGACATGAGCGGCGACGGCGACGGGTCGCCCGACGTGGCGGGCTGGACCTGCCCGCTGCCACTGCGGGACCACCCGACCGTGGTGGCCGGCCACGGCGGGGGCGGCCGCCTCACGGCCGACCTCGTGCGGCACCTGTTCCTGCCCGCCTTCGCGCCGGTCGCCGGCGAGGCCGACCGCGGCGTGGGTGACCGCGGCGACGAGCGCGGCCACGACGGCGACGAGGGCGCCGTGCTGGCTCGCCTCGCCGACGCGGCCGTGCTGCCGGCTCCGGACGGACGCCTGGCCTTCACCACCGACGCCTACGTCGTGCGACCCCGTGTGTTCCCCGGCGGGACCCTGGGCGATCTCGCCGTCAACGGCACGGTCAACGACCTCGCCATGGTGGGTGCCGTGCCCCGGCACCTGTCGGCGGGCTTCGTGCTCGAGGAGGGGCTGGCCCTGGCCGAGCTCGATGCCGTGGCGCGCGCCATGGGAGCGGCGGCTCGACGAGCCGGCGTCGAGCTGGTGGCCGGTGACACCAAGGTGGTCGGGGCCGGGCAGGCCGACGGGCTGTTCGTCACCACCGCCGGCGTGGGGGTGGTGCCCGACGGGCTCGACCTCGGGCCGCACCGGATCCGTCCCGGCGACGCGGTGCTGGTGTCGGGGCCGATCGGTCGCCACGGCATCGCCGTGCTCAGCGTGCGCGAGGGCCTGGAGTTCGGCGTCGAGGTCCGCTCCGACTGCGCGCCGCTCACCCGGCCCGTGCAGGCGCTGCTCGCCGCCGGCGTCGACGTCCACATGCTGCGGGACCCGACCCGTGGCGGGGTGGCGGCCACGCTGAACGAGCTGGCGGGGGCGTCGAGGCTCGGCGTGGAGGTCACCGAACGGGACGTGCCGGTGCCCGAGCCCGTGCGCGCGGCGTGCGGCTTCCTCGGGCTCGATCCGCTCGAGGTCGCCAACGAGGGGTGCTTCGTGGCGGTGATCGGGCGGGACGACGCCGACCGAGCCGTCGAGGTGCTGCGCGGTGACGAGCTCACGGCCGAGGCCGCGCTGATCGGCGAGGTCGTGCAGGAGCACCCCGGCCTGGTCGTCGGCCGCACCGGGATCGGCGCCACGCGCGTCATCGACCTCCCCCTCGCCGAGCAGCTGCCGCGGATCTGCTGAGGTGACCGAGCCGTGAGCGACGGCGGCGACGTGAGCGACGGCGGCGACGGCATGGTGGTGCGGGAGCGCATCCGCGTGGGCGGCGTCGTCCAGGGCGTGGGCTTCCGGCCCTTCGTGCGCCGGGTCGCCACCCAGCTGGGCCTGTCGGGCTTCGTCGGCAACGACGTCGAGGGCGTCCTGGTGGAGGTCGAGGGCCCGGCCGGCGCCGTCGACGAGCTGGCCCGGCGCCTGCGCGACGACGCGCCGCCCCGTGCGGTGGTGACCGCGGTCGAGCGGTCCAGGATCGCCGTCGCCGCGGGCGCCGCCGAGGCCGGCTTCCGGATCGAGCCCAGCACCGCGGCGGGGGGAGCGGCGCGCACGCTGGTGCCGCCCGACATCGGGGTGTGCGACGCCTGCACCCGTGAGCTGTTCGACCGGGACGACCGGCGGCACCGCCATCCGTTCATCACGTGCACCGACTGCGGGCCGCGCTACACGATCATCGAGCGGCTGCCCTACGACCGGCCGCACACGACGATGGCGGCGTTCCCGATGTGCGACGCCTGCGCCGCCGAGTACGCGGATCCGGGGGACCGCCGCCACCACGCCCAGCCGCTGTGCTGCCCGGCGTGCGGGCCGCGCCTGTCGTACGAGCCCGCCGACGGGCCGACCGTCACCGGCGACGAGGCCTGCGTCGCGGCGGCGGTGGCGGCGCTGCGCGCCGGGCGCATCGTGGCCGTCAAGGGGATCGGCGGGTACCACCTCGCGGTGCGAGCGGACGACGAGGCCGCGGTCCGCCGGCTGCGCCACCGCAAGCAGCGGGGCGACAAGCCCTTCGCCGTCATGGCGCGCGACCTCGGCACCGTGCGGCGCTTCGCCGAGGTCGACGACGTCGAGGCGGCCGTCCTGGCCGGCCCGGTCCGACCCATCGTGCTGCTGCGCCGGCGCGGCGACGGCGGTGCCACGCCGGCCCCGCTCGCCGAGGCGGTGGCCCCGGCCAGCCCCCTCGCCGGCGTCGTGCTGCCCTACACCGGCCTGCACCACCTGCTGGTGCACGACGGACCGGCGGTCCTGGTCATGACGAGCGGCAACGTGTCCGAGGAGCCGATCGTGCACGACGACGCCGACGCCCGGGACCGCCTGCTCGGCCCGCTCGCCGACGCGCTGCTCACCCACGACCGGCCGATCCACGTGCCCTGCGACGACTCGGTGGTGCGGGTGCTCGACGGGACCGAGGTGCCGCTGCGCCGCTCACGCGGCGTCGCCCCCCTGCCCGTGCGGCTGCCGGTGGCGGTGCCGCCGCTGCTCGCCGTGGGCGGCGACCTGAAGGCCGTCTGCTGCCTCGCCGAGGGTCGGGACGCCTGGCTGAGCCAGCACCTGGGTGATCTGGAGAACCTCGTGGCCCTGGCGGCGCTGGAGCGGACCGTCGACGCCATGGGGGCCTTCCACGGGATCCGCCCCGAGCGGGTCGTCGCCGACCTGCACCCCCGGTACCTCGGGCGCCGGTGGGCGACCGATCGCCACCCCCGGGTCGTGGGCGTGCAGCACCACCTCGCCCACGTGGCCGCGGTGATGGCCGAGCACGGCGTCGACCCGGGCACCGAGGTGACCGGTGTCGCCATGGACGGCACCGGCTACGGGCTCGACGGCACCATCTGGGGCGGCGAAGCGGTCCGGGGCACCTACGCCACCCTGGGTCGCGTCGCCCACCTCGCGCCCCGCCCGCTGCCCGGTGGCGACGGAGCCATCCGGCACCCGGCCCGGGTGGCGGTCGCCCTGCTGCGCGCCGCCGGCCTCGAGCCCACCTCCGACCTGCCGCCGGTGCGGGCCCTGGGTGCCCACGACGTCGCGCTGCTCGGGCGCCAGCTCGACCGCGGGGTCGCCTGCGTCCCGTCGAGCTCGATGGGCCGGCTGTTCGACGCGGTGGCCTCCCTGGTGGGCCTGTGCCACGAGGCGGGCTTCGAGGCCCAGGCGGCGATGGCGCTGGAGGCAGCCGCCGATCGATGGGAGGGGGACCTCCCCGAGTACCGCTTCTCGCTCGGCGCCGACGGCGTCGCCGCACCCGAACCGGTGATCCGTGCCGTCGTCGCCGACGTGCGTGACGGGCTGGCCGTGGAGGCGATCGCCGCCGGCTTCCACGCCGCCGTCGCCGAGCTGATCGTGCGGTGGGCCGAGCGCAGCGGGCTGCCCACCGTCGCCCTCAGCGGCGGCGTCTTCCAGAACGCCGTCCTGGTGCGCCGGGCCACCGCCGTGCTGCGCGACGCCGGCTTCGCGGTCCTCACCCATCGCCTCGTCCCGCCCAACGACGGCGGCCTCGCCCTCGGGCAGGCGGTGCTCGGCGCGCTCGCCGACGGGCGGTCCTGACCTCGTCGGCGGCACCGCTACGGTCGTCGTACGTGGACGACGCGGACGTGGTGGTGATCGGGGCGGGCTACGGCGGGGCCAGCCTGGCCGGGCTGCTGGCCCACGCCGGGCGGCGGGTCGTGCTGATCGACAAGACGCCCCGCGCCGGCGGCAAGACCCAGACCCTCGACCGGCAGGGCTATCGCTACGAGATGTTCGGGGCGGTCGGCATCCCGGCGCACGGCTCGCGGTTCCACGAGCTGGTCGACGTGCTCGACCTGCACGACCGGGTCGAGCTGCTGGTGCCCGAGGGCAAGGCCGCCGCCGTGCGCTACCGGGCTGCCGACGGCACCTGGCGCCACGAGCGTGCCCCGCTGCAGCAGAGCGGCGCCCCCGACGAGCTCGACGCCCTGCGCCGGCTGTACGACGTGGACGACGCCGGGCTGGAGGCGTTCGGCAACCTCTACCTCGCCGCCGTCGGGACCGACGACGACGGCCTGGCCGACCTCGACGAGGTCGGGATGCTCGACTGGATGTCCCCGTTCGGCCTGCCGCCGGCGCTGCAGAGCCAGGTCTGCACGACGATGAACACCCTGTTCTGCGTGCCGGTCGACCGGCTGGCCGCGTCGGAGGGCGTGCTCGGGCTGCGCCAGATCGCCACGGGCGGCGCCGGCCGCTTCCACCGCAACGGCTACGGACAGGTCGCCGAGGCGTGCGCGGCCTCCGTGGTCGAGCGCGGGGGCGAGCACCGCCGCAGCCAGCGGGTCGAGCGCGTCGTCGTCGAGGACGGGCGTGCCATCGGGGTGCGGACCGCGCACGGCGTGGTGCGGGCGCGGGCGGTGGTGTCCAACGCCGGGATCCAGCCGACGGTGCTGCGGCTCGCCGGGCCCGAGCACTTCCCGGCCGACTACGTCGAGCGGGTGCGCGGGCTCGAACCGAGCTGGGCCATCGCCGGCATCCGCTACGTCCTCGACACCGAGGTGTTCGAAGCCGCCCTCACCCCCGTCTACTCCGACCAGAGCTGGCTCGACTCGGCGCGCTTCGCCGCCATGGAGGCCGGGACGTGGCCCGACGTGCCGCTCATCGCCGTCGACGTCGCCTCGCACTTCGACCCCGGCCTGGTCCCGGTGCCGGGCCACCAGGTCGCCAACATCCAGGTGTTCTGCTCGCCCGACCCCGACTCGACGATGGGTGAGGAGGCCGTGCGGCGGGCCGAGGTGGTGCTCCACGAGCTGTGGCCCGACCTGGGCAGCCACGTGCTGCGCACCGAGCGGTTCGGGCCCCGCCAGATCTCGAGGTTGACCCGGGATCGGGCGGTCCCCGGGGCCGGCGGCGAGGCGGTCGGCCTCGCCCAGGTGGTCGGCCAGGTCGGCCGGCACAAGCCCGATCCCCGCACCCCGCTGCCGGGCCTCTACCTGGTGGGCTGCGACGCCGGCGGCCGGGGCGCCGGCACCCACCAGGCCGTCGACTCGGCGTTCCACGTGGCCGCCATGGTCGACGCCGACCTCGGCTGACCGCCATCCCGCGACCCCCGAAGGAGCCCCTGGCGTTCTCGTCATGGATCTGCGTGTCGACACGCAGATCCATGACCAGAACACCGGAGGCGGTCGCCCGCGTCGCGGCGGGGTCGTGGCGGGTGGGTCCGTGGTGCCCGGGTAACGTCGCCGGGTCCCGGTCGGCCGGCCGGGGTGACGAGCACCGTCCGACGTCGTCGGCGGAGGAACAGGGGGCAGGCGTGGAGATCGAGGGCAAGAGGGCGGCGATCGTCGGTGGCGCCTCGGGCATGGCGAAGGCGGCGGCCGAGGCGCTGGTGGCCAAGGGCGCGTCGGTGGCCATCCTCGACCTGCCGACGTCGGCCGGGGCCGAGGTCGCCGCCGCGCTCGGCGGGACCTTCCATCCCTGTGACGTCATGGACGACGAGGGGACCGAGGCCGCCCTCGACGCCGCCGTCGAGGCGCTCGGCGGGCTGCACCTCGCGGTGAACACCGCCGGCGGAGGCATCGGCATGCGCACCCTGAGCAAGGACGGTCCCCACCCGCTGGCCGACTTCCGGCGGGTGATCGAGCTGAACCTGATCTCGACGTTCAACCTCAACCGGCTGCAGGCCGCCCACATGGCGCGCAACGACCCCGACGACGGGGGCGAGCGCGGCGTCATCATCGACACCGCGTCGATCGCCGCCTTCGAGGGCCAGATCGGCCAGGTCGCCTACACCGCGGCCAAGGCCGGCATCGCCGGGATGATGCTCACCATGGCCCGCGACCTCGGCTCGCTCGGCATCCGCGCCGTGGCCATCGCCCCGAGCCTGTTCAGCACCGGCCTCACCGCCGGCATCCCCGAGGAGTACGAGGCGAGCCTGACCAAGGACGCCGCCTTCCCCAAGCGCATGGGCAAGCCCGAGGAGTACGCCCGCTTGGCGATCGCCATCGTGGAGACGCCGATGCTCAACGGCGGCACCATCCGCCTCGACGGTGGCCAGCGCTTCGCCCCGAAGATGTAGCCGCGTGACCCGGGAGCCGAGCGGTGGCGCGCCGCACACCCATGAGCCGGAGGGGATGGACGAGGGCTTCGTCGCCGACGAGCGCGCGGTCGACGACGCCGGTGCCCCGCGCGACCCCGTCGGGCGGCTCCTGGAGCTGTTCGACCTGACCGAGGTGGGCGCCGACGCGTTCGAGGCGCCCAACCCCGTGCGCGGCTTCGGTGACCGCGTCTTCGGCGGGCAGGTGGCGGCCCAGGCCCTCCGCGCCGCGCAGCGGACGGCGCCGCCCGACCACCACGCCCACTCCATCCACGCCAGCTTCCTGCTCGGGGGCCGACCAGGTGAACCCCTGGTGTACGAGGTCGACCGCCTGCGCGACGGACGGTCGTTCACCACGCGCCGGGTCGAGGCCCGCCAGGGCGACGACCGCATCTTCACCCTCATCGCCTCGTTCCACCGCGACGAGCCGGGCGTCGACTACCAGACGCCGCTGCCCACCGACGTCCCCGCCCCCGAGGACGCCCCGACCCGGATGCTGTTCGTCCCCGAGTCCGAGCGGCCCAAGCTCCCGTTCGAGCTGCGCGAGATCGGTGGGGTGGAGCCCGACGAGCAGGGCTGGATCCGCTCGACCCGGCGGGCCTGGATGCGCCTGATCCGGCCGATCGGCGACGAGCCCGGGCTGCACCAGGTGCTGCTCGCCTACTTCTCCGACCTCGGTGCGGTCTACGCGGCGTGGGCGCCGCTGCCCGAGCAGCCCCTCGACCGCCTCATGGGCGCCAGCCTCGACCATGCGATGTGGTTCCACCGGCCGATCCGGGCCGACGCCTGGTTCCTCTACGACGCCCACGCCGTCTCCAACGCCGGGTCGCGCGGGCTCATGCGGGGCACGCTGCACGCCGCCGACGGCACCCTCGGCGTGTCCATCGCCCAGGAGGCGCTCCTGCGGGTCGTCCGCCCGACCCCCTGACCGCCCCGCCGTCGGTGTTCTCGTCATGGATCTGCGTGCTCTGGCACGCAGATCCATGACCGAAACCCTGCGTAGCCGGGGGCTCCGGGGGCTCCGGGGGCTCCGGGGGCAGCCGGGGTCGGGGAGCGTCAGGCGGTGGTGAACGGGACCCGGGCGAAGCCGTGCACGTTGGTCATGTGCACCCGCTCGCAGGCCGCCTCGTCGATCTCGTAGCGCGGGAACCCGGTGGTGAACTCCTCCAGCGCGACGCGGCTCTCGAGGCGGGCCAGCGATGCGCCCAGGCAGACGTGGATGCCGTGCCCGAAGCCGAGGGCGAGGTGGGGCGGACGATCGAGGCGGAGGTCGTCGGGCTCGGGGTACTCGCGCTCGTCGTGGGTGGCGGCGCCGGTCAGCAGCAGCACCCGCCCGCCGGCCGGGATGGTGACGCCGTGGCGCTGCACCTCCCGGGTGGCGGTGCGGGCCTGGATCTGTGAGGGCGGCCAGAAGCGCAGCACCTCCTCGACGGCGTCGGCGAGGCGCGACGGGTCGTCGAGCACCGCCCGGTGCACGTCGGGGAAGCGCAGGAACAGGATCGCGGCGTTGGCCAGCAGGCGGGCGACGGTCTCGCTGCCGGCGGCGCCGAGCAGCCCGCAGAACCCGGTGACCTCGGCGTCGGTCAGCCGGGTCCGGTTGCCCTCCTCGTCGTCGAGCTCGACCTCGACGAGATCGGCGATCAGCCCGGGGTGGCGCTCGGGGTGGGCTCGCACCTCGTCGACGAAGGCGTCGAAGTAGGCGTGCAGGGCGATCGACGCCTCCACGGCGCGGACCGGGATGGCGGGCGTGTCCGGATCGCGGTCGAGCATGGTGTCGACGTGCCCGCGCAGCATCTGGCGGTCGACCGCGGGCACGCCGAGCAGCGTGAAGATCACGTCCATCGGCAGCAGCGCCGAGAAGTCCTGCACGAAGTCGCCGCCACCCGCCTCCCGCAACGGCTCGAGGTGACCGGCGGCGAAGGCCCGCACCTGCGGTTCGAGCTCGGCCACGCGGTTGGGCGTGAAGACCCGGCTGACGAGCTTGCGCATCCGCGTGTGGCGGGGCGGGTCCATGGCGATCAGCAGCGGGTGGGTCTCGAAGAAGTCGGCCGGGACCGGCTCGATCATCGGGCCCTCGCACGACGAGAAGGTCTCCCAGTCGCGGTGGGCCTCCAGCACGTCCGCGTACCGGGACAGCACCCAGCAGTCGAGCGCCTCGTGCCGGTAGCAGGGGTGCTCGTCCCGCAGCCACCGGTACACGGGGTACGGGTCGGCGTGGAACTCGTAGGAGAAGGGGTTCAGCTCCACCACCCGATGCTGACACACATGTCAGGTTCGATGCCGGGGGTGGCGAGTCCGAGCCCGCCGAGGGTGGCGTGGGTGGCGAGGGTGGCGCGGGCGGCGAGGGTGGCGAGCCCGCCGAGGGTGGCGAGGGTGGCGAGCGCGGCGAGTCCGCTGAGGGTGGCGCGGGTGGCGAGCGCGGCGAGGTCTCGACGGATCAGCCATAGCGTGCGACCAGCTCCTGCCCCACGGCCGCCAGCACCTCGCGCAGCTCGGCCGGCTCGACCACCTCCAGCGACCCGCCGAACCCGGCCAGCTCGGCGGCCAGCGCCCGCACCGAGTGGCCCCGCAGCTCGACCGATGCCCGGCCGTCGTCGGCCACCGGTCCGATCGCCACGCGCGTGCCGAGCACGTACCGCAGGTAGGGCAGCACGTCGGGGTCGGCCAGACCTCGAGCCCGCAGGGGCGCGCGCAGGGCCTCGACGTCACCGGCGATGCGCTGCCACTCGGTGGCCAGGTCGAAGTCGAGGGGGCGCGGCGCCGGTTCGCCCGTCGGCTCGACGTCGCGCACCCGGTCGACGCGGAAGGTGCGCCGCCCCGCCTCGGTGTCGGCCACCAGGTACCAGACCGCGCCCTTGGCCACCAGGCCGAGGGGACGCACGGGCCGGGTGCTCGGCGCCCCGTCGCGCGCCACGTAGCCGAGCCGGACCTCCCCGCCGTCGACGACGGCCCGCTGCAGGTCGTCGAGGTGCGGTGGCGGCGGTCGGCCGCCGGCCGGCCGGTCCCAGCCGGCCGGGTCGACGACGACGGCGCTCGACGCGGCCTCGGCCCGGTCGCGCAGCGGCTCGGGCAGGGCCCGCACCAGCTTGCGGAGGGCGGCGCGCACCTCCGGTGTCGCCGTGGCCGACGGGCCCGCCACCAGGAACAGCGCACGGGCCTCGTCGCTGGTCAGCCCGCTGAGGTCGGTGCGTCCCCCGCCGGCGAGCCGCCACCCGCCGTTGTGGCCCTGGACGGCGTACACCGGGAGCCCGGCGAGACCGAGCGCCTCCAGGTCGCGGCGGGCCGTGCGCTCGGACACCTCGAGCTCGGCCGCCACCTCGGCCGCGGTGACCTTGCCCCGCTGCTGCAGGAGGAGGAGCACGGCCACGAGCCGGTCGGCGCGCACGATGCGATCTTCCCACCAAAACCGGTCAGAAGATGGCCGGTTTCCGGTGGCATGGTGCCATCCATGACGAACCTCACCGATGCCCAGCCCGCCACCAACCCCGACGTGCCGCCGCCGGGCGACCCCCGCGCCGTCTTCGCCCGTGCGGTCGGCCAGGCCGCCGAGGTCATCGCCGCCGTGCGCCCCGACCAGCTCGACCTGCCCACGCCGTGCGCCGACCTGGACGTGCGCGGCCTGCTCGGCCACCTGGTGCTGGTCCTGCACCGGGTCGAGGCCGTCGGGCGAGGTGTGCCCCCGCCGACCTCCCGGTGCAGGCCCCGACCTGGCCGACGACGCCTGGCCGGCGGCGTGGCGGGATGCGGCCCACGTCCTGCAGGCGACGTGGACCGACGCGTCGCTGCTCGACCGCCCGATGCAGCTGCCCTGGGCGACCATGCCCGGTGCGGCCGTGCTCGCCACCTACGTCAACGAGGTCACCGTGCACACCTGGGACCTCGCCCGAGCGACCGGCCAGACCCCGGAGTGGGACGACGACGTCGTGGGCGTCGCCTTCGCCGCCATCCGGGAGGCGATGCCCGCCGAAGGACGCGCCGAGGCGTTCGAGGCCGTGCGCGACCAGCTGCCCCCGGGGATCGAGTGGCAGCCGCCCTTCGGCCCCGCGGTCGAGGTGCCCGACGATGCGCCGCTGGTCGAGCGCCTCGTCGCCTGGAACGGACGCACGCCCTGAGCGCGCCGGGCAGGATGGGTCGGTGCGCCTCGGTGTCATCACCCCGATCACCCTGCTGCTCCCGCGGTCGCACAACGACTGGGAGCTCGACGCGACCATCGACGACCTCGACCTGATCGTGCGCGCGGCCGACCGCCTCGGGTACCACCACGTGACGGCCAGCGAGCACGTGGCGGTCCCGGTCGACGTCGAAGCCCGCCGGGGCAAGCGCTACTACGACGTGCTCGCCACCCTCGGGTACTTCGCCGGGATCACCGAGCGCATCCGTCTGTGCACCAACGTGGTGGTGCTGCCCTACCACCACCCGGCCGAGCTGCTCAAGCACTACGGCACGCTCGACCGGCTGTCACGGGGCCGGCTGGTCCTCGGCGTCGGGGTGGGCTCGCTGCGCCCCGAGTTCGAGCTGCTCGCGAAGCCGTTCGAGGGGCGGGGCGAGCTGGCCGACGACGCCCTCCGGATGCTCCGGGCCGGGTGGGGTGAGCGGGAGCCCGTCTACGACGGCACCCACTTCTCGATGCGCGACCTGGTGGTCGACCCGACCGGCGTGCAGCCCGAGCTGCCGATCTGGGTGGGTGGGCGGACCCGGCGGTCGCTGCGGCGGGCCGTGGAGCTCGGCGACGGGTGGATGCCGTTCCTGCTCGCGCCCGCCGAGGTGCGCTCCATGCTGGCGTGGGCTCGTGATCTGCCGGCGTGGGAGCAGCGGCGCCGGCCCTTCGAGGTGGTGCTGTGGCCGGAGCCGGCCGTCGACCCGCCGGTGGAGCCCGACCGCATCCGCGAGCAGGCGGCCGAGCACCTCGAGCTGGGGGCGACGATCCTCAACTACCGGTTCGTGAGCCGCTCGGCCGCCCACCACGTCGAGCAGATGGCGGCGCTGACCGAGATCCTCGGCGTCGACCCGCCGTAGGGGCCACCCCGGTTCCCGGCGAGGTCGGCGGCACCCGGAAGGGACGGTCCTCCGGGCGGCGTAGCATCTCGGCTTCCACCGCGAGCTGCAGGGAGCAGGCGATGGCCGACGAGCCGGGCACCATCATCTACACGCTGACCGACGAGGCGCCGCTGCTGGCGACGTACTCGTTGCTGCCCGTCATCCGTGCCTTCGCCCGGGCCGCAGGCGTCGAGGTGGAGACCCGCGACATCTCCCTCGCCGGTCGGATCCTGGCCGCCTTCCCCGAGCGGCTCTCCGCCGAGCAGCGGGTGCCCGACGACCTCGCCGAGCTGGGGGAGCTGGTCCAGCGCCCGGACGCCAACGTCATCAAGCTGCCGAACGTCTCGGCGTCGGTGCCCCAGCTCGCCGCGGCGATCGCCGAGCTGCAGGGCAAGGGCTACGACCTGCCCGACTACCCCGACGAGCCGTCGACCGCCGAAGAGGCCGAGATCAAGGCCCGGTACGACAAGGTCAAGGGCAGCGCGGTCAACCCGGTGCTGCGCGAGGGCAACTCCGACCGGCGGGCTCCGGCCTCGGTGAAGCGCTACGCCAGGTCGCACCCGCACTCGATGGGGGCGTGGTCACCCGACTCCAAGACCCACGTCGCCCACATGACCGCCGGCGACTTCCGCTACAACGAGCAGTCGGTGACGATCACCGAGCCGGGTGAGGTCCGCATCGAGCTGGTCGCCGCCGACGGCACGGTGACGGCGCTGCGGCCGCCGGTGCCGGTGCTCGACGGTGAGGTCGTCGACGCGACCGTGATGCGGGTCGCCGCCCTGCGCGAGTTCCTCGCCGGCGAGGTCGCCGATGCCCGCGACCTCGGCGTGCTGTTCTCGGTGCACCTCAAGGCCACGATGATGAAGGTCTCCGATCCGGTCATCTTCGGCCACGTGGTGCGCACCTACTTCGCCGACGTGTTCGAGCGCCACGCCGCCGCCCTCGACCGGGTCGGGGTGAACCCGAACAACGGCCTCGGTGACCTGCTGGCGCGCCTCCAGGACCTGCCGGCCGAGGAGCGGGCGGCGATCGAGGCCGACATCGACGCCACGATCGCGGCCGGACCGGCGCTGGCCATGGTCGACTCCGACAAGGGGATCACCAACCTGCACGTGCCCAGCGACGTCATCGTCGACGCGTCGATGCCGGCCATGATCCGCACGTCGGGCCAGATGTGGAACGCGGCGGGCGAGCAGCAGGACACCAAGGCGGTCATCCCCGACTCGAGCTACGCCGACGTCTACCAGGTCGTCATCGACGACTGCCGCGCCAACGGCGCCTTCGACCCGGCCACCATGGGCGACGTGCCCAACGTCGGGCTCATGGCCCAGAAGGCCGAGGAGTACGGCTCGCACGACAAGACCTTCGAGATCACGGCGGCGGGAGCTGTGCGGGTCACCGACCAGCACGGCACCGTGCTCATGGAGCACCCGGTCGAGCCGGGCGACATCTGGCGGGCGTGCCAGACCAAGGACGCCCCCATCCGGGACTGGGTGAAGCTGGCCGTGACCCGCGCCCGGGCCACCGGCGCACCGGCGGTCTTCTGGCTGGACGAGACCCGTGCCCACGACGCCCAGCTGATCGAGAAGGTGCGCCGGTACCTGGACGAGCACGACACCACCGGGCTCCAGATCGAGATCATGGCGCCGGTGGACGCCACCAGGTTCAGCGTCGAGCGCCTCCGCGCCGGCCAGGACACCATCTCGGTCACCGGCAACGTCCTGCGCGACTACCTGACCGACCTGTTCCCGATCCTCGAGCTCGGCACCAGCGCCAAGATGCTGTCGATCGTGCCGCTCATGGGCGGCGGCGGGCTGTTCGAGACCGGTGCGGGCGGCTCGGCGCCCAAGCACGTGCAGCAGCTGGTGTCCGAGGACCACCTGCGCTGGGACTCGCTGGGTGAGTTCATGGCGCTGGCGGCGTCGTTCGAGCTGGTGGCCGAGAAGACGGGCAACGCTCGGGCCCAGGTGCTGGCCGACACCCTCGACCGCGCCGTCGAGCGGTTGCTGGAGTCGGGGCACTCGCCGGCCCGCAAGGTCCACCAGGAGGGCACCCGCACCAGCCACGTCTACCTGACCACCTTCTGGGCCGACGAGCTCGCCGCCCAGACCGAGGACCCCGACCTGGCCGTTCGGTTCGCACCGCTGGCCGAGCGGTTGGCCGCGGCCGAGGCGACGATCATGGCCGAGATCGACGCGGTGCAGGGCACCCGTGCCGATCTCGGCGGCTACTACCTCCCCGACCCGGAGAAGACGACGGCGATCATGCGGCCGAGCGCCACCTTCAACCGGATCCTCGAGGAGTCGGCACCGGCCTGATCCGCATCGGCGCCCGACGCGGCTCGTGGCCGAGCCCGGTCGGGCGCACGCCCGGAGGCGCAGCTGCACGAAATCGCCGGCACGGCGAGGCGCACCAGGACGAGACTGCGGTCCGTGGCAGCCGACCGGCACCCGCGACCCGAGATCAGGGTGATGACCGCCGACGACGTCGAGCCGGCTCTCGAGATGTTCGCGGCGGTCGCCGCGGAAGGTCGATGGGTGGGCACCGAGGCCGACGCCGACTGGGTCGAGCGACGGGTCCGCTGGCGTGCATCGCTCGGCGCGCCGACCCACCGGTCGGTCGTCGCGGTCTGCAACGGCGACGTCGTGGGCTCCGCCGGCGTCGACGTGACCGGCTACGGCGTCGCCGAGATCGGCATGGCCATCGCCCCGGCGTGGCGTGGCCACGGGCTCGGCGGCGAGCTGCTGGACGGCATCCTCGAGCAGGCCCGCGACCTCGGTGCCCACAAGGTGGCGTTGCAGGTGTGGCCGCACAACGCCCGCGCCCTGGCGCTGTACCGCGGGCGCGGGTTTTGCGAGGAGGGGCGCCTCGTGCGCCACTACCGGCGGAGCACCGGCGAGCTGTGGGACGCCGTCGTCATGGGTCTGGTCCTCGACACGGAGTCACCCGGCTCGCCGTTCGGGGACGAGCCCCTGATCGGTTGACCGACCGGCCGGTCAGCGACCGAGGAAGGCGTCGAGCGCGGCGACCTGGTCGGCGAGGTCGTCGGCTCGTTGCGCCTGCCCCAGCAGCTGCATCTCGACCGACGCCAGGCGAAGCTCGTCCCTGGTCTCTCGCACGATCGCCTCGACGTCGAGGTCGGTCAAGGACCGTCGTGCGACCTCGGTGGCGAACACGCCCACCTGTGGTCCGCCGTCGCCCGCCTCGGTCGCCTCGGCGTTGGCCACGGCCGCCAGCGCGATCCGCAGGGCCGAGACCTTGGCCCGGTCCCGGTCCTTCATCGCCTCGGGCAGCGCGTCGGCCAGGGCCCGTCGCAAGGTCGCGCTCAGGGCGTCATCCTGGCCGATGGCGGCGTGGCGACCGCCGGGGTTTCCGGTCGTCGTGCGCCCCGCCGTCGGGAGCGCGAGCCGGCACCTCGGCCCGGGTCGGCGGCCCGTCGTCGAACGCGTCCCGGGTAGCGTGACGGCCGGCGGCGCCAGGGGGCGCGCCCACGGGGGGTATCGATGGCCGACGAGCTCATCCACTACGGGCCGGGCGAGGAGTTCCCGGGCACGATCGGGCGCACGATCGAGACGTCCACGCCGGCCTGGCCGGCGCGGCCCGAACCGCCCGACGGTGCGCCCAACGTCGTGGTCATCGTGCTCGACGACGTCGGCTACGGGCAGCTGTCGGTCTTCGGCGGCCTCTGCGAGACCCCGAACCTCGACCGGCTCGCCGCTCGGGGCCTGCGCTACGCCAACTTCCAGACGACCGCGCTGTGCTCGCCCACCCGGGGCTGCCTGCTCACCGGGCGCAACCACCACGCCCTCGGGTTGTCGGCCATCACCGAGCTGTCCCTCGGCTACCCGGCCCACGACGCCGTCATGGGGTTCGAGCACGGGTTCCTGTCCGAGATGCTCGTCGAGCACGGCTACAACACCTTCTGCGTGGGCAAGTGGCACCTCACGCCGGCGAACGAGACCACCGCCGCCGGTCCGTTCGACCGCTGGCCGCTCGGTCGTGGCTTCGAGCGCTACTACGGCTTCCTCGGTGGCGACACCGACCAGTTCCACCCCGACCTGGTCCACGACAACCACTGGGTGCCTCAACCGGCCACGCCCGCCGACGGGTACCACCTCAACGCCGATCTCGCCGACCGCGCCATCGACATGGTGAAGTCGGCCCACGCCGCCGCCCCCGACAAGCCCTTCTTCCTGTGGTTCGCCACCGGTGCCGGCCACGCCCCCCACCAGGTCGAGCAGGCGTGGATCGACCGCTACCGCGGGCGCTTCGACATGGGCTGGGACGAGTACCGGCGCATCGTGTTCGAGCGCCAGCGCGAGCTGGGCCTGCTGCCGCCGGGTGCCGAGCTGTCCGAGCGCGACCCCGACGTCGAGCCCTGGGACTCGCTGAGCGACGACGCCAAGCGCATGTACACGCGCCAGATGGAGGTGTACGCCGCCTTCTTGTCCCAGACCGACCACCACATCGGCCGGGTGCTCGACTTCCTCGACAGCATCGGCGAGCTCGACGACACCCTGGTGATCGCCGTGTCCGACAACGGCGCCAGCGCCGAGGGCGGCGAGCACGGCACCCGCAACGAGGGGCTGTTCTTCAACCTGGCCCCCGAGACGCTCGAGGACAACCTCGAGGTCTACGACGAGTGGGGGAGCGAGGACACCTTCAACCACTACGCCTGGGGCTGGACGTGGGCCGGTGACACGCCGTTCCGGCGGTGGAAGCGCGAGACCTACCGCGGCGGGATCACCGATCCCTGCGTCGTGTCGTGGCCCAACGGGATCGACGCCCGCGGTGAGGTGCGCCACCAGTACACCCACGCCATCGACGTGGTGCCGACGGTGCTCGAGGCCCTCGGCATCGAGGCACCCTCCCACATCCGCGGCGTCGAGCAGTCGGCCATCCACGGCAGGAGCTTCGCGGCCACCTTCACCGACGCCGAGGCGCCCTCGACGCACACCACGCAGTACTTCGAGATGTTCGGGCACCGGTCGATCTACCACGAGGGGTGGAAGGCGGTGTGCCCCTACCCGGGGCCGAGCCTCGCCGAGGGCATGGAGCGCGGCCACCCGTTCGGCACCTTCTTGTCCGAGGCGATCCTCGACCAGCTCGAGGCGACCGACTGGGAGCTGTACGACCTGACCGCCGACCCGTCGGAGTGCCACGACCTCGCCGCCGAGCGTCCCGACACGCTGTCCGAGCTGCGCGACCTGTGGTGGGCCGAGGCCGAGCGGTACGGGGTGCTGCCCATCGCCACCGCCGACATCACCCGCCTGGCTGCGACCCGACCCGCCATCGGCGGGCACCGCAAGGTGTACACGTACCACCCGGGCGGCGCGCCCATCCCCTTCGCCGCCGCCCCGCGGCCCTACAACCGGCCGCACTCGATCACCGCCGCCGCCACGATCCCCGAGGGCGGCGCCGAGGGCGTGCTGCTCACCCACGGCAACCGCCACGGTGGCTACGCCCTCTACGTCGCCGACGGCCGCCTGCACTACGTCCACAACCACCTGGGCCTGGCCCGCTTCACGGTGTCGTCGACGGCGTCCGTGCCTGCCGGCGACGTCCGGCTGCGCATGGAGCTGGCCGTCACCGGCGATCCCGCCTACTTCGAGGGCCACGGATCGCCGGCCCAGGTGCGCCTGTTCTTCGACGACGAGCTGGTCGGCGCCGGCCATCTTCCGTACACGGTGCCCAACCTCTACGCCATCATCGGCGTCAGCTGCGGCTACGCCGCCTACGACACGATCGATCCCGCTGCCTACGAGGCTCCCTTCCCGTTCACCGGCGAGCTGCGTGACGTGGTGCTCGACCTCGGCGGCGAGCTCACGGTCGTGCCCGAAGCGGAGATGGCCCGCCTGCTGGGTGAGCAGTAGGGGAGCCGGCGCCGTCGTGACCACCGACCTGCTGCCGGTGCGCCGGGTCCGCTTCGAGCTGCCCGACGACCTCGATCCCCGGTGGGCGCCCCACCTGCCGGAGTTCGCGGCGGCCGCCAACGCGGTGTCGCTCGGGATGCCCTACGCCGAGCCGCTGTTCATCAAGGCCGTGCGGTCCACCTACGACCGGATCGATGACGACCTCCGTGAGCGGACCGAGACCTACGTTCGCCAGGAGACGGGCCACCACACCCAGCACAAGCGGTTCAACGACGTGATCGGTCGCGAGTACCCGTCGACGGTCCGCCTGCAGCGCTGGATGCAGCGCAGCGCCGACGGGGTGTGGCGTCGCTCACCCCGCTTCCGCGTCGCCTATGCCGCGGGCGGAGAGACGATCTCCTACGGGGTGGCGCGCTGGACCGAGGCCCACGTGGCCCGGCTCATGGACGGCGCAGATCCCGTCGTCTCCACCCTCTTCCTGTGGCACCTCGGTGAGGAGATCGAGCACAAGTCGTCGACCTACGACGTCTTCGAGGCGACCGACGGCTCGAAGCTGCGCTACGCGCTCGCCATGACGGTGGGCTTCGTCTCCATCAGCGTCTTCACGATCATCGGCACGCTGCTGCAGCTGTGGGCCGACCGTCGGCTGCGCTACCCCGTGACGTGGTTCCGGCTGCTGCGGCTGGCCGCGAGCCTGGCGTTCGTGCTGCTGCCGGTGATGGTGGTCTCGGCGCTGCCGGGCCACCACCCCCGCCAGCTCGGCGACCCCACCCTGCTGCCGAGGTGGCTCCGGCAGTACGACCCCGCCACCGGGACCATGCCGCTGTGGGGTGCCGTGCCGGCGTCGGTCGCGTCGACCCTGCGACCAGGTTCCGCGGCTACGGGCGAGCCTGCTGACTAGCCTCGCGCCCGTCGGCGGGCGGCGATACGAGGGGAGAACGATGCGGGCAACACCGAGGCCACGGCGCGCTGGGGCGCCGACGGCGGCGTGGGCCGGAGCGGTCGCGACCGCAGTGGCGTCGACGGCCATCATCGGCGTGGCCCCGACCCACGCAGCGTTCCCCGGAACCAACGGGCGGATCGCCTACACGAAGTTCGAGAACGGGCCCGACATCTGGACCATCAACCCCGACGGCAGCGACCCGAAGAACCTGACGGACACGAAAGGCACCGACCAGGAGCCCGACTGGAACGCCACCGGGACCAAGATCGTCTTCTCGTCGAACCGCGGCGGCAGCTTCGACCTGTACGTCATGAACGCCGACGGGTCGGGCGTCACGCAGCTGACGAGCACCGCGGACGAGGACGAGCGCACCCCGGCGTGGTCGCCCGACGGGACGAAGATCGTGTACGCCCTCGAAGACGACACCGGCTCCCGGATCTTCCGGATCGACGCCGACGGCACCGGGGCGGTCGGGCTGACCGACGCCGGCGGCGACGACGACCGTCCCGAGTACTCGCCGGATGGCACGAAGATCGCCTTCACCCGAGACGACGACGTCCCCGACGTGTGGGTCATGAACGCCGACGGGTCGAACGAGACGAACCTCACCAACAACCCGGAGGGCTCGTACGGACCGGACTGGTCACCCGACGGCACGCGGATCGCCTACTCGACCAACCAGGACAAGCAGTCGGGGATCGGGATCCGCAACGCCGACGGCTCGAACCCGGTCTTCCTGGCGGGGACGTTCTCGTCCTACAACCCGTACTGGTCGCCCGACGGCAGCAAGCTGGGCTCCTACTCGGACTACAACGGAATGGACAACCTCGTCACGTACGACGCCGACGGCACGAACCGCACCGTGCTGCAGACGGGCACCGGGCTCCTCGGCGACTGGCAGCCCATCCCCATCCAGCCCGGGCCGAGCACCGCACCCACGACCATCCAGGCGCCGGCCGCGAGCCCCGCCGTGGTGACCCCCGCCTTCACCGGCTGATCAGGTCCTTGGTCCGTAGCGGTCGGTGACGTCCGCCGGTCCCGGCGCCACGTCGGCGTCGGTACGGTCCGGGCATGGCGCGCACCTCGCCCCTCATCGTCGCCGGTGTGAGCCTCGTCCTCCTCGTCGGCGCGGGCTGCGCCAAGAGCGAGGAGACCCCGCCGGCGACCACCGCCGCCCCGGCCACGACCGCGGCGCCGGCCACCACCGGCACCGCTGCGCCCTCGGGCACCACGGGCACGTCGGGCACCTCCACCCCGGCCACCAAGGCCACGTCGTCGACCGCGACCACCAAGGCGTCGACGAGCTCGTCATCGGCGAGCTCGAGCTCGAGCACGAAGGCCACCTCCTCGTCGGTGGCGCTGCCCGCCCCCGGCGCGGCGTGCACCCTCGGCTCGTTCCCCGACTGCATCGACCCCGACGGTGACGGGCAGGGCACCTACCTCATCGGTGGCGCGAGCTGCATGGCCACCTTCCCGTCGTCTCCCGGGCTGTGCGAGGACCTCGACGGCGACGGCCGCGCCGGCTACCCGGACTCGGGCTGACGACGTCGCTCGCGGCTCGTGGTCAGTGGTGGCTGAAGCCGTCGGTCGCAGTTCGTGGTCAGTGGTGGCTGAAGCCGTTGCCGGAGAGCACCACCGGCACCAGATCGGGGGCGAGCGGGCGGGCCAGCAGGTAGCCCTGGGCGCTGTCACAGCCCAGGTCCTCGAGGGCGTGGCGCTGGCGCTCGGTCTCCACGCCCTCGGCGGTGGCCTGCAGGCCGAGGGTGTGGGCGAGGTTGACGATGGCGGCGACGATGGCGGTGTCCTCGGGCTCGTCGCCGAGCCCGTCGACGAAGGACCGGTCGACCTTCAGGCGGTCGACGGGGAAGCGCCGCAGCGAGCTGAGCGACGAGTAGCCGGTGCCGAAGTCGTCGACCGCCACGTGCACGCCGAGCTCCGTCAGCCGGGCCAACGTGTGCCGTGATCGCTCGACGTCCTCCATCAGGACGCTCTCGGTGATCTCGAGGTGGAGGCGGCCGCCGTCGAGACCGCTGGCGCGCAGCGCGTCGTCAACCACGGCGACGAGGTCGGGGTGGTCGAGCTGGCGGGCCGACAGGTTCACCGACACCGACACGGCCAGGTCGGGCAGCACGTCCTTCCAGGCCTGCAGCTGGCGACACGCCTCGGCCAGCACCCATCCGCCCATCGGCACGATGAGGCCGGTCTCCTCGGCGACGTTCATGAACTGGTCGGGGCTGAGCAGGCCGCGGTCGGGATGGTGCCAGCGCATGAGCGCCTCGACGGCCAGCACCTTGCCGGTGCGCAGGTCGACGATCGGCTGGTAGTGCAGCTCGAGCTCGCCGCGGCCGAGCGCCCGCCGCAGGGCCCGCTCGAGGTCGAGGCGGTCGACCGCCTGCTCCCACATGTCGACCTCGAACACCTGGTACCGGTTGCGTCCCTTGGCCTTGGCCCGGTACATGGCGGCGTCGGCGTCGCGGATGAGCGCCTCGGGATGGCCGTCGCCCTTCTCGGTGAGGGCGATGCCGATCGACACCCCGATGTGGAGGTCGTCCTCGCCGAGGCGGAACGGCTGGTTCAGGGCGTGGTCGACGCGCTTGGCGACGCTGATGGCGTCCTCGACGTCGTCGAGGTCCTCGCACAGGATGACGAACTCGTCACCTCCGAAGCGGCTCACCGTGTCACCCGGTCGCAGCTGCTGGCGCAGGCGCTCGGCCACGGCGACCAGCAGCCGGTCGCCCACCGAGTGACCCATGCCGTCGTTGACCACCTTGAAGTGGTCGAGGTCGCAGAACAGCACGGCGAGGCCGTTGCCCCGGCGCTTGCTGCGGGCCAGTGCGAGGTCGAGGCGGTCGAGCAGGAGGGTCCGGTTGGGCAGGCCGGTGAGCGGGTCGTGGGTGGCCTCGTGCTCGAGCCGCCGCTCGAAGGCCTTGCGCTCGCTGATGTCGCGCATCACGCCCGAGACGTACTCGATCTCCCCGTCGGCGTCGCGATGGGCCAGCATCTGGCCGAGGACCGTGACGGCCTCGCCGTCGTAGCGCAGCACCTCGAACTCGCCGCTCCAGGTCACGCCCGACTCGAGGGTGGGCAGGGCCTCGGTGCGGATGCGATCGAGGCCGGCGTCGCTGATGCGCTCGGTGAGGTCGAACGACGCGACGTCGTCGCCGGAGCCGATGCCGAAGAACTGGCGGGCGGCCTCGTTGAGGTAGACGGTGGTGCCGTCGGCGGCGCCGATCGCCACCAGATCGGTGGTCAGACCGAAGATGTCGGTGAGGCGCTGGCGGTCCCGCTCCGCGGCGACGCGGTCGTCGACGCCGCGCAGGTTCAAGGCGATCCCCTGGATGTCGGGGTTGTCGAGCAGGTCGGAGCCGACGATCTCGACGAAGTGCCACGACCCGTCCTTGTGGCGCATCTTGATCGTGGTCGGGTTGGGGACGCCCTCGCCGGAGGTGAAGGCCAACAGCTCGCTGGCCATGAGGTCCTGGTCGTCGGGGTGGACCAGCTCGAAGCCGTTCCGCCCGATCACCTCCTCGGGTCGCCAGCCGAGCAGGCGCACCGAGTTCTCCGTCACCCACTGGATGGTGGCGTCGCGATCGACGACGGCGGCGACGTCGTAGCTGGCGTGCACCACGGTGCGGAACCGGGTCTCGCTGGCGCGCAGGGCGTCCTCGGCCGCTCGGCGGTCGGTGATGTCGCGGATGTTGGCCACCAGGCCGCCGACGGCGTCGTTGTCCAACATGTTGACGATCGTGGCCTCGACCCAGCGCTCGCCCTCGGGGTGGCGCAGGATCCGGAACTGGCGGGTGACCGAGGCGCCCGGCTGGGTCACGACCGTCAGGAACTCGGCCCGCACCTGCTCCTCGTCGTCGGGGTGGATGAACTGGAAGGCCGAGAACGTGCCGTCCTCGCCGGGCGGCCGTCCGAAGATGGTGGTGGCGGCGGGGCTCGCGTAGCTGATCTCGCCGTCGCCACCGATGACGACGACGGCGTCCTCGCTGTTCTGGACCAGCGCCCGGAACCGCTCGTCGTGGCGGCGCAGCGCCTCCTCGGCCTCGGTCCGCCAGCGGGTGTCGCGGACGTTGACGAGCACGGTGTCGGGCGCGTCGTCCTCGCCGGGCAGCACCGTGCCCAGGCCCTCGACCGGCACCCGCGTGCCGTCGCGCTGCAGCACGTGCAGCACGAGCGGCACCGCGTCGTCCCCGCCGCCCAGCACGTCACCGAAGCGATCGAGGGTGGCGGGCAGGTCGTCGGGGTCGATCAGGTCCCAGGCGAGCTGGCCGATCACCTCGTCGGGGTCGTA
Organism: Acidimicrobiales bacterium; assembly: GCA_041394145.1. Classification (GTDB taxonomy): domain Bacteria; phylum Actinomycetota; class Acidimicrobiia; order Acidimicrobiales; family Acidimicrobilacustridaceae; genus JAWKIW01. The sequence continues at coordinate 31,024 of JAWKIW010000012.1, forward strand.
GCCGAGCATCTCGGTGACCCGTGGCGAGATCCACGTGATGCGGCCGGCGAAGTCGACGACCAGCATGAGGTCGGGGCTGTTGTCGAGGAACGCCCGCAGGCGCGCCTCGCTCGCCCGCACCGCCCGCTCGGCCTCCAGGCGGTCGGTGACGTCGCGGACGCTGAACATGGCGCCGTCGACGGCGTCGTGGTCGTCGACCCGCTTGGCGAAGGCTTCGACCCAGCGCCAGCTGCCGTCGGCGTGGCGAGCTCGCACCACTAGCGGCTTCTCGATGCTCTGGCCGGCGATCACCCGCTGCAGCGACGGCAGCGCCGACACCACGTCGTCGGGGTGCACGAACTGCAGGATGTGGTGGCCGATCCACGCCGTCGGCTCGTAGCCGAGGACCTCGTGCAGCGCCGGGTTGCCCCAGCTGATGCGGCCGTGCGGGTCCAACAGGACGAGGCCGTCGGTGGTGTGGCGCACGACGGTGCGCAGCAGCGCCTCGCTGGCCTGCAGCGCCTCCTCGGCTTCGTGGCGGTCGGTGACGTCGCGGACGATCACCACGACGGCTCCCACGGCCGGCGCGTCGAGGAGGTTCGTGGCCACGGTCTCCACCCAGCGCCACGACCCGCCGCCGTCGCGCACCCGGAACTCGGTGCGCACCTGCACCCCCGGCTGCCGGGTGATCTGCGCCCACGCGTCCTCGGTGACGACGCGGTCGTCGGCGTGCACGGGTGAGCTCCGGCGCCGTCCGATGACGTCGTCGACCTGCAGCCCGAGGACCCGCTCGAGGTCCGCGGCGGCGTAGATGACGCGACCCTCGCCGTCGACGAGGCAGAACACCTCGTCGCCCGTCGGAGCGGACGCGTGGGCGCCCGTCGGCGCGCTCACCGCGACCTCCGCAAAGGCCGCCCCGGTCCCGCCAGGTGCATGGCGACTCCCCGAACTGCAGCAGCGTGGACGACCCGGGCGGGTCGCTCCCAGGCTACGCCTTCACCGCCGACCGCCGCACCGTGTAGCGCGCCGTCGGCATGGACCGAGATGGCCCGGGATGTGCGGTCGTGCGGCGCGTGGGCGACCGGGGCGGGACGACCGGTAGGTTCTGCGACGACGCATCGGGGGGCCGAGCGGGGAGCGAGGGTGACGTGGGCAGTGCAGGAGCGGGCCGCCGCGACGTCCGGGTGGCGGTCATCGGCGCCGGCGCCGGCGGCCTGGGGCTCGGCATCTTGCTGCTCGGCGCCGGCATCGACGACGTCGTGCTGTTCGACCGGGCCGACGGCGTCGGTGGCACGTGGCGGGTCAACACCTACCCGGGAGCCGAGTGCGACGTGCCCTCGCACCTGTACTCGTTCTCCTTCGCCCTCAACCCCGGCTGGACCAAGACCTTCGCGGGGCAGGCGGAGATCCTCGCCTACCTCGAGGAGTGCGCCGAGCGCAGCGGGGTGCGCGACCGGGTGCAGACCTCGACCGCCGTGCGGTCCGTCGTGTGGGACGACGAGCGGTGTCGGTGGCGGCTGCGCACGGAGCACGGCGACGAGTGGACGGCGCAGGTCGTCGTGAGCGCCGTCGGCATGTTCAACGCCCCGGCGTGGCCCGCCATCGCCGGGCTCGACGCCTTCGCCGGTCCGGTGATGCACTCGGCCCGTTGGGACCACGACGTCGAGCTGGCCGGACGGCGGGTCGGGGTGGTGGGCACCGGTGCCAGCGCCGTGCAGATCGTGCCGGCCGTGGCCGGCGACGTCGCCCACCTCGCCCTGTTCCAGCGGTCGGCGCCGTGGATCCTGCCCCGCAACGACAGGCCCTACTCCGACGACGACAAGCTGCGGTTCGCCGCCGACGCGATGGCGGCTCGGCGCCACCGCAAGGGCATCGAGCGCTTCTACGAGGGCAACACCGCCTTCCGGGTCGGCGACCCGCGACTCGCCGCCATCGAGGCCTTCGCCCGGGGCCACCTCGAGGCCAGCGTCGCCGACCCCGGGTTGCGGGCGGCGCTCACGCCCGACGACCCGATCGGCTGCAAGCGCATCCTGCTGTCGGACGACTTCTACGCGGCGATCCAGCAGGACCACGTGGAGCTGGTGACCGCGCCGATCGATCGGGTCACGGCGTCCGCCGTGGTCACCGGCGACGGCGCCGAGCACCCCCTCGACGTGCTGGTCCTGGCCACCGGCTACCGGGCGACCGACTACCTGCACGGGCTCGAGGTGGTGGGGCGGGACGGTCGACGTCTCCACGACGAGTGGGCGAGCGAGCCGCGAGCCCACCTGGGGATGACCGTGCCGGGCTACCCGAACCTGTTCATCCTGTACGGGCCGAACACCAACCAGGGCGGCAACTCGATCCTGCTGATCCTCGAGGCACAGGCCCGCTACGTGGTCCGGGCGCTGCGCGCCATGGAGCGCGACGGCCTCGCCGCCCTGGAGGTCACCGACGAGGCCTTCACCGCCTACAACCGGTCGCTCGACGACGACCTCGCCGGCACCGTGTGGACGTCGTGCCGCAGCTACTTCCGCACGCCGAGCGGCCACATCGCGACCCAGCTGCCGCACCCCGCGGGCTGGTACCGCGGGCGCACCCACCACGTCGACCTGGCCGACTTCCACCGGCGGCCGGTCGTCGAGGGCTGAGCGAGCGGTCACCGCGCGGTCGGTCTCGGTCGCCGGGGCGGTTCAGGCATCGCTGGACGCGGGATCACGCCCGGCTGCGGTCAGCGTGGCGGCCTCGGCGTCGCCGGCCCGTTCGGCGAGCAGCAGGGACCGCCAGTGCACCGCCACCAGCACGGCGACGGGGATCCCGATGACGAACGTGGAGCCGGCGAGGGCGTCGGCGACCTGCACCACGGCAGGGTCGCTGCTGGTGCGGGCCACGACGAAGGCGGTCGCCGTCATGAACAGCAGCTGGCCTACGAGGCCGCACAGCCCGCCCAGGCGCGGGTGGTGCAGGAGCCGGTCGACGGGCTCACCTGGCTCGTCACGGGCGAGCCACGTGAGCACCCCGACGAGGATGCCCACCGTGAGGGTGAAGCCGAGCTGGCTCCCGAGCGGCAGACCGAACCAGAAGCCGGGGCCGTCGTAGCGGAACAGCTCGCCGAGGAAGAAGTGGGCGCCGAGGCGGCTGACCGGATCGATGACCCAGATGATCCACACCCCGAGCACGACGGCGACGAGGTACTCGAGCACCGGCATCGGCGAGCGGGTGCGGCGGGGGCCGGCCACGACGAGGCGGGCGGCGGCGAAGGCGAAGTAGGCCATGAACGTGTAGCTGAGCGTGACCATCAGCGGGACGTCACCCACGAACAGCTCGTTGCCGCGCAGGTCGGCGTTGAACGAGTAACGGGTGTAGGGGACGCCGTAGCGGACCGATCCGTTCTCGGCCACCACGCCGACCACCAGCGCCACCGCGGTGTAGGTCGCCGTGCGACGCCAGCCGAGGTGGCGGACGGCCAGGACCACGAAGGCGACCCCGAAGACGGTCACGTACCACCGCCCGACCAGCGTCCCGATGATCTCCTGGCCCATCGCTCCCCCCGGGTCCCGCACCGGGCAGGGTACTCGGCACCTGACGCCGGTGTCAGGTTCGCGCGCTCCGAGGGCGGGAGCGCTGCTGCCGTCGCGCGACGTCGCGGACGTCGTCGAGGTCGTGGACGCGCTCGATCGCCGATGGCGCGCCACCGGCCCGGAGCACGTGGCCCCGGGCCGGTGTGGTGGCGGCGGCCGGTGCCGACCGTCGCCGGGTCTGACGTGGTGGCGGCCGCCGGCGGTGGCGGCCACGGTGCCGTCGGCGCTCAGCCCTTGGCCGACGCCAGCGGGATCGTCTGGGTCACGAAGGTGAAGCTCTTGCCGGGCACGCCCACCGCGTAGACGTTGGTGAGGGTCCGGGGCTTGACCGGGAAGCGGTCCACGCCGGCGACGGTGGCGCCCGACGAGGCGACCTTCACCTTCACGTCGTAGGGCCAGGCGAAGACGTCCAGGTCGGCCTGCTGGCCGTTGCTGGCCGGCCCCACCGTCTTGGTGAAGTACTTCGGGAAGATGCGGTTGAACGGGAAGAGGCCGAGGTCGACGTTCACCGCCGGGGCCGCCGCAGCGTGGCGGATCGACAGGCGACCCTCGTAGCGCTTGGTCGCCGACAGGTCGTTCGAGAACACGGCGAGGTTCGGCTTGGCGTCGGCGGTGAAGCTGGCGACCACCGAGAGGTTCTGCCCGGCGGGCACGGCGAGGTCCTGGGCGTAGACGACCTCGTCGGAGGTGAGCGTGCCGTCGTCGCCGGCGGTGGGCGTGGCGAGGTAGATCGAGTAGCTCGCGGCGGGCAGGTCGAGCGGGCCGCGGGTCTCGCCGAACACGAAGTCGTCGAGCACGAGGCCGGCGCCGGCCACGCCGGAGCCGGCCGCGCCGGCGAAGACGTCGACCTTGGTGCCGGCGTCGTCGAGCGGGAGGCCGTGGGTCACGTACACCTTCGAGCTGGCCGGTGCGGCTTGGGCGGCCGCCGGGGTGAGCGCGACGGTGCCGGTGGCCACGGCGGCGCCGAGGGCGACGCCGAGCACGCGGGTGCGGCGGGTGCGGCGGGTGGTGGTGGTCATGGTGGTGTCTCCTCTCCGGGGTGCCGGCCGCTCGGTGCGGCCAATTAGCACTAAATCGGTCTTCGTCGGCGTGGCGGGCCTGGTTGCACGACGTGGGAGGTTTCTGTCCGATCCCGGATGGGTCTCGACGCAACGCGTCCGAGAGGTCACGGAACGTCGACGTGGCGCCGCCGGACCCGCGGCCCGAGGCGGTCCTCAGCCCAGCGAGGCGTAGACGGCGTCGAGCAGCGCGGCGTTGCGCTCGTTGCGCCAGCGGCTGCCCAGGCGAGCCATGACGTAGCCGAAGGCGACGCCGGTGTCGGGGTCGCAGAAGCCGAGCGAGCCGCCGGCGCCGAAGTGGCCGAACGCGGCCGGGTTCGGGCCGAGGGGCCGCTCCGGCTGGGTCAGCTGGAAGCCGAGGCCGAAGCGGCTGGGCCGGTCGAGCACCCGGTCGAGCCCGACGGCGTGCTCGGTCGTGGCCTCGCGCCGCGCGCCGGGGTCGACGAGGCCCGGTCCGCCGCCGCGCCGGGTGGCCGGCAGCAGGGCGGCGTAGACGCGGGCGACGCCGCGCGCGCTGGCGTGGGTGTTGGTGGAGGGGATCTCCGCCGCCCGCCACGCCCGGGTGTTGACCACGCCGGCCCCCGACAGGCCCGAGGGGTTGAAGTAGGCGAGGTAGCGCATGCGCTCGTCGCCCTCGAGACCGGGCGGTGTCACCTCGGGAGGCGGAGGGTCCGGCCACAGGAACTCGGCGGTGCGGTGGTCCTCGGAGCTCGGCAGGCCGAGGTGGACGTCGGCGCCGAGCGGTCCGGCGATCTGCTCGCGCAGCAACGTCCCCACGCGGTGGCCCGTCGCCCGGCGCAGCACCTCTCCGACGAGGAAGCCGAAGGTGTTGACGTGGTAGCCGTGCGCCGAGCCGGGCTCCCACCACGGCTCGTCGTCCGCGAGCGCCGCCGTCATGGCCGACCAGTCGAGCATCGCCCCCGGCGGCAGGCGGTGGTGGACGGCGGGCAGGCCGGCCTGGTGGGAGAGGAGCTGGCGGAGGGTGACGTCGCCCTTGCCGTTGGCGGCGAACTCGGGCCACGTGGCGGCGACCGGCCGGTCGAGGTCGAGGACGCCCGCACCGACGAGCTGGGCGGTCAGCGCGGCGACCAGGCCCTTGCCCACCGAGAACACGTTCACCAGCGTGTCGCCGGTCCACGGGACGTCGGCGAGCGGGTCGGCGTGGCCACCCCAGAGGTCGACCACCACCCGGCCGTCGACCAGCACGCAGACCGCGGCCCCGGTCTCGCCGTGGACGCGGAAGCTGTCGTGGAACGTGGCCCGGACCGCCTCGAACGCCGGATCGACGTGTCCGTCCACCGGCGGGAGGAGCTCGTCGTCGACCACGATCCGCAGTCTGGACGGTCGAGCCTCGATCGGGCGAGACGGCGAGCACCGGGCGTCACCGTCTGCTTCGCTGTCGGGTCATGACGAACGCGCTGATCGACGCCGCCCGTGACCTGTTCGACGACCTCGATGCGGCGGCCGCCACCACGCCGGCCGGGGAGCCGCTGCCCGAGGCGTCGCTCGTCGCCCTCGAAGCGGCCGGTCTCGTCGGGCTGATGGTGCCGAAGGAGGTCGGCGGGCTCGAGCTCCCGTTGGCCGACTGCATCGACGTCTACGAGGAGGTGTCGCGCGCCGACGGCTCGCTCGGGTGGTGCCACTTCGCCTCCGACCTCACCGCCGCCTACTTCGGGGCCTACCTGCCCGACGACGGCGTGGCCGACGTGTTCGGCGGTGGCGTGCCCCGCATGGCCGGGCAGTTCGCCCCCAACGGCACCGCGGCGACCGACGGCGACGACCTCGTGCTCACCGGCGACTACCAGTTCGGCAGCGGCATCGCGCACGCCGCCTGGGCCGGGGCCGGCGTCCTCACGCTGCCGGAGGACGGTTCGGACCCGTCGTACCTGTTCGCCTGCTTCCCGGTCGAGGAGGCCGAGCTGAAGGGCAACTGGGACGTGCTCGGCCTGCAGGCCACCGCCAGCTACGACTACCTGGTGCGCGACGTGCGGGTGCCGGCACACCACGCCTTCGACTTCTTCGCCCCCACCGTGCACCGCGGCGGGCCGATGTACGCCCTCGGGGTGCTGCCGCTGACCGCCGCCGGCCACGCCGGCTGGGCGCTCGGCGTCACCCGCCGGGTGCTCGACGAGGTCGAGGCCATCGCCGCCGGGACCACCCGCCTCGGCGCGGCCACGTCGCTGGCCGACAGCGAGCGGTTCCTGTTCGAGCTGGGGCGCCTCGAGGGCCGCTACCACGCCGGCCGGGCCTGGGTGCGCTCGGTGCTGACCGACGCCGAGGCCGAGGTGGCCGCCAACGGCGCCGTCTCGGAGGTGACGGCCAACCTGGTGCGGGAGTGCTGCCGCGCCGTCAACCAGGGTGGCGCCGACATCGCGCGGGAGGCCTACCTCCTGGCCGGGACGCGGGCGCTGCGCGACGGTCCCATCCAGCGCTGCTTCCGCGATCTGCACGCCGGCTCGCAGCACTTCTTCGCCGGGCCCTCGGCTGCGGTCGACCTGGCGCGCAGCCTGCTCGCCGAGCGCTGAGGTGCGGGGGCTCAGACGAGCAGGGTGACCCGGTCACCGACGCGGACGGTGCCGGGCGTCTCCACCGACGCGTAGATCCCGAGGTGGTTGGGGATCGCGGCGTTCAGCTCGCTCATCGCCTTGAACAGGCCGGGCTGGGGCTCGAGGCCCGGCTGGGCCCGCAGCGGCATGGCGCAGCGCACGGTCGGCATGATCCCGGCGAGCACGACCTCGTCGCCGATCCCGACCCGGTGGCCCTCCCAGCCCTGTTCGAGGAAGGGCTCGCCCTCGGCGGCGACGACGAGGTTGGGGCGGAAGCGGCGCACGTCCCAGTCGAGGTCGGGGCGGGCGCTCGCGCAGCCGTCGAGCGTGGCCGTGGTGACCAGGTGCACGGCGGCGAGGTCGAGGAAGGTCCCGGCCGGGACGGGGATGTCGAACAGCTCGGCGTCGTCGTTCGGCGGATCGAAGGTCATCTCGTAGGCGAGGCCGGGCGCGGCCTCGGCCGGTCGGGCCAGCTCGACCTCCCGCCCCAGCCACTCGGAGAGGCGAGCCGAGGCCTCGGGATCGTCGAGCGCGATCGACGAGCCGTCGGGCAGGATGACCGCCTCGTCGGTGGCGGACGCCTCCAGCAGGGCCGACACCCGCTTGGCCGAGAGGAGCCGCTCGCGCTCCACGTCGAGCAGGCCGTGGGTCCGGTCGCCGGCGACACCCGTCGGGCCGATCGCGACCTCGTCGACGGCGAGCCCCTGCATGGACTTCACCGGGTAGCGGTGGCAGGACTGGACGGTGCCGACGGTGGTCACGGACCGATCCTGGCACACCACCCCTAGCCTGGGTCGGGTGAGCGACCCGGTGCTGCAGACGGTGCCGCTGGGCTTCCAGTGGCCGACCATCGACCCGTTCCTGTTCTGCGTCCACCACGACGACGCCTACCCGCCGGGCAACGACCGCTTCGGCCCGGACGCATCGCTCGACGGCCGGGACCTCGGCCAGGACTTCGCCGGCACCGACGGCTGGCGGATGTACCACGGCCTCACCGTCCCCGGCTTCCCGGCGCACCCCCACCGGGGGTTCGAGACCGTGACCTACGTGCGACGGGGGCTCATCGACCACTCCGACTCCCTCGGCGCGGCGGCCCGCTTCGGCCGCGGCGACGTGCAGTGGGTCACCGCCGGCGGCGGCATCGTGCACTCGGAGATGTTCCCGCTGCTCGACCGGGAGGGCCCCAACCCCGTCGAGCTGTTCCAGATCTGGTTGAACCTGCCGGCCACCGACAAGCTCGTCGACGGCCACTTCACCATGCTGTGGGATCGCGACATCCCGCGCCTGCACGCGGTCGACGACGCCGGGCGGACCACCGAGGTCACCGTGATCGCCGGTGAGCTCGAGGGCCTGGTGCCGCCCCCGCCGCGCCCCGTTCGTGGGCGTCGCGCCCCGACGCCGACGTCGCCATCTGGCACCTGCGGATGGACGCCGGCGCCACGTGGACCCTGCCGCCCGCCCTCGAGCCCGAGGCCGTGCGCACGGCGTACCTGTTCGAGGGGCGTCGCTGCGCCTCGGCGGCCACGAGATCGAGGGGTCGACCGCCGCGGTGGTGCGCTGCGACGAGCCGGTGGCCGTGGTGGCCGGGGCGACCGAGGTCGACGTGCTGGTGCTGCAGGGCGTGCCCATCGCCGAGCCGGTGGCGCAGTACGGGCCGTTCGTCATGAACGAGCGGGCCGAGATCGAGCAGGCCTTCGTCGACTACCGGCGCACCGGCTTCGGCGGCTGGCCGTGGTCCAGCGACGACCCGGTGCACGGCCCGGATCCGACGCGGTTCGCCCGCCACGCCGACGGGCGCGTCGAGCGCGTGGTCTGAGCCCGGACGGCCCCCGACGGCGCCGGCCTGCGCCAGACTGCACGGGTCCGACACCCGGGGGAGGACCGCCATGGACCCGTCGAGCCAGCCCTTCGCCGACCGGGGCGCGACCGACGCCGCCTTCGCCGCCCACGTCAACGCCGGCAAGGTCGCCACCTACCAGGCGCTCGGCCTGGAGCTGGTGATGGGGGAGCGCGCCGGGTCGGTCTTCCGCGACGCCTTCGACGGCCGCGACTACATCAACTGCCACTGCAACGGCGGCGTGTTCAACCTCGGTCACCGCAACCCGACGGTGCTGGCCGCCGTGCGGGAGGCGATGGACGCGCTCGACATCGGCAACCACCACCTGGTGTCGGGCTGGCGGGCGGCGCTGGCCGAGCGGCTGGCGGCGACCACCGGTGGGGCGCTGCCCGGGGTGGTGTTCGGCGTGGGCGGTGGCGAGGCGATCGACCTGGCCATCAAGGTCGCCCGGGCCCACACCGGTCGCCAGGGCGTGGTCTCGGCCGTCGGCGGCTACCACGGCCACACCGGGCTGGCCCTCGCCACCGGTGACCCCGAGTACCGCGACCCGTTCGGGCCCAACCCGCCCGGGTTCGTGCAGGTGCCCTTCGACGACCTCGACGCGATGGCCGCGGTGCTCGCCTCGCCGGTGGGGGCCGACGGCCGACCGCCGGCGCTGGTGCTGCTCGAGCCCATCCCGGCGACGCTGGGCATGCCCATCCCGTCGCCGGGCTACCTGGCAGGGGTGCGCCGCCTGTGCGACGAGCACGGGGTCGTGCTCGTCCTCGACGAGGTCCAGACGGGGCTCGGTCGCACCGGCACGATCTGGTACCACCAGCAGGAGGGGGTCGTGCCCGACGTGCTGGTCACCGGCAAGGGGCTGTCGGGGGGCGTCTACCCCATCGCCGCCACCCTGCTGCGGCCCGAGCTGTTCGCCTTCTTCGACGACCACCCCTTCGTGCACATCTCGACCTTCGGCGGGGCCGAGCTCGGCTGCGTGGCCGCCCTCGCCGTGCTCGACCTGATCGAGGCGCCGGGCTTCCTCGAGCGGGTCGGCGAGCTGGGCGACCGGCTGGAGGCCGAGCTGGCCGACCTGCCGTTCACCCTGCGCCGTCGTGGCTTGTTCATGGGCCTGAAGACCGACGACCCCGGCGGTGGGTTGGCGGCCACCAAGGCGGTGATCGAGCAGGGCGTGTTCGCCATCTACGCCAACAACGACCCGTCGGTCCTGCAGTTCCTGCCGCCGCTCGTGCTGACCGACGAGGAGTGCGACGAGCTGGTGCGCCGCGTCCGGAAGGCCTTCGGTGGCTGAGGGCACGGGTCAGGCGCACCGCGACGCGTTCCTCGACGAGGCGCCGCTCGCCGAGGTCGAGGCAGCGGTGCAGGACGCGCTCGCCCGGGGGAGCGACGAGGACCTGCGGGTGCTGGGCTACGGCGAGATCACCCTCGTGCTGGGCTGGCCGACCGAGGAGCCTCGTTGGGCGTGCAAGCGGCTGCCGGCGTTCGACTCGTTCGCCGCGGCCCATGCCTACGGAGACCAGCTCGACCGGTATCTCGCCGTGCTGGCCGAGCGCGGGGTCGACCCGGCCCCGAGCGCGCTGCGACTGGTCGAGGGCTCCGCTCGGCCGGTCGCCTATGTCGTGCAGCCCGTGCTCCCCGCGTCGTCGCTGGGTCCACAGGTCCTGCGCGGGGGCGACGACGAGGCCGCCCGTCGCCTGCTGCAGCAGGTCGTCGACGTCGTGCCGGGCGTGGTCGACGACCGCGTCGGCATCGACGGCCAGATCTCGAACTGGGCGCTCGTCGACGGCGAGCTGCGCTACCTCGACGTGTCCACGCCGATGCTGTTCGACGTCGCGGGCCGCGTGGTGCTCGACCTCGACCTGTTCCTCGCCGCCTACCCGTGGCTGCTGCGGGCGCCCATCCGCCGGTTCGTCGCCCCCGACGTGATCGGTGCGTACCGCGATGCCCGCCACGTCCTCGTCGACCTGGTCGCCAACCTCGTGAAGGAGCGGCTGGAGCGGTGGCTGCCGGTGGCGCTCGACCTGGTGAACGACGCCGTCGTGCCGGCGGTGACCGAGGACGAGGTGCGGGCCTACTACCGCTCCGACGCGCGGCTGTGGGAGGTCATGCTGCGGTTGCGGCGGGCCGATCGCTGGTGGCAGCGCACCGTGCGCCGCCGCACCTATCCGTTCCTGCTGCCCGGCCCCATCGAGCGCTGAGGCCGCGGCGGGCGGCCGACGCGTAGCCTTCGCGCTCATGCGGGCCGAGCGACAGCGGGGCGACGGGGGTGTGACGCGTCGCCGCGCCGCGATGCTCATCCGGTCCGCCCGGGCGCTGCTCGGTCCGGTGGTGGTGCTCCTGCTCGTCGGCGGCGCCCCCGGCCTCGACGGCGCCGGGGCGGGCACGCTGCAGGCGGGCGATCCGACGTCGACCTCCACGCTGTCGACACCGCCGTCGCCACCCGTGACGACACCTGACGGCGACCGCCTCGTCCGGGTGGCCGTGCGCGAGCTCCCACCGTTCGTCGAGAAGCGCGGCGACCGCTACACGGGGCTGACGATCGAGCTGTGGGAGCAGGTCGCGGCCCGCAACCGGTGGCGCACCGAGTACGTGGAGGTCGACAGCGTCCGATCCCAGCTCGATGCGGTCGCCGAGGGTCGGGCCGACGTCGCCGCCACGGCGGTGAGCATCACCAGAGCGCGCGAAGAGCGCTTCGACTTCTCGTATCCGTACTTCGACGCCGGCCTGCAGATCATGGTCCCCGCCGACCGACAGCTGTCCCTGGCGAACCTGGTGCGGTCCCTGCTGTCACCGTCGCTGCTGCTGCTGTTCGCCGTCTTCTTCGCCGGGCTCCTGGTGGTCGGGGCGCTCGTGGCCTTCATCGAGCGGGGGAGCAACCCCGACTTCGACCACTTCGGGCCCAAGGCCGTCCTCGAAGGGATGTGGTGGGGGCTGGTCACCGCGGCGACCGTCGGGTACGGGGACCGCGTCACCCGCACCACGGCCGGACGGGTCATCGCCGCCTTCTGGATCCTCTTCGGGGTCGTCTTCGTCGCCCAGCTGACGGCCACGGTCACGGCGTCGCTGACGGCCAAGGAGCTGCGCTCCGACATCCGCGGCCCCGACGACCTCGGCGGCCGCACCATCGTGACCGTCCGGGGCACGACGGCGGCGAGCTACCTGCGGGACCGGCGACTGCCCGCCACCGAGCTCGACAGCGTCGACGAGATGGTGGACACCGTGGCGGGGGGTCGGGCCGACGCCGCCGTGTACGACGCCCCGGTGCTCGCCTACCAGGTCGGCCGCGCCGGCGCGAACCGGGTGGCGCTGGTGGGTACGCCCTTCACCAGCGAGTTCTACGGCATCGCGGCGCAGCCGGACTCGGAGCTGCTCGAGCCCATCGATCAGGGGCTGCTCGAGCTGGGCGAGAGCGGCGCCTACGAGCGCCTGCGGGCGGCCTGGTTCCCGACCGGCTGAGCGGCCAGCGCCCCCGAGGGTGCACCATCCGCCCGCCTCGCCGGTCCGTTCCTGCTGCCCGGCCCCATCGAGCGCCGAGCCCGCGGCGGGCGGCGGTGTCCACGCCGGTCGCGGGGTCGGCCGCTGCTCGGGTGGCACCCGTTGATCTGTCGGGTGCTCCGGCGACGAACGAGAGGCACCACCACCGAGAGGAGCCGACATGGCGTATGCACTGACCCTCGTGTTCGAGGGGTTGGACGAAGCGGACTACTGGTCCGTCAACGAGAAGCTCGGCATCGGCCAGGACGGCCGCGGCGACTACCCGGCAGGCCTGCTCGTCCACACGGCCGGCCCCTCGCCGGCAGGCTGGGTGGTCACCGAGGTCTGGGACGATCAGGCGTCCCACGAGGCGTTCAGGGTCGGCCGCCTCGGCGCAGCGTTGGAGGCCACCGGCGTCGCGCCCCCGACCCAGGTGATCGACGCGTCCTCGGTCAACTTCCAGCGGCTCGGCTGACGCCATCGTTGGTGCCGACGGCCGCCTCCGGGCGGGCGGGCCCGTCGGCCAGGGCCGCCGTGGGGCCGAGCCGTCCTGCGCTGACCAGTCGCGGCAGCTCGAGGCGGTGGGCCCGCAGCAGCTCGGTGTCGGCGAGCAGGTCGAGGGTCGGGCCATCGGCCGCGACGCGGCCGGCGTCGAGGAGCACGGAGCGATCGCACAGCTCGGCGGCGTAGAGCAGGTCGTGGGTGACCACCACGGTCGTGAGCCCGAGGCCGGTCACGACGTCGGCCAGCTCGCGGCGCGCCTGCGGGTCGAGGTTGGCCGAGGGCTCGTCGAACACGAGGATCGTCGGCTGCATCGCCAGCACCGTGGCGAGCGCAACCCGCCGGCGTTGGCCGAGGCTCAGGTGGTGGGGCGCCCGGTCGGCGGCGTCGACCATGTCCACCACGGCGAGGGCCGCCTGGACCCGGGCGTCGAGCGCGTCGCCGCGCAGCCCCAGGTTGGCGGGCCCGAAGGCGACGTCCTGGCGCACCGTCGGCATGAACAGCTGGTCGTCGGGGTCCTGGAACACGACGCCGACGCGTCGGCGCACCTCCCGCAGGTGCTCGCCGGCCACCGGGATGCCGTCGATCTCGACCGACCCGAAGGCCGGGTGGAGGATGCCGTTGAGGTGCAGGACCAGCGTGGTCTTGCCCGAGCCGTTGGGGCCGAGCACCGCCACCCGCTCGCCGGCGGCGATCCGCAGGTCGACGCCGTCGAGGGCGAGACGACCGTCGGGATAGGCGTAGCGCACGTCGCGCACGGCGACGGCCGGCGGGGTCGGGTCGGCGGGCGCGCTCACCGGGCCACCACCAGCGCGGCAGCCGTGGTGGCGAGGGCGAGGACCGGGACGACGACGACCGGCCACGTCGCGGCACCCGGTCGTCGTGGGGCCGCGGTCGGTGGCATCGTGCCGGTGAAGCCGCGCGCGGCCATGGCGTGGGCGACGCGCTCGCCGCGCTCGTAGGACCGCACGAACAGCGTGCCGGCGGTGCCGGCCACCGCCCGGCCCTGCCACAGCCACCGAGGGTCGTCGCCGCGTGAGAGGCGGGCGACCTCCAGCCGGCGCAGCTCGCCGGCCACGACGTCGAGGTAGCGCACCATGAACCCCGCGATGGCGACGAGCGGTCGCGGCACCCGCAGCCGCTCGAGGCCCACGAGCACCTCGGCCGCGGGTGTGGTCCACCCGAGCAGCACCGCCGCCGAGGTGGCGAGGCCGGCCTTGGCCAGGATGCCCCAGGCCGCCCACAGGCCGGGGACCGACAGCGAGAGCGGCCCGACCTCGGTGCGCGGGTCGGTGCCGACGAAGGGCAGGGCGACGGCGAAGACGACGAACGGTGCGTCCACGGCCAGGCGGCGGGCGAGCGTCGCCGGCGGGATGCGCACGGCGAGCGCCGCCACGGCGAGGAGCAGGGCATCGGCGGCGAACGCCCACCACGCGTCGCGAGGCGTCGCCACCACGGCGAGCACGAACCCCACCAGGGCCGCCACCTTGACGGCGGGGTCGGCGTGGACGGCCCACCCCGGTGCGGGCCCGGTGGCGGCGGGCGCGTCGCCGTGCCGGCCGCTCACGACGCCGGCCGGTCGGCCGGCGTGCGGCGCGTCACGACGAAGGCGACGCCGCCGGCGATCGCGAAGGTGACCACGACGCCGACCACCCCGGCGATGCCCTTGCCCTGCCCGGGGTCGTCCACGCCCTTCGTCGAGTAGTCGGCGAACGGGCCGTCGGCGAGGGCGTGGTCGGTCGCACCGGTGTCGATGCCCTGGTCGGCCGCGACCTTCTCGAGGCCGTCGGGTTCGCTGCTGGCGAACCGGCTCACGGCGAAGGCCAGGACCAGCGCGACGAGGAGGCCGACGGCGACGAAGCCGCCGATGCGCCGGCGGGTGGCGGTCACGGCCCGGCCCCGGCCAGGGCGGGCTTCCCGTGCAGATCCCGAGCACCGAACACGAGGTCGGGGCGGCTGGCGAGCACCGCACCGACGGTGAGGGTGGTGAGGACGGCCTCGCCGATGCCGATCAGCACGTGGACGCCCACCATGGCCGCGCCCACGGTGGACGCCGGCTCCACGCCGTTGCCGCCGAGGGCGTACTCCACGGTGAAGGCCAGGGCGGCGAGCACCACCGACGCGAACGCCGCCGCCGCGGTGGCGGCCAGCACGCCGGGCCGCGAGCGCGGGAGCACGAGCCGCGCCAGCCGGAACAGCCCGTAGCCGACGAAGGCGGGCACGAACGCCATGTTGACGATGTTGAGGCCGAGGGCGCTGACGCCGCCGTCGGCGAAGAGCAGCGCCTGCACGACGAGCACCACCGTCAGGGCCAGCGACCCGAGCCATGGGCCCACCAGCACCGCGGCGAGCAGTCCGCCGAGGAGGTGGCCCGACGTGCCGCCGGCGACCGGGAAGTTCAGCATCTGGGCCGCGAACACGAACGCCGCCACCAGCCCCGTCATGGCGGCCCGGTCCTGCAGGTCGTCCTGGTCCGCCTTGGCCAGCGCCAGGGCGACGCCACCGGCTGCCACCACGCCCGCGGCGACGGCGACCGGCGTGTCGATGAACCCGTCGGGGATGTGCACCCGGCTTCCTCCTGCGAATGCTTCGCAGGAGTCTGGCACCGGTGGGTCGCGGCGTCCAGGGCTCGGCCTACGCTCGCGGCGTGCCGCACGGCCCCGTGACCATCGACGACCTCGTCGACGAGCTGCGTCGCCGGGGCCAGCGGGCGACCACGGCGAGGCGCGCCGTGCTCGAGGCCCTGCTGGCTGCGGGCGACGACCACCTCACCGCCGACGAGCTCGGGCGGCGCGTGCGGTCGCAGCACCCGGCCATCCACCTGTCCACCATCTACCGAACCCTCGACGCCCTCACCGACGCCGGCATCACCACGGTCGCCCGCTTCGCCGACCAGCCGCTCACCTACCACCTCGCCACCGACGTCCACCACCACGCCGTGTGCACCCGGTGCGGCGCCACGCTCAGCCTTCCTCCGGCCCTGTTCGAGCCGGTGCGCAAGCGCCTGCTGCGCGACCACGGCTTCCACGCCGAGCCGCGCCACCTCACCATCACCGGGCTGTGCCGGGACTGCGCCGGGGGCTGACGCGCCGGCGACCGGCTACTGCTCGGCGAAGATGGCGGTGAGCTCGGCCTGCAGGTCGCGGTAGGGCGTGCCGGACACGTCGACCACGGCCTGGCGGATGGTGCCGGTGAAGCGGAACGGCGCGGTGTAGCGGTCGGAGACGGCCGGGCCGACCTCGTAGCCGCAGGTCAGCCCGGCGCCGGTGATCGAGAAGCGGGCCGGTGTGAACAGGGCGATGTCGAGCTCGCCGGCCGGCTCGCCGTCGACGTGGAGGCGGGCGTGGGCCGAGAAGTCGGCGGCCGGGGTCACCTCCACGGCCAGCCGGTGCTCGCCCGGCCCGATGGCGCGGTCGGCGGCGACGAGGCTGCGGGTGGCGCCCACGAGGTTGTGCTCGTAGTGCAGGCGCCCGTCGAGCACGAACACCGTCCACCCGCCGAGCACCGACCCCTGGGCCAGCAGCACGCCCTGCGGGGCGACGTCGTCGTCGGCGATCACGACGTCGACGGTGACCACGTGCGGACGGTTGCGCACGTTGACGGCGACGGATTCGGGGACCGGCGCCGCGCCGGGGAAGTAGCGGTAGCGGCTGCGCTCCCGGACGCGCGACGGGCGCGGCGCCATCAGGGCGGCCAGCGGCCGGTTGTCGAGCGGCAGGACCTGGTGGGCGCGGGCCTCCTGCCACCAGCGCTCGATCATCTCGGCGAGCTTGTCGGGCTCGTCGTCGGCGAGATCGTGGACCTCGGTCGGGTCGTCGGCCACGTGGTACAGCTCCCACACGTCGTCCTCGAACGGCGCGTCGGGGTCGAGGCCGTCGTCGTACAGCGGCCCGAGCGGCTTGAACGTCACCGCCTTCCACCCGTCGTGGTAGATGCCGCGGCTGCCGAGCATCTCGAAGTGCTGGGTGGTGCGCGTCGGGGGCGCGTCGGCGTCGCGCAGCACCGAGGCGAAGCTCGTCCCTTCGATCGGCGACTGGGGCACGGACTCGATCTCGGCCGGCGCCTCGATCCCGGCGAGGTCGAGGATCGTCGGCAGCACGTCGATGGCGTGGGCGTACTGGTGGCGGATCTCCCCGGCCGTGGCTGCTCCGAGGCCGGTCGGCCACCGCACGATGCAGGGGTCGGCGATCCCGCCCTCGTGGACCTCGCGCTTCCAGCGCCGGAACGGCGTGTTGCCGGCCAGCGTCCACCCCCACGGGTAGTTGTTGTGCGCGGTGGGCCCGCCCAGCTCGTCGATGCGGGCCCGCAGCTCCTTGCGCCCGGCCGGGATCCCGTTCCACATGCGGGCGTCGTTGATGGAGCCCGGCTGGCCGCCCTCGGCCGACGCGCCGTTGTCGGACACCAGCACCACGAGGGTGTCGTCGAGCTCGCCCAGCTCGTCGTCGACGAAGCGCAGCAGCCGGCCCAGCTCGTCGTCGGTGTGGGACAAGAACGCCGCGAAGCACTCCATGAACCGGGCCGCGACGCGCTGGTCCTCGGGCTCGAGCTCGTCCCACGCCGGGACCCACGACGGTCGCGGCGACAGCTCGGTGTCGGGCGGCAGCAGGCCCAGCTCGACCTGGCGGGCCAGGGTGCGCTCGCGCCACACGTCCCAGCCCTCGTCGAAGTGGCCGGCATAGCGCTCGATCCACTCGCGCGGCGCGTGGTGCGGCGAGTGGCAGGCGCCGGTGGCGACGTAGAGGCAGAAGCGCTGCTCCGCGTCGACGGCCCGCAGGTCCGACAGGTAGGTGATGGCGTGGTCGACCAGGTCGGTGGTCAGGTGGTACCCGTCCTCGGGCGTCGCCGGTGGCGGCACCGACTGGTTGTCCTGGAACAGCGTCGGGACGAACTGGTGCGTCTCGCCGCCGTGGAAGCCGTACCACCGCTGGAAGCCCCGCCCGATCGGCCAGCTGCGCCGATCGGCGGCCATGTGGGTCTGGTCCTCGGGCGTGAGGTGCCACTTGCCGACGGCGTAGCTGGCGTAGCCGTTGGCCCCGAGGATCTCGGGCAGGAAGCCGTGCTCGCGGCCGATGATCCCGTTGTGGCCGGGGAAGCCGATGGCCAGGTCGGCCACCCGGCCCATGCCCACGGTGTGGTGGTTGCGGCCGGTGAGCAGGCAGGCCCGGGTGGGCGAGCACAGCGAGGTGGTGTGGAACGTCGAGAGCCGCACGCCGTCCGTCGCCAGCGCGTCGATGGTGGGGGTGGCGATGTCGGAGCCGTAGCAGCCGAGCTGGGCGTAGCCCACGTCGTCGAGCACGATCACCAGCACGTTGGGTGCCCCGGCGGGCGGCTCGGGCTCCGGTGGCCACCACGGTGCGGACTCGCGCCAGGTGTCGCCGATCGTGCCGTCGAAGCGGGTGGTCGCCATGCGGGGGAGTCTCGCGCCGAGCCCCGTCCCCCGCCCGGAGGTTCTCGTCATGGGATCGCCCGCAGGGGCCCGCAAACTCATGACGAGAACGCCGGTGGGCGGCGACGGCGACGATCCGCCACGATGGTGGGGTGAGCACGGGCCACGCACACGGGGACGCGCACGGCGCCTCCACCGCGACGACGCCGGCGTCCTCGCGGACGAGGCGGCTGGCCGTGGCCATCCTCTTGAACATCGGCATCGTCGTCGGTCAGCTGATCGCCGGCGTCGTCTCCGGGTCGCTCGGTCTGCTCGCCGACGCCGCCCACAACCTCACCGACGTGCTGGCGCTGGCCGTCTCGCTGGTGGCGGTGCGGATGGCCCGGCGCCCGAGCACCGCCGCCCGCAGCTTCGGCTGGCACCGCGGGACGGTGCTGGCCGCGCTGTTCAACGCCGCCGCCATCCTCGCCGTGTGCGGCTTCGTGGTGGTCGAGTCGGTGCGCCGGCTGGTCGAACCGGAGCCGATCGATGGCGGCGTCGTCGTGGCCGTGGCGCTCGCCGGTGCCGTCGTCAACCTGGTCGCCGCCGTCATCGTGCGAGAGCCGTCGGCCGACCTCAACATGCGGGGCGCCCTGCTGCACCTGCTGTCGGATGCGGCGACCTCGGTGGGGGTGGCGATCACCGGGGCGATCATCCTGGTGACGGGAGGTTGGGAGCGACTCGACCCGATCGCCGCCCTGGTGATCTCCGCGGTCATCGGGTGGCAGGGATGGCGGCTGGCCCGCGCCGCCACCGCCATCCTGCTCGAGGGGACCCCCGCCGACCTCGATCCGGCCGACGTCGCGCGGGCCATCGCCGCCACCGACGGGGTCGACGCCGTCCACGACCTGCACGCATGGAGCCTGTCGAGCGACCTGCGTGCGCTGTCGGCGCACCTCGTGGTGTCCGGTCACCCCACGCTGGAGGAGGCGCAGGAGGTGGCCGATCGGGTGAAGCGTCGGCTGGCCCGCGACTTCTCGATCGCCCACGCCACCCTCGAGCTGGAGTGCGAGCCCTGCGCCGAGGACCCCCGCTGCGAGGCGGACGTCGTCGACGGAGAGGTCGAGGCCGTGGCCCGGGCCGGCGAGCGAACCTGACCGCCGCGCGGACGACGGGTGGCCGGTTCGGCGCCGGCACCTGGGCGATCAGCTGGCGCCGCTGCGGGTCATCGGCCCGGCCACACCGCTGGAGGCCATGGCGCCCTGCTGGGCGTTGCCGTTCTGGTTGCTGCCGGGGAGGCCGGCGTTGCCGTTCTGGTTCCTTGCGGCGTTGCCGCTCTGGTTCGAGCCGGGGAAGCCCCCGCCCGCACCGGCGTTGCCGTTCTGGTTCATGCCGGGCGGGCCCATGGCCGGCCCGCCGGCGCCGTTCGGCCCGGCGCCGTCGCCGACCCGGATCGAGGTGGCGGTCACGGTGCCGTCGGCTCCGCTGCTGCCGCGGACCTGGACCTGTTCGCCGGCCTGCAGCGAGGAGAGCGAGGAGGTCTCCTCCAGGACCACCCGGGTGGTGTCGTCGGTCTCGACCGTCACGGTCGAGCCGTCGGTGGTCGTGACGGTCAGCGTGGTGCCGTCGATCGCCGAGACCGTGCCCCGCGTCGGGGCCATCCCCGCGGGTGCACCGGGCAGCTGGCCGTCCTGGCCGGTGCCTTGGCCGTTCTGGCCGGTGGGCGGTTGGGGCAGCTGGCCGTTCTGGCCGGTGGCTTGGCCGTTCTGGCCGGTGGGCGGTTGGGGCACCTGGCCGTTCTGGCCTCCGGCGGGGAGCCCGCCGGCCATGCCGCCCGGGCCGGCGTCGGCGACGTCGCGGGAGTCGACGATCGTGCGCGCGGTCACGGACGAGCCCGAGCCGCCGTCCGCGCCGGCGCCGAGGACCGTCACGTTGTCGCCGACCCGCACGTCGCCCACCGAGCCTTCGGTCGACCGGGTCACGGTGGCGCCGGAGGCGTCGACCTTCGTCGTCGACCCGCTGCGGGTCGTCAGCGTGAGCGTGGTGCCGTCGATCGAGGCGATGGTGCCGCCGACGCCGCCGCCCTGGCCGGGCACGCCGCCGGGGAAGCCCACGGCCCCCGGCCCGCCCTGGCCGGGCACCCCGCCGGGGAAGCCCATGCCCCCCGGCACGCCCTGGCCGGCCGACGCCTGGGCGGTCGACAGCTTGGAGCTGGCGACGTTGACGCCCACGATGGCGCCGATGGCGAGGGCGACGACGCCGGCACCCGTTGCGATCCAGGTGCCGATCGACCGCTTCGAGACCGCCCGGTCCGGTGCCGACGGGTCGGGCGCCGGGACGTCGAACCACCAGTCCGACGGGGTGGCGGCGTTCGGTTGGCTGCTCGGCGGCGACCCCGGTGCCCCGCTCGGGTGGGGGCTCCCGGGTCCGCCCGGTGACGTGCCGTCGGGCTGCTCGTCGTGGGTGTCCATGTCTGAGGTCCTTTCAGGAGGTGGTGCACGCAGCGAAGGGGGTCTGGAATCGAGGGCTCAGGTCACGACGTCGCGCCGGCGAGGTCGTACAAGGTGGCGGTGCCCGAGCCGCCGTAGCTCACCTGGGTGCCGTGGCTGGTGATCCACTGGCGGACGGCCTGGGTCGTGCTGTTGCCGCCACCCGGTCCGCCCATGCCCATGCCGTCGACGACGACGAAGCGGAGCTGGCCCGAGTCGACGAGCTGCTGGAGCTGGTCGACCGTGGGATACGGGTCGGAGCCGTTGAAGCCCCCGATGGTCAGCACCGGCTCGCCGTCGCTGGCCAGGATCAGCGCCCCCGAGCTGTTCGAGCTGAAGGCGGCGGCGAGGTAGGCGGCGTTGCCCCGGTTGGCCTCGAGGTAGGCGATGAGGGCCTGGTCGGCTTGGCCGGTGCCGCCGGGGCCGCCCTGGCCCCGACCGCCGGCGGTGGCGGGCCCACCTCCCGTGCCGCCGAGGGCACCGGGCCCGCCGCTGCTGGCGGCCACGGGGCCGGCGGCGACGATGGCGCCGCTGGCGGCGGTGCGCACGGTGGTGAGCGTGTAGGCGGTGGGGGCGGCCAGGACGCTGATGGCGGCGGCCACCGCGGCGGCCGTCACGACCCGCCGCGAGCGCAGCAGCCCGCCCACGAACAGCCCGACGGCGCCGAGCACCGCCGCCGCGATGATCACCGGCCGCAACCAGGCGTCGTAGGCGGGGGTCTGCAGCAGCAGGGCGACCGCCCAGGAGGCGGTGGCCAGCACCACGATCGGCAGGGCGAACGACAGCCAGCGGTGGGCCCGGCCGAGGCGCCACAGGGCGAACCCGCCGGCGGCGGCGCAGGCGGCCACCGCGGGGGCCAGCTGGATCGAGTAGTAGGGGTGGAAGATGCCCTGGGCCTTGCTGAACAGGGCGTAGCCGACGACGGCCCAGCCGCCCCACAGGATCCACCCGGCCCGGGCGAGGTCGGTGCGGCGGTTGCGGCGGGTCAGCCACAGCCCGGCCAGCAGCCCGGCGGCGGCGAGCGGGAGCAGCCACGAGATCTGTCCCGCGTTCTCGCTGTTGAACAGGCGCAGCCATCCGGCGGACCCGCCGAAGTTGGGCCCGCCGCCACCGCCGCCCGCCACGGCGGCCCCGCCGCCGGCGGGGCCGCCCTGGCCGAAGATGCGGCCGAGGCCGTTGTACCCGAAGACCAGACCCAGGATGCTGTTGTCGTCGGTGGAGCCGATGTACGGGCGGTCCGAGGCGGGCCACAGGGCGACGATGGCGATCCACCAACCGGCGGACACGAGCAGGGCGGCACCCGCGGCGAGGAGCTGGAGGATCCGCTTGCCGAGCTTGGGCGGTCCCGCGATCAGGTACACCAGGGCCATCGCCGGCAGCACGACGAGCGCCTGCAGCATCTTGGTGGTGAAGGCCAGGCCGATGAAGACGCCGCACGCCACCAGCCAGCGGGTCCTGCCGGTCTCGAGCGCCCGCCAGACCGCCCAGGCCGACGCCAGGCCGAGCAGGGTGAGCACGGCGTCGGGGTTGTTGAAGCGGAACATCAGGGCGGCGACGGGCGTGACCGCCAAGGCGAAGGCGGCCAGGTGGGCGGCCCAGTCGCCGGCCCACCTGCGCACGAGGTGGTGCAACAAGAGCACCGACGCCACGCCGGCGATCGCCTCGGGCAGCAGGATCGACCACGAGCTGAACCCGAAGACCCGCGCCGACAGGGCCTGCACCCACAGGGCGAGCGGCGGCTTGTCGACCGTGATGGCGCCGACGCTGTCGATCGAGCCGAAGAAGAAGGCCTTCCAGCTCTTGGTGGCCGACAGCACCGCCGCCGCGTAGTAGTCGTTGCCGTAGCCGTTGGCCGACAGGTGCCAGGTGTAGAGCGCAGCGGTGACGACGCCGATGGCGGCGGTGATCCAGCCGTGGATGCCGATCCGCCGGCCCGGCGAGGTCGGTTCGTCGGCCGGGGCGACCGCGGTGGGGTCGGCGGCCGGCGGGGCCGGTGGGGCCAGCGGCGCGGCTGGCGGTGGCGCCGCCGTGGCGCGGGTCGAGGTGGTGGGCTCGGTGAGGGTCACGGTCGGGCCTCCGAGGTCGGGGCCGCCTCCAGGCGGGCCAGCTCCCGCACGCCGAGGGCGCACAGCGCCACGGCGGCGGCGCCCATCGCGGCGGCGGTCAGGCCGGCGATGCGGCGCAGCGGGAGCAGGGGTCGGGATCGCACGACGCCATGGTCGGGACCGAACCTGCGAGGTTCCTGGCAGCCGGTTGCCGGTTCGGCGAGGGCCTCCGACGGCGTCCGGGTCCGCCCGGATCGCCGGCGCTGCCAGCGGGCTCGGGACCCGCTGCCAGGCGACTGCCAGGTACGGCACCGACCCTGCGGGCATGACCGCGACGATCGACCGCGTCCCGGCGCCGCCGCCGTCCAGCCCACCACCGACCCCACCACCGACCCCGCCGGGCCGACCGGCGTCGGGGGGGCACGGCGTCGGCGAGCGGTGGCGGCGCCGCGCCCGGCACCGCTGGCCGCAGCTCGCGGTCACCCTCGTGGCGCTCGTGGTCGACACGGCGAACCTGTCGCTCAACGGCCTCGGCAACCAGTACTACACGGCGGCATCGCGGGCGATGGCGTCGAGCTGGTCGGGCTTCTTCTTCGCCTCGCTCGACCCGGGCGGGTTCATCAGCGTCGACAAGCCGCCGGTCTTCTTGTGGATCGAGGCGGCGTCGGTGCGGCTGTTCGGCGTGTCCAGCTGGAGCGTGCTCGGCCCCGCCGCCCTCGCCGGCGCGGCGGCTGTCGCCGTGCTGTGGGCTGCGATCGATCGTCGCTTCGGCCGGGTCGCCGCCACGGTCGCCGGGCTGGTGCTGGCCCTGACCCCGGTCAGCGTGGCCGTGGACCGGCTGAACCTGCCCTAGCCGTTCTTCCTGCTCTTCCTGGTCGCCGCGGTGTGGGCGCTGGGTCGGGCCTTCGACGCCGAGCGAGCGCTGCGCTGGGTCCTGCTCGCCGGAGCCCTGGCCGGCCTCGCCTTCAACACCAAGATGCTGGCCGCGGCCGTCCCGATGCCGGCGCTGGGGCTCGGCATCCTCCTCGCCACCCGCGGCTGGCGACGCGCCCTCGGCCACGCCACGGCGTTCGCCGCCGCCGCCCTCGTGAGCGGCTGGTGGTGGATCGTCGTGGTCGACCTCGTGCCGGCGTCGATGCGCCCCTACGTCGGCGGCTCGACCGACGACACCGTGGTCGACCTGGTCTTCGGCTACAACGGGCTCGGCCGGATGTCGGGCGGGATGGGCGGTCGGCCCGGCGGTGGCCCGATCGGCGGCTCGTTCGGTGGGGCCGGTCCCGGAGCCGCCGGCGCCACGAGCGGCGCCGGCGGGGTCATGGGCGGGTCGCCCGGCCCGCTCCGCCTGCTCGGCGACGCCCTCGGTGGCCAGATCGCCTGGCTGCTCCCCGTGGCGGTGCTGGCCGCGGTCCTGGTGCTGTGGCACTGGCGCCACGACCGCGTCGCCCGCTCGCTCGTCGTCGTGTGGGCGGGCTGGCTGGCCCTGTACGCCGTGGTCTTCTCCAAGGCGAGCGGCACCTTCCACGCCTACTACACGGCGGCGCTGGCGCCGGCGATCGCCGCGCTGGTGGGCATGGGCGCCGCGGCGGTGCTCGACCTCGCTCGGCGCCACCGGTGGTGGCTCGCCGCCGTGCCCGTCGTCGTGGCCCCGACGATCGCCTTCCAGCTGGTCCTGGCCGCTCGTGCGCCCGGCTTCCAGGCGTGGGCCGGACCGGTCGCGGTGGGCCTCGGCGTGACCGCCGTGGCGGCGCTGGGCCTCGGCGTCGCCGCTCGCCACCGCGCCCTCGTGCACACCGCCCTCGCCGGGGTCGTGGCCGCCGCGCTCGTGCTGCCGGCGTCGTGGTCCCTCGGCGAGGCCACGGCGCCGGTGCTCAACGCCACCCTGCCCCAGGCCGGGCCCCGCACCGGGACGGCCGGCAGCACCTTCGGGTCGGCCTCGTCGAACGGCGACCCGGCGCTGGCGGCCTTCCTGGTCGACCACCGCGACGGCGAGACGTGGGACCTGGCGGTGAGCAGCGCCCAGGTCGGGTCCGGCCTCATGGCCGACCAGGGCCTGTCGGTGATGGCCCTCGGCGGGTTCATGGGCACCGACCGGGCCGCCACCGTCGAGTCGTTCGCGGCCGACGTCGCCGCCGGCCGCGTCCGCTACGTGCTGGGTGGCGGCGCCGGTCCCGGCGGGAGCGGAGCGGGCCGCGGCGGCCCTGGCGGCGGCTTCGGTGGCGGGACCGCCAGCCAGGTCCTGAACGCCGTGGCGAGCTCGTGTCCGCTGGCCTCGACGACCGACGTGGGCGACCAGGTGCCGGCGGCGTACGCGTCGACGCTCTACGACTGCCGGGGTGCGACGATCACGGGACGAGGCTGACGCGGCGTCGTCGGCCCGACGCGGGCGCGAGGTGCTCCCCTCGGGTGGGGCAGGCGCGAGCTCGCCGGTCAGCCCGTGGCGGCGTGCACCGCCCGGGCCACCTCGCCGAAGCGGGCGAGGGACGACGGGTCGCGCTGCCACGCGGTGCCGGCGAAGTACAGGACGACCCGGTCCGCCAGGCCCTGGTAGCGGGCGGCGATCCCGTCGGCCAGGTCGTCCCAGTCGGCTTCGACCACGAAGTGGGCGAGCAGGTCGTCGTCGATCACCGCCGCCATGCCGGCCAGGTCGCCGGCCTTCTGCTTCTCGCGCAGGCGGGGCGTGGTGCCCTCGGCGCCGACCTGCTCGAAGACGAACGCGTAGTTGGGGGTCGAGCCGTAGAACGCCACCTGCATGCGGGCCCACTCGCGCCAGGGTGCGCGCTCCTCCTCGGTGTCGCCGGCGACGGTGAAGCACGGCACGATGCGGGTGAGCGCGCCGGGGTCGCGCCCGGCGCGGGCGGCTCCTTCGGCGAGGGAGGGGAGGACGGTCTCGCGCACGTACGTCGGCGTGTTGAGGGGGTGGACGTGCACGCCGTCGGCCACCTCACCGGCCATGCGCAGCATCCACGGGTTGACGGCGGCCACGTCGATCGGTGGGTCGGCGGCGTCGATCGGTCCCGGTGACCACTCCCGCGGCAGCAGCGACAGCTTCCAGACGTCGCCGTCGAAGGCCAGCTTCTCCTCGCCGCGGAAGGCGCGGAAGATCGCCCGGAGGGCCAGCACGTACTCGCGCAGACGGGGACCGGGCGGATCGAAGTCGGCGGCGTAGCGGCGCTCGATGTGGGCCCGGACCTGGGTGCCGAGGCCGAGGCGGAACCGCCCGCCGGTCACCTCCGCCAGCTCCCACGCCGTCGACGCCGTCACCATCGGGCTGCGGGGGAACGCCACGGCCACCCCGGTGGCCAGGTCGAGGCCGGGGGCCGCCAGGGCGGCGGCGGCACAGGACAGGTACGCCGTGCGGCCCGACTCGGTCACCACGAGCCCGGCGAAGCCCTCGGCCTCGGCGCTGGTGGCCAGCCGCTGGATCTGCCGGAGCGGGGCGGCGTTGACGAGGACGTCCACGTGCATCGGCTGATCCTGCCACGCCGCTCTGGTCCCCACCTCGGGGGTGGTCTCCCCCGAGGTGGCGGCGCTCTCCTCGTCGCCTACCATCGGCGGCCGATGTCCCGCCGGCTCGCCCCGACCCTGCTGGTCGCGGCGGCGGCCGCGGTGCTGGTCGCCTCGTGCACCCGCTCGGAGGCCGCCGTCGACCCGGTGGCGCCGTCGCCGTCGACCCGCGAGGCGACCGCCGGCGCCGAGGCCGGGTCGCCGCCCGAGGCGACGGCGCCGACGACGTCGACCACGGCCTTCGTGCCCACGACCACGGCGCCCGTCGCGCCGCCTCGCACGCCCGCTGCCGCGACCTGTCCGTCGGCAGCTCGCCAGGGCCTGCTGCCCGGTGCACCGAAGCCGCCGGCGACGGTGCCGGCACAGGTGCCGGCACCGGGCCCGCCACCTGCGCCGTCGTCGTCGACCACCACGACGCCCACCCCGGCCACCCTCCTCGACGGGCTGCGCACCGACCCGCGCCTGGCCGGCGCGACCGTATCGGTGTCGGTGTGGGTCGACGGCTGGGGTGAGATCCTGGCCGAGAACCCCGACACCGCGCTCATCCCGGCCTCCAACCAGAAGCTGTACACCGCGGTCGGCGCCCTCACCCTGCTCGACCCCGCCGAGCGCCTCCACACCGACGTCGTCGCCACCGGCCCCGTCGTCGACGGCGTGGTGCAGGGCGACCTGGTCCTCGTCGGCGGCGGCGATCCGTGGCTCACCCTGGTCGGGCCCGCCTCGGTCGACGCCCTCGCGGAGCAGGTGCGTGCCGCCGGCGTCAGCGGCGTCACCGGCGCCGTCGTCGTCGACGAGAGCCGCTACGACGACGTGCGCACGCTCGACCAGTGGCCGGGGGACTGGGTCCAGTCGATCGGCCCGCTCAGCGCCCTGTCGGCCGACCACAACATGTACGCCAAGGGCGACCCCGGCGTGCTCGCCGACCCGGCGGGCCGCATCGGCGCGGTGCTGCGGTTCGCCCTGGGCGCCCGCGGCGTCACCGTGGCCGGCGACGTCCGCCACGGCACCGCCCCGACGGGCGTGCGGCTCGCCCGCATCGACTCACCGACCGTCTCCGAGCTGGTCACCCAGCTGCTGCTGAAGAGCGACAACATGATCGCCGAGCTCCTGGTCAAGGAGATCGGCCGGCGGGCCGGCGGTGCGCCGGGCTCCACCGCCGCCGGGCTCGCCGCCATCGCCCGGGTCACCGACACGCTGTGCGGCCCGCTCACCGGCACCAGCGTCGACGGATCCGGCCTCAGCCGGGGCAACCGGCACTCCGCCCGCGAGCTGCGTCGGCTCCTGCAGGCCGCCGCGCTCGCCCCGTGGGGGCGCACCTACGTCGAGCACCTGCCCGTCGTCGGCTCGCCCGAGGTGCTCGGCGGCCGCCTGTCCGACCCCCGCACCGCCGGCCGGGTCCGGGCCAAGGGCGGGATGCTCGCCGTCACCCGATCGCTGTCGGGCTACGTCACGACGGTCGGCGGTCGAACCGGGGTGTTCTCGATCATCGTCAACGGTCCCTCGCTCGGCCGAGGCGTGGACGGCGCCATCGACGACCTCGTGACCGACATCGTGTCGATGCCGGGCTGACCCGCGTCGGCGTCGCGCGAGACTCACGTCGTGGGGATCGACGACGGGGACGACGACGGCGCCATCGACGACCGGGGCGGGGCTCCGGCCCCGGCCGAGGAGGTGCCCGGCTCGCTCGCCGAGGCGCCGGTGCCGTGGCTGCACGACGCGCTCGAGCAGGCGGAGACGGCGGCGCTGCTGCCGGCCGTCGCCGCGCTGACCGGGGACGTCTCCGTGCTGCGCGAGGACCTGCGGGTCGATCCGATCCTGTCGATGATGCCGGGCGCCGAGGTGCCCGAGGCCCAGCTGGCCGAGGCTCGCCGGGCGGCGCTCGACGCCCTGGTGCGGTTCCGCGAGGGCGGCGGACAGCCGGCGCCGCCGCCGTCGCCGGCCGACCTGCGCGCCATGCTCGACTTCGTGGTCGGCGGCGCGCCGGTCGACGACTACGTCGAGCTGTTCCGCGAAGAGCTCCACATCGAGGGTGCCGACCTGCGGGCACCGGCGTGGTCGCTGGAGGCCATCGCCCCCGATCGCCACGTGCGCGCCGTGGTGATCGGCGCCGGCATGTCGGGCCTGTTGGCCGCCCACCGGCTGGGTCAGGCCGGCGTCGACGTGACGGTGCTCGAGAAGGACGTCGACGTCGGCGGCACCTGGCTCGAGAACACCTATCCGGGGTGTCGCGTCGACGTCCCGAACCAGTTCTACAGCTACTCGTTCCTCCAGCGCGACGACTGGCCCCAGCACTTCTCGACCCAGGAGGTGCTGCTCGACTACTTCCGCGACGCTGCCGTCACGATGGGCGTGCGCGACCGCATCCGCTTCGGCACCGAGGTCTCGTCCATGCGCTGGGACGACGGCCGCGCCGTGTGGGTCGTCGCCACCCGCGATCGTGACGGCGGCGAAGGCACCGTCGAGGCCGAGGTCGTCGTCAGCGCGGTCGGCCAGCTGAACCGGCCCAAGCTGCCCGACATCGACGGGATGGAGCGCTTCGCCGGTCCCTCGTTCCACTCCGCGCACTGGGACCACTCGGTCGGCCTCGCCGGCAAGCGGGTCGCGGTGATCGGCACCGGGGCCAGCGCCATGCAGCTGATCCCCGCCATCGCGGCCGAGGTCGGCCACCTCGACGTCTTCCAGCGCACGCCGGCCTGGCTGATCCCGACCGAGGACTACCACGACCGGGTGAGCCCGCAGCAGGCGTGGCTGTTCCGCCATCTCCCCGGCTACGCGCACTGGTACCGGTTCTGGCTGTTCTGGCGCAACGCCGAGGGCATGCTGCCGTTGGTCACGGTCGATCCCGACTGGGAGCCCGAGGGCGAGTCGGTCAGCGCGCTGAACGACCTGCTGCGCGAGTTCCTCACCCAGTACCTGCGCGAGCAGTTCGGCGACGACCCCGAGCTGCTGGCCGCCGTCACGCCCCACTACCCGCCGGCCTCCAAGCGGGTCATCCGCGACAACGGCATCTGGGCGGCGACGCTCCGACGCGACGACGTCTCGCTCGTCACCGACCCGATCGCCGAGATCACCGAGACGGGCGTCCGCACCGCCGACGGCACGGTGCACGAGGCCGACGTCATCGTGTACGGCACCGGCTTCCAGGCGTCGCGGTTCCTCACCCCGATGCAGGTGATCGGGCGTGACGGGGTCGACCTGCACGAGCGGTGGGGTGGCGACGCCCGCGCCTACCTCGGCGTCACGGTGCCGGGCTTCCCCAACCTGTTCCTGCTGTACGGGCCCAACACGAACATCGTGATCAACGGCAGCATCATCTTCTTCAGCGAGTGCGAGGTCCGCTACCTGTGCGGCCTGCTCGAGCTGCTGGTCTCGGGTGGGCACCGGGCGCTGGAGTGCCGGCCCGAGGTCCACGACGCCTTCAACGCCGAGGTCGACGCCGGCAACCGCACCATGGCGTGGGGCGTGGCCACGGTGAACAGCTGGTACCGCAACGAGCACGGCCGTTCGGCGCAGAACTGGCCCTTCACCCTGCTCGACTACTGGCAGCGCACCCGCCGCCCGAACCCCGACGACTACACCTGGTGCTGAGTCGCCGCCACCGTCGGCCCGAGCCGCCCGGCGCTGCCCGGCGCCGCCCGGTGGGCCCGTGGGCGAGCCGCTCGGTTAGCGTGCGGGCGATGAAGCTGTCGCCGTCGGGGCTGCTGGCCCATGCCCGGTCCGACGAGGGGCGCAAGCAGCTGCGCTACCTCGGCGTGTCCGTGTTCTTCGTGCCGGTCGGTCAGATCCTGATCCAGATCATCGGCCGGCTCCTCGACGGCAACTTCACCGCGGCCTCGATCATCAGCGCCGGCATCCTCACCTTCCCCAACTTCTTCGCCAACAAGTACCTCGTGTGGCGCAACACCTCGAAGGACAACCTGCGCACCCAGGTGGTCGTGTTCTGGGTGGCGGCCATGCTCGGCGTCACCCTGGCCACGCTGCTCACCTTCGGCGTCGAGCGGCTCACCCAGGACCGGTCCGAGCTGGTCGAGAGCGTGGCCGTGATCATCGCCCAGCTCACCGGCTTCGGCATCGTGTGGGTGATCCGCTACCTCGTGCTGGACAAGTGGCTGTTCAAGGTCACCCACCACGGCGAGGAGCCCGCCGAGGCCGAGGTGGACGAGCTCCACCACGACTTCCCGGTCTGACGTCGACGTCCCGGTCTGCGTCCACCCCTCGAGCCGAGCCGACGGGGAGCCCCGTCGGCGAGGGTGGGTGCCGCCGCACCGGCGGGCCCCGCGTCAGCGAACGTCGGCGAGCAGCGACTCGATCTCGGTGGCGAGCAGGTCGGGGCGGAGCCGGTGGTCGAGGCTGGTGCGGCACTCGACCAGGCGGGCGTCGGGCAGGCGCTCGGCCAGCTCCCGGGCGTCGCCGATGGGGTGGAGCGGGTCGCCGTGGTGGCCCACCACCAGCGTGGGCATGGTGAGGCGGTCGTACCGGAGGTGCTCGAGCCGCAGGTCGTCGGCGAGCAGCCCACGGATGAGCGCGGCGCCGGCGGCGGGTTCGAGGGACAGCACGTCGCGCAGCGCAGCGGCCTCGGGCAGGGAGCGGGGAAGCGGCATCCGTCCGACGACGGCGGTCATCGGCACGAGCGCCGGTCGACCGAGGTGGAGGGCGCCGGCCAGCGCCGCGAAGGTGGGCCGGGCGATGATCTCGGCCCGGTCGAGCACCGGCATCTCGACGAGCATGGCCGCGACCCGTTCGGGACGGTCGTTGGCCACCGCCAGCGTCACGTTGGCCCCGAGCGACAGGCCGCCGATCACCGCCCGGTCGACGTCGAGGTGGTCGAGGAGGGCGACGACGTCGGACCCGAGCTTCGACCAGCGGTAGGCCGCCGGGTCGGTCGGCCGGGTGGACGTGGCGTGGCCCCGGACGTCGACCAGCAGGACCCGGTGGTCGTCGAGGAGCTCGGCCAGCCGGTGGAACATGCGCGACGACCACAGGAGCCCGTGCACCAGCACCAGCGGCGTCCCGTCGGGCTCGCCGCGCTCGGTGTAGTGCAGGTGCAGGCCGTCGTGCTCGAAGAGGGGCATCAGCGGATGCGGCGCAGGCCGCCGAGCCCGCCGAGCAGCACGAGCACGGCGCCCGCCAGCTCGATCGAGCCGATCAGGAAGCGCCAGTCGCGATAGCCCTGCCACACCGCGTAGCCCACCAGGCCGAGGCCGACGAGCGTCACGAGCACACCGGCCGCGACCGAGCGGGCCGCCCGCAGCCACCAGGCGAGGCCGAAGCAGACGACCGTGGCGGGGGCGAAGACCCGCACACCGGCGAGCTCGACGAAGACCGACGGCTTGAGCACGTCGACGCCGAGGTTGGCGACGACACCGGCGACGTACCAGGCGAACAGGGCGGCACCGGTGAACACCAGCGCGCCCGCCACCGGTCGTCGGCGGGACGTCCGCGCCGGGGTCGGCGCCGCGAACACCGGGGCGTACCCCGGCACCGGCTGGGGCACGGGGTACGCCGGCGGCACCGGACCAGGGTGCGGCGGCGGGTACGCCGGTGGCGCCTGCGGGTACGCCGGTGGCGCACCGACGGCGGGTGGCTCGGGGGCCCGAGACGCCGGGGTCGGCGTGGTGTCGGGGGCCACCGCGCTCGGCGCGACCACGGTCGGGTCGTCGAGGGGCGCCACCACCGTCGGGTCGTCGTCGCCGCCGCGTGGCTCCACAGGGGCAGCGTAGGCGAGTGGCCGGGTCGGGGTCGGCAGCACCCGTCGGCCCCTCGGTGGGGTCACCTGACGCCGTAGCACGACTACGGAGGGTGGTGAAACAGGATAGTTACCCAGGAAATCGGACGCAGAGGGTGACTTTCTCGGCGTCGCGTCGTTGACTGGTGGAGGCGAAGCACGACGGAGGGAGCGACGGTGGAGCGCGTCACCTCACACGACATCACCCAGATCCGGATGACGGCGTCCCGCAACCGCGCGTCGGGCGTGCTCGACGGCGATGGGTCACCGGTCGGACCCGGCCGTGACCGGGCGGCACCGGCAACGCCGGACGAACAGCGGAGTCGACGGCAGCTCGCCGCGCTCGAGCGCGTCCGCCGGGCCCGCCTGGCCCTGGCCGAGGCCGAGGCCGACATCGAGCGCACCATCGCGCTGCTCGAGATGGTCGGCGACCTCCCGGTCGACCGCCGCGACGAGCTGCCCTCACTGCCGCCCGGCGTCGAGCCCGTCGACGCCGAGCGCCTCGAGCAGGTGCACGCCGACCTCGAGCGGGCCCGGCGCCGGTCGTCGCGGTGGGGTGGGGGCCGTGAGGTCGTGGGCCTGGAGATGGCGGAGCGGCTGATCCTGGAGCGCCTCGGCTTCGCCGACTACGAGGGGTTCGACCAGGCGCGGCGCGAGCGCGAGGCACCGGTGCTCGACTTCGCCCACCTCGAGTTCGCCCAGCACGAGCTGGCCCAGGCCGAGGCGGCCTGGCAGGCGCTGCTCGACGGCGACGAGCGCTCCGACGACGGGCTGCGGGCCGGTCCTGCGCCCTTGCCCGTGTGGCAGGGCCCCGAGGGCACCGGCCCCTCGTTCGACGAGGTCGTCGGGTTCGCCGACGACCTCGGCATCGCCGACGTCCCGACGCTCGACCGTGGGCCCGCCGACCGGGGCGAGGTGGTCGCCGGAGCCGACGACGAGGTGGGCCTGCTCGACGAGCTGGCCTCGGACGCCGACGACGCCCGCGTGGCCGGCCCGCTCGATCGGGCGGAGCTCGGGGAACCGATCGAGCTCGGACCGGCGGCGGACGTCGCGCCGCAGCCGGTGGACGGGCTCGAGGTCGGCGACGACGCGACGCCGAGCGGCCAGATCACCCACGGGCAGGCCAGGGCACCGCTGCCCAAGCGGGTGCCCCGCGTCTCGCCGACCTCGCCGGCGCTGCCGCAGCGGGTCAGGCCCGACCGTCGAGCCGCGAGCTGAGCGCCTCCCAGTCGGCCATCAGATCGAGGGCTCGGTCCTTGGCCGCGCCGTGCTCGGCGGCGAGCGCGTCCACGGCGTCCCGGTCCTCGGAGAGCGCGGGGTCGGCCAGGCGGCGCTCGAGGTCGGCGACCTCGGCCTCGGCCCGCTCCCACTGCTTCTCGACCCTGGCGAGCTGCTTGCGCAGCTCGCGCTCGTGCCCACCCGCCCGCGGTGACCGACCCGTCGCGGGCGCCGTCGCCTTCGTCGTCGCCGGGTTCGCCGTCCCTGTCGTCTTCGGCGCGGCGGTCGGTGACGTCGCGCCGCCCTGTTCGGGCTTCGGCAGGGGGCGCCGGGCCGCATGGGCGGTGGCGGCGGTGGCGACGGCCGCCGCCTGCGCGGCACGGGCGGCAGGTGGCAGCAGCAGCGACTCATCGAGGCCGTCGTGCCAGATCGCTCGCCCGTCGCGGACCTCGACCACGGCGTCGGCGACCTCGCGGATGAGGTAGCGGTCGTGGGTGATCAGCAGGAGGGTGCCCGGGTAGGCGCGCAGCGCGTCCTCGAGCAGGTCGGCGCTGGCCAGGTCGAGGTGGTTGGTGGGCTCGTCGAGGACCAGCAGGTTGACGGGGTCGGCCAGCACCTTGGCCAGCGCCAGGCGGGTCCGCTCGCCACCCGAGAGGTCGCCGACGAGCCGGTCGGCGGTGTCGCCCGGGAAGCCGAACGAGCCGAGCACGGTGCGCAGGTTGCGCCCCGGCACCTCGGCCAGGCCGCGTCGGAACTCTTCGAAGACGGTGCGATCCGGGTCGAGCTCGTCGGCCTGGTGCTGCTCGAAGTGGGCGAGGTCGACGTTGGCCCCGATGGCGACGGTGCCCGCGGCCGGGGCGAGCGCGCCGGTGACGAGCCGCACCAGGGTCGACTTGCCGGCCCCGTTGGGTCCCACGAGCGCCACCTTGCGGCCGCGCTCGACGACGAGGTCGACGTCGCGCAGCACGACGTGTCCGTCGTAGCCGCCGGCCACGCCCACCAGCTCGGCCACGACGCGCGACGAGCGGCGGGGCGGCGGGAAGGCGAAGCGGGCCTTGAGCGCGTCGACGTCGGGCACCTCG
The DNA here is from genome assembly GCA_041394145.1 of Acidimicrobiales bacterium. Lineage (GTDB taxonomy): Bacteria > Actinomycetota > Acidimicrobiia > Acidimicrobiales > Acidimicrobilacustridaceae > JAWKIW01. The sequence goes on from JAWKIW010000012.1 coordinate 65,407, forward strand.
ATGCGGTCGAGCCGCGCGAGCGCCTTGACCCGGCTCTGCACCTGCCGGGCCTTGGTGGCCTTGTAGCGGAAGCGCTCGATGAACTGCTCGGTGGCGGCGACCTTGCGGGCCTGGTTGGCGGCGGCCGCGGCCAGCGCCTCGTAGCGCTCCTCCCGGGCGACCACGAACTCGGCGAAGCCGCCGACGTACTCGACGGCCGTGCGCTCGGACAGGTCGATGACGCGGTTGGCCACGGCGTCGATGAAGTCGCGGTCGTGGCTCACCACCAGCAGGGCGCCGGCGTACTCGAGCAGGTGGCGCTCGAGGAAGGCCACGCTGTCGATGTCGAGGTGGTTGGTGGGCTCGTCGAGCAGGAGGACGTCGGGGTCGGCCAGCAGCAGGCGGGCGAGGGCGACCCGCATGCGCCAACCGCCCGACAGCTCGCGCACCGGGCGGTCGGCGTCGCCGGGGTCGAAGCCGAGGCCGGTGAGCACCCGCTGGGCCTCGGCCTCGCGGGCGTAGCCGCCGAGCTGCTCGAAGCGGGTCTGGGCGTCGCCGTAGGCGGCGAGGGCCCGGTCGTGCGCGGCGCCCGAGGTGGTGGCGATCTGCTCGTGCAGGTCGGCGAGCTGGGTGGCGAGAGCGCTGACCTGCTCGTCACCGGCGAGCGTCGCCTCCAGCACCGTGCCCTCGGGGGCCTCGGCCATGTCCTGGGGCAGGTAGCCGATGCGGAGGTCCTTGGGTCGGCTGACGGTGCCGCCGTCGGCCGCCTGCTGGCCGAGCAGGATCTCGAGCAACGTGGTCTTGCCGGTGCCGTTGGGGCCGACGAGGACGACGCGTCGGCCGGCCGGGAGCGAGAACGTCACGCGGTCGAACAGGAGGCGCGTCCCGAAGCTCTTGCGGAGGTCGCTGACCGACAGCACCGGTCGAGGCTACCGGCGGGGCACGCCTTCACCGGCCGCAGGCGGCGACCCTTCCCGACGCGGCGTCCACGCCGCTCACGGCACCACCGAGATCGACGCCACGAACCTCATCTGGGCGTTCTGGTCCGACCGCCAGGCATGATCGACAGGGACCCGCGACGACCGAAGGTCGCGGTGCGGCCGGCCACGCTGCTCGCGGGCCGGCTCGTCAACGATGGTGTGCCGTTCTCGATAGGTCCGTGGGCTCGCTCGGCGCGACGACGGTACGTGCCCGGCCATCGGCCTTCGCGGTGTACAGCGCGTTGTCGGCGCGACGAAGGAGCCCTTCGGCGTCGTCGGTGCCGTTCCAGGTGATCACGCCAGCGGAGAAGCTGAGCGTTCGCCGCGTCGGCAACGCCTCGGTCAACGCTCGCATCTCGTCGACCACGCAGGCGGCTTCGGTCGCGGGCGTGTTCGGCAAGAGGAGGCAGAACTCCTCGCCGCCGTAGCGGAACGCGTAGTCGGTGCCGCGCACCCGCTGCTGCAGGAGGGACGAGAACAGCACCAGCGCACGGTCGCCTTCGAGGTGCCCGTGCTCGTCGTTGTACGCCTTGAAGTGGTCGATGTCGATCATCGCGACCGTCAAGGGCTCGAACCGGCGCCGAGCGACGTTGCATTCATGGGCGATGTGGTCCACGAGCTGCAGCCGGTTCGCCAGTCCGGTCAGCGGGTCGGTACGGCCCAAGGACTCGAGATGGGTGAGGAACGAGGCGTGGAGCAGCAGGAGCTGCAGTGCCTGGGAGAGCTGACGCGCTGCGGTCTGGAAGCTCAATCGGTGCCGCCCGGACGAGAAGTCACCAGCGACATCGAGCACGATCAGCCGGCCTTCTTGCGATGCCCAGACAACCGCACCGTCGGGCCGCAGCTCGAAGCCGGTGCGCTCGTCCCCCTTCGGCAGGGCGCGAGGTTGCTTCGGACCGTCCGTCGTGGGCCACGACACCAGCCGGCTCGCATCACCGCGGACCGGGACCGCGAACACGTCGATGCGATCGGCCCGGAGCTGCGCGGCGGCCAACGGCAAGAAGCCCGCCAACGACGATTCGAAGCCCTCGGCGCGCAGGATCACGTCGAAGGTCTCGGTGAGACGATCGAAGCGATCCGCAGCCCGCAAGCCCGCTTGGACGATCTCGCGCATGACCAACACGATCCCGATCAGGACCCCGGTGTAGGAGACGACTGCCACGATGGTGAGTCGCGGGCCCAACGAGGCAGCGACGCAACAGGTGAGCAAGGCGATCGAGGACCACACCACCGTGAGGACGACCCCGATCGTGTTGGAGGTCGCCGCAGCGCACACCGGGCTCACCAACAGCACGGGAACCAACAACCAGAACCACGTCGGTCCTCCGAGCCCGTAGGCGATGAGCGCGGCGCTCACGGTGCTGCCCATGAGGCTCGCGACGTATCGGCCCGGCGGGACGTACCACTCGGGCTCGCGCCGGAATCGGAGCAGGTCGTGCAGGCGCGCCGGGAACATCACCAGCTCGACGGCGACGGCGAGGAGGATCAACGTCCAGCTGTACGCCGTCGTCCCGAGCCCGACCAGCGCGACGAGCACGACGACCATCGGCGTGGTCCACGCGACACCGGTGGTCCAGACCGCGATCGCGATCTGGTTGGCGGACGGGGCCACCACATAGTCGATCTTCAGGTCGTCGCGCACCCTCACCCCTCACGCCGGGTGTGATCTCGCTGGCAAGCCCACACCCAGCCGCCCGCACCGTCGATGGTACCGATGACCGGACGACGGTGCCGTCACGGGACGAACGGGCCCCGTTCTCTGATCGGCGTCGCGGCGCGCGCCGACCCGCGACGGCTCGCCCGGCCAGCCTCGGCTGCGTTGGACGAGGCGCTCGGCGCGGTCCTGGAGGAGACCTCCCGCCTGCGGGCCTGCAGGACACGGGGACCGCAGGACCAGTCAGCCCCGAGGCGCGGATCGCTCAGGCGGCGGCGCGCTCGAGGATGTGGACGCCGCAGGCCGAGCCGAGGCCGATGACGTGGGCGAGGCCGACCTTGGCATCGGGGATCTGGCGGTCGCCGGCCTCGCCCCGCAGGTGGGTGGCGATCTCCCAGATGTTGGCGATGCCGGTCGCGGCGATCGGGTGGCCCTTCGACTCCAAGCCGCCCGACACGTTGACGGGGAGGCGGCCGTCGCGGCGCGACGCGCCCGACTCGAAGAAGTCCACGGCGCCGCCCTCGGGGCACAGCATCAGGTTGTCGTAGTGCACCAGCTCGGCGGTGGCGAAGCAGTCGTGCAGCTCGACCAGGTCGAGGTCCTCGGGGCCGACGCCGGCGGTCTCGTAGGCCGTGGTCGCGGCGTTGCGGGTCAAGGTGTTGACGTTGGGGAGGATCTGGCAGGCCTCCTCCCACGGGTCGGTGGTGAGCACCGAGGCCGAGATCTTCACCGCCCGCCGCTGCTGCTCGAGCGACAGCGTCTTCAGCTTCGCGTCGGTCACGACCACCGCGGCGGCCGCACCGTCGCAGTTGGCCGAGCACATGGGTCGCGTGTTCGGGTACGCGATCATCACGTCACCCATGATCTGCTCCACCGTCATGGCCTTCTGGTAGGCGGCCAACGGGTTGCGCGTCGAGTTGGCGTGGTTCTTCTCCGAGATCCGGGCGAACAGCTCGAAGCTGGTGCCGCCGTAGCGGTGGCCGTACTCCATGCCGATCTGGGCGAAGACGCCGGGCATGGTCTCGGTGCCGACGCGCCCGTCGAGGGGCGCCACCGCGCCGAACCGGCCGTGGGGCTCCCAGGTCGTGCCCTCCTGCTTGCGCGACCCGCCGGCGAGCAGGCCGGCCCCGGCCAGCTTCTCGACGCCGACGGCCAGGCCCATGTCGGCCTCTCCGGCCTTGATGGCCATGATCACCGTGCGCAGGGCGGTGGCGCCCGTGGCGCAGGCGTTGGCGACGTTGTAGACGGGGATGCCCGTCTGGCCGAGCTGCTTCTGCAGCATCTGGCCGATGCCGTCGGCCGAGCGCATGAGGCAGCCGGCGGCGAGCACCTGCAAGTCCTGCATGGTGACGCCGCCGTCGGCGAGCGCGGCCATGGCCGCATCGGTGGCCAGGTCGACCACGTCCTTGTCGGGGTGCTTGCCGAACCTCGTCATGGTGATGCCGAGGATCCACAGGTCGTCACCGGCCATGTCAGGCCACCTCCAGGGGCTCGAAGCCGAAGCCGATCGCTTCGACGCCGTCGTCGTCGGTGCCGAGGGAGTAGGTGGCCAGTCGCACCTTCATCCCGAGCTCGACGTGGTCGTCGTCGGGCTCGGTGTTGATCACGTTGCCCCGGACGCTGGTGCCGTCGCAGTCGATCACGCCGGCGACGAACGGCACCGGGACACCGGGCGCGGCGAACGACACGATGGTGAACGCTCGCAGCTCGCCCTCGGTGGCGACGGGTGCGGTGCGGAACTCGGTGCCGCTGCACGCGGCGCAGGCGTTGCGGCGGTCGAAGAACCGAGCCCCGCACGCGGTGCACTCGTGGGCGATCAGGTGGGGCTCGTCGTCCAGCACGAGGTAGTCGACGATCGGGATGCGGTCGGCCATCGGTTCCCCCCGGGACGGTCGCTGCCGGGGCGCATCTTGGCACGAGGCGACCGCCTGCCGCCCGAGCGGGCCGGGCGCGGCGTGGGGCCTGCGTCGGGAAGGGCGGAGAAGCGAGCCGGGGTCGGCCCGGCGAGCGTCAGGCCACCACGGAGGCCCAGGCGGGATCGCGGCCGGTGACGGCCACCATCCGGTCCAGGAGCGGCGCGTCGTCGTCGACGGCGACCGCCGGGCCGAACGAGTGGCTGTCGCGGTCGCTGCCGATGATCATGCGCAGGACGCCGTCGGCGTGGGTCAGCAGCTCGGGGGGAGGTGCGTAGGGCTGGTGGGTGGCGGTGGCGAGGTCCCAGCCGTGGATCAACAGGTCCGAGAAGGCGATCTGAGCGCCGATCTCACCCGGCACGGAGGCGAACGGCAGGTTCCACGTGCGGTCGAAGGCGCCGGGCGCGTGGAAGGCCCGCAGCACCGTGGCGCACGACCCTGCCCAGGCCGCGGCCGGGTCGTCACCGAGGAGGTCGGGCGTCTCGTCCGGGGCGAGGTCGCCGAGCGGGTCGCCGTTGGCGGCCATGGCGAACAGGTAGCCGCCACCGACGAGGTGGTTCAGCAGGTGACGGACCGACCACTCGGTGCACGGTGTCGGGTCGTCGAGCTGCTCGGCGCCGACGCCGGCGACCAGGGTGTCGATCAGACCGGCGACGGCGTCGACGTTGCGCATCGTGTCCATGGGTCCCTCCCGGGGTGTCGAGTGCCCGTGGTTCGACGCCGATCCCCGGGACGGATCACGCCAGCGCGGTCGAGGGTGCGCGCCGACCTGGCTCGAGGGGGCGGGGCCGGAGCCCGCCGAGTGCCGGCCTCCGCTGTCGGTCGGCCGAGCGGACGCGTTCAGCCCGTCGGGAAGCCGCGCAGCTCGACGTCGCGGGTCTGGCCCCCGGCGTCGAGGAAGAAGGCCATCCGGGCGTCGGCTTCGGCGGTGGGATCGGCGAGGCACTCGCGGAAGAGGCGGTCCTCGACCAGCAGGCCGGGCGTCGGGTCGCCCACGGCCGTGTCGACCGCCGCCTTGGCCCGGGCGATCACCGAGGCCGGCACCGAGGCGATCCTCGCGGCCAGCCGGTCGACGAAGGGTCGCAGCTCGCCCTGGGGCAAGGTGCGGTTGACGTAGCCCCACCGCTCGGCGGTCTCGGCGTCGATGTCGTCACCCCCGAGCACGATCTCCAGCGCCCGCCCCCTGCCCACCAGCGCGGGCAGCCGCTGGGTGCCGCTGCCGCCGGGGATGATGCCGACCAGCACCTCGGGCTGGGCCAGCACGGCCTTGCCGGCGAGGGCGAAGCGCAGGTCGAACGACAGGACCAGCTCGCTGCCACCGCCGCGGGCGATGCCCTCGATCACGGCGATGGTCGCCTTGGGCATCGAGCGGAAGCGGTCGACCATGGCCTGGAACGCGCCAGGCTCGTCGTGGGGACCGTCGTCGTCGGTCGGCAGGGCTTGGATCAAGGTGACGTCGGCGTGGGCGGCGAACAGCTCGGGGTCGGCCGAGTCGAGGATCACCACCCGCACGTCGTCGTCGGCCTCCACCTCCCGGCCGAAGCGGTCGAGCTCGAGGATCAGCGTCAGGTCGAGCAGGTTGATCGGCGGGTGGTCGATGGTGGCGCGGGCGATGCCGTCGGCCACCTCGATCCGCAGCGTCGCGTAGTCGTCGTAGGCCATGGCCGAGCGTAGGTCGACGGCGGCGCCCGGCGTCGGGGAGCCGTCCGGGACCGGGGGGATAGGGTCCGGTGATGGGAACCTTCTCGGACAAGATCGTCGTGGTCACCGGTGCCGGCTCGGGCATGGGGCTGGCCTCCTGCCGGCGCTTCCACGCCGAGGGGGCGTCGATCGTGGCCGTCGACATCGACCCGGCCACGGCCGCGACCACGGCCGAGGCGACCGGTGGCGTGGCGGTGTCGGGTGACGTGTCGGACCCGGCGACGTGGGACGCGGTCCTGGCGACGGCCGAGGGGCTCGGCGGGCTCGACGTCGTGCACCTCAACGCCGGCGTCTACGGCTTCGCCGGCCCGATCGAGGAGCTCCCGGTCGACATCTACGAGCGGACCGTCGGCGCCAACATCGGCGGTGTCGTGATGGGGACCAAGGCTGTCGTGCCCGCGCTGCGGGCACGGGGCGGCGGGGCCATCGTCGTGACGGCGTCGATCGCCGGCATCGTGGCCTTCCCGCTGAACCCGCTGTACACCATGACGAAGTCGGCGGTGACCGGGTTCGTCCAGGCGATGGCCCCCAACCTGATCGCCGACGGCATCACCATCGACGCGGTGTGCCCGGGCATCGTCGACACCCCCATGACCCTGGGCGCGCTCGGCGGCGCCGACCCGTCGACGCTCGGGATCGACCTCATCCCCCCGGAGCAGGTCATCGACGCCGTCGTCGACCTGGCGTCGTCGGAGGGAACCGGCCGCAGCATCGCCGTGCTCGCGGGGCACCCACCCATCCCGTGGACCTTCCCGGGATGGTGGGACGTGGTCCACTGCGCCCGACCAGGGCTGAGCCGCCCTCCGAGGCGTCCGCGTCGGCGGGTCACGGCGAGGGGTCGTGGGACGGCCCACGCCGCGCCCCGACGGGGTACCGTGCGGCGCGTCTTCGCCCGGCGACCGTCGCCGGGGCCTGATCGCGGAGGGAACCCCATGGCCATCGACACCTTCTTCGCCTACAGCGGCGTGTACGCCAACGTCGACGACGCCCTCGCCGACTACGACGCGGTGCACCTGCTGCACACCGAGGCCGGGCTGATCGACGCCTACGACGCCGCCGTGATCGAGCGCAAGGCCGACGGCAAGGTGAAGATCGTCAAGAAGCACGAGACGCCGACCCGGGTGGGGGGCGTGCTCGGCGGCGGCGTCGGCCTCGCCACCGGTCTCGTCATCGCCCTGTTCCCGGCGGCCGCCATCGGCACCGGCCTCCTGGCCGCCACGACCGCCGGTGGCGCCGTGCTGGGCTCGGTGGCCGGCCACGCCGCCGCCGGCATGGACCGGGGCGACCTCAAGGAGCTCGGCGAGGCGCTCGACGCGGGCGAGGCCGGCCTCGTCGTCGTCGCCGTGGCCGACATGGAGGCCAAGATCGAGCAGGCGATGAAGCACGCCGAGAAGGTCGAGAAGAAGCAGCTGAAGGCCGACGAGAAGGCCATCGAGGCCGAGGCGAAGGCCGAGGCCGGCTGACCGTGAGCCGGGCCGCCCAGGCGCCGGGCCCGCTGCTGGTCGGCAAGGCCGCGCTGGTCACCGGTGCCGGGGCGGGCATCGGCCGGGGCATCGCCGAGGCGTTCGCCGCCCACGGCGCCGCCGTGGCGATGGTCGACGTCGACCCGGCGCGGCTGCGCGAGGGGGCTGCCGCGGTCGACGAGGCCGCCGGCGCCACCGATGCCGGTGGCCGCGCCCTGCCACTGGAGGCCGACGTGCGCGACGCCGAGGCCGTCGAGCGCGTCGTCGCCGCCACGGGCGCCGAGCTGGGTGCCGTCGACGTGCTGGTCAACAACGTCGGGCACTTCCTGCCGGTGACGCCGTTCCTCGAGTCCGACGACGAGACCTGGCGGGCGTTGTACGAGATCAACCTCGCCCACGTCTTCCGGGTGACGCGCGCGGTCCTGCCCGGGATGATCGACCGGGCCGCCGGCGGCTCCATCATCAACGTGTCGACGGTCGAGGCGTTCCGGGGGATCCCGCACCACCCCGTCTACGCCGCCTGCAAGGCGGGCGTGACCCAGTTCTCCAAGAGCCTCGCCCTCGACGTCGGCGGGCACGGCATCCGGGTCAACGACATCGCCCCCGACGTCACCCGCTCGGAGCAGCTGCCCTACGAGCGGTGGCTCACGCCCGACGACGAGGCCCGCATCCCGACGTGGGTGCCGCTCGGACGCCTCGGCGAGCCGGCCGACGCCGCCGGGGTGGCGCTGTTCCTGGCGTCGGACCTCGGCGCGTTCGTCACCGGCACCACGATCCACTGCGACGGCGGCACGCTGGCGGCCGGCGGCTGGTACCGCACCACCCACGGGCCGCGCCCGTGGACGAACCGGCCGCTCGACCCGTAGGCGGGGTCCCGGCCGGATCGTGCGGCCGGGACGTTCAGGTCTCGCCGTCGCCCTTGGCGTCGCGGCGGCGCTGCTTCTCGGCCCGCTTGGCCTCCTTCTTCCGGCGGCGCCGCTCCTTGCGGCTGACCGGCTCGAGGGGGATGCCGCTGCGCTCGGCCTCCTGCTCGAGGACTGCCTCGGGGAGGGCGGCGCGGCGCAGCTCGGCCGCCCACCGGTTCTCCTCGGCCCGCTGGCGGGCTTCGCGGTCCTTCTCCTCGTCGAGCTCGACGACCATGCGGTGGGCGGCGACCGACTCGGGGTCGAGCGCGCCCCCCAGCCGGGCGGCCCCCGTGGCCTCGGAGTAGTCGCCGCCGCCCCGCAGGGCCGCGGCCTGCCGTCGCCAGACCTCGGGGTCCTTCGGTCGCGCCCGCCGCAGCGGGCCCAGCGCTCGCAGCGCGTCCTGCCACCGCTCCTCGCCGAGGAGCGCGTCGACGGGCTCGAGGTCGGACGCGTCGCCGCCGTGGTCCGGCACGGGAGCGATGCTAGCGAGACCCAGCGTGCCGGCCGGCGGCGCCGTCGTCGGATCTGCGCCAAGATCGCCGGGCGCGGTCGACGGGCGGCCGGCTGATCGACGGGAGGGTCGATGGCGGAGGGGACCGGGGAGACGGACACGTCGGGGCCGCGGCTGGCGCCCACCACCGAGGACGACTGGGACGACGACACCCGGGCGCTGCTGGACCGGCTGAACCGCTACAACATCTTCACCACGCTGGCCCACCACCCGGACCTGCTGCGCCGCTGGCTGACCTTCGGGGGCCACGTGCTGGTCCAGAGCACGCTGCCGCCGCGCCCCCGGGAGCTGGCCATCCTGCGGGTGGGCTGGCGCTGCGGCTCGGCCTACGAGTTCGGCCAGCACACGGTCCTCGGGCGCTCGGTCGGCCTGACCGACGACGAGATCCAGCGGGTGGCGACCGCGGAGCCGCTCATCGGCGGCCGCTGGTCCGACGAGGACGCCGAGATCCTGCGCGCCGCCGACGAGCTGGTGAGCGACTTCGTGCTGTCCGACGAGACCTGGGCTGCGCTGGCCGCTCGCTGGTCGACCCAGCAGGTGCTCGACCTGATCTTCACGGTGGGCCAGTACGTGCTGGTCTCGATGGCGCTCAACACCCTCGGGGTCGAGCTGGACGCCGGGTTGCCGGGCTTCCCCGAGGAGGACGCGCCATGACCCCGACCACGGGTGCCACGGGCGACGGATCCGGATCACCGGCGCGCGGCCGGCTCGCCGGCAAGGTCGCCGTGGTCGTGGGGGCGGGGCAGACGCCCGGCACGACGATCGGCAACGGCCGCGCCACCGCCGTCCTGTTCGCCCGCGAGGGGGCGCGGGTGCTCGCCGTCGATCGCGACGACGACGCCGCCGCGGCCACCTGCGCCCAGATCGCCGAGGAGGGTGGCGAGGCCGTGCCCTTCGTGGCCGACATCGTCGACGACGCCCAGTGCGCCGGGATCGCCGAGGCGGCCCGCGACCGGTTCGGGCGCATCGACGTGCTGCAGAACAACGTGGGCATCGGCACAGGTGACGGCCCGGCGCTGCACCTCGACGTGGAGACCTGGGACCGCATCCACGACGTGAACCTCAAGGGCATGTGGCGCACCTGTCGGTACGTGCTGCCGGTGATGCGGGCGCAGGGGAGCGGGGCGGTGGTGAACGTGTCCTCGCTGGCTGCCGTCGCGGCCACCCCGTTGCTCGCCTACAAGCTGTCCAAGGCCGGCGTGAACGCCCTGACCCAGTCGCTGGCCCTCGGCAACGCCAAGCACGGGATCCGGGTCAACGCGGTGATGCCCGGGCTGATCGACACGCCCATGGCCATCGAGGGCATCAGCTCGGCGCTCGACCTCGATGCCGACGAGCTGCGCCGGATGCGCGACGCCATGGTGCCCCTCGGCGGGCGCCAGGGCAGCGCCTGGGACGTGGCCCGGGCCTCGCTCTTCCTGGCGTCGGACGAGGCCGCCTTCGTGACCGGGGTGATCCTGCCGGTCGACGGCGGCCAGCACGCCAGGGTGGGCTGACCTCGGCCGGCGGCGACGACCACCGGCTGCGGCTCGACTCGCTGGTGTTGAACACTTTCACTAGAGTGTTCAACAACGGCAGGGCTCGTCGGGATCCCGCGGCCGGGAGGGAGCGTCGTCATGACCGTCACCGAGACCGTCCCCGGAGGTGAGCTCCGCTTCGATCCGTTCGATCCGGCCACCGTGCGCGCCCCGTGGGACGTGTACCGCCGGCTGCGTGACGAGGACCCGGTGCACCTGGTGCGCTACGAGGACCTGCCCGACCACGAGGCGGCGGCGGTGCGGACGGGGCAGCCGGGGGTGCACGTGCTGTCCCGCTTCGCCGACGTGTTCGCCGCCGCCCGCGACACCGAGACCTTCTCGTCCGCCCACGGCCTCTCCATCGACGGCGGCGACAAGGCGGCGCTGGGCCTCGCCCCGACCATCGTCATGATGGACCCACCCGAGCACACCGCCTACCGCCGGCTCGTGTCGCGCGGCTTCACGCCCCGCCAGGTGGCGCCGCTCGAGCCCGAGGTCCGGGCCTTCGTGCGGAGGTGCGTCGACCGCATGGCCGATCGGCTCGCCGACGGCGACGACGTCGACCTCGTCGCCGAGCTGGCGGGGCCGCTGCCCAGCTTCGTGGTGGCGACCTACCTCGGCGTCCCCGAGGCCGACCGCGCCCGCTTCGACGCCTGGTCGAGCGCCATCGTCGCCGCCAACGCCGGTGGCAGCGTCCTCACCGATGCCCGCGACGCGGTGGGGGAGCTGTACGGGTACTTCAGCGACCTGATCGAGTCGCGGCGGGCCGAGCCCGGCGACGACATGATCTCGACGCTCGCCCACGCCACCCTCGACGGGGAGGCGGTGCGGCCCGAGGCCATCCTCGGCTACGCCTTCGTGATGATCGCCGGCGGCAACGACACCGCCACCGGCCTGCTCGGCGGCGCCGCCGAGCTGCTCACCGCCCACCCCGACCAGCGGCGGTGGCTGGCCGAGGACCCGACGCGCGTCCTCGACGCCCTCGACGAGCTGTTGCGGCTCACCTCACCGGTGCAGGGGCTCTCCCGTCACGTCACCCGTGCCGTGACCATCCACGGCGTCGAGATCCCCGCCGGCGCCCGGGTCCACCTGCTGTACGGCTCGGCCAACCGCGACCCCCGCGAGTTCGGCCCCGAGGCAGAGCAGCTCGACGTGCGCCGGCGCCCGCCGCGGATCCTCACCTTCACCACCGGCCCCCACTACTGCCTCGGTGCCTCGGCGGCGCGCCTGCAGGGCGGGTCGCGCTCGAGGAGCTGCTCGCCCGCTTCCCCGACTTCGCCGTCGACGGCGAGGCCGGCACGTACGCACCCGGCGCCTTCGTGCGGCGCTTCGCCACGCTGCCGTTCCGGGCCGCGTGAGGTGGACATGACGGCGACGTGGGGTCGGCAGGACGCGGCCGACGCCGCCCGCGAGCGCCTGCTCGACGCCGCCGGGCGGGTGTTCGCCGACCGCGGCGTGCTGACGGTGTCCATCGCCGACGTCGCCACCGCCGCCGGCTGCTCACGGGGCACCGTCCACCGCTACTTCGGCGACCGCGAGTCGCTGCGGCAGGCCTTCGTCGACCGGGAGGCGGCCCGGGTGTGGCGCCGGGTCGGCGAGCGGCTCGACCCGGCGGCGCCGCCGCCCGAGCGATTGGTCGACGGCGTGCTCGTCGCGGTGGCCGAGGTGCGGGCCGACCCGGTGCTGTCGGCGTGGTTCACCGGTGAGGCGGCCGTGGCCTCCGGTCGGCTCTCGCTGCAGGCCGGTGCGGTGCGCCGGTTGACCGGCCGTTGGGTGCGCTCGTTGCTCACCGAGGCGGTCGAGGCCGGTGCGGCCCGGCGGGGACTCGACCCGGCGGTGGCCACCGACGCCGTCGTGCGGGTGATCCTGTCGCTGCTGACGGTGCCGGCCACCGGTCGGTCGGCTCGAGCCTCCGCTGCCGCCGAGCGCTCCTTCGTGGAGGCGCTGCTGGTCCCGGCCCTCTTCGACCGCTGACGAGTCGAGACCAGCGTCGTCCCCGCCGGAAACGCTCCCGAGGGTGGCGAGGGTCCTCCGGCCCTGTGCCCCCAGGGGGCACGGGCGTACGGTCGAGGTGGCGCAGGGGCCCGGCCCGGTCCCCGGCGGTGTCGCGGCGCAAAGGGAGGCTCGCCATGTCCGACGTCGAGGCGCAGTCGTTCGTCTTCGGGGGGTCCAACCTGGTCTACGAGGAGCACGGCGCCGGTGACCAGGTGCTCGTGTACGTCCACGGCCTCCTGATGGACAGCGGGATGAACCGCGCCCTGGCCCGATCGCTGGCCGACCGGGGCCACCGCGTGGTGCTGCTCGACGTGCTCGGCCACGGCCGCAGCGACAAGCCGCTGCACGCCTCGGCCTACCGCATGGACGCCTACGGCCGGGAGGTGGTGGCCCTGCTCGACCACCTCGAGGTCGACCGGGCGGTGATCGGCGGGATCTCGCTCGGCGCCAACATCAGCCTCCAGGTGGCCGTCGCCGCCCCCGATCGGGTCCAGGCCATGGTGCTGGAGATGCCGGTGCTCGAGTGGGCCGTGCCGGCGGCGGCCCTGCTGTTCACCCCGCTGCTGCTGGTGATGCACTACGCCGCCGGCCCCGCCGGCTGGCTCATGCGTCAGGCAGCCCGGCTGCCGGAGACGACGAACGACTCGCTGAACAGCCTGCTCGACATGGCCGACAGCTCACCGGAGGTGATCAAGGCCGTGCTGCACGGGATCCTCACCGGGCCGGTGTGCCCGACCACCGAGGAGCGCCGGTCGATCGAGGCCCCCACCCTGGTGATCGCCCACGGCCGCGACCTCATCCACCCGTTCAGCGACGCCGAGAACCTCGTCGACCTGCTCCCGAACGGGCGGCTGCTGCCGGCGACGTCGATGCTCGAGCTGCGGCTGTCGCCCGACCGCCTCACCGGCGAGATCGGCGACTTCCTCGACGCCGCCTGGGAGGCGACCTCCGAGCCGGCGGCGGCAGGCTAGAACGGTGCCCGTGGGAGCTGGGACCGACGGGTCGTCCGCCGAGGGCTCGGGCTCGCCGGTGCCCGGGGAGCCCGACGCCGACGGCGTCCGCTACCAGACCATCCACGGCTACCGACGGGCCTACCGGCTCGCCGGCCCGCTCCCGGGGGAAGGCGGAGGGGACCGTCCGGCGCTGCTGCTGCTGCACGGCATCGGCGACAGCTCCGACAGCTGGCTGCCGGTGCTCGACGACCTCGCCGAGGACGTCACCGTCCTCGCGCCCGACCTGCTCGGCCACGGGCGATCCGACAAGCCGCGGGCGGACTACTCGGTCGGCGGGTTCGCGAACGGGATGCGCGACCTGCTCGAGGTGCTCGGCATCGAGCGCGTCACCGTCGTCGGCCACTCGCTCGGTGGCGGGGTGGCCGCCCAGTTCGCCTACCAGTACCCCGAGCGCTGCGACCGGTTGGTGCTGGTGTCGAGCGGTGGCGTCGGTCGGGCCGTCACCCCGTTCCTGCGGTTCGCGTCCGCGCCGTACGCCGACCTCGCCCTGCCGCTGCTGCAGCTGCCACCCGGTCGCCTCGCCGGCCGCCTCGGTCTGCAGGTGCTGCGGCTGATCGGCCACGACCTCGGACGCGACGCGGAGGAGCTGCAGCGCGTGTTCGACGGGCTGCCCGACGTCCACTCGCAGATGGCCTTCACCCGCACGCTGCGCGCCGCGGTCGACCTGCGGGGCCAGTCGATCACCATGCGCGACCGTGCCTACCTCGCCCGCTTCATGCCGACGATGGTGGTGTGGGGCGAGCACGACGGGGTCATCCCCGTGCGCCACGCCCACCTCGCCGCCCTCGCCATGCCCGACTGCCGCCTCGAGATCCACCCCGAGGCCGGGCACTTCCCCCACCACACCGACCCCGAGCGCTTCGTCGCCGACCTGCGCGACTTCCTGGCCACCACCGAGCCGGCCACGCACCGCCCCGAGGACTGGCGGGTGCTGCTACGTGAAGGGCCGCCGGTGCTCGGCCCGCTCGCCGACGTCGTCGAGATCGACACCTCCGACGTCGACGAGCTGCTGGCGAGCGGCTCCTGAGCGCCGGGCCCGGGTCGGTGCTGCCCGGCGCGAGACTGCGGCGATGGCGACCACCGAGCACGAGCGGACCGAGCCGGCCCGATTGTGCACCGACGACGGCCGGCGGCTCGCACACGCCGCACTCGGGTGGTCACGCCGGCCGATGCTCGAGGCCAACCTGCGGGGCCGGTGGGGGCGCACCAAGCGGTGGGACTACTGGGCGATCCTCGCCGGCGACCTCGTGGTGTCGCTCACCTACGCCGACGTCGACTACCTCGGCATCGTCGACGTGTGGTGGGCCGATCTCGCCACCGGCCGCACCGGGGGACGGTCCGCCAGCCCGCCGTTCGCCCGAGGCGTCGCCCTGCCTGACGTGCCCGGCAGCGAGCCGCTCAGGTACACGAGCCGTCGCCTCACGGCGACCCTCACCGACGACGACGCCGGCACCCACCTCGTCGCCGCCTGGACCGAGCGCGACGGCACCCCGGCCCGCCTCGACGCCACCGTCACCCTGCCCGCGGGTCACGAGTCGCTCGACGTGGTGATCCCCTGGAGCGACATCACCTTCCAGTACACGTCCAAGCACCAGGCTCGCCCGGCGACGGGGCGGCTGCGGCTCGGCGACGACGAGCGCTGGTTCGGCCGCACCGGTGGCGGCGGTGACCTCGCCGATCCCGCCGCTCCCGGCGAGCCGGGCGATCTCGACGAGGCGTGGGGCGTGCTCGACGTGGGTCGGGGCCGCTGGCCCTACCGCACCCGCTGGAACTGGGGCGGCGGGGCCGGGCGCTCGGTCGACGGGGCCCACGTCGTCGGCCTGCAGCTGGGTGGGAGGTGGACCGTCGGCACCGGCGCCACCGAGAACGGCGTGCTCGTCGACGGCCGGCTCACCAAGGTGGGCGACGAGCTGGAGTGGTCCTACTCGTGGGACGACCCGCTGGCCCCGTGGCGGGTGCGGGCCCCCGACGGCTCGATCGACGTGACGCTCACGCCCCGCCACGACAAGCACAGCCGCACCGAGCTGGGCGTGCTCGGCACCGAGGTGCACCAGGTGTTCGGCCGCTGGACCGGCACCGTGCGCACCGACGAGGGCGAGACGGTCGCCATCGAGGGCATCCAGGGCTTCGCCGAGGAGTCCCGCTCGCGCTGGTGATCGGCCGGCCTCGGGGACCACACGGTGCACGAGGCCGCGCTGGTCGTCCCAGCGCCAGTCGTCCCACCAGGCGGGGAAGACGTGGACGGTCAGCATGTCGGTCTCGCTCACGCCGTACACCCCGACCAGCGTCTCGGTGAGGAGCCGGGCGATGGCGGTCGTGCGGTGCGGGTCGGCGAACGGGGCCGTCCAGTTGTGGCCACGGTCGTCGTCGGGGCAGTCCTCGTCGTCGCCCGGTGGGCACGGCTCCCGCCAGCCGAGGGTGCGCAGGGCCTGTTCCTGCCCCGGGTCGATCTCGGCGTCCCAGTCGGCCAGGTAGGTGTTCGACACCGCTTCGGCGGTCGTGCCGACGGGCGTGGCCAGCACCTGCACGTAGCAGCACGGGTCGTCGCACTCGACGATCACGCAGTGCGAGCCGAGCTCCAGCAGCCGGTCCAGCATGCGGGCCAGCGCCCCCGCCCACGGCCCGAACCCGCCACCCGCGGCGGGCACGAGCGAGAAGTCCTTGGTGACGCGGGGGTCGCCGGACACCCGGTGGCGCTGCCACCCGGTGCCAGCGGCCGCATCACGGCCTTCTTCCTGGGCTCCCACGTCAATCCGTACGCCATTGCTGTGACGACGCCCGTCGGCACGGGCGCGGCCGTTGGACCCCACCGCCGGCTCGATCAGCGGGCGTCCCGGAGCGATCCCGTCATCGGTTGCTCCGCGCCACCGACCTTTCGGCCCGCCGCGCACTCCACGACGCGACGTCCGGCGGCCCAGCTCTCCGGCGAGATCGGGTAGTGGTAGATGGATTCCCCGGGAACCAGTGCGCGCTGGAGGTAGGCCACAGTCGCGGCTCGGCAGGCGTCGCCAACCAGCGCAGACCAGGCAGCCGTGTCGCCGCCGGCTGGCGGCACGCTCACCTTTCCCGTGAGGTCGAGGCTGCCGGTTATCTCCGCGGTGTGGGGCTCGGTGCAGGGCGTGGAGAAGGCCTCGTCGGTCACGCACGTGCCTGGCGGGCGGACGAGTGCTTGGGCCGTTGAGCGCACCGTGCCAAGCACCGTCGGGAACCACTTGGGGACATCCGGACGGAAGGCGAGTGGGTCCTCGCCGGGGAGCGGCGATCGATTGCGGAGGGTCATCCCACACCACAGGGTTCGGTCGCCGTAGGCCCACGAATCGGGTAGGGGGCTGAGCCCAGCGGGCTGGAACCTGCCGCTCGGATCCCAGGGACCGCCCAGCAGCTGAGTCGTGAAGACGGCGCAGTCGTTCTCGTACAACGCTGACCACTCCTCTTCGGTGGGGTAGTGGTCGAAGCGGCCGTTCAGGTCGATCGAGCCGCCGATCTCGACGAGATGCGGTTGATCGCACGGGACCACCTCGGTGTCGCGCCGGCTCGAGCCGCTCCGGTCCTGATCCCATCGCACGCAGTCACCGAACTGGTACCCGCGGCGGGTGAGCGAGTAGGTCGTGCTCGTCGTGCCGGTGCCGCCGACGGCGGACACGGTCGAGCCGGCGGGGCCAGACACGGTCGCCGTGGACGTGGTCGAGCTGCGCAGCGGTGGTCGCGTCGTCGCCGGGGAGGACGCATCGGTCGCCACGTCGGACGGCTGGGTGTGGAACAGCCGGGCGGCGGGGCCGATGTCGGCGATGCCGGCCACGACCAGCCCGATCGCCACGGCGATCAGCACAAGCTCGGGGGCCCGCTTGCGCACCCACCGTCGCCGCCGGGTCCAACGGTCGGCGCGGGCACGTCGCCTGCGCAACCGCTCGCGCTCGCGCTGGCGCGCCTTCCAGTCGTCCTCGTGGACCTGGGCTGCACGAACGAAGTCCTCGTCGAAGCCGCCGTGCTCCCACGGATCTGGCGTGTCCCGCTCACCCGCCACGGCTGCATCGTAGAGCGCGTGGCGAGCATCGGTGGACGCGGCTGCGCGAGGCCGCAGGCGGTCTATCGGTCCTCAGACGAGGATGCGTTCGTCGGGGGCGCGCACGCCGATGACGGCGAGGGTGCGACCCATGCCGAGGAACATGCCGCAGCAGATGGTGAGGTCGGCGAGCTCGTCGTCGGCGAAGGCGGCGTGCAGGCGCTCCCAGAAGGCGTCGTCCATCGCGAGGTGGTCGAGGGCGAAGCGCTGGGCGAACTCCGCGCACAGCTTCTCCCGCTCGGTCAGCGCCTCGCTGGCGCGCCAGTCGGCGACCTCGGCGTAGAAGCCCTCGTCGATCCCGGCGCTGGTCCCGTCCTTGGCGCGGGTGTCCTGGCACACGGCGCAGTCGTTGATCAGCGCGATCGTCCAGCGGGCGGCCTCGCGCTCGCGCACCGGCAGCCGGGTGTTGCCGTACACGGCGTCGGACAGCGCCCCCATCCCCACCGCCATGTCCGTGCGCAGCAGGGCCCAGTCGACGTGCTCGCCGAGGCCGCGGTCGGGGAACGAGATGCGTGGCGCCATGCCGGCGAGGGTAGGCGGCGTGGCGACGACGTGCCGGGCCGTGGCCCACGACGCAGCTTCCACGACGCAGCCTTGACGACGTCGCCTCGATGCCTCGCCGTGACGCAGCCTCCACGACGTCAGCGTGACGGCGTGCGCCGACCCGGTGCCGCGCCTCCCGGTGCCTGGCTCAGCGGGCCGGCAGCGGCGGCGGGAGCTTCGAGGCCGGGCCGGTGCTGAACAGGCGGTCGAGCAGGGCCTGCTTGCCGGGTGCCATGGTCGCCCAGTCGTAGACCGAGCCACCTACCGACCCGCTGTCCCGCACCGCCCGGGCGAAGGCGGCCAGGTCGGCCTCGGTGGCCTCGTCGGCGATGCCCCCGGCGGCGGCGACCAGCACCGGCGGCTCGCCCAGGTCGGCCCGCAGGCGGCTGATGCTCTCGGTCACGTAGCGGTAGGCGTCGCGCCACTCGCCGGTGCGCACGGTCCAGTACGCCATCGGGATCCAGATGTCGTACAGCGGGCGCAGGTCGCGGTAGGGGAAGTCGGGCCAGAAGCGGTCGTTGACCACCTCGAGGTGCACGGCCGACAGCACGACGGCGGCCACCGGCACCTCGCCGGCCACCTCCGGACCTTCGCGAGTAGGCCACCAGGTTGGCGTTGCGGGCGGCGGGGTCGGGCTCGCCCTGGGTGTACTCGATGTCGACGGCGAGCCCGTCGAAGCGCTCGCCGTCGCCGGTGAAGTCGAGGATCTGGCGGGTGCGGGTCACGTCGAGGTCGACGTCGACCAGCCGGGGCAGGTACCAGCCCACCACCCGCATCCCGCGGTCGTGGGCGCGGCGCAGCAGGGAGGTGATCACCTCGGCGTCGACGATCCCCTCGGGGCTCTTGTCGTCCCAGCGGGTGGCCTGCAGGAACAGCGTGCGCACGCCACGGCGGGCCATGTCATCGACGTCATCCGCGGTGAGCGCGGGTGGGGCGCCGGCGTCCTGGTAGGCGGGGGCGTAGTCGAACACGTCGACCCAGGCGCCGAGGCCGGCGTAGGGCTGCAGGTCGCGCACGTAGGGGACCCGCCCGGCGGCCGCGCCGGGGGTC
The DNA here is from genome assembly GCA_041394145.1 of Acidimicrobiales bacterium. GTDB lineage: Bacteria > Actinomycetota > Acidimicrobiia > Acidimicrobiales > Acidimicrobilacustridaceae > JAWKIW01. The sequence continues at coordinate 84,694 of JAWKIW010000012.1, forward strand.
GCGCCGTCGGCGGTCTGGGCGGGCGCGCTCGTGCAGGCTGCCGCCCCCGCGACGAGCACCATCGCCGCGACCGCTCGGAGGACCGCTCGGCGCATCGTCGTCGACCGTAGCCAGGTCGGACCCGCACGTCGCGTCACCGTGCCGGGGCCAGTGTCGGTCGCACGGCCGCGCCGGGCGCGAAGGCCGTCGCGGGTGGTCACCCTCGGTCACCGCGAGGCGCGTCCTCGGTCTCACCCACCGCGTCCCGTGGCGATCCCGAACGCGTCGCGTGCCCGTCAAAGGAATCGCTCAAGTGCTGGTCGTCGGCGCCGATGGGCGGGGCGGCGTGTGGAGGCACGTCGGCGATGCGACCGAGGGGAGGGGGCCGGTGCCTGGAGGGGCGCAGCCGGCGGCAACCCGGGGGGAGCGACGAGCGGCGTGGGTGGCGGCGGGGGCCACGGCGGCGTGGATCGGCGCGCACCTCCTGGGGGTGCTGGGCCCGCTGGACCAGCTGACCTTCGTGCTGCTGGCGGCGGGCACCGTGATCGCCGTCGTGGTCGGCGCCCGGCGCTGGCGGCCCGAGCCCCGCTGGCCGTGGATCGTGGACGTGGTCGCGCTGCTCCTGTTCCTCGTCGGCGGGGTGCTGCGCGAGGCCTACGGGACCCTCGGTGACCTGTCGTCGCAGCGCTCCCTGGTGCCCGAGCCGTTCAGCATCGTGGGCTACGTCGCCCTGGGCGTCGCGCTCTACGGCGTGGCCCGGTCCCGTCTCGGCCGCCGCTGGCGCGACCCCGACGCCACGCTCGACGCGCTCGTGGTGGGGGTGGCCCCGCTGGCGCTGGCCTGGATCTACGTGATCGCCCCGGTGCTGCGCCAGCAGGAGGTGAGCCCCGCCGTGCGGGTGGCCCTGGCGCTGTACCCCGCGCTGTCGGCCTTCCTCGTCGTGCTCGGCGCCCGGCTCGCCTTCTCGCCGGGTCAGCGCCCGCCGCTCGCGCTGCGCCTCGTGATCGCCTCGCTCGGCGCCCTGTTCGTCGGCGACGTCGTCTTCATGCTGTGCGAGCTCGGCCTCGTCGACGCGCCGCGCCGCTTCGTCGACTCGCCCTACGCCATCTCCTACGCCCTGGTGATCGTGGCCGTGCTGCACCCGTCGCTGCGCGACATCTCGACGCCCATCGCCACCACCGAGGTGGCGCCGCGGCGCGGCCTCGTCCTGGTGTCGGCGGCGGCGTGCGTGCCCCTCGTCGTGCTGCTGGCCCAGCCCGAGGGCACCACGGGCGACCGCGTGGTCCTGGCCGTGATCGTCGTGGTGCTGCTGGCGCTGGCCGGGGTGCGGGTGTTCCGGGCGCTGTCGGCGCACGCCCGGTCCGAGGCGCGACTCGCCCACCTGGCGCTGCACGACCCCCTCACCGGCCTGCCCAACCGCGTCCACCTCCACGAGCACCTCGACCTGCTGCTCGAGCGCCCGTCGGCCGACGAGGTCGCGGTGCTGCTGTGCGACCTCGACCGCTTCCGGCTGGTCAACGACACGCTCGGCCACGACGTGGGCGACGAGCTCCTCAAGGCGGTGGCCACCCGCCTCGCCGACAACGTCCGCTCCGACGAGCTGATCGCCCGCAGCGGCGGCGACGAGTTCGTCGTCGTGCTGCCCCGCGTGCGCGGCGCCGACGAGGCCGCCGGCATCGCCGAACGCCTCCGGCTGACCTTCGGCCCGCCCTTCGACGTGGCCGGCGCCTCCATCACGGTGTCGACCAGCGTCGGCATCGCGCTGGCTCGACCCGGTGAGCGGGGCGCGCACGCCGACGCGCTGCTGCGCGACGCCGACACCGCCATGTACGCCGCCAAGGACGTCGGCGGCGACGACGTCTCGGTGTTCGACGCCACCATGCGCCGCCGCACGGCCCGACGGCTGGCCCTCGAGGGCGAGCTGCGGGGCGCCCTCGAGCGCGACGAGCTCCGCCTGGCCGTGCAGCCGATCGTCCAGGTGGGCGACGGGCGGGTCAGCGGCTTCGAGGCGCTGCTGCGCTGGGACCACCCGCGCTACGGGACCATCGCGCCCGGCGACTTCATCCCGGTCGCGGAGGAGACCGGCCAGATCGTCGAGATCGGCGCGTGGGTGATCGACGAGGCGGCGCGTCTGCTGGCGCGGCTGCGGGCCGAGCACCCCCACGGCGCCGGCCTCACCATCTCGGTCAACGTCAGCGTGCGCCAGCTGCGCGACGAGCGCCTGTGCGACCACGTGGCCCGGGCGCTGGTCGCCCACGACCTGCCGCGCGGCGCGCTGTGCCTGGAGCTGACCGAGTCGATGCTGGCCCAGAACCTGACCGCCGTCGGCGCCACGCTGGCCACGCTGCAGTCCTTCGGCGTGCGCACCGCCATCGACGACTTCGGCACCGGCTACTCGTCGCTCGCCTACCTGCGCCAGCTGCCGGTCGACGTCGTGAAGCTCGACCAGCAGTTCGTGTCCCGCCTCGGCCACGGCGGCGCCGACGACGCCATGGTGGCGGCCATGGTGGCGCTGGCCGGCTCGCTCGGCATCGGCGCGGTGGCCGAGGGCGTGGAGACGCCTGACCAGGCGAACCGGCTGCGTCGCTCGGCTGCCGGCTCGCGCAGGGGTTCCTGTGGTCCCAGCCGGTGGCGCCGACCGAGCTGCCCGCCGTGCTCGAAGGTCTCGGGCTGGCCGGGGCGCCCCGCCTGCGCATCGTCGGCGAGCCCGGCTGAGCGCCGGTCCCGAGGAGGGTCGGCGCGGGTGGCCGGTCCTCCCGGCGGTCAGGCGGAGCGGGCCGGCGCCGGCGCGGCCTCGACCTCGTGCCAGGCCGGGATCGACACGGCCGTCTCGAGGCCGGTGCCCTCGAAGAGCATGGCGTGCATCGCCGGGTCGATCAGCGCCAGCCGAGGCTCGTACTCGCGCACGTCGCAGTACACGGGCAGGCTCGAAGGTGAATCGAGGTAGCGCTTGGGGGCCAGGCCGGGGAAGCCGTTCCAGGCGCGGTGGAAGCCGTTCTGGGCCAGGTCGAGCACGACGAGGTCCATGATGGCCACGACGTGGTCGATGCCGAGGCGCAGGGCCAGCACCGACAGGCCCTGGTAGAGGGCCAGGCTCACCAGGCCCGCCGACGCCGCGCCGCGGTAGTCGCCGGTGACGGCGAGGGTGGCGACGTCCCAGGTGCGGGCCGGGTCGAACGTGGTCGGCGTGCGGTCGAGCACGTCGGTCCAGGGCTCGCCCCAGGCCCGCTCGAGGTCGAGCACGCTCTTGAAGCCCGCGAAGCCGGCCTCGGTCGGCACCAGGATGCGCATCACCCCTGCCGGCCGCCGCTGCAGGTGGTCGACCACGACCAGGAAGATGCTGGCCGCCTCGAACGGGTCGTACTCGTCGGCCAGCAGCTCGGGGGTGTTGCCGAAGTACTCGTAGAACACCTCTCGCTCCACGGCCCGGCCCAGCTCGGCGGCGGGATCCTGGGCGGCGAGGGCGTACAGCCCGAACGGCGTGTCGCCCCGGCCCTCTCGGGCGATCAGGTCGGCGGCGACGGACGAGAGCGACATGGCGGGACCTCCGGGCGGGCGGTGCGAGACGTTCGGGACGGGACGGACCAGACGGACGGGACGGGGCGGGACCGGACGGGACCGGCGTGACGGACGGGGCGGGACGGACCGGGACGGACCGGGTGGACGGACGCTTCGTCGGCTTCGAGGGTTCGGGGGGATCGGGGGTCGGCGTCGGGGGAGCGACGGCGGTCGGCCGGCGCGCGTGGTCAGAACGACTTGGCGACGACCCGGTCGCTGGCGAAGAAGGCCGCGGTGGCGTCGACCACCGCCACGGGATCGAACGACTTGCAGGTGTAGAGGTCGACGCTGAAGAACAGCTGCGGGCGCTCCCACGCGTAGAAGTGGGCGCCGGAGGCCTCCCAGTGGACCCACCCGGCCCACCCGTAGCGGTCCGAGCGGTGGGTGACCGGCGCCTGCAGGACGCGCATCGCGCACACCTCGGACAGCTGGTCGAGGTACCGGACGATGGCCGGCGCGTCGATGGGGTGATCGACCAGCCCCTCGACCACCAGCCGTTGGCGGTGGATGGACGGGGCCAGGTCGGGGAAGGCCTCCCCCTCCAGGACCAGGCTCGGTGCGGGCACCACGGCGGCGGGTGCCGTCGAGCGCTCGATCATCGGCTGTCTCCCTCCTCGCCCGGGGCGTCGCCTCGCCGCGGCCGCCCCCCGGTCGGACGTCAGCCTGTCACGGAACGTGGTGGCTCTGCCAGGGGCTGCTGGCATCGATCCCCGAAGCCTGCACGTCAGCGAGCCGCCTGTCCCACCAACCGCATCCAGTCAACTACTCTCCGCGCGAGGACGCGGCCGCAGCGGGGTCCGCCCGGGGCCGGCTCGACCTCGCGCTCGACCGGCGGGTGCGGATGGCCCCCGACCACACGGCGCCGCGACGGGACCTGCGCGAGGCTGGCCACCATGGCGACCAAGCGAGCGGTGTGGATCGGGGCGGGCCTGGTGGGCGTCGGGGCGGCGGCGGTGCTGCTCGGCCGGCGCAGGCGTCGGGCGGCGTCGACGGTGCTGGAGGACCGCGACCATGCCGTGGCCACCGACGACCTGGTCGGCGAGGAGGTCGACCTGGTCAGCCACGACGGCGGCGAGCTGGCGGTCACCCTCACCGGCCCCGAGGACGGCCCGGTGGTCGTGCTCGCCCACTGCTGGGGCGGGTCGCGCCAGACCTGGGCACCGGTGTCGCGCCGGCTGCTGGCTGCCGGGTGCCGCGTGGTGCGCTGGGACCAGCGGGGCCACGGCCGCTCGCGGGCCGGGCACAAGGGCCACAGCGTCGAAGGCCTCGCCGACGACCTCGCCACCGTGCTCACCGACCTCGACCTGCGCGAGGTCGTCCTGGTGGGCCACTCCATGGGCGGCATGACGGTCCAGGCGTTCGCCACCCACCACCACCAGCTGTTCCACGAGCGCACGCGGGGTGTGGTGCTGGTGGCCACGGCCGGCTTCGGCATGGCCAACCCGGCGACGGCTCGCACCCCCGACCTGATCCGCAGTGCCCGCGTGGAGCGCCTCTTCGAACGTCCCGGGACCGGTCGCCTGCTGGTGCGCGCCACCTTCGGCCGTGGCGCCCACCCGCACCACGTCGAGGTCACCCGGGCCGACTTCGTGGCCACGCCCCAGCCGGTGCGGGCCGAGTTCGCCGAGGCCATGCAGGCGATGGACCTGCGCGACGGTGTCGCCAAGATCGACGTGCCCACCACCATCCTGGTGGGCAGCCGTGACACGCTGACCCCGCTGCCGTTGAGTCGGGCCCTCGCCGCCACCATCCCGGGGTCCACGCTCGAGGTGCTGACCGGCCTCGGGCACATGCTGCCCTACGAGGCCCCCGACGAGGTCACCGCCGCCACCCTCTCCCACGTCGCCTGGCCGGCCGCGCCCGCCGGGGCGGCGCCGACCGGCTGATCTGCGTCGGGCGAGGGGAGGGGGAGCGATGACCACGACCGGATGCGAACCCGAGGCCCGCACGGTGCGCGGCGACGGGGTCGACCTCCACCTCCGCGTCGCCGGTCCGCCGGGTGCGCCGGTGGTCGTGTGCGTGCACGGCTTCCCCGACACGTCGGCGGTGTGGGTCCCCGTGGCCGAACGGCTGGCCGACCGGTTCCGCGTCGTGGCCTACGACGTGCGGCACCGGCCGGTCGAGCGTGCCCGTGCCACGCCGGGGCGGCTGGCGCCTCGATCGGCTGACCGCCGACTTCCTCGCCGTCGCCCACGCGGTGAGCCCCGACCGCCCGGTGCACCTCGTGGGGCACGACTGGGGCTCGACGCAGTCGTGGGCCTTCGTCGTGGACGAGGTCGCGGCGCGCCGGATCGCCTCCTTCACGTCCATCTCCGGGCCCTCGCTCGACCTCGTGCGGCCGTGGCTGGCCGGGGCGTCCCGCTCGCCCCGGCGCGCCCTCGCCGCCGCGGGCCAGGCGGTGCGGTCGAGCTACGTGCTGGTGCTGCGCATCCCCCGCCTGCCCGAGGCAGCCCTGCGCCGTCAGGGTGCGGCGCTGCACCGCCGGCTGCTGACCCAGTCCGGGGTGGCGGACCCGGATCGCTTCGTGGCCGACACCTTCCTCGACGACGCCCGCCACGGGCTCGAGCTCTACCGCCAGAACGCCGACCGGGCCCGTCACCCCCGACCGGTGCCCCCCGGCGCCGTCACCGTCCCGGTCCAGCTGCTCGTGCCCACGCGCGACCCGTACCTGTCCCCGTCGCTGTACGACGACCTCCGCGTGGTGGTGCCCGATCTCGTGCGCCACGACATCGCCGCCGGCCACTGGGTCCAGCTCAGCCACCCCGACGAGGTCGCCGACCGGATCGCCGGCCACGTCGACCGCGTCGAGGCGGCCACGGCCTCGAGCTCGTCCCCGTCGGGTGCGGTGGCGCCCGCCGACGGCTGAGCGCGGGTCGGACCGGCGCGAGCCGTGGGGTCCGCGATCGCCGGACCCGCTGGGCCCCGACCCGACCCCGACCGGTCTGCCGAGCACAGGCCGGGACGAGCCGGTACCTTTGCGGCCGTCGCAGTCGCTCGCAGGCCGGGCGAGCACTGCTGGGGGTGGGTCGTCGGCGCGGGCCGGAGAAGGGGTGCAGCAGGTCGTGGCCGGGGCAGTGGCCGGGGAGCTTCGCGATGGCCCTCGTCCGCCGCGCTCGCATCGGGCGTGGGCCAGCGCGGTCGTCGTCTTCGTCGCCGGGCTGATCCTGACCGCCGTCGCCGTGGTGCAGATCCGCAGCGCCGCTCGCGCCGACGCCGAGGCGCGCTTTCGCGAGAGCGCGGACCAGGCCGCGACCGCGGTGGAGCGCAAGGTCGGCGAGTACTTCGCCGAGCTGCAGGGCGTCGGTGCCTTCGTGTCCAGCGTCCCCTCCGCCACCGACGCCGAGTTCAAGGGCTACGTGGAGGGGACCGGGATGTTCCAGCGCCTCCCCTCGATCAGCGGCGTCTTCTACCTCGAGCGGATCGATGCGCGCGACCCGGCCGCCTTCGAGCAGTTCCTCGCCCGCCGCCGCGCCGCGGACCCCGACTTCGCCGTGAACGTGCTGGCCCCGCCCCGGGGGGACGAGCCCGCCCGCTACATCCTCACCTACTACGTGCCCAACAACCTCGACCTCCAGTTCCCGATGGGCACCGACGTCACGCCGATCACGTCGGTCTCGGACGTCTTGAACACGGTCGGGACCAAGGATCGTGGCATCACCAGCTCGTTCCAGAACGATCCGCTCATCGAGCAGTTCGTCGAGATCACCAAGTGGCCGGCGCTGCAGCAGCTGCTGTCGGTGGACTTCTTCATCGGGGTCCCCGTGTACCCGCCCGGCGTCGATCGGGCCGCGGAGACGGCGCCGATCGGGTGGGCGGCCGCACCGATCGCCCAGTTCGGCGACGTCCTGGTCGCCGCCACCACCGGCCAGTCGACCGATCTCGGGTCGAGCGTGACCGTCGACCTCAGCGACACCGGTCAGGGGGCCCGAGCCGACCTGTCGCGCGTGGCCAGGCAGGAGAACGGCGTCGCGAGCCCGGAGCGGGCGCCCTTCTCGGTGTCCCGGACGTTCACGCTCTACGGCGTCACGTTCCGGATGCAGCAGTGGAGCTCGGCCGACGCCGACAACGTCCCCCTCACGGTGCCGTTGGTCCTCGTCGGTGGGGTCGTCGGCAGCCTGCTCGCCGCACTGGTCGTCTTCCAGCGCGTCCGGTCTCGCGCCCGGGACCGTCTGCTCGCCGCAGAGATGGCCGACCGTGCCAAGTTCCAGCGCGACATCGTCGACTCGGTGGCGTCACCGATGGTGGTGCTCGACGCCGCTGGCGTGATCGTGGCGGCGAACCCGGCGTGGACCCGCTTCCAGCACCCGGGGGGCGGAGGTGGGGCGGAGGCATCCTCGGTCGGCGAGAGCTATCTCGGCGCCGTGCGCTCCCACGTCGTGTCGGGCGGCTCGGCACTCGACGAGTGCGTCGCCGCCGCACTCGACGACGGTCAGGCGGCGAGCGAGACCGAGGTCGCCGTCGACTGGGAGGGACGCCGACGCTGGCTGGCCGTGCGGGTCAGCCCGCTCACCGGAGAGCGCGGCGGTGCCGTGCTCGTGCATGAGGACGTGACCGACCGGAAGCGATCGCACGACGAGCTGGAGTTCAAGGCGAGCCGAGACGCGTTGACCGGCCTGCTCAACCGCCCGGCGATCGAACAGGAGGTGGCGACCGCGCTCGTCCGCGCCCATGACGGCGGACCCGGCCTGTCGTTGCTGTTCATCGACCTCGACGACTTCAAGGCAGTGAACGACACCTATGGGCACGCGGCGGGCGACGCCGTCCTGCGGGCGGTCGCCCGCCGGGTCCAGGCCGCCGTGCGCACCGACGACCGGGTCGGTCGGCTCGGCGGCGACGAGTTCCTCGCCGTGCTGCAGGGCGTCGCAGACACCGAGGTCGCCGGTGCCACCGCCGATCGCATGCTGCGCCTGCTCGACCAGCCCATCCGCTTCGGCGACCTCGAGCTGCGCGTGCGGGCCAGCGTCGGCGTGGCGACGGCGGGTGACGACGAGGACCTGACCTTCACGACGTTCATCGACCGGGCCGACCGGGCGATGTACCGCGCCAAGCAGGCCGGCGGGGACCAGTTCCAGCGCCTCGGCTGATCGCCGGGCCGCCATGCCGGCGCCGCTCGGCCACCATGGGGCGATGCAGCAGACCATCCGACTGGCGACGAGCGCGCGAGAGGCGCTGTACGACATCACCGACGCCGTGCGGGAGGTGGTCGCCGCCAGCGGGGTCACCACGGGGCTGGCGGGTGTCTACGCCCAGGGCGCGACCGCGGCGGTGATGATCCAGGAGAACTGGGACGAGTCGGTGCCGCGCGACGTGGTCACCCTCCTGCGGGGCCTGGCCCCGGCCGGGGTGTGGGAGCACGACCGGCAGGACGGCAACGGCGACGCCCACCTGAAGGCGGGGCTCGTCGGCCCGTCCGAGACCATCCCGGTGATCGACGGCCGCCTCGGGTTGTCCCGCTGGCAGGGCGTCTTCCTGTGCGAGTTCGACGGCCCCAGGCGTGAGCGCTCGGTGGTCGTGACGGTGGTGCCCACCGGGTCGTGACCGCCCGGGCGTGTCGTGGCCCCCGCCCGGATCCCCGGGGCGACGGCTACGAGGTCGCCGGCCAGCCGGCCTGGCGCATGGCGTCGAAGGCGCCGCCGTCGTAGACGTCGAGGCCGAGCTGGCGCATCTGGGCGGTCGCCTGGGCGGAGCGGTTGCCGGAGTGGCAGTACACGACGTAGCGGCCGCCCCGGTCGAGCGCCGCGATCTCGGCGGCGAAGTCGGTGCCGCGCAGGTCGATGTTCGTGGCGCCCTCCACGTGTCCCGCCGCGAACTCGTCGGGCGTGCGGACGTCGATCACCGTGCGCCCCTCCTGGCGCGCCGCCGTCGCCGCGGTGACGCCGGCGGCGGGCGCGGCCCCGGCCGGGCTGGGCGGACCGGCGACCGCGGCGGTGGACGGGACCGGCGAGGGGGCGGCGCCGGCCGCGGGTGTCGAGCTCGACGAGCAGGCGGCGCCCCCGACGGCGAGGCCGAGGGCGGCGGCGGCGACGGCCAGCGAGCGGCGGGTGGAGGCCTGGAGCGAGAACATACCCCCTAGGGTATACCGAGGATCGCTGAGACGCGCCATCGGGGGCCGCTCACCGGTCGGCGGCCAGCAGCCGGCGCTGCAGCGCCAGGGCCCGTGACCGGACCTCCTCGACCACCGCGGCCCGATCGGTCGCGTCGGCGCTCCTGGCGGGAGCCCCCTCCCCGTCTGGTTCACCGGCGCCGGGCTCGGGTCCGCCGGCGTCGCCCGGCTCGGCCAGGAGCGTGGCGACCTGCTCGGCAGGGCGGCCAGCAGCCCGGCCAGCTCGACGACCGCGGCACCCGTCAGCGGATTCGCGCTCCTGCACCGTGATGTCCGACAGCGGGAGCCCCACCACGATGCTCGGGCTGCCGTAGCGGCCGCCGATCATCACCCGGTTGTCGGTGTGCTCGGCGTCGTCCGGCTCGTCGGTGTCGTCCGGCTCGGCGGGCGGCACCGGCCGGGTGCGGCCGCGGCCGACGACCGGCAGGGAGAGGGTCCGACAGGAACGGGATGGGCAGCGATGCCGTGGCGTGCCTCCTCGACGTGGGCGCAGCGGCGGTGCACCCCACCAGCGACGGTAGCCAAGAGCGGCCGGCTCGGCCCCGCGACGGCGGCCGTGGGGCAGACTGCTCCTCGATGCCGCCCGACCACGAGCCCCGTGAGCCGGCCTCCACCGAGGCGAGCGACCCCGCTGTCGACACGAGCCGCTGGCCCGTCGTGGTCGTCGTCATCGACGAGGCGGTGACCGGTCCCCGCGTCGACGAGGTGACCGCCGCCCTCGACGCCGTGCTGCGCCGCCGGGAGCGGGTGGGCTTCGTGTTCGACTACGCCCGCGGCCCGATGGACGTGCAGCAGCGCATCTCGATGTGGCTGGCCGAGCGGGTCGACGCCCTGCGGGCGCTGGTGCCCGCGGCGGTCACCGTCGTCGCCCCCGAGCGCGTCGATCACGTGCGGTCGATGATCGCCAGCGGGATGTTCACCATGCCGTTCGACTCCTGGGCCACCGCCACGATCGACGACGGCGTCGCCTGGGTGGCCGAACGGCTACCGAGCTGATCCTGCGGCGAAAGGGCGAGGCCGGCGAGGGTCGCCTCCGCACCCCCCGGACGGCCGGACCGGCGGCCGGACCGTCGGCCGGACCGTCGGCCGTATGGTCCACATATGGCCCCTGACCTGGGCATTGTCACCTGGTGGCCGACCGCCTACCCTCCGTCGACATGCGAACGGGGGGACGCCGATGAGCCGGGTGACGCGCTCGCTGCGGGCCCACCCCGTGGTGCTCGCCACGTGCGCGGTCGTGCTCGTGGTGGTCGGGGCGGCGGCGGTGGCAGCGTGGCGTGCGCTGCGGGTCCCGGACGCGGTGCCGGTGTCCCAGGCCGTGCCCGAGGCGCCCCGCCTGACGCCGGCCGGGCCCGGCCAGACCGTGTACCGCATCGACGCGTCACGGTCGTCGGTCGGCTACGAGGTCGACGAGGTGCTCGCCGGCGTGCGGCGCACGGCGCGGGGCACCACCCGGGGGGTCGCCGGCGACGTGCTCGTCGACGCGAACGATCCGGCCGCCACCAAGGTCGGCCAGGTCGTCGTCGACGTCGCCCAGCTCACCTCCGACGAGGCGCTGCGCGACCAGCGGCTGCAGCACGACTTCCTCGAGGCGGCGACCTACCCCCTCGCCACCTTCACCCCCACCGGTCTCACCGGGGTGCCCGCCGCGATCGCCGACGGCACCGACTACCCGATCACCGTGTCCGGCGACCTCACCGTCAAGGCCACCACGTCACCGGTCACCCTCACCGGCACGGCCCGCCGCAGCGGCGACGAGCTCCACGTGCGGGCGACCAGCGAGGTCTCCCTGGCCCAGGTCGGCGTCGGCCCGATCTCGCTGCTGGGCTTCGTGTCGGTCGACGACGAGGCGACGCTGTCGTTCGACCTCGTCGCGGTCGACGTCGCCAAGGCCACCACCCCCAACGCGGTGGCGGCGCCGTCACCCGGCCAGAACGTGGCCACCGGCACCGCGCCGGCCGGGGGCTCCGCCCCGTCGTTCGCCGCCGCCGTGCAGCCGGTGCTCGAGCAGCGGTGCGCGTCGTGCCACAACCCCGGAGGCTCGGGCGCCCAGGTGTGGCAGCTCGAGACCGCCGGCGACGCCGCCAAGGTCGCATCGGGCCTGGGTCTGGTGACCTCCGCCCGGTTCATGCCACCGTGGCCGGCGTCGCAGGAGGGCGTCGCGCTGGCGCACTCCTACCGGCTCGACGACGCCGAGCTGGCCGCGATCACCGGGTGGGCGGCGGCGGGCGGGCCGCTCGACGTCGATGCCGCGACACCGGTACGGGCCGCGGAGAGCACGGTCGACGGTCCCCGCCGCGACCTGGTGCTGCCGATGGCCGAGCCGTACACGGGCTCGCTCGACACGCGCAACGACTACCGCTGCTTCGTGCTCGACCCGAAGCTGACCGAGCCCACCGCGGTGACCGGCTACGCCTTCGAGCCCGACAAGCCCGAGATCGTGCACCACGCCCTCGCCTTCCGGGTGAAGGCCTCGGCCCGCACCATGCTCGACCAGCGCGACGCCGCCGACCCCGGGCCCGGGTGGCAGTGCTACTCGGGCATCGGCACCGGTGGCGCCGGCCTGAGCCCGGGCGGGTCCGACTCGGTCGCCTCCCAGTTCATGGCGTGGGCCCCGGGGCAGACGCCCATCACCTTCCCCGAGGGCTCGGGCATGCCGGTCGAGCCGGGCGACGTCTTCGTCATCCAGGTCCACTACCACTTCAGCCACACCACCCCGCCGGACCAGTCCCGCATGGTCTTCCAGCTGGCCGACGACCCGAAGGGCCTCGACCAGGTGCGCTACGAGACCTACCTCGCCCCGGCGGAGATCCCGTGCGGCCCCGACGAGTCGGGCCCCGACTGCGATCGCTCGCGGGTGATCGACCAGCTCGCCCAGGAGTTCGGGCCGCAGGCGCCGGCCATCGCCAACGGGCTGCACCTGGTGTGCGGCACCACGGTGGAGCAGGTGGCGCAGATGCGCGACGGCCTCACCCGCGTCTCCTGCGACCACCGGGTGCGCCAGGCGGGCGACGTGCTGGCGGTGTTCGGGCACATGCACGAGATCGGCCGCTCGTTCCGCATGACGCTCAACCCGGGCACGCCCCGGGAGCAGGTGCTGCTCGACATCCCGACCTGGAGCTTCGACTGGCAGATGAACTACCAGCTGGCCGAACCGGTGGCGCTGCAGCGGGGCGACGTCATCCGGGTGCAGTGCCTGTGGGACCGCGGCCTGTTCAAGGGCGCCACCCCGCGCTACGTCACCTGGGCCGAGGGCACCGAGGACGAGATGTGCTACTCCGCGCTCACGACCCGGCTGCACGACGGCAGCTGAACGACGGCAGCTGCACGACGGCGGCTGCACGACGGCGGCTGCACGACCACCCGGCTGCCGTCGTCGCGGCCGGCGGGCGCGAGGGGGGCGCGCTCAGCTGGCCTGGCTGCGGGTGCGGGGCTGCATGCCGGAAGGTGCCTGGCGGCTGCTCTGGTTCTGCTGGGCACCCGGGCCCTGCTGGCTGAACGGTCTCGGCTGCGTCGACGGGGTCTGGCCGGTGGCCGGATCCTGCGGCGCGTACGGGTCCTGCTGGGTGGCGGGCGCCTGCGACGACGAGCGCCCCGGGCGCCCGGTGGGAGCCTGACGGCCCGACGGCAGCTGGGGCGACGTCGACGAGCCGGCCCCGGGCTGGGGGGCGCCGCCGGGGAGCCCGCCGTCGGCGGTGGCGGTGATGGGTGCGGTCGTGGTGGTGTCGCCCAGCACGGCCGTGCCGATCAGCGTGCCGGCGAGGCCCCCGGCCACGAGGGCACCGGTGATCGCCGCCACGCGCAGGGCGCGGCCGCTGCTCCGGCTCGACGGGCCGTCCGTCGCCGGGTCGGGCGGGGACGGTGGGGGTGGGGCCGGTGCGCCGGCGGACGCCGTCGGCGGGGCGGGTGGGGGCGTGGGTGGGGGCGGTGGGGCCGCGGTCGGCGGGTGGGGCGGGGGACTGGTGGGAACGGCTCGTCGGCCATCGACAGGGACCTCGGGTCTCCGGAGGGGCGAGTGGACTCGGAGGGGCGAGGTCAGGCTGGCGGCGGACCGTAAGGATCGCCCCAGCGGCAGATGAGAAGCGGGCAAGAACCCGCGGCGGCGCCGGCGCGCTTGTCGCGCCGCCAGAGCGGGTCGTGGGGATGCCGGATGGGTGGTGGGCACGCCGGCGAGCCCACCACGCCGGCGTCGCACCAGTCGTGCGCCGTGGTCGACGGGTCGTGGGCCGGCCCGACGCGGTGCTGGTGTCTAGGCCGTGGCCAGGTGCTCGCGGGCCACGGCGCGGGCGTCCGCGTGCAGGATGGTCGACGCGCAGGACACGCCGCCGGCCATGACCGCGGCGATGCCGTGGGCCGAGATGGTCGATGCTCCGACCAGGTAGAGGCCCTCGACCGAGGTCCGGTAGCCGGGCCGGTTGAGGGCGAACTGGTCGGGCGAGCAGGCGATGCCGTAGGACGTGCCGCCGGTCGAGCGCACGAAGCGCTCGTGGGTCACCGGCGTGGCGCACTCCTCGTACACGATCGCCTCGCGCAGCCCGGGGATCGCCTGCTCGGCGACGTCGATCAGGCGGTCGCGCAGCTCGGCCTTGCGGGCCAGGTAGGCCTCGTTGCGCCGGTAGCGCTCGCCGGCCGCAGGGCCCTCGTGCAGGCCCCACCAGCCGAGGTCGGCGGGGCACAGCGTCATGATCTGCAGGTTGGTCTGCCCCGGCCGGCAGAGCCGATCGTTGGTGGGGTCCTTCAAGCTGGTGAGGGTGATGTACGCCATCGGCGCGTCGGGCATCTCGCCCGCTTCGAGCAGCGCGTAGTGTGCCTCCACGTCGTCGTCGCCGATCACGTAGAGGTTGGCGTTGGCGTAGCCCTCGGCGGCCAGGTCGCGGTCGATGATCAGGTACACGACGAACAGCGGCAGCGCCATCGAGAACTCGTGCACCCGCGCCACCAGCTCGGCGTCGAGGTGGTCGGGCCCGACCAGCTCGTCGACGGTGCGCTTGAGGTCGGCGTTGGAGACGACGACCGGCGCCCGCAGCTCGGTGGGCACGCCCCGGCGTTGCTCGGGTGACGGCGGGTGCAGGCGGACGCCGACGGCCCGCCCGTCCTCCACCAGGATCCGCTCGACGGGCGTGCGCAGCACGACGGCACCGCCGTGGGCCTCGAGGAAGGCCCGGAGCGCATCGGCGATCACCTGCCCGCCGCCCTCCGGGTAGTACGCACCCTTCAGGTAGTGCATCACCAGCGCCGCGTGCAGCACCAGCGAGGCCTGCGACGGCGGCAGGCCGTAGGTGCCGTGCTCACCGGCCAGCACCGTGCGCAGCCGGGGTGAGCAGCCGAGCTCGTCGAAGAAGCCGCCGAGCGTGTCGTCGAGGTGGGCCAGCATGGCGTCGGGGGGTCCCTCGCGCAGCAGGGCCTTGTCGATGGCCTCGATGGTCTCCACGTAGGTGGCGATCGCCTCGGCCTCGTCGGGGAAGGCGGCCTGCAGGCGCTCGCGGTAGACGGCGGGATCGCGGGGCACGGCGAAGCGGGAGCCGTCGGGGAGCAGGAACACGTCGAAGCCGTCGGGGTCGAGCTCGCGGAAGGTGACGTCGATGCCGAGCGGCTCGAGGATCGACGGGATGCCGCCGCCCGGCTCGCAGTCGCCGAGGTAGTGCACGCCCACGTCGAACTCGTAGCCGTGGTGGGTGAACACGGTGGCGTTGCCGCCCGCGACGCTGTGGCGGTCGACGACCACGACCCGCTTCCCGGCGGCGGCCAGGTAGGCGGCGGCGGTGAGCCCACCCAGGCCGGCGCCGACCACGATCACGTCGGGCTCGAGCAGTGTGAACGGCGTGGTGTCCCCCGGTCCCATGGCCCCCACCCAAGCCGGTGCCGTTGCCGCCGCGCCGGGCCGAAGTCAGTCGAGTCGAAGAGGTCGGCTCGCTTCCGAGACGCCGAATCCTCGATCTCAGTCGGTCTACCTCTCGGCGGGCCGGCATCGAGCGGCGGCGTTCGCCTTGGCCTCGTCGGCCAGGGCTGCCATCCGGCGGCGGATCGCCTCCGGATCGTAGGTACCGGCTTCGTACGACGTCTTGTCGACGATGCCGACGTCGCGAACGGCGTACGCAATCACCTGGCCATCGGGGCGGTCTGGCGTAGATCGGTGAGGCCGCTGGTGCCGCCGTCTGGGCGAAGTCGGATGTACCCTGCGGCCGTGACGGATCCCCAGGCTTGTCGCCGTAGGGTGCCCACCCCTTCGCCCTGCTCACCGATGGCGGCCTGCGCTTGCTCTTGGGTGGGGCACACCGGCACGGTCGAGGTCGGCGCTGCTCCTGCGGCCTCGGTGGCAATTGATTCGGCGCTTCGGTTCCCGCACGACACGAGGGCGATCACCGCCAGCAACACGACGACACCCGTTCTTCCTGACAAGCGCATCGTCACCACCGTTCCTTCATCCTCATCCGCCGTTCCATGCGCAGTATCGACCCGGGCCACATGCCGCCGATGGGGTACTGCGTGCCCGTGATGTGCCGCCGGAGGCGGTGGGAATCGCCCACAGGGACTGGAAGGACGGCGTGACGAACCCTCCCTCGTTGGTCGATACGGCCCACACGGCGGGACGCGTTCGAGCTGGCGCTGTAGGACACGAAGGACGCACAGGCCCGCCATCCGTAGGGAGTCCAGACGTAGGCCGGCGCGTTCGCATCGATCCATCCGCTCGACCAGATCCCGCTGCGGTTGATGCCGCTGAACATGCCGGTGAAGCCGTAGCCGTAGGTGGCTGACGGCGGAGGCGATGCCGCGATCTGGAGCATTCCTTGGCCGCAGAAGCGTAGTAGTCCTTGCTCACCCGCAATCGCCAGAGGAACCACGAGCTCTCGGCTGCCATGGCGGGCTCTGCGACAAGGGAGAGCAGTCCGGCCACCGCGACGACGGTAGCAACCGCTCGCCTGCGCCAGCGTCCCCTTGGCCTGTCCTCGACGACACGATGCGTACGAGCCCCCACAATCGCAAGGTAGGGACCTCGGGGGGGTGTCAAGGGCCTCGCGTGTGGACTCCTGTGGAGATGGCCTGACGGATCTCCAGAGGGAACCAACCCGGTGGCGAAGGCGAGCAGCGATCTCGTGCGTCCCAGGCCAGCGACGCTCGGTCGCGGTCGGCGTGGTGGTCGGGGCGCACAGCTCGGGCCCGTAGGCTCGCTCGTCGTGGGTGCCGTCGACCGAAAGGAGCGCCTGCTCACCGGCCGGTTCGTGCTGGTCGTGGTGGTCGGGCTGCTGTACTTCCTGTCGCTCGGCACGCTGCTGCCCACCGTCCCGGTCTTCGTCGAGCGGGGCCTCGGGGGCGGTTCGGTCGCCGTCGGCGTGGTGGTCGGCGCCTTCTCGGTGGGGGCGGTGCTGCTGCGGCCCTACGCCGGCCGCATCGGCGACCGGGCGAGGCCGGCGCCTCATCATCGGTGGTGCCCTGATCGTCGGCGTGGCGGTGGCGGCCTACCACCTCGCCACGGCGCTGCCCGTGCTCGTCGCCGCCCGCGTCCTGGGTGGTGTGGGCGAGGCCGCCTTCTTCGTCGGGGCCGGGACCATGGTCACCGACCTCGCGCCCGAGGCTCGGCGGGGTGAGGCGATCTCCTACTGGTCGGTGGCCGTCTACGGAGGCCTCGCCTTCGGGCCGACGCTCGGCGAGGTCGTGCTCGGCGGCGACCAGTTCGGCGCCGTGTGGACGGTCAGCGCGGTGCTCGCCTTCGCCGCCGCCGTGCTGGCGCTGTTCCTGCGGGAGACGGTGGATCTGCACCCGCCGACCGAGGCCGGGGCGAGCGACCGCCGCCCGCCCTGCTCAACCGCTCGGCGCTGGTGCCGGGCACGGTGCTGTTCCTCGGCATGGTCGGGTTGGCGGGCTTCGCCGGGTTCGTGCCGCTGTACGTCGACGACCTCGGGATGTCGGACTCGCACCGTGTTCCTGCTCTACGGCTGCCTGATCCTCGCCATCCGCATCTTCGGCGCCCGCATCCCCGACCGCATCGGCCCCTTGCGGGCGGCAGCGGCGCCACGTCGGCGGCGGCGCTCGGCATGGTGCTCATCGCCGCCGTCGCCACGCCCGCCGGGCTCTACGGCGGGACCGCCGTCTTCTCGGTCGGCATGTCGCTGCTGTATCCCGCCATGCTCATGCTGGCCATCACCGACGTGCCCGCCCGCGAGCGCGGCTCGGCGGTGGGCACGGTGTCGAGCTTCTTCGACCTGTCCCAGGGGATCGGGGCGGTGCTGCTCGGCGGCGTGGCCGCTCTGGCCGGCTACCGCGGCGCCTTCGCCGCCGCCGCCGTGCTCGCCGTCGTGGGCCTGCTCGTGCTGCGCAGCGGCGCCGACCGTCGCATCGCCGAGCCACCCGACCACGAGGCGGCCCGCCTCGCCAACGAGGAGCTCGAACCGCCTCCGCCGTGAGGTCGGCGGCCGGCACCGCTCGTGGTCGGCTCGGTCACGTGTACCACCCGGTCACGTCGACCACGACGTGGGTGCTGCCGGCGGCCCGGATCGTGAAGCGGGCGCCGGCGTCGACGGCGACGGTGGTGCCGTTGGCCACGATCGAGCCGGCCTGGAACCAGTTGATGGTCGAGTTGCCCGGCCAGGCGACGCCGTTGGCGAACAGCGCCAGCCAGCCGGTGGCGTCGGTGTCGACCACCGTCACGTTCACCTCGACGGCCGAGGCCACCCCGGCCGGCACGGCCCCGCCGACGGTGGCGTCGATCACCCGCTCCTGCCCGCTGGTCATCTTCCCCTTGGCCACGCCGGGGGGTGGGTCGCCCGGGCGGGAGTCGTAGATCCGGACCGGCGCAGCGAGCGGCTGGTACGTGCGGGAGAGCTTCGCCCAGCGGGACGCGCTGCCGACCCCGCCGGCGAGGCAGAACCACAGGCCGGCGCTCGCCACCACGTCGCCGGCGCTCCACGTGCCCGTCGTCGGTGGCATGGCCGGGCCGGTCCCCAGTCGCAGCGCCGGTCCGTTGGGTGCGTCGATCTGCACGCCGATCCCGCCGGGACCCGCCGCCTCGGCCGAGATGGCCCGCTTGCCGGTGCCGTCGGTGTGGGCGTCGAAGGCGTCGCCGTTGTTGGAGAAGGCGGCCACGCCGAACAGCTCGCCCTCGCCGTACACGCCGACCGACGGGCTGAACCCCGACACGCCCGTGGAGTTCGCCCGTGGCGGCGCCGTGCACCCCGGCGCCGTTGGGTCCGGTGGCCTCGCCGACCACGCCCCGCTTGCCGGTGCCGTCGGTGTGGGCGTTGAGGGCGTCGCCGTTGTTGGAGAAGGCGGCCACGCCGAACAGCTCGCCCTCGCCGTACACGCCGACCGACGGGCTGGTGCCGGACACGCCGGTCGAGCTCGCGCCGGTCGCCACGCCCGAGACGCCGACGCCGTTGTTGGCCGGCGACTGGCCCTTCACCCCGGTCGGGCCCGTAGCCGTCGACGCCGGTGCCGCCGGGGTAGCTGCCGTCGCCGTGCGACGCCGGTGTGGCCCTGGCCCTTCACCCCGACGGCGTTGCCGCTGGGGCCGGCCAGCCCCAGCACGCCGAAGCCGTTGCTCCCGGTGGCGTTGCCGGTCACCGCCGTGGTGTCGTTGCTCGACACGTTCACCTGCAGCCGCGACCCACCGAGCACGGTGGCGGCGCTGCCGGTGTTGGCGTTGCCGATCTTCAGGAAGTCCCCGTCGTTGGCTGCAGCGGTCCCCGTGCCGGCGAGGGTCGCCCCGGCCGCCGCCCCGGCGGCGGCAGCGAGGCCCGTGCGCAGGAAGCGACGCCGGTCCGCGCCGGGACCGCCGTCGTCGGGGGCGTCGTCCGGGCCGGGAGGTGGGCTCCGAGGTGGGCTGGGAGGGGGGCGCAGGCGCGTGGGTGTCGTCGCTCATGAGGTGGATCGTGACCGGCGCGGGCTCCGATCGACTGAGCAACGACTACTCAGATCCGGACCGGGCTGCCGGCCCGGCCGGGGTGGGGCCCGGCTACTCGCCGATCTGGTGGGTGACCTTGCGCTCCCAGCGGTGCACCCGGTGGAACCAGGCGACCGGCTCGGCGAACATCATGGGGCAGGCCCCGTCGACCACCTCGATGCCGTGTTCCTTGCACAGGGCCACGGCGTCGTCGCTCACCGACGACGGTCCGGCCCCCTTGTGCAGCCAGACCCGGGGGATCCCCCGGTCGATGCAGGCCTGCACCACCTCGGCGCTGGCGTCGGCGGGCACCATCACGATGGCGCCGTCGATGCCGTCGGGCAGCTCGGCGACGGTGGCCACGCAGGCATCGCCGTCGATCTCGGCGGCGTGGGGTTGACGGGGTGCAGGTCGTAGCCCCGGTCGCGCAGCTCCCGGTACACCGTGGCCGAGAACTCCTTGGGGTCGTGGCTCGCCCCGACGAAGGCGAGGTGCTCCTGGGCGAGGAAGTCGTCGATGACGGCTCGGCTGGGCATGGCGGCTCCTCTCGACGGCAGCGGGCCCGGCGCCCGGGCCGGTTCCTTCCTCCACCCAACCCGCGGCCGGGGCGACCCGCCAAGGGTCGAACGTCATGCGTTCGCGGCGCGGCGCAGGCTCGGCAGCGCCGGCGGCCGCCTCCGTCCGGGGGGTTCAGCCCTCCTCGGCGGCGATGTCGGCGCCGAACGAGGCGGCGTCGAAGCCCTCGGGCGCCTCGACCTCGACGATGGGCTCGTCGCGGTCGTCGAACTCGGTGCGCAGCGCCCGCGACATCACCGCGTGCATCAGGTACAGGCTGGTGATGTAGGTCAGCTCCAGCACCTCCTCGTCGGACAGGCGCGCCCGGAGCTCGTCGAAGAGGGCGTCGGGCACCCGGCCCCGGTCGTAGACGAGGCAGTCGGTGTACGCGAGCACGAGGCGCTCCAGCTCGTCGAAGCACGAGGCCGCCGCCCCCGCCGGCACGGCGGCGATCTTCTCCTCCGACACGCCGAGGCCCCGCAGCGACTTGCAGTGCTGGGAGAACACGAACTGGCTGCCGGTGGCCCAGCCGGCCCGGGTCTGGCCCAGCTCGCGCAGCACCGGGTCGAGGAACCGCTTCGGGCTCCGGTACAGGGCGAAGCCGGTGACGCAGTGCTCGAGCACGTCGGGCACGAGGGCGAACACCGTCCACCAGTCCCCGGGTGAGCCGGTGGTGGTGCCCGGTTCGGCGACCGGGTCGCGGTCGCCGAACATGAAGCCGTACATCATCTCGACGATGGGCGCCTCGGCATCGGCGCGCGCCACCTGTCGGAGCCTGGGCATGCGGGACCTCCCCCGGGTCGTCGGTGGCGAGATCGTAGGACCCGACGGCGGGCTGCACCGTCGGTGGCGGGGTCAGTGGGCGGTGAGCACCGCCGCCACCGCCACCGCGGGCCCGGCCACGGCGGCGGCGGCGAGGAGGCGCAGGCCCACCCGGGTCCGTCGCGTCCAGAACACGGCGCCGGCCGCGGCACCCAGCACGGCCACCGCGTAGAAGGCGGTCCCCACCGGCACACCGGCGGGCAGCACCAGCGGTGGCGTCGAGCGCGACGCCAGCGCGCCCAGGGCGCCGAACACGACCGCGCACCACGTCGCCCCGGCGGTCACCGCCGCCCGGGCAGCCGGCTCGGGTCGTCGCAACCGTGGTGGCGTGCGCCGGTAGAGGCGGGCACCCTCGGCGACACGACCCGGCAGGCCCGACAGGCGCTCGAGCCGGGTGGCGGGGGGCCGGATCACCCGTGGGCGGGCCCGGGTGGTCGTCGCGGCGCGGGGCACGTCAGCGAGGGTACGAGTCGCGGCGGCCGGGGTCGGTGATGGCGTCGCCGCCGGTAGGTTGGCGCCATGACCGACGAGGATCGGCACCGCATCCGCATCACCTACTGCGTCCCCTGAGACTATTCGGACCGTGCCGTGCGCACGGTGAGGGACCTGCTGCACGACTACCAGCACGTGATCGACGAGCTGGTGGTCGTGACCGGATCGAAGGGCGTGTTCGACGTCGAGGTCGACGGCGAGCTGCTGTTCTCCAAGAAGGCGATCGGCCGCCACGCCGAGGACGGCGAGGTGCTCCGGCTGTTCCGCGAGCGCATCGTTCCCGGGGTGCCGGTGTACCGGCGCGACTAGGCGTTCCCCGGCGACGGCCCGGTTGGCCCACTAGCGTTCCCGGTGACGGCCCGGGCAGCCCACCGGGCCCCGAGCGCGAGGACGTGCCATGACCGATCCGTCCCAGCCCGACGGCGTCCCCCCGCCTCCTCCACCTCCCGCCGGCGGCCAGCCCGGGGCGGGCCAGGACCCGACGGTGGCCCAGCCCGGCTACGGGCAGCCGGGAGCGGGCCAGGACCCGACGGTGGCCCAGCCCGGCTACGGGCAGCAGCCCGGCTACGGCCAGGACCCGACGGCCTACGGCTACGCCCAGGGCTCGCCCTACGGCGACCAGCCGCCGCCCGCCGAGGACGACACGCGCCGCGGCCTGGTGTGGGCGGTCGTGGGCCTCGGCGTCGTGATCGTGCTGCTCGTCATCGGGCTCATCTGGGCCCTGACCCGCAACAACGACGTCACCACGACGGCCGCCGGCGGCTCCACCAGCACGTCGTCGACCACCACCTCCTCGACGACCTCGTCCACCACCACCTCGTCGACCACCGCCCCCGACGGCGGTGGCGGCGGCAACGCCGGGGGCGGCGGCGCCAGCGGCGGTGGCTCGGGTGGCGGCGGCTCCGGCGGTGGCGGCAACAGCGGCGGTGGTGGCGGCGGTGGCGGCGGGAACGCCTCGACCACCACCACGACGTCGAAGCCGGCGCCGCAGGTCACCTCGGTGAGCGCGCCGTCGACGTTCAGCTGCGGTGGCGCCGGCAGCGTGCCCGCCAACACCCAGCTCACGCTGTCGTGGAACACCACGAACGCCCAGTCGGTGACGGTGGCGATCGACAACCCGAACGGGACCTACCAGTCCGGTCTGCCGGCGAACGGCAGCCTGCAGGTGCCGGCCCCGTGCACCAAGGGCGAGACCCAGACCTACTACGTGACCGCCATCGGCGCCGGCGGGGCCAAGAGCACCAAGTCGACGACCACCACCGGCGTCTGACCGGCCCACGGCGATGGCGGGCGGCGACGACGGCGCAGGCGCCGTGATCACCGGCCCGAGCGGCATGGCCGACTGGGGCTTCGTCGACGACGCCGAGCTCGAGCGCATCGTGGTGGTGTCGCCCCACCTCGACGACGCCGTGCTGTCGTGCGGGCAGGTCCTCGCCGCCCACCCCGGCGCCACGGTGGTCAGCGTGTTCACGGGCACGCCCGCCGCCTACCCCGACCCGCCGGGGTGGTGGTCCCGGCTGTGCGGCTTCGGCCCCGGCGACGACGTGATGGCCGTGCGCAAGGACGAGGACCTGCGGGCGCTGGCGGAGCTCGGAGCCGAGCACGTGTGGCTCGACTTCGTCGAGGCCCACTTCGACCCCGACGCGCCGGTGCCGAGCACCACCGAGCTCGCTGATCGGCTCGACGAGGCGCTGCGGGGCCTCCACCCGACGCTGGTGCTGCTGCCCTTCGGCCTCGCCAACCCCGAGCACGTCGCCACCCACGACGCCGGGCTGGTGGTGCGGGCGCGGTGGGTGGCGGCGTCGCCGGGTGGCGCCGGGCCGGTCGCGTGGTGCTGCTACGAGGACCTCGGGTACCACCAGATCCCGGGTCAGCTCGCGTGGCGCGTGGCGACGCTGTTCAAGGCCGGGCTGTGGCCGACGCCGGCAGCCATGCCGACCGATCCGTCGACCGAGCGCAAGCGGGCCGCGCTGGCCTGCTACGAGTCCCAGCTGCGCGGCCTGGAGGCCGACTGGCGGCTCGCCCGCCGCCTCGACGCGCCGACCCCCGAGCAGATCTGGCGCCTGGCCCCACCCCCATCCGGCTGGGAGGCGATGATCGACCTGGTGCCGTGAGCAACCCGGTCGTGGGCCGCGATCGCCCCCCGCACGACCCGTCGGGCCGCGGGGGTCCTCGGTAGGGTGGCGCCGCCGTCGGACCGGGCGGGCCAGCAGGGGGAACCATGACCTATCGCGTGATCCAGTGGGCGACCGGCACGGTGGGCGTCCACGCCGTGCCCGCCATCGCCGCCCACCCCGACCTCGAGCTCGCCGGGCTCTGGGTCCACTCCGACGACAAGGCCGGTCGCGACGCCGGCGAGATCTGCGGCGTCGAGCCGCTCGGCGTCACCGCCACCCAGGACGCCGACGCCCTGCTCGCCCTCGACGCCGACGTCGTCTGCTACATGGCCCACTCCGACGTGCGCCCCGGCGAGGTGGTCGACGACCTCGCCCGCATGCTGCGGTCGGGCAAGAACGTGGTCAACACCTCGTTCGTCCCGCTGCTGTACCCCCCGGCGGCCGGTGAGGCGTTCCACCGCCAGCTGCAGGACGCCTGCCTCGAGGGCGGCACGTCGTTCTACACGTCGGGCGTCGACCCGGGCTACGGCAACGTGGGCCTGGCCATCCCGGCCCTGTCGATCTGCAAGGAGATCGAGTCGGTCCGGATGATGGAGATCGTGAACTACGCGACCTGGGACAACCCCTTCACCATGTTCGACATCATGGGGTTCTCCAAGCACGAGCCGAGCGAGTCGCTGCTGCTGTCGCCCGGCTCGACGGCGCTCGCGTGGGGGCCGGTGGTGGCGATGGTGGCCGCCGCCCTCGACGTCGAGCTCGACGAGATCACCGAGTGGCACGAGGTCATCCGGGCCGACGAGGACTTCGAGATCGCCTCGGGGACGATCCCGGCCGGCACCATCTCGGGCATGCGCTTCGAGATCCGGGGCATGGTCGACGGCGAGGCCCGCATCGTGGTCGAGCACGTCACGCGCCTGCGCGACGACGACGCCCCCGACTGGCCCCAGGGGCACGGCTACCGGATCGTCGTCGAGGGCGAGCCCTGTCTGCAGCTCGAGCTGGAGCTGTCGTCGCACCACGGCGACCACAACCACGCCGGCTGCCTGGCCACCGCCATGCACGTCCTCAACGCCATCCCCCACGTGGTCGACGCCGATCCCGGCGTGCTGTCGTTCGTCGACCTGCCCGTGTACTCCGGTCGCCACCTCCTGCGCCGCTGAGGCGAGCACCGTTCTCGTGGCGTTTCGGGTCGGCCCCCGACCCTTTTCGCAACGAGATGGTGCTCCGTCACACGGGCGAGCCGTTCTCGTGGCGTTTCGGGTCGGCCCCCGACCCTTTTCGCAACGAGATGGTGCGAGGGCTGCCGCTGCCGTCGACGCGGGCGCGTGCCTCGGCGGCGCTGGCGAGCAGCCCCGCGGTCTCGTCGATGAAGCGCTGGAGCACCCGTCGCACGAGCGGGCCGTTGCCGAAGCGTCCCCGGAAGGTCGAGTGCCAGGCGAGGTGGGTGCCGCCGTCGGGTCGCTCGGTCAGGGTCACCTCGGCGTGGTAGTCGCGGATGGGGATCCCGGACACGAGGTCGTAGGCCAGGCGGCGGTTCGGCTCGAAGGCCACGACGCGCTCGACCGAGGTGGTCCGCCCGGCCCGGAAGCGGCGCACGGCGCCGACGCCCTCGGGCTCGTCGCCCGGAGCCGGTTCGAGGAGCTCGGACTCGTCGTGCGCGCCCCACGACGCCCAGCCGGCGGTGTCGGCGAGCACGGCGAACACCGTGGCCGGGGAGCGTCGATGTCGATCTCGGTGTGTACCACATGGTTCATGTTCCAAACGGTACACTCGGACGGTGCCGAAGCAAGAGCTCCTCGAGGCCGTCGTCGACCACCTCCAGGCCCACGGCCTCGGCGACCAGAGCCTGCGGGCCATCGCCGAGGCCGTCGGCTCCAGCCACCGCATGCTCGTGTACCACTTCGGGTCGCGCGAGGGGCTGCTGGCGGCGGTGGTCGACGAGGTCGAGCGTCGCGAGCGGGTCGCCACCGAGCAGGCGGTGGCCGGCGCCGACCCCGACGAGGCGCTGCGTCGCCTCTGGTCGGCCCTGTCGAAGCCCAGTCGGGCGGCCGAGGAGCGGCTCTTCTACGAGCTCGCCGGTCAGGCCGTGCAGGGCCGGCCCGGCACCGAGGCGCTGCGGCGGCGGCTGGTCGACCCGTGGCTCGACCTCGGCGAGGCCCTGGGCGCCGAGCTGGGCGTGGCCCCGGTCGAGGCCCGCACCGTCACCCGCCTCGACGTGGCGGTCATCCGCGGCCTGCTGCTCGACCTGCTCGCCACCGGCGACCGGCGCGGCGTCCACGCCGCGCTGACCGCTACCTCGCCTGGCGCCGCCGCGGCCGCCGACCGCCTGGCCGGTACCTGATGGGATCGGTGTCGGCCCCCGACCGCGATCCCATCGAGAACGATGGCGGGTGCGACGGGCAGGCCGCGAGTCAGCGGTGGAAGGCGGGGGAGCTGGCGTCGGCGGGGACGGCGTCGAGCGGGGTGGCGACCTCGGCGACCGTCGGCCCGCACGCGGCGGCGAGGGGGGCCAGCGCGTCGAGGTCGAAGCCGTAGACCTTCGCCGCGTTGCCGGCCAGCACGGTCCGCAGGTCGGCCTCGTCCCAGCCGGCGAAGGTCCGGCGCAGCGACTCCTTCGAGTACGGGTAGGTGCCCTCACGGTGGGGGTAGTCGCTGCCCCACATGAAGCGGTCGATGCCGATGCGGCGGAAGACGTCGGCGTCGTGGGGGCCGGGGAAGCTGGCGCCCACGTAGCAGTTCGAGGCGAAGTACTCGCTGGGCCGACGGGGCAGCACCTCACCGCCCGGGCCGAGCTCACCGCCGAAGTGGCCGGCCACCATCGAGTCGTGGATGCCGTCGAGGCGGTCGAGCGTGTCGGGGATCCAGCCCGAGCCCTGCTCGGTCATCACGAAGACCAGGTCGGGGAACCGCTCGAAGACGCCGGACATCACCAGGTGCCACAGCGCCCGGTTGGCGTAGAAGCCGACCTCGAGGATGTACATGACGGTGGTCGACGGGTAGCGGCCCATGTCGGGCACCCCGCTGCCCCCGCCGTGGTGGGTGACCGGGAGGTCGAGCTCCTCGCACACCGCCCACAGCCGGTCGTAGGACGGCGAGTACAGCGGCTCGATCGGCGTGTTGGGGGCGACGCCGGGCAGCAGCACGCCCGCCATGCCGTGGGCCGCGCCCCAGCGGACGTCGGCGATGGCCTCGTCGACGTCGTTGAGCAGGATCTGCACCAGCCCCGCCCGGCGGGTGGGGTGGGCGGCCACGAAGTCGGCGAGCCAGCGGTTGTGGGCGCGGATCCCGGCCAGCCGCAGCTCGTAGTCCTCCCTGGTGACCGGCGCCGGGGCGATGACCACGCCCGTCGGGAAGAACGGCGGCACCGTGTTCGGGAAGACGACCTCGGCCACGACGCCGTCGGCATCCTGCTCGCTGATGCGACGGTCGTCGTCCCAGTTGCGCGACCGCCCGTCGTCCTGCAGGTCGCGGAAGGGGTTCTTGTACCGTCCCCGCCACTCGTCGAAGCGCTCGACGTAGGCCGGGTCGAGGTACTCGCGGTACTGCTGGTGGCTGCCGCCGGCGTGGCAGTCCGACGAGATGACGGTGTAGCGGTCGGTGCTGGTCGCCTCGGTGGTGGCGGTCGACATGTCGGTTCCCCCTGGTGGCCGGCGTGGCGCCGGGTGCTGCGTCGTGGTGGCTGGGACGGCGACGGGGCCGGGCGTTCTCGCCCGGCCCCGTGCCACGTCGGTCGTCCGCCGGGCGGCGGCAGGGCCTACCGGATGAGGGCGTGCTCGGGCAGCTGCTCGGGCACGAGGTCGGTGGGCGGGTTGTTGAACATCGGGTACTTCGGCTCGGCCGTCTCGCGGTAGCGGGTGGTGGAGTGGATCGGGTCGCGGTCCCACTCGGGGACGACCTTGGAGCCGAACAGCTCGATGCACTCGAGGATCTGCTCGTGGGCCATGCCGTCGGCCGGCATGCCGAACACGACCTGGTCGCAGCCGACGGTCTGGTAGCGCTCGACCTGCTCGGCGACCTCCTCGGGGTTGCCGCACAGCATCATGCCGGCCTCGATCACCTGGTCGAGGACGTCCTCGCTGGGGATCGCCGGCGGATGGGCCGGCCACACGAACGCACCCTCCCGCTTGGGCATCGTGTCGTGGTACATGGCGACCATCGTGTACTGGTAGCCGCGGCCCTCGCCCAGGGCGATCTTGCGGGCGGCATCGCGGTCCTCGAGGCAGATGACGGCGTTGGTCATCATGATGTTGTTGTTCTGGAACTGCCCGACCGGCTCGGTGCAGGCGGCGGCCGCCTCCTTGTAGGAGTCGACCCGGCCCTTGAGGTTGAAGATCGGCTCGAAGTTGAAGGCGATGGCGCCGAGGCCGAGCTCGCCGGCCCGCTGGAACGAC
Source organism: Acidimicrobiales bacterium (assembly GCA_041394145.1). Lineage (GTDB taxonomy): Bacteria > Actinomycetota > Acidimicrobiia > Acidimicrobiales > Acidimicrobilacustridaceae > JAWKIW01. The sequence continues at coordinate 112,588 of JAWKIW010000012.1, forward strand.
GTGGGGTTGCCGCAGGCCATCCAGATCGGCGGGTGCCCCTTGCCGTACGGCTTGGGCAGCACGTTGTGGCCGTAGGGGACCTCGAAGTGCTCGCCGTGGAACTCGTAGTCACGCTGCTCCCACATGCGCGGGATCTCCTTGACCACCTCCTCCCACTCGACCTTGGTGGAGTCCTTGTCGAGGATGTTGAACGAGGCGATCTCGTGGCTGCCGGCGCCCCGGCCCGTGCCCCACTCGTAGCGGTTGCCGGTGACGTGGTCGAGCATGGCGACCCGCTCGGCGTTGCGCACCGGGTGGTTGACCCGGGGGGAGAGGTTCATGATCGCCGAGCCCAGGTGGATCCGCTCGGTGCGGGCGGCCACGTAGGGCATGGTGACCTCGGGGGCCGACATGTGGCTGTACTCGGTGAGGGCGTGGTGCTCGCCGAACCAGGCGTACTTCCAGTTGTAGGCGTCGGCATGGATGGCGTACTCGAGCTCGCGCATGAGCATGAGGTGCTCGAGCTCGGTGTTGTGTGCCGCCGGGCCCGGCATGTAGCCGTTGAAGAACAGACCGAACTCCACGTGATCCTCCTCGGACGTAGAACGCGTTCTAATCGTAGGGGCCGAGGGTGGTCTGTGCAAGCCACGGTCGTTGTGGATCCGACCGGTCCGGATCGGGACCAATCCGTCCCGCCGTAGCAGCGCCTCGAAGAGGTCAGCGCACGACGGGGACCTCGCCGGTCACGTTGGGCGCTCGGGCCAGGTCGGCCTCGGCCTCGGCGACCGCGGCACCCACCTGCTCGGGCTGCAGCGGCGAGGCGCCGCGGGGCCGGTGGTCGGCGAGGACGCCCCAGGCGCCCGCGCCGAGGGCGGCGACGGCGCCGACGGCGATGGCCCACCGGGCCCCCAGGTTCTGGGCGATCCACCCGACGATGGGCCCGCCGATGGGCGTGGAGCCCAGGAACACCATCGCCTGTAGGGCCAGCACCCGGCCGCGCATCTCGGGGGTGGCGCAGATCTGCACGATGGCGGTCGACGCGGTGAGGAAGGCGATGCTCGACATGCCGACGAGCAGGCCGACCGGGAAGGCCCACGCCAGGCTCGGCACCACCGCCATGAGGGCGAGGGCGGCGCCGAAGGAGGCGGCGGTGATGCCGACCACGCGGATGTCGATGGTGGTGCGTCGGGCCGTGGCCAGCGCCCCGACGAGCGCCCCCACGCTCACGACCGAGAAGAGGATGGTGAAGGTGGCGTCGGTCCCGCCGAGGTCGCGGATGGTGAACAGCGGGAACACCACCTGGAAGTTGAAGGCCAGCGTCCCGACGAAGGCCATCATCACCAGCGGGATCCACAGCTCGGGCACGCTGCGGGCGTAGCGCAGCCCGGCCCGCACCTGGCCCTTGCCCTTCGGGGTGGTGGGCGCCGGGTGCAGCTCGCCGGTGCGCATCGCCAGCAGGGCGGCCAGCACGGCGAGGTAGGACAGGCCGTCGGCCAGGAAGGCCCAGCCGAAGCCGACCGTGGTGATGAGCAGGCCGGCCAGCGCCGGGCCGACCACCCGCGACGCCGTCATCAGGGTGGAGTTGAGGCTCACCGCGTTGTTGATGGCGTCGGACGGCACCATCTCGACGACGAAGGCCCGTCGGGCCGGGTTGTCGAAGGCCATGGTGAGCCCGCCGACGAAGGCGATGGCGTAGATGGCGGCCAGCGGCGGCTGGCTCATGAAGCCGAGGGTCGCCAGCGCGAAGGACTGGACCATGGCGATGCTCTGCACGATCAGCAGGAGCTTGCGCTTGTCGGAGCGGTCGGCCACCAGGCCGCCCCAGGGCCCCAGGACGAGCACCGGTCCGAACTGGGCCGCCGCCAGCAGGCCGAGCGCCACGCCGCTGTCGGTGAGCTTGAGCACGAGCAGCGTCTGGGCCACCAACGTCAGCCAGTTGCCGATCTGGGAGATGAGCTGCCCACCGAAGAAGAGCCGGAAGTTGCGCACCCGCAGCGAGCGGAAGGTCTCGCTGGTGAAGGTGCGCATCCGTCGCATGGCGGCAGTCTAGCCGAATCGTTAGCAAAGCGAACTATAAATCCCGGCCGCCCCGCGGGGTACCCTCACGGCGCCTGCACACAGGAGGGCCGACCATGGTGACGACGGCGGGCGACCCGGCCGGCCGGGCGTTCGTCTACGGGACGCTCATGCCCGGGCACCTGCGCTGGCCGCTGCTCGAGCCGTACGTGGTCGACCACGTCGCGGGCACCGTGGCCGGTCGGCTCTACGACACCGGGTGGGGCTACCCGGCCGCCCGCTTCGACGAGGCGGGGCAGATCTCCGGTGTCGTGTGCGTGCTCGACCCGGCGCGCGTCGACGAGGTCTGGGCGCTGCTCGACGAGGTGGAGGGGGCGCAGTACCAGCGGCGGGTGGTCGAGGTGGCGGTGGTCGACGGGCCGACGGTGCGGGCCGGCTCCTACGAGTTCACGGCCGGGCACCAGGGGCTGGCCGACCTGCACGGGCGCTGGGAGGGGGTCTGACGGTCGGCACGTGGTAGGCCACGGCGATGGACTTCGACCTGGCCCAGACCGACGCGCTGCTGTCGACCACCCGCTCCGTGCGCAAGCGCCTCGACCTCGACCGGCCCGTCCCCCACGACGTGCTGCTCGAGTGCATCCGGCTGGCGGTCCAGGCCCCGACGGGCGGCAACGCCCAGTCGTGGCGGTGGCTGATCGTCGACGACGCGGAGACGAAGGCCGGCCTCGCCGAGCTGTACGCCCGCAGCGGCCGGGCCGCCCTGGGCGCCTATCGGCGGGGCACGCCGACGGACCAGACCAACCGGGTGCTCGACTCGGCCGACTTCCTGCTCGAGATCCTCGACCAGGTGCCGACCATGGTGATCCCCTGCACCAAGGGTCGTCTCGTCGACACCTCGCCAGTGGTGGCGTCGAGCTTCTACGGCTCGATCGTGCCGGCGGTGTGGAGCTTCCAGCTGGCCTTGCGGTCACGGGGCCTGGGGTCGTGCTACACGACGCTGCACCTGATCCACGAGGACGAGGCCGCCGAGCTGCTCGGCATCCCGTACGACGAGGTGACCCAGGTCGCGCTGCTGCCGGTCGCCTACACCGTGGGCACCGACTTCACGCCGGCCGCCCGGGGCCCGGTCGAGCGCATCACCTACCGCAACCGCTGGAAGGAGCCGGTGGCTGGCTGAGCGCCAGGCGCCTGCGGCCGAGCGGTGGTCAGGCGTCGCTGACCGCGGCGGCGCGCCAGGCCTCCACGACCTCGGCTCGCCACGCCTTCAGGGGACCCGACGCGGTGGCCGGGCTGTGGCCGAGGCGCACCACCACGAGGTCGAGGCCCGGCACGCACAGGATGGCCTGGCCCTCGTAGCCGTTCGCCCAGAAGCTGCCCAGGTCGTCGCCCACCACCCACCAGTGGGCGCCGTGGATCCAGCCGTCGTCGGGGTCGACCGAGCGGGGTGTCCGGCCGTGGTCGATCCAGCGGGCCGGCACGATCGACCGGCCGTCCCAGCTGCCGCCCCGCAGCGCCAGCAGCCCGAAGCGGGCCATGTCGCGCGCCGTGGCGTGCACGTACGACGACGCCACCCAGGTGCCGGCGTCGTCGAAGCGGGGCCGCGCCGACCGCATCCCGATCGGTCCGAAGAGCCGCTCGCCGAGGAAGCCCCGCATGCCATCGGGGCCGCCGCCGACGGCGTCACCGGCGATGCGGGCGACGATGTTCGACGTGCCGGACGAGTAGGTGAAGTGCGTCCCCGGCGGGTGGGCGAGCGGGCGGGCGGTGGCGTAGCCGGCCACGTCGGCGGCTCCCTCGCCGAACAGCATGTGGATCACGTCGGAGGTGCGGCCGTCGACGTAGTCCTCGGCCCACGCCAGCCCGTCGCGCATGGTGAGCAGGTGGTCGAGGGTGATGGCGCGGTGGGGATCGTCGGGCGACGACCACGCCGGAACCGGAGCCGGCGCCGCCGGGTCGAGGCGGCCCTCGGCCACGAGGATGCCGGTGGCGACGTGGGCCATCGACTTGGCCATCGACCACGACAGGAGCGGGGTGTCGGGCGTGACCGGCTCGTCGGGTCCGTCCCAGTGGGGCAGGGCCCCGCCGTACCGCTCGAGGAGCAGCCGGCCCCCCTGCACCACGACGACCGCGTAGGTGGTGCCGAAGGTCGCCTCGTCGGTGACGAGGCGGTCGATCAGCCCGCTGAGGTCGACGCCCGGCGGCTCCTCGCCCCGGGGCCAGTCGTCGGTGGGCCACGGCACGCCGGGAGGCTGGGTGGGGAGGGGGACCAGCAGCCGGGTCGACAGGGGTGCGACCTCGGGGTCGTCGCCGCCGCTCACCGTCGGGCCGTCCGGGCCTCGGCGTCGAGGGCGGCGGTGAGGTCGGCGACCAGGTCGTCGGGGTGCTCGAGGCCGATCGACAGGCGCAGCAGGTCCGCCGGCACCGGTGAGCCCTCGCCCTCGACGCGGATGCGGTGCTCGACCAGGCTCTCGGTGCTGCCGAGCGAGGTGGCGTCGGTGAACAGCTCGAGGCGGCGCAGCACCCTGCGGGCCGCCGTGTCGCCGCCGTGCACCCGCACCGACACCAGCATCCCGAACCCGCCGTCCATCTGCCGAGCCGCCAGCTCGTGGCCGCGGTGGCCCGGCAGGCCCGGGTAGCGGACCTCGGCGACCGCGGATGTGCCGCCAGCGCCTCGGCGACGGCGAGGGCGCTGGCCGACGAGCGGGGCACCCGCACGAACAGCGTGCGCATCCCCCGCAGCAGCAGCCAGGCCTCGAACGGACCCAGCACGGCGCCGCGGTAGCCCCGCTGGTGGCGCACGCCGGCCCAGAGCCCGGTGTCGGGGTCGGCGGCGACGAGCGCGCCGGCGAGCACGTCGCCGTGGCCGTTGAGCTGCTTGGTGGCCGAGTGCAGCACCACGTCGACGCCGTGGTCGAGCGGCCGGGTGTGCACCGGGGTGGCGGTGGTGTTGTCGGCGGCGACCAGGGCACCGCAGGTGTGGGCCAGCGCGGCCACCGCGGCGAGGTCGGTGACGTCGCCCATGGGGTTCGACGGCGTCTCGACCCACACGAGCTGGCGCGCTCCGCCGTTCGCCTCGATGGCCGTCGCCCACTCGTCGATGTCGGGTCGGTCGACCAGCGTGAGCCGCAGCCGGCCCTGGTCGCGCTCGTGCTCGAACCAGCGTCGGATCGTCCAGTACATGTGACGAGGGGCGACGACGTGGGGGAGCGCCTCGTCGCCGGCGCGGGGCGGGCGGCCGGCGGTGGTGTCGCGCCAGGCGTCGAGCAGGGCGGTGGCCGCCGCCATCCCCGAGCCGAACAGCAACGCCTCCCGCCCGCCTTCGAGCTCGGCCAGCAGGGCCTCGGCGGGCTCGCCCGTGGGGTTCTGGTCGCGGGTGTAGGAGTGGCCACCGGGGTAGCCGCCCTCGGCGTCGCGCGCATAGGTGGTCGACGGGACGATCGGCGCCACCAGGCCGCCGTAGGTGGGATCGGGGGTGCCGGGGGCCCGAGCGGCCCGGGTGGAGGGATCCATCGGGGCAGCAGTGTTCCAGGTCCGAGGCGCCGGTGGCGGAGGGACCCGAACCGGCGCGCCCGGGTTCCGACCGACCTCTTGTGCTGCACTTACCACGACCTCACCTCCGCCCGGCACGCTGACGCCGACCCGCCGCCGATCCGAGGACTCGACACATGGCCAGCGCATCCCCCCTCGACGACGACCGGCCCGACGTCGACGCCGCACCCGGGCCCGCGCGCCCCGGTGCCGGTGCGTCCGCGTCGGCCGCCCGGTCGACCCTGAGCCGACGAGCCGTCCTCGGCGGCTTCGGTGCGCTCGGCGCGTCCGCCGTGGCCGCCGCCTGCGGCGCCGGTGGCTCGTCGACCACATCGTCGTCGACCAGCTCGTCGTCGACCGGCTCGTCGTCGACCGGTGGTTCGTCGTCCACGGGCGCGGGGGCGTCGAGCGCCACCTCGTCGGGATCGGCCTCCGCCGCGACCGGGACCTCCGGCACCGCGGTCGCCGGCACGGCCTGCACCCTGACGCCGGAGCAGACCGAGGGGCCGTACTACCTCGACCTCGATCTCGTGCGCCGCGACATCACCGAGGGCAAGGCGGGCACCCCGCTCGAGCTGACCGTGCAGGTGCTCGACGCCGACGGCTGCACACCGCTGCGGGACGCCGCCGTCGACATCTGGCACTGCGACGCCGTCGGCGACTACTCGGGCGTGGCCGACGAGATCCAGCAGGGCTCGGGCACCTTCCTGCGGGGCACCCAGGTCACCGACGGCGACGGCAGGGTCACCTTCGCCACGATCTGGCCGGGCTTCTACCCGGGGCGGGCGGTGCACATCCACATGAAGATCCACCCCACCACGACCACGCAGGCCACCACCCAGCTGTACTTCCCCGACACCATGAACGCCGAGGTCTTCCGCGCCTCGCCCTACGCCGAGCATCGCGGCACGGTGACGCCCAACGCCCGTGACGGCATCTACCAGGACGGCGGCACCCAGCTGAGGCTGTCGCCGACGAGGGCCGGGGACGGGTATCGGGCCACCTTCGTCGCCGCCGTCGGCCCGGGATCGGGCGGGTCGGCAGGCGGGTCGGCCCGCCCCTCGCGTCGCTGAACGGCGTCGAGCGGAGGCCCGCCGACCGTAGGGTGGGCGGCCATGCGGGGGATGGCGCGAGGGTGCGGCGGCGAGGAGCACCGTGGCCGGCGCTGACCACGGACCCTTCGCGTCCGGCGCGACCTGGCGGCAGTGGCTGGGCCCGACCGATGCGCCGGCCCGGTGGGGTCTGGTGGCGGCCATCGCCGCCGGGCTGGCGGTGGGCGCGGCCGCCGGTCTGCTGTTCCCGGCCCCACGCGGGCGATCCTGTCGGGCCTCACCGCCGGCCTGGTGGCGGCCGCCGGAGCCAGCGGCCCCGGTCGGTCGCTGCGGCTCTCGGCGCTCGCCGCCGTCTTCGGCGTGGTCGCCATCGTGTTGGCCTTCACCACCATCGGCCAGCCGGTGTGGGCGGCCGTGGCGATGGCCTTCGTCGCCGTCCTCGCCTCGTTGGCGGCGGGGACCGGGCCGATCGGTGCGGCGCTCGGTTCCTCGGTCTGCTCGCCTACGTGCTCGCCGTCGCCCTCGGGGTCATGACCTCCTCCGCCCCGAGGTGTCGCTGGGGTGGGGCCTGGGACAGGTCGTGGTCGGAGCGATCGCCGGACTGCTCGTCAGCGCGGTCGGGGTCGTCATCCGAGGCCGGTGGACGCCCGACGAGCCCCCGGGACCGGCGCAGCTCCCGCCCTTGTGGGGCCCCATGGCCCGCTCGGTCCGCACCGTCGACGAGCACGCGCGCGACGGCCTGCGCCGGGCGCTCCCTCTGGGCTTCGGCATCTACCTCGTCGAGAGCCAGGCGACCCGGGACGCGGTGTGGATCCTCGTCGCCGCGTTCGTGGTGCTGCTGCCCACCGGCAAGCCGCCGGTGCCGGTCATGGTGCTGCGCGTGGGGACCACGCTGGTCGGCGTCGTCGTGCTCGGGCTGCTGGCGCTCGTCGTCCCCCACGAGGTGCTCTTCGGGGCGGCCATCGTGCTGGTGCTGGCCGGCACGGCCTACGGCAACCGCTTCCCGTTGCCCGCTGGGGCTGCGACCACCATGGGAGCGATCCTGTTCGCCGGTGCGCCCGGCGACGCCATCGGCACCTGGGCCTCCCATCGCCTGCTCGACACGATCATCGGGTCGACGCTGGCGCTGGCGGCCACCTACCTGCTCTGGCCCCGCGACCCGGCCGACGCCCGCGCCGACGCCTCGGTGTGAGGCTCAGCGCTCGGGGGCGAACGACGAGGTCGTCGTCGTGCCCTCGCCGCGCAGCACCGACATCGGGTTGCGCACGTCGTCGACGTAGCCGAGGGCGTAGGCGCCCATCTCGTAGCCCATCAGCCGCTGCACCCGCTCGGGCAGCGCACGCACCACCTCGAGGGGGACCGACAGGTACTGGTTCTCCTCTTGACGCAGCCAGCCGAGCACGTAGTCGACGTTGATGCCGGTGCGGACCCCGTCCGTGGTGTTCTCGCCGCCGCCGTGCACGGTGCGGCCGCTGTAGAGCACCACCGAGCCGCGGGGCATCTCGGCGGCCACGGTGTCGGCCACGGTGAACGCTCGCGGGTCGACGCTCCGGTGGCTCCCCGGGACGACGCGGGTGGCGCCGTTGGCCTCGGTGAAGTCGGTGAGGGCCCAGATGGTGCTCAGCTCCACCTCGACGTCGTCGGGGAAGGGGAAGAAGTCGAAGCACCACTGGTCGCGGTGCAGCAGCTGGGCCTCGGCGCCCGGCCCGAGCGAGATGGCCTGGGTGAGGTGCAGCTGGAACGTCGTCTTCTTCGGCCACAGGAAGGCGTCGGCGACATCGAGGACCAGCGGGTGGGCGATCAGGTCGACCGACGAGGGCACGCGGCCCAGCAGGGCGCCGGTGCGACGGGTGTTGGCGCCGGTGAAGTCGTCGCCGCCGGTGGGCGTGCGCGCCAGGTGCGGGGCCAGCTCGTCCGCGACGCGGTCGCACAGCTCGTCGTCGGCGAGGCGCTCCACGATGGCCACGCCGTGCTCCTGCAGGGCGGCTGCCACCTCACCGGCGGCGGCCTCGGCGGCGAAGCGGGGCACGGTCGGATCGGTCATGGCGCTCGATGCTACGACCGGCTCTCCTGCGTTGCGGCGGTGACCGAGGACCCTGGCCCGAATCGGGTGGTTGCGGTAGTCGGGAATCGACGACGACGAGCCCTCGCTCGGCGACGAAGGGAGGCCCCCATGGGCGACGAGATGGCCGAGCTTCGTGCCCGGGTCCGGGACCAGGAGGCGCAGCTCGCGGGGCTCGCCGAGCTGGTCGAGCAGCAGCGCGAGGTCCTGCGCCGTCAGGAGGCGCGGCTCGCCTCGTTGGAGGGCGCACCGCCCGGCGGCCCCAGTGCTGCCGGCGCGGTCGACGGCGGGACCGTCGTGCGGGAGCCGACCACCGACCGTCGCCACGTGCTGTCCACCGCGGCGACGATGGCCGCCGGTGCGGTGGTGGGCGGCACGGCCATCGCCCTGGGTCAGTCGTCGCCGGCGCTGGCCTCGCCCGGCACGTTCACGGGCAACCCGGCGGTGCAGGGCACCGCCGACCCGACCACCGGTGAGGGGGTCTTCGGCACGTCCGACAGCGGGCCGGCGCTGGCGGGCTCCACCAAGGACGGCAAGGGCCTCGTCCTCCGCTGCGGTTCGGCCGGGGAGCACCTGCAGCTCGGCTTCTCGGACTCGGAACCCGTGGCGCCGCCGAGCTCGACGGTCGCCCGCAGCGCCGGCTCGATGCTGCGTGACATCGTGGACGATCTGTGGTGGTGCATCGACGACGGGACGCCGGGAACGTGGCGGCAGGTCTCGGGGCCCAACACCGCAGGGTCGCTGACCCTGCTGGCCAGCCGATCCGGGTCTACGACTCCCGTCCGGGCAACCCGCCCACCACGCCACCCAAGACCCCCCTCGGCGGCGGCGTCGGCCGAGCGGTCGACCTGAAGGGCAACGGCAGCGGCGTGCCGGCCAGGGCGACGGCGGTCGTCGTCAACCTGACCGTGGTGAACACGTCGGCCAGCGGGTTCCTCGCGCTGTACGCCAACGGGATCGCCTACCCGGGCACCTCGTCCATCAAGCTGGGACCACGCCGGGCAGATCGTCGCCAACACCACGCTCACCGCGGTCGACGCCGCCGCCGTCTGCCAGGCGTACGTGCCGGTCTCGTCGCAGTGCGACTTCTTCGTCGACGTCCTCGGCTACCACCGCTGAGCCGGTCGCTGCTGCGCCTGGTGCCGACGAGACCCGGCCGTCGTCAGGGGAGCGGGCGCGTCCGCACCAGGGCCGTCGTCAGCAGCTTGCCGTCGGCGCCGCCGTCGCGCAGCTCGACGCGGAGCACCTCGTCCTCGGGTCGGCCGATCGACCAGGCCCGCGAGCGCACCGGCCCGACCCGGCCCTGACCGAGGAAGCGCAGGTCGAGCTCGGTCACGATCCGGGGGGCACCGGCGTGGTGGGACGCGAGCTCCTCGGCGGCGATCTCGATCAGCAGCGCGACCATGGCGCCCTGGAGCGCGCCGGCCGGGTTCGTGAGGTCGGGGCGCACGTCGACCTCGGCCTCGCCGCGGGACGGGTCGAGCACCCGGACGTCGGCGGCCTCCCGCAGCGGCTCCTCGAGCAGCGGGATCCGGGCCCAGACCGCGGCGAGCTCGTCGGCCCGGACCTCCGGCTTCGCCGGATCGTCGGGACGCCGCGGCACGCGGGTGAAGCCGAGCGTCGACCACCCCCAGGGCGCGCCGGTCTCGTCGGTGAGGGCGACGTCGGCGGTGACCGAGCGGCGACCGCCGCGCAGCACGGTCGTGCGGGCGTCCACCCGGCGCGGGGCGGGCGCCGCGGGGAGCCGCAGCGACAGGTCCGACGTGAAGGTCCACGCCTCGGGGTCGGTGTCGACCTGGATGCCGGCGGCCACGTCCACCAGGAAGACGCCGGCGCTGGCGCGCAGCGCGCCCGCGACCATCGTCGACGGCATCGGGGTGAGGTGGGTCACGAGGTCGTCGCCGTCCCACGACATCGTCGTGCCCAACCGGTTCGGGATGGCGGTGGCGCCGATGGGGAGGTCGGTCACGAGGAAGGACGCTACCGGTTGGCCCGGACCGCCTCCCAAAGCACGTGCCCGATCGCCCGGTCGATCTCCACGCACGCCGCGGCGGCGTCACCGAGGAGCATCATCCCGAAGAAGCCGTGCAGGAAGTCGTCGTAGCAGCGGTAGGTCACGTGGACACCGGCGGCCTCGAGGGCGTCGGCGTAGGCCCGGCCGTCGTCGCGCAGGGGGTCGAAGCCGGCGGTGGCGATCACCGCAGGCGGCAGGCCGGTGAGGTCGCCGCACAGGGGGGAGATGCGGGGGTCGACGAGGTCGTCCTCGGAGAGGTGGGGCAGGTACTGGTCGCGGAACCAGTCCATCGTCCGCCGAGTCAACGAGAAGCCCTCGGCGAAGGTCTCGTAGGAGTCGAAGCGCATGCGGATGTCGACCAGGGGGTAGACGAGGCCCTGTGCCGCCGGCATGGGGAGGTCGAGGCGGCGGGCCTCGTGGCACACGACCGCCGAGATGGTCGCCCCGGCGGAGTCGCCCATCACCCCCACGGCCGCGGGGTCGACGCCGAGCTCACCCACGTGGTGGAGCACCCAGCGGTAGGCGGCGACGACGTCGTCGATGGCGGCGGGGAACGGGTGCTCGGGGGCGAGGCGGTAGTCGACCGCGACCACGACGCACCCCGACACGTCGGCCAGCAGGCGACACGAGCCGTCGTGGGTGTCGAGGTCGCCGACCACGAAGCCGCCGCCGTGGGCGTACACGATCGCCGGCATGGTCCGGGCGCGGGCGTGGGGGCGGTAGACCCGCACGGGGATCTCGCCAGCATGGCCGGGGATGCGGCGGTCGTGGGCGTGGACCGAGGTGCGCACCGGGGTGCCGAGGCGGGTGATCCAGCGCAGCTCGCGCCGCATCCGCGCCGGGACGAACGGGGCCTCGGGGTCCTCGCCGCGCTCGCTGAGCTCGGCCAGCAGCTGCATGCCGCGGTGCAGGCGACGGCCGTCGGCCCACCGGGGCGCCTGATCGCCGAGGAGCCGGAGCAGCGGCCCCGGGTGCTCGACCGCAGCCCGGCCCAGGCGCACCGTCGGTGGCCACCGGTCGAGGGGGTGCCCGGGCCGGGGGAGAGAACCGAGCGCTCCACGTCGGCCCCGTCGTCCTCGTGGCGGCGGAGGAGGAGGCGGTGGGGACGGCGGAGGACCGGGAGGAGCGCTCATCGTCGGGCGACGTTAGCGACGACGCCCATCGCCCGACGGCGGGACTAGACAGAGCGGATGGACCGACCGAGCGAGGGGCACACCGCCGAGCGGCACACGGTGTCGTCGCCGATGCAGGCGACCGTCGTCAACGTGGTCGTGGCTCCCGGCGACGAGGTGACCCCGGGCCGGGCCGTCGTCGTGCTCGAGTCCATGAAGATGGAGCACGAGGTGCTCGCCGACCAGGGCGGGACGGTCGTGTCGGTGGCGGTGGCCGCGGGCGACACGGTGCGTCCCGGTGACCGGCTCCTCGTCGTGGAGGCGGGGGCCGCGACCGCGGTGGCCGCCACCGACGACGAGGGCGCTGTCGACCTCGACCTGGTGCGCCCCGACCTCGCCGAGGTGCTCGACCGCCACGCCGTCGGCCTCGACGAGCACCGCCCCGACGCCGTCGCCAAGCGTCGCCGCACCGGTCACCGGACGGCCCGGGAGAACGTCGACGACCTGTGCGACGCCGGAACGTTCGTCGAGTACGGGCCGCTGGTGATCGCGGCGCAGCGCCGCCGGCGAAGCGTCGAGGAGCTCATCGAGCGCACGCCGGCCGACGGGCTGGTCGGCGGGGTCGGCAGCGTCGACGGCCGGCGCGCCGTGGTCATGTCCTACGACTACACGGTCCTCGCCGGCACCCAGGGCCTGCAGAACCACCGCAAGAAGGACCGCCTGTTCGAGCTGGCCGAGCGCCAGCGCCTCCCGCTCGTGCTGTTCGCCGAGGGCGGTGGTGGACGGCCTGGCGACACCGACGGCGTCGGCCCGTCGGGGCTCGACTGCATGGCCTTCCGCCTGTTCGCCGAGCTGAGCGGGCTGGTGCCGCTGGTCGGCATCGCGTCGGGTCGGTGCTTCGCCGGCAACGCCGCCCTGCTCGGCTGTTGCGACGTCGTGATCGCCACCGCCGACGCCAACATCGGCATGGGCGGCCCGGCCATGATCGAGGGCGGCGGCCTCGGGGTGTACGAGCCCGACCAGATCGGCCCCATCGAGGTGCAGGTGCCCAACGGCGTGGTCGACGTCGCGGTGGCCGACGAGGCCGAGGCGGTGGCCGTCGCCCGGCGGTACCTGTCCTACTTCGGCGGCCGGACCGACGAGTGGTCCTGCGCCGACCAACGGACCCTGCGCCACGTCGTGCCCGAGAACCGGGTGCGGGCCTACGACATCCGCGCCGTCATCGACGGCCTCGCCGACACCGACTCGGTGCTCGAGCTGCGGCGGGCCTTCGGCGCGGGCATGGTCACCGCCCTGGCGAGGATCGAGGGCCGACCGCTCGGCATCGTGGCGAACAACCCGTCGCACCTCGGCGGGGCGATCGACGCCGACGGCGCCGACAAGGCGGCCCGCTTCCTCCAGCTGTGCGACGCCCACGACCTGCCGGTGCTGTTCCTGTGCGACACACCCGGGATCATGGTGGGCCCCGACGCCGAGCAGACCGCGCTCGTGCGTCACGTGTCGCGCCTGTTCGTCACCGCCGCGTCGATGACGGTGCCGTTCTTCACGATCGTCGTGCGCAAGGGGTACGGGCTCGGCGCCCAGACCATGGCCGGCGGCTCGTTCAAGTCGCCGCTGTTCACCGTGGCGTGGCCGACGGCGGAGTTCGGCGGCATGGGCCTCGAAGGAGCGGTGCGGCTCGGGTTCCGCCGCGAGCTCGACGCCATCGACGACCCCGCCGAGCGCGACCGGCGCTTCGACGAGCTCGTCGCCCTCGCCTACGAGCGGGGCAAGGGCCTCTCCACCGCCACGTACTTCGAGATCGACGACGTGATCGACCCGGCCGACTCCCGCCGGTGGATCGTGACCGCCATCGAGTCGTCGCCGCCGCCCACCCCCCGAACGGGCAAGAAGCGGCCGTGCATCGACACGTGGTGAGCCGGGCCGGTCGGCACGGGCTCCGCCGGCGGCCGGGACCAGGGCCCCGATGACGTCGACGCTGCTCGAGATGCTGCCGGCGGCGGCCGCGTTCGCCCTCAGCCCGCTCGGGCTGGTGGCCATGATGCTCGTGCTGCTGTCGCGCAACCCCCGCCGCAACGGCCTCGTCTTCCTGGCCGCCCTGCTCGTCCCGGTGTTCGGCGTGACCTGCCTGTCGGCCCTGCGCACGGATGCCGCCGACGCCTCGGGGGCGGGGATGCCGACGACGCAGGCCTGGGTGGTGCTCGTGGTCGCGGCAGTGCTGGCGGTCGGTGCGGTGCACAGCTTCGTGCACCGCCGGGACCCGACGCCGCCGGCGTTCTTCGCCCGCGTGGAGGGGATGGGGCCCGCCGCCATGGTGCTCGTCGCGCCGATCGAGTCGGTGGTGAACCCCAAGAACCTGGTGGTGCTGCTGGGGGCCGGCTCGATCGCCGGCCGTTCGGGTCACCCCCCGTCCCAATTGGTGGTGCTGACCGCCGCCTTCACGGTGGTCGCCACCCTGCCCTTCCTGGCGCTCATCGGCTACATGGCCGTGGGCGGTGCGCGGGCGGCGAGCGATGTGGCCCGCTGGAAGGAGTGGCTCCTGCGCTACAACCGCTGGACCATGGCCGTGCTGCTGGCGGCCATCGCCGTGGTGCTGGCCGTGCCGGCGGTGGCCGCGCTGCGCTGACCGGTGCGGTGGACCACGACGCACCACCGTGAGGGAAGTCCGGGAACCTCGCGCATGCCCGGGAACCTCGCGGATGCCCGGGAACATCGACCGTCCGACGCGCGTTGAGCCACGACATGAGCTCCCTCCGCATCGGTGACCGCGCGCCCGACTTCGAGCTGCCCTCGCCCGACGGCCCCGTCCGTCTGGCCGACCACCGCGGGCAGTGGGTCGTCGTGTACTTCTACCCGGCGGACAACACGCCGGGCTGCACGGCCGAGGCCTGCTCGTTCCGCGACGCCTACGAGGACTTCACCGACGCCGGCGCCGTGGTGATCGGCGTGAGCGGTGACTCGGTCGAGTCGCACGAGGGCTTCGCCGCCAAGCACGACCTGCCGTTCCTGCTGGTCTCCGACGGCGACGGTTCGCTGCGCAAGGCCTACGGGGTCAAGAAGAGCCTCGGCATCCTCGAGGGTCGCGTCACCTACGTGATCGATCCCGACGGTGTGGTGCGCGAGCAGTTCTCGTCGCAGCTGCGGGCCAAGGAGCACCAGGCCCGAGCCCTCGCCGCCATCCGCGCCGGCCAGACCGCGCCCACCGGCACCGACGGCTGAGGCGGTCCCGCCTACTCCTCCTTGCGGGCCCGGCTCGGTGCCACGCGGGTGCGCTCGCCGGGCTGCTTCGGGTAGACGGGCGGCCACGGGGCGTCGGGCAGTCCGGCGGCCGTGTCGCGCGCGGACCACGCCAGCAGCGGGGACAGGTCCTGGGGCTCGTCGTCGATCGCCGCCCACGGGTCGCCCCGCTCGTCGACCCGGCCGGGCACGGTGGCGATCGTCAGCTCGTCGGCGGCCACCGTCGCCACCTCGTCCCACGCGATCGGCGCCGAAACCTGCGCCCCGACCCGCGACCGGGCCGACCAGGCGCCGAAGACCGTCTTGTGCGGCGCGTTCTGGTTGAAGTCGACGAACACGCGCGTCCCGCGCTCCTCCTTCCACCACGCCGCGGTGAGCAGCTCGGGGTAGCGGCGCTCGAGCTCGCGGGCCAGAGCGACCGCCGCCGCCCGCACCTCGTAGGAGTCCCATCGGGGCTCGAGCCGCACGTAGACGTGGATGCCCCGTGACCCGCTGGTCTTGGGGAACGCCCGGATGCCGAGCTCGTCGAGGGTGAGCCGCACGATGCCGGCGGCCTCGCGCACGGCGTCGAACCCGACGCCGGGTTGGGGGTCCAGGTCGATGCGCAGCTCGTCGGCATGCGTGGGGTCGTCGGCCCGGTAGGGCCACACGTGGAACCCGAGGCAGCCCAGGTTCACGGCCCACAGCACGTGGGCGAGGTCGGCGGCGACCAGGGCACGTGAGGGCGTGCCGTTGACCGTCTCGACGACGGTCGTC
This sequence comes from Acidimicrobiales bacterium, assembly GCA_041394145.1. GTDB lineage: Bacteria > Actinomycetota > Acidimicrobiia > Acidimicrobiales > Acidimicrobilacustridaceae > JAWKIW01. The sequence goes on from JAWKIW010000012.1 coordinate 128,344, forward strand.
TCCAGCCACGCCGGGCGCTTGTCGGGCACCCGCTTCTGGAAGAACGAGTTGCCCCCCACGCCGTCGGGGAAGCGCTGCAGCAGCACCGGCCGGCCGCCCATGGCCCGCAGCAGCGGCTCCTCGACGGCCCGGTAGTACTGCACCAGATCGAGCTTGGTCTCGTTCCTCGCCGGGAAGAACACCTTGTCGGGGTTGGAGATCACCACCTCCTGCCCGGCGGCCTCCACCACCACCTGGGCGTCGCTGCGGGCCATCGCGTGACGCTATCCGGATCGCCGGGGCCAGGGTCAGGCGCGCTCGGCGATGGTCGGCCATGCTGTCGTGCATGACCAAGCTCGGCTACCAGATCCCCAACTTCACCTACGAGGGCGTGGCCCCCGCCGACCTGTTCGCCACCGTCGCCGTCCAGGCGGCGGCCGCCGACCGGTCCGGCTTCGACACCGTCATGGTGATGGACCACTTCTTCCAGCTGCCGATGCTCGGGCCGCCCGACCACGAGATGCTGGAGTGCTACACGACGCTCGCAGCGCTGTCCCAGCACACGTCGAGCGCCCGCCTGAGCGCGCTGGTCACCGGCAACACGTACCGGAACCCGGCCGTCCTGGCCAAGACGGTGACCACCCTCGACATCGTGTCGGGTGGCCGGGCCATGCTCGCCATCGGCTCGGGCTGGTTCGAGCTCGAGCACGACGCGTTCGGCATCGAGTTCGGCACGTTCACCGACCGCTTCGAGAAGCTGGAGGAGGCGCTGCAGATCATCCTGCCGATGCTGCGCGACGAGCGGCCGACCTTCACCGGCCAGCACTACGCGGTGAAGGACGCCATCAACTCGCCGGCGCCACTCGGCCCCATCCCGGTGATGATCGGCGGCAGCGGCGAGAAGAAGACCCTGCGGATGGTGGCGCAGTACGCCGACGAGTCGAACCTGACCGCCACCCTCGACGAGGTGCCGCGCAAGCTCGACGCCCTCGCCGCCCACTGCGAGCGGCTCGGGCGCGACCGCTCCGAGATCACGGTGTCGCTGCAGCGGGTCTGCTGCATCGCCGACACCCACGACCAGGCGATGGCCGAGCTCATCGCCTTCGGCCGCACCCTCGGCTTCGACTTCGACACCATGGACGAGGGCACCCGCGACATGATCCTGTCGATGTTCACGCTGGGCTCGCCCGACGAGGTGGGCGAGCAGCTCACGGATGCGCTGGCGTCGGGGTCGACGGGTTCACCTGCTCGATGCCGGCGAACGGGCACAACCCGGAGCGGGTCGAGCTGCTGGGTCAGGTGGCGGCCAAGGTGGTGGGCCTGGCCTGAGCGACCTCGCCGGCCGGGGTCGCCGTGGCATCGCCGACCGGCTCGGGGAACCGCACCGTGAACACGGCGCCCCCGTCGGGTCGGTTGGCGGCCTCGACGGTGGCGCCGTGGGCCCGGCATATGGCGTCGACGATGGCGAGCCCGAGCCCGTTGCCGGGGCCCGACCGGGCCGGGTCGGCGCGGTAGAACCGCTCGAACACCTTCCGCTCGGTGCCGGCAGGCAGCCCGGGGCCGTGATCGGCGACGGTGAGCACCACCGACCCCGGTTCGGGCGTCACGGCCACCTCGATGGGTGTCCCGGGAGGGGTGTGGGTGCAGGCGTTGTGCAACAGGTTGGCGGCCACCTGGCGGAGGCGGGCGTCGTCGCCGTCGACGGCCACCGGCTGCTCGGGCCACCTCGTGGTCACCCGACGATCGGGCTGCACGGCCCGCACGTCGGACACCACGTCGCCCACCAGGGCGGTGAGGTCGACGGGCCGCCGTTCGAGCGGCCGTCCCTCGTCGAGCCGAGCCAGCAGCAGCAGCTCCTCGACCAGCATCGACATGTGGTGGGCCTCGCTGTCGAGGCGGCGGTGGAGATCGGCCCGCTCCTGGGGGTCGAGGTCGGCGCGGTCGAGCAGCTCGGTGTAGCCGATGACCGAGGTGAGCGGCGTGCGCAGCTCGTGGGAGGCGTCGGCGACGAACCGGCGCAGGCGGTCACTGGCCTCCTGCTGCTCGACCCGGGCCTGGTCGAGCCGGCCGATCATGGTGTTGAGGGAGGCGGACAGCTTGCCGGCCTCGGTGCCGGCCTGGGCCGGGGGGATGCGCAGGTCGGTGTCACCGGCGGCGATGGCCAGTGCGGCGTCGGACATCTCGTTCACGGGCCGCACCCCGAGCCGGATCACCCACCACGCCACCAGGGCCAGCCCCGCCAGCACCACGAGGGTGGCGATGACCTCGATGGTGACGATGCGGGAGAAGGTTGCATCCAGCTCGGCGAGGGACTGGCCCCGCACGAGGTAGCCGCGCTGGTCGGCGAACGCGACGACCACCACCCGCCAGTCGGTGCCGTCGGCCGACTGCACGGTGAACGGCGTGGCGACCGTCCCCGCCGGTGCGGCGACCGCCACGACGGTGGCAGCGTCGAGCTCGGGTGGGGTGACCCCGCTGGAGGTGCCCGGGAAGAACCGGTCGGCCGCCGTGCCGTCGGCGTTCCGCACCTCGAAGAAGATCTGGCGGCTGCCGGGGATGCGCTCGGCGACGCCCTGCTGGTCGCCGAGGACGTTGGTGCCGTCGGAGGTGGGCGCGGTGGGCGCCCGCGGCGGCACGCCACGGGTCTCGCCCGCCTGGCCGGCGACGCGGCGGTCGACCTCGTCGAGCAGGGCCCGCCGGCTGGTCCCCGCCACGGCGACGTCGGCGGCGACGAGCAGCACGGCCACCAGCAGCAGGCCGGTGATCACACGGTGGCCCAGGGACACGACTACTCCGCCTCGCGCAGCACGTACCCCACCCCGCGCACCGTCTGGATGAGTGGCGGATCGCCGAGCTTGCGGCGCAGGTAGCTCACGTAGGTCTCGACGATGTTGGTGTCACCCAGGTAGTCGTACTGCCAGACCCGGTCGACGATCTGGGCCCGGCTCAGGACCCGCCCCGGGTTGAGCAGCAGGTACCGCAGCAGCTTGTACTCGGTGGGGGACAGGTCGACGAGGTGGCCGTCGCGGCGCACCTGGTGCGCCTCGTCGTCGAGCTCGAGGTCGGCGTAGCGCAAGACGTCGTCGCCTCCCACCGCACCGGTGCGGCGCAGCACCACGCCCACGCGGGCGACGACCTCCTCGAGGCTGAACGGCTTGGTCACGTAGTCGTCGCCGCCGATGGTGAGGCCTCGGATCCGGTCGTCCACGTCGTCGCGCGCGGTCAGGAAGATGATGGGTGTCTCGACCCGATCGGCCCGCAGCCGGCGGCACACCTCGAAGCCGTCGAGGTCGGGGAGCATGACGTCGAGCAGCACGAGGTCGGGATGCCAGGAGGCGACCTTGGCCATGGCGTCGCGGCCGTTGGCGGCGTCGTCGACGTCGAAGCCGGCGTGCTTCACCGCCGTGTGCAGCAGGTAGCGGATGTTGTCGTCGTCGTCGACGACCAGCACCCGGGGCTCGGCGGTGGAGGCGGTCATCGACGCCAAGTGTGCCCCGCGATCCTGAGAGGTTCCTGGGAGCCGGCTGGGTGCAGCCGCGCCGGCCGGGTCAGCGGCTCGGCACGACGACGCGGGTGCCCTCGCGCAGCGCGTCGCTGCGGACCTCGACGGTGCCGTTGGCCGCCACGCCCACCTGGACGGGCACCGCCTGCTGGGTGGTGCCGTCGTACACGGCCACCTCGTAGGTGCCGTCGACGCGTGAGACGAGGGCGCCGGCCGGCACCACCAGCACGTTGCGGGCCAGGACCTCGGTGGCCTTCACCTTGATCGGCGCCTGGTCGACGATGCCGTGGTTGGCGCCCGGATCGGGCACCGCCACGGTCCCGGTGAAGCTCGTGGTGCCGGTGGTGGCGTCGGTGACCGTGCCGATGGCGACGATCGTGCCCTTGGTCGTGCTGTAGTCGGGGAGGGTCACGTCGACGGCCTGGCCGACCTGCAGCAGCGTGTGCACGTCGGTGGGCAGGGCGAAGGTCGCCTGGTAGCCGGTCGTGGCGGCGTCGGCCACCACCGCGCCGCTGGTCACGGCGCCGCCGACCTCGACCTGGTGGGCGCCGATGGTGATCGGCCCGGGCTCGAAGGCCACCGTGCCCAGGGCGACCAGACCGGTGGCCGGCTGCCCGGTGGCCGCCTGCCACCGCTGCACGGCCTCGGCGGTGGCCGTGCCGAACGTGCCGTCGACGGTGATGGCGTGATCGGGGTCGAAGCCGAGGTCGATCATCGCCTGCTGGAGCTGGGCGACGTCATCGCCGGGCGGCGTGGCCGGGGACAGCTCCCGCCAGGCGGGCACCTTGCCGTGGAGCAGGTAGGTGGGCGCTCCCGCCACGGCGAACAGCACGTCGCCCTGCGTTCGGGGCGCGCCCTCGGCGGGCAGGTCGGTGACGATCCCCGAGGTGCGGGCCACGAGCGGCAGCGCCGGCGCGGGGGCGATGGTCCCGTCGAAGGTCTGGTCGTTGACGATGTCGCGCCGGGCCACGGTGGCGGTGCTCGGCGCCGGTGGCGGTGCCGCATCGGTCGACGACGACCGGGACCGCAGGACGAGCGCGGTCGCCACGGCGACGGTGACCGCGGCCACCAGGGCGACGGCCACGACGGCCCGCCGTCGGCGGTGCGACGGCGGGGTGGCCGAGGGGGGCTCGGGCTCGGGGGCCGACGGGCGGGCGGGGGCCGCCGGCGGGGCGGTGGTCGTGGTCATGCCGATCGCAGCGCCTCGGTCGGGGCGAGCCGGGCCGCTCGCATGGCGGGGTACAGGCCGGCGATGGCGCCGATGAGCAGGGCGGCGACGATGCCGCCGACCACCGCGGACAGCGGCACCACGATGGGCCACTGCTGCACCGAGCCGTACACCGCGGTGGCCAGTGCGCCGAAGAGCACGCCGCCGACGCCGCCGAGGGCGGCCAGCAGCAGCGCCTCGGTGAGGAACTGTCGGCGGATGTGGGCCCGGGTCGCGCCGAGCGCCCGACGCAGGCCGATCTCGTTGCGCCGCTCGATCACCGCGATGACCATCACGTTGGCGATGCCGATGCCGCCGACGAGCAGCGCCACCGCCCCCAGCCCGAGGAACAGAGCGGTGAAGGCCGTCTGGGCGGCGGCCTTGGCGGCCAGGGCGTCGGAGGGTCGGCTCACCGACACCCGGTCGGGGCTGCCGGGGTTGACGGTGGCGGGCAGCACGGTGCGCACGTCGTCGAGCTTCTGCTCGTTGGTGCGCACGTACATCGTCGACGGGCTGGTGACGTCGGTGCCGAGGTAGGTGGAGGCCGCGGTCGTGCCGATCACCGCGCTGCGGTCGATGTCCTCGGCCAGCGGGAAGTGGTCCATGATCCCGACCACGGTGAACCACTGGCCGGCGAGCCAGACCCGCTGGGTCCCGTCGACGTGGTTGATGCCGAGACGTTGGGCGGCCACCGAGCCGAGCACGGTGTTGGGATACGCGCCGAGGGCGTCGTCGAGGAACCGGCCGTCGGTCATCGACCCGTTGAGGACCGTGACGAGGTTGTCGGTCGCCGCCACCACCGAGAGGCCGCCGGTGTCACCGCTGGACACATAGGGGTTGCGGTAGACGTTGCCGCTCACCGGGATGGTGGAGGCGAGCGACTCGACCGGGCCGATGCGTCGGACCATCCCCGGCGCCTCCGACGGGATCGCCGGGCTCGACGACGCCGCCGTCCCCGATGCCGTGCTGCCGCCGATGCCGGTGCCCGCCGTGATCACCAGCAGGTTGGTGCCGAGGCTGTCGAGCTGGTTGAGCAGCTGGGCGCGGCTCGACTCGGACAGCCCGAGCACGCCGACCATGGCGGCGATGCCGATCGTGATCCCGAGGGCGGACAGCGCGGTGCGCAGCTTGCGGGTGCGCAGGCCGAGGGAGCCCACCCGCAGCACGTCACCCGGCCGCAGCCGGCTCGGCGCCACGGTGGTCGAGGTGGCGGTCATCGGTGACCGTCCCCGTCCCGATGCCCGTTCCCGTCGACGGCCACCGATGGACCGGCGAGGACGTCGGACTCGATCCGGCCGTCGAGGAACGAGATGCGGCGGGGGAGGGCGGCGGCCAGGTCGCGGTCGTGGGTGATGATGAGGATCGTCGACCCCTCGGCGTGCAGCTCGCGCAGCAGCGCCATGATCGCCTCACCGGACCGCGAATCGAGGTTGCCGGTGGGCTCGTCGGCCAGCACGATCGACGGTCGGTGCACCAGGGCGCGGGCGATGGCGACCCGCTGGCGCTCGCCGCCGGACAGCTCGTTCGGGCGGTGGTCGAGCCGGTGGCCGAGGCCGACCCGCTCGAGGGCGGTGGTGGCGGCCGCGTGGCGATCGGCAGGGGAGGCTCCGGTGTAGAGCAGGCCGGTCGCCACGTTCTCCACGGCCGACATGCCGTTCAGCAGGAAGAACTGCTGGAACACGAACCCGATCAGACGGGACCGGACGGCCGACAGCCCCTTGTCGGACATGCCGGAGACGTCGTGGCCGTCGATGATGACCCGGCCCGAGCTCGGGCGGTCGAGGGTGCCGATGACGTGCAGCAGCGTGGACTTGCCCGACCCGGACGGGCCCACGATGGCCGCCAGCTCGCCGCGCTGGACCGTGAGGTCGATGCCGTCGAGGGCGACCACCGGCGGCGACCCCGGGTACACCTTCATCACGTCGGCGAGCCGCAGGACGGCGTCCTGCTCGGATCCGCCGCCGGTGGCCACCGTGTCGCGGGGTGGGGCGAGCAGGGTCACGTGGCCGTGACCACCTTCGTGCCCTCCGGCACGCCGGTCACCTGGACGTAGGAGTCGGCGTAGAGCCCGACGTCGACCTTGACCAGCTTGCCGGCCTTCACCGAGCCGTCGGGGTTGGTGTCGGCCAGCTGCACCGCGTACCCGCCCTCCTTCAGCGCGACCAGCGCCGTGGTGGGCACGGCGAGCGCGGCCGTCGCCGAGGAGGTCGGCAGCTGCACCTCCACCGGGGTGGAGATCAGGTTCGGGTCGACGACCGATGGGTCGTCGAGGGAGATGTCGACCGGGACGGTGGCGGCGGCGTTGGCCCCCGAGCCCTTGGTGGCGACCTGGCCGATGTCGGTGATGTGGCCGTTGCGATCGGTGCCGTCGGGGAAGGTGACCAGCACGGCCTCGCCCGGCTGCAGCTTGCCCCGGTCGCTCACCTTGACCGTCGTCGTGACGACGCGCCGCGACCGGGTGAGGTCGAGCACCGGTGAGGACCCCAGCAGCACCTGCCCGTCGGCCACCTGCGGGTGGTCGGCGACGGTGAGCCCGGCGGGCACGCTGACGACGTGGGCGCCGGCCGGCAGGGTCGAGGTGTCGCTGCCCACGACGGCGGTCACCGTCGGCACGCCGTCGACGGTGAACAGGACCGTGCCGGTCTTGGCCTCGGTCCCCTTGGGTGCGAGCTGACCGATGGTGCCCGCCGCCGGGGGCGTGTAGGCGGTGACCACCGTGTCGGTCGGCGTCAGCTCGAGGATCGGCGAACCGGATCGCACCGTGGAGCCGACGGTGGACTTGAGGTTGCCGACCCGGGCGGGGCCGGGCGAGAACACCACGGTGCCGAGGGCGACGGCGCCGGTCTCGGTCTGGCCCAGCGAGGTCTGCCAGCGGTCGACGGCGGCGACGTCGGCGTCGTCGAAGACGCCGTCGATGGTGATCGCGTGGTCGGGGTCGAAGCCGAGCGACACCAGGTTCTCCTCGAGCTGGCGGATGTCGTCACCCGGCGTCGACGAGGGGCCCATGTCGCGGTAGGCGGGCTGCTGGCCGTAGAAGAGGACCCGCGGGCTCGTGTCGACGCGGTACAGGACCGCGCCCCGGGCGACGGCCGAGCCGGCATCGGCGAGGGTGGTGACGGTGCCACCGCCGGTGCCGCCGCCCGCACCCCCGGACGTGCCGCCACCGGCGGCGGCCGTTGCGGTCGCGCTCGAGCTGGACGCCGGCGTGGTGGCCGCCGCGCCGCCCTCGTTGACCGTCATCGGGTCGCCAAAGCCGAGCGTGCCCGACTGCGTCGTGTAGGCGGCCAGGTCCCGCTTCTCGACCGTGGCCACCCCGAGCGACGCGGTCGAGGTGGTCGGTGCCGTGGTCGTCGAGCGCGTCGCCAGGACCACCGCGGTGACGGCGAGGCCGACGAGCACCACGGCGATGCCGACGACCAGCCCCCACCGCCGGCCCCGCCGGGGGGCGGGAGACCCCGGCGGGGCGGCGTCCGGTGGGGCCGGGGGTGCGGCCGTGGCCGTCACTGCTGCGGGCCGGCCTGGCCGACGGCCTGCTGGAAGGCCGGGCGGCAGGTCTTGTCGGCGGCCTGCACGGCGGGGTCGTTCGGGTCGAGGCCCATGGCCCGGAGCAGCCCGTTCCCGCCGCGCCCACCGCCGGGACCGCCCTGGCCCTGGCCGCCCTGGCCCTGGCCCTGGCCGCTCTGGCCCTGGCCCGCCTGGCTCTGACCGCCCGGCGCTCCCTGGCCGCTCTGGCCCTGGCCGCCGCCGAAGCCGCCCCCGCCCTGGCCGGGCGTCGGGAAGGTCGGATCGGTCACGTTGGCCACGCCCTGGTCGCGCATGCACTGGGCGTACTGCACGGCGGCGTCCCGGAACTTGGACTGGTCGACGTTGCCGCGGCCGAGGTTGATGCCCTGCAGGTTGGAGCGGCACGCGTCCATGGCGTCGCGGAAGCTCTGCGACTGGGGGTCGAAGCCGCCGTTCTGGGCGTTGTCGCGGAAGCCGCCCGGGTCGATGCGGCCCTGGGCGTCCACCTTCGGGTCGGGGAAGTTGGGCACCCCGTTGTCCCGCATGCACTTGGAGAAGGCCAGCACCTTCTCCTCGGTGCTCTTCTGGTCGGCGGGCGCGGTCGTGGCGGTGGCGTCACCGCTGAGGGATGCCACGTCGCCGCCGGCGGTGTCGGCGTTCGACTTCGAGCAGGCGGCCAGGCCGAGCACCAGCAGGCCGGCGGTGGCCGACCCGGCCAAGAGCCGGGCCCAGGACCGGGGTCGACCGGCCCCGGGACGGGCGGACCGGGGGGCGTCGGGGGTCGTCGTCGTCATCACGGCTCCTTTGCCCCGCCGGTTCGGCGTCGGGGCGGACGTCGGCGACGACCACGGTGTCCCACCTCCGTCAAGGTCCGCTGGGAGAACCCTGGGAGCTTCGTGAGAGCGCGACCGCGATGACGAGGCGCCGCCGCGTCCCGCTCGCCCGCTCCGACCGCCGATCGGTCACGAGGCGACCTGGGACCGGCGGGGGTGGGTCGGGTGGTGCCCGTTGCGGTCGGAACAACGGGCACCACCCCCTCCGCCTGGCGGACCAGGCAGGAGCCACATCGTAGACACGATCAGGTAGGGCGTCGATCCGGAGGGCGTCATCGGCGGCCACGGCGCCCACCCGCGGCCTGCTCCCCGGGGAGTCAGCCCGAGAGCACCTCGACCTGCGTGGCGAGCACCGTGCGGAAGTCGACGGCGGCGAGGTCGGGCTGGAACAGCTGGACGACCGAGAGCCCGATCGGCAGCGCCTGCCCGGTGGCCCCGAAGGGCTCGGCGCGATCGCCCAGGACGGCCCGGTAGCCGGCGATGTTGGCCGCGTTGCGGCGCCGCAGCACCGTGCGGATCTGCGGGTGGTGACGTGAGCCCAGGTAGGCCTCGAGGCGGAACCGCCGCCAGGCCGCACGCGGCTCGGCGAGCCCGCCGGCGGCAATGCCGGCCGCGGCCTCCACCACGTCACCGGCGACCATCGCCCGGGCCAGGGCCTCGGCGTCGGCGCCGACGACCGCGGCGAGCAGCACGTCGACGGCGTCGGCCACGAGCAGGTCCTTCGACGCGTAGCGGGTGTAGACCGCGCCGTCGGTCATGCCGGCGCGGCGAGCGATGCGGGAGACGGTGGCCCGCTCCACCCCTGACCGGGCGATGACCGTGGCGGTGGCGTCGATGAGGGCGTCGCGCAGCGGCTCGCCGGTCGCCGCCGCCGGCGGGCGCAGCCGAGCGGCTCGGACGCGACCGCTCGGCGCCGGTCGGCGGTCTCGCGCCGGAGCCAGCCGGACGAAGGCGGTCGCCCAGTCGTGGGCCCGACTCCCCGGCAGGGCGAAGACCGAGGCCCCCCAGTACAGCCCGACCATCGAGGTCACGTCGGCCCGCCGGCGTTCGTCGCCCGCCGGGCCGGCCCCCCACTCGTCGAACCAACCCGCCACCTGCTCGGTGATGACCTCGCCGAGCTCGTCGACCCGGCGGGCGGCCAGCAGCAGCTCGACGGTGGCCAGGTCGGCCGGATCGGGCCGGCGCAGTCGGCGCATCGCCGAGGCGAACACCTCGTGGCCGTCGCTCCGGTCGACGAGGTGGGCGACCAGCCCGTCGAGCAGCCGCCGGTGGTGGGCGGCCAACCGTCGCTGCCAGACGTCGACGGCCAGCTCTGCGGCGCTCTCGTAGCGTCCGTACAGCGCCCCGGTGGTGAGCGCCGCCCGGGCCGCGGTGGCGTTCATGCGCAGCCGGTCGATGCCCGCCGAGGCGATCTCGCGGAGGGCGGCGTCGAGGATGCGGTCGTCGTTGGCGCGGGCCCCGGCCGACCTGGCCCGTGGCGTCAGGGGCACGGCGGCAACCTACCGGGGCGCCGACGGGTCGGCGTCCCGGTCCGTGGCGGTCACCTCGATGCCGTCGACGACGGTGGTCACCTGCTGCTCGGCCACGAGGGCCTCGCGCTGGACCAGCTCGTCGAGGGCGCGCCGGTCAGCGGGGCCGAGGTCGCGACCGCTGGTGCTGCGGGGCCACAGCCGGCCGATGAGCACGACGTTGACCTCGTAGCTGAGCAGGACGAGCCGGGCGAACAGGGCGATCCACACGAACAGCCCGATCACGACGGCGAAGGTGCCGTAGAGGTTGCCGGCGCGGGCGACCACGCGGCTGAGGTAGAGCCCGCCGAGCGCGTTGAGCAGCGTGAGCAGCACCCCGCCGACCACGGCGCCGGGCACCAGCGATCGCCACGGGATCCGCTCGGCCGTGAGCAGCTGGAAGGCCAGCACGAGCACCCCGCCGGCGAGCACACCCCCGCCGAGCACCGTGAGCACGGTCGCAACCCTCGGCAGCGGAAGGGCGAGCAGCAGCGGGGTGCCGATGGTGACCACGAGCACGGCGGTGCCGAGCACGGCGAGCAGGCCCAGACCCCGACCGACCCGCCGGAAGATGTCCGGGCGGCGGTGACGGGGCACCCCCCACATCGTGTTGCACGCCTCCTGGAACGCCTGGACCACCCCGAGCGCGCCCCAGAGGCTGAACGCGAGGCCGATCACCAGCACGAACCCGCTGCCCTGGAGCCCCTTGACGTTCGTGCGCAGCTCCTCGCCCACCACGGGGAACCCGCCGAGGACGGTGTCGAGGATGCGCTCCTGCAGCTCGGGGTCGCCCTGCAGCAGGCGCCCCAGGATCGTGACCACCACGAGGAGCAGCGGCAGGAGCGAGAGGAAGCCGTAGTAGGCGATGATCGCCGTGTACTCGCTGCCGCGGTCCTCGCCGAAGCGCTTGAGCACCGCCACCGGGAACGCGATCGGACGGTGGCGCCGCTGGAAGGCGTCGAGGTGGTCGGCGATGCGGTCGATCAGGCCGGGGGAGGCGGTGGCCTCCTCCTGCTCGCCGTGGTCGCCGTGGTCGCCGGGTCCGACGTCCTCGTGTGCTTCGTCGGCCGTCACGGCTCCACGATCGCGAACCCGATCGAGAAGGTGTCGAGCAGGCCGAGCAGCCGGTCGAGCGCGGCGCGGTCGCCCTCGATGGTGGCGTCGCCGTCGGCCACGAGGGCGTCGAGGGTCGTCGACCCGCTCGCCAGCCGGGCCAGGGCCAGCCGGGGCAGCGTGAGGCCGGCGTCGGCGTCGTGGCCGTGTCGGCCGCCGACGTGGTGCAGGGCGCCGTTGCGCAGCTCGAGGAACCAGCGCTCGCCGTCGCCGTCGGTGATCGTGAGGTCCACGGTGGTCGACTCCTCACCGGCGTCGGCGCCCCGCAGCCGCACCGCCAGCAGGTCGAGGAGCATGTCGGTGGTCATGGCCCGCAGCGTGTCGATGCCGGTGGTGATGCCGGCGCCGAGCGGGGGCGGCCCGTTGCGCAGCTCCTGGGCTCCGGTCAGGTAGAAGTCGCGCCACGGGCCGGACTCGGCCTGGTAGCCGAGCTGCTCGAGGGCGTCGGCCTGCAGCGCGCGCGCTGCCGGGTGGTCCGGCTCGGCGAACACCACGTGGTTCACGACCTCGGCCACCCAGCGGTAGTCCCCCTCGTCGTAGGCGGCCCGGGCCCGCCGCACGACCTCGTCGGCGCCGCCCATGTAGTCGACGTAGCGTCGGGCCGCCTCGACCGGCGGGTGGGGGTGGAGGTGGGCCGGGTTGCCGTCGAACCAGCCGAGGTAGCGCTGGTAGACGGCCTTGGCGTTGTGGTTGATCGTCCCGTAGTAGTCGCGGACGTGGAAGGTGGCGGCCAGCGCCTCGGGGAACCGCAGCTGCTCCGCGATCTCGGTGGCGACGAGACCGTGGTTGGCCAGGCGCATGGTCTCGTCGTGGATGAAGCGGTACGCGTCGCGCTGGTCGCGCAGGAAGGTGAGGGCCTCGTCGTGGCCCCAGCGGGGCCAGTGGTGGGAGAGGAACACCGTCTCGGTCTGGTCGCCGAACAGCTCGATCGCCTCGTTGATGTACTTGCTCCACCCGAGAGCGTCGCGGATCTGCGCACCCCGCGGCGTGTACACGTTGTGCAGGTTCGCCGAGCAGTTCTCGGCCATGCACAGCAGCCGGTGCTGCGGGAAGAAGAAGTTCATCTCCGCCGGCGCTTCGGTGTCGGGCGTGTACTGGAACACGATGCGCACGCCGTCGATCTCGAGCTCCTCACCCGTGCGGGCGATCTCGACGGTGGGGGCGATGAGGCCGGCGGTGCCGAGCAGGGGGACGGCCTTGCCGAGGCCGCAGTCGACGTGGCCCTGCGGGTCGCGGGGGAGCAGGGGACCGTACATGTAGGTGGCCCGCCGGTTCATGATCGGCCCGGCGATGACGTTCTCGCTGATGGCCGCGTCGAGGAAGCCTCGCGGGGCGATCACCTGCACCCGGCCGGCGTCCACGTCGGCCTCGTCGATCACACCCCGCACGCCGCCGTAGTGGTCGATGTGGCTGTGGGTGTAGATCACGGCGTGGATCGGGCGCTCGCCGAGGTGCTCGGTGACGAGGGCCAGCGCGGCGGCGGCCGTCTCGGCGGCCGAGAGCGGGTCGATGACGATCCAGCCGGTCTCGCCGGCGACGAAGGAGATGTTCGAGAGGTCGATGCCGCGCACCTGGTACACGCCGGGCAGGACCTCGTACAGGCCGCCGGCGGCGTTCAGCCGGGCCTGGCGCCACAGGCTCGGGTTCACGGTGGCCGGCGGCTCCTGGTCGAGGAAGGCGAAGGCCTCGAGGTTCCACACGTCGTGGCCGAAGGTCCCGTGCACCACCGGGCCCGCCAGGGGGGCGATCCGGCCCCGGGCCACGAGGTCGTGGTCACGGGTGTCGCCGGGCAGCGAGCCGGCCACCGCCTCGTTCGCGGCGCGGGTGACGACGCTGGCGTCCTTGCGGGTGAGGTCGGCGCTGGCCTCGGTCACGACGGGTTCCCCTCTGGTCGACGGTGCGCCCCGGCACCGTAGCCTCGGGGTCGGCGACGGGAGGCGGGCGCGCGCCGCCGGTGGCCGTATCCTCGTCGCCCGTGCGCCTCGCCCTCGACCCGCCGCTCGACCACGACGCCTACGTCTTCACCCACCGGGTGCGGGTCCGCTTCGCCGAGACCGATGCCCAGGGCGTCGTGCACCACGCCGCCTACCTGCCGTACCTCGAAGAGGCGCGGGTGGCGTGGATGCGGGCCCTCGGCCACCCCTACACCGCGCTGCAGGCCGAGGGGCTCGAGTTCACGGTGGTGGAGGCGTTCGTGCAGTACCGGGGGCCGCTGCGCTTCGACGACCTCGTCGACCTCCACCTGCAGCTCGGCGCGCTGACCCGAGCCACGTTCCAGATCGGCTACCTGCTCACGGTCGCCGGCGAGCCGCGCGCCACGGCGGTGACGGTGCACGGCTGCGTGACGCCGGCGGGACGCCCGGCACGCCTGCCCGCCTGGCTGGCCGACCTCGCCGCCGACGACCGATGAGCCACGGTGGCGGGCCGACCCCCGGCGGGGCTCAGCCCACGCCGCGCTCCTTGCCCTCCCAGTAGGGGGCACGGAGGTCCTTCTTCAGCACCTTGAGGGCGCCCGACAGCGGCAGCGGCTCGGAGCGGAACTCCACGGACTTGGGCACCTTGTAGCCGGCGATCGTCTGGCGCGCCCACTCCTTGATCTGGTCCTCGGTGAGCTCGGCGCCATCCTCGGGCACGACGATGGCGTGCACCGCCTCGCCCCAGGTGTCGTCGGGGATGCCGATGACCGCGACCTGGCTGACGTCCGGATGGGTGACGATGGCGTTCTCGACCTCGATCGAGTACACGTTCTCGCCGCCCGTGACGATCATGTCCTTCACCCGGTCGACGAGGAACAGGTAGCCGTGCTCGTCGAGGTAGCCGGCGTCGCCGGTGTGGTACCAGTCGCCGCGGAACGCCTCCTCGGTGGCCTCGGGCTTGTTCCAGTACTCCCGCATGAAGTTGCCGGCGCGGGCGCACACCTCGCCCGTCTCGCCGGGGCCGAGGATCGTGCCCTCGGCGTCCTGGATCGTCAGCCGCACGCCGGGCACCGGCCGGCCGGCCGACCTCAGCAGCGGTCCGCCGGCGCGGTGCTCCTCGGGGCCGAGCACGGTCAGCACCGCGCTGGCCTCGGTCATGCCGTAGCCCTGGAAGATGCGCAGGTCGGGGAACATGTCGAGCAGCTTCTCGAGCAGCGCCGTCGGCATGGGTGACGCGCCGTAGGTGAGCACCTCGAGCGAGGCCAGCCGTTCGGGGGAGAACTCGGGGTGGTTGAGCACCAAGCCGATCATCGTGGGCACCATGACGGTCCACGTCACGTCGTTCTGCTCGATGTTCTCCATCACCTTGGCCGGGTCGAACAGCGGCACGAAGGTCGAGGTGCCGCCGGCGGCGGGGACCCCCAGGACGCCGCCCATGGTGGCGGCGTGGAACATCGGGGTCTGGTTCAGGTTCACGAGGTGCTCGTCGAGCCCCCAGAGCATGGCGACGTGGTACAGGTTCAGGATCTCGGCCCGGTGGTCGAGCAGCACGCCCTTGGGGAGACCGGTTGTGCCGCCGGTGTACATGAGCACGACCGGGTCGTCCTCCTCGGGCTCGGCGGGCAGCATGGGGTTGGCAGCCGAGAGGAGCGCGTCGTAGGTGATGTCGTGGGCGACGTCGCCCTCGCCGATGAGCACGATGTGCTCCAGGCCGGCCTCCTCCTTCACCTGCTCGATCACCCCGCCGAACAGGAAGTCGGTGAACACGACCTTGGTGCCCGAGTCGCGCAGGATGTAGGCGAGCTCGGTGGGGGCGAGGCGCAGGTTCAGCGGGTTCATGACGCCGGCGCCGAGGAAGGCGGCGTGCCACAGCTCCATGAACTGGTGGCAGTTGAGCGCCATCACCGCGAAGCGGTCCTGCGGTCCGACGCCGAGGTCGCGCAGGCCGCCGGCCACGCGCTCGACGCGCTCGAGGTGCTCGGCGAACGTCGCCCGGTGGTCCCCGTCGATGAAGCCGACCTTGTCGGCGTGCTGCTCGACCCGCGGCAGCAGCATGCGGTGGTAGACGAGCTCCTTCATCGATGGCCCCCAGTCGGTGATGTGGATGTGGGCGGCGCGCCCCGGTCGTGGTGCCGCCGCGTGCCGTGCCCCCGCACCATCGGCTGCACGTGGCCGCCGATCGTATCGACGCCCCGGACGGCGTGACGGGCGCAGCCCGGCCTCGCGTCGGCGGCATCCGGGTCCGTGGGCCGCATCCGTGCGACCGGTGCCCGGCGAGGTGCCACGATGGCGGCACGGTCGAGGACGAGGGGAGGCGATCCCATGGCGACGTGCACGGTGGGCTCGGTGGTGATCAACGTGGTGGATCTCGAGCGCGAGCAGGCCTTCTGGTCCGAGGTGCTGGGCGTGGGCGTCGCCCGGGCCTTCCCCGGCTTCTTCGTGTGGCTCGAGCCCCAGCACCCCGGTGGGATCTCGGTGGCGCTGCAGAAGGTCGGCGAACCGAAGGCCGGCCGCAACCGCGTCCACCTCGACACCGGCGTCGACGACCTCGACGCCGCCCAGGCCCGCATCGAGGAGCTGGGCGGGTCGCTGGTGGAGACCCATGACCTGGGCGGCTTCCAGTGGCGGGTGATGGCCGATCCCGAGGGCAACGAGTTCTGCATCGCTGCCGGCGACGCGGACGGGAGCTGAGGTTGGCGGACCCCGCCGGGGGCGGCCGAGGCGGGTTCGGCCCAGGTCGGTGCGGCCGGGGTCCCCTCGGCCGGGATCCGCGCGGCCTTCACCTCCCCGCCATGGACCGGTCACCGGTCTTTCGCTCGTGTTTCACCCTGGGGTGGTCCACTGGCGGCCATGGAGCATCCCGGCGACCCCGGTTCCCCCGACCCGTCCGCCTTCGGTGCCGACCACCTCGAGCGCCCGCCCACCCGCCGCTGTCGTCGTCCCTCGTCGCGGCGTCTGGCCCGCAGCCGCATGAACCACCCGGCCACCGGCGCCCGGGAGCTGGCCCGCCATCCCCGTCTGGTCTCACCTCACCGGCGCCGCGACCGCTGCACCGAGCGCTGACCTCGGGAGCGAACCGCGGCGCGGCTCCGCCGTCCGGGGCCGCTGACCTCGGGGCCGCTGACCTCGGGGGCGGTCCGAGCTCCGGCTCCGACGCCGCCGATCTCGGGAGCGAACCGCGGCCTGGCTCCGCTGACCGTCGACCGCACGGCTCGCGTGCCGTTCCGATGCCCGTTCGGGTTGGTGGGGCGACGTGGTGAACGGCGTCGAGGTCCGGCGGAGCGGGAGGGGGGATCGCCGGTCGATCGTGGCGTCGACGGCCCGGGCCTTCACCATCGATCCGATGTTCGGCTGGTTGGGCGGCGACCGTCTCGGGACGCACCGGATGCTGCCCGGACTGCTGAGCGGCGTGGTCGGCGACCTCCTCACGTTCGGGACCTGCTGGGTGGCCGAGGCGGATCGAGACGGCGTGGTGGGCATCGCCGGCTGGCTGCGGCCCGGCTCGCACCCTCGCGGACCGCGGCGGGACCTCCTCCTCGCCGCCCGCAGCCTCACCGGGGTGCCGTGGGTCCGGCATCCGCTCGTGGGTGGCCGCCTGCTCGCCCGCCTGGAGCGCGAGCACGTCGACGGAGCGCACTGGTACCTCGCGCTGCTGGCCGTCGACCCCGACTGGCAGGGCCGTGGCCTCGGCGGGGCGCTGCTGGCGCCCGGTCTCGGTGGTGCAGACGCCGACGGCCTGCCCTGCTACCTCGAGACGCAGAAGCGCGACAACGTCGCCTGGTACGCCCGCCACGGCTTCGAGGAGACGAGCACCGTCGAGGTCCGCGGTGCGCCATCGGTGTGGTGCATGCGTCGGCCCCCGGCAGAGCTGCCCTTCGGCTGAGCAGCGCTCGGTCGCCGCATTCGGTCGAGCTGGGTCGGGCGAGCGGGGGACGGGCCTGGGCCTTCCCGTCCGTCTGGTCGATCCCTGACGATCGACGTCGCCGGGTGCCGTCGACCGGAGGGCCGGACCGGCTCGCAGTCACACCCCTTCGTGATGATGGGGGCATGGTCGAGCGAGATCGGGTGGATGTGGTGGCGGGGGTCGCGAGGGGCGGCGTGGCGGCCGGTCCGGCGGAGCCCGCTGCTGATCGATGGGAGGACGGGTGGGCGCGGCTGGAGGCGCGGCGGGCGCGGCTGCGGTTGGTGGTCGACGAGGGCACTGCGGCGCGTCGGTTCGAGCGGGTGGCGGTGGCCGAGGCGTGGTTGACCGGAGCGGACGAGGCGTTGGCGGCGCTGTCCGGTGATCTGGGTGGCGTGGCGGGTGAGGTCGTGTCCGAGCGGTTGCGGCGGGTGTCGGTGGTGGCGGAGCGGGTGCGGGCGACGGTGGCTCGGTTGGCCGGCGCGTTGGATGTGTCGGCCCAGTGGTCGGTGGAGGGTGCGTCGTCGGCGCGGGCGTGGTTGATGGCCGAGTCGGGCATCGGTCCGGGGGCCGCGGGGCGGGCGGTGGGGGTGGGCCGGTTGGTCGAGCGGTTCGCGGTCACGGGTGCGGCGCTTGCCGACGGCGGGTTGAGCGCCGCCAAGGCGGAGGTGCTGGCGTCGGTGGTGTTGGCCAAGGGGAGGCACCGGGTCTACGCGCGGGACGAGGCCGTGCTGGTGGCCGCCGCGGAGGCATTGGATCTGCACGAGTTCACCCAGGTGGTGCGGCGGTGGGCGCATCTGGCCGACGACGAGCTGGACCGCGGGGAGCCGGCGGCGGCGTTCGAGCGGCGGGGGGTGTCGTTCGCGGTGTTGCCGTCGGGGAACCTGCGCATCACGGGCGAGCTCGACGCGACCGGTGGGGCGGTGGTGCAGGCGGCGTTCGCGGCGTTCGACGCACCCGACCCGGTCGACGACGACGTCGCGC
>JAWKIW010000013.1:0-138522 GCA_041394145.1 Acidimicrobiales bacterium
TGAAGAGCGACATGGCCGGTGCCGCCGCCGTGCTCGGGGCGTTCTCGGCGCTGCGGGCCGTCGAGCCCAAGGTGGCGGTGACCGGCTACCTGCCGCTGACCGACAACATGACCGGCGGCGACGCCACCCGCCCCGGTGACGTGCTCGAGCTGCGCAACGGCAAGACCGTCGAGGTGCTCAACACCGACGCCGAGGGGCGCCTGATCCTGGGCGACGCGCTGGCGCTGGCCAGCGAGCGCAAGCCCGACGCGATCATCGACCTCGCCACGCTGACCGGCGCCGCCATCGTGGCGCTGGGCGACGACATCGCCGGCCTGATGGGCAACGACGACGCGTTCTTGGCGAGGGTGCAGGCGGCGGCGGACCAGGCGGGGGAGCGGGTGTGGCCGCTGCCGCTGCCCGACGACTACCGCAAGCTGCTCGACTCCGAGGTCGCCGACCTGAAGAACATCGGCCCACCCGGCAAGGCCGGCAGCGTGCTCGCCGGTCTCTTCCTGCGCGAGTTCGTCGGCGAGGGCATCCCCTGGGCCCACCTCGACATCGCCGGCCCCTCCTGGACCGACAAGACCACCGGCGAGTCCACGAAGGGAGCAACCGGCTACGGCGTCAGGTTGCTGCTGGGCGTCCTCGGGAGCCAGCGGTGAGCCCGATGGAGCCAGGACGCTCGGCGGGGCCCAGGCGGTGGCGCCGACACTGAGCCACTCCAGCGCTCGGCGTCGTGAGAAACCAGGGGCGTGGGGGTGTTGCATGGATGCCGTGCTCCTGGGCCGCGCGTCGCAGGCCGCTGGGGGTGGTCCGACGCCGCGCCGGCCCAGGAGCAACGTTCATGGGTCAGCCTAGAGGGCAATGACTATTGCCGCAATGGGTAGTGCGGCCCTGATGGGTCGAGTCGGGCGCCGAGCCCGCCTCCCGGCAGCACCCCGGCCTGCCGGTGGTCAGGAAGCGGCAGGTTCGTCGGCGATCGCGTCCGAGGCCGGTGCTGCGTCCGGGCCGATGGCCGCCGACTCGGCCTCGCCGCGCTCCAGCCTCACCGTCCACGCCCACTTGACGGCCTGGTGGGCGATGGCGGGGTGGAAGCGCCAGCGGTGCAGCTGGCGCTCGGTGGCGTCGTAGTCCTCGCCCAGCTCGAGCAGGGACAGGGCCAGCGACCTCGCCCGCTCGCGCATCTGCTCGGCGTCGGGGTGGTGCAGGCTGCGGCTCAGCCAGGCCTGGTGCTCTTCCTGCAGCGTCTCGGGCAGGTGCTCGACCTGGCGGCGGCTGAGCGGCGCGATGCGGCGGCGCACGGCGATGACGTCGTCGGCGTCGAAGCGCAGGTGGCCGAAGGTGGCGCAGCGCTGCACGGTGTGGCCGAGCGACGCCCCCGACTTGCTGCCCAGCCCGATCGCCCGGCCGGTGGTCATCACGTCGAGCTCGAGGCCCTCGGGGTGCTCGTCGAGGCGGTCGGCGAGGTGGCGCAGCAGCCACACGCCCGAGGGCCCCAGGATCCCGAGCCAGAACTTCTCGACGTAGGCGGACCGCGGGTCGTGGCCGAGGGCGTCGACGACGGGATCGGGCCAGGGCTCGACTCGCAGGTTGGGGGGGGCGGCGCTCGGGCATGGCGATCGGTCTCCTCGGTCGGCGGCGTGGGCTTGTGGCCCTTTCCTACAATTTCATGTTGTTTCCGTCAACCCTGGGTCACGCCGGAGGAACGCGGCCGAAGGAGGGCTCGGCCGCGCGGGTCGTCGCCCCACCTGGCACGCTGGCGGTGATGGCCGACGGAGGAAGCGACCGAGCCGGGATCGGTGACCGAGAACCCGACGACGAGCCAGCCGGCGACGAGGGGCCGTACGCCGACGAGGACGAGCCGGTCACCTTCGACGAGGTGGACCCGATCGACCTGGCGCTCGCTCGGACGCTGGTGGCGGCGGCCCGGCGGATCGTGGTGCTGACCGGCGCCGGCATCTCCACCGACAGCGGCATCCCCGACTCGCGGCCCGAAGGGCATCTGGACCAAGAACCCCGAGGCCGAGAAGCTCGCCACGATCGACGCCTACCGGTCCGACCCCGACATCCGCCGGCGGGCGTGGCGCCGGCGCCTCGACACGGCGATGTGGTCCCGCAAGCCCAACCCCGGCCACCTCGCCCTGGTCGACCTGGAGCGGCAGGGCGGCCTCGACCTGCTCGTCACCCAGAACGTCGACGGGCTCCATCGGGCGGCCGGGACCGACCCCGAGCGGCTCGTCGAGGTCCACGGCAACGTGCGGGAGGTCGTGTGCCTGTCGTGTCGCGACCGGCTGCCCATGGCCGTGGTGGCGGTGCGGGTCGACGCCGGGGAGGAGGACCCGCCCTGCCTGGTGTGCGGCGGCATCTTGAAGCCGGCGGTCGTGTTCTTCGGCGAGAGCCTCGACCCCGTCGACCTCGAGCGGGCCTTCGCCGCGTCCGAGCGGTGCGACCTCTTCCTGGTGGTGGGCTCGTCGCTCACCGTGTACCCGATCAACGAGACGGCCGGGACGGCGGTGGGCGCCGGCGCCCGGCTGGTGATCGTCAACGCCGAGCCCACGCCGTTCGACCGCTTCGCCGACGTGGTGCTGCGGGGCTCGATCAGCCACGTGCTGCCCGAGATCGTCGCTTCGTCGCTTGGGGAATAGGTGACCCGTTGGGTAGGGTTTCACCCACCGAACGCAGACCACGCCCGACGAGCGCCCGACCTCCGGACGCACAGCCCAAGGGAAGAGCGAGAAGAGCGCCATGGCCACCTACCGCGACCTGCTGCAGCAGACGAAGGCCCAGATCCGCGAGGTCACGACCGCAGAGGCCGACGAGGCCCGCCACACCCAGGGCGTCGTCGTGCTCGACGTGCGCGAGCCCGACGAGTACGAGCAGGGCGCCGTCCAGAGGCGCTGCACATCCGCGCGGCCAGCTCGAGTCCAACATCGAGGGTCGGGTGCCCGACCGGGACACCCCGCTGCTGGTGATCTGCGCCGCCGGGGCCCGCTCGGCCTTCGCCGCCCAGAC
The DNA here is from genome assembly GCA_041394145.1 of Acidimicrobiales bacterium. Taxonomy (GTDB): domain Bacteria; phylum Actinomycetota; class Acidimicrobiia; order Acidimicrobiales; family Acidimicrobilacustridaceae; genus JAWKIW01. Next base: position 2,995 of record JAWKIW010000013.1, read on the forward strand.
GTTGGAGGCCCTCGGCTACACCGACGTCGTCTCGGTGGTGGGCGGCTTCAACCGCTGGAAGGACGAGGGCCGCGAGTGGCGGGCACCCCGCACCCTCACGCCGGAGCAGCGCAACCGCTACCAGCGCCACCTGCTGCTGCCCGAGGTCGGTGAGGAGGGCCAGCTCAAGCTGCTCGACGCCAAGGTGCTGCTGCTCGGCGCCGGCGGCCTCGGCTCGCCCGCCGCCCTCTACCTCGCCGCCGCCGGCGTGGGCACCATCGGCATCATCGACATGGACGTCGTCGACGCGTCCAACCTGCAGCGCCAGATCCTGCACAACGTCGACCGCATCGGCGATCGCAAGGTCGACTCGGCCAAGAAGACGCTGACCCTGCTCAACCCCGACGTGAACGTCGTCGCCTACGACACCCGCCTCGGGGCCGACAACGTGGTGGAGCTGCTGAGCGAGTACGACATCGTCGTCGACGGCGCCGACAACTTCCCGAGCCGCTACCTGCTCAACGACGCGTCGCTCAAGACCGGCACCACGGTCGTGCACGGCTCGATCTTCCGGTTCGAGGGGCAGGCCACGGTCTTCAAGCCCCACGACGGGCCGTGCTACCGCTGCTTCCTGCCCGAGCCGCCCCCGCCCGAGCTGGCGCCGTCGTGCGCCGAGGCCGGCGTGCTCGGCGTGCTGCCCGGCATCATCGGGTCGATCCAGGCCCTCGAGGCCATCAAGCTGATCCTCGGCCAGGGCGACTCGCTGTCGGGCCGGCTGCTGGCCTACGACTCGCTCGAGCAGTCGTTCCGCACCTACAAGATCAACCGCGACCCGAGCTGCCCCGCCTGCTCGGTCGACCCCGACCAGCTCGTCATCGCCGAGTACGACGAGCTGTGCACCCCCCACCCCCTGCAGCCGCCGGCGGGCGTCGCCGCCCACTGACCGGCCTGGCGGGCTCCGGCCCGGCGCTCGGGTCCAGACGCGTCCGATCGTCAGCCGGTTCGGGGGTGAGGGTCGGCCGGCTTCGGGGCGAGGGAGCGACGGTGGGACGGCCGACGCGCCGCTCGGGGATTACCGGCCGACGGACCCCTCCCGCCTAGGCTCTCGTGCTCGAGCCTGCGAGCCCGGAGCCCGTCATCACCGCTGTCATCGACCGCCTGCGCGCCAAGAACCCCCTGCCCGAGGGGGCCCTGTCGGTCGCGGTGGGGCTCGCCATCTCCGGCGTGGCCACCTACGTGTTCTTCGGCATCGCGTCGCGCTCGCTCGACGGCGCCACCTACAGCACGCTCAGCGTGCTGTGGGGCCTGATGTTCGCCGTCGGCAACGGCATCATGCAGCCCCTCGAGCAGGAGGTGGCCCGAGCCGTCTCGCACCGGCTCGCCAACGGCGAGGGCCCGGGTCCGGTCATCCGGCGCGCCGTGGGCATCGGCCTCGGGTTCGCCGCCGCCGTGTGCGCCCTGGCGCTGATCACCCACGCCCTGTTCCTCGACCGGTGGCTGTCGGGCGACGGCAGCCTGACCATCGCGTTCGTCGTCGGCCTGCTCGGCTTCTGCGTCGGCCACCTCGCCCGGGGCACGTTGTCGTCGCACGGGCGGTTCCGCGCCTACGCCACCTTCTTCAGCGTCGACGGCATCGCCCGGGTCGTGCTCGCCGCGCTGCTCGCCGTCGTCGGCATCGCCACGGCGGGCGCCTTCGGGTTCGTGCTGGCGATCACGCCGTTCATCGCCGTCGGCGTGGCGATGCTGCGCCAGCGCGAAGGCGACCTGCTCGCCGACGGCCCCCCCGCCTCGTCGAGCGAGCTGACCAAGGCCCTCGGCTGGCTGCTGGCCGGCACCATCTCGTTGTCGCTGCTCATCCAGGGCGGCACCATCGCCGTCGGCATCCTGGCCACGCCCGACGAGGAGGCCGCCGCCGGCGTGTTCCTGAACGGCCTGCAGACGGCCCGCATCCCGCTGTTCCTCTTCCAGGCCGTGCTGGCCTCCCTGCTGCCCAAGCTGTCGCACCTGGCCGGCACGGGCGCCTTCGACGAGTTCCTGGTCTCGCTGCGGCGGCTGGTGCTCACCATCTTGGGCGTCGGCGTGCTCACCTCGATCGCCGCCGCCGTGCTCGGGCCGACCTTCATCTCGATCGTGTTCGGATCGAGCACCACGCTCACGTCGCGGGACCTGCTGCTGCTGGCCGTCGCCTTCATCTTGATCATGGCGACCATCTGCATCGACCAGGCGCTGATCGCCCTCAACGGCCACAGCCGGATGGCGGCGGGCTGGGTGCTGGCGCTGGGCGTGTTCGTGCTGGTCACCGCGGTGGCGGGTCCCGAGCTGTACCTGCGGGTCGAGCTGGGCCTGCTGGCGGCGAGCGTCTTCGCCTTCGTGTGGATGGCCGTGATGCTCGTCGAGCGCCACCGCCACCACGCCCGAGCCCACGAGGTCGCCCTCGCCGAGGCCGCCGCCGAGCTGCCCATCCAGTAGCCCGGCCGACCAACCGAGCGTCGCGGCGACCCCACCGTGCCCGTCCGACGGAGGGACACGCGCCCCGAGCACGTGCCCCGGCACACAGCGGCTCAGCCACGAGCGGGGGAGGGGGACGAGCGCGACGGCGACGTGGTCGCTGCGGTGCGAGCACGAGGGGTGCACCGGACGGGCTCGCCGCCGCTACTACGCTGACCGGCCGCGGATGGAGCATCGGCCCACCCTGACGGGCAACGACCGGTGCGCTGGCAGGGGCCGAACCACAGCAGCCGGACGACGCGGCGCGGCCGTCCAGGGGGTACACGTGATCCGATCCATCCGAGCCTCGGCGATGCGGCGCCGGCTCACCGCCTCGGCCGCGCTGGCCTGCGTCCTCGTCGGCGCCGCGGCGTGCGGGCGTCCCGACACCGCCGAGCCGGTGAGCGTCGGCGGCCCGGCGGGCGCCGCGGGCGCACCCGGCGCCACCGTCGCCCCGTCGTCGACCACCCCCACCACCGCCGGGCCGCCCACCACCGTCGGCACCCGCTCGCCGCAGGGCCCGACCAGCGCCAACGGGCCACTGCCGACGCTGCCGCCCGCCGAGCAGCGCGACCCCGACCGCTACGACGCCCAGGGCTGCACCCGGACGGGTCCGTCGTCGTCGGAGTGCGCGTCGACGGCCGACCAGGTCGATGCCACCGCGGCCGGCGCGTCCGCCGCCGACTGGCGCACCCTGAACGGGTTCGTGGGCCGCTACTTCACCACCGACCTGCGACGGGGCACGCTGACCCTGCTCGACCCGACGATCACGGTGACCACGGTCGGATCCTGGCGGGCCACCGGCCTCGCCCGCTCCGAGCGGGCCGACGTGGTGCCCGGCGTCCGGGTCACCGCCGTGCTCGTCGGCGGCGACGGGACCGTGCTCGAGACGGTGACGGCCGACAGCCCGGTCGCGCCGGTGCGCCCCGGTGAGCCGGTGCCGTTCTCGCTCGTCGCCACGACACCGGCGAGCGCCGTGGCTCGCGTCCAGTGGGCGGTGGCGCCGATCGACGCGCCGGTCACGGGCGGCCGCGACCTCGAGCTGGCCACCTTCTGGACCCGGGCGACAGACGCCGGCGGCCGGGTCGACCTGTACCTCCACCACGACCCCGCCGCCGGACCGCTGCCCCACCTGGTGTACGGCTCGGCGACCAACACCGGTGGGGCGGTGCTCACCCAGCCGTCGGTCGCCCTCGCCTGGCTCGACGACGCCGGCCGCGTCGTCACCGTGACGACCACGCCGGTGGCCGCCCCCGACGGCGGCCCGGCGGCGTCGCTCGGGCCCGGCCAGGCCGGCGACTTCCTGGCGTCGGTGGCCGACCCGGCCGTCGCCGCCCAGCTCGCCGGGCTCACGCCGATGCTGTGGGGGATGGGGCGATGACCGCCACGCCCACCTCGCCGATCGTCGCCACGCCGGCCGGGCGAGGGGACCGGCGACGCGCCGGTCCCGGTCGTCCTCGCCGACATCGGGCGGGCCGAGGCGGGCTCGTCGTCGTCGCCGTCGCCTTGGTCGCGCTGGTGTGGGGCGTCGTGCCGGTCACGGCGCCCGACGGTGCGCCGGCGGGGAGCTCGGCCGAGGCCCAGACCCCCTCGTACACCCAGGGGTCGACGCCGCTCAGCGACGTGCTGGCGTGGGCCGACGCCAAGAAGTGCGGCGACCTCACCCGTGACGAGCTGGCGGCGATGGCGCTGGTGCCGTCGTACACCGAGACCGGGGCAACCGGTTCGGTGGCCCCGTCGCCGATGACGCTCAGCCGCTACGACACCCAGTCGCGCCTGTACGCCTTCAGCTCGAAGGGCACCGCCGACAAGGCGTTCTTCCACCCCGGCGTCGGGATGTGGCAGTTCGACTCCGCCGGCGGGTGGAACCTCACCGCGGCCACCGCCATCTCCACGTACACCGCCGGTGCGACCGCCGCCACCTTGATGGCCCAGCGCTACTGCGCGTCGACCTCGTCCACCAAGGCCGGCAAGCGGGCCTACGCCTGGGGTCCCTGGTACTACTGCGCCACGACCAGCCGGTGCGAGAACGTCTTCGCCGCCCTCTACCAGAACGGCAAGCTGGTGGCCGGTTCCGACGCCGCGGTGCAGCGGGAAGGCGGCGGCTCGGCCCGGTCCTGCACCGTCTCGGGCATCGGCACGGTCAACTGCATGTACGTCGACCCGTCGAAGGCGCAGGGCCTCAACAGCTTCATCCTCGCCGGCTACGGCCCGTCACCGATCACCGCGCCCTTCTACGTGTTCGACGCCGGCGGCAAGGAGTACCGCTACTGGCTCAAGGCCGACACCGGCTACGCCAACACCATCCGGGCCTCCAAGCCCATCACGTCCGATGCGCGGACCTCGCTGGTGTGGGAGAACAGCGACACGCTGTGCGACACCACCGCCAACCGGGGCGCCTGCGCGACGCAGCCACCCCCGCCCCCGCCGCCGCCACCGCCGTCGCCGTGGACGGCGTGGGCCCAGCTGCCGTTCGCCACCTTCGGTCGGGCGGTGCTCGCCACCAACGCCGACGGCCGGCTCGAGGCCTTCGCGGTGTCGTGGAACGGCCTGCTCTACCGCAGCGCCCAGGTCGCCCCTGGCGGCGGCTGGGGCGCCTGGACGTCGCTCGGCTCGGGCGTGTCGAACGCGGCGACCCCGGCGGTGATCCGCAACGCCGACGGTCGCCTGCAGGTCTTCGTCACCGGCCTCGACGGCGGGCTCTGGAACGCGTCGCAGCTGTCACCGGGCACGTCGTGGACGGGGCTGGTGCCCCTCGGCGGGTCGATCGCCGGCCCGCCGTCCGCGGTCCGCACGGTCGACGGTCGCCTGCAGGTGTTCGCCCGGGCGCCCGACGGCTCCCTGCGCACGACCTGGCAGTACGTGCTCAACGGCGGGTTCGTGCCGTGGCAGTCCATGGGCGGCGTCATCCCGTCGGACACCACGCCGGCGGCCGTCGTCAACGCCGACGGCCGGGCCCAGCTGCTCGTGCTGGGCACGGACAAGATCGTCTACAGCACCTGGCAGACGAGCCCCAACGGTGGCTGGTCGGGCTGGAACTACGTGGGCGGGCCGTGGACGAGCTGGAGCGTCTCGGCCGCCCGCAACGCCGACGGCCGCATCGAGCTGTTCACCCTCGGCATCTACGGGTCGCTGTGGCGGTCGGCGCAGGTGTCGCCGGGGTCGTACTTCTCCACCTGGACCTCGCTGGGCGGCTCGTACCAGGCCTCGCCGACGGCGCTGACCGACCCCTCGGGACGCATCAACGTGCTGGCCGCGGCCAACGCCGACGGCGCGCCCACCCAGCTGCGGCAGGGCGCGCCCAACGGCGTGTTCGGCTCGCCGGTGCGCATCGGTGGCGTGTCCAACGTCCCGGTCGAGGGCGCCTTCCAGGGTGACGGCAAGCTGGCCGCCCTGGTCACCGGGACCGACCGATTCCTCTACGTGGCCACCACCACCTCGTCGATGGGCTGAGCGCGCGCTGCGCGGGCTGGTCGCCGCGCTCCGGGGTGGCCCGGCCGGCCCGGTGATCGCTGCGGACGGCGTCCCGGGGCCCGGACGTCCTGGCCATCGGCCGCGGCTTCGGATCGGCGCGGTCCCAGGTGCTAGACACCGCGCCTGTGAAAGGCCTGATCCTGTCGGGCGGGGCGGGCACCCGCCTCCGGCCCATCACCCACACCAGCGCCAAGCAGCTGGTGCCGATCGCCAACAAGCCGATCCTGTTCTACGGGATCGAGGACATGGTGGCGGCGGGCATCACCGAGATCGGCATCATCATCGGCGAGACGGGCGACGAGATCCGGGCCGCCGTCGGCGACGGCTCGGCGTTCGGGGCCGAGGTCACCTACCTCCCGCAGGAGGCGCCCCTGGGGCTCGCCCACTGCGTGCTGATCGCCCGGGACTTCCTCGGCGACGAGGACTTCGTCATGTACCTCGGCGACAACATGCTCGAGCAGGGCCTGACCGAGTTCGTCGAGCGGTTCGAGGAGGGCCGGGCCGACGCCCGCACCCCGCGCCTCGGCGAGGCCCCCGAGCCGGCCGCGGCGCAGATCCTGCTCGCCCGGGTCGACGACCCGCGCCAGTTCGGGGTGGCGGAGATCACCACGAGCGGCGAGGTCGTGCGCCTGGTCGAGAAGCCGGCCGACCCACCGTCGAACCTGGCGCTGGTCGGCGTGTACCTGTTCGACCCGAGCATCCACGAGGCGGTGGCAGCCATCGAGCCGTCGCCGCGGGGCGAGCTCGAGATCACCGACGCCATCCAGTGGCTGATCGAGCACGGCCACCGCGTCCGCCACGAGGTGCTGAAGGGCTGGTGGATCGACACCGGCAAGAAGGACCCGTTGCTGGAGTGCAACCGGCTGGTCCTGTCCACGTTGGCGACGCGCATCGAGGGGTCGGTCGACGAGCACTCGAGGGTCGAGGGCACGGTGGTGCTCGAGGAGGGCACCGAGGTGCTGCGGTCGCGGATCCTCGGCCCGGCGGTCATCGGCGCCGGCACCCGGATCACCGACAGCTACATCGGGCCCTTCACCTCGGTCGCCGCCGACTGCGAGATCACCGGCAGCGCGCTCGAGCACTCGGTCGTGCTCGAGAACAGCCGGATCGTCGGGATCCCCCGCGTCACCGACTCGCTGGTGGGCCGCGACGTGGAGGTGGTGCGGGGCGACCAGAAGCCGGCGGCGCTGCGGCTCATGCTCGGCGACCACTCGCGGGTGGAGGTCGAGTGATGGGAAGCGATGGCGGCCGCGCTCGATGCGGGCGCGTCGGCGGGCGGCGAGTGGCAGGACGCGGAGTCCGACGAGCGGTGGAAGGTGCCCCATGGCTGACGTGAGCGAGTCGACGACGATCCACGGCGTGTTCCACGTCGAGCCCGCCGTGCACGGCGACGAGCGGGGGATCTTCGTCGAGACCTACCGCCGGGAGTGGTTCCCGCAGGGCCGGGAGATGATCCAGGGCAACCGCGGCGACCGCCAGGCCGGCGCCGTCGTGGGCCTGCACTACCACCTGCACCAGGCCGACTACTGGTACGTGCCCTTCGGCACCGCCCGGGTGGTGCTGCACGACCTGCGGGAGGGCTCGCCCACCGCCGGGGCCACCGAGTGGTTCGACCTCGGCCGGCGGCCCGACGGCAGCCACTCCCACGCCGGCGTGTTCATCCCCCCGGGTGTCGCCCACGGCTTCGGCGCCCTCACCGACATGACGATCACCTACCTGGTCGACGGCTACTACAACCCCGCCGACGAGCTGGGGGTGGCGTGGGACGACCCCGAGATCGCGGCCGACTGGGGCATCGAGGCGCCGCTGCTGTCGGGGCGCGATCAGGCCAACCCGCGCCGCGCCGCCATCGAGGCAGGGGTCCGGCCGCGCTTCCCGATGCGCACCTGACGCCGCGTGCTGGCCGACCGTTCGTTGTGCCGGGGCGCGGCATCGGTCAGCCGGTTCGGGAGGGCACGGTCGGTAGCCTGCCGAGCGTGGACGAGGCGGACCGCGACTGGTTCGGCAACCCGGTGGGCGAGGACGGACGACCTCCTCGCGACGCGGTGCCGTGCCCGACCTGCGGCGAGTCCTTCACCCGGGCCGCCGACCTGCGGGCCCACGTCGCGGTGGCCCACGGCCGTCAGCTGCTCCCGGGTGGCGGCCGCGAGCCCCGGGCGCGGCGATCCCCGCTCGATCGGTCGCGGTGGGAGCGGTTCGTCGACGGCCTGCGGTTCCTGCCGCTGTGGTTCGTGCTGCCCCTCAACGTGGTGTTCGTCTGGCTGGTGTGGCTGTCGGTCAGCGAGCCGCTGTGGAACCCCGCGGCGGCACTGCTCGTGCGGCTGGCGCTGCTGCCCTCGATCCTGCTGCTGGCGGCAAGGGTCGCCGGCCGCAAGCCTCGCTGAGCCGCGCCGGGTCTCGTCGCCGGCGCCGCACGCGGCCGCGCTCGATCAGGGTCGGCCGGTGCCCACGAGCACGCGGACCCCGTCCTCGGTGCGGGGAGCGGCCGCCGGTGCCGGTCGGGTCGCCGGTCGGTTCGGGCGCACGGCTCCGGTCCGTGGCTCCCGCCCGCCCCAGGCCCGCCGCATGCCGACCACCGTGGCTGCGCCCACGAGGAGGAGCCCACCGGCGGCGACCACCGGGTTGCGCAGGTCGGTGCCGGCGACGGCGGCGTGCAGGGCCATCAGCCACGCCGCCGCGTAGGAGAGCAGGTGGATGCCGTGCCACGTCCGCCGGGACAGGTGGCGCCGCGCCAGGGAGGTGATCTCCACCGCGGCGAGCACCCAGATCCCGAGCACGCCGAGGGCGATGGCCACGGGGTTCCAACCGGCCGTGCCCGGGACGAGCACGTCGAGCCAGCCGATGTCCACGTAGGAGTCGGCGACGGCGGCGACGATGTGGAGGCCGAGGGCGGCCAGCCCCACCCCGGCGAGGTAGGGGTGCAGGTCGAGGATCCAGCGGCGGGCACCGCGGCGCTCGGTCATGTGGCCCGACACCACCGCGCCCAGCACGAGGGTCGCGGTGAGCGCGACCCAGGCGGTCAGCCCGGCGGCTCGCATCAGGTACCACCACATCTCGTTGCTCATGTCGGTCCTCCCGGTCGGGCGGTGGGTCGGATCGGAGGCCGCAGACCTCCGATCCGGGGTCAGCTGGCCTTCGAGCGGGTGACGGCCTGGGTGGTGGTCGTGGCCTTCGAGCTCGACGACGTGGTGGACGAGGTGGCCGGCGCGCTGGTGGTCACCGTCGTCGCCGAGGAGGCGCCGGTGGACCCGGACCCGCTCGCCGACACCGTCGCCGGTGTCGCCGACGCGGTCGTGGCATCGGTGCCGGCCAGCGACGCCGACACCGCGCCGGTGGCGGTGGACGCGGAAGCGGTCGACGCGGTCGACGCCGTGGTGGTCGCCGGCTGGGTCTGGGCGATGGCGGCGGCGCCGCCGAGGACGCCGGCCACGCCGGCGGCGGTGACGGCCGCACGGGACCGCCAGGAGCGCCGCCAGCGGTTCCGGGTCGCGGTCGACACCAGGTGGGGGGCTCGGTGCTCGGTCATGGGCAACAGCGTGCGCCCGGTCGGTAAGGCACGGACTGCGGTTCGGTAAGGGCTTCGGAAGAATCCCTGGTCAGCGAACTGCCAGGCGGGTGCCAGGCAGGTCCCAGGGTGTCGACGAGGTGGTCCTCCCCGCGGCGTCTCGCCCCGTCGCGGCGAGGTCTGCGAGGATGGCGCCATGAAGCTGTTCGTGACGGGCGGGGCCGGGTTCATCGGCTCGAACTACGTGCACTGGGTCCTCGCCAACACCGACGACGAGGTCACGGTGTTCGACGCCCTGACCTACGCCGGCAACCTCGACAACCTGCGCGACGTCGCCGACGACCCGCGCTACCGCTTCGTCCAGGGCGACATCTGCGACCGTGACGCCGTGCAGGCGGCCATGGTCGGCCACGACGCCGTCGTCCACTTCGCCGCCGAGAGCCACGTCGATCGCTCGATCGTCGACCCCGACACGTTCGTGCGCACCAACTGCAGCGGCACCAACGTGATGTGCGACGTCGCCCGCCACCTCGACGTCGGGCGCTTCCTGCACATCTCCACCGACGAGGTGTACGGCTCGATCGAGGAGGGCTCGTTCCGCGAAGGCGATCCCCTCGGCCCCCGCTCTCCCTACAGCGCGTCGAAGGCGGGCAGCGACCTGATCGCCCTCGCCTACCACGAGACCTACGGCCTGCCCGTCGTGGTCACCCGGTCGTCGAACAACTTCGGCCCGTACCAGTTCCCCGAGAAGGTCATCCCGCTGTTCGTCACCAACCTGCTCGAGGGGCGCAAGGTCCCGCTGTACGGCGACGGCCTCAACGTGCGCGACTGGTGCTACGTGGAGGACAACTGCGCCGGCGTCGACCTCGTGCTGCGCCAGGGCGAGGTCGGCGAGGTCTACAACATCGGCGCCGGCAACGAGGTCCCCAACCGCGAGCTCACCGAGCGGATCCTCGGGCTGCTCGGCCACGGCGACGAGATGATCGACTACGTCACCGACCGCCTCGGCCACGATCGCCGCTACAGCATCGACACCGCCAAGGTGCGGGCCCTCGGCTGGAAGCCCGAGCGCGAGCTCGACGAGGCGCTGGCCGCCACGGTGGCGTGGTACCGGGACAACCGCTGGTGGTGGGAGCCGCTCAAGGCAGCGCCGCCGTCGTGAGGCTGACCTCGGTGGGCTCGGGGGTGCGCCGGTGCGCGTCCTGATCACCGGCGCCGCCGGCCAGCTCGGCCGGGACCTGGTGGGCTGGTTCGAAGGCGAGGGGCACCACGAGGTGGTGGCCTGCGACCGCGTCGCCCTCGACGTCGCCGACCGCGACGCCGTGCTGGGGACCGTCACGTCGGTGGCGCCCGACGTCGTGATCCACCCGGCGGCCTGGACCGCCGTTGACGCCTGCGAGGGCGACCCCGAGCGGGCCTTCCTCGTCAACGCCATCGGCAGCCGCCACATCGCCGACGGCGCCCGCCGGGTGGGCGCGCCCGTCGTCTACGTGTCGACCGACTACGTCTTCGACGGCACCAAGGAGGGCGCCTACCACGAGTGGGACGAGCCCAACCCCCGCTCCGTGTACGGGGCGTCCAAGCTGGCGGGTGAGCGCGAGGTCCTCGCCCTCGCCCCGGGGTCCACCGTGGTGCGCACCTCGTGGGTGTGCGGCGAGCACGGCCCCAACATGGTCAAGACGGTGCTGCGGCTGGCGGGCGAGCACGCCACCTTGTCCTTCGTCGACGACCAGCGCGGTCGGCCGACGTTCACGGCCGACCTGGCGCCGGCCATCGGCCGGCTCGCCGTCGAGCGGCGTCCCGGCGTGTTCCACCTCGCCAACGCCGGTCCGGTGAGCTGGTACGAGTTCGCCCGCGAGGTGCTGATGGCGGCGGGGGAGGACCCCGATCGCGTCCACCCGACCACCACCGCCGCGCTCCAGCCACCCCGCCCGGCACCCCGGCCGGCGAACTCGGTGCTCGACGACCTGGCCTGGCGCTCGGCGGGCCTGCCGTCGCTGCGCGACTTCCGCGCACCCCTCTTCGAGCTGGTGGCCCGCCTGCAGGCCGGCTGAGCCACGGTCGAACCACCGCGCCGTCGAACCGGCTCACCGATCACGCGCTCTGGCGCACGGATCGCCAGCCAGGACGTGGTGGGCGTGGCGCCGTCGCCCGAGGGGATCAGCCGAGGCGGCGGCGGGCCGTGTCGGCGGCCGAGGACACCGTGGGGTTGTCGAGCAGCCGCTGGCCGATCGGCGAGTGGGCGACGCGGCGCAGCTCGTGGCGGGTCAGCTCGCGCAACGGGTGCTCCAGCCGCGCCAGCGCCTCGTCGCGCTGGTCGCGGGCCTCGGCGAGCTCGTCCCGGGTGCGGTCGAGATCCGTGCGGGCGTGGAGGGTGGCGATGCGCTGGTCCTCCAGCTCGAGCATCAGGTCCTGCAGCGCGGTGTGCGGGTAGTACTCGCCGGTCTGCTCGGCGGCGGCCTCCCGCTGGTCCTCCTCGGCTCGCCAGCGGGCCAGGTCGTCGTGGTGCTCGAGCACGGCCTTGTCGGGCGTGCCGGCGAAGTAGGCGAACAGCTCGCTGCCGGGGTGCGCGTCGAGGAAGGCGGCGTCGGCGTCGAGGACCTGGGCCACCGCCGGGGCCTGCTCGTCGCCGTCCGCGGAGAACAGCGCCTCGTTGTGGGTCAGCAACGGGTAGGCGATGGCGCCGCCGAGGGGGACGAGCTCGTCGACGCTGAAGTAGCGGCGGAACGTCTCGAGGATCAGCTCGGAGTGGATCGCCTCGGTCGGGTCGGTCACGAGCATCGTGGGCAGGTGCGGGTACCGCATGTCCTGGCGGACGGCCTCGGGCAGCGCCCGGTTGAGGCGCCACGCCGTGTCCCACGCCTCGTAGCCGTACTGGTTGCGGTGCGGACCCACGTAGTCCCACGAGACGAACCAGCCGTCGTCGGGGAGCAGCTCGCACAACCGGCGGAACACGCGGTCGATGCAGGCGATGTGGTGGGCGGCGGCGAAGTTCACCACCAGGTCGAACGGCTCGTCGGGGAAGGCGACGGTGTTCACGTCCATCTGGTGGTAGCGCAGGGGCAGTCCGGCAGCCTCGGCGGCGGCTCGTGCCTCGACCAGCAGGTCGTCGGAGTAGTCGATGCCGATCGCCTCGGCGACGAGGCCCTGCTCGACCAGGCCGCGCTCGACGTGGCCGTTGCCGCAGTTGAGGATCAGCGCCCGCTTGAAGGTGCGCCCCACCCGGTCGGCGAAGTGCTCGGACCAGGTCCGCTCGGGATCCCCCGACACCCGGCGGTTGAGCAGGTCACGCACCGCCCGCAGGTCGTTCCAGTAGTGGCCCGAGTAGTAGACCTCGCTGTTCTCGTTGACCACGCTGCCCGACATCGGATCCCCTCGCCCGTCGCCGCCCCGTGGCGGCGACACCCCATTCTTCCCGATGGGCGGGCGCCCGGCGAGCACGCGGCCCACCCGGCGGGCGACCGGGCGGGGCCCGCGGCCGGGCCCTGGCGGTGGTGGGGGAGACTCGCCGCGCCGGGGTCCACGCCGTAGGCTGACGGGCTGGTGTGGCGGCCTCCGCCGCCGAGAGGAGCCTGGTGCAGTCGACCGCACAGCCCACGGGGACCGCCGCGGTCCGCGAGCTGATCGGCGCCCGCGAGCTGCTGCGGAACCTGACCGTCCGCGAGCTCAAGGTGCGCTACAAGCGGTCCGCGCTCGGGTTCCTGTGGACGTTGCTCAACCCGCTGCTGATGATGACGGTGTTCACCGCCGTGTTCGCCACCTTCTTCAAGGGCAGCGGCCTGGAGTGGTTCCCCATCTACTTCCTGTCGGCCTACCTGCCGTTCGCGTTCTTCCAGGCCAGCTGCCAGATCGCCACGGGGTCCATCGTCGGCAACGCCAACCTGGTGCGCAAGGTGTACTTCCCCCGCGCGGTGCTGCCCGTGGCGGTGGTGCTGTCCCAGCTCGTCCACCTGGCCATGGGCCTCGGCGTGCTGCTGGTGGCCGAGCTCGTCCTCTACATCGGCTGGGACCGGACGTTCGACTGGTGGTTCTACCTGCCGGTGCTGGTGCTGGCCCTCGTGCTGCTCACCATGTTCACGGCCGGGCTCTCCATGCTCCTGGCGGCCGCCAACACCTTCCTGCGCGACATCGGCGAGTTCACCACCGTCGCCTTCCTGCTGTGGTTCTACCTCACCCCGGTGATCTACCCGCTGTCGATCGCGCCGCCGACGGTGCAGACGTTGCTCAAGCTCAACCCCCTGTACCCCTTCATCGCCTTGTTCCGCTCGTCGCTGTACGAGATGCAGTGGCCCGGCCTGCCCACCGTCGCCTACGGCGTGTTCTGGGCGGTGGCGATGCTGGCCATCGGCTGGGCCGCCTTCCAGCGCCTGTCGCCCCGCTTCGCCAAGGAGGTCTGATGGCGAAGGGCGCGAGGGGCACCGACGAGCTGGCTCCCGGGACGATCATCATCGACGACGTCTGGGAGTCCTTCAAGATCTACTCCGAGCGCGCCGTGGGCATCCGCGATCGCCTGTTCGCCCGGCGCAAGACGGTGGCCGAGGAGTTCTGGGCCCTCAAGGGGGTGAGCCTGCGGCTCGACCCGGGTGACACGGTGGGTCTGATCGGCGAGAACGGCTCGGGCAAGTCCACCCTGCTCAAGTGCATCGCCGGCATCCTGCCGCCCACGCGGGGCGTGGTGCGCACGGCGGGGCGGACGGCGTCGATGCTGGAGCTCGGCGCCGGCTTCCACGGCGACCTCACCGGCCGCGAGAACGTCTACCTGAACGGCTCCATCCTCGGGTTCTCCAAGCGCTACGTCGACAAGGTGTTCGACGAGCTCGTCGACTTCGCCGGCCCGCAGGTGGCCACGGCGATCGACCGTCCGGTGCGCACCTACTCGTCGGGCATGTACCTGCGGCTCGGCTTCGCCGTGTCGGTGCACCTCGAGCCCGATGTGCTCATCATCGACGAGGTGCTGGCCGTGGGCGACGCCAAGTTCCAGAAGCAGTGCTTCGACCGCATCCACGAGCTCAAGCGCCGCGGGGTCACCATCGCCGTGGTGAGCCACGACCTCGACACCGTCGCCTCGCTGTGCGACCGCGGCATCTACCTCCAGCAGGGCGACGTGGTCATGGACGCCGGTGCCATCGAGGTGGTCGACCAGTACCGCCGTGACGTCACCGCCAGCCAAGGCGGCGAGGTGGGTCGCTGGGAGGGCGGCGCCGTGTACGGCAGCGGGGCGATGGCCATCAGCGACATCCACATGGTCACCCAGCCCGGGCGTGACGCCATCACCACCGGCGACCGCGTCGCGGTGCAGTTCGAGGTGGAGGCCGCCGAGGCGGTCGAGAACCCCGTGTTCGGGCTCATCCTCCGCGCCAACGACGGCACCTACCTCTACGACACCAACACGCTGTGGCGTCGCCAGGCCACCGGGGTGTTCGCGCCCGGTGCGCGGGCCACCGTGTCGTTCGAGCTCAGCGTGCACCTGCTGCCGGGCCGCTACACCGTGACCGTGGCGGCCAGCCGCTCCGACGGCATGCAGGTCTACGACTGGCACACCGACGCGGTCGGCTTCGACGTCGTCGGCGAGTTCGTGGCCAACGGGGTGTCGGCGCTCGACGGGGCCATCGTGGTCGCCCACGACGGCTCGGCCGTCGTCACCTCGCGGCCCGAGCCCGGGGCCGCCACCGCGGCCGCCGCCGACCCTGAAGTCCGAGGCGCCTGACCGGCACCCCAACCGTCCGACTCCACGTCCGAAGAAGAGCACCATGCCCGTCCCCGAAGAGCTCGAGAGCCGCTACTACGCGTCCCAGGGCTTCGACCCCGACCACGCCCGGCACGTGCGGAGCCAGTACCTGCCGTTCGTGGCCGGCAAGCAGCTGCTGCTCGAGCTGGGATGCGGACGGGGCGAGTTCCTGCAGCTGGCCGCGCCCGAGGTCGGCCGCGTGCTCGGGGTCGACCTCGACCCCGAGATGGTCAAGCAGGCTGCCGACGCCGGCGTCGAGGCGGTGCAGGCCGACGTGATCGAGTTCGTCGGCTCCACCACCGAACGACCCGACGCCGTGTTCCTGGCCCACCTCATCGAGCACCTCTCGGTCGACGAGGCGTTCCAGATGCTCGAGCAGATCGCCCGGATCGTGCCCACCGGCGGCGTGGTCATCATCGTCACACCGAACCCGGCGTGCCTCGCCAACCTGACCAACGACTTCTGGTCCGATCCGACCCACGTGCGCCTCTACACGGTCGACCTCCTGCGGTTCCTGCTCGACCAGACCGGCTTCGACCTCCTCGAGGCGGGCGGCAACCCCCTCGACGTGCCCGGCCCACCACCCGAGCTGCTGAGCGTCGAGGCCCCCGAGCCGTGGGGCGATGCCGAGGTGGAGGTCGCCCCCATGGCCCCCATCCGCTACGACGAGTCCTTCCAGCTCGACACGGTGCTCGACGAGCTGCACCGGCTGCGCGCCGCCGTTGAGGGGCTCGCCCACTGGATCGGCGAGCACGACGGGCGCCTCGCCGAGCTGCGCCACCTCGCCGAGACCACCGCGGCGCGCCACGACGAGGCGCTGCGCCACCTCTACGGACCCAACGAGATCTACGCCGTCGGGGTCCGACGGTGACCTCGGCGGCGCGCCTCGACCGGCGTCCGTTCGTCCGCGTGGTGGTCCTCAACTACAACGGCGGCGAGTTCGTGGAGCGCTGCGTCGAACACCTGCAGCGCACCGAGTGGGACCCCGACCGCTTCGAGATCGTGGTGGTCGACAACGCCTCCACCGACGGCAGCAGCGACGAGGTGGAGGCCCGGTTCCCGGACGTGCACCTGATCCGCACCGGGGCGAACCTCGGGTTCTCCGGCGGCAACAACGCCGCCCTGCGCGACCTGGCCGGGGTCGACCACGTCGCGCTCGTCAACAACGACGCCTTCGTCGAGCCCGGCTGGCTGGCACCGTTGGTCGACGCGCTCGAGGCCGACGAGCAGCTCGGGGCAGCCTGCCCGAAGATCCTGTTCGCGCCGCGGTACCGGGAGCTCGTCGTCGAGTCGCCGACGTTCCAGGCCCCCGGCGACTCCCGTGACCTCGGCGTCCGGATCCACGACCTGCTCGTGGAGGGCGAAGGCGTGTCGCGGCTGGGCCTCACCCAGTTCGTCGACGGGGCCTGGGCGCCCGAGCCGCTGCCCGACGGCACCACCTTCCGCTGGCTCGGCGGCCGCGCCGTGTTGCGGGTGCCGTTCGTGGAGGAGCCCGAGGCGCCGGGGCTGCGGTTCGCGTCGGTCAAGCTGGCGGCCGAGCAGGACAAGGAGATCGAGCTCACCAGCGGCTGGTACCGGGCCCGGGCGCGGATCGGCCCCGAGCCGAGGTGGGTGCGGGTGCCGATGGGTGACGATCCGTTCGACGTGGTGAACAGCGCCGGCTCGGTCCTGATCGACGACGGCTTCGGTGGCGACCGCGGGTTCCTCGCCGTCGACGACGGCTCGTTCGACGAGCCCTGCGAGGTCTTCAACTGGTGCGGCGGCGGGGTGCTGCTGCGCCGCGAGTACCTCCAGCAGGTGGGGCTGCTCGACGAGCGGTTCTTCCTCTACTACGAGGACACCGACCTGTCCTGGCGGGGACAGGTCCAGGGGTGGCGCTACCGCTACGTGCCGACGTCGGTGCTGCGGCACCTGCACGCGGCCAGCAGCGGGGGCGAGGGCTCGGACATGTTCCACTACTTCGTCGAGCGCAACCGGCTGCTGATGCTGACGAAGAACGCGCCAGCTCGGCTGGCGTGGGGCGCGGTGGCCGGCTACGTCACCGCCACCGCCAGCTACGCCCGCCGCGACGTCCTGCCCCCGCTGCTGCACGGCCGACGTCCGCCCCTGCGCCTCGTTCGCAACCGCGCCCGGTCGTTCCTGTCGTACCTCAAGTGGGCGCCCGAGATGCTGGCCGAGCGTCGGGTGCTGCGGACCCGCCGGCGGGTCACCGACGCGGCCCTCGCCCACCGGTGGCTGCCGCGCGAGGCGTGGACGGCCGCAGAGGACGCCGTGCGTGGCACCGCTGGGGAGCGGGCCCTGCGACCGTGGCCCGGGCCCGATGCCGCGGCGACGGGGGAGGACGCGGCGTGAAGGTCGCGGTGTACGACCAGTGGTGGCCGACCGCCGGAGGGGGCGAGAAGTTCGCCGGCGGGATCGCCGAGGTCCTGTCCGCCGACCACGACGTCACGCTGCTCGCCCACGAGCCGGTCGACACCGAGGCCCTCGGCGAGCGGTTGCAGCTCGACCTCTCCCGGGTCGGCGTCGAGATCATCGACCTCGGGCAGGGAGCCGTCGAGGAGGCGAGCGGCGACGTCGACCTCTTCGTCAACGCCTCCTACACGAGCGTGGCCACCAACCGGGCCGCGCATGGCCTGTACGTGGTCCACTTCCCGACGCCGCCCCCGCCCGAAGGTGACGACCTCCGGTCCCGTGCCAAGCGGTGGCTGCGGCCCCTGGTCGCGGCGCCCGGTGTCGGCGTCTCCTACGTGCGGGGCTTCCACCCCGAGGAGATGATCGGCGACCACCGCGTGCGCTGGACCACGGGCGACGCCAGGGTCGACGTCGGCGTCCCTGCCGGGCACGAAACCGAGGTCGTCGTCCTGCTCGGCCGCATGGTCGGGCACGGCTTGCCGCCCGTGAAGGTGCGGATCGAGGCCGACGGCCGCTTCGTGGCCTCGCTCGTGATCGAGGCACCCCGTTCGCGGGTCGACCGCCGGATGGTGGTGCCGGTGACGGTCCCGGTCGTCGGCCGCGACGACGGCGAGCCGGTGTCCATCCGCATCGTCTCCGACCACCACGTGCCCGCCGATGTCTTCGGCACCGGCGATGCGCGCCGGCTCGGCGTCCCCGTCGTGGGCGTCCAGGTCGGCGGCGACCTGAAGGCCATCCTGCGTCGTCGCTACCCGTCGATCGCCGGCCCGCCGCCGGGCTTCGACTGGGTCGCGTCCTACGACCGGGTGGTGGCCAACTCCGCCTACACGCGCGAGTGGATCCGGCGGTGGTGGCAGATCGACACGGGCGTGCTGAACCCGCCCGTCACGCTGCAGCACCGCGGCGACAAGGACAAGATCATCCTCAACGTCGGGCGCTTCTTCGAGCCGAAGCACGGGCACTCCAAGAAGCAGCTCGAGCTGGTGCGGGCCATGCGGGCCCTCGAGTGGCGGGGACGCATGCCCGACTGGACGCTGCACCTCGTCGGCGGCTGCAGCGACGTCGACCGGCCCTACCTCGACAAGGTCCGGGCCGAGGCCGAAGGCCTGCCCGTCGTCCTGCACGTCGACGCGCCGGGTGCCGAGGTCAAGGACCTCTACGCCCGTGCCTCGATCTACTGGCACGCCACCGGTCTGGGCGAGGATCCCGACACCCAGCCCGACCGCTTCGAGCACTTCGGCATCACCACCGTGGAGGCGATGTCGGCCGGGGCGGTGCCGGTCGTCATCCGGGCAGCCGGCCAGGAGGAGGTCGTCGAGCACGGCGTCAGCGGCCTGCACTGGGAGCCGCTGGTCCAGCTGGTGTGCTTCACCGAGGACGTGGTGCTCGACCCCGATCGCTGGGCCGCGCTGTCCGCCGGGGCCGAGGCCCGCGCCGAGCAGTACGGCATGGAGGCCTTCGGCGAGAAGCTGCGCGGGCTCGTGGCCCGCATCACCGCGACCGACCACCTCGAGACGGAGGAGCCATGACCGCCAGCACACACGCCCCGGCGACGGAGCCGCCCGTGTTCGCCTCACCCGGGCTCGGGTGGTTCCTCTTCCTCGACGGGGGCATCGCGATGCTCAAGCTGCTGGCGCTGAGCCGCCCCGCCTACGAGAAGGCCCGCGAGACGGTGCCTCTGCCCGAGCAGTCCGAGCTGCGCAAGCTGCTGGCCGTCGCGGCAGCGCTCCACGTCGGCGAGGCCGCGTTCGCCTACCGCCGGGCCAAGCGGCTGGGCCTGGGCGACGCCGCCGGGCAGTGGGCGGTGCAGACCTTCGTCGTCGGGTTCCCGTCCCTGCTCGCCATGCGTCGGGTGGCCCGCGCCCGCAGCTGAGGCGTCGGTGGCGCCGACCCGGCGGCTCGGCCACGGGTGCACGCCCCGACGAGATGCCCGCCGACCCCACCGGCTGTCGGCCATACTCTCCCCGTGGCCTATCCCAGTGCGGCGCCGGCACCGGCGCAGAAGAAGGGCAAGGGTGTCCTGATCGGGATCATCCTGATCGTGCTGAGCTTCGTCGTGTTCGGCGTCGGCATCGGCGTGGGCGTGGTGAGTCTGGCGGGCGTGTTCTCGGAGTTCAAGACCGTGGGCACGGGCACGAGCACCGTGCAGCTGAAGTCGGGTGAGCACTCGATCTACACGTCGAGCTCGAGCTTCTTGAACACACCGGACGTCAAGATCAAGGCGCCGAGCGGCGCCGACGTGCCCGTGAGCAGCTCGTCGAGCTCGTCGAGCTACACCAACAACTCCGAGACCTACTACGCCACCGGCACGTTCGACGCACCGACCGACGGCACCTACACCGTGACCGTGTCGCCCGACAGCTTCTCGGGCTCGTCGGGGTTCTCGTCGTCGAGCCGGACCACCGTCGCCATCGGGCCGCCGACCTCCAGGATCGGCGCCGCCATCGCCCTCGGCCTCGGCTTGTTGTTCGGCGGCATCTTCCTCGGGGGCTTCCTGTTCCTCATCGGCCTCATCGTGCTGATCGTGGGGCTGGTACGCCGGTCCAAGGCGAAGAACCCGCCGACCACGCCCTACGGCGGCTACGGCGGCCCGGGGCAGCCGTACGGCACGCCGGGCTACGCGGCACCGTCCCCGGGAGGCGTGCCGGGCTACGCCTCGCCGCCCCCGGCCCCCGGGTACGGCACGCCGCCGCCCGGTCCACCCGGCTCGCCCGGGGCACCCCCCGCCGGCAGCTGATCCGCCGGGCGCGGCTCAGCGGCCGCGGTAGGCGTCGAGCAACCGCCCGGCTGCCGCGCTCGGCGACGTGCGGCCCGCCGCCACGGCCGGCTCGAGCTCGTCGAGCAGGGCGCGCACGGCCGGGTCGGTCCGGAAGTCGTCGACGAGGTCGTCGTGGACCTCCGACCACAGCCAGGCCACGGCCTGGCGGCTGCGGTGCTCGTCGAGCTCGCCGGTGGCGCGCACCTCGTCGAGGAACTCCTCGATGGCCGCCCACACCTCGGCGACACCGCGGTGCTCGAGGGCCGAGCAGGCGAGCGCCCGCGGCGCCCACGTCCGCCACTTCGGGCGCAGGAGGTGCACGGCGTTGCCGTAGTCGGCCCGGGTCCGACCGGCAGCCGCTTCGAGGTCGCCGTCGGCCTTGTTGACCACGATCAGGTCCGCCAGCTCCATGATCCCCCGCTTGATGCCCTGCAGCTCGTCGCCGCCGCCCGGGCTGACGAGCAGCAGGAACAGGTCGACGAGGTCGGCCACCGCCACCTCGGACTGGCCGACGCCGATGGTCTCCACGATCACGACGTCGAAGCCGAACGCCTCGCACAGCAGCATCGCCTCGCGGGTGCGTCGGGCGACGCCGCCGAGCTGGCCGCCGCCGGGGGAGGGGCGGATGAAGGCATCGGGGTGGCGACCCAGGTCGGTCATCCTCGTCTTGTCGCCGAGGATCGACCCACCCGACACGGTCGACGACGGATCGACGGCCAGGACGGCGACCCGGTGGCCCTGCTCGATGACGTGCAGTCCGAAGGCCTCGATGAAGGTGGACTTGCCGACCCCCGGCGGCCCGCTGATGCCGATGCGGGCGGCCCGGCCGGTGGCGTGGAGCAGCGACTCCAGCAGGGCGGTGGCCTGGGCCTGGTGGTCGGGGCGGATCGACTCGACCAGCGTGATGCCGCGGGCGAGGGCCCGTCGGTCGCCCGAGCGGATGCCGGCGGCGAGGGCCTCGGCGTCGGGCGCGGCGGCCACGGGTGGCGCCGTCAGGCGGCCGGACGCTTGGCCCGAACCAGCTCGAGGACCTTGCGGGCCGCCACGGGGATGTTGGTGCCGGGACCGAAGACGGCGGCGACGCCCTTCGCCTCCAAGAAGTCGTAGTCCTTCGGGGGGATCACCCCGCCGCACACGACGACGACGTCGTCGGCGCCGGCCTTGCGCAGCTCCTCGATGAGCTGGGGGACCAGCGTCTTGTGGCCGGCGGCCTGGCTCGACACGCCGACGACGTGGACGTCGTTCTCGACGGCGTCGCGGGCGGCCTCGGCCGGCGTCTGGAACAGCGGGCCGACGTCGACGTCGAACCCGAGGTCGGCGAAGGCGGTGGCGATGACCTTGGCGCCGCGGTCGTGGCCGTCCTGGCCCATCTTCACCACCAGCATGCGCGGGCGGCGACCCTGCTCGGCGGTGAACGCCTCGATTTCGCCCTCGAGCTCGGCCACGTCGGCGTCGCCCTCGTACTCCTTGGACCACACGTGGGAGATGGTACGGATCTCGGCCCGATGGCGGCCGAACACCGCCTCCATGGCGTCGGAGATCTCGCCGACGGTGGCTCGGGCCCGGGCGGCGTCGACGGCGAGGGCCAGCAGGTTGGCCTCGCCCTCGGCCCCCGCCGTCAGCGCGTCGAGCGCGGCCCGGCAGGCGGCCTCGTCGCGGCCGGCCCGCACGGCCTGCAGCTTGGCGATCTGCTCCTCGCGGACCTTGGTGTTGTCGATGTCGAGCACCTCGACGTGCTCGACGTCGTCGGGCTGGTACTTGTTCACGCCGACCACGACGTCCTCGCCGCGGTCGACGCGGGCCTGGCGGCGGGCCGCCGACTCCTCGATGCGCAGCTTGGGCATCCCCGAGGCCACGGCCTTGGTCATGCCGCCGAGCGCCTCGACCTCCTCGATGAGCGCCCACGCCTCGTCGGCCAGGGCGTTGGTGAGCGACTCCACGTAGTAGGAGCCGGCCAGCGGGTCGACCACGTCGGTGATGCCGGTCTCCTCGGCGAGGATCAGCTGGGTGTTGCGGGCGATCCGGGCCGAGAAGTCGGTGGGCAGCCCGAGGGCCTCGTCGAAGGAGTTGGTGTGCAGGCTCTGGGTGCCGCCGAGCACGGCGGCCATCGCCTCGACCGCGGTGCGCACGACGTTGTTGTACGGGTCCTGCTCGGTGAGCGACACGCCCGATGTCTGGCAGTGGGTGCGCAGCATCAGCGACTGCGGCTTGCGCGGCTCGAACTGCGTCATCACCCGGTGCCACAGCAGCCGGGCCGCCCGCAGCTTGGCCACCTCCATGAAGAAGTCCATGCCGATGGCGAAGAAGAAGCTCAGCCGACCGGCGAAGGCGTCGACGTCGAGGCCCTTGGCCAGCGCGGCCCGCACGTACTCCAGGCCGTCGGCGATGGTGAAGGCCAGCTCCTGCTCGGCCGTGGCCCCCGCCTCCTGCATGTGGTAGCCGGAGATGGAGATCGAGTTGAACCGCGGCATGTGCTTCGCCGTGTACTCGATGATGTCGGCCACGATCCGCATGCTGGGCTCGGGCGGGTAGATGTAGGTGTTGCGGACCATGAACTCCTTGAGGATGTCGTTCTGGATGGTCCCGCTGAGCTGGGCCGCCTCCACGCCCTGCTCCTCGCCGGCCACGACGAACATCGCCAGGACCGGGATGACCGCCCCGTTCATGGTCATCGACACCGACATCTTCTCGAGGGGGATGCCGTCGAACAGCAGCTTCATGTCCTCGACCGAGTCGATGGCCACGCCGGCCTTGCCGACGTCGCCCACCACGCGGGGGTGGTCCGAGTCGTAGCCGCGGTGGGTGGCGAGGTCGAAGGCCACCGACAGACCCATCTGGCCGGCGGCGAGGTTGCGGCGATAGAAGGCGTTGGACTCCTCAGCGGTGGAGAAGCCGGCGTACTGGCGGATGGTCCACGGCCGGTTGGCGTACATGGTGGCCCGCGGGCCCCGCACGAACGGCGCCTGGCCGGGCAGCGACTCGAGGAAGTCGATGCCGGCGAGGTCGCCGGAGGTGTAGAGCGGCTTGACGTCGATGCCCTCGGGTCGGTGTCGCACCAGCGAGTCGGGATCGGCGCCCTTGAGCTCGGCGGCGGCCAGGGCCTTCCAGTCCTCGTAGCGGGCGGAAGGGGCGGTGGGATCGGGCGTCTCGCTCACGGGCGCCAGGCTACGGGAGCGGCGCGGAGCACCGGAAATGAGCCGTCAGCGGTAGTAGCCGATGGCGTCGACGATGACGTGGGTGCTCGAGCCCGGCGACACCTTGAGGGTGAGCTGGTACAGCGAGCTGAGGGCGACGACGGCGCTGTTGGCGATGGTGGTGCCGGCGCTGCTCCAGTTGATCGTCGACGTGCCCGGCCACATGAGGCCGGTCTTGTAGGCCGACACCCAGCCCGCCGCCGACGTGCTGGTCACGGTGATGTTCACCAGGATGCCGGTGGTGCCGATGGGCACGACCCCCGCCGCGGTGCCCTGCAGGCAGCTCACGATGCGTTCGGCCCCGCTCACCAGCAGGCCCTTGGTCACGTTGAGCGGGGCCTCACCGGGGCGGCTGTCGTAGATGCGGGTGCTGGCCGGCAGGATGTGCAGGCTGCCGGCCGAGGTGGGTCCGGCGAGCTCGCGCCAGGTGCCGGGAACGCCGTTGGTGGCGCAGAACCACAGGGCGCCGTCCTTGTCGTTGATCAGCATCCCGGAGGAGCCCGCCGAGGTCAGCGTCGGCGGTGGGTCGAGTGATGTCCTCGGCAGCGCGGCGTTGGCGGCGTCGCCGTTGAACGTCCCGCCGACTCGGCCGACGCCCACGACGCCGAACCCTTCGCCCGACCCCATGGCGATGCCGTAGACGCCGGCCTCCGATCCCCGCCCCACCACGCCGGTGCCGTAGACCGTGCCGCTGGCGATCGCCTCGAGGGCGACGCCGCCGGCGAGGTGGCGGGCGGTGATCCCGACCGCGCCGGTGGTCGACGTGTTGCCGTAGACGCCGCTGGCACCCGGCTGGTCGGTGTTGCCGACGACGCCGTCGCCGCCGATGCCGTCGCCCCGCACGCCCGGGTTGCCCGAGCCGATCAAGGTGGCGGCCTCGGCCGGCTCGGCGGTCCCCGTCACCAGGGCCGTCCCGGCGACGGCGGCACCGGCCGCCATCCCGGCGCGCCGCAGCAGGCCGCGCCGGTCGACGAGGCATGGTTCGCCGACGCCGGCGTGCCCGGCGACGCCGGCGTGCTCGTCGGGGTGGGCCAGGGCTGCTGCGGTCGTCTCACCGGCAGCGAGGTCGGTGTCCCCCGGTGTCGGCGCAGACGGCGCCCGGCGGAGCTGTCGCACCTCCCGGCGCAGCTCGGCCAGCTCGCACTCCTGGGCGGCCAGCCGCCGCTCGAGCGTCGCCAGCTCCGGGGTCCACGTTGGGCGATCGTGTGCAGCCATGCCCGCACCTCCTCGGACGCGGGGGTCCTGAGGTCACGGTACGACGGGTGTCGGGGCCGTCCAGGGGCGAAGGGCAGGTCCCTACGCCCCGGTCGACGGCGGGCGGCGGTCGTCCCAGGGGTTGGCCACCTCGAGGTCGGCGGCCAGGGCGAGCAGCTGCACGTCGTCGCCGTGGCGGCCGACCACCTGACCTCCGATCGGCAGGCCGTCGGGCGTCCACCCGATCGGGACGGCCACGGCGGGCTGGCCGGTCTGGTTCACCCAGCCGGTGAGCGAGCCGAGCTCGGTGGCGGCCAGGAACGAGGTCATCGAATCACCCCGGTCGTAGTGGTCGAGCTCGGGCGCCGGGCGCGGGGTGGCCGCGGTCAGCAGCACGTCGA
The DNA here is from genome assembly GCA_041394145.1 of Acidimicrobiales bacterium. GTDB lineage: Bacteria > Actinomycetota > Acidimicrobiia > Acidimicrobiales > Acidimicrobilacustridaceae > JAWKIW01. The sequence continues at coordinate 28,127 of JAWKIW010000013.1, forward strand.
TGCCGTCCCACCGCTCGCTGGTGCGCCGGGTCAGGTCGCCCAGGCGGTCGAGCACGACGGCGAGGTCGGCGGCCGTGGAGATCGAGCCGAGCTCCACGAGCTGGTGGACGTAGGGCTCGAGGTCGTCGGGCCCGGGATCCTCGCGCAGGACCCGAGACCAGCGGCGGACGTCGGCGGCGACGAGGGCGGGGAACAGCCCGAAGGTGATCTCGTCGAACGCCGTGAGCCCGAGGGCGGCGGCCTCGACGGTCTCGACGTCGTGGCCGAGATCGGCCAGCAGCGAGCCCGTGCGCACCACGGCGTCGGCGGTCGCCGGGTCGAGCGGGCTGCCGTCGGCGTCGGTCGTGAGCACGGCGACGCGCCTGGGGTCGCCGGTGCGGCGCTCGACGGCGTCGGTGGCCTCGGTCGGTGCCGCCACCGGGAGCCCGCCACCGAGGAGGCTGGCCGGCCCCGGCCCGCTGATGACGTCGAGGCCGGCGGCGACGTCTCGCACGCTGCGGCCGAGGACGCCCTCGGCCAACAGGAGCGAGAACCCGCCCGAGAGGGGATCGGCCGGGACCCGGCCGCGGGTCGGCTTGCAGGCGACCAGCCCGCACAGCGACGCCGGGATCCGCAGCGACCCGCCGGTGTCGTTGCCGTGGGCGATCGGCACCAGACCGGCGGCCACGGCCGCGGCCGCGCCGCCGCTCGAGCCGCCCGGGGTGCGGGCGGGGTCCCACGGGTTGCGGACCGGACCGTGGGCGAGCGGCTCGGTGGTGTCGCCGAGGAGCAGCTCGGGACAGGTGGTGCGGCCGGCAACGCACGTCCCGGCGGCGACCAGCCGGCCGGCCACCGCGGAGGTGTCCGAGGCCCGCCAGTCGTGGCGGACCAGCCACCGCGAGCCGTAGGTGATCCGGTCGCCGGGCAGGTGACCGAGCGCGTCCTTGAGGAGCAGGGGCACCCCGGCGAAGGTCGGCAGATCGGCCGGATCCCCGGAGGCGCGGCGTCGGTCCCAGCCGGCTGCCTGCTCGGCGGCCCGCTCGAACGAGCGCCAGCACACGGCGTTGAGCAGGGGGTTCAGGTGGTCGATGCGCTCGAGGGCGGCGGCGACGACCTCGGTGGCCGCTCGATCGCCGGCGCGCACGAGCCGGGCGGTGCCCACCCCGTCGGTCCAGCGGAGCTCCTCGTCCACGCATCCTCCGGCTCGTCCGCTGTCCGATCGGGCGGTCGGTGACCGCCCCTCCCGCATCGGGACGGGTCCACCGTAACGGTCGGGTGGCGGGGTGGTGGCATGCTGCGGGCATGGGTCACCGACCCGGTGCGCTCCGGGAGGGGTTCCGCTTCGAGGACGTGTCGCTCGTGGCCGACGGCTCGACGATCGTCGACCACGTGTCGTTGTCGTTGGCGTGCGAGGGCATCACGGTGCTCGCCGGGCCGTCGGGGTCGGGCAAGTCGACGTTGCTGCGGATGTGCAACCGCCTGGAGGTGCCGACGTCGGGGCGGATCCTGCTCGACGGCGAGGATCTCGCGGCCGTCGACCCGACGGTGCTGCGACGTCGCGTCGGGATGGTGTTCCAGCGGCCGGTGGTCTTCGGCGGCTCCGTGCGCGACAACCTGCGGGTCGCCGACGTCCACGTCGACGATGCGGGGGCCGCGGAGGTGCTGGGCCGGTGCGGGCTGGACGCGGGCTTCCTCGACCGCCGGGCCGACGACCTGTCCGGCGGGGAGGCGCAGCGGATGTGCCTCGCCCGGACGCTGCTCACCAACCCCGAGGTCCTGCTGATGGACGAGGTCACCTCGGCCCTCGACGTCGACGCCCGCCACATGGTCGAGCGGCTCGCCCGCGGGCTGGCCGACGACGGCATCCCCGTCGTGTGGGTCACCCACGACCTCGACCAGGCGGAGCGCCTCGCCGATCGCATCGTGGTGATCGCCGGCGGTCGGGTCGTGCCCGACGACGAGGCGGCCGGGCTGCTCGCCGCCCGCTCGTTCGAGCCGTTGGAGGGGCCGTGACCGACACCGACATCGGCTGGGCGGGGGTCGCCGCCTCGCTCGTGCTGATCGTGGTGGCGCTCGGGCTCTCGTGGTGGCAGGGCCTGCGCCTGGAAGGGCCGATCGCGTGGTCGTCGCTGCGGGCGGGCGTGCAGCTGCTGCTGGTGGGGTTCGCCCTCAAGCTCGTGCTCGACCCGTCCCAGCCGTTGGTGTGGGCCTGGTTGTGGGTGGGCGCCATGGTCGTGTTCGCCGCCTTCACCGTCCGTCGACGCGCACCGGAGGTCCCGTCCGTCTTCGGCCTCGCCCTCGCCGCCGAGCTGGCCGTGTCGGTCATCAGCCTCGGGGTCATCTTCGGCTTCCGGATGTTCCCGCTGCAGGGGGCCACGCTCATCCCGCTGGCCGGCATGATGATCGGCAACTCGATGTCCTCCACCGTCGTCGCGGCCCGACGGGTGGTGGGCGAGCTGCGGGACAAGCGGCCCGAGGTCGAGGCCCGCCTCGCGCTCGGCCATCCATGGCCGGCGGCGTCGAGGCCCTACGTGCGCGACGCCCTGCGGACGGCGATGATCCCCCAGATCGAGTCCACCAAGGCGGTGGGCCTGGTGTTCCTGCCCGGGGCGATGACCGGCCTCATCCTGGCGGGCGTGGACCCGACCCAGGCGGTGCTGGTGCAGCTGGCGATCATGTACCTCATCCTCGGTTCGGTGGCCACCAGCGTCACGGTGATCGGCCTGGGCCTGACCCGCCGGCTGTTCACGGCCGACCATCGCCTCGTGCGCCTGGAGCGCCCCGGCGGCTGACCGGCGCCGGCTGACCCGCCGGCCGACGGGTCTCGCGGTGGGGTGCCACGAGCTGGCCACGGGGCTCGCGGTGCGACGACAGGACCCGGTCGGGCGGGGCGCCACGGGGTGCCGGATAGCCTGCCGCCATGCCGTCGAAGCGCTTCGTGATCATCGGTGGGGGACCGGCGGGCAACCAGGCGGCGACGCACGCAGCGCGCCTCGGTGCCGAGGTCGCCCTGATCGAGCGCGACGTGGTCGGCGGTGCGGCGCACCTGTGGGACTGCATCCCCTCCAAGGCGATGATCGCCACCGGCGGGGCCCTCTCCATGATCAACGAGGCCCGGGGCATGGGGCTCACCGACGTGCGGGCCAACCTCGACTTCGACGCCCTGAAGGCCCGCATCGGTGCCATCGAGCACACGTTGCAGGGATCGGTCACCGGGCTGCTCGAGAGCCAGGGCGTGCGCCTCGTGCGGGGCTCGGGGCGCTTGGTCGGCCCCCACGAGGTGGTCGCCGACACCGAGACCGGCCCGGTCGAGCTGGACGCCGACGTGGTCGTGCTGGCCACGGGGAGCCGCCCGCGCATCCCCGCGTGGGCGCCCGTCGACGGCGAGCGGGTGCTGACCACCCGCGACGCCTACCCGCCGCCCCAGCTGCCCGAGCACCTCGTCGTGATCGGCGCCGGCGTCACCGGTGTGGAGTTCGTCCACATGTTCTCCGCCTTCGGCTGCGACGTGACCTTCATCGTCAGCCGCCAGCAGGTCCTGCCCCAGAAGGACCCGGAGGTGGCGGCTGCGCTCGAGGACGACTTCCTGCGACGTGGCGTGCGGCTGTTCAAGGGCGCCCGGGCCGAGTCCATCGAGGTCGACCAGGCCGCCGCCACGGTGACCGTGTCCTGCGACGACGGGCGCCGGGCCGTGGGGAGCCATGCCATCCTCGCCATCGGGTCGATCCCCAACTCCGAGGCGCTGGGCCTGCACGACGCCGGGGTGGAGGTCGACGGGGCCGGCTTCGTGCTGGTGAACCACAACTGCCAGTCGTCGGTGCCCCACGTGTACGCCGCGGGCGACCTGTCGGGGAAGCTGCCGCTGTCGTCGGTGGCCGCCATGCAGGGCCGCAAGATCGCCGAGCACGCCATGGGGCTGCACGTGGGCCCGCATCGTCACCTCGACTACGAGAAGGCGGCCTCGGCCATCTTCACCGTGCCCGAGATCGCCGACGTCGGGTTGGCCGAGGCCGACGCGTTCGCCGAGGGGCGCAAGATCCGGGTGACGAAGGTGCCGTTCTCGGCGAACGCCAAGGCGCTGATCGAGAACGACCCCCGTGGGTTCGTCAAGATCGTGTCCGATCCCGCCACCGGCGTGGTGCTCGGCGGCTCCATCGTGGGCCGCCACGCTGCCGAGCTCATCTCGGTCATCGCCCTCGCCGTGACCGCCGGCTTGCGGGTGAGCGACATCGTGGAGAGCCTGCTCGTGCACCCGGCGCTGGCCGAGGCGCTGTCCGATGCCGCCGAGTGAGCCCACGGCCCGGTCCGGCGCCGGGCCGTCGGGACCGGTGCCGGGGTCGGGGCCGGCGTCGGGCGGGTCGGCGGGTCCGGCTGCGGTGCCGGAGGCCGCGCCCTCGGGGCCGGGGTCGCCGCCGCCTCGCCCGGCGTCGGGGTCGTCAGGTCCGGCTTCGGTCCCGGAGGCTGCCGCGTCGGGATCGGGGGCGGCTCGCCCGTCGTCGGGTTCGTCGGGGTCGGTGACCACGCCGTCAGCGCCGCCGTCCAGGCCGACCTCGGGGCCCGAGGCGCCGACCTTCCCGCCCCGGCTCCCCGAGCCGACGTCGTCCCCCACGAGCGAGGGTGGAGGTGGCGGAGCCGGCGGCGAGGCCGAGGAGCCGGCGACGCCCCGCCGCCCGCCCACCCTGGAGGACTTCCCGGCGACCGGCCCCAACGCCCTCGCCGAGGTGTGGCAGCGGGGCCTGGGCCTCGTGCTCGACTCGTTGCTCTGCCTCGTGCCGGTGACCGTGGCCCTGTTCGTGGCGATCGGCCCCGAGACGCTGGCCAACGAGTCGGCCGACAGCATCGAGTACCCGCTGTGGGTCACGGCGTCGTTCGTGGTCCTGCTGGCCTCGTACCAGATCGTCGCCTTGTCGCTTGCCGGCCAGACGCTGGCCATGTGGGCGCTCGGCATCCGCTGCGCCCGCTACGTCGACGGCAAGAAGCCGACCCCGAGCCAGGCCGCCATCCGCAGCCTCCTGCCGGCCGCAGCGGCGTCGGCACCGTTCCCGGTGTCCGTGCTGCAGTACGTCATCTACTTCTCGGCGCTGTTCGACCCGTTGCGCCGGGCCTGGCACGACCAGGCCGGCGGCACGATCATCGTCCGCACCCGCTGACCGGGGGCTGCGGGGAGGCGTTCGTGGTCACCGGTGGGGGTGATGGGGAACGCTTCGGGCCGGGGGTGGTCGGCGAGGGGGCTACTCGATGACGGCGACCACGTCGCCGGAGCCGACCGAGTCACCGGGGGCCACCTTGACCTCCTTGACCGTGCCGGCCTTGTCGGCGTTGATCTGGTTCTCCATCTTCATCGCCTCGAGGACGCACACGGCCTGGCCGGCCTCGACCGTCTGGCCCGCCTCGACGAGCACCTTGACGATCGTCCCCTGCATCGGCACCACGACGGCGCCCGAGCCGGCGGCGCTGACACCGGCCCCGCCCCCACCTCGACGGGGGCGCGCGGCACCGGCGACGCGGCCGCCTGCCGCCGCCGGTGCGGCGGCGAGCGCCGAGGCGGGCACCCACATGCTCACGGCGAACCGGCGGCCGTTCACCTCGACGTCGACGTCGCGACGCACCTTCTCCTCGGCCTCCTCCTCGGCGCGGGCGCTGCTGCGGCGGCACCCACGCCCGACAGGTCGAGGCGCTCCTCGACCCACTTGGTGGAGTGCTCGGCGGCCTGGAAGTCGGCGTGCTCGAGGATGGCGATGTCGGCCGGGATGGTGGTGGCGATGCCGTCGATGCGGAACTCGCGCAGGGCCCGCAACGTGCGGGCGATGGCGGTCGGTCGGTCCTTGCCCCAGCAGATCAGCTTGCCCACGAGGTTGTCGTAGAACTGGCTGACCTCGTCGCCGGACTCGTAGCCGCCGTCCCAGCGGGTGCCGAAGCCCTGGGGCGGCACGATGGTGCCGATCTTGCCGGGGGAGGGCAGGAACCGCCCGCCGGCAGGGTCCTCGGCGTTGATGCGGATCTCGATGGCGTGACCGCGCCGGTCGATGTCGTCCTGGGTGAACGACAGCGTCTCGCCGGACGCCACGCGGATCTGCTCGGCCACCAGGTCGATGCCGCTCACCAGCTCGGTGACGGGGTGCTCGACCTGCAGACGGGTGTTCATCTCGAGGAAGTAGAACTCGCCGTCCTGGTAGAGGAACTCCACCGTGCCGGCGTTGTAGTAGCCGCAGCCCTTGGCCACCTTGACCGCCGCCTCGCCCATGGCCTGGCGGATCTCGTCGGGGAAGGCGGGTGCCGGGCTCTCCTCGACCAGCTTCTGGTGGCGGCGCTGTGCCGAGCAGTCCCGCTCGCCCACCCACACGACGTTGCCGTGCTGGTCACCGATGATCTGCATCTCGATGTGCCGGGGCCAGGTCAGGTAGCGCTCGACGTAGCACTCGTCGCGACCGAAGCCCTTCAGCGCCTCGGACTGGGCGGACTCGAAGGCGCTGGCGGCTTCGTCGGCGGACTGCACCACGCGCATGCCGCGACCGCCGCCGCCGTACGCGGCCTTGATGGCGACCGGCCAGCCGTGCTCCTCGCCGAAGGTGACGACCTCGTCGGCCGAGGTGAGGAACTCGGTGGTGCCGGGAACGCCGGCGACGCCGGCGCTCTGGGCGGCGATGCGGCTCGACACCTTGTCGCCCATCACCTCGATGGCCTCCGGCGGCGGGCCGATGAAGGTGACGCCCTGGGCGGTGATGGCCCGGGCGAAGTCGGTGTTCTCCGAGAAGAAGCCGTAGCCGGGGTGCACGCCGTCGGCACCGCAGCGCTCGATGATCTCGAGGATCTTCTCGGTGTTGAGGTAGCTCTCGGCCGCGGTCTGGCCCCCGAGGGCGTAGGCCTCGTCGGCGAGGCGCACGTGGAGCGCGTCGCGATCGAGGTCCGAGTACACGGCCACCGAGGCGATGCCGAGCTCTTGGCAGGCGCGGATGACGCGCACGGCGATCTCGCCGCGGTTGGCGATCAGAACCTTGGTCAGCACGCCCTCTGTCTAGGGCATCGACGGCCCCCCTCGCCATTTGCCGTCGCGGCGGACCTCGCCCGCCGGCTGCGCCGCGGACGCAGCCGAACCGACCCCCCAGCGCCGGTGTCCCGGGCGTCCGTCGGCCCCGCACCCGACGCCTAGGCTCGCCCGCCATGGACCTCGACCCCATCCATGCGGCCCTGTCGGAGACCCGCTTCACAGACGTGCGCTGGGTGGCTCGGACGGGGTCGACGAACTCGGATCTGCTCGAGGCGGCCCGCCAGGGCGCGCCCGAGGGCATCGTCGAGGCGGCCGACGAGCAGACCGCCGGCCGGGGCCGGCTGGACCGCTCGTGGGAGGCGCCGGCCGGCTCGTCGCTGCTGGTGTCGGTCCTGCTGCGGCCCTCCCTGGCGTTCGACCGCGTCCAGCTCGTCAGCTCGGCGGTGGGAATCGCCGCCTCGGAGGCCTGCGCCGCGCTCGCCCCGGTGCAGCCGCTGCTGAAGTGGCCGAACGACCTTGTCGTCGTGGGCGGTGCGCGCTTCGAGGGCCGCAAGCTCGGGGGCATCCTGGCCGAAGCGGTGCTCGAGGCCGGCCGGCTGCAGGCGGTGGTGGTCGGGCTGGGTCTCAACGTCAACTGGCCCGAGCAGCTGCCCCCCGAGCTCGACGCCATCGCGGTGTCGCTCAACCACGTCGTGGACGAGACGGTCGACCGGGCCCGGCTGCTCACCGAGCTGCTCCTGCGCCTCGAGCACTGGTACGGGCTCCTCGTCGGCGGGGGCGACGACGGGGCCGCCGCCGTCCTGCGTCGCTACCGGGAGCTGTCCGCCACGCTCGGTCGCACGGTGCGAGCCGAGCTCCCCGACGGCGACGTGGAGGGCGAGGCGGTCGACGTCACCGGAGCCGGGCACCTGCAGGTGCGCCAGCCGTCGGGCGAGCTCGTGGAGGTCACCGCCGGCGACGTCGTCCACCTCCGCCCGGCCCACTGACCCGGCACCCGCGTCGTGGACCGAGTCCCGGAGCTGGCGCGCGTCACGGGGGCGGCGGCGGTCACCGCGGCCCCCGACGGCCCGGCGACGGGCGGTCCGCCCGAGCAGCCGGTCTCGCTCGTTAGCATCCGGCCCGTGCGCCAGCGCCTCCGCCGCCTCCCCAGCGTGGTCCTGCTGGTCGTCGCCTTCGCCCTGTTCGTCCTGGGCGGCGTGCTCGCCACGCTGCCCTCCGACGTGTCCTCGCCCGACGACCCGGCGGTGACCGTCGAGTGCGGACCGCCGTTCTTCGAGCTGGTCGTTCCGAGCGACGACGGGAACGTGCCGGTGCGCGACGGCTGCCGACCTGCCGCCGCCGGTCGCTTCGGGTGGGGCTGGTCCTGATGGCGATCGGGATCGGTGCGGGGTACGGGCGCGTCGCGTCCACCGCCACCAGGTGATGACGTCGAACGAGGCCGCCGCGGCGGGTCGTCCTGCTGCCGGCCCGCCCCGCTGAGCTGCGGGCTGCCGCGCACGGGCGCTCCGGCGCCGACGCTCGGACCGAGGTCGGCTCTGCCGGAGGTCAGGGTCGCGGTCGTCGGCCGCGAGCTCGGCGAACGCCGAGGCGATCTCCCTGGTGCGCGGCCCGGGCGCGACCGGTAGCGGGCGGCCGTCGACGCGGGCGACGGGGGCGATGTCACGGGTGCTGGAGGTCAGGAAGGCCTCGTCGGCGGCGGCCAGGGCGTCGAGGGGCAGCGCCCGCTCCTCGGCGACGCCGAGCTCGAGGACCAGCTCCCGGGTGATCCCGGCGAGGCAGCCCGAGCGCAGCGGCGGCGTGAGGACCACCCCGCCGTGCACCACGAACACGTTGGTGCCGGTGCCCTCGCACAGCTCGCCGGCGGTGTTGGCGAAGATCGCCTCGCCGGCGCCCGCCGCCCGGGCCTCGGCCAGGGCGACCACGTTCTCGGCGTAGGACGTGGTCTTCAGCCCGGTGAGCGGCGAGTGCTCGTTGCGCCGCCACGCCACGGTCACGACGTCGACGGTCGCCGCCGGCGGCGCCGCGGGGGCGATGGCGACCATGACGGTTGCCGGTGCGTCACCCCGGTCGGAGCCGAGCGGGCCGGCGCCGCCGGTGACCGTGATGCGCAGCCGACCCGGCGGCGCCGTCGCGGCGTCACGGCCGTCGACGGCGCCGAAGCCGTTGGCGGCGATGACGGCCTCGGTGGCGGCGCGCAGGGTGTCGTCGTCGACGGGCACCTGCAGCCCCAGGCCCCCCGCCGAGCGCCGGAGGCGCCGCAGGTGCCTCGTGAGCGCGAAGGCCGTGCCCTCGCAGACCTTCAGCGTCTCGAACACGCCGTCGCCGACCGTCAACCCGTGGTCGAAGGGGGAGACGCGCGCCGCCGCGGCCTCCACGAGGTCGCCGTCGAGCCAGAGGACGTCACCGGTCATCACGGGCCGATCGTCGCGCAGGCACGTCCCGTCGGCTCGCGGGCCGCGGGCTGGAGGCCACCGAGAGCAGGCGGTGCGCCTTCAGCTCGGTCTCGGCCCACTCGCCGTCGGGCGTCGAGTCCCAGGTGATCCCCCCGCCGGTGCCGAGGTGCAGGTGTCCGTCGGCGAGCCAGAAGGTGCGGATGGCGACGTTCAGGTCGCCCTCGGTCCGGTCGGCGTCGACCCAGCCGATGGCGCCGCAGTAGGGCCCGCGGTCGACGGGTTCGAGCCGGGCGATGTGGTCGAGGGCGGCCAGCTTCGGTGCCCCGGTGACCGATCCGGGAGGGAAGGTGGCGTCGACGAGCTCGGCCCAGCCGCAACCGGGACGGAGCCGGCCTTCGACGGTGCTGACCAGGTGGACCAACCCCGGGTGGGCTTCGACGGCGCACAGGGCGGGCACGCCGACCGATCCCCACTCGCACACCCGGCCGAGGTCGTTGCGCACCAGGTCGACGATCATCACGTTCTCCGCCCGGTCCTTGGCGCCGAAGCCGTCGGGCGTGGCGGCGGTGCCCTTGATGGGCGATGAGCGCACGGTGCGCTCCCGGCGGGCCAGGAACCGCTCGGGGGAGGCCGATGCCACGGCGACGCCGTGGTCGGGGAGCCGGACCACGGCCGAGTAGGGAGCCGGGTTGCCCACGGCGAGGGCGGCGCCGAGCGCGGCGATGTCGACGCTCCCCGCCCCGCCGCCGCCCACCGCCGGCAGCGGCGCCGACAGCCGGCGGGTGAGGTTGACCTGGTACACGTCGCCGGCGGCGATCGCCTCGCGGATGGCGACGACCCCGGCCTCGAAGGCGGCGCGGTCGAGGCTGGTGCGCCAGTCCTCGACGGCTGGACCCCGCCACGGCGGCCCGGGCCACGGGCGGGCGGGCCGCACGGTGGCGAACCGCGCGCAGACGGGCGCCCCGGCGAACGGCAGGACGACGGCCCAGAAGCCCGACGAGTCCAGCGCGGTCAGGTCGGCCGTCACGTCCAGGAGGTCGGTGGCGAGCCGTCCGCCCACCACGGCGAGCGGCGGACCGGCGGGTGGGCTGGCGGGCACCACGCCAGCGTACGATCGGCGACCGGGGCATCGGACCGGTGCGCACCGCCACCGACAAGGAGCCGTTCCATGAGCGTCGAGCCGAGCGACGAGCAGGAGGCCTTCCGCAAGGTCGTGCGCGACTTCGCCGAGGCCGAGGTGGCGCCGCACGCCGAGGCATGGGACCGCGACCACGCCTTCCCGGTCGATGTCGTGCTCGCCATGGGCGAGCTCGGCCTGTTCGGGCTGCCCTTCCCCGAGGAGTACGGCGGCGGCGGCGCCGACCTCACCACGTTGTGCATCGCCATCGAGGAGCTGGCGCGCGTCGACCAGTCCATGGCGATCACGCTCGAGGCGGGTGTCGGGCTCGGCGCCAACCCCATCTTCCAGTTCGGCACCGAGGAGCAGAAGCAGCGATGGCTGCCCGATCTCGTGGCCGGGCGGGCGCTCGGCGGCTTCGGGCTCACCGAGCCCGACGCCGGCAGCGACGCCGGCGGCACCCGCACCAAGGCGGTGCTCGACGAGGCCGCCGGCGAGTGGGTCATCGACGGCGAGAAGGCCTTCATCACCAACTCCGGCACGCCCATCACCTCCGTCGTCACCGTCACGGCGGTCACCGGCCGGCCGGGCGGTCGCCCGGAGATCTCCGCCGTCGTGGTCCCGGCCGGCACCGCCGGGTTCGAGGTGCAGCCGCCGTACCGGAAGATGGGGTGGCACGCGTCGGACACCCACGGCCTGACGTTCCAGGGCTGCCGGGTCCCCGAGGCCAACCTGCTGGGGGAGCGGGGGCGGGGCTTCGCCCAGTTCCTCGCCATCCTCGACGACGGGCGGGTCGCCATCGCGGCCCTGGCCCTCGGGGTGATCGAGTGCTGCCTGGCCGAGTGCCGGCGCTACGCCAACGAGCGGGTCGCCTTCGGGCGGGCGATCGGCGCCAACCAGGCGGTGGCCTTCAAGGTGGCCGACCTGGCCGTGCTGGCCCAGGCGGCCCGCGGGCTCGTGTACGACGCGGCGTGGCGACGCGACACCGGCCGGCCGTTCAAGAAGGAGGCCGCCATCGCCAAGCTGTACGCGACGGAGGCGGCGGTGACGGCGACGCGCGAAGCGACGCAGATCTTCGGTGGCTACGGGTTCATGGACGAGACCCTGGTGTCCCGCCAGTACCGGGACGCCAAGATCCTCGAGATCGGCGAGGGCACCAGCGAGATCCAGCGCCTCGTGATCAGCCGCGAGCTGGGCCTCCCGGTGCAGTAGGAGGCGCCCGGATCGCACCGCGATGAGGCCCTCGGGCCGAAGAGCCGGAGACCCGGGCGATGCCGCGGCGTCGTAACCCGTTGGTAACCTCGCCCCCCGTGAGCGCGCTCAGCGCCGGTGGCTCGTCGACGGCGGACGAGGGCCCCGGCCAGACCCCCTCGAGAGCCACCGACGGGTCGCGTCGGCGGTCCGGCCGGCGCCGTCGGCCGCGCCGCACCTGGGGCCAGCGCCTGCTCATCGGGTTCAACATCGTGGTGGTGCTGGTGTGCCTCGTCGGCGCCGCCGGGCTCACCTACGTGAAGCGCCAGGTGTCCGACATCGAGCGGATCCAGCTGGGCCAGGGGATCATCCAGCAGTCGAAGCCCTCCGAGCCCGCCAACTTCTTGCTGGTCGGGACCGACGACGACACCGGCCTCGACCCGAACGACCCGGTGCTGGTCGGGCGCGACGCGTCGCTCAACACCGACACCATCATGGTGCTGCGGGTCGACCCCAGCGCCAAGAAGGCCTGGATGCTGTCGTTCCCGCGCGACCTGTGGGTGCCCATCGGCGGACCCAACGGGCCCAAGGGCCGCATCAACACGGCGCTGTCGAGCGGGGGACCGCAGCGCCTGATCGAGACGATCCAGAACAACTTCGGGATCCCGATCAACCACTACGTCCAGGTGAACTTCAACGGGTTCAAGCAGCTCGTCAACGCCATCGGCGGGGTGCCCATCTACTTCCCGTGGCCGTCACGCGACCAGAACACGGGTCTGTTCCAGTACACGCCCGGCTGCCAGGTGCTCGACGCCGACCAGGCCCTGGCCTTCGCCCGATCGCGCCACTTCGAGACCCAGGACGATCGCGGCGTGTGGACCGAGGACTCCTCGAGCGACTTCGGCCGCGTCCGCCGCCAGCAGGAGTTCATCCGGGCCGCCCTCAAGAAGGCCATCGCCCAGGGCGCCCGCAACCCGTTCACGCTGAACCAGCTGATCGAGGTCGGTCAGAAGAACGTCCTGCTCGACAGCGGCATCACCGGCAAGGAGCTCGTCGACCTCGGGCGCCAGCTGCAGGACTTCGACCCCGACACCCTCGACGTGTACACGCCACCGGCTCGCGAGGGCTGGGCCGGCGCCGCCGCGGTGCTGTACCTGAACGAGGGGGAGGCGCAGCCCATCTTCGACATCTTCCGCGGCAACAACCCGATGGTGAACGTGCTCAAGACCATCCGGGTGGAGGTCCGCAACGGGACGGGCAAGAGCGGCTTCGCCCGCCAGGTCGGCGACCAGCTGAACACCACCGGCTTCACGGTCACCGAGTGGCGGGACGACACCTCCTTCCGCAACGCCAAGACGACGATCCGCTACGCGAACCCCAACCAGAAGCTGGCGGCCGTGGTGCTCGCCCGCTACCTCGACGTCGACGCCGTCATCGAGGAGGGGCCGATGAACAAGGGCGACTCCACCGTGGCCCTCGTCCTCGGGTCCGACTTCACCGGCCTCCGCCAGACGCCGCGCCCGCTCGAGGACTTCAAGCAGTACCTGCCGAACAACGGCGCCGACCTGCCGCCCACCCCGGCCGACGATGCGGTGAGCACCACCATCCCGCTGAGCGTCACCACGTCCTCGGTGCCGGCGCAGATCCCGACCCCGCCGCCGGGCGTCGACTGCCGCTGATCCGCCGGGCCGCGCCTCGGTGGTTCGGGCCGTCCGGCTGCGGCTCACTAGCATGGTGGCTCCCCTGACCGCAGGCTGAGGAGACCGCCGCGCATGGCCAAGATCGCCGTCATCGGGACCGGCTACGTCGGGCTGACCACCGGCGCGTGCTTCTCCCACCTCGGCCACGACGTGGTGTGCGCCGACATCGACAAGGCCAAGGTCGACGCCCTCAACCGCGGGGAGGTCCCGATCCTGGAGGCCGGCCTCGACGAGATCGTCCGGGAGGGCCTGCAGTCGGGTCGGCTCCGGTTCGTGCTGGGGGCGGCCACCGCCGTGACCGACGCCGAGTTCGCCTACCTCTGCGTGCCGACGCCCCAGAGCGCCGACGGGTCTGCCGACCTGTCCTACATCGAGGCGGCGGCCCGTGAGATCGCGCCCCACCTCGAGCCCGAGACGGTGGTCGTCAACAAGTCGACCGTGCCCGTGGGCTCGACCCGCTTCGTCGAGCAGGCGCTCGGGCGCTCCGACGTGTACGTGGTGTCGAACCCCGAGTTCCTCCGGGAGGGCTCGGCCGTCGCCGACTTCTTGAAGCCCGACCGGGTCGTCATCGGCTCCGACCACCAGAACGCCGCCATCCGCGTCGCCTCGCTGTACATCGGCGTGCCGGCCCCGCTCATGGTCACCGACCCGGCGTCCGCCGAGACGATCAAGTACGCCTCCAACGCCTTCCTCGCCACCAAGCTCAGCTTCGTCAACGCCATCGCCAACCTGTGCGAGGCCGTCGGCGCCGACGTCAACGACGTCGTGCTCGGCATGGGCTACGACAAGCGCATCGGCCAGGAGTTCCTCCGCCCCGGACCTGGGTGGGGCGGTTCCTGCTTCGTCGGCGACGAGACCCTGCTGGTACGTCGGGGTGACATCGTCCGGCTCCAGTCGTTCTCGGCGCTCGCGGACGAGGTCGCCAGCCTCGGCGTCGACGGACTGGAGGTCCTCTCGTGGGGCTTCGGCGACCCGGCTCCGGAGTTCGTGGCGGTCGCGGCCCTCACCCGACGCCCGTACGAGGGAGCCATCGTGGAGGTGCGCACCAAGATGGGGCGTCGTCTCCGCGTGACCGCCGACCATCCCTTCGTGACCTCCGACGGCGTCGATCCCGACACGTTCGACGTCCGCCGCGCCGACGAGCTCGGGGTCTTCGACTGGCTGCCGGTGGCCCAGCACGCGCCCTTGTCGGTGACCGACCCACCGGCGACGCTCCGGGTGCTCGACGGGCTCGAGGGTGCCGGGATCGCGCCGTCGCAGGTGATCGTCCGTGTCGCCCCGGAGGGCCGTGCGGAGCTCGAAGCTGCGGCACACCGGCTGGCCTCGCACCGCCGCCGAGACGTCCTGCGGTGCAACGCGATGCGACTGGACGAGTCGCGGGACCTGGGCATCCCGGAGTCCTACTTGTCGTGTGGCACGACGACCAACGGCACCTACGTCCCGGCGCACCTCCCGGTGGACGAGCGTTGGTGGTTCGTGCTCGGGCTGTATCTGGCGGAGGGGCACATCGGATCCGATGGCGACCGTGAGCGCATCGCCTGGTCGTTCCACCCCACCGACGAAGACCATCTCGCCGAGGTGGTGGCGGACTTCTGGCGACGGCACGGTGTGAAGGTCGCCTCGCACCGTCTGACCACGACCCGCCAGGTCTCGCTCTCCTCTCGGGTGCTCGCAGCATGGTTCGGCCACGTCCTCGGCGTCGGCCGGACGTGCTACGACAAGCGGATCCCCGACGTGGTCTGGGGGCTGCCGCTCCGGGCGAAGCAGGCGTTGTTGCGCGGCCTGTGGGAGGGCGACGGCTCCTGGTCGCTCGTCGACGGCGGTCCGAGCGTCGTGCTCGAGTACGGCACGGCGTCGTCGGCGCTGGCAGACGGGATGCTCCGCCTGCTCGGTGACTGCGGCATCATGGCCCGCCAGAAGATCGGGCGCACGCCGAAGTCCACCGTGGACACCCACTGGCTGGTGATCAGCGGGGCCGACCAGGTCGAGGAAGCGCTCTTCCTGTTCAGCGACGAGGAGGCCGACGAGATCCGCGTCGCGATCGAGGGGCAGGCCAAGCGGATCCGGCCCACCGGCTATCGGCGTCTCCACAAGGGCGCGGCCTGGGTGCGTGTCACCGAGACGATCGAGCGTCCCTTCGCCGGTGACGTCTTCTCGGTCGAGATCCCCGAGACCCACACCGTGGTCTCGACCGGTGGGCTGGTGGCGCACAACTGCTTCCCGAAAGACTCGAGGGCGCTGCTGTACATCGCCAAGGAGGCGGGCTACGACTTCGACCTGCTCGAGGGCGTCATCGCCGTGAACGACGAGCAGTTCACCCGGACCGCCGACAAGGTCGTGCACATGTCCGGTGGATCGGTCGAGGGCAAGACGGTCGGTGTGTGGGGCCTGACGTTCAAGGCCAACACCGACGACCGGCGTGAGTCGCCGGCGCTTGAGATCGTGCGACGCCTGGTCGAGCGCGGCGCGCGGGTGCAGGCCTACGACCCCACCGTGTCGGGCGCGCTGCCCGAGCTGCCCGAGGTCGTGGTGTGCGACGACCCCTACGCCGCGGTCGAGGGAGCCGACGTGCTCGCCGTGCTCACCGAGTGGGACGAGCTCAAGTGGCTCGACCTCGACAAGGTCGCCGCCGCCATGCACGCCCACCGCGTCGTCGACGCCCGCAACCTGCTCGACCGCTCGGCACTGCTGCGCCGGGGGTTCTCCTACCAGGGCATCGGGCGCGCCTGATGGCCCGGGTGGTCATCACCGGGGGAGCGGGCTTCCTCGGTTCGCACCTGTGCGACGCCTTCCTCGCCCGCGGCGACGAGGTGATCGCCTACGACAACCTCCTGACGGGACGCAAGGCCAACATCGCCCACCTCGACGGCGACACGGCCTTCACGTTCGTCGAGCACGACGTCGTCCAGCCCTTCACGGTCGCCGGCCCGGTCGACGCCGTGCTGCACTTCGCCAGCCCGGCGTCGCCCAAGGACTACCTCGCCCACCCCCGCGAGACCCTGGCGGTCGGGGCCGACGGCACCCGCAACGCCCTCGAGGTCGCCACCGACAAGGGGGCTCGCTTCCTCGTGGCCTCCACCAGCGAGGTGTACGGCGACCCCGAGGTGCACCCCCAGCCCGAGTCGTACTGGGGTCACGTGAACCCGGTCGGTCCCCGCTCCTGCTACGACGAGGCCAAGCGCTTCGCCGAGGCGATCACCTTCGCCTTCCACCGCAAATACGGTACTGAGATTCGGGTATTGCGAATCTTCAACACGTTCGGGCCTCGGATGGGGGTCGACGACGGGCGGGTGGTCTCGAACTTCCTCGTCCAGGCGCTGCGGGGCGACCCCATCACCATCTACGGCGACGGCAGCCAGACCCGGTCGTTCTGCTACGTGAGCGACGAGGTCGCCGGCATCCTGGCCCTGCTCGACGGTGATGTGGTGGGGCCGGTCAACATCGGCAACCCGGCCGAGTTCACGATGATCGAGCTCGCCGAGCGGGTGCTCGAGGTCGTGGGCGGTCCGTCCGAGCTGGTGTACGAGCCCCTGCCCCAGGACGACCCCAAGCAGCGCCAGCCCGACATCACCGTCGCCCGCGAGCAGCTCGGGTGGGTACCGAAGGTGACCCTCGCCGAGGGGCTGGCCCGCACCGCTGCGTACTTCCGGGACGAGCTGGGCCTCTGACCGTCCGGTCAGATCGCGGCTCCGGCTCAGCCGGGGCCGCATCGGAGGTCAGATGGCGCGGGCCTCGGCCTCGTTGCGGTTGGCGAGGTACCAGTCGATGGTGGCCCGCAGGCCCTCCTCGAAGCTGGTGGCGGCCCGGAAGCCGAACAGCTTGGCGGCCCGGCTGCCGTCGACCCCGCGGCGGGGCTGGCCGTCGGGCTTGGAGGTGTCCCAGCGCACCTCGCCACCGAAGCCGACCAGCTCGACGATGATCTCGACGAGGTCGCGGATGGGCAGCTCGCGGTCGGCGCCGAGGTTCACGGGGTCGGCGCCGTCGTAGCGCTCGGCGGCGAGCAGGATGCCCTCGGCGGCGTCGTCGACGAAGAGGAACTCCCGGCTGGCCGAGCCGGTGCCCCACACGTCGATGTGGTCGGCGCCGGACTCGGTGGCGTCGACGGCCTTCTTGATGAGGGCGGGGATCACGTGGGACACGGCCGGGTTGAACTTGTCGCGTGGCCCGTACAGGTTGGTGGGCATCAGGTAGATCCCGTGCTGTCCGTACTGGGCGCGGTTGGACTGCAGCTGCACCAGCTGGGCCAGCTTGGCGATGCCGTAGGGGGCGTTGGTCTCCTCCGGGTAGCCCTGCCACAGCGAGTCCTCGCTGAAGGGCACCGGCGTGAACTTGGGGTAGGAGCAGATGGTGCCCACGACGACGGTCTTGGCCGTGCCGCGCAGGCGGGCCTCGTCGATGACGTAGGTGCCCATCAGGAGGTTGTCGAGGTACAGGTCGGCGGGGCGGGCCATGTTGGCGCCGATGCCGCCGACCCGGGCGGCGAGGTGGATGACGAGGTCGGGCGTGTGGGCGGCGAACATCGCCGCGACCGCGGCCCGGTCGCGCAGGTCGAACTCGGCCGACGAGGGTGCCGTCACCGACGACGCACCGCGGGCCGCCAGGCCGTCGAGCACCGACCGGCCCAAGAACCCCGAGCCCCCGGTGACCAGCACCCGCTGGGCCGACCAGAACGACGACGAGCCTTCGTCACCCATGCCCGTCACCCTATCGGCCACCTCCCGGGTGACCCGGCTGGCCCGGCGCACCCCCAGCCCGATGCGCGACGACCGGCATGACAGACTCGGCCGGTCATGGCCGAGCCGCGCCGCGTCGCCGTCACCCTCGAGCAGCTCTGGCACCGCGTGCCGGGCGGCACGGCGACGTCGGCGATCGAGTCGCTGCGGGCGCTGCGGCGGGCGACCGACCTGGAGCTGCTCGGCGTCGCCGCCCGCCACAGCGGGCCGCCGCCGGTGGCGTTCGCGCCGCCGATCCCGGTGCACGAGCTGCCGCTGCCCCGCCTCGCCCTCTACGAGAGCTGGCACCGGCTGCGGTGGCCACCGGTCGAGCGGGTGACCGGGCCGGTCGACGTGATCCACGCGACCGGCATGGCGGTCCCGCCGCGCACGGCACCGCTCGTGGTGACCGTGCACGACCTCGCCTTCGTCCACGAGCCCACCCACTTCACGCGGCGTGGGCTGTCGTTCTTCCACCGGGCGCTGGAGGTGGCCGCCCGCGACGCCGACGTGTTGGTGTGCCCCTCCCGGGCGACGCTCGACGACGCGCTGGCCCTGGGGCTGCCGGCGTCGCGCCTGCGCCTCGTGCCCTGGGGGATCGACCCCCGGCCGGCGAGCGACGACGAGGTCCGGCGCGTGCGGGCCCGCTACGAGCTCGCCGGCCCGTTCGTGCTGTGGGTCGGCACCATCGAGCCGCGCAAGAACCTGCCGGGGCTGCTGGAGGCGATGACCCACCTGCTCGACGAGGACGGCACCGACGCCGACCTCGTGCTCGCCGGTCCCGAGGGCTGGCACGAGGATCTCGGGCCCTGGTTGGCGCGGCTCGGACGCCGGGTGCGCCTCCTCGGGTTCGTGCCGCCGGAGGATCTCGGCCCGCTGTACGCGGCGGCGTCGGCCTTCTGCTTCCCCAGCTTCCGCGAGGGCTTCGGGCTCCCGGTGCTGGAGGCCATGGCCCAGGGCACGCCCGTGGTCGCGTCGGTGGGGACGGCGCTGGCCGAGCTGGTGGGCGAGGGCGACGACGCCGGCGGGATCCTCGTGGATCCTCGGGATCCGCATGCCCTCGCCCGGGCGATGGGTGCGGTCCTGGGCGAGGTCGGCCTCGCCGAGCGGCTCGGTGCCGCGGCGCGGCGGCGGGCCGCAGCCTTCTCCTGGGACCGGACGGCGGTGGGCCTGCTCGATGCGTACCGGCAGGCGGCGGGGGTCGCGAGCGTCGGTGAGGTGGTCGGGCAGGACGGGATGGAGGGCGCGGTGGGCGGCCGCAGACCGGTCGCCGAGGACGTGGCCGGACCGGGAGCCGTCGAGCGCCGCCGGCCGACCCGTCCGCTGCGGGTGGGTGCCAACCTGCTGTGGTGCGTGCCGGGCGAGGTCGGCGGCAGCGAGGAGTACACCGTCCGCCTGCTGCGCGCCGTCGCCGATGCCCACCTCACCGACGTCGTGCCCGTGCTGTTCGTCAACTCCCGGTTCGCCGAGTGCCACCCCGACCTGACCGGCCGGTTCGAGACGGTGGCGGCACCGGTGTCGGGGTCGTCCCGGGCCGCCCTGTCGCGGCGGAGTCGACCTGGCTGGTCGGCGCGCTGCGCCGCCGGCGTCGACGTCGCCCACCACCTCGGTGGCACGGTGCCGTTCGTGCGGTCCTCGCCCGCGGTGGTGACCATCCACGACCTGCAGCCGCTCGCCATGCCCGAGCTGTTCCACCCGCTGAAGCGGTGGTACCTGGGCTTCGCCGCGCCGCACGGCTGTCGGGTCGCCCGCCGCGTGGTCACCCTCACCTCGTTCGTCCGTGACGACGTCGTCGCCCGCACGGGCGTCCCCGCCGACCGGTGCAGCCTCGTGCCGCCGGGCTTCGACGACGTCGAGGTCCTCGCCGACGCCGAGCTGGTCGCGGTGCGGCGTCGCTACGGGCTCGGCGACCGCCCGTTCTTCCTGTACCCGGCCATCCCCTACGCCCACAAGGGGCATCTCGACCTCCTGCACGCCTTCGCCCGGGTGCTCGCCGCCCACCCCGAGGCGCTGCTGGTGCTCTCGGGCGGCCCGGGCCCGCTCGACGAGGAGATCCACGGCGCGATGGGGCGGCTGGGCGTCACCGCCTCGGTCCGGCGGGTCGGCCGCATCCCGTGGGGTGATCTCGACGCCCTCTACCGGACGGCGGCGGCGCTGGTGTTCCCGAGCCGCTACGAGGGGTTCGGCATGCCGGCGCTGGAGGCCATGGCCCGCGGCTGCCCGGTGCTCGCCGCGCACGTCGGCGGGCTCCCGGAGGTGGTCGGTGACGGCGGCGTCCTGCTGGCCGCGGGCGTGGTCGCCGACTGGGCCGCGGCGATGGTGACCGTGCTCGAGGAGCCCCGCCGCCGGGACGAGCTGATCGCCGCCGGCCGTCGGCGGGCGGCGACCTTCGACTGGGCGCGGTCGGCCGAGGCGCTGCTCGGCGTGTGGGACGCGGCGGCATGAGGATCCTCGTGCTGTGCCCGCACTTCGCCCCCGACGTGGCACCGACCGGTGAGGTGATGACCAGCATCGTCACCGAGCTGGCGGCCCGGGGCCACCGGCTGCACGTCGTCACGTCGCTGCCCTGGTACCGGGACCACGCCATCGAGCCGGGGTGGGCGGGGAAGCTGGTGCGCCACGAGGACGTGGACTGGGGCCGCATCACGCGCCAACCCGTTCCCCACCGACAAGCGCAACATCCCGGCGCGGGCCCTCGCCTTCGGCGGCTGGACGGCGGTGTCGACCGTCGAGGGCGTGCTCACCCGGTCCCGTCCCGACGTCGTGCTGGCGATGTCGCCACCGCTGCCCATCGGCGTCGCCGGCTGGGTGGTGGCCCGTACCCGCCGGGTGCCCTTCGTGTTCAACATCCAGGACGTCTTCCCCGACGTCGCCGTCGAGCTGGGGTTGCTCACCGGACGCCGGGTCATCGCCGCGGCGTCCGCCCTGGAGCGGTTCTCCTACCGCCGGGCCGACGCGGTCACGGTCCTGTCCGACGACCTGGCCGACAACGTGCGCCACAAGCTGGCCCGCGGCGGCCGCACCGAGCCGGGGGGCGCCGGCGACCCGGCCAAGGTCCACGTCATCCCGAACTTCGTCGACACCGAGCGGATCCGCCCCGCCGACCCCGACAACGGCTACCGCGCCGAGTACGGCCTGGAGGGCAAGCGGGTGGTCATGTACGCCGGCAACGTCGGGCTCTCCCAGTCGCTCGACCTGGTGCTGGACGCGGCTCGAGACCTCGCCGGTCGGCCCGAGGTGGTCTTCGTCATCAACGGCGGGGGTGCGGCTCGTCCCGATCTCCAGGCGCGTGCCGCCGGCCTGGCCAACGTGCGCTTCGTCGACATGCAACCCCGAGAGCGCCTTCCCGAGGTCCTCGCCGCCGGCGACGTCCACGTGGTGCCGCTGCGGGCGGGGCTGGCCAAGGCGAGCGTGCCGTCGAAGCTGTACTCGATCCTCGCCGCCGGTCGTCCCCTGGTGGCCAGCGTCGACGAGGGGACCGAGGTGGCCACCACCGTCGCCGCGGCCGGAGCGGGCATCGCCGTGCCCCCCGACGACGCGACGGCGTTCACCGCCGCGGTGCAGGACCTGCTCGACCGCCCCGACGAGGCGGCCGCCATGGGTGCACGGGGTCGGGAGTGGGTGCTGCAGTGGGCGTCGCCGGCGGCCATCGCCGAGGCCTACGAGGCCCTGTTCCGCTCGCTGGTCGACGGCCCGCGTCGTTGATGTGGCGGGGTCGGCGGAGCGCCCGGAGCGCTGTCGGGATGGCGGCCGCGCCGGGCCGGCGGCGGTGGGCCGACTGCCATGCCGGAAGGGGGACCGGGTAGCGTGGTGCCGGTATGGGCAAAGCATCGTCCTCCAAGAAGGTCGCGCGCGCAGCGCGGGCGGGCGGCAGCCTGCGTGAGCGGCCGAAGCTCGGCTACCCGCTGCTCATCGTCGCCATCATCGTCGTGGGCATCGCCATCGTGGTCGTCTCCCGGGCCGACCGGGTCGACGCGGCCCAGTCCAAGGAGGCGCCGGTGGCCAACAAGGACCACTGGCACGCCGCCTACGGCATCTACGTCTGCGACAAATTCATCCCGCCGCTCACCGACATCGCCGGCAAGGCCGACACCAACGGGATCCACACCCACGGCGACGGGGTCATGCACGTGCATCCGTACACGTCGTCGGCGTCGGGAAAGAACGCCAACCTGGCGCAGTGGGCCGACATGACCGGGATGAAGCTCGGCAACGACTCCTTCGAGGTCAACGGCGTCAAGTACGCCAACGGCTTCGACTGCAACGGCACGCCGGCCAACGTCTACGTGATCCGCTGGTCCGACGCCTTCGACCCGATGTCGACCGCCGACGTGTTCACCTCCGGCTTCCCCGACATCCGGTTCCGCAACGACCGGTCGGCGATCGTGTTCGCCGTGGTCCCCGAGAACCAGGTCAACAACGTCCCGCGCCCTGAGTCCACGCCCCAGCTCAACAACCTCGAGGACGTCCAGGAGCCCGGTAGCACCTCGGGCACGGCGGGCGGCGCCACCACCGGCGGCGCCACCACGGGCGGTGCGACCACCGGCGGCGCCACCGACCCGAGCGGGGCGGTGAGCACCCTCACCATCGCCCCCGCCGGTGACGCCACCCCCGGTAGCACACCGTGAAGGCCGTCGTCCTCGTCGGGGGCTTCGGCACCCGGCTCCGGCCCCTGACGCTGCACACCCCCAAGCAGATGCTGCCGATGGTCGGCGTCCCCATGATCGAGCGGGTGGTCGCCGCGCTCGCCGGCTGCGGCGTGACCGATGCGATCCTCTCGCTCGGCTACCGCCCCGACGCCTTCCTCGAGGCCTATCCCGACGACCTGTGCGCCGGCGTCCACCTGCACTACGCGGTCGAGCCCGAGCCGCTCGACACCGCCGGTGCCGTGCGGTTCGCCGCCCTCGACGCCGGCCTCGACAGCCGCTTCCTCGTCGTCAACGGCGACGTGCTGACCGATCTCGACGTCAAGGCCCTGTGGGACTTCCACCTCGCCGCCGGCGCCGAGGGCACCATCGCCCTCACCCGGGTCGACGACCCCTCGCGCTACGGCGTCGTGCCCATCGACACCGAGGGCCGGGTCGAGGCCTTCGTCGAGAAGCCGGCACCGGGCACGGCGCCCTCGCACTGGATCAACGCCGGGACCTACGTCCTGGAGCCCTCGGTCCTCGATCGCATCCCCGCGGGCGGCAAGGTCTCGATCGAGCGCTCGACCTTCCCGGCCATGGTCGCCGACGGCACCCTGTTCGCCCTGCACTCCGACGCGTACTGGGTCGATGCCGGGACGCCCGCCACGTACCTGCAGTCCCAGCTCGACCTCGTCGACGGCACGCGGGCGACCGAGGTCGCCGTCGATCCCGGCGCCGCGGTCGACCCGACCGCCAAGGTCGATCACGCCGTCGTGTACCACGGCGTGCGGGTCGGTCCCGGCGCGACCGTGGAGAACGCCGCCCTCCTGCCCGGCTCGGTGATCGGAGCCAACGCCATCGTGCGCGACTCGATCGTCGGGCCCGCCGCCGAGGTTGGTGACGGCGCCGAGCTGTCGGAGCTGACCGTCGTCGGCGCCGGCGAGCGGGTTCCCACCGGCGCCGTGTTGGCGGCCGCTCGGGTCCCCCAGCCCGACGACGCCAGACCGACGCGAGCGCCGCTCGTGTGGCAGCCTCTCCGGCGTGCCAGCGCGCCCGCGGCTGGTTCCGTCGGCGGACGAGAGGGATCGACATGGCGAACGGGCAGGGCAGCGGACATCGGCGCGCGGATGACGATCGGTCGCCCGGGGCGGACACCGCCCCCGCCATGACCGGCTCGGCGGCGCTGCTGCCGCCGGGCCTGGACCGACGGCGGCTGCTGTCGGGCCTGGCCGTCGGGGGCGGGGCGGCCGCCCTGCTCGCCGCCTGCAGCGGCAGCAGCGACGCGCCGCCCACCACGACGGCCCGGGCATCGGGATCGGCCTTCCAGGTGCCGGGCACCACGGCCGTGCCCACCACGCTGGCCCCGCCGTCCGGCGGCGGCACGCCCGGATCGGGTCCCGCCTTCTCGCTGTTCAGCCAGTCCGATCTGGACTTCCAGACCAAGCTGATCCTGGGGGGCTCCGGCGTCAACGCCGCCGTCGGCGAGGTCGTCACCGCGGTCGACCAGGCCAACGGCGCCGCCGGTGGCGCGTCCTACCAGAGCGTCTACGACGCCTTCGTGGCCATGGGCAACCAGCTCGCCACCGATGCCGTCGCCTCGCTCAACGCCGGCCATCGCGTCTCGGCGCGCGATCGGTTCCTGCGGGCCGCCGCGTACTACAACAACGCCCTGTTCTTCGTGCTCGGGACGGCCTCGCCCGACGCCGAGGAAGGCGTCTACCAGACGATGAACGACCAGTTCACCCGGGCGGCCCAGCTGATGGGCGAGGGCTGGGAGCAGGTCGCCATCCCGTACGAGGGGTCGACGCTGCCGGGCTGGTTCCTCAAGGCGTCCCCCGCGGCGGGCGGGTCGGGCCCCCGCCCGACGGTCATCGTGAACAACGGCAGCGACGGCCAGGACGTCGACCTGTGGTCCTACGGTGGCCAGGCCGCCGTCGAGCGCGGGTACAACGCCCTCATCTTCGAGGGGCCGGGCCAGGGCTCCCAGCTGTTCGTGAAGCAGACACCGTTCCGCTACGACTGGGAGAAGGTGATCACCCCGGTCGTCGACTACCTGCAGACCCGCAGCGACGTCGCCAAGGACAAGATCGCCCTCACCGGTTGGAGCATGGGTGGCTACCTGGTCGCCCGGGCGGCCGCCTTCGAGAAGCGACTGGCCGCGGTCGTCACCGATCCCGGCGCCGTCGACATCTACGCCGCCTTCCCCGACTTCTTGCACCAGGTCGCCGAGGCGGGCAGCCCGGAGCAGGTCAACCAGCTCTGGGCCGAGACGGTGGTCCCGGGCTCGGACCCCCAGCAGGCCTTCTCCCTCAAGAAGCGCCTCGAGATCTTCAGCGCCGCAGCGCTGCGCGAGGTCCGCCAGGGCAAGATCCCCACCGACTGGGCAAACCTCTCCAAGACGATCCAGCAGTTCGCGCTGACCCCCCAGATCGCCCAGCAGATCACCGCCCCGGTGCTGGTCACCGACTACCAGGACGAGCAGTTCTACCCGGGCCAGTCCGCCCAGCTCATGCAGATGCTCACGGCCCCGAAGACGATGGCGACGCTGGGATCGAACGTGGGCGCGCAGTACCACGACGCCCCGATGAACCCCGGCTACCGCAACGAGGTCGTCTTCGACTGGCTGGACGAGACGCTCCGGCCCTGACGGTCGCCGCGTCGCTCCGGTCAGCGGAACAGGTCGTCGACCGGGGCGCGGACGATCTCGGCCGCGACGCTGGACTCGCGCAGCCAATCCGAGTCGACGCCGCGGATCACCGCCGCCGGGATGTTCGACGACTTGCCCATCACCAGCTCCGCCGCCGACGCCAGCTCGTCGGCCAGCGCCACCTCGGTCACCTGCATCTCCCGACCCAGCGCGTCGGCGGTCCCGCGCAGATCGACGACGGCGGCGATGCCGGCGCAGCCGATGGCGACGTCGGTGACGCCCCGCCGCCACGTGCGGCCGAAGGTGTCGCTCACGATCACGCCCACGGTGACGCCGGCCCTGCCGCGGATCCCGTCGCGGATGCGGCGGGCGGAGCGGTCCGAGTCGACCGGCAGCAGCGCGGCGTAGCCCTTGGCCACGTTCGACAGGTCGATGCCGGCGTTGGCGCACACGAAGCCGTGCGCCGTCTCGGAGATGATCAGGTCGCCGCGGCGACGCAGGATCCGCACGGACTCGCGCTCGACCAGCGGCTTGTGCGAGAGCGGGTCGTCCGGGTCGATGGGGACGAGCCGGTCCTCGGCCTTCGAGACGATCTTCTGGGTGACCACGACGACGTCGCCGTCGCGCAGGGCGGTGGCCGGATCGGCGGCGGCCGCCGCGGCGACGAGCCCGGCGAGGTCGTCACCGGGGGAGATCTCGGGCAGGCCGTCGATCCCGAGGATCTCGAGCCGGGGGCTCATCGGTCCCGACCGCCGGCCTCGCCGGCGCCACCCGCACCGCGACCCGCCTCGACCACGACGGCGGCGAGCGACTCGGCCTCGGCGGGGCCGGTCATGATCGTCGGGGCGACCACGCAGCGCACACCCTCCGCTTCGACGGCGTCGCGGAGCCCGACGTCGGCCTCGTCGATCACGAGGGTCGCGGCCACCTCGCGGTAGAGGCGGGCGACGCCCACCACGGACGACTCGTGGCCCAGCTCGGCCAGCAGGCGGTCGGCGGGGCCCTTGAGGGCGGCACCGGCGATGATCGGCGACACGGCGACGACGCGGTCGCGGCGAGCCGCCACGGCGTCGCGGACACCGGGCACGGCGAGCACCGGCCCGATCGACACGATCGGGTTCGACGGCGCCACCACGACCACGTCGGCGTCCTCGACGGCGGGGATCACGCCCTCGGCGACGACCGCGTCGTCGGCCCCCTCGAAGCGCACCTCGGTGACCGGCACGCCGTGGCGGTGCCGCACGAAGTACTCCTGGAAGCCCAGGTCCCGCACCTCCCCGTCGACGGTCGCCGTCACGTGCGTGCGCACCGGGTCGTCGCTGACGGGCAGCAGCCGCAGGTCGAGCCCCCAGGCCCGCCGGATCTCGTCGGTGACCTCGGTGAGGGTGGCCCCCTCGTCGAGCCGCTGCGTGCGGTACAGGTGGGTGGCGAGGTCCCTGTCGCCGAGGCGGAACCAGGTGAGCCCGCCGTAGCGCTCGAGTGCCTCCATCGCGTGCCAGGTCTCGCCGGCGAGGCCCCAGCCGAGCTCGCGGTTGATGGCGTCGGCGAGCGTGTAGGTCACCGTGTCGAGGTCGGGGGAGATGTGCAGGCCGTGCAGCACCGTGTCGTCGCCGACGTTGACCACCGCGGTGACCTCGTGGGGTGGGACGAGGCGGACGAGGCCCGACAGGAAGCGGGCAGCCCCCACGCCGCCGGCCAGCACGGTGATCACGACGAGCACGCTACCGGTCGGCGGGCCACCCGGTGTCCGAGCGCGAGCGTGCGGTCGGTGCGACCGGGAGGTCGGCGCAGGTGCGACGCCCCGAGCGGGGCGCTACCTCAGGCCCTGCAGCCGGCCGGACAGCAGCGCCACGTCGGCGTCCACCATCATGTGCACGAGCCCCTCGAAGTCGACCTGGGGCTCCCAGCCGAGGACGGTGCGGGCCCGGGTGGAGTCGCCCACCAACAGGTCGACCTCGGCGGGGCGGAAGAACGCCTCGTCGATGACGACGTGCTGCTCCCAGTCGAGGCCGACCCGCTCGAAGGCGAGCTGGCAGAACTCGCGCACCGAGTGGGTCTCGTTGGTGGACACCACGAAGTCGCTCGGCTCGTCCTGCTGGAGCATGAGCCACATGGCCCGGACGTAGTCGCCGGCGAAGCCCCAGTCGCGCTGGGCCTCCAGGTTGCCGAGGCGGAGCTCCTGGGCCATGCCGAGGCTGATCTGCGCCGCGTGCCAGCTGATCTTGCGGGTCACGAACTCCAACCCGCGACGGGGCGACTCGTGGTTGAAGAGGATGCCGGAGGTGGCGTGCAGGTCGTAGGACTCGCGGTAGTTCACCGTGATCCAGTGGCCGTAGACCTTGGCCACGCCGTAGGGGGAGCGGGGGTGGAACGGCGTCGACTCGCGCTGGGGGACCTCGACGACCTTGCCGAACATCTCCGACGACGACGCCTGGTAGAAGCGGATGTCGGGGTCGACGATCCTGATGGCGTCGAGGAGGCGGGTCACGCCGAGGGCGGTCGTCTCGCCGGTGAGCACCGGCTGGGTGAACGAGGTCTGCACGAACGACTGCGCAGCGAGGTTGTAGACCTCGTGGGGGCGGTGCGACCGCAGCACGTCGATCATGGAGACCTCGTCGAGCAGGTCGCCGGTGACGAAGGTGATCCGGTCCTGGATGTGGGCGATCCTCTCGAAGTTCACGGTCGACGAGCGCCGGACCATCCCGATCACCTCGTACCCCTGGTCGAGCAGGAGCTCGGCCAGGTAGGAGCCGTCCTGGCCGGTGATCCCGGTGATGAGCGCGCGTCGGGCCATGGGTACGTCCTATCGTGGCGAGGTCCGGCTGTCTGCTAAGTGGGTTGGCACGTGCCCGATCTCCCGACCACGACCGGGTCGCCCCGGGCGGGCGACGCCGCCGAGCCCCAGGAGCCCCTGGGGCGGCGCATCGCCGAGCATCGGGCGAAGCTGGGCTGGACCCAGCAGGACCTGGCCGAGCGGCTGGCGATCTCCCGGGTCGCCGTCTCGCACCTCGAGTCGGGGTCGAGCCAGCCGGGGGAGCGTACCGTCGCCCTGCTGGCCGGGGTGTTCAAGGTCGAGCCGCTCGACCTGGTGGCCGGCACCACCTATCCGCCGGCCAAGGCCGACCGCCTGCCCGTGGTGGCGGCCCGCTACACCGAGGTCGAGCTGCAGCTGGCCCTGCTCGACGGTGACCTGGGCTGGCTCGACCACGTGCCCGCCTCGCTGGCCGTGCAGGTGCTGACGCGGTGGCAGAGCCGGCTCGGCCTGCTCGCCGAGGGTGCCCACGACCGCCGTGAGCAGCTGCTCGTGGCCGACGCCGCCCGGCGGGTCACCGTCGCCCTCGACGAGGCGCTGACTCGCTGACCGGTCGGGGTCCGGGTCGATCCTCCGATGGGCCCCGACCCGGCGCGTGCGCCTCAGCGACCGATGCGGTCACGCCACTCGTCGAGGATGTCGCGCAGGGTGCCCTCGAAGATGTCGATCTCGGGCTCCCAGTCGGTGGCCTTGTGGAGCTTGGTGTAGTCGCCGCGCAGGACGGGCACGTCGACGGGCCGCTGCAGGGCCTGGTCCTCCTCGAGGCGCATCGGGCGGTGGGCCATGGCCACCAGCCGGTCGGCGAGCTCGGCGATGGCGATGTCGCGACCGGTGCACACGTTGTAGGCCTCGCCCGGGTCGCCGTGCTCGACCAGCAGCCGGTAGGCCCGCACCACGTCGCGCACGTCGGTGAAGTCGCGGCGGGGCGTGAGGTTGCCCACCGGCACGACCTCGCGGCCCTCGAGCTCGTTCAGGGCGATCCGCTCGGCCAGCGCCGGCGCCACGAAGCGGTTGGTCTGGCCCGGGCCGAGGTGGTTGAAGGCCCGGACCCGCATGACCTCGAGCCGGTAGCCGAGCCACCCCTGCAGGGCGAGGTAGTCGGCGGCGATCTTGCTGGCGGCGTACGGGCTCACCGGGCGCAGCGGGCTGTCCTCGGTGAGGGGGAGCTCGCCCAGGGTCACCCGCCCGTACACGTCGGCGCTGCTGATGACGAGCACCCGCCCGACGTGGGCCTCGACGCTGGCGAGCAGGACGTTCTGGGTGCCGTCGGCGTTGACCCGGAAGGTCTCGTGGGGCATCGACCACGAGCCGCCGACGTCGCTCAGGCCACCGAGGTGGTACACCGCGTCGGGCCGCACGTCGAGCACGAGCGAGCGGATCCCGGCGGCGTCGAGCAGGTCGGGCCCGTCGGCCCGGTCGATGCCGACGACGGTGTCGCCGTTCGCCTCGAGGTGGGAGATCAGGTGGCGGCCGACGAACCCCGCCGCCCCGGTCACGAGCGCCTTCATGGGCCTGTGGTCCCCTTCGCGGCCGCGGTCGGGCGCCCCGGCCCCGCGGCGCCCGAGTGTAGGAGATGGTCCGGCCTCGGTGAGGTCCGCTCGGTCCGGGCGCCGGTGCCCACGGGCTCGCCGAGACGGGTCGCCACGTCACCGGGCGCCGGGTCCGACGGTCAGCGCGGCGTGCTGCGGGCCCGCTCGTAGAGGCTGACCAGCCCGTCGACGGTCGCGTCCCACGAGAAGCGGGACACGCGGTCGTGGCCCGTTCGGCGCAGCCGGTCGGCGACGGCTTCGTCGGCGAGCACCTCGGCGAGGGCCCCGGCGAGCGCGCTCGGATCGCCGACGGGGACCAGCCGGGCCGCGTCGCCGACCACCTCGGGCACGGCGCCGGCGGCGGTGGCCACCACCGGCACGCCGGCAGCCATCGCCTCGAGCGGCGGCAGGCCGAAGCCCTCGTACACCGACGGGTAGGCGAACGCCGCTGCGCCCTGCAGCAACGAGGCCCGGGTGGGGGCGTCGACGAAGCCGATGCGGGTGATCCGGTCGCGGTGGTGGGCGTGGCGGAGGGCGGCGCGCAGGTCGTCCTCGCCCCATCCCTCGGGCCCGGCGATCACCAGCCCCACGTCCTCGTCCTCGGCGGCCAGCTCGTCGAAGGCGGCCACCAGCGTCGGGAAGTCCTTGCGGGGCTCGATGGTCCCGATCGCCAGCACGTAGCGGTCGCGCCCCGCGAGCCGGCGGCCCTCGGCGGGGTCGCCACCGGCGAGCGGATCGATCCCGTTGGGCACGACCACCACCTTGTCGGGGTCGATCGGGAAGGCGTCGCGCACCTCGTCGGCGACGAAGGCCGACACGGTGTGCACCCAGGCGCCGTGGGCGACGGCCCGCCGCAGCAGCGCCGGGTACTGCAGGGTGTCGGCGGTGCACATCTCGGGGTACCGGATCACGGTGAGGTCGTGCACGGTGACGACCCGGCCGGCGCGGCGCGCGGGTGGCACCACGAAGTTGGGGCCGTGCACGACGTCGACTCGCCCCGCGAACCACTCGACGGGGGGCAGCTCGCTGCGCCGCCAGGCGGCCCGCAGCGGTCGGGCGGCCAGCGGGCGGCGCAGCACCGTCGCGCCCGGCGGGGCCGTCGCCCCCAGCTCGCCCCGGCCCCGCCACGTCACCGCGAACAGCCGCAGGTCGATGCCGTCGCGACGGCCGAGCCGCTCGACGATCGCCGCCGTCATGGTGCCGACCCCCGTGCGCGTCCCGAGCAGGGACGTGGCGTCGACGGCGAGGCGCATCCCGATGGTCTAGCGCGGCGGTGGTGGCCCGCCGGGCGCCCGTCGCGGCCCCGTGACGGGTGCCACCACGGTGGGGGACCCTCCCCGATTCGCGCAGGGCCCTTGGCTAGCCTCGACGATTCGTGGCATCCGACCGGCCACCGACCAGCAGGGTCGGCAACGACGCCGCGCCTCCCGGCCCGACCGAGGTCGACGAGGAGGTGGCGCCACCCGTCGTGCTGGTCATGGTCACCCACGAACCGGGGGAGTGGTTCGGTGACACGCTGGCCAGCGTCGTCGACCAGACCTACCCCAACCTCACCCACCTGGTGATCGACACCGCCAGCACGCTCGACCCCGAGCCGCTCGTGCGGGCGGTGCTCCCCGACGCCCACGTCCGGCGCCTCGACCACGACCCCGGCTTCGGCCCGGCCTGCAACACCGTCCTCGGCGCCGTCGAGGGCGCCGCCTTCTACGTCTTCTGCCACGACGACGTCCGCTTGGACCCCGACGCCGTCACCCGCCTCGTCGAGGAGGCCTATCGGGCCAACGCCGGCGTCGTCGGACCCAAGCTGGTCGACTGGCACGAGCCCGACCGCCTCCTGCAGATCGGGATGGGAGCCGACAAGGTCGGGTGCCCGGCGCCGCTCGTCGACCGCGGCGAGCTCGACCAGGAGCAGTACGACGCCGTCAGCGACGTGTTCTACGTCCCCGGCGCCGCCACCTTGGTGCGGGCCGACCTGTTCGCCACGCTGGGCGGCTTCGACGACGAGATCGACTTCCTCGGCGAGGACCTCGACCTGTGCTGGCGCGCCCATGCCGCCGGTGCCCGCGTCGTCGCCGCGCCGGCTGCCCGGGTCGCCCACCTCGAGGCGCTCGGCCGGCGGCGCCCGATCGACGACCGCCGCCGCCTCCAGATGCGGCACCGGCTGCGGGCGGTGCAGGGCGACTACGGCCGGTGGCACCGCATCCGGGTCGTGCCCCAGGCCACCGTCCTCGCGCTCGTCGAGGTCGTCTACGCCGTGCTCCTCGGTCGCTTCCGCCAAGCGCGCGACGTCCTCGGCGCCTGGCCGTGGAACCTGCGCCGACACCGTTCGCTGGTCGCCAAGCGCAAGGCGCTCAAGGCCGTGCGCCTCGTGCCCGACCGGGAGGTCCGCCGCCTCCAGGTGCGGGGCAGCGCCCGCGTGTCGGCCTACCTGCGGGGCCAGATCGGCGGCGAGGGCGACCGTCTCGGCGCCATGGCGGCGTCCGGACGGGACTTCGCCGCCGGGGTGCGGTCCGGTCGTGTCGGCTCGGTCGTGCTGACCTGGCTCGTCGTCACCGTCCTGTGGGCCTTCGGCACGAGGACGCTGCTGACCCAGGGCGTGCCGGCGATCG
Organism: Acidimicrobiales bacterium; assembly: GCA_041394145.1. Classification (GTDB taxonomy): domain Bacteria; phylum Actinomycetota; class Acidimicrobiia; order Acidimicrobiales; family Acidimicrobilacustridaceae; genus JAWKIW01. The sequence goes on from JAWKIW010000013.1 coordinate 60,432, forward strand.
GGTGGTTCGCCCAGCTGCCCGCCGGGGCCCTCGACCTGCTGCAGGCGTCGGGCAGCGGCTACCAGGAGGTCGGCATCGGCGCCCTCGGCCCGGCACCGTCGCTGCTGGGCGGCCTCGGGCTGGCCAGCCTGCCGTTGTTGGGCGCCACCTCGCTCCTGCGCAACGTGGCGCTGCTGGCGCTGCTGCCCTTGGGGGCGATGGGCGCCTGGCGGCTGGCCCGCCCGATCGGGTCGCGCCGGGCGAAGATCGTGGCGCTGGTCGCCTACCTGGCCGTGCCGGTGCCCTACAACGCCATGGCGCAGGGCCGACTGCCCGGCCTCGTGCTGTACGCCGTCGCCCCGTGGCTGCTCGCCCACCTCGCCCGGGCCAGCCGGGTGGCGCCCTACGGGCCCCTCGGTGGCGAGGCGAACGTGCCCGAGCGACCGCTGCTGCAGCACGTGCTCACCGTCGGGGTGCTGGTCGCGCTCGCCGCCGCCGTCACGCCGTCGGCCGCCGTGGTCCTGGTCGGGATGGCGGTCGCCCTGGTCGTCGGCGGGCTGCTCGTCGGCCAGGTGGCCGGCGCGGTGCGGGTGGTGGCGACCGCCGTCGGGGGCGTCGTCGTGGCCGCGGTCCTCCTGCTGCCGTGGAGCGCCTCGCTGCTCTCGGGGGACTGGCGCGCCGCCCTCGGGGCCATGCCCGGGGCCGGGCCGGTGCCGCTCGGCGACGTCGTGCGCGCCCACACCGGGCCGCTGGGCGGGTCCTGGGTCGAGTACGCGGTTCCGGTGGCCGCCTCCCTCGGCCTGCTCATCGGACGCCGGTGGCGCCTCGCGTGGGCCGTGCGGGGCTGGGCCGTGGCGCTGGCCGGCTGGGCCGCCGTGTGGGTCGCCGGTCAGGGATGGCTGCCGACCGAGGTGCCGCTGGTGAGCCCCGAGGTGCTGCTCGCGCCGGCCGCCGCCGGGTTGGCCCTGGCGGTCGCCATGGGCATGGCCGCGTTCGAGGTCGACCTGCCGGACTACAACTTCGGGTGGCGACAGGTCGCCTCGATCGTGGCGGTCCTCGCCCTGGCGGTGGGTGTGGTGCCCGTGGTCGTGCGGACCCTGGACGGCTCGTGGGGGATGCCCGAGGGAGATGCCGACCGCGCCGTGGAGAACCTGTCGGCGCGCACCGATGGGCCGTTCCGGATCCTGTGGGTGGGCGACCCCGACGTGGTGCCGCTGCACGGCTGGCGGCTCGACGCGCCGACCATCGCCGGAGCGAGCGGCCGGCCACTGGTCTACGGCACCTCGTCGAACGGTGTGCCGACCGTCGACGACCTGTTCCCCGGCACCGACCAGGTGACCCCCGACCAGCTGGGACGTGCGCTGCGCGACGCCGCCGCCGGTGGCACCAGCCGGCTCGGCTCCCAGCTGGCGCCGATGGGCGTCCGCTACGTCGTCGTGCCCGACCGGTTGGCACCGGCGCCGTACGTGAACGAGGCCACGGCGCCCCAGCCGCGGCTCGAGGCGCTGCTCGAGAGCCAGCTCGACCTCACCCGGGTCGAGGTGGTGCCGGGTCTGGCCGTCTACCGCAACGCGGCCTGGGGGCCGACCCGGGCGCTGCTGCCCCGGGACACCTCGTTCCCGTCCGGGGGGCCGAAGGCGGTCGACAACGCCGTTCCCGAGCTGCGAGGTGCCCCGACGGCGCTGCCGACCACCGAGGGGTACGCCTCGTGGTCCGGTGCCGTCGACCAGCCGAGCGACGTGTACCTGGGGGCACCCTCGGATCCCGACTGGTCCTTGGAGGTGGGTGGTCGCTCCCAGCCGGGCCGCGAGGTGCTCGGCTGGTCCCAGGCGTGGACCGTCGCCGACACGGGCACGGCATCGCTGACGTTCCGGACGTCGCCCCTGCTGCCGGTGCTGGTGGTCGGCGCCGCGGTGCTGTGGCTGCTCACGCTCGTCTTCCTGCTGCGGACCCGGGTCACCCGTGACGAGCGCCGGGTGCTGTCGGACCGGGCGGTGAGCGGCGCCGGTGACCCCGGATCCGGCGTGGGTGCCGCGCCGGCGTCGGACCCCGACGAGTCCCTCGTCCTCGAGGCGGCGGACCCGCCATCGCGCCGCCGTCGCCACCGGCACGAGGAGACCGTGCCGTGAGGGCCTGGCGGGCACCCGCGCTCGTCGTGATCGTCGGGCTGCTGGTGGCCGGTGGCGTGGTCCAGCACCGCCAGGACGACGCCGCAGCCAGCCGGGTCGAGACCACCGAGGTCGAACGGCTGATGCCCGTCGCCGCCCGCCCGGGAGCGCCGTCGTCGACGTGGTACTGCGCCGGCGGCACCGCCACCGGCAAGGCCGACGGCGTCGCCGAGCACACCGTGACCGTCGCCAACGCCTCGACCGCCGACGTCCAGGTGTCCCTCACCGCCTTCCCGAGCGAGGGTGAGCCGCGGTCGCGCTCGTTCACCGTGCCCGCCGGGTCCCGACGCGACACGGCCCTCACCGAGCTCGTCACCGCGCCGTGGGCGGCCGCCCTCGTGGAGGTCGACGGCGGCGAGGTCGGCGTCGAGCACCGGGTCCGAGGCGTCGACGGCCAGGCCGTCGCCCCGTGCGCCTCGGCGCCGGCCGGCCGCTGGTACTTCCCGGCCGGCGCCACGCGGCGCGGCGCCCGTGAGGTCCTCGCCGTGTTCAACCCGTTCCCCGACGACGCCGTCGTCGACCTCGACTTCGAGACCGACGACGGGCGGCGCACGCCCCAGCCGTACCAGGGCCTCGTGGTGCCCGGCGGCCGGGTGCTGCCCGTCGACATCACCGACGTGGTCACCGTGCGCAACGAGGTCGCCGCCTCGGTGGCGGTGCGCACCGGCCGGGTCGTCGTCGACCAGGTGCAGGTCTGGAACGGCACCGACGGCCAGCCCCGGGGCATCGGGCTGATGCTCGGCGCCACCGCGCCGACGGCCACGTGGGCCTTCCCCGGTGGCGCCCAGCTGGTCGAGAGCAGCGACGTCAACGAGTCCTACGTCCTGTACAACCCCGGCGACAGCCCGGCCACCGCCCTGGTGCAGGTCCGCACCGACGACGAGGCGACGCGGGGTGCGGTCGAGCCCTACGAGGTCACCGTGCGACCCCGGCAGTACACGATCGTGTCGCTCACCCAGGACCGGCGGGTCCCGACCGACGTCGGCCGGTGGGCCGAGGTGTTCACCACCGATGGGCCGCCGCTGGTGGTCGAGCGGATGGTGCAGGCCAAGGGCGGCGCGCCCGTGCGCGGGGTGAGCCAGACGCTCGGCTCGCCGCTGCAGGCCACCCGCTGGCTGGTCCCGAGCGCGGGCGGCGCCGGGGTCTCGGCGTCGAAGCTCACCGTCGTCAACCCGTCGGCCAGCGACGCCGCCACCGTCACGATCACCGCCGTCCGGGACGGCGAGCGAGGCCCGGTGGAGGGCTTCGACGGCCGATCGCTGCCGGCAGGCGGCCGGGTGTCGCTCGACACCGACCGCCTGCCCGACCCCGACGCGACGCTGCTGGTGGTCGACGCCAGCGCCCCGGTCGTCGTCGCCACCGAGCTGGCGCTCGCCGACCCGACCGACCGCAGCGAGGCGATGGCCATACCGATCGCCGGCACGACGACGCTGCTGGCCCAGCCGTCCCTGGTGCCACCGGGGGCGATCGGCGGCACCGACGGCGGCACGAGCCCGGGCTCGTCGGTGCCCCTCGGCGACCTCGACGTCGGTCCCGGCTCGTCGGTGCCCCTGCCGAACCCCGATGCCACGGCGTCGTCGACGACCGCGCCTCCGACGACCGCGTCCTCCACCACGGCGGCCCCGGCCCCCGACGGCTCCGTCACGACGTCGACCACCGCGGCGGCCCCCTCGCCCTGATGCCGGAGCCTTGACGGTCCCAAGCACGGAGCATGCCGTCGGCCAGAGCGACGGCACGAAGCGCGTCGGCTTCATGAAGGGGGCCGAGGTTCGCACGCAACGACCGGTCATCGCCGAGGACGAGAGCTCGGGTCGACTCACCCCGAGCTTGCACGCCATCCACGAGGTCTACGCCGCCGAGGGCGACGCCACGCTCGTCGGCTACTTCGTCGACGGCCTCGGCTACTTCGACAAGGCGACGGCCGAGGCCAAGGGCTTCGACATCGACGCGCTCGCCGAAGGGCGCACCCCAGCCACCTTCTCGCCCCAGGCGAAGCCCTAGCGCTCTCGAGCTCGAGCACGGGGGCAACCCACCTGCCCCAGCCTGGGCCAAAGCGCCGCCGAGGGCGCCGCGTCGATGGTGATGGCGTGGCCGGACCACGTCGCGCCGGGACCCTCGTCGCCGCTACCGGCCGGCGCGTTCGTGTCCTGCCCGCTCGATGCGCACCAGCATCGACGCCGACGGCGTGACCCTCCCACTGGCGTAGGTGCTGAGCCTCGACGCGCTGGTGCCGACGAGCTCGGCGAACTGGGCGTTGGTGAGGCCCGACCGCGACACGGCGGCGCGCACCCGAGCGGCGACCTCGGCGCGGTCTGCCTGCTCGGAGTCCGTCCGGGCCCGCGCGATCGCCAGCGTGAACAGGGTGCTCACGCCGTCGGGGTCGCGATACGAGAGGTAGTGCTCGACTCGACGGGCGACGGGCCCCCACGGCGAGCGGCGGATCTCGACGAAGATCGGCTGCCAGTCGGGGACCAGGCCGCGATCGATGGCGACGACGAGTGCCTCGTAGGGCCAGGTCCGGACGTCGTCGGTCGGGGAGGCATCGACGTTGCGGAACCGGACCGCCATCAGACGGCCCCGCCGAGCCGGAGGGCAAGGGCTTGGCAGGCCGCCACGACGTCCGACCAGCGATGCCAGCGGGCATCGAGGCCCTTGTACCGAGGAAGCTCGTCGATGACGGCGGTGTCGCGCGGCTGCGGGTCGGCGAGGGCCACCACGAGCGAGGTGAGCACCGACCAGTCCTGTGCCGATCGGTCGACGTAGTAGTCGTCGATGGCGGACAGGATCGCCACCGCGGCGTCCTCGCCGAGGTGGTCGGCCAGCGCCACGACGTCGAGGTAGTCGCGCACCACGTTGCGCTGCACGACGAGGTAGGCCTTGACCCGGAGCACTTCTGGGGCCGTCGGCGCCACCACGGTGGCTCCGTCGTCCACCTCCACCTCGCACGTCTCCAGGGGCCGCGTGCGGCGAAGCTGCCGAAGACCCGCCTCCACCCCACCGAGGCTGCCCATGATCGTGAACGGTGGCTTCGAGGCCCGCACCGAGGTCGCCCAGCCCTCGGTCGCCTCGACCGCGTCGAGGACGGCTTCGTAGCGGTCGACGAGATCGGCGAGCACGTGGTCGTGATCGAACGAGTCGCGATGGCCGGCGTGCAGTGCAGCTGCCGAACCGCCGACCAGAACGGCATCGGGAACGGCCTGCTGCAGGCGCGCTGCAGAGGCGAGCACTCGCCGGAGGGTCTTGCTCCTCGACGCCACGGGGTTATCATAACTGATAACTACATCGACCAGTTCCGGCACCGGCGCCCCCGAGCTGGAGGTGATGAACGAGGCGCTCGAGGCTGCGCCGCGCGAGACGCGTCGAGCGAACGAGATCTCGTACGAGGTCTCTCGAGCTCGGTCACCGTGCCTCGCCGCTGCCCGTGATGGCCCGGACCTGGCCAACGTCGCCGAATGGCTACGCTCGGCCGTCGTGGAACGCCTCCTGCTCGCCGCTGCGCTGGTGGCAGTGGCCGCGGTGGTGGCGCTCGTGCTGGCCCGGCGGCGGCCCGACGCCCCGACGCAGGCGGGCTGGACGGTGCCGGCCCAGCTCGACCGCGCCGACTTCTCCGACCCCGACGCGCCGTGGCTCGTCCTGGTGTTCTCCTCGGCGACGTGTGACACCTGTGCCGGTGTCGTGCGCAACGCCGAGGCCCTCGAGAGCCCCATGGTCGCCGTCGCCGACGTGGAGGTCGGCGTGGCCAAGGCGTTGCACGACCGCTACGGGATCGACGCCGTGCCCACCCTGGTGGTGGCCGACGCCGACGGCGTCGTGCGGGCGTCGTTCGTCGGCCCGGTCAACGCCACCGACCTGTGGGCCACCGTGGCCGAGCTGCGCGAGCCCGGCTCGGTGCCCGAGGGCTGCGACCACGGCGTCGGTGACCACTGATCAGCCTTGCCCGTGCTGCGCCCCTCTGCACACGTCGGGGACGCCGAACGGGCTTGGCCGTCGTGCTTGGCTGTCGCGCGAGGGCCTTGACGGTCTCGCTTGGGGGGGACACTGAGCAAGGAGAGCGTCAAGCCTCCGTTGTCGGGAGGTGGGGCCCATATGAGGATCGAGCTTGCCGCAGCTGCAGCTCAGGAGCGGGGTCTCCGTCCTGCTCGTCGCACTGCGATGCTGTTGCCGATCGCAGCCTTGGTCGTGGCGATGTCGGCCCTGCCGGCTGCTGCGAACACCAGCTGGGTCCGCAGCTGCAAGACCTACGCCGAGATGCTCGGGTACCAGGCGGATGTGTACGAGGAATCCAACTTCTACAACGGGAGCCCTGGGTACTACTCCTCGTACAGCCGGACCACCGGCACGACCTCCGGCTCCTGGAACGACCTCTGCCTCTTCTCCACGATGCTCGTGGAGTCGAGCCTCATCATGCGACGTCTCGATCGGAACTTCGTTTCACTCGGGCTGTGCAACATCGCCTACACGAGCGACACCGACGGCTGGGTCGACGTGAACACCTGGTGTCCGGACACCACCGCCACGTGGCACATGGAGACGACGTACGGACACCGCGCCTGGTGGTGGGGCAGCAACTACGACTACACGGGCCAGTCCACCATCGAGTTCTACTGAACGAGGGGGATCCAGCGATGTTGCCCTACGCGGACGAACGATCCCGGCCGGCGGAGCGCACGTGGAAGCGACCGGTGCTCGTCGGCTCGGTCTGCATGGCACTGGGCGTTCTCGTGTTGGCCGGGTGGGCACGATCGAGGGCCACGGACGAATCCTCATCCCTGGCGAACCCACCCAGCGCGACGGCCGCGCCGGTCGATCAGTGCGCGCCACCCGAGCCCAAGCCAGCGACGGTGTCGTCGTCGGACATCGCCGAGGCCGAAGCCGCGAAGAGGCGAGCCGCCGACGAGTTCGCCAGCACGGGGGGATGGGCACGGATCAAGGCGCCGGACTTCCGCACCGGAGTCTGGGTCTGCGGGTGGTACAAGGGCATCGACTCGTCTCCGGCTGGTGATATCAGGGAGAAGCTGTACGACCGACCGGCGGGTCAGCTGCGGGGCTTCGTCTATCCCGCCGTTGGCTTCGTCGACGTCGAGGTCGCGGTGCAGCCCAGCTTCAACGCCAAAGACGAGCGCATCCGCCTGAACGGCTGCGACCCGATGACCGACCGCACCTGCCGGCCGGTCAGGTGACGGCCTCCGAACGCTCGGGAGCGCCGGTCAGGTGACGGTCGCCGAGGGCTCGGCGGCACCGGTCAGCGTCGACGCCCTCAGAAGCCGTCGGGGCCGAAGACCGGCGGGGGCGGCTCTCGGTCGACCGGCGTTGCGGAGAACCCGCCGCCGGTGAGCGTGCCCCCACCGCTGCCGACACCGGTCGGCTCGGGTGGCGGTGCGGAGCCGTTGCCGCCCAGCTCGATCAGCCGGGTGACCTCGGAGCCGTCGATGGTCTCGTGCTCGAGCAGCGCCCGTGCGACGAGGTCGAGGCCGTTGCGGTTGTCGGAGAGCACCTGGCGGCAGCGCTCCTCCTGCTCGCGCAGGATCCGCTCGACCTCCTCGTCGATCACCCGGGCGGTGTCGTCGGAGTAGTCGCGGGTGTGCATGAGGTCCTCGCCGAGGAAGACCTGGCCCTGCTGGCCCCAGGCCATCGGCCCGACCCGGCGGGACATGCCCCACTCGCGCACCATCTTGCGGGCCAGCTCGGTGGCCCCCACGAGGTCGTTGTTGGCCCCGGTGGAGATGACCCCGAACACGAGGTCCTCGGCGATGCGCCCGCCCATGCGGACCACCAGCGAGTCCTCGATGTAGTCCTGCCGGTAGATGTGGCGCTCCTCGTCGGGGAGCTGCTGGGTGACGCCGAGCGCCATGCCCGACGGGATGATCGTGACCTTGTGCACCGGGTCGGCGGTGGGCAGCACCGCGGCGCACACGGCGTGGCCCGCCTCGTGGTAGGCGATGGCCTCCTTCTCGCGGTCCGACAGGACCATGGACTCGCGCTTCTGGCCCATGAGCACGCGGTCGCGAGCCAGCTCGAAGTGGCGCATGCCGATCTCGGCCGAGCCCTCGCGCACGGCGTACAGCGCGGCTTCGTTCACGAGGTTCGACAGGTCGGCGCCGCTCATGCCGGGCGTGCCCCGGGCCAGCACGTCGAGGTCGACGTCGGGCGAGATGCGCTTGTGCTTGCAGTGCACGTCGAGGATCTTGCGACGGTCGTCGAGCTCGGGCAGCGGCACGACCACCTGGCGGTCGAAGCGGCCCGGGCGCAGCAGGGCGGGATCGAGGATGTCGGGGCGGTTGGTGGCGGCCATCATCACGATGCCGGTGGTGACCTCGAAGCCGTCCATCTCGGCGAGCATCTGGTTGAGCGTCTGCTCGCGCTCGTCGTGGCCGCCGCCGAGCCCGGCGCCGCGCTTGCGGCCGATGGAGTCGATCTCGTCGATGAAGATGATGGCCCGGCCCATCTTGCGGGCGGTCTGGAACAGGTCGCGGACGCGGCTGGCGCCGACGCCGACGAACATCTCCATGAAGTCCGAGCCCGTGACCGACAGGAAGGGCACGCCGGCCTCACCGGCGACGGCCCGGGCGATGAGGGTCTTGCCGGTGCCGGGCGGGCCGACGAGCAGGACGCCCTTGGGGATGCGGGCGCCGATCTCGGCGAACTTCTCGGGGTACTTCAAGAAGTCGACCACCTCGGTGATCTCCTGCTTGACCCCCTCGTAGCCGGCCACGTCGTGGAACGTCGTGCCCGGGCGCTCGGTCGTGTAGGTCTTGGCCCGCGACCGCCCGATGGACATGATCCCGCCCATCTGGGAGTTGGCGCGGCGCTGCAGCCAGATGAAGAAGCCGATGATCAAGAACACGGGCAGCAGCAGGAACAGCAGGCTCTGCCACTGGCTGGGCTCGACGGTGACGAACTTGACGCCCTTCTCCGTCATGAGCTGCAGGTCGGCGTCGGGTGGCTGGGTGGGGCCGGTGCTGGTGAACTTGGTGCCGTTGGTCAGCTCGCCGGAGATGTCGCCGGTGCTGTTGTCGAACTGGGACTTGGCCCCGTTGACCTCGTTGGCCCGCAGCTTCGACATGAAGTCGCCGTAGCTGATGTTGTTGGCGGTGGCCGAGCGGGTCAGCAGCCCCGGGAGCAGGAACAGGGCGGCGACGAGGGCGACGAGCACCCAGATCGTCCACTTCGGCCAGCCCTGGTCGCCCGCGATCCGGGGGCCGGAGCCCTCCTGGCCCGGGCCCGAGGGGGGCGATTGCGGCGTCATGGACCAAAGCCTAGAAGAACTGGGGGAAAAACCCGGTCAGCAGGTCCGGTGAACCTGGTCGCATCCCCGACCATCCATCGGGCGGGTCGGCGGTGCGCGGCGACGCTCAGGACGCCTTGGCGTCGGCGCCGATGGCCGGCACCACGTTGCGCCGATCGCGCAGCTGCCAGCCCATGGGGACGCACAGGCTGTTGGCGTGACGACGGCACAGGTCATAGGTGGAGGGGTGGCCCTCCGGCGCGGCCTCGTCGAGCCACACCGTGCGCTGCGCGTAGTCGTAGGCGAGGGTGGCGGCCGCGGGGTCGTTGCAGCCCGGGCGAGCACACAGGCGCGTCATGGCGACGACGGTACCGGTCGGTGTCGTCGCCGTCGCGGATGGTCGGCGGCCCGCCCGCCCGGCCGGCACCGGGACGGCGGGGAGCGGGCAGTAGGGTCCGGGCGTGGCCCGCTCCCGCTCCGGCGACGTCGCCGGTGACGACCTCGACCCCGACGGCGCGCCCGCTGGTGACGACGCAGCCGGTGATCGTCGCGACGAGGTCGAGGACCGCGAGGACCGCGACGAGCGCGACGAGGCCGAGGACGCATCGGCTGCGGCCGCCGCCGCCGGCCCGCTGCCGCCGCCGCTGGGGGTCATCGCCATCGTCGTGGGGTTCGTGGCCGCCCAGATCCTCGGGGCCCTCGCCTACGTCCCCCTCGTCATGGCCGGCTGGGACCTCTACGCCCCCGGCGGCGACGGTGCGGCGCTCGGCCAGGTCGCCGGCAACCTGGCCGTCGGTCGCGCCCCGGAGGTCACCCGCAGCCTCGCCGACCTGCCGCTGTGGGCCTACTTCCTGGCCCAGCTCCCGTTCTGGCTGGGCTTCCTGGTCCCGGCCGTCGCCATCGTCTGGTACCGGTACGGGCCGCGCGGCGTCCCGGCGCTCGGCACCTGGATCGGCCTGCGGTTCAAGCCGGTCGACGTGCCCGTCGGCCTCGCCGTCGGCATCGCCAGCCAGCTGGTCATGGTCCAGGGCCTGTACTGGGTGGTGTTCCGGTTCATCGGCGACCAGGACGTCTCGGCCGAAGCCCGCCGGCTCACCGACCGGGCCACCGACGGGTGGGCCGTGCTGGCCCTGGTGGTCGTGGTCGGCATCGCCGCGCCGCTCGTGGAGGAGCTGTACTTCCGTGGCCTGACGATGCCGGTGATCGAGCGTCGGTGGGGTGCCACGGTCGGCGTCATCGGCTCGTCGCTGTACTTCGCCGGCACCCACTTCCAGACGCTGCAGTTCCCAGCCCTGCTCGTCTTCGGCGTGATCCTGGCCTGGCTGGTGCACCGCACCGGGCGCCTCGGTCCGGCCATCGTCGCCCACCTCGCCTTCAACCTGACGACGGTCGTCCTGCTGGTCTTCGGCATCGGCCTGTGACCGGGGTCGTCACCACGGCCACCGCGGCCACCGCGGTTCCGCGGCCACCGCCGAAGCGGCGGGACGGTCGCCCGTGGTGGATCGGGGGCGGGCCGTGCGCGCCACGGGAACTCCGCAGGTGAGAAGATGCGTTGTCCTGGCGGGCCCGTCCCGGCAGGATGCCCACCCAGCCGTCCGCATCCTCGTCGGGCCCACACCCCGGCTCGCCGCGCGCTCATGACCGACGTCCCCGCCAACCCGATCACCGCCGGCCCGCTCGGGGCCGTGTCGGTGGACCTCGCGCCCGCCGCCGAGCCCGAGGTCGCCCCCGAGCCCGAGCCGGCAGCGTCGCGTCGCGGGCGGCTCGGGCGGGCCTGGCACCGGCTGCTGACGATGCCGTCGGAGCAGTACGTCCCCATGCTGCTGTCGCTGATCGTGGTGACGGCCTGCGTGGTCTTCACCGTCCTCCAGCTGGGGCCCGCCAACATCGTCGCCGACAACACGCCGGCCGGCGGCGACATGGGCGCCCACGTCTGGGGCCCGGCGTTCCTGCGCGACCACCTCCTGCCCGAGGGGCGCCTCGCCGGGTGGACGCCCGACTGGTACGCCGGCTTCCCCGCCTACCAGTTCTACATGGTGGTCCCGTCGCTGCTGATCGCCCTGCTCAGCTACGTGATCCCCTACGGGATCGCCTTCAAGCTGGTGGCGGTCAGCGGCGTGCTCACCCTGCCCATCGCCGCCTGGGCCTTCGGCAAGCTCGCCGACCTGCCGTTCCCGACGCTGCCCCTGTTGGCCGTGGGGGCGACGGTGTTCCTGTTCGACCGGTCGTTCTCGATCTACGGGGGCAACATCCCGTCGACGCTCGCCGGCGAGTTCTGCGTTCTCCATCTCGCTGACGTTCGCCATCTTGTACCTCGGCGTGCTGGTGCGGGGGCTGCGCACCGGTCGGCTGCGGGGCTGGGCCGCCGTGCTGCTCGCCCTCACCGGCCTGTGCCACCTCATCCCGCTGATCTTCGCCGTGGTGTGCACCGCGGTGGCCCTGGTGCTGTTCCCGGCGTGGCGGTTCAAGCGGTGGCTGCTGCTGGCGGTGCCGTGCCTCGGCGCGGCGGTGGTGACCCTCGTGCTCGCCGAGCAGCGCGACGCCGCGTGGCTGTGGGCCACCCTCGGGGCGGTGCTCGCACTCGGCCTCGTCACCGCGGGCTGGCAGCGGGTGAAGTACTGGGCCCCGACGCTGGCGGTCGGCGGGCTCCTCACGGCGTGGTGGACCGTGCCCTTCTACCTCCAGCACAAGTACATGAACGACATGGGCTGGGAGAAGATCGAGCGCTTCCGGACCTACCTGTTCGACCGGGACAAGCTCGACCCCCAGCTGGTCGACAGCCCCAAGCTGAGCTGGGTCATCGTGGTGGCGGCCGCCGGGCTGGTCCTGTCGCTGGTGTGGGCCCGTCGCGGCGGCATCTTCTGGGGGCTGGTCGCCGGCACCTTCGCCGCCCTGTTCATCGTCATGCCCCAGGGCCGGCTGTGGAACGCCCGGCTGCTGCCCTTCTACTACCTGGCGCTGTACCTGCTGGCCGCCATCGGCATCGCCGAGATCGGGCGCCTGCTGGCCCTGCTGTTCGCCCGCGACGTCACCCGCCCCCTGAAGTCGGTCACCGGCGCCACCGCCATCATCGGCCTGTGCCTCGGGCTCGGCGTCGTGGCCATGCCCCTGCGGGCCATGCCGTTCGGCAGCACCGACACCGCCACCGGCACCTACCGGTGGGGTCCGTTCACCACCACCGAGACCAGCTTCATCCCCTCGTGGGCCACCTGGAACTTCACCGGGTACGAGGGCAAGCCCGCCTACCCCGAGTACTACGCGGTGACCCAGGAGATGGCCCGGATCGGCCAGACCGAGGGGTGCGGCCGCGCCATGTGGGAGCACGAGGAGCAGCACGACCGCTACGGGACGCCGATGGCCCTGATGCTGCTGCCGTTCTGGACCGACGGCTGCATCGGGTCGATGGAGGGCCTCTACTTCGAGGCCTCCAGCACCACGCCCTACCACTTCATCAACCAGGACGAGCTGTCGACCGGGCCGTCCAACGCCCAGCGCGACCTGCCCTACGACCCCGGTCCGCCGACCGCCGCCGACTTCGACCTGGGCATCCAGCACCTCAAGATGCTCGGCACCCGCTACTACATGGCCATCTCCGACCGGATGCAGCAGCTCGCCGACGACCACCCCGACCTGACCCAGGTCGGTGCGTCGGGCCCGTGGAAGATCTACCGGGTCCGCGGGGGCGAGGACCTCGTGCAGCCGCTGCCGTTCCAACCGGCGGTGGTCACCGATCTGGAGCGCGACAACCCCAAGGACTACCTGACGACCGGAACCGAGCCGAAGAAGAAGACCGGCTCGCCGTGGCAGTTCGCCGCCATGGACTGGTACCAGGACCGCAACGCCTGGGACGTGGAGCTGGCCGAGAGCGGCCCGGCCGAGTGGCAGCGGGTGCCGCGGGGCGAGGCACCCAAGCTGGCGCCGACCACGCCCGTCACGGTGTCCAACGTCGAGCAGGGCACCGACACCATCTCCTTCGACGTGTCCGAGCCCGGCACCCCCGTGCTGGTGAAGGCCTCGTACTTCCCGAACTGGAAGGCCTCCGGCGCCGAGGGCCCCTACCGGGTCACGCCCAACCTCATGGTGGTGGTGCCCACGTCCACCCACGTCGACCTCTCCTACGGCTACACCCGGGTCGACTGGCTGGCGTGGCTCCTCACGTTGGTGGGCATCGCCGGCGCGGTGGCCCTGTTCCGCCTCCCGGCGGTGGTGATGCCGGCGACGTGGGCCGAGCGACGGGCCGCCCGCAAGGCGAAGGCCGCCGAGGAGGCGGCCCTGGCCGCCGCCACCCTCGCCGACCTCGACACCTCCGAGGTCGACGACGAGTCGCGGATGTGGGAGTCGACCGGCAGCGGGCCGCCGACCGCCCAGCAGCCGGCCGTGGTCATCGAGGCGGGGCCGCCCGAGGACGCGGCGCCGACGTCGCGGCCTGCCGGTGACGACCACCCGCCGCCGGAGACGTGAGCCGCCGTCGGGCGATCGGATCCGCAGCCCTGGTGGCCGCGCTCGTCGGGGCGGCCGTCGTGGCGCGCCGCCGGCGGGCCCACGGCGTCGAGGTCCGCTCCGACCTCGACCGCCGGCGCGACCGGCCCGTGCCCCCCGGTCAGGTCCGGCTCACCGTGGTGGTGCCCGCCTACCGCGAGGAGCGCATCGGCGACACCGTGCGTCGCCTGCGCGCCGAGCTCGCCCCCATCGCCGACGACGGCGGGCTCGAGATCGTCGTCGTGGACGACGGCAGCCACGACGGGACGGCCGAGAAGGCCGAGGACGCCGCCGCCGACGTGGTGCTGCGCCAGCCGGTCAACCGGGGCAAGGGGGCGGCCGTGCGGACGGGGGTGCTCGCCGCCCGGGGTCGGGTCGTGGCCTTCACCGACGCCGACCTCTCCTACGCACCCGATCAGCTGATCGGCCTGCTCGAGCGGGTGGAGGACGGGTGGGACGTCGTGGTGGGCAGCCGTCGCCACACCGACACCACCACCTTGATGCGGGCCCGGCGGATCCGCGAGATCGGGGGCCGGGCCATCAACGTGCTCACCAAGGTCGTGCTGCTCGGGCAGCACCGCGACACCCAGTGCGGGCTGAAGGCCTTCCGCTCGGACGTGGGGCGGCTGATCTTCTCCCACTCCCACGTCGACGGCTTCGCCTTCGACGTCGAGGTCTTCCACCTCGTCGAGCGGTACCACCTCTCGCTCACGGAGGTCCCGGTCCGGGTGCAGAACTCGCCCCGCTCGACGGTGAAGGTCGTGCGTGACGCGCTGCGCCTGGTCCGAGACCTGTTCCGCATCCGCGCCTGGGACCGCCTCGGCGTGTACGACCCCGAGCCGGGCGATCTGGCGCGCTGGCGGCGCCCGTGCGCGAGGAGCAGGCCGTCTGACCCGGGCGATCCGGCGGCTCGTCCCGCCGGAGGAGTGAGCCACCGCCGCCGATCGGGGGCGACGACGGGCAGCGGTAGGGTCTCGCCATGCCCCCCATCGACCCCGCTCGGCTCGACCCCATCTTCAAGGCCTACGACGTGCGCGGCACCGTTCCCGACCAGCTCGACGCCGCCATCGTCGAGAACATCGGTGCCGCCTTCGCTCGGTTCGCTCTCGACGAAGGCGGTCGCTGCGACAAGGTCCTGATCGGTCGGGACATGCGGCCGACCGGCGTGGAGCTGGCCGGCGCCTTCGCCCGCGGCGTCACCTCCCAGGGCGTCGACGTCGAGCACCTCGGGCTGTGCTCCACCGACGAGGTGTTCTTCGCCGCCGGTCGCTACGACGCCCCGGCCGCCCAGCTCACCGCGTCGCACAACCCGGCCGGGTACAACGGCATCAAGCTGGCCCTGGCCGGCGCCCGGCCGGTGGGCGAGGACAGCGGCCTCGCCGACATCAAGGCCATGGCGGCGAAGGGGTTGGAGCCCGTCGCCGACGTCGGCTCGGTCTCCAGCCGGGAGGCCCTGGCCGACTTCGCGGCACACGTCCACTCCTTCGTCGACCTGTCGGTCCTGGCCCCGCTGTCGGTGGTCGCCGACACCGCGAACGGCATGGGGGGCCTGATCGTGCCGGCCGTGTTCGACGGCCTGCCGTTCGACGTCGAGGTGATGTACGCCGAGCTCGACGGCACCTTCCCCAACCACCCTGCCGACCCCATCCAGCCCGAGAACCAGCGCGACCTCGTCGCCCGGGTGCTCGACAAGGGTGCCGACGTGGGCCTCGCCTTCGACGGCGACGCCGACCGCGTGTTCCTGGTCGACGACCAGGGCCAGCTGCTGTCGGGATCGCTGACCACGGCCATCGTCGCCAAGGTGATGCTCGAGAAGAACCCGGGTGCCACCATCCTGCACAACCTGATCTGCTCCAAGGCCGTGCCCGAGGTGATCCGCGAGAACGGCGGCACCCCGGTGCGCACCCGGGTGGGGCACTCGCTCATCAAGAAGGTGATGGCCGAGACGGGCGCGGCCTTCGGCGGTGAGCACTCGGGCCACTACTACTTCCGCGACAACTACCGGGCCGACTCGGGGATCATCGCCGCCCTCGTGGTGCTCGAGGAGCTGTCCCGCAGCGGCCAGAAGCTCTCCGAGCTGCGCACGCCGTTCGAGCGCTACGCAGCCTCGGGCGAGATCAACACGACCGTGGCCGACACCGGCGCCGTGATCGACGCGGTGGCCGCCGCCTTCCCCGACGCCACCCAGGACCGCCTCGACGGCCTGACCGTCGACCTCGGCAGCTGGTGGTTCAACCTGCGGCCCTCCAACACCGAGCCCCTGCTGCGGCTGAACCTCGAGGCCCCCTCGGCCGAGGAGGTCGCCGACCACGTGGCCGAGGTGCAGGCGGTGATGTCGGCGTCGTGAGCCGGCCCGAGGGCGCCGTCCGCGCTCGGCGGATCGCGGGGCGGGGTAGCCTCGATCGACCTGCACCGGAGGAGACGCACCCGCCATGGCACTCGACCCGCAGCTGCTCGAGATCCTCGCCTGCCCCGAGGACAAGGGCCCGCTGCTCTACTTCGCCGACGAGGACACGCTGTACAACCCCCGGCTGAAGCGGCGGTACCACATCAAGGACGACATCCCGATCATGCTCGTCGACGAGGCCGAGGCCGTCTCCGACGACGAGGACGCCCGGCTGACGGCCAAGGCGGAGGCCGAGGGCGTGCGACCGACCTTCGAGCCCGGGACGTGACGATGGCCGAGCGCCTCGACACCGTCGGCATGTTCGACCTGACCGCCGGGCTCCCCGAGCAGGTGGCGGCGGCGGTCGACCTCGCCGACGGCCTCGAGGACCTGCCCGACCACGACGACGTCGAGAACGTGGTCGTGCTGGGCATGGGCGGCAGCGGCATGGCGGGCGACGTCGTGCGCGAGATCGCCGGGCCGTTCATGCCGGTCCCCGTCATCGTGCACAAGGGCTACGGCACGCCCAACTTCATCGACGAGCACTCGCTGGTGTTCGCCGTGTCCTTCTCGGGCAACACCGAGGAGACGATCGACGCCGCCACCAGCGCCGCCATGCAGGGTGGGCGCATCGTCGCCCTGTCCAGCGGCGGTGAGCTGCAGGACCTGGCCGGCGACTGGGGTGCCCCCCACATCCGCCTGCCCGCCGACATCCCCATGCCGCGGGCCGGGATCGGTGCCGTCGCCGTGCCCCCGCTCGTGGTGCTCGAGCAGGTCGGCCTGTTCCCGGGGGCCCGGTCGTGGATCGGTGCCGCCGTCGACCAGCTGGCCAAGCGCCGCGACCAGCTGGTGGCCGAGCGCACCCCGGCCCTCGAGCTGGCCCGCCACCTCGACCGCCAGATCCCCCTCGTCTACGGCGGGGGCGGGCTCGGCCTGGCTGCGGCGACCCGGTGGAAGTGCCAGATCAACGAGAACGCCAAGGCGCCGGCCTTCTACAACGTGCACCCCGAGCTGTGCCACAACGAGATCTGCGGCTGGGGCCAGCACGGCGACGTGACCCGGCAGGTGCTGCAGGTCGTGAACCTGCGCCACGAGTACGAGCATCCCCAGCTCGCCCGCCGGTACGACCTGGTCAACGACATGATCGACGAGGTCGTGGGCGGGGTGCACGAGGTCGTGGCCGAAGGCGACGGGCCGCTGGCCCAGCTGTTCGACCTGGTGCTGTTCGGCGATTTCGTGAGCCTGCACCTCGCCGACCTCGCCGGGGTCGACCCGGGACCGATCCCGGTCCTCGACGACCTCAAGCGGGCCCTGGCCGAGTAGCCCGGCCCCCTGGCCGAGTAGCCCGGCCCCCCGGCCCCCGACCCCGTGGGTGTTTCGGTCATGGATCTGCGTGCTCCAGCACGCAGATCCATGACCAGAACGCCGGGGTCGGCATGACCAGCACGCGGGGGTAGGGGGGGGGGGCGCTGGGGGCGGTCGTGGTCGGTGGGCGCCCGCTGCCCTACACTCGTGGGCTGCCCCGGGCTGATGTGAGAGGTGTCAGCAGACCCCAGCTCGCCGGCGACCCGAACATCCCCCGTTCGGCGCGCCCGCGCGCCAGGAAGGTCTGCTGACCCCATGACCACCACACCCTTCGAGAAGGCCGCCCTCGACTACAAGGTGGCCGACCTCTCCCTCGCCGACTTCGGTCGCAAGGAGATCCGCCTCGCCGAGCACGAGATGCCAGGGCTCATGGCGCTGCGGGCCGAGTACGCCGACAGCCAGCCGCTCGCCGGTGCCCGCATCACGGGCTCGTTGCACATGACGATCCAGACCGCGGTGCTCATCGAGACCCTGACCTCGCTCGGTGCGGAGGTGCGGTGGGCGAGCTGCAACATCTTCTCGACCCAGGATCACGCCGCCGCCGCGGTGGTGGTGGGCCCCGCCGGCACGGTCGACGACCCGCAGGGCGTGCCGGTGTTCGCCTGGAAGGGCGAGACGCTCGAGGAGTACTGGTGGTGCACCGAGCAGATCCTGCGCTGGCCCGACGGCGGCGGCCCGAACATGATCCTCGACGACGGCGGTGACGCCACGCTGCTCGTCCACAAGGGCGTCGAGTACGAGCGGCTCGGCAAGGTGCCGACGGCCACCGAGGACGACTCGGAGGAGTGGACCGTGGTGCTCGGCGTGCTGCAGCGGACCCTGGCCGAGGAGCCCAAGCTCTGGCACGGGATCGCCGAGGGCATCAAGGGCGTCACCGAGGAGACCACCACCGGAGTGCACCGCCTGTACCAGATGGAGGCGGACGGCCACCTGCTGTTCCCCGCCATCAACGTCAACGACTCGGTCACCAAGTCGAAGTTCGACAACCTGTACGGCTGTCGGCACAGCCTCGTCGACGGGATCAACCGGGCCACCGACGTGATGATCGGCGGCAAGGTGGCGATGGTGCTCGGCTACGGCGACGTGGGCAAGGGCTGCGCGTCCTCGCTGCGGGGTCAGGGGGCCCGGGTGATCGTGGCCGAGGTCGACCCCATCTGCGCGCTGCAGGCAGCCATGGAGGGCTACGAGGTCAAGCGCCTCGAGGACGTCCTCGACGTGGCCGACATCTACATCACCGCCACCGGCAACAAGGACATCATCACGGCCGAGCACATGGCTCGGATGAAGCACCAGGCGATCGTCGGCAACATCGGCCACTTCGACAACGAGATCGACATGGCCGGGCTGAAGAAGATGAGCGACGCCACCCGGGTCAACATCAAGCCCCAGGTCGACGAGTACGTCTTCCCCGACGGGCACTCGGTGATCGTGCTGGCCGAGGGCCGGCTGCTCAACCTCGGCTGCGCGACCGGTCATCCGAGCTTCGTCATGTCCAACAGCTTCTCGAACCAGACGATCGCCCAGATCGAGCTGTTCACCCACGACGAGGTCTACGAGAACAAGGTCTACGTGCTGCCGAAGCGCCTCGACGAGAAGGTGGCCCGGCTCCACCTGGAGGCCCTCGGGGTGCGGCTCACCGAGCTCACCGAGGACCAGGCCGCCTACATCGGGGTGCCCCAGGACGGCCCCTACAAGCCCGAGCACTACCGCTACTGACGCCGCCGCGGCCGCCTCGTCGTCCGGCGACGGCGAGGTGAGGGGGTCCTAGACTCCCGCCGATGTCCGCACCGACCCGCCCCCGTCCGACCGGTCCGCGCCGGTCGGCGGGGGCGGGTGGCGCGTCCGGGGACGGGGCGGCTCGTCGGGCCTGGTGGTCGACGACTGCGACCTCGGTCCGCCACAACCTGCCGTACTGGCCCGTGATGGTGTGGAACCTCGCGCTGTGGGTGCTGCTGCGGCCGCGCCGGTGGTTCGGCATCGACGACTTCCCCGCCACCGGGGCCGTGGTCCGGGACTGGAAGGCCGTGCGGGACGAGGCCCTGGAGCTGCGGCGCGGCGGCGTCGCCGTGCCCGCCTTCGACCAGCTCGATCCCGGCCAGCGTCGGCTCACCGCCGACGGCGGCTGGAGGAGCTTCGTGCTGCGCTTCGGTGGCAACGACGTGCCGGCCAACCGCGCCCTGTGCCCGACCACGACCGCCCTGCTCGACGAGGTCCCCGACGTCTACACCGCGATGTTCTCCGTGCTCGAGCCGGGCACGCGCCTGCCGCTGCACGCCGGCGCGATCAAGGGCGTGGTGCGCTTCCTGCTCCCGGTGGTCGTGCCCGACGACGGGGCGTGCCGCCTCCACCTCGGCGGCGTCACCCGGGTGCTGGCCGAGGGGGAGCCCCTGTACTTCGACGACACCTACCCGCATCGGGCGGCCAACGACGCGGGAGGCGAGCGGGTCACGCTGTTCGTCGACCTGGTGCGGCCGATGCCGTGGCCCTGGCTCGACCGGGCCAACCGCCGGTTCCTCCGCCGACTCGGGGCGAGCCGACGCATGCTGGGCGCCGTGGTGCGGGCCGAGGCGGCCACCGCCCGGCCCTGAGCCGGGCCGCGGGCTCGCTGGTCAGGCCGGGTGCAGGCGGACCGGCAGGTGCCGGAGGCCGGTGTGCTTGTTCGACCGGACCCACTCGGGGGGGCCGGTGACCTCGAGCGCCGCCACCCGGTCGAGCAGCTCGTCGAGCAGGACGCGCATCTCGAGGCGGGCGAGGTTGGCGCCGAGGCAGAAGTGGGCGCCGTGGCCGAAGGCGAGGTGCCGGTTGGGTGACCGCCGGATGTCGAACCGGAAGGGGTCGTCGAAGACCTCCTCGTCCCGGTTGGCCGACGCCCACCACAGCGTGACCTTGTCGCCGGCGGCGACGGGTCGGCCGTCGATCTCGGTGTCGCGGGTCGCGGTCCGGCGGTTGTAGGTCGTCGACGACGACCACCGCAGCATCTCTTCGATCGCGCCCGGCAGCAGCGCCCGGTCGGCCCGCAGCTCGGCCCACTGCCCGGGATGGTCGACGAGGGCGAGCACGCCCAAGGCGATCGAGTTGCGGGTCGTCTCCGAGCCGGCGGCGATGAGCAGGTTGAAGAACATCTGCAGCTCGAGCTCGGTGAGCGGCCCCGGTGGCGCATCCTGCTCGTCGCCGGCCACGCGGGCGTGCACCAGCACCGAGAGCATGTCGTCGCCCGGCTCGGACCGCCGCCGCTCGATGAGGTCGGTGCCGTAGGTGAACATGGCGGCCGAGGCGGCCGCCGCCCGGTCGCCCTGCTCGCCGAGGTCGCGGTCGTCGTAGTCGAGGGTGGCCTCGGCCCACGCGAACAGGTCGTGGCGGTCCTCCTGGGGTACACCGAGGACGCGGGCGATCGCCTGCAGGGGGAGCTCGGCGGCGACGTCGCGCAGGAAGTCGCAGGCGCCGCGCTCGACCGCGTCGTCGACGATGGTGCGACTGCGCTGCCGAAGGTCGTCCTCCATCGCCGCCAACGCTCGGGGTGCGACGGCCGGCGTCAGCAGCTGGCGGATCCGCTGGTGCCGGGGGTCGTCCATCATGTTGAGCAGCACCCCGGCCGCGAAGCCGTTCGGCAGGTCCTCGATCAGGGTCCCGCCGCCGTCGCGGCCCCCGCCCGTCGCCGACGAGAAGGTGGCGCCGTCGCCGGCCACCGCCAGCACGTCGCGGTGACGGCTGAGCACCCAGAAGCCCTCGCCGCCCGGGGTGTGGCTGGTCGGTGGGTGGAACCACACGGGCGCGTCGCGGCGCAGGGTGCAGAAGACATCGTGCGGGAAGCCCTCGGCGAACCGGTCGAGGTCGGTGAGGTCGACACCGGCCAGGTCGATGCCGTCGGGGTCGCCGATGCCGCCAGGGTCGTCGCCCGGCCCCCTGTACGTCGCCGTCATCGCACGCCTCCGGTCGCCGGCCGGGTCCACGGGCCCCGGACCCGTCGCAACCTACCGGTCCGGAACGGTCCAGCGGATCGGGCGATGCGGCAGCCGACCGTGCTGCGGCGCGAAGATCGGCGGGCCGTGGACGCGCCCGTGCTCACCCTGACGATCGACCTCGAGGACCACCGTCCCGTGCCGACCTGGCCGGCGCGGTACCCCGACCAGATGCGACGGTGGCTCGACCACTGCGACGAGCGCGGCATCCGGGCCACCGTGTTCGTCGTCGGAGCCGTCGCCCACCGCAGCCCCGAGCTCGTCGTCGAGATCGCCCGCCGCGGCCACGAGATCGGCTTGCACAACTTCGACCACTGGGCGTTGTTCTCGTGCCGACCCGAGAGCTTCGGGCCGCGGGTGGCCGCCGAGCGGGTCTGGCTGGAGGAGCTCACCGGCACCGCGGTGGTGGGCTTCCGGGCCCCGGCGGGGACGCTGGTCCCGTCGACGGTGTGGGCCACCGAGGCGCTCCTCGAGGCGGGGTTCACCTACTCGGCGAGCGCCCTGCCGGCCCAGACCTACGGCGTCGGCTTCCCCGGATGTCCCAGCACCCCGTTCCGCTGGCCGTCGGGGCTGGCCGAGCTGCCGTGCCCGGTCGTGGCCGCCGGAGGGGTGGGGTTGCCGTTCCTCGGGGGCACCTTCCTGCGGGTGCTGCCCCTTCCCGTGGTGCGACGCCTGGCCGCCGACCTGCCGACCGGCTCGGTGCCGTGGGTGTACGGCCACCCCTACGACGTCGACGTGCTCGAGCCCGTGTACCGGGTGGAGGAGGTCGGCCGGTGGGGCACCGTGCTGCTGTGGCTCAACCGGGGGCGCATGTTCGCCAAGGTCGACGCCGTGCTGGGCCCGGTCGCCGGGGCACCCCTCGCCGAGCGTCTGGCCGGGCTCGGCGACGAACTCCCGGTGTTCGACCCGGTGGCGGCGCCCTCGGCCGGCTCGGCGGTGACCGGGCACGTGGCCCGGGTGCTGCGCCGGGACCACCTGCGCCGGCGGCTGGCGGCACCGGGCGCGCTCGTCGACGCCGCCGACGAGGCCGCGACCGGCAACGTCGACGACCTGGCGCCGGCCTCGTGAGCAGCGGGGGCGAGCCACCACTGCCGGCCACGGTGGCGTGGGCCGACGACCGGGTGCGCGTGATCGATCAGCGCCGACTGCCCGCCGAGCTCGTGCTCGTCGACCTGACCACCGTCGACGACGTCATCGACGCCCTCCGCTCGCTGGCGGTGCGCGGCGCCCCGGCGATCGGGGCGGCCGGCGGGTTCGCGGTCGCCCTCGGTGTCCTCGCCGGCCGCGACCCCGACGAGGTGGCGGCCGAGGTCGCTGCGGCGCGGCCCACGGCGGTGAACCTGGCCTGGGCGGCGCGGCGGGTCGCGGCGGCGGACGACCCGGTCGCCGAGGCGTGCCGCATCGCCGACGAAGACGTGGGCGTCAACCGACGGCTGGGTGCCCACGGTGCCGCCCTGGTGCCCGACGGCGCGCAGATCCTGACCCACTGCAACGCCGGCCACCTCGCCTGCGTCGGGTACGGCACCGCGCTCGGCGTCGTCCGGGCCGCCCACGAGCAGGGCCGTCGGCTCCACGTCTGGGTCGACGAGACCCGCCCCCTGCTGCAGGGCGCCCGGCTCACCGCGTGGGAGCTGCAGCGCTCGGGGATCGACTGCACGCTGGTGGCCGACGTCATGGCGGGGCGCCTGCTGAGCGCCGACGAGGTCGACCTGGTGGTGGTCGGCGCCGACCGCATCGCCGCCAACGGCGACGTCGCCAACAAGGTGGGCACCTACGGCCTCGCGGTCCTGGCCCGCCACCACGACGTGCCGCTCTACGTCGCGGCGCCGTCGTCGACGGTCGACCCCGCCACCCCCGACGGTGCGTCCATCCCGATCGAGCAGCGAGACGGCGACGAGGTGCGCAGGGTCGGCGACGCCACGATCGCGCCGGAGGGCGTCGCCGTGCGCAACGACGCCTTCGACGTGACCCCGGCGGCGCTGGTCACGGCGTGGATCACCGAGCACGGCATCCACCACGACCCGTCCGAGCTGCCCCACCCCCCGGCCTGAGCCCGTCGTCATCGCCAATCGCAGCTCGTGCCACGGCGCCCGCTCATCGGCGTCTCATGGGCGATGGCTAGGGTGGCCCCATGGCGTGGACCGGCGTTCGCCGAGGGCTCGTCGGTGCGGTCGCGGTCACCGTCGTGCTGTTCGGCCTGGCGATGGGGGCGGCCGCTCGGACCGGTGCCGGCGCTGATGTGGGGCCGACCACCTCCACCCGGACCGGTCCTGCACCGGGTGGGGTCTTCGACCGGATCTGGAAGGGGTCGGCCGACGTGGCCGCCGCAGCGCTCGGCATCACCGCCGACCAGCTGCGCACCGAGACCGAGCTGGGCGACCGTTCGGTGGCAGAGGTGGCGGTCGCCCACGGCAGAGCACCCGAGGTGGTGCAGGCGGCCGTCACCACGGCGGCACTCCGTCGTCTCGATGACGCCGTCGGCAGCGGCGCCCTGACCGAGGCCGACGCGGCCGGGTTCCGTGCCCGAGTGCCCGGGCTGGCTGACCGGTACGTCCACGCGCCGCAGGCCGCGGGCCACGGAACGACCACCACGTCGACGACAGCGTCCTCGGCGCCGTCGAACACCTCGACGTCCACCAGCTCGACGTCCACCAGCTGACGTCGGCCTCGTCGACGACGTCGTCGTCGAGCTCGACCACCTCCGCCCGCACCGACCTCGGTGAGGGCGCCCGCGGGGACCACCGTCGGGACCTCCGGCCCGCCGGGTACGACATCGGGTCGGTGATCGCCATCGCGGCGAGGGCGGTCACACCCCGTCGGTACGTCCGTCGACGTGGGGCTGCTGCTCGACGCCATCCTCGACCCGCTGCTCGGGACGTCGTGCGCGGTGTGCGCCGCACCGGGCCCGTCGCCGTGCTCGCGGTGCTGCACGGCGTTGCGGGCAGCCGGGCCGGTGCGACCATGCCCCGGCGGGCTGGCGTCGTGCACGGCGCTGCTGCGCTACGCCGGAGCCGGCCGCGACCTCGTCACCGGCCTCAAGTACCGCAACCACCGCGTGGCCCTGCGGCCGCTCGCCGGCGCCGCCGCCGACCTCGTGGGGTTCCCGGTCGACGTCGTCACCTGGCCGCCCACCACCGCGGCGCGGCGCCGGCGCCGGGGCTGATCAGGCCGAGCTGGCCGCTCGGATCGTGGCGCGGCAGCTCGGCTGTCCTGCCCGTCGTCTGCTGGGCCGGCGGCCGGGCCCGGCGCAGACCGGCCGGCGCGGCCGGGAGCGGCGCGACGGGCCGGCCTTCGTCGTCGCCGGTGGGTCACAGCACGTCGCGGGCGCGCCGTGCTGCTCGTCGACGACGTCGTCACGACCGGGGCGACGTCGGCTCGGCGGCCCGGCTGCGGGCGGCCGGTGCCGCCGAGGTGCACGGGCTGGCGCTGGCCCGGACGCCGGCCCCCACCCGGTGACGGCGCCGTTGCGCTTCTGCGGACTCCATCTGCGCTCGATCCGATCGGGTCGGATCGAGCGCACCCGATCGATCGCGCCGGCGCCTCGACGCGCACATAGGTCGAGCGACTCACTGTGGGTCCGGGCGCCTGCTGTTGCTCAAGGCCGCGCGCGCCGGCTCCGATACTCGTCACGACATCGGGCGGACGAGTTGTCGGACAGGTGGTGCGGCGGCATGCAACCCACAGATGTGCAGGTGGAGCGATCACTGGCGGCGCTGCGCGGGGACGGCGGCGCGGGCCTCGCCGAGCCGCTGGCCGAGGCCGGCGGGCGGGGTGACGAGGTGCCCGACGGCCTGCTCGAGCAGCTCGAGGCGACGCCGCCGGTGCGGCCGGATCGCCTCGCCGAGGCGCGGGCACGGTTGGCCGTCGGTGACCAGCCCGACGCCGACACCCTGGCCAAGCGGATGGTGGGCCGGCTCGTGTGCGACCGCCTCCGCTGATCGGGTGGCGATCGTGGCCGGCAGGTGACGCCGGGGCCCTGCCTGGCCCGTAGGTGACCCCGGGCACACCCCACCGGCCGCGCCTACCATGGCGTCCACCGGGGACCCGCGACAGGAGCTCGACCCGAGGGAGGACTGCGTTGGACATCACCATCAGCAGCCGCAATGTCGTCCTGTCCGACTCGCTCGTCTCGGCCACCAAGCGCAAGGTCAACCGCCTGGGCCGATTCGACCGCGCCGCCCTGCGCGCCGACGTGCACTTCAGCCACGAGCCGACCCGCAGCACGGCCGACTGCGAGGTGTGCGAGGTCGTCCTGGCCGGTGCCGACCACCGGCTGCACAGCCGGGCGGCGGCAGGTGACGGCTTCACCGCCGTCGACCGGGCCGTGGCGAAGCTGCAGCAGCAGCTCGACCGGGTGAAGGCCCGGTCGACGTTGCGCTGACCGGCACCCCGCCCAGCCTCGTCGACCCGGCCGCCCGCCGCTGCCGCGCGTCCCCTCGCCGAGCACCGGGGGCGACCCGGCGCGGGGGAGCGAGGCCGACCGCCACCGGTAGGCTGGCCCGCCATGGGCATGTTCGACAAGCTCCTGCGCACCGGCGAGGGCCGCAAGGTCAAGGCCCTCCAGGCCCTGGTACCCGACATCAACGCCCTCGAGCCGGAGGTGCAGGCCCTCTCCGACGACGGCCTGCGGGCTCGCACCGCCGACTTCAAGCAGCGCTGCGCCAACGGCGAGTCCCTCGACGACCTGCTCGTCGAGGCGTTCGCCACCGTGCGGGAGGCCGCCAACCGGGTCATCGGCCAGCGCCACTACGACGTGCAGCTGATGGGCGGCGCCGCCCTCCACCTCGGCTGGGTCGCCGAGATGCGCACCGGTGAGGGCAAGACCCTCGTGTCCACCCTGCCCGCCTACCTCAACGCCCTCTCCGGCGACGGCGTGCACATCATCACCGTCAACGACTACCTGGCCACCCGCGACTCGGAGTGGATGGGCCAGATCCACCGGTTCCTCGGCCTCGACGTCGGGCTCGTGCTGTCCGACCAGTCCGACTTCGACCACAAGAAGGCCCAGTACGCCGCCGACATCACCTACGGCACCAACAACGAGTTCGGCTTCGACTACCTGCGCGACAACATGGCGATGAGCCGGGACCGGCAGGTGCAGCGAGGCCACGGCTACGCCATCGTCGACGAGATCGACTCGATCCTCATCGACGAGGCGCGCACGCCGCTGATCATCTCGGGCCGCGTCAGCGACGCGGCGAAGCTCTACTACAAGTTCGCCAGCATCGTCCGCGGCCTCAAGCGCGACGTCCACTACGACGTCGACGAGGAGAAGCGCCAGGTGGCGCCCACCGACGAGGGCGTCGCGGCGGTGGAGAAGGCCCTCGACGTCGAGAACCTCTACGACGAGGTGCAGGCCAACCTCGTGCACCAGTTCCAGGCGGCGCTGAAGGCCAAGGAGCTGTTCAAGCGCGACAAGGACTACGTCATCCAGCAGGGCGAGGTGAAGATCGTCGACGAGTTCACCGGCCGCATCCTCGAGGGGCGCCGGTGGTCCGAGGGTCTCCACCAGGCGGTCGAGGCCAAGGAGGGGGTGCGCATCAAGGAGGAGAACCAGACCCTCGCCACCGTCACCCTCCAGAACTACTTCCGGCTCTACGACAAGCTCGCCGGCATGACCGGCACGGCCCAGACCGAGGCCGCCGAGCTCAACAGCACCTACGACCTGCACGTGGTGCCCATCCCCACGAACCGGCCGATGGTCCGTGAGGACCACCCCGACCTCATCTACAAGACCGAGGACGCCAAGTTCGGCTCCGTCGTCGAGGACCTCGTCGAGTGCTACGACGCCGGGCAGCCGGTGCTGGTCGGCACCATCTCGGTCGAGAAGTCCGAGAAGCTGTCCCGCCTGCTCGACAAGCGCGGCATCCCCCACGAGGTGCTCAACGCCAAGCAGCACTTCCGCGAGGCCGAGATCGTCACCCAGGCGGGTCGGCTCCACGCCATCACGGTGGCGACCAACATGGCCGGCCGGGGCGTCGACATCCTGCTCGGGGGCAACCCCGAGGGCCTCGCCCACCGCGACGTGGTGGCCGAGGGCCTCGACCCCGACAGCGACGAGGGCAGGGCCCGCTACGACGAGCTGCTCGCCAAGTACGAGGTCGAGTGCAAGGCCGAGGGCGACCGAGTGCGCGAGCTGGGCGGCCTGTACGTGCTCGGCACCGAGCGCCACGAGTCCCGCCGCATCGACAACCAGCTCCGCGGTCGCTCGGGTCGTCAGGGCGATCCCGGTGAGAGCCGCTTCTACCTGTCCCTCGAGGACGAGCTCATGCGGCTGTTCGCCACGGGTGCCATGAACTGGGTGATGAACAAGGCGCTGCCCGAGGACGAGGCCATCGAGGCGAAGATGGTCACCAAGGCCATCGAGCGGGCGCAGAACACCGTCGAGCAGCGCAACGCCGAGATCCGCAAGAACGTCCTCAAGTACGACGAGGTGATGAACGAGCAGCGCAAGGTCATCTACAAGCGCCGCGACCAGATCCTCGACGACGCCGACCTGCGCGACGAGGCGATGGAGTACCTCGCGGAGGCCGTCGACGGGGCCATCACCACGTTCTGCCCCGGCGACCTGCCCGAGGAGTGGGACCTCGACGGCCTGCTCGCCGAGCTCGGCTCGTTCTTCCCGACGTCGCTCACGGCCGACGACCTGGCGTCGTGCATCTCCACCGACGAGGTCTACGAGAGGGCCATGGGGGAGGCCACCGCCTACTACGAGCAGCGCGAGGCCGAGCTGGGCGAGGAGAACATGCGCGAGCTCGAGCGCCAAGTGATGCTGCAGATCATCGACCAGCGGTGGCGCGAGCACCTCTACGAGATGGACTACCTGCAGGAGGGCATCCACCTGCGGGCCTACGGGCAGAAGGACCCGTTGGTCGAGTGGCAGCGCGAGGGCTTCGAGATGTTCGGGGCGATGATGCAGGCGATCGCCCAGGACTTCGTCAAGTACGTCATGCACGCCCAGATCTCCGTGGTCGAGCAGGCCCCGGAGGAGGCGGCGGTGCGCGACATGAGCTACTCGGCCCCGGTCGACCCGTCGGAGGCGGGCTCGACCATGGCGGCGGCGGCGGCCGCCCAGACGGCCGCCGAGGGCGGTGGAGACGCTCCCGTGGCCGCCCCGCCCGCTGAGGAGGTCACCCAGCAGCCGGTGGTGAAGTCCGAGTGGGACAAGACGCCGCGCAACGCGCCGTGCCCCTGCGGGTCGGGCAAGAAGTTCAAGATGTGCCACGGCGCCTCGTGAACCCCTGAGATGCGCGACTTCACCGACGACCTCGCCGCGCTGCGCACGCGCCTCGCCGAGGCGGAGGCCTACCTCCGCATCGACGAGCTGCGCCGCGTCCGTCCCCAGCTCGAGACCGAGGCCTCCCGTCCCGACCTGTGGGACGACCCCGAGACCGCCCGAAAGGTCACGGGCGAGCTGGCGTCGGTCACCGAGGACCTCGAGCTGTTCGACGACCTGACGGCTCGCATCGACGACGCCGAGACGCTGTTCGAGCTGGGCCGCGAGGAGGGCGACGACTCGGTCGAGGCCGAGGTGGCCGAGCAGCTCGAGGCGCTGCGCCGCGACTTCGACGAGCTCGAGCTGCGCTCGTTGTTCACGGGGGAGTGGGACGACCACGACGCGGTGTGCGAGGTGCACTCCGGCGAGGGCGGCACCGACTCCCAGGACTGGGCCGAGATGATGCTGCGGATGTACCGCCGCTGGGCCGAGCGGCACGGGTTCGACTTCGAGCTCGACGAGGTCACCGCCGGCCAGGAGGCCGGCATCTCGTCGGCCACCTTCATCGTGAAGGGCCGCCACGCCTACGGACGGCTGCGCAGCGAGAAGGGCACGCACCGGCTGGTGCGCATCTCGCCCTTCAACGCCCAGGGCAAGCGCCAGACTGCGTTCGCCTCCCTGTCGGTCGTGCCGTTCGTCGAGGAGGGCGAGACCGACGTCGAGGTCGACCCCAAGGACCTGCGCATCGACGTGTACCGCTCGTCGGGTGCGGGGGGCCAGCACGTGAACGTGACCGACTCGGCCGTGCGCATCACCCACCTGCCCACCGGCATCGTGGTCTCGTGTCAGAACGAGCGCAGCCAGCACCAGAACAAGGACCGGGCGATGCAGATCCTCAAGGCCAAGCTCGCCGACCGCGAGCGCGAGCAGCGCGAGGCCGAGATGGCCGCCATCGCCGGCCCGAAGGAGACCGCCGGCTTCGGCAGTCGCATCCGCTCCTACGTCATGCAGCCCTACCAGCAGGTCAAGGACGAGCGGTCGGGCCTCGAGGTCGGCGACGTCGACGGCGTCATCGACGGCGACCTCGACCCGCTCATGGAGGCCTTCCTGCGCTGGGAGCGCGCCGCCGGCCAGGCGTCCTGAGATCCGGGCCCGGCGCGCCGGGGCCGGAGTACGCTGCACGCCCGTGCCGGCGTGGAGCGCCTTCGAACGGGCCGAACCCGAGCTCGCCGCCAAGGTGCGGCGGCTGTTCGACGCCGGCCGCCACAAGACGATCGCGACGCTGTGCGCCGACGGCTCACCCCGCATCTCGGGCATCGAGTGCGAGTTCGCCGACGGCGATCTCCGGTTCGGATCGATGACCGGTGCCCGCAAGGGGGACGACCTCCGGCGGGATCCCCGCTTCGCCCTGCACGGGCCGACCTTCCACCCCGAGGTGGGCCAGGAGCACGCGTGGCCGGGGGAGGCGAAGATCGCCGGCCGGGCGGTGCCCGCCGGCCCGCTCGTCGGCGGGGCGGCGAGCGGGCAGCCCGACGGGGAGCTGTTCGTCGCCGACATCACCGAGGTCGTCGTGACCGGCCTCGATGCCGGGGCGACGCGGCTCGTCATCGAGTCGTGGACTCCCGAGCGGGGGCTGCGCCGCGTCGAGCGGGCGTAGCCCGGCGGGTCGCCGACCGCGAGACGGCACCGGGGGATTGCCACCGATCGCGAGGTCGGGCCGTCTAGGTTTGTCGGCCGACGCAGCGCCGGCCGGGCACCGTGCGCCGGACCCCCGCAGCTCGGCGTTCTCCCTGGTCCCCGGGGGTGCACCGAACCCGACCACCCGGTGACGTAACGTGATCGCAACATGATCAAGCTCGAAGACGTCTCGAAGGTCTACAAGGGCGACGTCGTCGCCCTGCGCAACGCGTCGGTGGAGATCGGCAAGGGCGAGTTCGTGTTCCTCGTCGGCGCCTCCGGCAGCGGCAAGTCCACCTTCATCCGCCTCCTCAACAAGGAGGAGGACCCCACCGGCGGGCACATCTTCGTGGCCGGCAAGGACATCGGCGACCTCTCGGCCTGGAAGGTGCCGTTCCTGCGGCGCAACATCGGCTGCGTCTTCCAGGACTTCAAGCTGCTGTCCAACAAGACGGTCGCCGAGAACGTGGCGTTCGCCCTCGAGGTGATCGGTCGGCCGCGCCACGTCGTGCAGACCCAGGTGCCGGCCATCCTCGACCTCGTCGGCCTCGGCGCCAAGGCCGACAACTTCCCCAACGAGCTGTCCGGTGGCGAGCAGCAGCGGGTGTCGATCGCGCGGGCCTTCGTGAACCGGCCACTGATCCTGCTGGCCGACGAGCCAACCGGCAACCTCGACCCCGCCACCTCGGTCGGCATCATGCGGCTGCTCGACCGCATCAACAAGACCGGCACCACGGTGGTCATGGCCACCCACGACCGCGGCATCGTCGACACCATGCGCCGCCGGGTGATCGAGCTCGACCGCGGCGAGATCATCCGCGACCAGGCCCGCGGCGTCTACGAGTAAGGAAGCAGACCACCGTGGCCATCAAGGTCGACTACGTGATCCGGGAGACCGGGTCGAACATCTTCCGGAACTTCACCATCACGCTGGCCTCGGTGCTCACCGTGATGGTGTCGCTGTTCCTCGTGGGGTTCTCCTTCATGCTCGGCCAGGGCGTCGAGAACGCCACCCGTCGCTGGCAGGGGGGCATCGAGTTCATCGTCTTCCTGAACCCCAACGCCACCCAGGACCAGGTCCAGTCCGTCGACCGGGACCTCAAGGAGAGCCCCGAGATCGAGAAGGTCACCTTCGTCGACCAGAACGCCGCCTACGAGGAGTTCAAGCAGCTGTTCGCCGGCCAGCAGGACCTGCTCGAGAGCGTCACGCCCGATGTGCTGCCACCGTCGTACCGCGTCGTGCCCCGCCAGAAGGACGCCCAGTCCGTCGAGGCCCTGAGCGTGCAGTTCCGCAACAAGGCGGGGGTGAAGGAGGTCGTCTCGGCCACCGAGACGATCCGTCTGGTGCAGCAGCTGTCGAGCCGGCTCACGCTCGGCATCGTGTTCGTCTCGGGCTTCTTGCTGCTGGCGGCCTTCCTGCTCATCTTGAACACCATCCGGATGGCCATCTACGCCCGGCGCCGCGAGATCGAGGTGATGAAGCTCGTGGGCGCCACCAACTGGTTCATCCGCGTCCCGTTCATGGTGGAGGGCCTGGTCCAGGGCGTCATCGGCGCTTTGCTGGCCATCGCCGGGTTGTTACTCTTCAAGCCGTTCTTCGAGCAGTGGTTGCCGCCCGCCGACCAGTTCCCGTTGTTCAGCGGGTTCGTGCCGGCGAGCTCACAGCTGCTCGGCACGTACTTCCTCCTCGGTGTCACCGGCATGGTCGTCGGCGCCATCGGGGCGGGCATCGCCGTGACGAGGTTCCTCGACGTGTGACGCGTCGTGGCGGGAGACAACGAGGTCTGGATGGGGGTCAGGTGATCGAGGGTCGTCGGTCACGTCACCGCTCGGAGCGCACGTCCCGCCGGCGCGCCCGGTGGGCCGTGGTCGCGGCCGCCGCGGTGCTGGCGAGCCCCGGCGCGGCGCTGGCCCAGGGCACCCCTGAGCAGACGACGCCGTCGAGCTCCACCTCGACCACCTCGTCCACGACCACCACCCCGCCGACGTCGCCCCCCACGACGCCGCCGACCACCCCGCCGACGACGGCGCCCGAGACCACCACGACCGCCCCCGGCGAGACGACGACCACCGCGCCGCCGGAGGAGTCGACGACCACCACGGCGCCGCCCGGCCCGGGCAGCCCACCGCCGTCGATCTCCAACGCCGAGATCGAGAAGCTGCGCTCGGGCGTCGACGGCCTGACCACCGACGAGCTGGCCCTGCTCGAGCGCTACCTCGACACCCAGTCGAAGGTGAGCGAGGCGCAAAAGGAGCTGGTCCGCCTCAGCGACCAGCTCCAGAGCCTGAACAACGACCTGATCAAGGCCGTCAACCAGGTGCGGGAGGCCAACGACCGCTTCTTGGACACCAAGCGGCGCCTCGAGGAGGCCCAGGCCCAGCTCGAGAGCCACCAGCAGCGCCTGCGCAACGCAGCCGTCGAGGCCTACATCGGTGGGGGCAAGGGGCTGTCGTCGGCCGCGGTCCTGCTCAAGGCCGTCAACGTCGACGACCTCACCAAGTCGAAGGTCTACGCCAACTCGGTGGCCGACGACGAGCGCGAGCTGATCGAGCGCTACACCCAGCTGAAGGACCAGGTCGAGCAGCTCAAGGCCGAGGCCGACACCGAGCGGGCGGCGGCCACCCGGGCCCGCGACGACGTGAGCGACCGCCAGGACGCGGTGCGCAAGCAGACCGAGCTGCAGAAGCTGGCCGCCCAGCAGCAGCAGCAGGTCCTCGCCGACCAGGTCCAGGTGATGCTCCAGATCGAGCTCAAGCGCGGGGACTACCTGGCCCGCATCGCCGCGCAGAGCCGGACCTCGGACTCGGTGGAGGGGATCCTGCGCAACGCCGAGGCCGGTCAGCCGCCCCCGCTCACCACCATCGGGATCTTCACCAACCCGGTGCCCGGAGCCCGGCTCACCTCGACGTACGGACCGCGGGTCAGCCCGCTGTACGGCGCGTCGAGCAACCACCCGGGCATCGACCTCGCCATCGCCCAGGGCACCCCCATCGCCGCCCCGGCCGACGGCGTCGTGCTCATGTCCGAGTACTACGGGGGCTACGGCAACTGCACCATCATCGACCACGGCAACTCGATCGGGACGCTCTACGGGCACCAGGTCGCCACGCTGGTCAAGCCCGGCGACATCGTCACCAAGGGCCAGATCATCGGCTTGGTGGGCACCACCGGGTACAGCACCGGCCCGCACCTGCACTGGGAGGTGCGGATCCAGGGCCAGACCATCGACCCCATCCCGACGCTCGGGGCACCGCCGTGACCCGGGCCGGGGCGGGCGGCGAGGCCTTCACCGAGATCGCCTACGAGGTCGACGACGGGATCGCCACCATCACCCTCGACCGCCCCGACCGGCTCAACGCCTTCACCGTCACCATGCAGCGCGAGCTCGTCCGCGCCCTCGACCTCGTCGACGCCGACGACGACGTGCGGGCAGTGATCGTCACCGGGCGGGGTCGGGCGTTCTGCGCCGGTGCCGATCTGGGCTCGGGTGGTGACACGTTCGACGCCGACGCCCAGCGAGCGAAGCTCGACGACGCCGTCGCCACCGACGAGCCGGCCTACCCCCGTGACTTCGGCGGCCTGGTGAGCCTGCGGGTCTTCGCCTGCACCAAGCCGGTCATCGCCGCCGTCAACGGCCCGGCCGTGGGCATCGGCGCCACGATGACCCTGCCCATGGACATCCGCCTGGCGGCCGACACGGCGCGGTTCGGCTTCGTGTTCGCGGGCCGTGGCATCGTCCCCGAGGCGGCGTCGAGCTGGTTCCTGCCCCGCGTGGTCGGCATCTCCCGGGCCCTGGAGTGGTGCTACCGGGCCGACGTGTTCCCCGCCAGCGAGGCGCTCGACGGCGGCCTGGTGCGGGCCCTGCATCCACCCGACGAGCTCCTGCCCGCTGCCCGGGCGCTGGCGACCGACATCGCCGAGCACAGCGCGCCGGTGTCGGTCGCCCTGACCCGCCAGATGATGTGGCGGATGCTCGGCGCCGACCACCCCATGGCCGCCCACCGGGTCGACTCCCGGGGCATCTACTCCACGGGGCGGTCCGCCGACGCCCGGGAGGGCGTGACCTCGTTCCTCGCCAAGCGCACCCCGGTGTGGTCCGGACGGGTGAGCACCGACCTGCCCGAGTGGTTCCC
This sequence comes from Acidimicrobiales bacterium, assembly GCA_041394145.1. Classification (GTDB taxonomy): domain Bacteria; phylum Actinomycetota; class Acidimicrobiia; order Acidimicrobiales; family Acidimicrobilacustridaceae; genus JAWKIW01. The sequence continues at coordinate 95,020 of JAWKIW010000013.1, forward strand.
GTGGTGGGACGAGCCGGCCTACGAGTGAGCCGGCGCCGGCCATGACCTGGGTCTCGCTGCTGCCGTCGGCCGAGGTCGGCCCGGGGGAGATCCGGGCCGTGGTGCCCGCCGGGCGCGAGGTCGTGGTGTGGCGGGCGGCCGACGGTCGCCTCTCGGTGTGCGATGCCCGTTGTCCGCACCAGTGGTCCCACCTGGAGGCCGAGGGCGTGGTGGACGGCGACGAGCTGGTCTGCACCGCCCACTTCTGGCGCTTCGACGTCGACGGCCACGGCACGAAGCTGAGCGTCAAGGGCCGCCGCGACGAGAAGGCCGACCTCATGACCTACCCCTGTCGCGAGTGCGACGGCGTGATCGAGGCCGATCTGCCCACCGACTGACCACCGCGAGCGGCGCCGGCGCCCCGTCGGACGAACGCCCTGCACCGCCGCCGACTCGTCGGCAGGACCCTCTACCCTGGTGGGTGCCGCCCGCCGCCCGGCGGGCGCCGATGCGAGGAGCCGTCAGACGATGATGCGGGCGAACCCCGTCCTGTCCGACAAGAACTTCCAGGAGAAGGCCGGCAGCGCCGGCTGGGTGGCCCCCGAGCAGGGTGCCGTCGACACCCAGACCGCAGCCATGGTGCGCCCGCCGCAGACGACGGGCCGCACGATGACGATCGGTGGCTCGCTGAGCGCCACCGGGGTGCTGATCGTCCTGCTGCTGATCTCGGCGGCGTTCGGCTGGTCGCAGGTCGACCAGAGCTTCGAGACCATCACCAACCCGAACGGCACCGTCACCGTCGTCAACAACTCGACCTTCCCGGGCTGGATCTGGATCGGCGCCATCGTCGGGCTGGTGCTCGGCCTGGTCACCGCCTTCGCCCCCAAGCTCGCCCGCTTCACGGCGCCGCTGTACGCCCTCGGCTACGGCATGGTCCTCGGTGCCATCTCCGCCTTCTACAACGGCATGTGGAACGGCATCGTCGCCCAGGCGGTCCTCGTCACGCTCGGCGTGATCGTGGTGATGTTCCTGCTGTACGCGTTCCGCATCATCAAGGTGACGCCGAGGCTGGTCATCGGCGTCATCGCGGCCACCGGCGGCGTGTTCCTCATGTACATGGTCGCCTGGATCGGCTCGCTGTTCGGTGCCGACTTCTACTTCTGGGACAACCCGTCGCCGCTCGGCATCGGCGTCAGCGTGCTCATCTGCGGGATCGCCGCCTTCAACCTGCTGCTCGACTTCGACTTCATCGAGCGGGCCAGCAAGGAGGGCTACCCGTCCTACATGGAGTGGTACGCGGCCTACGGGCTGACGGTCACCATCATCTGGCTGTACATCAACGTCCTGCGCCTGCTGGCGCTGCTCAACCAGCGCTGATCGCCGCGGCCCGACGGCGTCTCGAGGGTCGTCGACGGCGGTGACCGACGGGGGCGGGACCACCGCCGATCGCTGGTGGCGCCGGGCGACGTCGGCCGCCGACCGTCACGATCGCCGCCGGCGGGCGGCCCGCCGCGAGGCAGGCGGCGACGCGTGGCCGCGGGCCGCCGATCCCGGACCGGTGGCGTCGGCGGCGGCCGCTGCGAAGCTGGTGCTCATCGGCGTCGGCGGCGTGGCGGGCGCCCCGCTCGTGGGCTGGACGGCGGCCCGGAACAACCGGACCCTCACCGAGCTCGCCTGGCGGTACCCGGATCTGGTCGCCGACGTCCTCGCCGGCCGTGCCAGCGGCCCGCCCTTCGAGCGCGTCGGCCGCGCCCCGGCCGCGGCGCGCTACGTGATCACCTCGGACCTGCACCGCGGCCCGGCCGGAGCCACCGACTGGCCGGGCCTGCAAGACGTCACCCGGCTGTACCTGGCGATGCTCGACTGGTACGGCGATCGGGGGTGGGGGCTCGTCGAGGACGGCGACGTCGAGGACTTCTGGATGGTCGGCGGCTCGACCTACGGCGTCGTCTACGAGCTCGCCCGCTGGGTGGGGCACGCCCGGCGGTCCCCGGCCGGTCGGCGGTTCCTGCGGGCCGTCCACGGCGAGCACCTCCGGCGCATCGTCGACCACAACGCCGAGGTCTACGACCGGATCGAGACGCGCTTCCACCGCCACGAGCGGTACCACCGCATCGTCGGCAACCACGACGACGCCTACCTCGACGAGGGCGTGGTCGACCTCCTGCGGCAGGTCCACCCCGGACTCGAGGTGCTCGACGCGCTCGTGCTCGAGGGGTCCGACGGCGGGGTGGGCCTCGTCACCCACGGCCACCACACCGACCCGTGGAACGCCCCGGGCCGGTCGGGGCTGGGCAAGCTCGGGACGTGGCTGGGCTCGACGGTCGCCGATGCCCCCTTCACGTCGGCCAACCCCGGCCTGCCCACCGCGGCGCAGACCCGCCGCCTCCTCGACGGCGCCCACACCAGCGTGCTCACCGAGGTCTCGACCGTCTTCGGCGCCAACCGTGAGCTGTACAGCATGGACGAGGTGATCCTGCACGACGCGTGGCGTGAGCGCTTCGGCCCCGGCGGCCCCTGGCTCGTGCTCGGTCACACCCACCTGCCGCTGGTCGCCCCGGTCGACCCCCGGGGGCGGCGGTCCTGGGACCGCTACCTCAACGCCGGGTGCGGTGTGTTCGACGGGATGGTGACCGCGGTGGAGTGGGACGGCGTCGGCGGCGTCGCCGGCGGTGATGCCGACGTGGCGCTGGTCGCGTGGCACTGGGCCGACGACACCACGCCCGACGGTGCCGTCGTGGCCGAGATCGACGGTCGACCGGTCGCCCGGCGCCGGCTCCGACGGACGCCGGGCGGCGGGCACGTCGCGCACCACGGTGCCGACGACCACGTCGAGGCGTCCGCGGTGCCACCGCGATGAGCGCCGGGCGCGCCGAGCGCCGGTCGGGGCCACCGTCGCCGCCCGCGGCGGTGCTGTTCGACCTCGACGGCACCCTCGTCGACCGGGAGCCGCTGATGCTCGAGTCGCTGCGGCGCGCCGCCGCCGACGCCGGCGCGCCCCTCGCCGCCGACGAGGCCGCCGACTACCTGGGTCGCGCCTGGCAGGACGTGTACGCCGGCCTCGCCATCGGTGACCGCACGGGCCTCGGCTTCGCCTCGTTCCTCGACCGGGTCGTCGCCTGGAGCGAGCGCCTGGTGGCCGATGGCCACCCGGTGCGGGTGCTGCCGGGTGGGCCGGCGCTGATCGAGCGGTTGGGCGCGGCGGGGGTCGCCGTGGGCGTGGTCACCGGCTCGCTGCGCCGCGAGGCCACGGCGGCGCTGGGGCTGGTCGGGGTGCTCGGTCGCCTCGACGTGTTCGTCCCCGCCGACGACTACGAGCGGGGCAAGCCGGCGCCCGATGCCTACCTGCTCGCCGCCGCCCGCCTGGGGGTCGAGCCCGCAGCTGCGTGGTGGTGGAGGACTCGGTGCCGGGCATCGCCGCCGGGCTGGCTGCGGGCATGTGGGTCGTCGCGACGGCGGCGGCCAACGCAGCGCCGGGCGACCCGTCGCACCAGGACCTGCGGGCCGCCCACGTCGTGCTGGCGGGCCTCGACGACCCGGGTGCGTGGGCCGCGGTGGGCGGTCCCTGAGCGACCCCGTCGGTGGGCGGGTGGGCGCTCGCCGCCCGCGCCGTCGGGTCAGCGCGGCGGGGCGGTCAGGTGCACGACGTACCACTCGCCGCGCCACGAGATCATCGACGACACCACGAAGCTCTTCTGCTGGCCGTTCACCGAGTAGCGGACCTTGGAGTTGAGCACCCGCCAGTACGGCAGCTTGTTGTTCTCGGTGCCGGGCTTCATCCACTGGGCGTTCGCCATGGGCACGTCGATGCCCTCCAGCGTCGCCGCCGACGGGTCCTTGCCCAGCTGCTGGTGCAGGGCGTGGATCTCCCGTTCGTAGGTGCCCACCAGCCGGTTCTTCCAGTCGCCGTCGGGGTCCTTGATCGGCTTGACCTGGCGGTACGCGGTGAGCGGGAAGAAGAAGGGCAGCGCCGCCTCGGGGTCGTCCTCGACGATGCCGGTCCACAGCGCCTGCAGCCGTTCCTGGAAGGCCGGGCTGTCGACCGACGGCTTGTCCTCGGTCTGGGGGAGCGTGCCCGGGTCGACGGTGGTGGTCGGCGCCGGCACCGTGGTGGCGGTGGCCGGTGCGGCCTCCTCGCCGGCTGCCGGCGCGCCGTCGCTGCCCGCGGCCGGGGTGGTGGCCGCCTCGTCGCCGCGCCCGCAGGCGCCGGCGAGCAGCGCCGCCGACACGACGACGACGCCGCCGAGGCGACCGACGCGGTCGAGGAGGCCGTGACGTCCGGAGCGGCCGGACCGGGGAGCGGTGGGGGGCACGGCGATGCACGCTACCGGCGGCGGGGGCCGTGGCTACAGTCGCTCGCGCCACCCGGTCCCCGCGACGGGCGATCTCGTCATGGATTCGGGGGCAGGAGCACGCAGATCCATGACGAGAACGGCGTGGGGGGACGGCGGCGCCTTCGGGTGGTGGGACCGCGACGGGGCCACAGGGGTCGACGTGTTCCGCGTCGCGCCGTCGCTGCCCGATCCGGCGCTGGTCACGCCGCCGGGAGGGGCGAGCGCCTGCTGGCACCAGGTCGCCAACCGGGAGCTGACCGCGACCGCCACGGTGGGCGGCGGCACCGGTGTGTGGACCGCCCGACGCGGCGTGGTCCGCCTGACCGGCGACCGCCGGGCCTGGGACGTCGACGGGCTCGTCGCCGCCTCCCTGACCGCGACCTGGGGGCCGGCCTTCGCCGAGTGGCAGGGCCGGACCCGCACCGGGGCCACCGTCGTGCGCCGGGTGGCGGCGCCGGCCGAGGACGTGGCCGCCCTGCGTGTCGACGTCGCCGTGCACCCGGCGGCCGACGGCGGCGGGCCGGCGTGGGTCGCCGAGGGCCTCGATCTCGCCCCGCTCCCGCTGCTCGTCGGTGGGCTGATGAGCCCCTGGACGGCGCCACCGGCCGGGGTGCGGGGCGCGGACCGGTTGGCGTGGTCGGCGCTGTTCGGGCTCGCTGCGGCGGCGCGGGCCGCCACCCACGCCGCCCGCCGGCTGCTGGCCCGAGGGCTCGTCGCCTCCGTCGATGCTCAGGACGGCGCGGTGGTGGTGCGGCCCCGCCGCCCCGCCCCGCCCGAGGCGCCGCCGCGCCAGGCCTGGTTCGACCGGTCCCTGCCCACGCTGGTCCTGGTCGCCGTGGGCGACGGCGGCGCGGTCGACCGCCCGACGGTCGTCGACCGCGCCGGTCGGTGGCCGTCCCTGCGCGTCCGGACCGATGCGGTCGAGCCCGACGCAGCCGGCGTGCGTCGCCTGGCGTTCGTCGTCGCCCTCGGTGCCGACGAGCGGGCGGCCCGCGCCACGGCGGAGGCCGCCGGTCGCACCGACGCCGACGCGCTGGCCCGGGCGTGGGGTGGGCTCGTGCGCCTCGAGCTGGACCGGCCGACTGCGCCGGGACGCCCGGCACCGGCGTCGCTGTCGGCTGCCGGTCCCGAGCCGTCCGCCGGCGCGCCTCCGCCCGGTGCCGGGCTCGCCGGCACCGAGCTCCTGGCGCTCACCCGGGAGGCCCCCTGGCACGCCGTGCACCTGGTCGGCGCCGAGCAGCCCGACGACTGGCTCGGGGTGCGCTACCCGGCCCAGGGCTCGGCCTACGGCTACGTGCACGGCCTGCAGGGCGCGCCCCGGGACTACGCCATCTCGGCGGTGCCCCTGACCTTCATCGACCCGCCCGCGGCTCGGCAGGCCCTGGTCGCGATGGCGCGCCTGACCCGGCCCAGCGGCGCGGTTGCCTACGCCCACACCGGCCGGGGCCGCACCACCTCGGGCGGCATCCACGACGCGCCCACCGACCTGCCGCTGTTCTGGATGTGGGCGCTCACCGAGTACGTCTGGGGGACCGGCGACCGGGCGTTCCTCGACGAGGAGCTGCCCTTCGACCCTCCCGCGGCGGGCCGGGCGACACCGAGGGAGCGGGTGCTCGTCGCGACTCGGTACCTGCGCGAGGAGGTCGGTGCCGGCCCCCACGGCCTGCTGCGGGTGGGCAGCGGGGACTGGGCCGACCCGATCTCGGCCATGGTCCGCGACCGGCGGGCCTTCCACCGCCACGGGGAGTCGGGCTTCAACACCGGCTTCGCCGCCTTCGTCCTGCCCCGGGCCGCCGACCTGGTGGCCGACACCCATCCCGCCGAGGCGGCGGCGCTGCGAGCCTGGGCCGGCGAGCTGTCGGCCGCCATGGCCGCGGCGTGGAACGGCTCGTGGTTCCTGCGTGGCTTCGACGGGCGGGGCGCACCGGTCGGCGACCGGCACCTGTTCCTCGACGGGCAGGTCTGGTGCCTGATCGCTCAGGTCGGCAGCGAGGCCCAGCGGCGCCGCCTCGTGGCGGCGATCGCCGAGCGCAACGACCGGCCGTCCCCGGTGGGCGCCACCATCCTCGACCGTCCGCACCCGGTCCGGTTCGGGATGCTGGCGCCGGGCTGGGACTGCAACGGTGGGGTGTGGGCGGCGGTCAACGGGCTGCTGGCGTGGGGCTACGCCCGCCACGACCCGGTCCTGGCGTGGCGTGCCCTGCGCCAGCAGTCCCTCGCCGCCCACGCCCGGGCCTACCCCCACGTCTGGTACGGCATCTGGAGCGGGCCCGACGCCTGCAACGCCCACTTCGGCAGCCGTCCCGGCGAGACGTTCGTGCAGCCGGCCACGCCGATGACGGAGTTCCCGGTGATGAACAGCAACGCCCACGCCGGGCCGCTGCTCGCCCTGCTGCGCGTCTTGGGCCTGGAGACGGAGCCGTCGGGCGTGGTGGTGCGTCCGCAGCCGCCCGGCGCCCCGTCGTGGCGCATCGGCTGCGCCCTCGGCGAGTGGTCGTCGCCCGCAGGATGACACCGGGCGGGATCGCGCCGGTCCGACCCCGTCGCCGGCCGGTCTGCCGGCGCCGAGCCGGGGCCGGGACGATCAGGCGAGGCCGAGGCGCTCGAGCTGCTCGCCGGGGGCGTCGATGGCGACCAGGGCGTCACGCAGCGCGCCGGCCAGGTCGGCCTCGAGCGCGGCGGCGACGGAGCCGGCGGCGGCGCCGGCCAGGTCGTGGCCCTCCTCGGGATCGTCGACCAGGTCCCACAGGTGGTGGGTGTGGCCGGTGCCGTAGCCCCAGTAGGGGAGGAGGTCGCCGGGTCGGTAGGGCTGGCGGATCACCGGGATGGCCGACCCCGGCATGTGGTCGAGCACGGCCCGGTCGTCGGGCGGGGGGAACACGACCTCGGGATCGATGCCCGTCACGTGCAGGGGCATGGTCGACCACCGGTTCGACCACATGCTGAGCGGCGCGTTGTCGCCCTCGGGGGCCCGGCAGTACTTGTGGCGGTCGGTGATCAGGTGGACCTCGTGGCCCCACATGCCGGCCAGCACGTGGTCGCGCACCCGATCGACCTCCCGGCGCAGCAGCGGGACCAGCGTTCGACCGTGGGTCCGACCGGGCGTGGCCGCTCCGAGCACGTCGAGGATGGTGGCGTGCAGGTCGACGGTGGTGGTGAGGGCGTCACAGGTCGCCCCGGCCACGTCGTCGCCGGGCCACCACACGAGCAGCGGCAGGTGGGCCAGGGGCTCGTGCAGGGGCACCGCCGGCTTGCCCCACAGGTCGCGCTCGCCCAGGTAGTGGCCGTGGTCGGTGCACACGATCACCACGGTGTCGTCCCACAGGCCGTGGCGGTCGAGGGCGTCGAGGACCCGGCCGAACCAGGCGTCGATCATGGTGAGCTTGGCGCCGTAGCAGGCGCGGACCTGGGCGCCCTCCCGCTCGGTGAGCTCACCCCTGGCGATGCCGCCCACGGCGTAGGGCGGCCAGATCAGGTGCGGGCCCTCCCAGGTGTCGTCGTACATCGAGGCGTAGGGCTCGGGCGTGTCGAAGGGCTCGTGGGGGTCGAACTCGTCCACCAGGAGCAGGAACCGCTCGTGGCGTCCGGCGTTGTCGTCGAGCCAGCGGGCGGCGGCGGCCATGGTGCGGGGGCCCGGGAAGTCGGCCTCGTCGCGGAACCAGCCCCGGCTGTCGTCGTAGGGCATGTGGCCGCGGTGGAAGCTCGGCGCACCCATCCACGACGGGTCGGGCACCGTCTTCCACGGGTCGCTCTCGTGGCCGCGCTGGTAGTCCCAGGCGGTGAAGTCGACGTGGTAGTTCTCCCCGCCCGACTCGAACAGGTGGGGGTGGTCCGAGACCAGCTGGGTGGTGACGCCGGCCCGCCGCAGCGGCCGGGTGAGCGGCTCGTCCCACAGCTCGACCGAGCCCCACGGACGCCACGGGAAGTCGAGCGTGCCGCACAGCAGGTCGTGACGGGCCGGGATGCAGGGCAGCGAGCCGGCGAAGTGCCTGGTGAAGCGCCGGGCGCGCGCCGCGAAGCCGTCGAGGTTGGGCGTGGCGAACTCGTCGCCGCCGTAGGCGCCGAGCAGGTGGCGGTTGAGGCTGTCGAGGAGGATGACGACCACGTTGCGGGGGCCGGGGCGCGCCGCGCCGCCGGCGTCGGGATCGGCTGGGCCACCGCCGAGGACGTCGTCGTCCACGTCGTTCAGTCGAGGAGGTGCTCGAGCACGTCCCGCATCGACACGATGCCCACGACCGTGTGGCCGTCGAGCACCGGCAGGTGGCGGATGCCGCCCTCGATCATGGTCCGGGCGGCGTCGCTGAGGTGCTGGTCGGGCGCCAGGCAGACGATGTCGTAGGCCATGATGTCCGACGCCCGATCGCCGTCGAGGTCGGCGTCGTCGGCGATGGCCCGCACGAGGTCGCGCTCGGAGACGAGCCCGGCCGGATCCTCGGCACCGCGCACCACCACGCAGCCGATCTCCTCCCGCGAGAGGATCTCGGCCACCTCGCGGATGGTCGTGTCCGGCACCACCGACACGGTGGTGCGCTTCATCACCGACGACACCAGCTCGCTCGCGCTCACTGCTCTTCTCCTGTCCGTCCCGGACGCCCGGGCCCCTGCCCGCCGCCGCCGGTCACGCTAGGCGAGGGCGGCCGCTGGGCAGAAACGCGCCAGATGGCTCAGCCGCGGTGCCGAGCGGTCGATGGACAGAGCAGCGGAGAGCGGGCGGCTCACCACAGGGTGTGCCGCGGAGGGAGTGGACGATGCTGCAGGCCGATGCGTCACCGTTGCGGGCGCGCCCGTCCGAGGGCGGGCCGGACCGAGGGCCCGGGTCACGTCGCTGGGGTGGGACCAGGCCGCGACGTCGCCGGGAGGCCCTGGCGGTGGTCGGCCTCGCCGCGGCGCTGCTGGCGGGTGCGTGCTCGTCGGCGACGTCCCAGCAGTCCTCCACGACCTCGGCCGTCACCGCGTCCGGCGCCGCCGGCGACCGGTCGACCCGGGTCTCCGGACCGGCCGACGGCGCCGATCCCACACCTGGTGGCCGGCTGGTGATGGGCGTGGAGGCCGAGACCGAAGCCATGGATCCGGCGCGCGTCCCGCTGGCGGCTTCGGGGTACTTCCTCGCCTCCTCGGTCTTCGACTCGTTGGCCACGCTCGACGCCGACGGCAACGCCAAGCCCTTCCTCGCCACCGCCATCGAGCCCAGCGACGGTGCCCGCACCTGGACGATCACCCTCCCGGCCGGCGTGAGGTTCCACAACGGCGACGAGCTCACGGCGCAGGCCGTCAAGGCCGACCTCGACTTCTTCCGGCAGTCCGCCATCACTGCTGGCCTGCTCCGCACCGTCAGCAGCGTCGAGGCGCCGGATCCGACCCACGTGGTGGTGCGGCTGTCGGCGCCGTGGACGGTGTTCCCGAACGTGCTCACCACCCAGGTGGGCTACGTGATGCACCCGTCCATGATCGACGATCCCCAGAAGGCCTATGCGCCCATCGGCACCGGGCCGTTCCAGTACGACGCCCACACCATGAACGAGAGCTGGTCGCTGCGGAGGAACCCGGCGTACTGGCGCAAGGACGGCGCCGGTCGCCAGCTCCCGTACCTCGACCAGATCCAGTTCAAGGTCATGGTCGACGAGACGACCCGTCTGCAGGCGCTGCGCGACGGCGACATCGACATGATGCACACGGTCAAGCCCGATCAGGTGCTGGCCCTCCGCCAGCTGCCCGAGTACAAGCGGGTGGAGTACGCCGACGGCGAGAAGGACTTCCTCACCCTCAACACCGAGGACCCGCCGTTCGACGATCCGATCGCCCGCCAGGCCGTCGCCCGGGCCGTCGACCCGGAGCGCTGGCGCCGGGAGATCACCAAGGGCGTCAAGCAGCCGGCCAACAGCCCCTTCGGTCCGACCCAGCCGGGGTACACCGAGAACAGCGGCTACCCGGCCTTCGACCTGGCCGAGGCCAAGCGGTTGGTGCAGCAGTACGAGTCGTCCCACGGCGCGCCCCTCGAGTTCGTGTACACCGCGGGGGACGATCCGAGCGACCGGGCCGAGGCCCAGCTGCTCACGTCGATGATGGCCGACGCCGGCATGAAGGTGTCCATCACGTCGCTGCCGCAGGCCAGCTCATCGCCCACGTCGTCACCGGTGACTACCAGGTGTCGATCTGGCGGAACTTCGGCATGCCGAACCCCGACGCCGACACCGTGTGGTGGCGCTCGGAGAGCATCCTGCCCAAGGGTGGCGTGTCGCTGAACACCGCCCGCTACGCCGACCCGCAGATCGACGCCGCGATCGACGAGGCGCTGGCCGCCACGACGCCGGACCAGCGCCAGAAGGCCTACGAGCAGGTGGCCCAGCGCATCAACCAGGCCGTGCCGTACATCTGGCTGGGCCGGGTGGTGTGGAACCTGGCCGCCAGCGACCGGGTCAACGGCATCTACCCCGCCGCCAACGGCTCCGTCCAGACGCTCGGCGAGAAGTCCTGGATGGGCGACCTCTGGATCCGGCGCTGAGCCGAGGGCGCCGGTCGCTCCTCGGTGACGGGACCGCGCGGCGCGGGGGATCGCGCGCGGTCACGCGCGTCTCCGGCGCGACGGATCAGCGGTGAGGAGGGGGGACGCCGCGGGTACCGTCGCCCCGTGACCGACGCCGCCGACCCCCGCGACCGCTACGACTTCGCCAGCGACAACACCGCAGGGCTGTTCCCCGAGGCGCTCGAGACCTTCGTCGCCGCCAACGAGGGCTTCGTGCCGTCCTACGGCGAGGACGGCTGGACGGCCGCCGCCACCGGGTCGATCCGCGACCTGTTCGAGGCCGAGTGCGACGTCTACTTCGTCTTCAACGGCACGGCGGCCAACGCGCTGGCGCTGGCCACCCTGTGCCAGTCGTACCACTCGGTGATCTGCCACCGTGCCGCCCACGTCGAGACCGACGAGTGCGGCGCTCCCGAGCTGTTCTCCCACGGCGCCAAGCTGCTGCTCGGCGAGGGGGAGGGGGGCCGCCTCGACCCGGCGTCGGTCGAGCGGCTGGCCACGGCCCGCGCCGACCTGCACTACCCCAAGCCGCGGGCCGTGACGATCACCCAGTCGACCGAGCTCGGCACCGTCTACGCGCCCGACCAGGTCGCTGCCGTCGGTGACGTGTGCCGTCGGCTCGGCCTTCGGCTCCACGTCGACGGCGCCCGCCTCGCCAACGCCCTGGTCTCGGCGCGCACCCGGGAGGCCGGGGCCTCGGCGGCCGACCTCACCTGGCGGGCCGGCGTCGACGTGCTGTCGCTCGGGGGCACCAAGGCGGGCATGGGCCTCGGCGAGGCCGTCGTGTTCTTCGACCGCGCCCTGGGTGAGGAGTTCGCCTGGCGGTGCAAGCAGGCCGGCCAGCTGGCGTCGAAGATGCGGTTCGTGTCGGCTCCGTGGAGCCGGGTCCTCGCCGACGGGTCCTGGCTGCGCCACGCCGCCCACGCCAACGCCATGGCTCAACGCCTCGCCGACGGGCTCGCCGCCATCGACGGCGTGGAGCTGGTGCATCCGACCGAGGCCAACGAGGTCTTCGTGTCCCTCGACGAGCGGGCTCGCCAGGCGCTGCGCGCCGGACGGTGGGTCGCCTACGACTTCGTCGGTGGCGGCACCCGGCTGGTGTGCTCGTGGGCCACCACCGAGGCGGCGGTCGACCAGCTGGTCGCCGACGTGCGCACCGGCCCGGGCGGCTGATCCCCCGGCGGTCTGGGGCCGGGGCGACGAAACGTCGCGGTCACGGCGGCGTTCCCCGCCGTTCACGGTCCGCCCCTACGCTGCCGCAACCCGGCGACCCGGCAACCCGGCGACCCGGCGACCCGGCGACCCGGCGACCCGACGGCCCGATGCACGAGACGGACGGACATGGCGACGAGCAACGAACGGCAGGTGGCGGCGACACGGCGGGAGCCCGACGACGTCCTCGACCACGTCGGCCCGGGCGCCGATGTCGTCGTGCCGCTCGCCTGCGGGGAGCCGCGCGTGCTGCTGCAGGTGCTCGACGAGGCCGCTGCCGCCGGCCGGCTCGAGGGCGTGCGGGTGCACCAGATGCACACGGCCCACGACTACCCGTTCCTGCACGGCGTGTACGGCGACCGCCTCCACCACGTGTCGTACTTCTTGAGCGCCATCGGCCGGGCCGCCCACGACGAGGGCGGCTGCAGCCTGGTGCCGGCCCACTTCTCCGACATGCCCCGGCTCCTGCAGCGCACGACCCGGTGCTCGTTGCTCGTCGCCCGGGCCGCTCCGCCCGACCGCCACGGCTACTTCTCCCTCGGCACCAACGCCGACTACTCGGCCCGCTTGCTCGGCGAGGTGCCGGTGTTCCTCGAGGTGAACCCGCACATGCCCCGCACCTTCGGGGAGAACAACGTGCACGTCAGCCAGATCCTGGGGTGGTGCGAGGCCGACGAGCCGCTGTTCGAGGTCGATCCACCACCCGTCACCGACCTCGACCGCCACATCGCCGCCTACGTGGCCGAGCGGGTGCCGGACGGGGCGACCCTGCAGGCCGGCATCGGCTCGGTGCCCAACGCCGTGCTCGAGCTGCTCGCCGACCACCGCGACCTCGACATCCACACCGAGCTGATCTCCGACGGGGTGGTCGACCTGGTCGAGTCGAGAGCCGTCACCGGCACCCGCAAGACCACCCGTCCGGGCAAGGTCTTCACCACCTTCGCCGCCGGCAGTCGGCGGACCTACGACTGGCTGGCCGACAACCCCATCGTGGAGATGCTGCCCGGTCGACTGGGTCAACGATCCGCGCGTCATCGGTCAGAGGAGCGCTTCGTGTCGATCAACGCCACCGTCGAGGTCGACTTCCTCGGCCAGTGCAACCCGAGACCATCGCCGGTCGGGCCTGGTCGGGCAGCGGGGCCAGGCCGACTTCGCCCGTGGGGCGATGCACTCGCCCGAGGCCAGGGGTTCGTCGTGCTGCACTCCACGGCCGGTGACGGGCGCATCTCGCGCATCGTGCCTCGACTCTCGCCGGGTGCGGCCGTCACCCCACCGACAAGAACACCGTCGACAAGGTGGTGACCGAGCTGGTGTGGCCGAGCTGCGGGGCCGCACCATCGGCGAGCGCACGCGGGCGCTCATCGACATCGCCCATCCCGACCATCCGGGAGGACCTGGAGCGGCGGCCGCCGAGCTCGCTACCTGGCCTGGTGATCCGGCCTCGAGCGGCGTCGAAGGTCCCGGCGCAGCGTCTCGGCGCTCGGCCGACCGGCTCGGGCGCCGCTCGCTAGGGTGGCGAGGTGGAGGGCCAGGGCGTGCCGGGGGCGATGGCGTTCGGCGCTCGTCCGACCGGCGGGGGCGGGGATCGTCGCCGTGCCGCTGACGTCCGCGGCTGCTCGCCGGGTCGGTGGGGGCGTCGCTGCTGTCCGCGCTGCTCACCGCGTCCCCGTCGGCGACCGAGGACTGGTGCGCTGGCTGTCGGACCTCAGGTGGAACCCGCAGTGGCTCGGCACGACCGGCCGCTGGCTCCTCGTGGTGGTCCTGCCTGCCCTGGCTGTGATCGCGCGTGACCACGGGAGCTGGCGCCTGCTGCTCAGCGGCGACGGCGGCGGTCACCTCGGTGGTCGTGGTGCTGGCCCTCGTCCCGTTCGCGCAGCCGCCGGCGGCTGCCCAGCAGGGCTCGACGCCTTCGGCATCCCGTCGCACTTCCCCCTCTTCGAGGTGGCAGTCCCCTCGCGTGATCCTCGCCGTCGCCGGCGCCTTCCTCGGCCCGCCGGCTCGTCGCTTCCTGGGCGTGCTCGTCACCGTCGGCCTCATCGGCTTCGTCATCGGTGAGCAGGCCCTGCTGCTCGACGTTGCGGCCAGTGCCCTGGCCGGTTGGGCGGCGGCCGGTCTGGCGGGTCTGGTGTTCGGGTCGCCGGTAGGGGGACGCCACCCCGTCGGAGGTCGAGCACGGCCTGAGCAGGCTCGGCGTCTCGGCCGACGACGTCGTCCCCACCGGGCACGCCGGGCCGGGCACGCTACGGCGCTCGTGTCGACGGCGGCGCCGTCCTCGTCGACGTCCACGGGCTGAGGCCGAGGACGCTGCAAGCGCTGCAGCGGACCTGGCACGCCATCATCGACAGCGGGCGGCCCGGCACGGCTCGCGCGGTCGGCCGTCGCGAGCAGGCCGAGCACGAGGCCCTGTGCCTCGGGCTCGCCGACGAGCCGGCGTCCCGGTGCCCGACCTCGGCGGTCGGCGCCGTCGGCCCGGCGGCCGACGGCTACGTCGTATCTTCGCCGATGACGGGGCGCAGTCGCTGCCGTGACGTCGACGACGGTCCGTCAGCGACGACCTGCTGCGCTCGGCCTGGCAGGCGGTCGCCTGCGTGCCATGCGCCGGGCTCGCCCACCGCCTCCTCGACACCTCGGCCATGCAGGTGCGACCCGACGGCTCGGTGCAGCTGACCGACTGGTTCGCCGCCCGCCCGGCCGCCGGCCAGGACGAGTGCGACCGGACGTACACCTTCCTGCTGGACCACCGCGCCGCGACTGATCGACCTGCCCGTGGCGGCGGCCATCGACGTGCTCGGCTGACGCAGCGCTCGCCCGCCCTGCCGTTGTGCCAGCTCGCCGTCCTCGACGCCCGTGCCCGCGACCAGCCGAACAAGCACGTGGCGCTGACGTCCGCACCGCGGCCGCCGACGCACTGGGCACCGGCGCCGACCTGGCCGAGCTGCGCCGCGTGTCGTGGTCGGACCTGCTGATGGTCGGCGGCACCGTCTCGGCTTCTGGTTGCTGTACAGCCAGCTGGCGAGCCTGGACGACCTGTGGTCGACGCGCTCGCCGACGCCGACTGGGCGTGGGCGATCGTCGTCGTGGTGCTCGCACAGGTGTCGGTCGTCTTCACGGCCGTCGCCCTGCAGGGCGCGGTGGTGCAGCGCCTGCCGCTGGCCAGCGGTGGCCCTCGAGTACGCCGACCTGTTCACCGGCCTCGTCGGGGGACCGTGGCGATCACCGCCACCAACATCCGCTACTTCCAGCGCCAGGGGCTCGCCGGGACCACGGCGGTGACCTCCGGTGTGGTGAGCAGCCTGGCCGGCGGGGTCATCCAGTTCGTCATCGTGGTCGTCTCGCTCCCGTTCCTGCTCTCGTCCGGACGCCTGCAGCTGTCCGACGCAGGAGGGGGCGGCGACGGCGGTGGTGGAGGGAGCCTGTTCGTCCGGGCCGTGATCGTGCTCGCGGTCATCACGGGGATCTTGATGCTGATCCCCCGGTTCCGCTCCTCGGTGGTGGGCAAGGTGAAGCCCCAGGTCGACAAGGCCTGGGTGGACGTCCGTGATCTGTTGCGCCGACCGCGCCAGCTGATGACCATGCTCGGTGGGCAGGCTGCCAGCCAAGTGGTCCTGGCGGTGACGCTCGGTGCCTCCCTGCGGGCCTTCGGTGGGTCCCTCCCGTTCGTGGACCTGTTGGTGATCAACACCTTCGCCGCGCTGATCGGTGGACTGGCACCGGTTCCGGGCGGCCTCGGAGCGGTCGAGGCCGGCCTCATCGGCGGGTTCACCGCCTTCGGCGTCGACTCGACCCAGGCCGGCGCCGCCACCTTCGTGTTCCGGCTGTTCACCGCCTACCTGCCACCGGCGTGGGGCTGGCCGACGATGGCGTGGATGCGCCGTCGTGCGCTGCTGTGAGCCGCGCCTAGGTCGGCGTCGGCACCAGCGCGCGCACGGCGAGGTCGATGAGCGTCGCCAGGTGCTCGGGGGAGAGCGGTTCCTGCCGCACGAAGACGTGCAGGAAGAGCGGGCCCTCGATGAGCTCGATCGCCTGGTCGAGGTCGACGTCGGCTCGGATCTCACCCCGGGCCCGGGCCAGCTCGAGGACGGTGCGCACGGGCAGCGTCCGCTCCCGTTCGAGGGCCTCGTGCAGGCGGCGCAGCTCGGGGTCGCGTCGCGCCGAGCTCAACAGCCCGAGGATCAGCGGGCGGAGGTCCTCGTCGTTGGCCAGGTGCAGGCGGCTGCCGAACAGCACGGCGAGGTCTTGGCGCAGCGAGCCGGTGTTCGGGGTGGGTACCGGCTCGATCAAGGAGTCGAGGGCGGCCACCAGCAGCTCGTGGGCGCTGGCGAAGTGCCGGTAGATGGTGGTCTTGGCCACGCCGGAGCGCTGGGCGACCGCGTCGACGGTGCACGCCTCGGGGCCCTGCTCGAGGAGCAGCTCCCGGGCGGCCGCCAGGGCCTTGGTGTGGGCCTCCCGGCTCAGGGTGCGGGCCATAACGCTACGAAAGTGTAGTGATTGCTGAGGCGGATGGGACATCTCGTCCACAGCGATGCCAGCGGGACAGGGCAGGTGAAATCCGTCATAGGTGGTGGTCGCCGATGGTCGGAAGCGGATAGACAGTCCGCTACAGGTTCGTAGCGATTTCGCCGCCTGAGGCGACGAGGACCACCGCCGACGGCGGTGAGAGGGAGCGACGACATGCTGGGTCGCATCGGACGGTGGTGCTTCCGACACCGGTGGGCGACGGTCGGCCTGTGGGTGGCGGCGCTCGTGGTGCTGTCGGGCGTCGCCGGGTCCGCCGGCGCCCGGTTCTCCGACGAACGGGGGATCCCGAGCTCGGAGTCGGCCGACGGCTTCGCCATCCTCGAGCAGTCCTTCGGACGGGAGGCCGGCGGGGTCCAGAGCGGCACGGTCGTGTTCACCGCCGACCGCCCCGTCACCGATCCCGCGGTCCGCTCGCTGATCGAGCCCTACCTCGCCCAGATCGCCACGCTCGAGGGCGTGACCTCGGTGGTGAGCCCCTACGACCCGATGGGCGCGCGGCAGATCGCCACCAGGGGCGACCGCGCCGGCGAGCTTGCGTACGCCCGCGTCAACGTCAGCCCCGATCTCGACCAGGTGCAGGCCGCCGAGCTCGGCAAGAAGCTCCGCGAGGCGGCACCGACGGTGCCGGGTGGGCAGGTCGAGGTGGGCGGGCAGGTCTTCGCCGAGTTCACCCCGCCCAACTCCGAGGCCGTCGGCCTCGCCTTCGCCGTCGTCGTGCTCATCCTGGCCTTCGGCTCGGTGCTCGCCATGGGCCTCCCGATCGGCGTCGCCCTCGCCGGGGTGGGCACCGGTGCCGCCCTCATCACGCTGCTGTCGCACGTGATGACCATCCCGGAGTTCTCCACGACCATCGGCGCCATGATCGGTCTGGGCGTGGGCATCGACTACGCCCTGTTCATCGTCACCCGCTACCGCGAGGGCCTGCACAAGGGCATGGCCCCCGTCGACGCGACCGGTGTCGCCATGGACACGGCCGGTCGGGCCGTGCTCTTCGCCGGCCTCACCGTGGTGATCTCGCTGCTCGGCATGCTGTTGATCGGGCTGAGCTTCGTGTCCGGCCTCGGCATCGCCGCCGCCACCACGGTGCTGGTCACGATGATCGCCTCCACCACACTGCTCCCGGCGCTGCTGGGCCTGGCCGGGGAGCGGGTCGAGGTCACCCGCTGGCGCGGCCTCATCGCCGCCGGCTTCGTCGCGGTGGCGCTGCTCGGGGCCGGGCTCAAGATCCAGCCGCTGCTCATCGGCCTGCCCCTCGCCGTGGTGGTGGTGCTGGCCGGGTTCGTGGTCGGCCCGCTCAAGAAGCAGGTCCCCCAGCGCCACCGCAAGCCGGTGCGCGACACGACGGCCTACAAGTGGAGCCGGGTGATCCAGGCGCGGCCGTGGACCGCCGCCATCGGCGGCACCATCGTGCTGCTGGTGCTCGCCGCGCCGGCGCTGTCGCTGCACCTCGGCTTCTCCGACGAAGGCAACTTCCCCGGCCGACACGAGCACCAAGCGTGCGTACGACCTCATCGCCGACGGCTTCGGGGCCGGCTTCAACGGCCCCTTCCTCGTCGTGACGAAGGTCGACGGGGCCCAGGACCTCGCGACGCTGGTCGAGCTGTCCAAGGCGCTCGCCGCCACGCCGGGCGTGGCCGAGGTGTCGCCGCCGGTCCCGAACGACCCCGCGGCGCCGACCGCCGCGCTGATCCAGGTCGTGCCCACGACCGCCCCACAGGACGTCGCCACCGAGGACCTCGTCAACCGGCTGCGGACCGAGGTCGTTCCGCCGCCGTGCAGGGCACGGACCTCCAGCCCAAGGTCAGCGGGTTCGTGCCCATCGCCATCGACTTCAGCTCCTACCTCGCCGGTCGGATGGTTGCGTTCTTCGCCGTCGTGCTGGCGCTGTCGTTCCTGCTGCTGATGGCGGTGTTCCGGTCGGTGCTGGTGCCGCTGAAGGCGGTGATCATGAACATGCTCTCGCTGGCGGCCGCCTACGGCATCGCCGTGGCGATCTTCCAGTGGGGATGGGGCGGCTCGCTGCTCGGCATCGCCGGCGCGCCGATCGAGCCCTTCATCCCGATGATGATGTTCGCCATCGTCTTCGGCCTGTCGATGGACTACGAGGTCTTCCTGCTGTCGCGCATCAAGGAGGAGTACGACCTCACCGGCGACGCCAAGACCTCGGTGGCCGACGGCCTGGCCGCCACCGCCCGGGTCATCACCGCCGCCGCCGCCATCATGGTCGTCGTCTTCGGCAGCTTCTTGTTCGAGGACAGCCGCATCGTGAAGCTGTTCGGCCTCGGTCTGGCCGTCGCCGTGCTGCTCGACGCCACGCTCATCCGCATGCTGCTGGTGCCGGCGACGATGGAGCTGCTGGGTGAGAGGAACTGGTGGCTGCCGCGGTGGCTCGACCGCATCCTGCCCCGCATCTCGGTCGAGGGCCACGAGGAGGACATCCCGATCAGCCACCTCGAGACCGACGGCTCGTTCGTGCCGGGCGGGGAGTCGCCCGCGGCCGACCGCGAGGCCACTGAGCCCGAGCCCGTGGGCTGACGGGGAGCGACCCGATCGAGCCGCGTCGGCGGGGCTCGGCCGCGGGTTCGTCAACCGCCGAGGTCGGTGTGGTATCCCCGTGGCCTATGGTTCCCCGCCTCGCCGTGCTCGTCGGCGCTCGTCGGGTGCCGGTCGCTCCGGCCCCCGGGTGTGAGGTCGGTCGTGGCTGACGAGGACGCCGGTGGCCGCCGCACGCACGAGGACCGCCTCGCCGCCCGCCTGCCCGCCGGTGCCATGCAGGAGGCGGCGACCGCCGACGAGCCCGTCGCCGCCGTCCTCGCCACGTTGACCCCGACCCAACGTCGTCGCCTGCTGCTCGGCGCCATCGCCCGCATCCTG
Source organism: Acidimicrobiales bacterium (assembly GCA_041394145.1). Classification (GTDB taxonomy): domain Bacteria; phylum Actinomycetota; class Acidimicrobiia; order Acidimicrobiales; family Acidimicrobilacustridaceae; genus JAWKIW01. The sequence goes on from JAWKIW010000013.1 coordinate 114,460, forward strand.
ACGCTCACGGTGCTCCTGCTCGTCGTGTACTTCGTGGTGCCCCTCGAGCGGGACACGTCGGTGTCAGCGCTGGTGCTGCTGGTGCTCGGCATGATCGGCCTCACCGCCATGCTCGTCCACCAGGTGCGGCGGATCCTCACCTCGCCGATGCCCCAGCTGCGCGCCGTCGAGAGCCTCGCCACCACCGTCCCCCTGTTCATCGTGCTGTTCTCGCTCATCTACGTCGCGATGTCGCAGAGCAACCCGGCGAGCTTCAGCGAGCCCATCACCCGGGTCACCGGCCTCTACTTCACGGTCACGGTCCTGGCGACCGTCGGCTTCGGTGACGTCACCGCGGTCACCGACTCGGCGCGCATCGTGGTCACCATCCAGATGATCCTCGACCTGGTGCTGATCGGCATCCTCGTGAAGGTGATCCTCGGGGCGTCGCGCATCGGCGTGCAGCGCCGCCGGGCCGAGGCGACGGGGCACGCGACCCCGGCCGACGGCTGACGCGTCGTGGTTCAGGCGCGGCCCACCTGCTGCAGGGGGTCGAGGGTGCGCAGGCGGACGTCGGGGGCGAGGCGATCCACCTCGTCGACGAAGCCCTCGAGGTTCACGTTGAACGACAGCCCCATCGGCGCGTCGACGGGGCGGAAGAAGTCGTCGTGGTGGTGCGGCACCACCGTGGCCGGCTGCAGGAGGCGCAGCGCGCGCGCCACGAAGTCACGGGTGTAGACGCGCCCCGCGATGCCGCACAGGAAGAGGTCGACGGGCCCGTAGCGGTACTCGTCCTCGACGAGGTTGGCGCTTCCCTGGTGGTAGACGGTGGTGCCACCGACCTCGATGTGGATGCCCCACACCGGCCCGCAGCGGTAGGCGTTCATGCCGAGGTGGTCGAGGGCGTCGCAGGTCAGCTCTCCGTCGGAGGGCACGGCCAGCCCGGCCAGCAGCTTCGAGTGCAGGCTGGGCACGAACCGGACGGTGAACGGCCCGATCTCGTAGCTCCGGTGGGGCTCGACCTCGACGGCCCGGTGGGCCAGCCCGTGCAGGCCCAGCAGGTGCCGGGCCGACCCCGAGCCGTACACGGTCGCCCCGGTGGCGGCGACCGCCGGCACGTCGACGGCGTGGTCGAAGTGGGTGTGGCCGACGAGCACCGCGTCGGCGGTCGGCAGGAGCCGCTCGACGAGGGCGTGGTCGGATACCAGCGACGGTGCCCGCAGCGACGTGCGCAGGTCCCGTCGGGTCACGAACGGGTCGATCAGCAGGGTGGTGCCGTCACAGGACAGGGCGAAGCCCGCCGTGCCCAGCCACTGCAGGGACAGGCCCGGCGGGAGGTCGATGCCGAGGCGGGCGGCGTTGCGGTCGGCGCTGACGGACCGGTCGATCGCCGGCCCGCGGCGGGCGCGGGCGATGAGGTGCTCGAGACGGTCGATCGCGGTCGCCACGTCACGAGTCTGCCCCGCAGGTGGTGCTGCTCGCCCGGCGCGGTCGCCGGCAGTCGACCCCTGGGCGCCGGTCGCCTGCGCCGCTCCCGACGATCAGCCCAGGCCCCGGGGGTCGGGGGTGAGTGCATGGGCCCGCTCGACGGGGTCGGCGACCGCCCGCTCGACCCGGTCGAGCAGCAGCCGCTGCTGGCGCTCGATGGCGCCGTCACGGTCGTCGGGCATCGAGTCGAGCAGCTCGTCGAAGGCCGCCTGCAGGCGGCGGCTGATCTGCGGCGAGTCGTCGCCGTACCGGCGGATCTCGGTGAAGGCGAGGTCGACGTAGGTCGGCCAGTCGGGAAGGGGGCGGATCAGGCGCACCGTGCCGTGCTCATCGAGGTAGATGCCACTCGGCGTCGGTCGGCTGCCGATGCGCCGGAGCAGGTCGACGAGGCGGTCGATGACCTGCAGCGCGGTCGTGGGGTCGTTCAGCGCCGGTGACAGGGCCCGGATGGCGATGTCGACGAGCTGGCGGAAGCCGTAGGCCGCATCCTGTCGGTAGGAGCGCTCGACGCCGACGTCGATGCAGCGGGCGAGCTCGCGCGACGAGGGGGAGGTGCCACCGAGGCACTCGATGACATCCTCACCGTCCGCGATGTAGTCGCCCACCATGTGCCGCAGCCGGATGACGGTGTCGTGGGCGACCGCCAGGTCGATGAGCCGGTCGATCTCCACGCTGCGCACCACGCCCGACCCGCCCAGCCCGAGGCGCGCGGTGACCTCATCGGGCAGCACGGCGTCCATGGGCACGTAGCGGGACTCGACGGGGAAGTTCTCCTCGATCGCTCGCCGCGTCTCGCCGGTGATCCGCTCGATCAGCTCGGAGATGCGCAGGGACCGGATGATGTGGTGGACGAACGCCATGAAGGTGAACACACAGGCGAACGCGCCCAGGATCGCCACGAAGCCGCCGAGGGCCGACACCCCGTCGGTGGGCGCAACCGGGACGCCGGTGTCGCTGGTGGTGTCGACGGCGGACAGCACGACGAGGCAGTAGGCGAAGGTCGCCAGGAAGATGGCCAGGGTGACCTGGGTGATCCGGTCCCGCACGAAGTTGCGCAGCACCCGCGGCGAGAACTGGCTGCTCGCCAGCTGGAAGGCGACGATCGTGATCGAGAACACGACGCCGAGGAAGGTGAGCAGCGACCCGGCGATGGTCGCCAGCAGCGTGCGCAGGTCGTCGGCGTCGCGGGTGAACCAGCGCGAGCCGCTCACGATCGCCCGCTGGTCGGCGGCGTTGACGGCGAACCCGAGCCCGATCGCCACCACCGTGAACACGGCCGGGAGGAACCACAGCGCCCCGCGCAGGTACTCGCGCACGTGCACCAGGCGGGCGTCGTGCAGCTCGTGGGGCAGTGCGTGGCCGACCTGCATCGGCCCGAAGCCTATGGATCGGCGTCGATCGCGCCGGGGACCCGTCGGTGGGTCCGGGAGCCCGCTGCGCCCAGGGGGACGGTGGGCGTGGACCTTCGGCTCTGGCCGTCGGTCGTCTGCGGGCGTACGAGGGGGAGGTGGGCAACCGTCGTTGCTGCTCGTCGGTGACGTCGGCCCTACGTCCGCCCTCGGACAGGAGGTCGTGGCGATGATCGAGCACGACGAACGACAGGTCTCCGAGCTCAACGGCCGGCGTCGGTTCCTGACCAAGGGCGCGCTGGCCGCGGCGGCGGCTGCAGCCGGGGTGGTGGCGATCAGCGATCAGGCGCAGGCCGCCGACGGCCAGGCCCTTCTCATCGGTCGGGACAACCAGGGGACCGACGGCCGCAGCTCCGTGACCACGCTCAAGGACTCGGTGTTGCGCGTGGCCACCGTCTACCGCGACCATGCGATCACCGGACAGAACCTCAACGGCGACGGCGTCTACGGCGAGTCCGATTCGACGATCGTCGGGGGCGTCGGCGTCCACGGGTTCACGCCGTACGGGGGCGGCAGCGGCGTGTACGGCGAGAACGCCGGGAGCCCGGGCGGCCACGGCGTGCGCGGCACCTCCGCCTTCGGCGTTGGCGTGGCCGGCGTGGGCGGGTGGGCCGGCGGCTTCGGGGTGGGCCTGCAGGGAGCGGCGCCCACCGGGGCGTCGCTGCTGCTCGACGGCACGTCCCTGACGATCCCGCCGGCGGGCACCTGGCCGCAGGGGTCCTTCGTGGTGATCGACGGCCACGTCTGGTACTGCTACAGGACCGGCAGCGGTTCCGCCGCCCGGTGGGTCAAGCTGTCGGGTGCGCCGGTGATCCTGCCGAGCACCTACCGGTCCTACGACTCCCGGCCGGGTGAGGCGCCGCTGACCGTCCAGAAGGGCAAGATCACCAACGGCGAGCAGCGGACCAACATCGACCTGACGGTCGCCTCGGGCGGTCAGGTGCCCACCGGCATCTCGGCGGTGATCGTCAACCTCACCGCCACGCAGACCGACGCCGCCGGCTTCTTCGCCCTCTACAAGAACGGCACGGCTTGGCCCGGCACCTCCACCATCAACTGGGGCGCGGTCGACACCAGCGTGGCCAACACGACCGTCGTGGCCGTCGACGCCGCGACCAAGGTGACGGTGCGGGGCGCCGGCTCGGCCCACTGCATCATGGACGTCATCGGCTTCCTGCCGTGACGGGCGCGCCGTGACGTGCGCGTCGACGGCGGCGCCTCGCCGCCCGCGCCGCGGGTCAGGTCGTCGCGTGTCCCTCCGCGCCGGTGACCGCCGCCGAGGCGACCGCGTCGGCGGCCTCCGTCGTGGCCGGCCGCAGCCGGTAGCCGACGACAGCGCGCCCCGCTCGTCGACGTGACGGGGGCAGCGGGAGGCGCTCCAGCACCCCGGCGTCCACCAGCACCTCGAGCCCGCGGACCGGGCTGGACGGCGGGTCGCCTCCGAGGGTCGGCTCCATCAGGTCGCCCGGGTCGAGGAGCCGGCTCAACCAGGCGCGCACCGCCGTGCCGAGACCCTCTTCGTCGAGCCCCGGGTGCCGCCCCGCGATCGCGTCGGCGACCGCGCCGGCCGCGCGGAGGCGGACCGCCTGGCGCACCGCGGCCTCGGTCGACCACGCGGCCAGGGTGGTGGTGAGCGGCCCGGCGTCGAGCACATCGGGATCCCAGTGCGGCGTCGTCCACTGGCCGGCGTGGATGGCGTCCAGGTAGGCGCGTCGCCGCTGGCCCACGAGCTCGAGGACCCCGAGGTCGAGGTGGGCGAGCGCCTGGGAGGCGAGCAGGAGGTACAGCAGACGAGCGGTGCGGCCGTTGCCGTCGGCGAACGGGTGGATCGTCAGCCAGCAGAACGCCGCCCAGCCCGCCACCGCCAGGGGGTGGTCCGGGAGGGTCGCGGCGTCGGCGACGAGCCGGGTGGTGAGGTGCCGCACCACGGCGGGTGGCGGCGGGTCGTAGGGGCTCCCGGCGAAGGCCCACCGCCAGGCGTGCACCCGCAGCAGGCCCGGGTTGGTCTCATACGGCCCCGTGGTCCGGCCCTCGGCCAGCGCGTGCAGGACGAACGGCGTCTCGGGCTGCACCGGGGTGCGATCGATGCCCAGTGCCCCGATCCGGTGCCGGGCCGCCACGTGGTCGAGCGCGGCCCGGGTCGCGGCGAGGCGCTCGACGTCGGTGGCCGACAGGAAGGCGCGCGGCGCGGGGAACAGCGGTGGGTCGACCGTCCCCGACACGCTCGGCGTCACCCCGGCGAGGCCCTCGAGGCAGCGATCGCCGTGCCAGAGGCCGACGGCGGCGGCGACCGCCGGTGCCAGCCGGCGGGCCGCGTCGTGCTCCACGTCGTGGGCCTCGTGCCAGCGGTCCAGGAGGTCGTTCCTCAGGACGGGCACCGGTGGGAGGTCGAGGCGGAGGCGGACCTCGTCGTCGGCGCGGGCGTCGCCGTCGCTCACGGCGCATCGCCGGCGCTCGGCGAGGTGAACACCAGCGCCGGGGCGACGCCGAAGACCGACGCCGTCGTCTGGGCCGACAGGTGCACCATCGCCGCGCCGTCGACGACCACGCCGGTGCCGCGCTCGGCGAGCCGGTCGGTCAGCTCGGTCAAGGGCTCGTCGGTGGTGAACACGAGCTGGGAGAGGTTGCAGGCGGGTGGGTTGAGCGCCCGGCGGTCGCCCGTCGCGGTGGGGTGCAGCAGGGTCACCGCCACCGGCCCGATGTCGACGGTGACCATCTCGGCGTCGAGCGACGGGTGGTCGGCGCGGTCGACCACCTCGAAGCCGAGCAGGTCCACGAGCAGCTCGAGGGCTCGGTCGAGGTCGTCGACGACGTACTCCAGGGCGACGAGGGTCGGCGGCATGGCGGCAGCCTATTGGGGGGTCTTCGGCGCGGCGCTAGCGTTGCGGCGCGAGGGTCCGCCGGCCGGACGCTCGGCGGCCGGTGGGCCGCGGCGACCCACGGGGGGACGATGGACGCGACGACCGACGACGCAGCGGAGGTGCAGGACGGGGACGAGAACCCGTTCGCGGCGATGGATCCGGCCATGGCGGCCGACCCGCAGCCCATGTACGCGGTGATGCGGGAGGCGCCGGCCATGGCGGTCGAAGGCGTGGGGGTGATCCTGTCGGGCCGGGCCGAGATCGAAGAGGCGTTCCGGCACCCGACCCTGTTCTCGTCGAACATGTCGGCCGTCGACCTCAAGAACAAGCGGCCGTTGATCCCCCTGCAGATCGATCCGCCCGACCACAAGACCTACCGCAAGATCCTCGACCCGATCTTCGCCCCCCGGGAGGTGGCCAAGCTCGAGGAGCCGCTGACGGCGCTGGTGAACGACCTCCTCGACGGCTTCGACGGTCGCACCGAGATCGACTTCGCCCGTGAGTTCTCGATCCCGTACCCGTCGCAGGTCTTCCTCACCCTGCTCGGTCTGCCCATGGACGAGCTGCCCCGGTTCCTCGCCATGAAGGACGGCATCATCCGACCCGACCACGTCACCGGGGCCGAGTGGGGCAGCGAGCAGATGCACGCCCACCAGCAGGCCACCGCCGACTCGATCTACGACTACTTCGAGGAGATCCTCGACGAGCGCGAGGCCGAGCGTCGTGACGACCTGGTCAGCCGCTTCCTCGACACCGAGGTCGACGGCGAGCGCCTGACTCGCGAGGACATCCTCGACATCTGCTTCCTGTTCCTCATCGCCGGGCTCGACACCGTGACCGCGACGCTCGACTGCATGTTCAGCTTCTTGGCCCGCCACCCCGATCACCGCCGCCAGATCGTCGAGGACCCGTCGGTCATCCCGGCCGCGGTGGAGGAGCTGCTGCGCTGGGAGACGCCGGTGATGGGTGTGGCGCGGGTGGCCACCGAGGACACCGCGCTCGGCGAGTGCCCCGTGCACGCCGGAGACCAGGTGCTGGTGATGCTCGGCTCGGCCAACACCGACGACGCCGAGTTCGGCGACGGTGACGTCGTCCGCTTCGACCGCGACCCCAACCGTCACCTGGCCTTCGGTGGCGGCATCCACCGCTGCCTCGGATCGCACCTCGCTCGTCAGGAGCTGCGCGTCGCCCTGCGCGAGTGGCACCGCCGCTTCCCGGACTACGCCGTCGCGCCGGGGGTCGAGCTCGAGTACACCGGCGGGATCCGCTCGATCGACCGCTTCCCGATGGTGCTCGGCCCCGTCGGCGGCTGACGTCACGTCGCGGCCTGCCCCGGTGCCAGGGTCGGTGCGTCAGTCGCCGGCGGAGCGCAGGGGAGCCACGGCGGCCGGCGTCGTCGGTGCCGCCTCGTCACGGGCGAGCAGGCTCGTGATCAGCTCCTGCGAGTGCGACACCTCGGCGCCCAGCCAGCCGACGGCGGGCACCGCCTGCTCGACGAGGTTCGGAAGGTGCTCGGCGGCGAGGCTGGCTCCCAGGCTGGTGCCGACGGCGATGCCCCAGCCGAGCGGTCCGAGCGGCGTGCACCCGAAGAACTGCGACAGGCCGGGGATCTCGATCACGGCGGCCAGCGCCGCCATCGACCCGAGGAGGCAGCGGCCACGAGCGGGTCGCGGCGGCCGATCAGCAGGGTCTGACCCAGCTGGGTACCCACCACGGACGCCAGGCCGACGGTGGCGGCCCGGCGCGGGCCGGCTCCCACCGATCGGGCCAGCAGCCACGCGCTGGTGGCTCCGAGGGTGGTGGCCTCGGCTCGTCGGACGATGGCGTCCTGCAGCTGGTCCCCGAGAGACCGCTCGGGGCCCTCGCGGGCCAGGTCTTGGCGGACCTCGGCCGGCGGCGGGCTGGCCACGATCGCCAGCGACGGCAGGATGTCGGTGAACATGTTGACGAGCAGCACCTGGCGGGTGGATAGCGACGGGTGACCGGTGAGGCCGCCCGAGGCCAGGATGAACCCGATCTCGCCGAGGTTGCCGCCGAGCAGGATGGCGAGGCTGTCGCGCACTGCGGCCCACAGCGCGCGACCCTCGACGACGGCCTCGAGGATGGTCTCGATGCGGCTGTCGGTGATGATCACGTCGGCCGCGGTGCGCGCCGCGGGCGCGCAGTGGGTTCCCACCGCGATGCCGGCGTCGGCCAGCCGGATGGCGTTGGCGTCGTTGGCGCCGTCGCCCGTCATGCCCACGGGCCGTCCCGCTCGCCGGTACGCCTTCACGATCCGGACCTTGTCCGACGGGGTCACCCGGGCGAAGACCGTCACCCGCCCGAGGGCACGGTCGAGGTCGGCATCGGACAGCTCGGCGAGGTCGGCGCCGCTGAGGATGTCGCCGCTGTTCAGGATCCCCAGCTCGGCGGCGACGCCGGCGGCCGTGCTCGGGTGGTCCCCGGTGACCATCACGACGTCGACCCCGGCGGCGCGCAGCCCGTCGACCGCCTCCCTGGCCGTGGGCCTTACCGGGTCGGCCAGCCCCACGAAGCCCAGGAGCGCCAGCTCGTCGACCTCGGCCTCGTCGGCGATGCCGGGCAACCGGTGACCAGCCGGGAGGCGGCGCTCGGCGACGGCCAGGACCCGCAGCCCCCGGCGGGCCAGCCGGTCCACGCCGTCGGCGAGTCGTCGCGCGGTCGCCGCGTCGAGTCGACGCTCGCCGTCGCGGCTCACCCAGGTCGTGGACCGCGGCAGGAGGTGCTCGGGCGCGCCCTTCACGCTCAACAGGACCTCGTCGCCGGCCCGTCCCCAGGTGGCGTGCATCGGCCGGTCCGAGCCGAAGGGGAGCTCGGCGATCCGGGCCCAGGGGTCGCCGTCGTCGTCGGTTCCGACCCCGAGGCGCTGGGCACCGTCGCGCACGGCCCGGTCGGTGAAGTGGGGCAGTGCACGCTCCCCGTCGGGCTCGGGGCTCGCCCGGAGCGCGGCCGCCAGGACGAGCCCGGCGTGGGACCCGTTGCCGTCCACGCGGCTGGCGCGGACGACCCGCTCGAGGTCCTCACCGGTGAGCTCCACGACGCCGTCCCAGACGCAGCTGAGCTCGATGCGGCCCCGGGTCAACGTGCCGGTCTTGTCGATGCAGACGACGTCGATGCGCCCGAGGGCCTCCACCGCCCGGGGATCGCGCACCAGCACGTTGTGGCGAGCGAGGCGCCGGGCGACGGCGAGCTGGCCGACCGTGGCCAGCATCGGGAGCCCCTCGGGGACGGCGGCGACCGCCAGGCTGATGCCGCTGGAGAGGGCGGTGGCGACGGGGAGGCCCCGCAGCAGCTGGCTGGCGGCGAGGACGGCGCCGCTGACGCCGGCCACCGGCAGGCTGAGGGTGGCCAGCTCGCGCATGCGGGCCTCGACGCCCGTCTCGGGCCGGTCGTCGTCGCCGACCTCGGCGGCGGCCTCGGTGTCGCGGCCCACGGCCACCACCACGGCGCTGGCCGACCCGGTGACGACCGAGGTGCCGGCGTAGAGCATCGAGGAGCGCTCGGCGACCAGGGCGCGGAAGGTGGCGGCGGTTCCCTTGGCCACCGGCTCTGACTCGCCGGTGAGGCTCGCCTCGTCGACCTCGAGCATGGCCGCCCGCAGGATGCGGCAGTCGGCCGGGACGGTGTCGCCGGCGACGAGCTCGACGACGTCGCCCGGCACCAGCTGGTCGGCCGGCACGAACACCAGCTCACCGTCGCGACGGACGTGGGCGTGCACGTCGCCGGCGGCGACCAGGGCCTTCACGGCCGACTCGGACGCGAAGCGCTGGACGCCCGAGATCACGCCACCCACGAGGATGACCGACATCACCACCCCGGCGTCGGTCGGCGAGCCGACCACGGCCGACAGCGCGGCGCTGCCGGCCATGACCGGCGTCATCGGGTTGGCGAGCTCGAGCCACATCGCCCTCGCCAGCGCCAGCGGCACCGGCAGCGGTCGGGTGGTCGGGGGGAGGCGCCGCGCCGCTTCGTGTGACGTCAGCCCGTCCCTGGTGCTCTCCAGCTCGGCCAGCACCTTCCTGCGGGACATCTCGTGCCACCGCGTGCGGGTCCGCAGCACGGGTTCGGGGTGACGGGCGAGCGAGGTGGCGGCGCGGACGCCGTTCGCCATCGACAGCAGGGCGGCGGTGTTCACCGTGGTCGCTGCTCGGCGGCCGGCGTCCTGCTCGGGCGACGACAGCGCCAGCACCGAGGCGATCGAGCTGCCGCCGAGCGCGAAGGCGTTGCCCTGGCGGCTGACCTCGTGGGCGATGCCCGCCGCCTCGACGACGAACCGGGCCGCCGGCAGGTCGGGTACCAGCAGGTCGGCGCCCCATGGTGCGTGCCGCCCGCCGAGCAGGCCGAGGCCGACGTCGGCCGCCCGCAGGGCCTCGTGGTCGGCGCCGTCGACGAGCAGCACGACGCAGCCGTCGCTGCAGGTCGCGGACGGCTTCGGCGATCCCGTCCTCGACGTCGACGAGCAGGTCGGCGTGGAGCCGGGTCGCCAGGTCGAGGTCGCCGCCCGCGAGCACCACCATGGCCCCGATGTGGCGGGCGTCGTCGACGATCTGACGAGCCTCGGGCGCGACCTCCGGCGCCGTGGACAGCACGGCGACGAGCTCGTCGCCGTGGCTGAGCCCGAGCTCGAGGGGACCGGCGGCGAGGTCGATGAGCCGTTGCCCTCGGAGCGTGAGCTCGTCCACCGGACCGAGGGTCCATCCGTCGCGGGAGTGCACCCGGCGGGGACGGCTCGGGCGGAACAGGGCGCGGATCCGGCGGTTCACCTCGTTGTGATCGACGTCCTCGCGGGCGTGGACCTGGGCCACCCGGCGCCGGCCGGTCACCGCGAGGTCGGCGTTCAGGACCAGGCAGTCCACCCGGTCCAGCCGGGTCAGCGCCTCGCGGCCGACCACGAGGACGCCCCGGCGCGCCAGGTGGTGGCCCAGTTCTGCGAGGAAGGCGTCGCGACCCAAGCGAGCTGGCTTGTTCAGGCCGGCGAGCAGCACGGCGCTGGCGCGGCGCAGGCTCTGGGTGGTGGCCAGGACGATCCCACCACCGGCGAGCGAGGTCAGCGACGCCCGACGCGCATAGGTCTGCAGTGGCCCTTCGGGCAGCGGCACGGGCCTCGGCGTGTGGGGGACCGGCGTGGTCGGCACGTGATCGGGGCCGGCGTACAGCTCTGGCTCGCGCTGCTCGAACAGCCGTCGATGGGCCCCGGCGCTGCGCAGCGTCAGGCCCCGCTGCACGGCGTCCACCGCCAGGGCGAGCGGGCCCTGGGCCAGGGCCGCGCCGGCGGCGTTGAGCACGGCCAGGGAGACGTCGGTCGCCCACGGGCCCACCCGCGTCTCCAGCTCGCGGCGAAGGCGGGGCTGGTCCTCGATGAAGCCGGCCACGGCGCCGACCTCGACGGGGATCGGGCTCGCCCGGAGCACGCTGGCAGCCAGCGCGACGCCCGTGCCGACGGCGTCGGCGGCGAGGGCGATGGCGGCGCGGCGGATCGTCTCACCGTCGCCGGGCTGCTCGACGCGGTCGTGGGAGAACCGCTCGTCACCGACGCCGTGGCGATCCTCGACGGCCTCGACGACGTCGACCAGCTCGCCCACGTCGATCGCGTCGCCGTCGAAGGCGACGATCACCCGGCCGGTGACGCCGTCGACCTCGGCCCAGTCCACGCCCTCCAGGCGTCGGAGCGCCGCGGTGACCCTCTGGTGGAGGGGCTCGCTGCCGGGGTGCTGGACGGTCTTGACCTCGATGTGGGCCCGGCCCTCGCCGGACCACACGCGACGCCGGTGCCGGCCCCTAGACGACGGCAGCGGGAGCCGCGGCCAGGGAGCCATCAGCGGCCAGCCCGATGGACGGTCCGGCGAGCCAGGCGACCCGCGCTGGTGCCGCTGCGGGTCGCCGGCTCGGGCGCCGCGCCGGCAGCTCGGCCAGCAGCGTCACGCCGTGGTCGCGCGCCTCGCCGGCGAGGTGCTCGGCGAGGGACTCGAGCCAGCCGGTGATCGCCCGCTCGCGGTGCAGGCGCCGGCGCCCGTGGCGCCTCGGGCGCTCGACCGGCTCGGCCGGCCAGATCGGCACATAGGTGGCCCCCCACGCCGTGCTCACGGGCACAAGTCAACCAGCGGCGGTGGGCCGAGAGCGGGATCATGGGCGACCCTGAGGTGGATGAGAGGTGAATTCTCGGGAGTTGCCCGGCCGGCCACCAGGCGGGTGCGCAAGCGGTCCACCGGCCCCGGTGAACCAGCCTGCCAGACCGGCTCCCGGGGCGGCAGAGGCCTTGGTCGTTCACCCTGACGTCGCTTCGTTCACCTGGTGTTCACCGGGGCTCACCGACCCGGACCCGCCACCGGGTGCCGGGGGTCGTTCGCCGTCGTGGCGGGGTCCGAACGGCTCTGGCTCGAGTCAGCACGCCGTCGCAGCCTGGTCCGTGAGGGCGGGCGCGAGGACGTGTCCGCCCGACCCACGTGGTACGAGAACGAGGTGATGACGATGGCAACGGCGACCAAGAAGCGGCCGTCGGCGACGCGGTCGTCGGCCAAGGCCGCACGTGCGACTGCCGCCGAGGAGTCGACGCCGGCGCCCGCAGCTGAACCCGGGGTCGGGACGGTCGCGTCGGCCGATGACGCCTACGAGCTGCCGATCATCCACGCGAAGGTGCCCGCCGGGCTGGTCGAGGTCACGTTCTGGAGCGCGCTCGGCGGTGCCGCCCTGGTCGGGATGCTCAGCCCGCCGGCGGCGATGATGATCGGCGCAGGGGTGCTCGTCGCTCGGCACCAGATGCACCGCAGCTGACGGGAGGTCGGGTCCAACGGCCGGTCGGTCCGGTCGGCAGCGAACCCGAGGAGCGTCGTGCCCGCCGGATGCGGCGGTGGGCTGGTGGGGGGCGTGGACGAGGCGCGCGGGGCGCGTGGCGACCGGTCGGCTCGACGTCTCCCGACACGTGGTGGGTAGGGTGCGGACAGACGCCGACCACAACGGGGAGCGAGGGACCCATGGGCTCGGAAGGACTCCACGAGCCGCTCGGCTCGATCCGCCCCGAGACGGTCGACCGACATCGGGCGATCGTGTCGATCATGGAGGAGCTCGAGGCGGTCGACTGGTACGACCAGCGCGTCGACGCCGCCGACGATCCGGAGCTGGCCGCCGTGCTCGCCCACAACCGGGACGAGGAGAAGGAGCACGCGGCGATGGTGATCGAGTGGCTCCGGCGCCACGACCCGGTGTTCGATCGCCACCTGCGGACGTACCTGTTCACCACCGGGTCGATCGTCGACATCGAGCACGAGGCCGAGCACGGCGGGGGCGACGAGGACCAGTCCGGCGATCCGCCGGTGCTTGGCGGCGGAGGCGGCGACCTCGGGATCGGCGACATGAAGGAGCGCTCCACATGAACCACCTCCTCCGAGAGCTCGCACCCATCACCGAGGCGGCGTGGTCCGAGATCGACGGTGAGGCCAGCCGAGCCGTGCGTGAGGTGCTGGCCGCCCGGCGCCTGCTCGATGTCGTCGGCCCGAAGGGGTGGGGCCACGCCGCCGAGTCCACCGGCCGCACGCGCCACCTCGGTGCCTTCCGGGGCGACGTCGACGCCCGGTTGCGTGCCGTCCAGCCGCTGGTCGAGCTGCGGATCCCGTTCGCCGTGGCGCGGGCCGAGGTCGAGGCCATCGAGCGGGGTGCGTGCGACGCCGACTTCGACGCGGTGCGCCTGGCGGCGCGCGACGCCGCCGTCGCCGAGGACACGGCGGTGTTCCACGGCTTCGAGGGGGCTGGGATCACCGGCGTCGTCCCGGCGTCACCCCACGACCCGGTGGTGATCGACGACGACTACGAGCGCTACCCGTCGTTCGTGGCCACCGCCATGGCCCGCCTGCGCCTCGCCGGGGTCGGCGGCCCCTACGCCATCGCGCTCGGGCCGCGCTGCTACACGGGTGTGATCGAGCAGTCCGAGATGGGTGGGTATCCGGTGCTCGAGCACCTTCGTCTCATCCTCGGGGGCCCGGTCGTGTTCGCCCCCGGCGTCGATGGGGCGGTCGTGCTCTCCCAGCGCGGCGGTGACGCCGAGATCGTGATCGGCCAGGACTTCTCGATCGGCTACAGCAGCCACGACGACGACGTCGTGCGGCTGTACCTGCAGGAGAGCCTCACGGCGCGGGTGTGCGCCGGCGAGGCGTTCATCCACCTGCGCTACGAGGGCTGAACGGCCGGGCCCGGGAACGGGTCAGAGGTTCTCGTAGAGGTAGCTGGAGATGGTGGCCTCGTCCTCGAACACGCCCCCCACGTCGGCGGCGATGTCCTTGACGGGGCCGGCGTCGTTCACCATGAGCGCGTAGGCGACCTTCCGCCCGCTCTTGGTCTCGATGTAGCCGGCGAGGTTCTGGGCCTTCAGCACGGGTGTCGTGCCGTCGGGGCCGGGAGAGACCGTGGTGCCCGGCTTGGCGAACACGTGGCCCTTGCCCGGCAGCGTGGTGCCCGAGGTGGCCAGGGAGCCGTCGACGCCCAGGACGGGCAGCGCGGCCTGGTAGGGCGCCGCCACCGGGGTCTTGGCCATCTGGGTGAGCAGCTGCACCAGTGCTCGCGGCGCAGCCCGGCTGTCGGGTGTGCCGCTGCCGTTGGTCGGGAAGTCGAACTGGTCCCAGCTCAGCCCGAACTCGTCGACGAGGGTCTGGCGCTCGGCGAGGAGGGCGCCCTCGACGGTCTTCTGGTTCTTGGTCAGGCCGAACAGGCTGAGGTCGAGGTTGGCCCCCAGGTTCAGCGAGACCTTGAGCACGAGCTTGGCGTTCTGGTCGAACGGCGGCGACTGGTAGGAGGCCACCTTCGTGTCGGCGGGGTACTCGGTGCCCTCGGGCAGGGCGGCGGCGGGGTTGGCGGCGGCGGGCGGCGCCGTGACGGTCACGCCGTTGCGCTGCAGCGCCTCGATGAAGGCGGTCCGAGCGAACGCGGTCGGGTCCTCCACGCGGAAGGTGTGCACGAAGGAGCCGATGCCGGTGAGTGGCGCGACGTAGCCCTCGGGCAGGTCACCGCTGACCGTGCCCGTGCACCCGGGCGTGCCGATGCAGTCGATCTTGCCGTCCCCGGACAGCTCGACCGTCCCCTCGGTGCCGGCCGCACCGGTGCTCACGGAGCCGTCGACGGTGAAGGCGGCGGTCTTCGGCCGGTAGTCGACGGTGGCCGGCTGGCCGGGTTGGGTGGGCGTGATCGTGACGTCGACCATGTTCTCGTTGACGAGCATCGGGCTGATCAGCAGGTTGCCGTTCGGGACCCGGTAGGCCTGGAACAGCCGGTCGTCGACGACCACGTCGCCCTTGACCGAGGTGATGCCGGCCGCCTTCACCTGCGACGCCAGCTGGTCGAGGGCGTAGAGGGGGTCCTGCGGGGTCAGCACGGCCGACCCCAGCCCGTTGGCGTCGTTGTGGTCGAAGTCGGTGACCGCGACCGTGTCGGCGTCGATGCGCCGGCCGCCGAAGGTCAGGTCGCCGCCGGCGACCAGGACGAGGTTGCCGTCGAGGGCTCCCTGTGGGTCCACGGTGCCCATGCGGTGGACGGGTGTGGTCTGGCGGGCGTCGGCACCGAGGGCGTTCAGGGCCATGCCGACCGAGAACAGCTTGCGGGTCGACCCGGTGAGCGACATCTGGTCGGCGTTGAGCTCGTAGGAGGACTGCCCGGTGTCGAGGTCGGTGACCAGCAGGCTCCAGGTGGCGTCGGCGTACCGTGGCTTGGTCATGACGGCCTTGATCGGTTCGGGGAGATCGGACGCCGCCGCGCTGGTCGCTGGTCGCGTTGTCGCGCCGGTGGGTCCGGCGGTGGTGGCCGAGGCCGCGCTCGACGCCGACGGTGACGACGAGCCGCTGCTGCAGGCCGCGACGACGAGCGAGCCGGCCGCGGCGAGGCCGATGCCCCATCGGAGCTTGGATCGTGACATGGAACCCTCCGCGGACCCGTGGTTCCCGCGGCGGGTCCGCAGGAGGTGGTCGAGCTCGTCACCGCCCCGTCGCCGTCTCGGAGCGATGAACGACGCCGGCATCCTGTCACGCCCAGCCCGGCCCGGGTGCGCGGTGCTCCACGCCAGCCTCGGACTTTTCGGCGGGTCTTGCCCTGCCTTTCTGCCAGGTTTCCCCTCGCGGGCGTCCACTGACCACCGCCGTCGACCGTGAGGATCGCCATGCCCACCGACACCCCTGTCCTGGCCCCCGTCGCGCCGACCGACGCCTCCGCCACGGCCGACGTCGGCCACGGCGCCTGGTGGCCGTCGCAGCCGCCTCCGGAGCCGCCGTACGTCGACGGCCCGCTGTCCATCGCCGGGCCGGGACCCGCGCCGGCCGCCGCGTTCGTCTGGGGGCCCGAGCCCCCGGGCCCCGTGCCGCCGACGTCACCGGCCCGCCGCCCGCGGTCGCGCGCCGCGGTGGTCGTGGTCGCCGCGGTGGTGGCGACCCTGTTGGCCGTGAGCGCCGGGCTCGTCCGCGGCCTGCCCGCCACCGACATCGCCCAGTCGTCGGCACCACCCTCGACCACCGCGCCACCGTCGACCTCGGCGCCCACCACCCGGCCGCTGCCATCAACGACGGTGCCGACCACACCGCCGAGCACCGCCGCGCCCGGCTCCCCTCGGTCCCAGCCCGGCACCGGCACCCCGTCCACCTCCTCGCCACGTTCGTCGACCATCGACTGGCAGGCGGTGGCCGACGAGGTCGACCCGGCCGTGGTCGACATCGACAGCAAGCTGTCCAACGCGGTGGGCGCCGGCACCGGGATCATCCTGAGCAGCGACGGGTACGTCGTGACCAACAACCACGTCGTCGCCGGGGCCACCCAGGTCGTCGCCACCCGCGTCACCACCGGTGACACCTACACGGCCACCGTGGTGGCCACCGACCCGACCCACGACGTCGCCGTGGTCCACCTCGCCGAGGCCCACGGCCTGCCCACGGCCGCCATCGGCGACTCCGACGCCGTGGCCGTGGGCGACGAGGTGGCCGCCATCGGCAACGCCGGCGGCACGGGGGGCACCCCGACCGTGGCGCCGGGGCGGGTGATCGGCCTCCATCAGCCCGTCACCGCGTCGGACACCGACGGGACCCACACCCAGACGCTCACCGACCTCATCCAGGTCGACGCCGACGTCCAGCCCGGGGATTCGGGCGGCCCGCTGGTCGACGCCGACGGCAAGGTGATCGGCATCGACGTGGCGGCGTCGGTGAACCGTCGCGGCGCCACCCAGGAGGGCTTCGCCATCCCGATCAAGCGAGCCGTGTCGATCGCCGAGCAGCTCGAGGCCCACCCGTCGTCGCCGTCCGGCGGCACCACGCCCGCCCTGGGCAGCGGCTACCTCGGTGTCGAGGTGCGCGACGCGACCGGTGCCGATGGCGCGGCCGTCGCCTCGGTGCAGGCGGGCGGCCCCGCGGCCGGAGCCGGGCTGCAGGCCGGCGACGTCATCACCGCCGTCGACCAGACCCCGGTCGCCAGCGGCGGCGACCTCACCACCGCCCTCGCCTCCCGCCACGGCGGCGACCGCGTGGCCATCACCGTGCAGCGCAGCGACGGCAGCCACCGGCTCACCGTCACCCTCGGCAGCCGCTGACCGAGTCCGCTCCCGTCGCCGGTCACGTGGTCGCCCGTCGCCCGATCGGGGCCCAGCCGGCCGCCGAGGACCAGTCGCCCATGTGCAGCCCCCGTCGCGCCTCGGTGATGGTCGGCGGCGAGCGACGGCGTGGCTAGCCTCCCGCGGGTGACCCCCGACGACCCTGCGCCGGCCATGGGGGCGGCGCCTCGGCAGCGGCGGCTGCGGTCACGTGAGGGGTCGTCGTGAGATCGCTGGCGATCGCCGCGCTCGGCATCGACCCCACCCGGCTGCTGTCCAGCGTCGGCACGATCGGGCTGCTGGCCGTGGTGTTCGCCGAGTCCGGGCTGCTGATCGGCTTCTTCCTCCCAGGCGACTCCCTGCTGTTCACCGCCGGGCTCCTGTCGGCCACCACCGACCTGCTCTGGCCGTTCCCGGTCATCGTGGTCGGCTGCGCGGTCGCCGCCGTCGCCGGCGACCAGGTCGGCTACACGATCGGCCACCGACTCGGGCCGACGCTGTACTCGCGGCCCGACTCGCGCTTCTTCCGGCAGGAGCACCTGGCCCGAGCCGAGGCGTTCTTCGCACGGCACGGCTCCAAGACGATCGTCCTGGCCCGGTTCGTCCCCATCGTGCGCACCTTCGCGCCCGTGGTGGCGGGGGCCTCGCGCATGCGCCACTCGACCTTCACCGTCTTCAACGTCGTCGGCGGCGTCGGTTGGTCGGTGCTGCTCCTCGGCCTCGGCTACGGGCTCGGCACCCGCTTCCCCGGCATCGGCGACTACCTCGACATCGCCATCGTCGTGATCGTGGTGCTCTCGCTCGTCCCCGTGGCCATCGAGGTCCGGCGCCACCGGCGCGAGAAGGCGGCCGCCGACCCCGACGCTCGTCCCCGCTCCTGAGACGACCGCCTCGCCGAGGGCAGGTCCGGGGGGCCTGGTGTCGCCGGAGCCCAGCGGTCGCCAACGGGTGACCACGGAGGGTGCTCCGATGCTCCGCTCGCAGCGAGCATCCTCGGATGGTCTGTCAGAAGCGCACGCGAGCACCGAGCCAGTCGGCGAACCAGGCTTCGTCGACCTCGCCGGCGGCCACGGCGAGCATCGCCTGCTCTGCAGCATCGACATCGGGTGGAATCCGGGTCCCACACCCCACCGGACGCGCTCGATCTCGGCGGTGAGCGAGTCGACGACGAGCTGGTTGACGCTCGTGCCCTTGACGCGGGCGACCGCTTCGGCGTCCTCGGCCAGCTCCCGGCGATCGCCGACCCACCTGCGCGCACGTCGACGTCGCTCGACGCCATCCTCGCTGCGTTGGCAGAGCAGCTCGCCGACGAGCACGGCCGTCGTCCGCCTCCGTGGACGCGAGCCGTCGGTGCGCTCCGTGAGCCGTGGGCCGCGCCGGCGACGCCGCGGATGCGTGCCGAGGCCGAGCGATCGACGCCCGAACCGTTCCGTCACCGCAACCTCGTTCTGGCCCGTTCAGCGCTGTTCCGTTCGGCGGCGTGATCCGGCATGGCGCACGGGCTGCTGACCGATCGGGCCGAGCTCGAGTCGTTGTTCGACGAGCTGGCCGCCGAGCTCGAACGGCTCGGGACCTCTGCGGAGATCGTGGTGGTCGGTGGCTCGTGGATGCTGTGGCACGCGCACCGCAGCTCGACCCGTGACGTCGACTCGGCGCGCCGGATCGCGGCCGAAATCGTCGAGGCCGTCGACCGGGTCGGGGCTCGCCACGTTCTGTCCAGTGCCTGGCTCAACGACGATGCAGCCGGTACCCGCCCGCAGGGGCTCACGACTGAAGAGCGCCCCAGACCACCCCGCCGACGTATCCCCGATCATCAGCCCGCGACCGAGCCGATCGTCGGATCCGCGTTTCGCTTCGAGCAGCTACGCGCTTTGTAGGCGTGTGGTCGCTACAATGCATCGCCATGACCGCACCCGTGTCGACGGCCCGAGTCTCCCATCGAGGCCAGACCAGTCTCCCTGCGGCGCTTCGTCACCGCTGGGGCATCGACGACGGTGGCGAAGTCACCATCATCGACCTCGGGGATGCTGCGCTGGTGGTCCCCGGAGGAAGCGGGACCGCCACCCGCGAGTTGCACCGCGTGCTGCGAGACGGCGGTTACGAACGAGGCCTGGCGCTGATCGACGACCCCGACCTTGCCGACCAATAGCGTCCTCATCGACGACCGGCTCCTCGTTGCCGAGCTCACCGGCGTCAACGTGCTCGGCCGTTCGCGGGCGAAGATGCACACGACGACGTACTGGTACTACCGGGCTTGCCGTGCTGCCGTGCTGGGCGCGTCGGGCCAGCTGTCAGGGCCGTTCGAGGGGCTCGAACGCGCTGATCAGTCGCGTGTGGGAATGTCAACCTGGATTGGCCCCACCGTGCTCGTCTGATTTGGCCCCACCCCTTCGGTCGGCGCTCGGGGCGAGGAACTGGCTGCTGTGTGGCCCGTAGAGCCTCTCGGGTCGGGTCGGGTGGGTGACGGGTGCGGGCGTTCGGGGCGTTCAGGCGGTCTTGTTGCGGCGGGTGCGGCTGGCGCGCAGACGGTAGGAGTGGGTGCCGGTTTCGATGATGTGGGCGTTGAAGGTGAGCCGGTCGATGACGGCGGCGACGAGGCGGGCGTCGGTGATGATCTGGCCCCATTCGCTGAACGGGAGGTTGGACGCGACGGCCACGGATGCTCGTTCGTCTCGTTCGGTGAGCACTTGGAACAACAGCTCGGCGCCGCGGCTGTCGAGCTGGACGTAGCCGAGCTCGTCGACGCACAGCAGGTCGAGGCGGCCGTAGCGGGCGACGAGGCGGGCGAGGCGGCGTTCGTCGGCGGCTTCGACGAGTTCGTTGACGAGTTGTGCGCAGGTGGCGTAGCGGACTCGTCGTCCGGCTTCGCAGGCGGCGAGGCCGGTGCCGATGAGCAGGTGGGTCTTGCCGGTGCCGGAGTCGCCGAGCAACACGACGGGTTCGCCGGCGTCGAGGAAGGTGCCGGCGGCGAGGGTGGCGAGGTCGGTGGGGGCCACGGTGGGGGCGGCGTCGAGGTCGAAGTCGGCGAGGCGTTTGAGGCGCGGGAAGTGCGCCTCGTGGATGCGCCGGGCTCGTCGTCGTTCGGCTCGGTCGTCGACCTCGACGGTGAGCACGTCGGCGAGGAACCCCAGGTGGGTGGAGCGGGCCCGTTTGGCTTCGGCGGCCAGTCGTGTGGCGTGGTCGCGCACCGCCGGTAGGCGCAGCTCGCGGGCTGCGGCGTCGACGGTGGCACCGGCGGCGGTGTCGGTGTTCATCGGGCCTCCAGGAGCTGGTCGTAGTGGGCGATCGTCGGCGGTGGGCGGTCGTAGCGGGCGAGCTCACCGATCGCCACGACCGGTGCGTCGTGGTCCTCGAGGGCTCGTCGGGCACCGACGACGACGATGGCGGGGTCGACCGAACCGATCCGTAGCGCCGCTCGGATCCCGGCGCGCACGGCGTCGGCGGGCAGGGCCCGGTGGGCCAGCAGGACCTCGATCAGGGCCCGGGTGCCGTCGGCGTCGCCGAGGCGTCGGCGGGCCGCGGACCAATACGTCTCGTGGTCGGCGCTGAACGCGCCCGACGCCCGGGCTCGAGCCAGCGCGGTGGCGCCTGGCAGCGCCCCGGGCTTGAGCCGTAGCACCTCCAGGTAGTGGTCCAGCACCAAGCTCTCGGTGCCTTTGGCCACCAACCGGGGGTGGGTGGCCACCACCCGGGGCCCGTCGAGCGCCTCGATCGTGTCGGCGCCCAGACGCACATCGATGCGTCGCCCGACGTAGCGCACCGGCACCGAGTAGAAGCACTGACGCACACACACCCGGGACTTCGTGTCCACCCGGGGCCGCAGCATCAACGCCGGGTCGAACGCCTCGTCGGGCAGGCACCCCAGCGTGGGGGCCTCCAGGGCGAAGTGGTCACCGACGCTGAGGCGTCGACCCGCCACCCAGCGGGCGTCATCGGCGGCGTCGGCGGCCGCGATCAGGTCGTTGAGCTCGGCGAACGAGGCGACGTTGGGCATCGGGACCAGGTGACGGCGACGGAACCGGCCCACCTCTCCTTCCACGCCACCTTTCTCATGGGCGCCGTCGGGGCCGGGCTGACAGAAGAACGAGTCGAACCCGTAGTGCGAACGCAGCGCCACGAACCGTTCGGACTCGGCGCGGTCCCGGCCCCGCAGCACCCGCTCCACCGCCGGCTTCAAGTTGTCATAGCGCACCCGGCCCGGCACCCCACCGAAATGGGCGAAGGCCCGGACATGGCCATCGAGGAACGCCTGCTGGGCCTCGTTCGGATACACCCGATGGAACCCCTTGGCCGACGCCGACAAGCGCATCACGAACATGTGGCCCTCACACAGCACCCCGTCGAGATAGAAGCTGACCGCCCCGAAGTCCACCTCGGCCTCCGCGCCCAGCGGATGGGTCTGGGGCACCGCCACCTCCACCAGCGCCTTGGGTTGGCCGGCCTTCCACGCCGCCACGTAGCGGCGCACCGTCGACTCACCGATCTCGGCGCCGTGCTCGGCGACCAGCCGCTGCCACACCCGCCGGGCCGTGTGCCGCTGCTTCTTCGGCACCGCCCGGTCGGCCTCCAACCAGCCATCGATGATCGGCTTCCACCGATCCAGCACCGGCGACGCCCGCTGCACGGGCTTGCGCGGCGGCGGCACCGCCGACGCCAACGCCTGGCGCACATCGCGGCGATGAACCCCGAACCGGCGCGCCAACGCCCGGATCCCGAGCTGCTCACGCTCGCGGGTCTTGCGGATCTGCTCGTACAACTCCACCTTCGACCTCTTCGCCATGAACCCCACGGTTCACAGCAGCCGGCCGCCCCAGGTGGACCCCCCGACACCGTCAGGGTGGGGCCAAATCAGACGAGCACAACCCGCTCAAGTGGGGCCAGAACAGGTGAGCACACCCACCCTGCGGGCGACGTTGGCGGCTGGTGTTATGGGACAGTGCGCCGATGACGTTCGACGACATCGTCTCGACCGGTGTGGGGGCCTGATCCTTCTCCGACTCGCCGGCCCGCCGTCGGCTTCCCAGGAGGCTTCTCCTCCGGCGTGACCCGGTCCTCGGTTCCGACGGGTTCCATGGTCTGGGGCCTTTCATCGAATCCCAGGGGTTCGCTCGACTGGAGAGGACATCAGCGTCGCCCTGCTGGCAAGGTCGCGGGCCTCTGGTGTTGGCCTTGGCGGGACGCACACCGGCGGCCGAGAGGCCTTGCCTCCGCCCTTTCCGCTCCGGACGCAACACCGGTCTCGGAAGTCAGCGGCCGCCGGCACGCATCCCGTCGAGCTGGCGGAGGACGTCAGTGAGGCGGTTGTGGTCGAGCTCGCCGGCCGGGTGAGCGGCGGCGATGTCGAGCGCGCGTCGCCAGCGGTCGGGCACCGATTCGGTGGCGGTGGGCACGGCCTGACCAGCGACGTCGAGGACATAGCGCCAGACCCGGTCGTGCGGAGCGGGGACGCGTGCCCAGCCGACGGGGTGGTCAGGACGGGTGGTGGCGGTGTCGTGGCCGTGGTCGTCGAGCAGGGCGAGCACCGGATCGGTGTCGGCGCCGGCCACGACGGGCCGGTACCCCTGCATCATGAGGTCGATCTCCTCGCCGGCGGCCATGTCGACGACGATGAGGTCGGCGGCCAGCCCGAGGTGGTCGACCTGCACGGCGACGAGGTCGGCGGCCGGCCCCGCGCCGTAGCGGGCGGCGAAACGCACGATCTCGTCGGACCACTCGTCGACGGGCAGGCCGAGGTCTTCGAGGGCGACCAGCAGCCAGACGGCGGCCCACCGCCGCATCCGCTCCAGGGTCGGTGCGCCGGCCGGCGGGTCCCGGGCGATGTCTACGAGCGCCACGCTCAGCTCGGAGGCGGTGCGTCGACGCGGTCCGCCGTCGGGGCCGATGAGGGCGCGCCGGACACGGGGCCATCCCTGTCCGGCGACTGGTGCGAGCCACACCGGCCCGGAGTGCTCACCCGTCGCCACGGCGATCCCACGGGAGAACACAAAAGAGCCCCCCTGGCGATGCTGGCTGATGCCGTCCTCGTAGGAGGTGCCCACGGCCAGTGAGCCGACACATCGCCAGCCGTGGTGCCACAGTGCCCGATCCACAGCGGTCGGAGGCTGCGGTGCGACGCTCTCATGGGCCTGCCAGGTGGGATCGACCACACCGGCCAGCTCCAGCACGAGGCGCGTGCCGAGAGCGTCGGCGGCAGGCCACCACCTCGCGGCCGCCACCTTGTCGTCGGTGCTGCAGGGTGTCGGGTGCGCAGCGAAGACCGCCAAGGCGGCGGCCAATGGCGGACCGCTGAGCCCGACGGCTCTGGTAACCGTGGCGAAGCGGTCGGGTGACAGGCCGCCGAGCGCTTCGACGAGGGGCACCAGCTCGGTCACCCACAGGTTCGTGCGCTCCACTGCGTCGGCCAACGTGGCTTGGCTCCACCCGGACCCGGTTAGGGCGTCGACGGCGGCAAAGACCTCGTCGAGGGCTTGTCGAGCCTGGGCCGCCTCGTCTGTCGGAGGCCAACCGGCGTCCGGTCTGGGCACCAACACCAGTTCGTCGTGACCGAGGCGGTTCGGGCTCTCCATCGGTACGACACGCACCAGGGTGCGGAGGTGCAGGTCGCGCCACCGGTCGATGTCGGCGCCACCGAGACCGAGACGCCGACCGCGGCGACGCCACACGTCGTCGCTGGGAGACGGCGCCGGCGGTTCGACCGTGCCGGTCGGTCGAGCCGGTGTCGAGCCCGCCACGGGCGCGGTGGCTGCCGACAGCGCCT
>JAWKIW010000014.1:0-135756 GCA_041394145.1 Acidimicrobiales bacterium
TCGAACCGCGAGCCCGTTGAGTGGCTCGCCTTGATGGCCGACCCGCTCCTCGCCCAGTCCGCTGTCGACCGGCTCAAGTCCGCCGCCTACGAGCTCGTCGTCGACGGCGACAGCTACCGCAACCGACAGAAGCCCACCCTCACCACTTGACCGACCCGTCGTCCGCGGCGAGCATCACGCCGCCGACGTCAACACCACCCGCCGGTGGTCCCATGCACCTGGCGGAACCCCGGTCCGTTGCAGCTGGCGAGCGACAGGCCCCTGGTTCCGCGCGCCGATGGGCCGTTCAGCCCGGCTCATATCGAAGTGGGACAACCCTTGCATCTTGACGCTCCACGCCGATGACGCCCTGGCCTGGAGACGCTCACTTGGAGAGCCGCTGCTGGTCACAGCCGCCGTCACTGCGATCGCTCGCGTGGCCTCGAGGGATGGTCCGCCATGGTCCGACGCCACACCACGACGACCCCCCTTCCCACGCTCTACCCATGAGCGACGGCCAACCTCGGTCAATTCGGGTTGCTGGCGGTCAGCAGCGGTCACGAGCGCAACTGCTAACTTCCCAGGTCAGAGGTCGTTTTCTGCTAGCGCCCTCGGCAGGATTCGAACCTGCGCACACGGCTCCGGAGGCCGATGCTCTATCCCCTGAGCTACGAGGGCGGGGCATCGCAGGTTAGCGCGGGTCCCGGTGGTCGCCGGCTCCCGGTTCGGCCCCGTGGTCCGCCGCGGTGCGGTGGTCCTCGTCGAACGGGCTTCGAGCGAGGCCGAGCGCGCCGGTAGGCTCGCCCGGCACCGCCCCCGTTCGCCATCGCCCGCGCGCCGAAGGAGCCCCTCTTGATCCGCGACCAGCTCGCCGAGGCCCTGCGGGCCACGCTGTCGTCGCTCGAGGTCGAGCCCCTGCCCGCGGCCATCCACCTCGAGCGGCCGGCCCGACGCGAGCACGGCGACTGGTCGTCGAACGTGGCGCTGGCCGCGGGCAAGAAGGCGGGCTGGAACCCGCGCGAGCTGGCCGGCAAGGTGGCCGAGATCCTGGGCACGGCGCCGCCGCCGCACGTCGCCGCCGTGGAGGTCGCCGGGCCGGGCTTCATCAACTTCCGCCTGCACGACTCGTGGTTGCACGAGCTGCTGCGCGAAGGTCGTGGTGTCGGGTCCCGACGGCTACGCCCGGCCCGACCTCGGCGAGGGCCGGCGGGTCGACGTCGAGTGGGTGAGCGCCAACCCGACGGGGCCGTTGCACGCCGGCCACGGCCGCAACGCCTGCTATGGCGACTCGGTCGTGCGCCTGCTCGAGCGCACCGGCCACGCCGTCACCCGGGAGTACTACCTGAACGACCGCGGCACCCAGATGTTCACCTTCGCCGCCTCGTTGGCTGCCCGGGCGAAGGGCGAGGAGCCGCCCGAGGACGGCTACCACGGCCAGTACGTGCGCGACTGGGCGGCCGAGATGCCCGCCGACGCCGACCCGCTCGAGTGGGGCGAGGCCCGGGCCATCGCCGACCACCGCGAGGTGCTCGGGACCATGGGCATCACCTTCGACGTGTGGTTCTCCGAGCGGTCCCTGCTCGCCACCGGCGCCATCGAGGCCACCCTCGACGACCTGCGGGGCCGCGACATGGCCTACGACGCGGACGGCGCGGTGTGGCTGCGGTCGACCGCCTTCGGCGACGACAAGGACCGGGTCCTCGTCAAGAGCGACGGCGAGCTGACCTACCTCACCCCCGACATCGCCTACCACCGCGACAAGTTCGCCCGCGGGTTCGACCTCCTCGTCGACGTCTGGGGCGCCGACCACCACGGCTACGTCCCCCGGATGAAGGCCGCCATCGAGGCCCTCGGGCACGACCCCGACGAGCTCGAGGTCGCCCTCACCCAGCTCGTGAAGCTGGTGCGCGGCGGCGAGGAGGTGCGCCTGTCGAAGCGCACCGGCGACATCATCGAGCTGCGAGAGGTGCTCGACGAGGTCGGGCCGGACGCGGCCCGCCTCACGTTCCTGCTGCAGTCCATCGACACCACGCTCGTCTTCGACTTCGACGTGGTGAAGAGCCAGGCGATGGACAACCCCGTCTTCTACGTGCAGATGGCCCACGCCCGGATCCGCTCGATCAACCGGGTCGCGGCCGAGCGCGGCGTCAGCCGCCGGGCGCTCGACGAGGTCGACCTGTCGGTGCTGACCCACGAGCGCGAGCTCGAGGTCCTGCGGGCGCTGTCCGAGCTGCCCGACGTGGTGGCGCTGGCGGCCAAGGAGCGGGCCCCGCACAAGGTGGCCACGTGGGTGCGCGAGCTGGCGGGAACGGTGCACGGCTTCTACCACGACTGCTACGTGCTCGGGGAGGGGATCCCACCCGAGCTGACCCAGGCCCGGCTCTGGCTGGTCGAGGCGGCAGAGGTGGGGCTCAAGATCGGGCTCGACCTGCTCGGGGTGTCCGCCCCCGAGCAGCTGTAGGCCAGGGGGTCGCTGCGGTGGCCGGTCCCGTCCCGTGGTCGCTGCTGCCCGACCACGCCGGCGTCGACGACGACGGGCTGGTGCTCGCCGGGGTGGGCTGGCGCGAGCTGGTGGCCGAGTTCGGCACCCCGCTGTTCGTCTACGACGAGGCGCACCTGCGGGCGCGGTGCCGCGAGGCCGTCGACGCCTTCGGTCCGGGGGTCAACTACGCGACCAAGGCGTTCCTGTGCACCGCGATGGCCCGACTCGCCCACGACGAGGGCATGCACCTCGACGTGTCGACCGGCGGCGAGTACGCCGTGGCCCGGGCTGCCGGCGTGCCCGCGTCGGCGCTGGTGCTGCACGGCAACAACAAGTCCGCCGACGAGCTGCGCGTGGCTCTCGCCGAGGGGATCGGTCGCATCGTGGTCGACTCCTTCGACGAGCTCGACCGCATCGAGGCCCTCGTCGCCGAGGGCCTGCCCCCGCCGCCGGTGCTGGTGCGCCTCACGCCCGGCATCGAGGCGCACACCCACGAGTACGTCCAGACCGGCCAGGAGGACTCCAAGTTCGGCTTCGGCGTGCGGTCGGGGGCCGCCGAGGCCGCCGTGCGCCGGGCGCAGGCGTCGCCGGCCATGGTCCTCGTGGGCCTGCACGCCCACATCGGCAGCCAGATCTTCGACGCCGAGTTCTTCGAGCGCCGTCGGCGTGCTCGCCCCGTGGTTCGACGCGCACGACCTCGACGAGCTCTCGGTCGGCGGTGGCATCGGCGTCGCCTACGTCGAGGGCGAGGAGGCGCCGACCATCGCCGAGTGGGCCGGCGCGGTGCACCGGGCGGCCGCCGCCCACGGCATCACCGCACGGGTGACCGCCGAGCCGGGCCGGGCCGTCGTGGCGCAGGCGGCGGTCACGCTGTACACGGTGGGCACCGTGAAGGACATCCCGGGCGTGCGCACCTACGTCGCCGTCGACGGAGGCATGAGCGACAACCCCCGCCCGGTCCTGTACGGCAGCGGCTACGAGACCTTCCTGGCCCGGGCTCCCGAGGCCGCGCGGCCGACGACCGTGACCGTGGTGGGCAAGCACTGCGAGTCGGGTGACGTGCTCGTCCGCGACGGGGCCGTGCCGTCCGACCTGGTCGTGGGTGACGTCCTCGCCACCCCCGTCACGGGCGCGTACGGCCACTCCATGGGCTCGAACTACAACAAGGTCCCGCGCCCGGCGGTGGTGTTCGTGCGCGAGGGCGACGCCCGCCTGGTCGTGCGCCGCGAGACGGCCGACGACCTGTTGCGCAACGACGTCGGCTGGCGCGACGCGCCTCATCGGGGCCGCGACGACCGGCCGGCCCGAGCCGGCCGGTCCCTCCCGCTCCGGTTGTCCGGAAGGGGGCGGCGGAGGGGACCGGCCGGCCGCCGGCCGGTGATGGCGAGGACCGGCCGGCGGTGCCCGCCCCGGGCGGGACGGAGGGAGGGGCGGGCGGCCGGGGAGGGCGGTCGGTGCCCGCTGTGGGTGCGACGGCCGGCCTCCGGCGACACCGTAGACCGGGAGAGGCGAGGATGCAATGAGAAGAGCGAGAAACACCAGAAAATGACTGAAGATGTACCGAGGGCGATCAGTTCCGGCTGCACTAGCCTCGCCGCCGTGGACGTCCCGGTGGTTCGTGTCGGCCTCCTCGGCTGTGGGACGGTCGGCGCCGCGCTGGTCGGCCTGCTGGCCGTCGAGGCCGACGCCATCGCGGCGCGGACCGGCCTGCGGTTCGAGATCACGCGTCGCGGTGCGCGACCTCGGCCGGGACCGGGGCGTGGAGCTGGCGCCGGGGTGCTGACCGCCGACCCGGGCACGGTGGTCACCGCGCCCGACGTCGACGTGGTGGTGGAGACCATGGGCGGGGTCGAGCCCACCGGCGAGCTGCTGCTGGCCGCCGTCAAGGCCGGGAAGCCGGTGGTGACGGCCAACAAGGAGCTGCTCGCCACCGAGGGGGCCGAGCTGCTCGCCGCCGCCGAGGCGGCCGGCGTCGACCTGCTGTTCGAGGCGGCCGTGGCCGGCGGGATCCCGCTGGTCCGGCCGGTGCGCGAGCCTGCTCGGTGAGCCGATCCGGCGCATCCTCGGCATCGTCAACGGCACCACCAACTACATCCTCACCAGGATGACCGAGGAGGGTGCCGACTACGCCGAGGCGCTGGCCGAAGCCCAGCGGCTCGGCTTCGCGGAGGCCGACCCCACCGCCGACGTCGAGGGGTACGACGCCGGGGCCAAGATCGCCATCCTCGCCTCGATCGCCTTCGGCGCCGAGGTCGCGGCCGGCGACGTGCACCACGAGGGCATCTCGGGCATCACCGCCGACGACATCGCCTACGCCACCCGCACGGGCCACGTCATCAAGCTGCTGGCGGTCGCCGAGCACGACCCGACCGCCGGGACGCAGGCGCCGATCGCGGTGCGCGTCCACCCCGTGCTGGTGCCGGCGACGCATCCCCTGGCGGCCGTGCGCGAGAGCTTCAACGCGGTGTTCGTGCAGGGCGATGCCGTGGGCGACCTCATGTTCTACGGCCGAGGCGCCGGTGGCGATCCCACGGCCAGCGCGGTGCTCGGCGACCTGATCGACGCCTCGGTCAACCTCCGCCGGGGCACCCACGCCACCATCGGGACCCTCGTCCCGGCGGTGATCGCCCCGATCGACGAGCTGGTCTCGGCGTACTACGTGTGCCTCGACGTGGCCGACCGCCCGGGGGTGCTGGCCACCGTCGCCGGCGTGTTCGGCGAGCACGGGGTGTCGATCTCGTCGATGGAGCAGGAGGGCCTCGGCGACGACGCCCAGCTCATGTTCATCACCCACCTCGCGGTCGAGCGCGACCTGCAGGCCACCCTCGAGGGGCTGCGGGCGCTGCCGGAGGTGCGCCGCGTCGGCAGCGTCATCCGCGTGCTGGCACCGGACCGACCGTGAGGTACGTCTCCACGCGGGGCGCGGCGCCGGTGCTCGGCTTCGGCGACGTGCTGCTCACCGGCCTGGCGCGCGACGGCGGGCTGTACGTGCCCGAGGCGTGGCCGACCTTGGCACCCCCGGCGCTCGACCGCTTCGGCGACCTCCCCTACGCCGAGGCCGCGCTCGAGGTGATGTGGCCCTTCGTCGAGGGCGCGTCGAGCGGGGCGATCGAGCCGATCCACCGGGACCGCTTCGCCGAGCTGGTCCGGGACGCCTACGCCACCTTCGACGACCCCGAGGTGGTGCCGCTGCGCGACCTGGGCGGTGGCATGTGGCTGGCCGAGCTGTTCCACGGGCCGACCCTGGCGTTCAAGGACATCGCCCTGCAGCTGGTGGGGCGCCTGTTCGACGACGAGCTGTCCCGGCGCGGCGAGCGGGTCACCATCGTCGGCGCCACCTCCGGTGACACGGGATCGGCGGCGATCGAGGCCTGCCGCGACCGCGACGCCATCGAGATCTTCATCCTCCATCCGGCTGGGCGCACCAGCGAGGTGCAGCGTCGGCAGATGACGACCATCGACTCGGCGAACGTGCACAACATCGCGATCGAGGGCACCTTCGACGACTGCCAGGACCTGGTCAAGGCCCTGTTCGCCGACGAGGCGTTCCGCGACCGCGTGCACCTGTCGGCGGTCAACTCGATCAACTGGGCGCGCGTGATGGCCCAGACCGTCTACTACGTGCCGGCCGCGGCGCGGCTCGGCCGGGGCCGGTCGCCCGTCGCCGTCGCCGTGCCGACCGGCAACTTCGGCAACGTGTTCGCCGGGTACGGCGCGCAGCGGATGGGCACGCCGATCAGCCAGCTCGTCATCGGTTCCAACCGCAACGACATCCTCACCCGCTTCCTCGAGACCGGTGCCATGACCATCGCCGAGGTGCACCCCACGCTGAGCCCGAGCATGGACATCCAGGTCTCGTCGAACTTCGAGCGCCTGCTGTTCGAGCTGTACGGCCGCGACGGGGTCGCCGTCGCCGAGCTGATGGCCGAGTTCCGCGACACGGGCACCATGACCTTGGCCGCCGACCGCACCGCGGTGCTGCGCGAGCAGTGGTCGGGCGAGCGCGTCGACGACCGCCAGACCACCGAGATCATCGCTCGCACCTACGAGACGACCGGCGTGCTGCTCGACCCCCACACCGCCGTCGGGCTCGGGGCGGCGGTGGCGTGCCGGCGCGACCCGACCGTGCCGATGGTCACCATGGCGACGGCGCACCCCGCCAAGTTCCCCGACGCCGTCGAGGCCGCCACCGGCGTCCGTCCACCGCTGCCGGCGCGCCTCGCCGACCTGTTCGAGCGGCCCGAGCGCTACGACGTGCTGCCCGACGACCTCGACGGGCTGCGGGCCCACATCGACGCCACCCTGGCCGGTCGGTGACGAGCGCCGCACCGGCGGCTCGTCGAGGTGACCGCAGACCACGCACGATCGACCGCCGGGTGGTCGCCCGACCGGCGCGATCGAGGGGGAGACCTGGCATGATCCATCCATGAAGTACGTGGTGTGCGTCCCCGACGGCTGCGCCGACGAGCCCGTCGAGCAGCTCGGCGGTCGGACCCCGCTGGAGGTGGCCCACACCCCGGTGCTCGACCGGCTCGCCGCCGAGGGCGAGGTCGGCCGGGCCGCCGTGATCCCCGAGGGGATGCCGCCGGGCAGCGACGTCGGCAACATGGCGATCTTCGGGTACGACCCGGCCCGCTACCACACCGGCCGGGCGCCCATCGAAGCGGCGGCGCTGGGCCTCAAGCTCGCGGCCGACCAGGTCGCCTACCGCTGCAACCTCGTCACGGTCGGCGACGACGGCACCATGGTCGACTTCGCCGGCGGCCACCCGTCGTCCGACGACGCCCGCAAGGTGGTGGAGGCGCTGCAGGACGAGCTCGGGGGCGAGGTCGAGTTCCACCCGGGCGTCGAGTACCGCCACATCGTCGTGGCGCCGGCGTCGTGGGCGGAGGCCGACTGCACTCCGCCGCACGACCTCACCGACAAGCCCGCGGTCTGGCCGGCGGGACCGGCGGCACCGCAGCTGCGCGACCTGATGGAGGCGTCCCGGCCGGTCGTGGCGCGCTTCGGGCTGGCGGCCAACCAGGTGTGGCTGTGGGGTCAGGGCTTCCAGCCGCAGATGCCCAGCTTCGCCGACACCTACGGCCTCGACGCCGCCCTGTGCAGCGCCGTCGACCTCGTCCGGGGGCTCGGGGTGCTCACCGACGTCGAGGTCGTCGACGTCGACGGCATGACCGCCGGCTACGACACCGACTACGCCGCGCAGCGCGAGTGCGCGCTCGACACCCTCGCCGACGGGGCGGACCTGTTCATCATCCACGTCGAGGCCACCGACGAGGCGGGCCACGCCGGCGATGCCGCCGCCAAGGTCGAGGCCCTCGAGCGCTGGGACCGCCTCATCCTCGCCGACCTCGTCGCCGGGCTCGACCGCATGGGGCCGTGGCGGCTCCTGCTGCTGCCCGACCACGCCACGCCGCTGCGGCTGAAGACCCACACCCCCGAGCCGGTGCCCTACGTGATCGCCGGCACCGGGATCGACGGACCCGGTGGCGCCTACACCGAGGTCGGTGTCGCCGACCGGCCTGCGGTGGCCGGCCACCGGCTCATGGCCCGCCTCGTCGCCGCCGGCTGACGGCCATGCCCGGGCCACCGGGGACCGCACGCGGGGTCGGGCGACGGGTGCCGACGGTTGCCCGCCCGTCGGAGCACCCGGTAGGGTGACCGCCGTCGTCGCACCGGGGGCTGCTGCACCCTGCGGCTCCCGGACCCCATCCCGGCGCTCGCCGACCGGAGGATCCGGGCCGCGGAGCACGGTCGGCGGCACCTCCGCCGAGGACCACTCGGCATCCGGCGGCGCCCGGCGCCCACCACGGACCAGCGCCGAGGCACCCGCCGCCTGACCTTCCATCCTGCCCAGGCGTCGCCGTGTCCGGCGGCCGCTCCGAGCCGGCAGGGTCCCTCCCACCACACAAGCGAGGTTGTCGATGAGCGTGGACGCCGAGCAGCTGCAGCGGTCGGCCCTCGAACGCAAGGACCGCGACGAGCTGCACGCCATCGCCGTGGCCATGGGCGGCAAGCCCGGTTCGCGGGCCCGCAAGGCCGACATCATCGACCAGATCATCGAGCTCGCCGGCGGACCGGCGCCGGCTGCGACGGCGGCCGAGCCGAAGCCGAAGAAGAAAGCGGCCCGGGCTCGAACCGCCGCCGACGAGGGCGGCCCCGCCGGCGGCGAGCCGACCGAGCCCGACGCCCCGTCGGTGGCCGAGCCGGCCGCGTCTACCGAGCCGGCCACCCCACGGGAGCCGGCGCCGCCCGCCGAGTCCGCCGAGTCCGCCGAGTCCGCCGAGTCCGATCGGGGCGACCGGGCCGGTCGGTCCGAGTCCGAGCCCGAGCGTGGCGCGGGACCCTCGGGCGGCGAGCGGCGCAACGGCGAGGGCCGAGGCGACCAGCGAGCGGGCGGAGGCCCGTCGGGCGACGTCGAGCCCGGCAACCGCCGGCGTCGTCGGCGCGGCCGCGACCGCGACCGCGAGGCCCAACCCGACTACCAGGGCGAACCGGTCGAGGTCAGCGGCCTGCTCGACCTGCGCGACGACGGCTACGGCTTCCTGCGGGTCAAGGGCTACCTGCCCTCCAAGGAGGACGTGTACGTCTCGGTGAAGCAGGTCCGCCAGTTCGGCCTGCGCAAGGGCGACCACCTCACCGGCGCCGCGCGGCCGGCCAGCCGCAACGAGAAGAACCCGGCGCTGCTGCGCATCGACCTGGTCAACGGCGCCGATCCCGAGACGGCCCGGGCCCGGTCCCGCTTCGAGGACCTCACGCCGCTGTTCCCCGACGAGAAGCTGCGCCTCGAGGTCGACGGCGACCCCTACAACATGACGGCGCGGATCATCGATCTCGTGTCGCCGATCGGCAAGGGCCAGCGTGGCCTCATCGTCTCGCCACCCAAGGCGGGCAAGACGACGATCATGAAGCAGATCGCCCGGTCGATCGAGACGAACAACCCCGAGGTGCACCTGATGGTGCTGCTCGTCGACGAGCGGCCCGAGGAGGTGACCGACATGCGCCGGTGGGTGCAGGGCGAGGTCATCGCCTCCACCTTCGACCGACCCGCCGACGAGCACACCATGGTCGCCGAGCTCGCCATCGAGCGCGCCAAGCGGCTCGTCGAGGCCGGCGAGGACGTGGTGATCATCCTCGACGGCATCACCCGACTGGCCCGGGCCTACAACCTGGCGGCACCGGCGACCGGGCGGATCATGTCGGGCGGCATCGACACCGGCGCCCTGTACCCGCCGAAGAAGTTCTTCGGGGCGGCCCGCAACATCGAAGAGGGGGGCTCGCTCACCATCGTGGCCACCGCCCTCGTCGAGACCGGCTCGAAGATGGACGAGGTGATCTTCGAGGAGTTCAAGGGCACCGGCAACATGGAGCTGCGCCTCGACCGCAAGATGGCCGAGCGGCGCATCTACCCGGCGATCGACGTCGACGGCTCCTCCACCCGCCACGAGGAGCTGCTGTTCGACCGCAAGCAGCTGCAGATGGTCTGGAAGCTGCGCCGGGTCCTGTCGGCCCTGGCCGCCGACGGCAGCTCGGGCGCCGGGCTCGAGATGCTGATCGACCGCCTGCAGGGCTTCAAGAGCAACGACGAGTTCCTGGCCGAGATCGCCAAGACCCCGACCCCCAACGCGTGAGCCGGGCCACGTTGGCGCCGGGGGGCCTCCCCGGGCACACTGGTCCGTCCCCCGATCGAGCGGAGCGAGTGACGATGAAGGCTGGAATCCACCCCAACTACGTCGTGTCGACGGTGACGTGCTCGTGCGGCAACACCTTCACGACGCGGTCCACCGAGGCCGAGCTCCACGTCGAGCTGTGCAGCGAGTGCCACCCCTTCTACACGGGCAAGCAGAAGCTGGTCGACACCGGTGGCCGCATCGAGAAGTTCCAGAAGCGCTACGGATCCCGCGCCCGCAAGGCCAAGGACTGAGCGGGCGGCCCGCCGTGGCGCGGGCCCCGACGCACTGACCGACCCGTGTCGCTGAGCTCGCCCGCCACCGTCGACGCCGAGCGCCGGGCCGCGCTGCTCGCCGCCAAGCTCGGCGCACTCGTGCGCGAGCGATGGGGCGACGACGACGCCCGGGAGCGTTCCACCTTCCCCGGTGGGGCCGCCCTGCAGGCCGGGTTCGTGGGTTGGGTGCTGCTCGACGACGATCCCGTCCGCCGGCTCGGCCAGGCCATCGCCTGGGCCGGCGGCCACGGCGTCACCGAGCTGCACGTGCTCGCCGACGCCGGCACCGACGTGCTGGCCCGCCGCGCAGCCGCGTTCACGGTGCCACCCCGGGTGTGGACGGTGGCGGGCCGGTCCCTGCTGCCGGCCGTGGCCGCCTCGCCCCACGCCGTCGCGCCCGGACCGGACGACGTCGAGTCCCTCGTCGCCTTGCTCGAGGCGGCGGGCGTCGACGTCGTGGTCGAGCACGGCGAGCTCGTCGGGGAGATCCTCGGTCTGGAGATCGCCCGGGTCGTCGTCGATCCCGAGCGGGGCCCCCGCCTCGAGGTGGGCGTGGGCCGTCACGATCGGGAGGCGTTCGCCCTGCTCCACGGCGACCTGCCGGCACCCGACGCGCTGACCTCGGTGGTCGACGCCGTGCGCCGGCACCGACGCGCCGACGCCCCGGCCCACCCGCTCAACCGGCTGGCCGCCGAGCGCTGGCTGCGCCGGCGGGTCCTCGACGACCCCACGCTGGCCGGTGCCGTCGCGCTGTCACCGGCCGAGCCCACCGTGCGGCGTACGGGGGTCAAGGAGGTCACCGCCGCCATCGCCGTGGGCCGCGCCGACGACGGGCCGGTGGTGGTGGCCTGCTCGACGGGCATCGACCTCGACCTCGTCCCGTCGGCGGCGGACGCCCGCGCCGCCCACGCCCCCGGTGCCCGGTTGGTGCTGGTCGTGCCCGAGCGCGACGCCCATCCGGTGACCGCCCGGTTGGCGGCGGCCCTGGTCGAGCCGGCCGAGGTGCGCACCGTGTCCCCCGGCTGGCGGTCCTGAGCGGGGCCCGGGCGGTCCACCACTACCCTGCGTCACGATGCTGGAACGACTGGCCGATCTCGAGCGCGAGCACGCCGAGGTCGAGGCGCGCCTGGCCGATCCCGACGTCATCGCCGACCAGCGACGCTACGCCGGGGTCGCCCGTCGCTACCGCGAGCTCGAGCCGTTGGTGGCCTGTGTGCGCGCCCTGCGCCAGGCGACCGACGACCTGGTCGCCGCTCGCGAGCTGTACGCCGAGTCGGCCGGCGACGAGCGGGGGATGGTGCGCGACGAGATCGACACCGCCGAGGCCGACATCGCCCGGCTGGAGGCCGAGCTGCGGCTGCTGCTGCTGCCCCGTGACCCCAACGACGGCAAGAACGTCATCGTCGAGATCCGGGGAGCCGAGGGGGGTGAGGAGGCGAACCTGTTCGCCCGCGACCTGTTCGAGATGTACAAGGCCTACGCCGCCCGGATGGGCTGGCGCTTCGAGGTCCTGTCGGCGAGCCCGTCCGACCTCGGCGGCTACACCGAGGTGACCTTCCTCGTGGCCGGCGACGCGGCGTGGACCCGGCTCAAGCACGAGGGCGGACCGCATCGCGTCCAGCGGGTGCCGGTCACGGAGTCCCAGGGTCGGATCCACACCTCGTCGGCGACGGTCACGGTGCTGCCCGAGGCCGACGAGATCGAGGTCGACATCGACCCCAACGACCTGCAGGTCGACGTCTTCCGCTCGTCGGGCCCCGGTGGCCAGTCCGTGAACACGACCGACTCGGCGGTCCGCATCACCCACCGGCCCACCGGCCTGGTGGTCTCGATGCAGGACGAGAAGAGCCAGATCCAGAACCGGGCCAAGGCGCTGCAGGTGCTGCGGGCCCGGCTGCTGCAGCTGGAGCAGCAGCGCCAGGACGCCGAGCTGTCCACCGCCCGTCGCGGTCAGGTCGGTGGGGGAGGGCGGTCCGAGAAGATCCGCACCTACAACTTCAAGGAGAACCGGGTCACCGACCACCGGATCGGGCTGACCCTCTACAAGCTCGACAAGGTGCTCGCCGGCGAGCTCGACGAGATCGTCGACGCCCTCGTCGCCGACGAGCGCAGCCGGCAGCTGGCCGAGGTCGAGCCCGTCTCGTGAGCGACACGGTGCCCTGGCGGGACTTCCTCGCCGAGGCGGTCGAGCGCCTGACCGCCGCCGGGGTCGCCGCACCCGAGGCTGAGGCGCGCTGGCTGGTCGAGGAGGCCGCCGGCGCCGAGGGCCCGGAGCTGGCGGCGGCGCTGGGCCGGCCCGCCGGCCGTCGGGGGGTCGCCCACTTCGACCGCATGCTCGCCCGGCGCGAGGCCGGCGAGCCGCTCCAGCACGTGCTCGGCCACTGGCCGTTCCGCTCGCTCGACCTGCTGGTCGACGCCCGCGTGCTCATCCCCCGCCCGGAGACCGAGGTGGTCGCCGAGGTCGCCCTCGGCGAGCTCGACCGCCTGCGGGCCCACGCACCGGATCGCCCGCTGATCGCCGTCGACCTGGGCACCGGCTCGGGGGCCATCGGGCTGGCGCTCGCCGTCGAGCGTCCGCGGGTGCAGGTGTGGCTCACCGACGTCAGCGCCGAGGCGCTCGACGTCGCTCGGGCCAACCTCGCCGGGGTGGGCCGGGCGGCCACCAGGGTGCGGGTCGCCGCCGGATCCTGGTATGCCGCGCTGCCCGCCGAGCTCGCCGGCGCCGTCGACCTCGTGGTGAGCAACCCGCCCTACGTGGCACCCGACGACGATCTGCCGGCCGAGGTCGCCGACTGGGAGCCGCGGGCGGCGCTCGTGCCCGGCCCCACGGGCTACGAAGCCCTCGAGGCCGTGGTCGACGAGGCCCCGGCCTGGCTCGCCCCCGGGGGCGCGCTGGTGCTCGAGCTGGCCCCGTGGCAGGCCGAACCCATCGCCGAGCGGTGCCGGCGCGTCGGGTTCGGCGACGTCCGCGTCGAGCGCGACCTCACCGGACGGGACCGAGCGGTGGCCGCCCGCCGCTGACCGCCGGCGCTCGTCCTCGGATCAGGGGGCGATGCTCGTGTCGGCGGAGGACTTCTCGGTGAAGGCGAACGAGCCGGCGAGCTTGTCGAACTGCTCGGCGTCCTTGTAGATCGACTTCGTCCCGATGACGTAGACGGTGTCGCCCCGAGCCACGATCAGGGCCCGGACGTAGAACGTCTTGCCGGGGAAGGCCGGGTCCTTGACGTTGCGCAGCTCGACGTAGAGCGCCGGGTACCCGCCCACGCCCGTCTCGTCGCGCTTGTCGACCTTGGCCCCCTGGGCCTCGTAGGCGGCGGCGTAGCGGTCGGCGATCTGGCGCACGCGGGCCTTGCCCGACAGCGTCGACCCGGTCTGGCCGGCGGTCGGCGCCCGGTCGGCCTCGTCGAGCGGCGCGTAGGCGACGAACACGATGGTGTCGTCGCTGAGGTTGGCGGTGTACTCGGTGCCGGTCGCCGTGGCGACCGGCAGGGCGACGCCGGACTGCTGCTCGCGCATGCCGCCCGGGAACCTGGCGGTGAAGCCGCCCTCCGGCGAGCTCAGCTCGGACCAGCCGTCGTCGCCCTGGGTGGGCAGCCCGGGGATGTTGCGGGCCACGCTGTCGACCTGCTTGCCCCCCGGGGCGAGCCCGATCAGCACCAGCACGAGGACCAGGACCAGGACGCCGATGAGCACCGCCACCGCGATCCCGGCCACGCCCTTCTTCTTCTCGTTGACGTGGCGCGAGCCCGAGAAGTCGCCGACCACGGCGTCTTCGCCCATCTTCTGCCCGCACAGGCGGCAGTGCTCGGGCAGCTGCTTGTGGGTCGCGCCACACACGGGGCAGCGATACTTCGCCATGTCGTCCACTCTCCCGAACGGCGGGCGGTTCCGATACGCCCGTCCCGCACCCGGCCAGACGCTACCCGGTCGAGCGGGTCGGCGGCGGCCGCCGCCCGCGTCCGGCCGCGCTGCCCCGCGTTCGCCGCTGCCCGCCGCGGGCGCCGGCGGCGGGCACTATCGTCGCAGCCGCTCGCCCGACGGCTGGCCGCGGGCGGGGACACCGAGCGCGGTCCCGCAGACGCCCGAGCCGGGAGGCTGCGATGTTCGGCAGGAGGAAGAAGGTCGACGAGGAGCACCTCGACGGGCTCACCCGCACGCTCGGTGGTGTCGCCCTGTTCGAGGGCTTCGACTACCACCAGCTGCACCGGGTGGCCGAGCTCGCCGACGAGGTCGAGGCCGAGAAGGGGGCCGTGATCATCGACCAGGGCCGGGTGGGCCAGGAGTGCTTCGTCAT
The DNA here is from genome assembly GCA_041394145.1 of Acidimicrobiales bacterium. GTDB lineage: Bacteria > Actinomycetota > Acidimicrobiia > Acidimicrobiales > Acidimicrobilacustridaceae > JAWKIW01. The sequence continues at coordinate 14,701 of JAWKIW010000014.1, forward strand.
CCTCGACGGTGAGGCGGGCGTGCACGTCGCCGGCGAGCACGTCGCCACGCTCGGTCCGGGATCGATGGTGGGGGAGATGGCGCTGGTGGAGCACCGCCCCCGGAACGCGTCGGTCGTCGCCGCCTCGCCCATGCGGCTCGTCGCCTTCGACACCAAGGCCTTCAACACGCTGCTCACCGAGATGCCCGAGGTGCAGCGCAAGGTCATGACCATGCTGTCGGCCCGCCTCGAGCAGAACGCGCACCTCGGCGAGGAGGCCTGAGCCCGAGCCGACCGCGCGCCGAGCCGGCGGTCGTCAGCTCGGGTGGAGCGCGCCGTCGGCCGCGACGGTGGCGGTCCGGCCGACCCACTCCTCGTCGCACATCGCCCGCATGAGGTCGTCGTCGTGGGTGTTCGCCCACATCCGCCGGCCGTCGGCGGTCAGCGACGCCACCAGACCGGCCTCGGGGGCGCCGTCGCGGTCGTGCATGACGGTGTAGGCCTCGATGGTGACCGGTCCGTCGTGCTCGGCGAGGACCTCGCGGCGGGGCAGGGCGTCGACCTGATCCTGCAGGTCGCGCCAGCGGAACCCGTCGGCGGGCGGCTCGGTGCCGTAGACGCCGAAGGCGTGCTTGGTGATGTAGCCGCCGTTGGCCGAGCAGAGCCCGACCGCGCCCGGGTCGTCACGCAGGACCGCCGTCATGGTGGCGATGCCGTGCATCACGTAGTTGTTCCACGGGCCGCCGGCGAAGCTCAGGCCGCCCGTCACCGTCAGCTGGCGGTCGAGCCCGAGGCCGAGCTCGTCGGCGGCGATCTGCACGGCCGAGGGGAAGCACGAGTACAGGTCGACGTGGGCGAGGTCGTCGGGCCCGATGCCGGCCAGCTCGAGCGCGGTCCGCCCGGCGAGGCGGATGGCCGGCGAGGAGTGGAGGTTCTCCCGCTGGGACACGAACCAGTGGTCGTGGGCGTCGGTGCCGGCGTGGGGGAACACCCAGCGATCGCGGGGGACGCCGGCGGCCTCGGCCGCCGCCGCCGAGCACATGATCAGCGCCGCGCCCTGCTCGACCATGTTGTTCGAGTTCATCCGCTTGGTGTACGGGAAGCCCACCATGCGGTTGTCGGGGGACGGCGTGGCGATCTCGGCCGGGGTGAACGCCTGCTGGATCCACGCGTGGGGGTTCGACGCCGCCACCTCGGAGAACCGCGACCACAACCCGGCGATGCGGGCGCGGTGCTCCTCCACGCCGAGACCGCCGGCCGCCCGCAGCGCGACCTCGAAGATCGGGTACAGCTGCACCGGCATGAAGACCCCGCGAGCCACCTCCTCGGGCGCCGACAGCGACTCGTCGCTGCCGTAGTGCTCCGGCGGGGGCGTGTCCTCGGGCTGCTCGGTCCACCCCAGGTCGTGGTCGGCCTTGCGGGCGGCCGTGCGCGTGCGCCACGCCTCGCCACCGGCGAGCAGGATCACGTCCGCGTCGCCGTTGGCGATGTCGAGGGCCGAGCGGTTGACCAGGGTCTGCACGTAGTTGCCACCCATCACCGTGTACAGCACCTGGCGGGGCGAGGCTCCCACCCGTTCGGCCACCAGCGCCGGGCAGTTGCGGTAGCGCCACGACAGCTCGTTGATCACCCGCACCGCGTCGGCCTTGGCCAGCAGGCCGGTGCCGCCGCTGTCGGCCTCGGCGAGGCGCAGCGCCTCGGCCATGAGGTCGGCGGGCTCGAGCGGGGGCGCGCCTCGGTCGACGCGGTTGGACAGCTGGCCGGCGCCCACCAGCACGGGTTGGCGGGGATCGACTGCACCGGTCACAGGGCCTCCTCGGGAGCGGGTGCGGCCCGCTGCGCGGTGCCGCCACGTGGCTCGGCGGTGCGCGCTGCGCACCACGCGGTGATCGAGGCGACACCGTACCGGCCCGGTCGGCCGGCCCGGACACGACGTGCCAGGATCAGGCCGTGGCCGGCGAGGACGATGCGGGCAGCGCAGGAGGGGGACCGGCGCGCCTGTCGGCCCGCCCGGCGCCCCCGTGCGGATCCTCGTCGTGTGCACGGGCAACGTCTGCCGGTCGCCGATGGCCGAAGCCATGCTGCGGGCCCGGCTGGCGGCGCGCGGCGTGGCGGCGTCGGTCTCCTCGGCCGGGACCGCCACCGAGGACCGGCCGGCCTCCGACGAGGTCCTCGAGCTGCTCGCGCCCCGTGGCCTCGACGGCTCGGGCCACCGCAGCCGCCTGATCGAGCCGGTGCTGCTCGGCGACGCCGACCTCGTGCTGGCCATGGCCCGTCTCCACGTGCGTGACGCCACGCTGGTCGACCCGTCGGTGTTCGGCCGAACGTTCACCCTCAAGGAGCTCGTGCGTCGGGGCACCGCGACCGGTCCCCGGGGCGCCGACGAGCGCCTGGCCTCCTGGCTCGCCCGCGTCGGCGACGACCGGCTGCCCACGGCGCTGCTCGGCGACTCGCCGGCCGACGACCTCGCCGACCCCGTCGGGCGGCGGTTCGCCGTGTTCAAGAAGCTGGCCGCCGAGCTCGACGACCTGCTCGACGCGCTCGTCGACCTGGCCTGGCCCGTCGGCCCCGACGGTCGGCCGGCGACCCCCCGCTGACGACGCCGGACGGCCCTCCCGACGCCGTCACGGCGACGGAGCGGCCCGACCCGTCCGGTAGTCTCGACGGGACCGCCGCCCGCCGGCGGAGCACAGGACGTTCGCAGGTCACCGGGGGCCTGTGGGTCCACGACGTGGATCGGAGCACCACATGGGCTGGCCCACCGCACGTGACGACGAGGTCTTCGGGCTGATCGACCAGGAGGTGCAGCGCCAGAACACCACGTTGCAGCTCATCGCCTCGGAGAACTTCACCTCGCCGGCGGTGATGGAGGCGACGGGCTCGGTCCTCACCAACAAGTACAGCGAGGGTACCCCGGCAAGCGCTACTACGGCGGCAACCAGCACGTCGACGAGATCGAGGACCTCGCCCGCGAGCGGGTGAAGGCGCTGTTCGGCGCCGACCACGCCAACGTGCAGCCCCACTCGGGCGCCAACGCCAACCTCGGCGTGTACCTGGCGCTGCTCGAGCCTGGCGACACCGTGCTCGGCATGAGCCTCGACCACGGCGGCCACCTGACCCACGGCTCGCCGGTCAACGCCAGCGGCCGGCTGTACCACTTCGTGTCCTACGGCGTGACCGCCAGCGACGAGCGGATCGACTACGACCAGGTCCGCGACCTGGCCAAGGCCGAGCGCCCGAAGCTGATCGTCGCCGGGGCCACCGCCTACCCGCGGATCATCGACCCGGCGATCTTCCGTGAGATCGCCGACGAGGTCGGGGCGCTGTTCATGTTCGACGCCGCGCACATCGCCGGGCTCATCGCCGGCGGCGCCCACCCGAGCCCGGTGCCCCACGCCGACATCGTCACCTTCACCACGCACAAGACCCTCCGGGGCCCCCGTGGTGGCTGCATCCTCACGACCGCCGAGCACGCCCAGGCCATCGACAAGGCCATGTTCCCCGGTCTGCAGGGGGGGCCGCTGGAGCACGTGATCGCGGCGAAGGCGGTGGCGTTCCGCGAGGCCCTCGACCCGTCGTTCCGCGACTACGCCGCCCAGATCGTCCGCAACGCCGCCGCCCTGGCCGAGGGCCTGGCCGGCGAGGGCTTCCGGCTGGTGTCGGGGGGCACCGACAACCACCTCATGTTGGTCGACCTGCGCCCCTTCGACGCGGAGCTCACCGGCAAGGAGGCCCAGGCGGTGCTCGACCTCGCCGGGATCACGCTCAACAAGAACACCATCCCCGACGAGCCCCGCAGCCCGTTCGTGACCAGCGGGGTGCGCATCGGCACCCCCGCGGTCACCACCCAGGGCATGGCCGAGCCCGAGATGGCCCAGATCGCCTCCCTCATCGGCCGGGCGCTGTCCTCGCGCGCCGACGACGCCGAGCTGAGGGCCGTGCGGGACGACGTCGCCACGCTGTGCTCGAAGTTCACGCCGTACCCGGCGTGACCACCGGCGGCGAGTAGCCTGGCGCGGCGGCGGGCCGAGGTCCGCCGCCTGCTCGTCGAGCAGGTGCGAGGAGAGCTGGTGTCCAGAGCCGGGTCGTACGCGCTGGTCTTCGCCGTGGTGGTCGGCACCACGCTGCTCACGACGCCCCTGGTCCGTCGGCTCGCCGTGCGCGGCGGCGCCGTGGTCAAGCCCGACGAGCGGCGGGTCCACGAGCGCCCGACGCCCACCCTCGGCGGCATCGCCATGGCGCTCGGGTTCCTCGCCGGGATGGTCGTCGCCTGGCGCCTCGACGCCTTCCGCGACATGTTCGCCGGCAGCACCGAGGCCCTGGGGGTCGTGGTCGCCGCGCTGATCACCGTGGCGGTGGGGGTGATCGACGACCTGCGGGAGGTGTCGGCGCCGGCCAAGGTCGCCGGGATCGTGCTGGCTGCGTCGGCCCTGGTGCTGTCGGGCGTGAGCATCTTCGTGCTGCGCATCCCCTTCACCGGCCTGCTGCAGCTGTCGTCGGACTGGTCGTACCTGATCAGCGTGGTGTGGGTGCTGGCGGTGGCCAACGCCATCAACCTGATCGACGGGCTCGACGGGCTCGCCGCCGGCATCGTCGCCATCGCCGCCGCCACCTTCTTCGCCTACACCCTCCGCCTGGGCGACGCCGGCCTGCTCGCCCCGAGCAACATCGGGCCGCTGGTGGCCCTGGTCGTGCTCGGGATGTGCGTGGGCTTCCTGCCCTTCAACGTCCACCCCGCCCGCATCTTCATGGGCGACGGCGGCGCCCTGGTGCTCGGCGTGCTCATGGCGGCGTCCACCATGGTCGTCGGCGGTCGCACCGACCAGCCCTTCAGCGGGAACGTGTTCTTCTTCTACGCGCCGATGCTGATCCCGCTGGTCATCCTCGGCGTGCCGCTGGTCGACACGGCGCTGGCCATCGTGCGTCGCGCGGCGCGCCGCTCGGGGGTGGCGACCGCCGACAAGGACCACCTCCACCACCGCCTCATGCGCATGGGCCACGGGCATCGGCGCAGCGTGCTGCTCCTGTGGGCCTGGACGGCGCTGCTGTCGGGGTTCGTCCTCTACCCGACCTACACCGGCCAGGGCAACGGCATCGTGCCGCTGGTCATCCTCGGGGCGCTGCTGCTGCTCTTCACGATCCTGCACCCCGGCGTCTCCCGTCGTCGGACCGGGGAGCCGGGCGAGCCCGGCGAGGACGCGGACCAGCTCGTCGAGACGGCGGCGGGGCCGGCGCCCGCCGTCGGGCTCACGGCGGCCGACGCGGCCACGGCGGTCCCCGTCGACGGGCGGCAGCTGCGCCGCCGGGCCAGTCGTGAGCGGGCGCGCCGCCGGGCCCAGGCCGGGCAGCCCGGGACCGGTCCGACGGGCGGGCGCAACGACCGGCGCCGCCGCTCCTGACCCGGGCCGCGCCCGACGTTCAGCTTCGCTGCGACCCGGGTTTCGCGCCGTCGAAACCTCGATTTGCGGTGCCCAAGGGGGCGGGCCTAGGTTGCGAACGCCTTCACAAGCTCCTGGCAGGACCTGACGTGGACCCATCGCAACGGCGCGAGATCTCCCAGTCGATGCACCGCAGCCTCGGCTCCTACGAGCTGGTGCTGTCGCCGCTGCTGCTGGCCCTGATCGGGCTCTGGCTCGACCGGACCTTCGACACCACGCCGCTGCTGGTGATCGTGTTCGCCGTGGTGGGCTTCGCCGGGGCCTGCATCAAGATCTACTTCCAGTACGACGCCGAGATGGCCGAGCACGAAGCCAACGGGCCCTGGGTGAGCCGCCGTGGGTGAGGCGATGGTGACCCGCCTCGAGGGTCCGAGCCCCGAGCGGGAGATCGCCCGCGACATGATCAAGCGCGCCCTGTGGGTCGCACCGGGCGCCATCGTGCTGTTCGGGATCATCTGGGGCGTCGGCGGGGCGCTGTCCACCGCCTACGCCATCGGGATCGTCGTGGTGAACTTCGCACTCGCCGCCGCCCTGCTGGCGTGGACGGCGCGCATCTCGCTGTCGATGATGATGGCCGCCGCCCTGTTCGGCTTCCTGATCCGCCTGGCGCTGATCTTCGCCGCCTTCTGGATCGTCCGCGACGCCTCGTGGCTGCAGGTCGTGCCCTTCGCCGTCACCCTCGTGGTCACCCACCTCGGCCTGCTGTTCTGGGAGACCCGCTACGTCTCGGCCAACCTCGCCTTCCCCGGCCTGCAACCGGGTCCGGCCGATCCCGCCGCCCACCCGCCTGCGCACAAGGAGTCCTAGTCGCGTGGTCCACATCCTCGCCGACCTCGAGTTCCCGACGATCGACCAGCTGGTCAAGTGGCCGTCGATCGGGCCGCAGTTCAACAAGATCGCCTTCATCAACGTGTTCGCGGTGGTGGCGACGGCGTTCATCTTCATCGTCGGCTCGAAGAAGAAGCTCGTGCCCCGGGGCATGCAGAACCTGGCCGAGTCGTCGGTCGACTTCATCCAGAAGGGCGTGATCGACCAGGCCATCGGCCACGGCGGCGAGAAGTACCTGCCCTACCTGGCCACGATCTTCTTCTTCGTCTTCTTCGGCAACATCTTCGAGGTCGTGCCCTTCTTCGCCATGCCGTCGAACGCCCGCATGGCCAACCCGGCGTTCATGGCCATCGTCACCTGGGCCTTCTTCATCTGCGTGGGCGTCAAGGCCCAGGGGCCGAAGTACTTCGTCAACGCGCTGTTCCCACCCGGGGTGCCGAAGGCCCTGTACCTGCTCGTCACCCCCATCGAGTTCATCTCGACCTTCATCGTGCGGCCCTTCTCCCTGGCCGTCCGACTCTTCGCCAACATGCTCGCCGGGCACATCCTGCTCGTGACCTTCGGCGTGCTGACGCTGGCGCTCATCGGTGCCGGTGTCATCGGCATCCTCGTCGCCAGCCTGCCCTTCGCCATGCTCATCGCCCTGACCGCGTTCGAGATCATGGTGTCGTTCCTGCAGGCCTACGTGTTCGCCATCCTCGCCGCCGTCTACATCGGTGGCGCCGCCCACCCGGAGCACTGATCCCCGATCGTCCGGCGCCGACCCCGGTGCCGGCCCCCGCTGTCACCGCCGGCGACCCGGCGGTGCGCCCCGAGCAACAGGAGAGCATCCAGCAATGAGCGCCCTTCAGACCACCGCTGTCCTCGCCCAGACGGCGGCCGAGGCCAAGAACAACGCCGCCGCCGCCGGCGCCGGCTACGCCTACGGCCTCGCCGCCATCGGCCCGGGCATCGGCATCGGCTACCTGGTCGGCCAGTCGGTCCAGGCCATGGCCCGTCAGCCCGAGGCCGCCGGCATGGTGCGCACCACCATGTTCCTCGGCATCGCCTTCACCGAGGCCCTCGCCCTCATCGGCTTCGTGGTCTTCATCCTCCTCAAGTTCGCCTGATCCACCCGACCACCGAAGGAGCGTCTCGTGGCCGAGTCCACGATCTACATCCTCCTCCAGCAGGAAGGGGGCGGCGAAGGGCATTCGTCGACGACCTCGGAGGGCTCCACCTCCGAGGGCGGCACCACGGCCGGCGAGAGCGGCGGCCACGGTGAGACCGGCACCACCGCCGAAGAGCCCAAGCAGGCCGACAACCCGATCCTGCCCGTCGTCCCCGAGCTGATCTGGGGCGGCGCCTGCTTCATCGTCCTGTGGGCGCTGATGAAGTTCGTGCTGCTCAAGCCCGTGGTCGCCGGCATGGCCGAGCGCGACGAGAAGGTGCGCGGCGACATCGCCGCCGCCGACGCGGCACGGGTCGAGGCCGAGCAGGCGCTGCGTGACTACAGCGCCCAGCTCACCAGCGCCAAGGCCGAGGCCACCCGCCTCATCGAGGACGCCCGGGCCCAGGGCGAGGCTCGCCGGCGCGAGCTGCTCGCCGCCGCCGAGGCCGACGCCGCCGAGGTGCGAGGCGCCGCCGCCGACGAGATCGCCGCCGCCAAGGCGGCCGCCCTCGGCCAGCTGCGGGGCGACGTGGCCAGCATCGCCGTGCAGGCCGCCGGCGTGGTCATCCAGAAGCCGCTCGACGTCGGGGCCCAGCAGGGCGTCGTCGACGAGTACCTGAGCCGGGCTTCCCGGAACTGAGAGGGACGGAGCACCGCATGCAGATCCTGACCCTGCTGGCGTCGGAGTCCGGCGAGAACACCTGGCTCCTGCCGCACGCCCCGGCCGAGGCCGTGGTCGCCGCCATCGCCTCGATCATCGTGTTCGCCCTGATCTGGTGGAAGGGCGGTCCGCCGATCAAGAACATGTGGAACGGTCGCATCGAGCGGATCGAAGGCGAGGTCACCAACGCCGCGACGGCCCGGGCCGACGGTGAGCAGGCCCTCACCGACGTCCGGACCCGGATCGCCAACATCGACGAGGAGCGCAACCGCATCCTCGGCGAGGGCCGCCAGACCGCCGAGGCGGTCAAGGCCCAGATCATCGCCAAGGCCGAGCAGGAGGCCGCCGACCTGCGGGCCCGCGCCGCCGCCGACGCCGAGTCGGCCAAGGCCCAGGCCGCGTCCGACCTCGAGGCCGAGGTCGGACGCCTCGCCCTCGGCGCCGCCGAGGAGGTCGTCGAGCGCAACCTCGACCAGACCACCCAGCACGACCTCATCGAGGCCTACATCAACCAGGTGGCGGCCCGATGAGCGACCGCACGTCCCTCTACGCCGACGCCCTGCTCTCCGTCGTCGCCGCCGAGGGCAACGTCAACGTGGTGCTCGACGAGCTGAAGCGGTTCTCGATGGCGCTCGAGAGCAGCGACGAGCTCCGCCAGACGTTGGCCGACCCGCACATCCCGTCCGATCGACGGGCCCAGATCACCCAGGACCTGCTGCAGGGCAAGGCCTCCGACACCACCAACGCCCTGGTCTCGATGGTCGTGGGCACCGGTCGCATCAAGGAGCTGCCCGGCATCGTCGACCGGCTCCAGGAGCTGACCGCCACCCGCACCAACACGACCATCGCCGAGGTCCGCAGCGCCGTCGAGCTGTCCGACGACCAGCGCCGCCGCCTCGCCGAGGCCCTCAAGGCGTCCACCGGTCGCGACATCGACGTGATCGTGGTCGTCGACCCGTCGATCATCGGCGGCGTCGTCACCCAGATCGGTGACACCGTCATCGACGGCTCCGTCCGCCACCGCCTCGCCCAGCTGCGCGAGTCGTTCTGACCCACCCACCGCTCATCTCGCCCGTCCCGAGTCACGCATCGCCGAGGAATCCCGCACATGGCTGAGCTCACCATCAACACCGGCGACATCGCCGCCGCCATCCGCAAGAACCTCGAGGGGTTCACGCCCGACGTCGCGGCCAAGCAGGTCGGCCGGGTGCTCGAGGTCGGCGACGGCATCGCCCGCGTGTCGGGCCTGCCCGACGCCGCCGTGAACGAGCTGCTCGAGTTCGAGGGCGGCACCCTCGGCCTGGCCCTCAACCTCGACGAGGACTCGATCGGCGCCGTGGTGCTCGGCGACTCCGAGTCGGCCGCCGCCATCGAGGAGGGGTCGCCGGTGCGTTCGACCGGCCGCATCCTCGACGTGCCGGTCGGCGACGCCCTGCTGGGTCGGGTCATCAACGCGCTCGGCGAGCCGATCGACGGCCTGGGCCCGATCACCGGCGCCGAGCGCCGCCGCATGGAGATCCAGGCGCCGGGCATCACCGGCCGCAAGCCGGTGCACGAGCCGCTGCAGACCGGCATCAAGTCGATCGACGCCATGACCCCGATCGGCCGGGGTCAGCGCGAGCTGGTGATCGGCGACCGCAAGACCGGCAAGACCACCGTGTGCATCGACACGATCCTGAACCAGAAGGGTCTGGGCGTGAAGTGCATCTACGTGGCGATCGGCCAGAAGGGCTCGACGGTCGCCCAGACGGTGAACACCCTGCGCGAGTACGGGGCGATGGACTACACGGTGGTGGTGGTCGCGCCTGCGGCTGATCCGGCGCCGTTCAAGTACCTCGCCCCCTACGCCGGCTGTGCCGTCGGCCAGCACTGGATGGACAACGGCGAGCACGCCCTCATCGTCTACGACGACCTGTCCAAGCAGGCCGAGGCCTACCGCCAGCTGTCGCTGCTGCTGCGCCGCCCGCCGGGGCGTGAGGCCTACCCCGGCGACGTGTTCTACCTGCACAGCCGCCTGCTCGAGCGGGCCGCCAAGCTGTCCGACGACCTGGGGGCCGGCTCGCTGACCGCCCTGCCGGTCATCGAGACCAAGGCCGGCGACGTGTCGGCCTACATCCCGACCAACGTGATCTCGATCACCGACGGCCAGGTCTACCTCCAGGACGACCTGTTCAAGTCGGGCGTGCGCCCGGCCGTCGACGTGGGCATCTCGGTGTCCCGGGTGGGCGGCGACGCCCAGATCAAGGCCATGAAGAAGGTGTCGGGCACGCTCAAGCTCGACCTCGCCCAGTTCCGCGAGCTCGAGGCCTTCGCCACCTTCGGCTCCGAGCTCGACAAGGTGTCGGCCGCCCAGCTCGAGCGCGGCTACCGCCTGACCGAGCTGCTCAAGCAGAACCTCAACTCGCCCATGCCGGTCGAGGAGCAGGTGGTGGTCATCCGGGCGGGCACCGGCGGCTTCCTCGACGACGTCCCCGTCGCCGACGTGAAGCGGTTCGAGGCCGACCTGCTCGACTACTTCCGGGCCCGCCGCAGCGACCTGCTCGAGGCCATCCGCACCCAGGGCGACCTGCCCGACGGCGTCGACGACGCCATCGCCGCCTTCAAGGACGAGTTCGCGCCGACCGAGACGGGCGCCGGGGCGGCGATCGACACCGAGGGCGATCTGGAGACCAGCCTCGCCGGGGGCCGCGCCGAGGCGACCCTGCCCGAGGAAGAGACCACGCTGGCGGAAGGCGAGTAGGACGTGGCCGGAGGTCAGGAACGGGCGCTGCGGCGGCGGATCAAGTCGATCGACGCCACCAAGAAGATCACCCGCGCCATGGAGCTGATCGCCGCCACCCGCGTGGTGAAGGCCCAGGAGCGGGCCAACGCGGCGCGCCCCTACGCCGAGGAGATCACCTCGGTCATCCTCGACCTCGTGCGGGCCGGCGCCGCCAAGGACCACCCGCTGCTGCGCGACAACCCCGACGCCACCACCGCCCTGCTGGTGGTCATCACGTCCGACCGCGGCCTGTGCGGCGCCTACAACAACACGATCATCCGCATGGCCGAGCGGGAGATCATCGAGCTCACCCGCGCCGGCCGCCCCTACTCGCTGGTGGTCGTGGGCTCCAAGGCGCTCAACTACTTCCGCTTCCGCAAGTACGAGGTCGCGGCCGCCTTCAGCGGCGTCACCGACCAGCCCACCTACGACCAGGCCAAGGAGATCGCCGCCGCCTTCCGCGAGCGCTACGAGGAGGGCGAGCTGGCGTCGGTCGACCTGATCTACACCCGCTTCCTCTCGGCCGGCTCCCAGGAGGCCGTCATCCGCCGCTTCCTGCCGCTGCAGGTCGAGGAGGCGGGCGAGAGCGGCGACCCGCACCCCGACCTCGAGTACGAGCCGTCGCCGACCGCCATCCTGCAGACGTTGCTGCCCCGCTACGTCGAGAGCCGGATCTACTCGGCGCTGCTCGACGCCTCGGCGTCCGAGCACGCCGCTCGGCAGCGGGCCATGAAGGCGGCCACCGACAACGCCGAGGACCTCAAGATCACGCTCACCCGCATCATGAACCGGGCCCGCCAGGACGCCATCACCACCGAGATCATGGAGATCGTCGGCGGCGCCGAGGCCCTCAAGGCGGACAAGACCGAGAAGCACGACATCCTGCCGGGCGTGCTCGCCCCCGAGCACCTCTTCGCGCAGAACCTCGACGTGACCGATCCGACCCGGTCGCTGCACTGAGCAGCGGCGACCCCACCACGCACCACGCCAACCCTGCACAGGAGACGTAGATGACCGTCACCGAACCCCAGACCGAGCGCACGAACGGCCGTGTGGTCGCCATCGCCGGCCCGGTGGTCGACGTCGAGTTCCCGCGCGGCGCGCTCCCCGAGATCAACACCGCCCTCGAGTTCACCATCGAGGTCGGGGGTGAGCCGGTCGTGGTGGTCGCCGAGGTCGCCCAGCAGATCGGTGACAGCCGCGTGCGCGTCGTGTGCATGAAGCCCACCGACGGCCTCAAGCGGGGTCAGGAGGTGCGCAACCTCGGCCACGGCATCCAGGTGCCGGTCGGCGACGTCACCCTCGGCCACGTGTTCAACGTGATCGGCGAGCCCCTCGACACCGGCGGCCAGCCGCTGGAGAACGTCGACGTTCGCTGGGAGATCCACCGCGAGCCGCCGACGTTCGACTCGCTCGAGCCCAAGGCCCAGGTCTTCCCGACGGGCATCAAGGTGATCGACCTGCTCACCCCCTACCTCGCCGGCGGCAAGATCGGCCTGTTCGGCGGCGCCGGCGTGGGCAAGACGGTGCTCATCCAGGAGATGATCAACCGGGTGGCCACCCAGCACGGCGGCGTCTCGGTGTTCGCCGGCGTGGGCGAGCGCACCCGTGAGGGCACCGACCTCTGGCTGGAGATGCAGGAGTCGGGCGTCATCGAGAAGGCGGCCCTGGTGTACGGCCAGATGGACGAGCCCCCGGGCGTGCGCCTGCGGGTCGCCCTGTCGGCGCTGACCATGGCCGAGTACTTCCGTGACGAGCAGAACCAGGACGTGCTGCTGTTCGTCGACAACATCTTCCGGTTCGTGCAGGCGGGCTCGGAGGTGTCCACCCTCCTCGGCCGCATGCCCTCGGCGGTGGGCTACCAGCCGACCCTGGCCGACGAGATGGGCGAGCTGCAGGAGCGCATCACCTCCACCCGGGGCCGGTCCATCACCTCGCTGCAGGCCGTGTACGTGCCCGCCGACGACTACACCGACCCGGCGCCGTTCACCACCTTCACCCACCTCGACGCCACCACCGAGCTGTCCCGCTCGATCGCCTCGCTCGGCATCTACCCGGCCGTCGATCCGCTGGCGTCCACCTCGACCATCCTCGCCCCCGAGATCGTGGGCCAGCGCCACTACGAGGTGGCCCGCCGGGTCCAGGAGATCCTCCAGCGCTACAAGGAGCTGCAGGACATCATCGCCATCCTCGGCCTCGACGAGCTCTCCGAGGAGGACCGGATCACCGTCGACCGGGCCCGCAAGGTGCAGCGCTTCCTGTCCCAGCCCTTCTTCGTGGCCGAGGTGTTCACCGGCATGAAGGGCGTGTTCGTGCCGGTCGAGGAGACGGTCGAGTCGTTCGAGCAGCTCGTCAACGGCGATCTCGACGAGCTCCCCGAGCAGGCCTTCCTCAACGTGGGTGATGCCGACTCCGCCCGGGCCAAGGCGCGCGAGCTCGAGAAGAGCGCCTGACATGCCGCTGCGCGTCGAGCTGGTGTCGCCGGAGCGATCGGTCTGGTCGGGCGACGCCGACGCCGTCATCGTCCGCACCCTCGGCGGCGGTGACATCTGCTTCCTGCCCGGCCACGCCCCGTTCCTCGGCGCGCTCGACACCCACGTGGTGGCGTTCAAGCTGGCCGACGGGACCGAGGAGCGCTGCGCGGTGCGCGGCGGCTTCGTCGAGGTCAGCAACGACAAGGTGAAGATCCTCTCCGACGACGCCCAGCGCCCCGAGCACGTCGACCCCGACGAGGCCCGCGCCGCGCGCGAGCGGGCCGAGGCCGAGCTCAAGCGGGTCGCGGGCGACGAGGCCGGTGGGGCTGCCGACGAGCACAAGTGGCAGACGGCGCGCCTGCGGGCCGCCGGCCACGAGGACTGATCCCGACCGGCGCCGACGCTCCCACCCCCGGCCGTCGCGCCGGGCAGGGGACGAACGAGGCCGCCGGCTGGTAGCAACGCGCCATGCCCAAGGCCCGTCTCGGTGTGGCGCTGCTGGTGCCGGCGCCCACCTGCCACGAGATCGACGGGCTGCGACGCGCCCTCGGTGAGCCCTTCGTCGAGCGCGTCCCGCCGCACCTCACGCTGGTGCCGCCCGTCAACGTGCGCCACGACGCCCTCGGCGCGACCATGGCCGTGCTGCGCGAGGCGGCGTCGCTCGTCGGCCCCGTCACGGTCACGCTGGGGCCGGTCATCGACTTCCTCCCCGACAACCCGACGCTGTTCCTGCGGGTGGGCGGTGAGCCCGCCGCCATCGACGCCCTCCACCGGCTGCGTGACGCCGTGTTCCGGCCACCGCTCGAGCGTCGGCTCACCTGGCCGTTCGTCCCGCACGTGACCGTCCACGACGACCACCCGCCCGAGGCGATCGCCGGGGCCGAGGCCGCCCTCGCCGGCTACCGCACGACCGTGACCTTCGGCTCGGTGCACCTGCTCGAGGAGCAGCGCCACGGCGAGTCGCACCGCCGCTGGGTGCCGGTGGCCGAGGTGCGCCTCGGCCCGCCACCCGTCGTGGGCCGGGGCGGGCTGCCGCTGACGCTGCACGTGAGCGGGCTGGTCGATCCCGAGGCAGGGGACTTCCTCACCCGCGAGCGCGCAGGGACGAGGGAGGCGCTCGAGGGCGGGCAGGCTCCGGAGGCGCCCTCGGCGAGGGCCGATGACCTCGATGCGCTGCCTCCCGGCGCTCGGCCGGTGGTCGTGACCGGTGTGCGCGAGGGCGCCGTGGTGGGCGTCGCCCGCGGGTGGTCCGGGGCCGGCGGCGCCGAGCTCACCGAGCTGCTGGTGGCCGCCGACGCCCGGGGCCACGGCATCGGCCGCCACCTGGCTGCCGCCTTCGACCACGAGGCCGACGGCTCCGGCTGAGGTCACCGACGGCATCGGGCAGGATCGGTCGTCGCGACCGGCCCCGCGGCGGGCGCCTGGGCAGGGCCCTCCCCCGAGCGGGCCGATGGCAGCGGTGATGTCGCCACTACAGTGCCGCCGATGTCGGCACGAGGACGCGTGGTGCTCGCCCTGGTCATCGGCACCGGGTTCGGGCTGACGCTGCTGCTGGCGTCCATCGCCACCGCCGAGCTGCCGGCGCCGGGCACCGACCCGCACGACACCGGCACGTGGCGGTGTCGGCGCCGCCTCGAGGGCGGTACGAGGTGGTGCTCAACACCGGCGACGGCCAGGCGTACGCCGCGCTCGCCCAGGACCCCGCCCTCCTCCGCCCAGAGGTCTTCTTCGAGGGCCCACCGTCGGCGTCGTACTTCGCCCAGCGTCCACTGCTCGTCTACCTGCTCTGGGCACTCTCGCTCGGTCAGCCCGGCCTCCTGCCGGCGGTGTTCGTGGCGGTGTCGGCGGTGGCCACCGGCCTGTACGCCGCCGCCAACACCTGGTGGGCGCAGCGCAGCTACCCCGACCGGGTCGATGCGGCCGCCATCTTGCCCTGCTGCTGCCCGGGCGCTCGCCTGCGTTCTTCGGTCCGAACCTGCTCGGCATCGCGCCTGCGAGCGGCGGGGTTCGTGTGGTGGCGGGCGCCGACGCCCGGCGTGGCCTCGCCACGGCCTGCTTCGTCGGGGCCGGGCTGCGCCGGGAGACGATGTTCCTGTTCCCGCTGGTGGCTGGCTGGCTCGACTGGCGGGCCGGTCGGCTGCGGCCGGAGGTGGCGCAGCTGGCGCTAGCCCTGTCGTGCTCGCCGCGGACGCTGGTGGTGTGGGCCTGCGCCGGACCACCCACGGGCAAGTTCTCCTACAACTTCGGGCTGCTGTTCGTCGGCGTCGTCCGCTCGGTGTCGAGCTGGGGGCCCCTCGACTGATCATGGCCGTGGCGCTGGTCGCCCGGTCGCGCATGCCTTGGTGCGCCGCCGGGACGACCCGGCGACGTGGATCGCTCTGCTGTTCGCCGTGTCCGGCGTGGTGCTCACGACCGCAGTGTGGTCGAGCTGGCAGAACTTCGCACGGGTGCTGCTCCGCCTACACGCTGCCGCTGCTGCAGATCCTGCCGAGGCGCGAGGAGGCGGCCATCGGCGAAGTCGGCGTCCAGCTCCGGCTGATGCGACCACGGCTCGGCGGCCGAGGCCGCCCACGTCCCCGCCGCTACCGGTTGTGCGATTCGGTGATCGAGCGGTCGATCCAGACCTGGAACAGCGGGTGGCTGCCGTCCTGCTGCGGGAGGCCCTTCTGGCCGTCGGGCAGGGTGTAGTTGGTGACGTTCACGAGGTTCTTGTCGGCGACCACGCTGATCTGGGAGTGGAACAGCCCCACGTAGGGGATGTCGGCGGCGAGTCGTTGCTGCACGATGTCGTACTGCGTTTCTGCGCCGCTCGGTCGGGGGTGGTGCGCGCCGCATCGAGGGCCGCGCCGATCTGGGGGTCCTTGTTGCGGGCGAAGTTGAGCGAGGGCTCCTTGTTGGCGGGGTCCTTCGAATCCGGGTGCCACCAGATCGAGTCGCCGAGTGGGTCGGGCGAGGCGAACTGCTGCCACATGCTGGCCTCGTAGTCACCGTTGAGCACCTTCAGGATCAGGTCGAGCTGCTGGAGGGTGTCGATCCGGGCGTCGATGCCGACGGCCTTCCACTGCTGCTGCAGCAGCTGCATGCCCTCCAGCGTCCCCGGCGCGGGCGGCCCGATGAGCGTGAACTCGAAGACGCCGCCGTTGCGGGCCTTCACCCGGTCGACGAGCTCGGTCGCCTTGGCCGGGTCGTACGGCGGGTAGCCGGTCTCGGTGTGCCACTGCGACGACGGCGGGTACGGGCCGTCGGCGGGCTCGAACTGGCCGTCGCTGAGCACGTCGACGTAGGTCCGCTTGTCGGTGGCGTAGGCGAGGGCCAGGCGGGCCTCGGGGTCCGAGAAGAGCTTGGACATCACGTTGAGCTGGACGAACGACTCGGAGGTCTCGCCCGACGTCGAGTTGAACACCTGGAAGACGCCTTCCTGGCCCAGCTGCTGGTACTTCGCGATCTGCCGGCCGTCGGTGACCATCATCAGGTCGAGGTCGCCCGACTCGAGCGCGGCGGCACGGCTGTTCTCGTCGGGGATGGGGCGGAACTCGATCTCGTCGAGCAGCGGGTAGCCGGGCCGCCAGTAGCCGCTGAACTTCTTCACCACGAGCTTGGCGTCGGGCACCCACTGGTCGAGGCGGAACGGGCCGGTGCCGATCGGCGACCGCATGTCGCCGCTGGCGAGCCAGTCGGGGTCGACCACCACACCGATCTGGGTGGCCAGCGAGTAGGGGTAGGTGGCCCACGGCTTCTTGGTCTTGACCACGACGTCGTCACCGTTCACCGAGATCGACTCGACGGGGTCGTAGGCGGAGCGGGTGAGCGGGGCGTTCTTGAGGAAGTTCTGGTCGTCGGCCACGACCTGTGCGGTGACGGGCTTGCCGTTGTGCAGGGTGACGCCCTTGCGGATGGCGATGGTCCAGGTGGTGAAGTCGGCGCTGGGCGTGAACGACTGGGCGAGGTTGGGCTGGATCCGGCTGTCGACGTCGTAGGCCGACAACGTGTCGAAGAAGGTGCGGCTCACCTCGAGGCCTGCCGGCGCCCACTGGCTGCTGGCCGGGTTCCACCCGTTCGTCTCGGCGTTCAGGCCGTAGACGATCTTGCCGCCCGGCTGGCCCGGCCCGTCGCTCTCGGTGACGTTGGCGTTGCGGCCGGTCGGCACCGTGGTCCCGGCCGTGTCCGAGCCCGAGTCGCTCGCACAGCCGGCGAGCAGGGTCAGGGCCACCAGCCCGGCGACGGCCGTGCTGGGGCCGCGGCGGCGGGCGCGTCGTTCGGTCATCGATCCCCCTCGATCCCCTCGATCCCCTCGATCCCCAGATATAACGGCGGAGACTGTGCCATCAATCGATGGCAAGATCAAGCCTCGGCTACAGCAGGCCGCGCGCGCTGCCGCCGTCGACCGGGACGGCGGCGCCGGTCAGGTAGCCGGCCTGGGCCGAGCACAGGAACGCCACCACGGCGCCGAAGTCGTCGGGGTCGCCGATGGTGCCGGCGGGCACCGACGCGGCCACGGCGTCGAGGTCGTGGTCGAGCGCCACCAGGCGGTCGGTGCGGTGGTAGCCGGGTAGCACCGAGTTGACCGTGACCCCGTCGGCGGCGACCTCCAGGGCGAGGGTCTTCAAGAAGCCGGTGGCCCCGGCGCGGGCCGTGTTGGACAGGATCAGGGTGGGGATCGGTTGCTTGACCGCCACCGAGGTGATGGCGACCACCCGGCCCCAGCGCTGCGCCTGCATCGCCGGCACCGTGGCCTTGCAGAGGGCGACGACCGACAGCAGGTTGAGGTCGAGGGCGGCCGGGTAGGCGTCGAGCGGCGTCGAGGCGAACGTGCCGGCCGGTGGCCCACCGGCGTTGGTGACGAGGATGTCGATGCCACCGAGCGCGTCGGCGGCGGCGTCGGCGAACGCGGTCGCCCCCTCGGGGGTCCCGACGTCGCCCACGAGCGGCACGGTGCCGCCGCCGAGCTCGGCGGCGGCCGCCTCGATCCGTTCGGCCGTCCGGCTGCCGATCGCCACCCGCGCGCCCTCGGCCACCAGCGCCCGCGCCGCCGCCAGGCCGAGGCCCGACGACGCGCCGGCGACGACGGCCCGCTTCCCCGAGATGCCCAGATCCATGTCGTGACGGTAGCCGGGCGCCGCCGCCACCCGGTCGGGCGGGTGCCGGCGCGGGCCTCGCCACCCGGCCCGCCCGGCTACCGTGAGGCGTCGCCGAGCGAGGGGGTGCCGCAGCAATGGAGCTCGTCGAGGTCGCGCCCCACGTCCATGCCTGCGTCACCGAGGGCACCCGACTCGGCCAGTCCAACTCGGGGTTCGTCGACCACGGCGGCGGATTGGTGGTCGACACCTTCTGGGACCTGCCCCACACCCGTCGGCTCATCGCCCACTACGCGTCGGTCAACCCCGAACCGGCCCGGCGGGTGCTCAACACCCACCACAACGGTGACCACTGCTGGGGCAACCAGCTGTTCCCCGCCGCTGAGATCTACGGCCACCGCGAGTGCGCCGCCCGGTTCACCACCGAGGCGAGCCCCGAGCTGTTCGTGCAGCTGTGCGAGATGGACGAGCCGCCCCCGTCGCTGGCGGGGTTCGTCGACGGCCTGCGGGCCTTCGACTTCCGGGGCATCGAGCTGACGCCGCCGACCCACCTCCTCGACGGCGACGACGTGCTCGACCTCGACGGCACCCGCGTGGAGCTGCTCTACGTCGGCCCGGCGCACACCGCGGGCGACGTGGTGGCCTGGCTGCCCGACGAGGGGGTGCTGTTCACCGGCGACGTGCTGTTCCACCAGTGCACGCCGATCGGCTGGGAGGGCAGCTTCGCCCGCTGGGTCGCCGCCCTCGAGCGGCTCGAGGCGCTCCAGCCCGACGTGGTGGTGCCCGGTCACGGGCCGGTGTGCGGGGTGGACGGCCTCGTCGGTCTGCGCGAGTACCTCGTCTACGTCCGGCGGGAGGCCGAGGTGCACCACGCCGCCGGGCGGACCACGCTCGAGGCCGCGGAGCTGATCGACCTCGCGCCCTTCGCCGGCTGGGCCGAGCCCGAGCGCCTCGCCTTCCAGGTGTACCGGGCCTACCGCGAGCTCGACGGCGTGGCGTGGGACGCCCCGTTCGACACGGGCAAGGTCTTCGGAGAGACCGCGGCCCTGCGGGCCGTGCTCGACGCCCGCGCCGCCGCCGCGGGCGAGTGACGAGTCGGGGCGGCGTCGACCGACGGTCGGTCAGGTGCCACCGTCTCGTGGCCCGGGGGCGAGGCGGGCGACGGCGTCGAGGTCCACGCGCACGGTCGGGTGCACCTTCACCAGCAGGAGGCTCGGCGGCTGCACGTCGAAGTCGGTGACGAGCAAGGTCGTCGACCCGGTCAGGCCGAGCTCGTCGTCGCGTCGATCGACCCGCAGGGTCCCCTCGATCGGCGCGGTGATGCCGTGCAGGGTGAGGTCGCCGCGTCCCCGCCACCCACCCGCGGGGCCCGGTTCGAGCGACCGCAGCTCGCCCGACACGGTCGGGTGCCGACGCGTGTCCAACCGCCGATCGGCTTCCCGGTCGATCAGGGGGTTGCCCGACCGCAGGCCCTGCAGCGGCACCTGCACCCGGGCGGCCACCGGCGCCGTGAGGTCGACCGAGCCGTCCTCGACGAGCGAGACGTCCAGCCACCCGGTGATGGGCGCGGCCGTCTCGATCGGGTGCACGCTCGAGGTGGCGTGGATCAGGACCCGGGAGCGCTCGCCGTCGAGGTCGAAGCGCACGATGCCGGCGGCGAGCAGCCGGTCAGCCCGAGCCGGCGCCGGCACCGCCGGCACCGCCCGGCTTGACGGGGGTCGAGGTGACCGAGGGCTTGGTGGTCGTGGCCGGCGAGGACGTCGACGGCGAGGTGACGGTGGGACGGGAGGACGTGGGTGGCGCCGCCGAGGTGACCGGGCTGCGCACCGTCGTCGTGGTCGCCCCGGCGCCACCCGAGCCACCCGAGCCGCCCGAGCCGCCCGAGCCGGCCGGGGTGGTCGGACCGGTGGCGGTCGCCAGGGCGGCGCCCGCGTCCTGGCGCTGCTCGATCAGCACCACGAACGCGGCCACCAGCGCGAAGGGCGCCAGCAGGACGAGCGCGAGCGCCACGCGGGCGGCGTGACGGCGGTCGGCGTGGCCGGCCACCGGATCCGATCGGGTGCCCTCGGCGACCTCGACGAGTGGACTGCCCTCGTCGACGCGCCCGGCACGGTCCACGATCAGGGGCAGTGCCCGCCCCAGGGGCCGAGGCCCGACGAGCGCAGCAGCGCCAGGGCCAGCGCGTCCTGGTCGGCGGGCGACGCCGAGCTCGGCCGCGTGCCGACGAGGTCCATCCGACCGACCGAGCGGGCGACGCTGTCCCAGGTGCCCTGGTGGAACTGGTAGGCGCCGTAGTAGCCGTTGCCGGTGTTGATGGCGTAGTTGCCCCCGGACTCCCGCTGACGGATGCAGGCGAGGATGGCCGACTCGTTGCCGCCGCCGACCGACGGCGTGGCCTTCGGCGCAGGTGCCGGCGCCGGGGCGGGCGCGGGGGCGGCGGTCGGCGCGGGCGCCACGGCCTGGGCCTTGGCCGGCGCCGGGGCGGCGGTGGTCGTGGTGGTCACCGCCTTGGCGGTGGTCGAGGTGCTCGACGAGGTCGTGGCCGCCTTGGCCGTGGTCGAGGTGGTGGCCCACACCGTCGTCGAGGTCGTGGCCTTCCGGGTGGTGGACGTGGCCGTCGACGACGTCGACTCGACCTCGTCGCTGGTGGTGTCGCTCGGGCCGCCCGTGGACTCGAAGGCGGCCCGCACCGGCTCGGTGTCGAGCGGCGAGGCGGCGAGGCCGACGCTCGAGCTCGACCGGCCGACGATGGCGGTCACGCCGGCGACGACCAGCGGCACGACGAGCACCACCAACATGGTCAGGCGCAGGGCCAGCGGCCGCGCCGGCGGCGTGGTGGCCGCCGAGGTCCTCGTGGTGGGGGTGGCACGCTCGCCGGAGCGGTCGCGTCGTGACAAGGGGGTCTCCTACTCCTCAGCCCGTGGCGGTCACCCTAGGGAGGGCCGTAACTCGTTCGCAACTTTCGCAACCCGTTGCGAACAAAGCCTCGACTTCCGCAAGGCGTCCGTCATGAACGTGACCGAAGCATCACCCCAGGTCAGGCGGGCCGCCCCTGGCAGCCGCGCGCTGCATGTCGCCGCGTGTCGACTGGCCGCCCCGCGATGTTCACGTTCCCGCCGGCCGGTGGCGCCCGGTCACAGGCCGTAGATCGCCTCGGCGGCCGACCACGTGGCGGCGGCCACCTCGGCCACCGACCGGCCCTGCGCCGCCGCCACCGCCGCGCCGACCAGCGGCACCAGCGCCGGGCGGTTGGGCCGGCCCCGGTGGGGCACGGGGGCGAGGTAGGGGCTGTCGGTCTCGACCAGCAGCCGGTCGAGCGGGCACTGCGCCGCCGCCTCGCGCACCTCGGGGGCCGAGGGGAAGGTGACGATGCCGCTGAAGGACAGGTGCATCCCGAGGTCGAGGGCGCGGCGGGCCTCGTCGGGGCCGCCGGTGAAGCAGTGCAGGACGGCGCGCCGGGGCACGCCCTCGGCGACGAGGATGTCGAAGGTGTCGGCCCACGCCTCCCGGCTGTGCACCACCAGGGCGAGCCCCCGGTCGTGGGCGAGGCCGATCTGGGCGGCGAACACCGCCCGCTGCTGGTCGCGGGGCGAGTGGTCGTAGTGGTAGTCCAGCCCGCACTCCCCGACCGCCACCACGTCGGGGGCGTCGAGGAGCACGGCGACGGCCTCGAGGCGGACCGAGCCGTCGGGTGCGACCACCGTCGAGGCGTCGTGGGGGTGCACGCCGGCGGTGGCCCACACCCCGTCGAGCGAGGCCGCCCAACCGGCCATGGCCGTCGACGTCGCCACGTCGGTGCCCACCGTGACGAGCCGGGTGACCCCGGCGGCGTGCGCGTCGGCGACGACCTCGGCTCGCCGCCCGGCGTCGTCGGGAAGGTGGCAGTGGTGATCGATCCAGCGCGCCGCCGGTCCCCCCGGATCAGCCATCGGTGCGGATCCGGGGGAACAGGGGGGCGCCCTTGGTGACCGGTAGGCCCCCCGGGTAGCCACCCCACGCCGCGGCGTCGGGAAGGCGCTGGTCGCGGGGCGTGCCGGGCAGCCCGATGCGCCGCCACACCTCGTCGCTGGTGCGGGGCACCGCCGGCGACGCCAGCAGCGCCACGATGCGCAGGACCTCGAGGGCGTCGCCGAGGACGGCGTCGACCTCGGGGCCGGGGTCGAGCTTCCACGGCTCGTGGGCCTCGAGGTGGGCGTTCGCCTCCCGGATGAGGCGCCAGGTGGCCTCCAGCGCCCGGGACGGGGCGACGTCGGCCCACGCCGCGGCGGCCTCCGCGTAGACCTCGGCGGCGACGACGGCGAGGGGGCTGCCGGCCGTGGGTGCCGGGCCGACCCCGCCGCACTGCTTGCCGACCACCGTCGCCACCCGGGACAGCAGGTTGCCGAGGTTGTTGGCCAGGTCGGTGTTGTACCGGGTGACCATCCCCTCGTAGGAGAAGTCGCCGTCGGGGCCGAAGGTGGCGTCGCGCAGGAAGTGGTAGCGGAAGCCGTCGACGCCGAAGTCGTCGACGAGGTCGGCCGGGAAGATCTGGTTGAGCCGCGTCTTGCTCATCTTCTCCCCGCCCACCAGCAGGTAGCCGTGGACGAACAGCCGGTGGGGCGGCGCCTCGCCGGCGGCCAGCAGCATGGCCGGCCAGTAGACGCAGTGGAACCGGAGGATGTCCTTGCCGAGCAGGTGGTGGACCGCCGGCCACCAGGCGTCGAACCGGTCGTGGTCGGTGCCGTAGCCGATGGCGGTCACGTAGTTGATGAGGGCGTCGTACCAGACGTAGAAGACGTGGTCGGGGTCCCAGGGCACCGGCACGCCCCACGAGATCGAGGTGCGGGTGATGGAGATGTCCTCGAGCCCCTGGCGGATGATGCCGAGCGCCTCGTTGCGCTTGCCGGCCGGCTGCACGGCGTCGGGGTTGGCCTCGTACCAGTCGAGCAGGGGCTGGGTGAACGCCGACAGGCGGAAGAACCAGTTCTCCTCCTCGAGGTGCTCGACGGGCCGGTGGTGGATCGGGCACAGCTCGCCGTCGAGGAGGTCGGCCGGCGTGTAGTACGCCTCGCACGCCACGCAGTACAGGCCGGCGTAGGTGTCCTGGTAGATGAAGCCGTTGTCGTGGGCCTTCTGGAGGAACGCCTGGACCGAGACGGTGTGGCGGTCCTCGGTGGTGCGGATGAAGTCGTCGTAGGAGATGTCGAGCAGGTCCCACGCCTCGCGGAACCGGGCGCTGGTGACGTCGGCGTGCTCGTGGGGGGTGCGGCCCTGCTCCTCGGCGGCGCGCTGGACCTTCAGCCCGTGCTCGTCGGTGCCGGTGAGGAAGAAGGTCTCGTCGCCGAGCAGGCGGTGCCAGCGGGCGAGGGCGTCGGCGGTGACCGTGGTGTAGGCGTGGCCGATGTGGGGGACGTCGTTGACGTAGTAGATCGGCGTCGTCACGTAGAAGCGGGACACGGGCGGAACACTACTGGTGGCCATGGTGGGCTCCTCTCGTTCGGTCGGGGCGACGAGGGGCCCAGGACGCGCCACGGGCCCCGTTCGACGGGGCCCGCTGGTGCGCTCGGTCGGACGATCGCGTGGTGGCCCCGGTCAGGGGCGGCACATCCTCGGCGTCGGGCGGCGATCGGTCACGGCCTCGACGCTACCGGCCCCCGGGGCGGGACCCACCGCGAGTTCTCGGGGACCGACGCGCCGTCGGGCACCGCGGCGCCTCACCGGGCGCGCACCGGGCGCAGCCGGGCCACGCGCGGCGACCTCGGCGTCGACGCCGGCGTGCCGTTGACCGCGATCGGCTCGCTGACGACCTCGCCGGCCACGCTCGGGGCGGGGTGGACCTCGGCGCCGTCGTCGATCTCGACACCGTCGTCGATCTCGTCGGCGGCCCGGCCCGCCGGGGCATCCTCGACGGGATCGGCCACGCCCCGCAGGGTGCGGAGCCGCTCGATCTCGTCGAGGTGCCGGGTGAGCTGGCGCTTGCGCACGCCGGTGAGGTCGTCGTAGCTGCGCTGGACGGTCCCCAGCTGGCGGCCCAGGGTGTCGAGCTTGTCGGCGAAGGCGTCCCACTGGGTCGTGAAGTCGCCGAGGCAGCGCAAGATGTCGTCGCTGGTGCGGGCCAGCTGGAAGGTGTCGACGGACTGTCGGATCACCCCGAGCACCGCGAACAGGGTGAACGGCGAGCACATGACGACGTGGTGCTGCAGGGCGAAGTCGAGCAGCGCCGGATCGTGCTCGTGCACGAAGCCGTACACGCTCTCGTTGGGGATGAACAGCAGCACGTAGCCGACCGTGGCCTCGGCGTCGAGGTAGCCGCGGCCGGTGAGCTCCTTGATGCGGTTGCGGACGTCGCGCAGGAAGGCCCGCGTCGCCTCGTCGCGCTCGCCGGCGTGCTGCGCCTCGAGGTGGCGCAGGTAGTTGTCGATCGGGAACTTCACGTCCATGTGCAGGACGCGGCCCTCGGGCAGCAGGAAGGTGACGTCGGGCCGGCCGCCGCCGGGCAGGGTCACCTGCTTGCGGTAGTTGACGCCCTCGAGCATCCCGGCGAGGCGCAGCACGTCGTCGGCCATGCGCTCACCCCACACGCCCCGGGCCCGCGACGACGACAGGGCCTCGCGCAGCGCCTGGGTGGTGGTGGCCAGCTCGCCGCTGGTGCGCACCGCGTCGGCCAGGCCGGCGACCAGCTGGCCGTGCTGCTCGGCCTTCTCCTTCTGGAGCTGGGCGACGAGGCCGCGCAGCTGGCGCAGCTCCTCGTTCATCTCCCCCACCCGCTGGTCGATGGCCTGCTGGCGCAGGTCGAGCTCGCCGCTGGCGGCCTGGGCGTGGATCGACAGCCGGTCGCCGGCGATGGTCGCCACCGTCTCGACCGCGGCCTGGGTGTGGGTGGCCAGCCGGTCGGCCGCCACCGCCGTCACCCGGTCGACGGCGGACGCCACGGCGGCGTCGACGGCGGCGTCGCGCTGGTCGGCCAGGGCGGCGACCGCCTCGGCCACGGCCAGCCGCCGCGCCGCCTCGGCCTGCTCGTGCTCGGCGGCGCCGTGGCGCCGCCGCGCCCTTGCCGCCGCCACGGCGACGACGATGCCGACACCGGCCCCGGCCAGGACTCCCAGGATCACAGCCACGATGACCATGCCCGAAACCCTAAGGAGGGGGTGTGACAGGAACGGGGATGGCCCGCCGCACGGCACCCGGCGTGACCCACCCCGAAGGGTGCAGACCGTCAACCCGCGGCGAGCCAGGGCCGGACCAGCACGACGCTGGCCCGGGGGTCGCCCCACACCGGGACGAACTGCACCGGTCGGTCGGCGAAGGCCTCCCACCCGGGGTCGACCTCGGCCTCCACGACGTGGCCCTCGTCGGGCTCGAGGGCCTCCCGCACGCCGGCCAGGGCCGCGGTCAGGGCCAGCGCCATCGCCGACGACCGGGCCCGCCCGGCCGACGATCGAGCCGCGCCGTCGGGCGGCGCCTCGTCGGCGGGAGCGCCCGCGCCGAGTCGCCGCAGCGTCGGCTCGTCGTAGATCGCCTCGAGCGGCAGGCCGCGTCCGGGCGGGCTGTCGACGTCGTCGGGCTCGATCACGACGGCCAGCCTACGCCGAGTCGCCTCCGTCCCCGCCGGTCGCGAGGTCGTACACCCGCCGCTTCGCGACGCCGAGGGCCCGGGCCACCGTCGCCACCGCGTCCTTGGTCGACAGCCCCGCACCGCGTGCCGCCGCCAGCGCCTCCCGGATGGCGTCGTCGTCGGCCTCCTCGGGCGCCGGTGCACCGGCCAGCACCACCACGTGCTCGCCGCGGGGCTCGGCGTCGGCAGCCCGGGCCACGGCGTCGCCCAGGTTGCCCCGCCACACCTCCTCGTGGAGCTTGGTCAGCTCGCGGGCGATCACGACCGGGCGGTCCTCGCCGCACGCCGCGGCCAGGTCGGCGAGCGTGCGGGCCAGTCGGTGCGGCGCCTCGTAGAGCACCACCGTTCGGCGCTCGGCCGCCACCTCGGCGAGGCGGGCCGTGCGCCCACTGCCCTTCCGGGGCAGGAAGCCCTCCATGACGAACCGACCGGTCGGCAGCCCGCTCACCACCAGCGCGGCCACCGCCGCCGAGGGGCCGGGCACGACCTCGACGGCGTGCCCGGCGTCGACCGCGGCCCGCACCAGCCGCTCGCCGGGATCGGAGATGCCGGGCATGCCGGCGTCGCTCACCACGACGATCCGCTCGCCCCGACGCAGGCGCTCGAGCACCTCGCCGATGCGCCGCACCTCGTTGTGGTCGTTGGCCACCAGCAGGGCCCGGGCCCGCACCCCCGCCCGCTCGAGCAGCTTGCCGGTGCGCCGGGTGTCCTCGCACACCACGGCGTCGGCGCCCGCCAGCTCCTGCACCGCCCGATGTGACAGATCTCCGAGGTTGCCGATGGGCGTGGCCACCAGCACCAGGGCCGCGCCGCTCACCGGTCGTCGCGGCCGCCGGGACGGCCGGCCTCCTCGTCGCCGCCCCGCACCCGCAGCCGGTCGCCGGCGGCCAGGCCCCACGACCGCATCACCCCGGCCTCGGCCTCGAGCACGCCGACGGCCCGCCACACGGGCAGGCCCAGACGGTTGCGCTCCATGGTGCGCACCTTGAGCACGCGGAGGTCGTCGGCGTCGTCCTCGTCGCGCCCCACGTAGGCGACGTCGATCGGGAACCGCATGCGGAACGTGTGCACCGACCGGGCCGGCGACAGCAGCAGCACGCCGTCGATGCCGTCGCGACCGAGCAGCCCGCGCATGCGGGCCCGGCGGTCGCGGGCGATCTCGACCGAGGCCAGCACCTCGCCGTCGCGCACCAGCCAACCCATCCGCCGCACCCGTCAGACGTTGAAGCGGATCTCGAGGACGTCGCCGTCGGCGACCTCGTAGTCCTTGCCCTCCACCCGCAGCTTGCCGACCTCGCGGGCCTTGGCCCACGAGCCGATCTCGAGCAGCTCGTCCCAGTGGATCACCTCGGCCCGGATGAACCCACGCTCGAAGTCGGTGTGGATCACCCCGGCGCACTGCGGCGCCTTCCACCCGGCCTTGAACGTCCAGGCCCGGCTCTCCTTCTCGCCCGTGGTGAAGAAGGTGCGCAGGCCGAGCAGGTGGTAGGCGGTCCGCACGAACCGCGGCAGCGCGCCCTCGCCCAGCCCCAGGCCCTCGAGCATCTCGGCCCGCTCGTCGTCGGCCAGCTGGGCGGCCTCGGCCTCCAGCTGCACGCACATGCCGATGACCTCGCCGTGGTCGCCCAGCTCGGTGGCCACCGGCTCGCACAGCTCGTCGACCCGGTCGAGGTCGTCCTCGCCCACGTTGACGACGGCGAGCACCGGCTTGTTGGTGAGCAGGAACCACGGGCGCAGCAGCTCGCGCTGCGTCGTCGACAGACCGGAGCGGTAGATCGGCGTGCCCTCGGCCAGCGCGGCGTAGGCAGCCTCGAGGGCGGCCACCTCGTCGGCGAGGGCCCGGTCGGCTCTGGCGGCCTTGCGACGCTTGTCGATCTGGTTCTCGACGCCCTCCAGGTCGGCCAGGGCGATCTCGGTCTCGACGATGCGCAGGTGCTCGAGCGGGTCGGACGGGCCGGTGACGTCGTCGTCGACGAAGGCCCGCAGGACGAAGACGATGGCGTCGGCCTCGCGGATGTTGGCGAGGAAGCGGTTGCCGAGGCCCTCACCCTGGCTGGCCCCCTCGACCAGACCGCCGATGTCGACGAACTGGACGCTGGCCGGCACGACGTTGCGTGAGCTCGACATCTCGGCCAGACGGTCGAGGCGCTCGTCGGGGACCTTGGCCACGCCGACGTTCGGGTCCTTGGTGGCGAAGGCGTACGGCGCGGCCAGCGCGCTGGCGCCGGACAGCGCGTTGTACAGCGACGACTTCCCTGCGTTGGGCAGGCCCACGAACCCGAAGCGCTCCATCGGGCGCCAGGCTACCCGTGGCCCGACCGCCGACCGCCCGGCGCCGCCGCCGTGTCCCGGCACCGGTAGCCTCCGGGCGATGCCCGTCGAGCCACCGCCGTGGTGCCGGCCGGCCGTCGCCCCCCTGCGCCCGGTCGACGCCCTGCGCCGCATCGTGTACCTGCTCGACCGGGTCCTCGCCGAGCCCTACAAGGTCCGGGCCTTCCGGCGGGCCGCCGAGGCCGTCGACGAGCTGGGCGACGCCCGCGTCGGGCGCCTGGCGGCCACCGGCGCGCTCGAGGACGTGCCGGGGATCGGCCGCACCACCGCCGCCGTGATCACCCAAGCCGCCCAGGGCCGCGTGCCCGAGTACCTCGAGCGCCTGGAGGCCGAGACCGTCATCGAGGTGCCCGACGCCGCCCGCCCGTACCGTGCGGCCCTGCGGGGCGACTGCCACCTCCACTCGGACTGGTCCGACGGCGGCGCCTCGATCGAGGCGATGGCCCTCACCGCGCGGGAGCTCGGTCACGACTACGTGGTGCTCACCGACCACTCGCCGCGCCTCACGGTGGCCCACGGCCTCGACCGCGAGCGACTGCTCGACCAGCTCCGCGTGGTGGACGAGCTCAACGAGCGCCTGGCGCCGTTCCGCGTCCTCACGGGCATGGAGGTCGACATCCTGCCCGACGGCCGCCTCGACCTCGACGACGACCTCCTGGCCCGCCTCGACGTCGTGGTGGCGAGCGTCCACTCGAAGCTGCGCATGGACGCCCCCACCATGACCCGGCGGCTGGTGCTCGCCGCCGCCAGCCCCCACGTCGACATCCTCGGGCACTGCACCGGCCGCAAGCTGTCGAGCGACGGCGAGCAGCCCGCCTCCGACACCGCCGCCAAGCGCCCGCCCAGCACGTTCGACGCCGACCTCGTGTTCGCCGCCTGCGCCCGGTTCGACACCGCGGTGGAGATCAACTGCCGGCCCGAGCGCCAGGACCCGCCCGACGAGCTGCTGGCGCTGGCGCTCGAGTGGGGCTGTCGCCTGGCCGTCGACACCGACGCCCACGCCCCCGGCCAGCTCGAGTGGCAGCCGAGCGGCTGTGCCAAGGCGGCCCGCCACGACGTCGACGTCGACCGGATCGTGAACACCTGGGACGCCGACCGCCTCGTCGCCTGGGCCGCGTCGCACCCCCTCGACTAGCGTGCACGGACCTATGTCGAAGCGCACCAAGAAGAAGAAGGCCAAGGCCCGGCGCAACAAGGCCAACCACGGCTCCAAGCCCAACGCCGGCCGCCGGTCCTGAACGGGAGCCGAGCCCGCTGACCGGCCCATCCCCGGTCCCCCCACCGCCGCCCACCCGACGCGACGAGGTCGTCGAGCTCCGCCACGGCACGGCCGTGGCCGACCCGTACCGGTGGCTCGAGGACGGCCACGACGCCGAGGTGCGGGCCTGGGTCGACGCGCAGAACGAGCGCACCGACACCGCCCTGCACGCGCTGGCGGGCCGCGCCGAGCGCCATCAGCGGCTCCAGGCCCTGCTGCGGGCCGGCTCCTCGGTCGCCTGCCACGTCGCCGGCGGCCGGGTCTTCTCGCTCGAGCGGTGGGGCCTGCACGACCAGGCCGTGCTCGTGTGCCGCTCCGCCACGCTGCGGGGCCCGGCCCGCACCCTGGTCGATCCCCACGCCAGCACGGGCGACCCCACGGCGGCCGTCGACTGGTACCACCCCTCCCCCGACGGCCGCCGCGTCGCCTACGGCATCTCCCGCGGGGGCGACGAGCGCTCGACGCTGCACGTGCTCGACGTCGAGACGGGCCGCAACCTGCGCGACCGCATCACGAACACGCGCGCCTGCTCGGTGGCCTGGCTCCCCGACGGGTCGGCCTTCGCCTACACCCGCTACCCGGACCCGTTGCAGGTGCCCGTCGAGGACCGCGGCTACTGGCGCAAGGTGTACTGGCACCGCGTCGGCGACCCGCCCCACCGCGACGAGCTGGTGTGGGGCGACCTGCCCGACAAGACGGCGTGGCCGAACGTGTCGATCTCCCCCGACGGGCGCTGGATGCTGGTGCACCTCTCGCTGGGCTGGAGCCGGGTCGACGTCCACCTGATCGACCGTCGCACGGGTGCCCGCACGGTGCTGATCGAGGGGATCGAAGCGGTGTCCACCTTCACGGTGGTCGACGACCACCTCGTCGGCGTCACCACCCTCGACGCCGACCGGGGGCGCGTGGTGGTGGCCCCCCTGGCCACCCCGTGGCACGAGCACTGGGCCACGATCGTGCCCGAGTCCGACGCCGTCCTGGAGACCCTGACCGTCACCCCGCGCTCGCTGCTCGTGCTCGGTTCGCGCTCGGCGGTGTCCTTCCTCGACCGCTACGACCACGACGGATCGGGCCACGGGTCGGTGAAGCTCCCCGGGCTCGGCTCGCTCGCCGGCCTCAGCGGCAGCCGCGAGCGCGACGAGGTGTTCTTCTCCTTCACGTCGTTCGCCCGACCGCCGAGCCTGCTGCGCTGGACCCCCCAGGGGGTGAGCGACTGGAGCCGACTGCACGACGACGACGACGGCGCCGAGGGACGCTACGTGGTGGAGCAGGTGCGCTACCCGTCGCCGGACGGCACCGAGATCCCCATGTTCCTCATCCGGGCCGCCGACCTCGTCCCCGGCCCGGACACGCCCTGCATCCTCACCGGCTACGGCGGGTTCTCCATCACCATGGGACCGGCCTACAGCGCGGCGATCGTGTCGGTCTGCGAGCAGGGCGGGCTCTACGCCGTCGCCAACGTCCGCGGTGGGGCCGAGGAGGGCGAGGCCTGGCACCGGGCGGGGATGCTCGAGAACAAGCAGCGCAGCTTCGACGACTTCATCGCCGCCGCCGACTGGCTCGTCGAGCAGGGCTACACGTCGCGGGGCCGACTGGCCCTCCGGGCGGCAGCAACGGCGGGCTGCTGGTGGGGCGGTGATCACCCAGCGCCCCGACCTGTGCCGGGCCGCGCAGATCGCCGTGCCGCTGCTCGACATGGTGCGCTACCACCACTTCCTCATCGCCCGGCTGTGGATCCCCGAGTACGGCGACCCGGATCAGCCCGACGACTTCCGCTGGCTGCACGCCTACTCGCCCTACCACCGCGTCGTCGACGACACCTGCTACCCCGCCGTCCTGCTCACCACCGCCGAGGGCGACTCCCGCGTCGACCCCATGCACGCCCGGAAGATGGCGGCCCGACTGCAGGCGGCGAGCTCCTGCGCGGACGACCACCCCGTCCTGCTGCGCATCGAGCCCGCGGTCACGGTCAGGGCAAGCCGCTGAGCAAGCAGGCCGACGAGCCGACGTGCTCGGTTCTTCGACTGGCAGCTCGGCTCGCCCCGCCCCGCTCGGCGCTAGGTTCGCCGTGCCCGGCCGCCCCGCCAAGGACCTCGTCGCCCTCGACAACCCCCACCCGGGCCGCGACTACGGGTGCGCTGCGAGACGCCCGAGCTCACCTGCCTGTGCCCCGTCACCGGCCAGCCCGACTTCGCCGAGGTGACGATCACCACGTGCCCGACGCCCACATCGTCGAGCAAGTCGCTGAAGCTCTACCGTGGAGCCCGACAGGGCACTACCGAGGACGTCACCAACCGCATCCTCGACGACCTCGTCACCGCCATCGCCGGCGGGTGACGGTCGTCACCCGCTGGAACGGCGGCGGCATCGACCACGGTCACCGCCAGCCACCCCGGCTGACCGATCACCCACGGCGGGGCGGGGACAGGCCCGCAAGGTCTGGGCGCCGGACAGAGGTCCATGGACCCTCGCCGGGCCCGTCCCGCCGGACACTGAGCAGCCCCGCATCGGCGGGCCGCGCTGGGCGGTGCCTGGCCGAACGGCGAGCTTGTGCCAGCTGTGGTTCCCGGTTGGAACCGGGCGCCCACTTGCGGGGTGTGCGGCCACGCCGTCGGTGGCGCCACCGGCGCCGCCACCGGAGCACCCACCGAGACCACCACCGCTCCACACCGGCCACCGGGCCGGTCAGCAGCACCACCAGGCCAGCCGCGGGCGGCCACCCCTACGTGCCCCCCGGCGGCACGGCGGCGCCGGCCGGCGCCTGATCGCCGCCCTGGCCATCGTGGGCGATCGCCCTCATCGCCGCCGTGGTCGCCGTCGTGCTCGTCGTCGACACCGGCCGCCAACGCCGACGAGCTCGTGCTCGCCATCGCCGCCACCACCCCCGACCCGTTCACCCTCGGTCACCACCGGCGCCGAGACCACCCAACCCCGGCGCCGTCAAGGTCCCCGCCAACGCCACCAACCCGGCGGCCAACAGGTCCCGGCTCCCACCCGCCTGTACGGCGGCACCAAGAACAACGCCACCTGCAACCCCGACCAGCCATCTCCTTCCTGCAGACCAACCCCGACAAGGGCCGCCGGCCGGCGTTCGGCATCAACCCACCGACATCGCCACCTACGTCAAGAGCCTCACCCCATCACCTTGACCCGCGACACCCGCCACCAACCACGGCTACGCCAACGGCGGTTATCACCACCATCCCTGCCATCCAGGGCAAGCCGCTGAGCAAGCAGGCCGACGAGCTCACCGACGTGCTCGGGTTCTTCGACTGGCAGCTCGGCTCGGGCCCCGCTCCCGCTCAGCGCTAGGTTGCCCGCCGTGCCCGGCCGCCCCGCCAAGGACCTCGTCGCCCTCGACAACCCCCACCCGGGCCGCGACTACGAGGTGCGCTGCGAGACGCCCGAGCTCACCTGCCTGTGCCCCGTCACCGGCCAGCCCGACTTCGCCGAGGTGACGATCACCTACGTGCCCGACGCCCACATCGTCGAGCTGAAGTCGCTGAAGCTCTACCTGTGGAGCTTCCGCGACGAGGGGCACTACCACGAGGACGTCACCAACCGCATCCTCGACGACCTCGTCACCGCCATCGCGCCGCGGCGGGTGACGGTCGTCACCCGCTGGAACGTGCGCGGCGGCATCACGACCACGGTCACCGCCAGCCACCCCGGCTGACCGCCGATCACCCACCGGCGGGGTGCGGGGGACCCAGGCCCGCAAGGTCCTGGGCGCGCCGGACAGAGGTCCATGGACCCTACGCGCCGGGCCCGTCCCGCCGGACACTGGAGGCAGCCCCGGCATCCGGGCGCGGGCCAGCGCTGGAGGCGGTGCCATGGCCGAGACGGCGAGCTTCTGTGCCAGCTGTGGTTCCCGGTTGGAACCGGGCGCCCACTTCTGCGGGGTGTGCGGCCACGCCGTCGGTGGCGCCACCGGCGCCGCCGCCGGAGCACCCACCACCGGAGCACCCACCGAGACGTCCACCGCTCCCACACCGGCCACCGGGCCGGTCACCGCAGCACCACCAGGACCAGCCGCGGGCGGCCCACCCCCCTACGTGCCCCCCGGCACGCCCCCCGGCGCCGCACCGGCCGGCGCCGGCGGCGGCCGCGCCGGGCTGATCGCCGCCCTGGCCATCGTGGGCGCCATCGCCCTCATCGCCGCCGTGGTCGCCGTCGTGCTCGTCGTGCGCGACACCGGCACCGCCAACGCCGACGAGCTCGTGCTCGAACCCATCGCCGCCACCACCCCCGACCCGTTCACCCCCTCGGTCACCACCGGCGCCGAGACCACCCCCAACCCCGGCGCCGTCAAGGTCCCCGCCAACGCCACCAACCCCGGCGGCCAACAGGTCCCCGGCTCCCAACCCGCCCTGTACGGCGGCACCAAGAACAACGCCACCTGCAACCCCGACCAGCTCATCTCCTTCCTGCAGACCAACCCCGACAAGGGCCGCGCCTGGGCCGGCGTGCTCGGCATCAACCCCACCGACATCGCCACCTACGTCAAGAGCCTCACCCCCATCACCTTGACCCGCGACACCCGCGTCACCAACCACGGCTACGCCAACGGCCGCGCCACCACCATCCCCGCCGTCCTGCAAGCCGGCACCGCCGTGCTCGTGGACCGCTACGGCATCCCCCGCGTCAAGTGCGGCTGCGGCAACCCCCTCACCGAACCCCCACCCATCACCACCGCCACCAAGGTCCGCGGCACCCAATGGGCCAACTTCTCCATCGCCACCACCATCGTGGTCACCGTCAACGTCCACGTCGACGTGTTCGTCCTCGTCAACCCCACCACCGGCGACATCTTCGACCGACCCCCCGGCACCACCGGCACCGCCGACACCGACGTCCCCAAGGACCAACGCTGCCGCGACTTCCCCACCGACCCCACCTGCCAAGAGACCACCACCACGACCACCACCCTGCCCCCCACCGCCCCACCCACCCGACCACCCACCGTCCCCCCCACCATCGCCCCCACCAACCCACCCACCGTGCCCCCGACGAGCGAGGACCTCGGCAGCTCGTCGGCCGCCATCGCCCGGGTCCAGAGCATGCTGTGCGGTCAGGGCGGCACCATCGGAGGCTGGTCGGCCACCGAGACGAGCCCCGGCATCTACCGGGTGACCGCGCAGGTGCAGCTCGAGGGCTTCGACTCGGTCGACCTGGCGGTGTGGACCGTCGACTTCAACACCCAGGGCGACGTGGTGAGCTTCGAGAACGCGCTCGCCGCCGAGCTGATGTGCCTCGGCGGCGTGGGCTGACCCGGCGTGGGCCGACCCGGGCGCCGACCGCGATCGCCCCGCGGGATCCTGCCGGTCGGCGTCACACCAGGCGATCGACGTTGCCGGCCACCACGCGGTCACGCAGGCGGTCGGGCAGGCGGGCGGCCAGCGCCGTGACCCGGGCGTCGGTGCCCACCAGGTACCGGGTGCGGGGCCGATCGGCGAACAGGGCGTGGGCGACGGCGCGGGCGACCCGGTCGGGTGGGACCCCGGCGTCCTCCTGGTGGTCGATGCCACCCCGGATGACCCGGATCCACCGGCCGTAGCGCACCCGTGCCTCCTCGGAGAGCACCGACTCGATCTCGTCGGCCAGCGCCCGACCCTTGTCCCAGATGGCCGTGCGCACCGCCCCGGGCTCCACCAGGGCGACCTGCAGGTCCCAGTCGGCGAGCTCGATCCGCAGCGAGTCGGCGACGGCTTCTTTGGCGAACTTCGACGCCCCGTAGGGCGCCATCATCGGTGTCGACAGCAGCCCGCTGACCGAGCCGATGAACACGATGCGACCCCAGCCCTCGCGCAGCAGGGGCAGGAACGCCTTGGTCACCGCCACCTGGCCCACGACGTTCACCTCGAGCTGGCGGCGCCAGTACTCGAGCGGCAGGTACTCGACCGGGCCCCCCAGGGCGACCCCGGCGTTGTTGACGACTCCGGCGAGCCGCTGACGGCCGATCGTGGCGGCCACCTCGTCGGCGGCGGCGGCGACCCCCGCCTCGTCGGTCACGTCGAGGATCACGGGACGGAGCCGATCGGAGGCCTCGGCGCGGAGGCGGTCGGCGTCGGTGGCTCGGCGCACGCCGGCGTAGACGTGGTGGCCGAGGCGGTCGAGGTGCTGGGCGCAGGCGAGGCCGATGCCGGTCGAGGCACCGGTGACGAGGACGGCGGGCATGGCCGGGAGTCTCGCACGCCGGCCACCCGGGACGTCAGGACGGCTCGGGGACCTCGGTCCGCTCGGTGACCGTCGGCGGCGCCAGCTGCTCGACGGGCGGGATGGCCTGGGACTGGCTCAGGTCGATCTCCTTGCCGAGCCGGCCGAGCACCGCCCAGGCCAGGCGATCGGCACCTGCGCCGCTGAGGTGGATGTTGTCCGACGCCCGCAGCAGCTTGGTCTGGCCGTCGGCCATGGGCAGGCTGGCGCGGTAGGAGCCGTCGGCGTCGGCGAAGTAGGACCACGAGTCGAAGTAGTCGACCCACGGCCGCTTCTGCGCCTCGCTCCAGTAGATGTAGTTGAGCTTGGCCATGCCGTCGAGGCCGGTGTTCGGGCCCATGATCAGCGCCCCGGTCCAGATGACCAGCCGGTCGTTGTCGGGGCTCTTGAGCAGGTCCATGGTGTCGGCGACCCGCTTGCGGTACTCGGCGAGCCACTCATCGCTGAAGCGCACCGAGGCCTTGGTGTCCTTCCACGCCGGCATGTTCTGGGCGTCGTTGGCGCCGAACATGATGACCACGACGTCGGGGTCGACCGACGGCACGACGTCGCGCACGAGGTGCTCGGGCCAGTTGAAGTAGTCGGGCCGGGTGAGCCCGCTCGAGACCTTGTAGTCGTGGGTCGGGGTGAACAGCTTGGTGGACGACGACACGCGGGCGAACGAGCGACCGAAGTCGCCGGTGATGGAGTCGCCGCCGACCCACACGCGCAGCGGGTCGTCCGGGGTGGGCGTCCTGATGACGGGCTTGTCCGACGACGCCGTGGGGGTGGCCTCGGCACCGGCGGCAGCCGGATCCCCCGATGCCACCTGCTGGCGCTGCTCGGCGAGCAGGTCCTCGGTCGACTGCCCGGCCTCCTGGTTCTTGGCCAGGGCGGCGTCGACCGACTGGCGGGGCGAGGTGAAGCGGAAGAAGTCGGAGAAGTCGGCGATCGCCGACGACACCGTCTGGCGCCAGCAGCCGTCGCAGGCCAGGTTGGCCTTGGACTTGCGGGCGGTGGCGTCGGCGTTGACGAACATGGCCACGAGCAGCCCGCACGCCACGATCACCAGCACGAACCCCGCCGGCATGGTCCCGGGCCGCGGCGACTTCACCGAGCGGAACATGCTCAGCACGCCGCGGCCGTCGAACAGGTCGGGGCCCTCGGCGCCCCGCCGCGGGGACCCGGGCGTGCGGTCACCCCGGGCCTCCTTGCCCGGTGCGCGCGGAGGCCCGGCGGTCGTCGTCATCGGGGCCACGCTACCCGGCGACCGTTGGGCGCCAGCGTCAGCCGGGTGCCCGCTGCGGGAGGGAGCCGCCAAGGGTCACCCGGCCTCGCGCCACCCCCACGGCCGCCGTGGGGCGCGAGCGAAGCGAGCGGGGCCCCACCTGGCGGAGGAGCAGCGGGCCGGCGGGGTGCCCGCTGCGGGAGGGAGCTAGAACTGGAAGTAGATGAAGGGGGCGACGCCTTCGGGGCCGAGGGCGTCGATCATCACGATGCCGGCAGCGAGGGCGACGATCTGCAGGGCGGGCGCCAGCCGGCCGAAGCCCACGGCCACCTTCTCGGGGATGCGGGGCGGCACGAACTGCGAGGCGATGCTGGCCACGACGATCCCGACGCAGATCCACAGCGTGCCGGGGTCGATGGCCTGCTCGACGCCGCCACCACCACCGAAGAGCGCGCCCAGCACCCCCGTGGCGTCGCCGAACGAGGGCGCCCGGAAGAACACCCAGGCCAGGGTGACGATGGTGAAGGTGAGCAGCCACTGGCCGACGTGCACGGGGATCGACGGCAGGTCGCGTCGCACCCACCGCTCCTTGACCACCCGCTCCAGCACCAGGGCCGTGCCGTGGATCGTGCCCCAGATGACGAAGGTCCAGTTGGCGCCGTGCCACAGGCCGCCGAGGATCATCGTCAGCAGCAGGTTGCGGTAGGTCGCACCGACGCCGCCCCGGTTGCCGCCGAGCGGGATGTAGAGGTAGTCGCGCAGCCACCGCGACAGGGTCATGTGCCAGCGCCGCCAGAAGTCCTGCACCGACAGCGATCGGTACGGCGCGTCGAAGTTCTGCGGGAACCGGATGCCGAGCAGCAGGGCCACGCCGATGGCGATGTCGGTGTACCCGGAGAAGTCGGCGTAGATCTGGATGGCGTAGCCGAGGACGCCGACGAGCACCTCGCCCTGGCTGTGGGCCGAGGGCAGGGCGAAGACCGGGTCCACGATGTTGGCGGCCAGGTACGACGAGATCACGACCTTCTTGAACAGGCCGCGGAAGATCAGCAGGAACGCCTCGGAGGACTGCACGAAGCGGGGGTCGGCCCGGGCGTCGAGCTGGGGGTGGAACTCCGACACGCGCACGATGGGGCCGGCGACGAGGTGGGCGAAGAACGTGAGGTAGACGGCGAAGTCGAGCAGCGGGATGGGTCGCAGCTCACCTCGGCCCACGTCGACGACGTAGCTGATCGCCTGGAAGGTGAAGAACGAGATGGCGATCGGCAGCACCACGTTCAGGGCGAACGTGGGGATCTCGATGCCCAGGCTCTGCAGCCGCGTCGTGAAGAAGTCGAGGAAGAAGTTCGTGTACTTGAAGTAGCCGAGCACCAGCAGGTCGACGGCGACCGCCGCCCGCACCAGCCAGCGGCTGGCGTTGGTGCGGGCCCGGCCCGGCCCCAGGTTCGCCCACACGGCGCGGGCGAAGGCGGCGTTGGCGAACACGATGCCGAGCAGCAGGAACAGGAACCGCCAGTTCTGCTCGGAGGGCTCGGGGAACTGGTCGGCGATGCGCAGGTTGAGCACGACCAGGGCGGCGACGACCAGGAACGGCACCGCGGTGGCGAGCGACGTGCGCGACTCCCCTGCCTCGCCGTCGCCGAACCCGACGCGCAGCAGGAACGAGGTGACGACGGCCATCACCACGGCCGCCCCGACCACCACGAGGTTCACGAAGGTGTGCTTCGGGTTGAACGGGTCGAGGTAGAAGACGCAGCTGGCGAGGAGGATGAACCACCGCCACGGCTGCCGGTACGGCCGCAGCAACCAGCTCCCCGCGAAGACGACCACGAAGAAGACGGCGAAGTCGATGGTGGGGAACAGCATGCTCGGCGCCGACGTTACCGGTCGGGCTCGGGCCGACGATGCACACCGGCACCGTCCCCTGTCGACGCGAGACCGAGCGTGGCGGCGAGGTCGCGCCACGTCGCCGCCAACCGGGCCTCGGCGTCGGCGCGGGCGGCGGCGAGCGCGTCGGCGCCGGGCCCCACGGGACGCACCACCTCGAGGTAGCACTTGAGCTTGGGCTCGGTCCCCGACGGGCGGACCACCACCCGGCTGCTGTCCGCCAGGCCGATCTGGACCGCGACCCCCGCCGGGGTGCCGGGCGGGGCCGGGTCGTCGACGGCGACCACCCGCTGCCCACCGAGCGTCGCCGGCGGCGACGCGGCCAGCGCCGACGGCACCGCGGCGGGATCGCCGGCGACGACCACGGCGTGGCTCGCGGTGGCGTGCAGGCCGTGCCGCCGGGCGAGCCGATCGAGCTCGTCATCGACGTGGCGACCTGCGGCAACGAGCTCGGCGACGAGGGTGGCCACCGCCACGGCGGCGGTGATCCCGTCCTTGTCCCGGACCCGGTCGCCGATGGCGTAGCCGAGTGCCTCTTCGTAGCCGAACACGAACCGCAGCTCGGGGTGGTCGAGCACGACGCGCATCACCCACTTGAACCCGGGCGGCGTCTCGACGTGCCGGGCGCCGTGCGCGGCGGCGATGCGGGCGAGCAGGCGTGAGCCGGCGTAGGTCGACACGACGAGGCGGTCGTCGCCGGCGCTGGCGTCCCCGGCAGCCAGGAGGTGCTCACCGACGAGCGCCCCGACCTCGTCGCCGCTGAGCACCCGCATCCCGTCCCCGTCCCGGGTGGGCACGGCGACCGCCAGGCGGTCGGCGTCGGGGTCGTGGGCGAGCGCGACGTGGGCGCCGATGGAGCGGCCCAGCGCCAGGACCGCCGCCAACGCCGCCGGGTCCTCCGGGTTCGGGGAGGCGATGGTGGGGAAGGCGCCATCGGGCTCCACCTGGGCGGCCACGA
The DNA here is from genome assembly GCA_041394145.1 of Acidimicrobiales bacterium. Lineage (GTDB taxonomy): Bacteria > Actinomycetota > Acidimicrobiia > Acidimicrobiales > Acidimicrobilacustridaceae > JAWKIW01. The sequence goes on from JAWKIW010000014.1 coordinate 54,518, forward strand.
CGTGGACGTCGTGGATGCCCGCCCGCCGCAGGGCGGCGAGGGCCAGCCGGCCGCCGACGCCGTGCAGGGGCGTGTAGGCCACCCGGAGGCGGGCCCGGGCCTCGGCGGCCACGGCCTCGGGCCGGGTGGTGGCCATCGCCGCGTCGAGGTAGGCGCCGACGAGGTCGTCGACCGACGTGGGCTGCACGGCGACCGGCGCGGGCAGGCCCCGGGGGTCGGCGGCGAGGCCCTCGGCGATGCGGGCGTCGAGGGGACCGACGATCTGGACCCCGTCGGCCCCGTACACCTTGATGCCGTTGTCGGCGGGCGGGTTGTGGCTCGCCGTCACCATCACGCCGGCGGCGGTGCCGAGGTGGCGCACGCCGAAGGCCAGCAGCGGGGTGGGCACGGGCCCGGCCAGCAGCCGCACCTCGCAGCCGGCCGCTGCCAGCACGCCGGCGAGGTCGGCGGCGAAGACGTCGGAGCGATGGCGGGCGTCGTGGCCCACGACGACGAGCGCGCCCGGCGCCAGCACATCGGCGAGGGCTGCGGCCGTCAACCGGGCCACCACCCGGTTCGTCCGGTTCGGCCCCGCGGCCATCGGCGCCCGCAGGCCCGCGGTCCCGAAGCGCAGGTGCCCGCTGAACCGGTCGGCGAGCGCGGGGCCCCCGTCGGCCAGCAGCGCCTCGGTCTCGGCCCGGGTCTCGCGATCGGGGTCCGCCTGCAGCCAGGCACGGGCGCGCGACGCCGCGCCGTCCTCGGTGGACGTCATCGGTGGGTGACGAGGGGGGTCCCGGCGGGCACGGCCGTACATTCTGGCCGTGCCGTCGTCCCCGCCCGGAATCCTCGACCAGGTCCGCGCCGACGCGAACCGCGTCCTCGCGTCCGCCCGCTTCGTCCGGCTCGTGCCCGAGGCGGTCGACGCCGAGGCCCGGAGCCTGCTCGACGACCGACCCGAGCGGCGGGTGGCCGCCGCCGCGAGCGACCCGTGGGCGGTGGCGACCGGCGACGACGCCGTGCCGGCCGGCGACGAGGCCCGGGTCGCCACCGTGGTGACCCTGGCGGCGGTGAACTTCGGATCCGGCTGGCACCCTGTCGTCCGCAAGCTGCCGGGGTGCTCGGGTGCGGTGACGATGGCGACCCACCTGCGACGCCGGGTCGCGGCGGTGGGCGCCCCGACGGCGGACTGGTTGGCCGGCATGACCACCGAGGCGACCCGCCAGCTGTTCGACCAGCCGGCCGGGCCGGTCGACGACCTGATGGCCCTGTTCGCCGACGCCCTACGCCAGCTCGGCGAGACGGTCGCGGCGGACCACGGCGGCTCGTTCCTGTCGCTCGTCGAGGCCGGCGGTGGCACGGCGGAGGGCCTCGTCACGGTGCTCGGCCACATCCCGACCTTCCACGACGTGGCGTCGCTCGACGGCCACGAGGTCGCCTTCTACAAGCGGGCCCAGCTCGCCGTCGCCGACCTCGACCGCGCCTTCGGGGGCACGGGCCCCGGGCGGTTCACCGACCTCGACCGGTTGACGGCCTTCGCCGACAACCTCGTGCCCCACGTGCTGCGCCTCGACGGCGTGCTGGCCTTCGACGACGGTCTGGTGGCCGACATCGAGGCCGGGCGGCTCCTCGCCGCGGGAGGGCGTGCCGAGATCGAGATCCGGGCGGCGGCGGTCGCCGCGGTCGACGCCCTCGTGGCGGCGTCGGCCGCCCACGGTGCCCGCCTGCCGGCCCACGAGCTCGACCTGCGCCTGTGGCAGCGCGGCGGTCGCCCCGCCTACAAGGCGGTGCCCCGCCACCGCGCACGGTCGCCGTTCTACTGAGGGCCACGCACCGTGAGACCCGGGTCGCCGGACCCGGGAAAGGGGTCGAACGACCCGTTGCGCGCGCCCATGGTCGTGCCGATGCCACCCCCGAGAAGGTGACACGCCAACTGTCAAGAGTTGCTCAAGATCGCTCGGTGTCGCTCCAGCCCCACGCCGGAGCCCGCCGATCCACCAGTGCCGGCGCGCGACCGGGATCGCGGTCGCGACCGAGCGCGGGACCACCGAGGAGCTGAGACCATGCCACGACCTCCGCTGACGGGCGCAGCACGGACCTCCGGGCTGATCGCCGCCATCTGCGGCCTGGCCCTGCTCGCCGCCGCCTGCGGCTCGAGCACCACCAACCAGGGCCAGTCCCAGCAGCAGGGCCAGGGCGACGGGTCGAGCGCAGCCGCGTCGGGTGCGCAGATCTCCGGACCGGCCGACGGCACCAGCCCCAAGCCCGGCGGCAAGGCGGTGTTCGGCATGGAGGCCGAGACCGTCGCCATCGACCCCACCCGCATCCCGCTGGCGGTGTCGGGCCACCTCGTCGCGTCCGCGGTCTTCGACTCGCTCGTCACCGTCGACGACAAGGGCAAGGCCCAGCCGTACCTGGCCAAGTCGATCGAGCCCAGCGCCGACAACAAGACCTGGACCATCACCATCCCCGAGGGCCTGAAGTTCACGAGCGGCACGCCTCTGGACGCCAACGCCCTCAAGGCCAACTTCGACGCCTACAAGTCGGGCTCGGTGACCGGCTCGGCGCTCACGCCGCTGAAGGAGATCGTGGTCACCAGCCCCACCTCCATCGAGCTGCGCCTCGACATCCCGTGGGTGCGCTTCAACGACGCCCTGGCGTCGCAGATCGCCTACGTCGTCGACCCGGAGATGATCACCAACGCCGACCTGGGCGAGACACCGGTCGGCTCGGGCCCCTTCGTGTTCGACTCCCACACCCCGAACTCGCCGTGGAAGCTCACCCGCAACAAGGACTTCCGCATCCCGGGTCGGCCCTACCTCGACGCCATCGAGTTCGCCCCCATCCCCGACGACGCCGCCCGCCTCACGGCCCTCGAGACCGGCGACGTCGACATCATGCACACCAACAAGCCCGAGCAGATCCTGCAGCTGCGGGCCAACGACTCGTTCAAGAAGGTCGAGTACTCGAACGGCGAGAAGGACTTCCTGGTGATGAACACCCAGAAGGCCCCGTTCGACAACGTCAAGGCCCGTCGGGCGATCGCCTACGCGTCCAACGTCCCGAAGTGGCTCTCGGACGTGAACAAGGGCGTCAAGCCGCCGGCGTACGGTCCGCTGTCGCCCGGTCAGCCCGGCTACAAGGAGGGCAACACCACCGGGCTCCCGCAGTACGACCCGGAGCAGGCCAAGCAGCTGGTCAAGGAGTACGAGCAGGAGGCGGGCAAGCCCCTCGAGTTCGAGTACATCGCCCGCGACGACCCGGCCAACATGCGCGACGCCCAGTTCTTCGTCGACAACTGGACCGCCGCCGGGATGAAGGTGACGCTCAAGGGCTGGCCCCAGACCCAGCTGGTGGCCCAGGTCGGCACCGGTCTGTACCAGCTGGGTGAGTGGCGCCTCTTCGGCGCCGCCGATCCGGACGCCGACTCCTACTTCTGGAAGACGTCGAGCATCCAGCCCCTGATGGCCGTGTCGCTGAACTTCCCCCGCTACGGCCGGCCGGAGATCGACGAGGCGCTGAACAAGGCCCTGGCCGCCACCGACGACAGCCTCCGCGCCGAGCAGTACACGAGCGTGCAGAACAACTTCGGGGAGAACGTGCCCTACCTGTGGCTCGGTCGCACCGACTGGATGATGGCCGCCCGCCCCAGCGTCAACGGCATGTACCCGGCGGTCAACGGCACCATCCAGACGCTCGGCCCGAAGACCTGGGTGGCCGACCTCTGGTTGGCGCGCTAGACCGGCGGCGTGCCTGACGACGCCGTCGAGCCGCCGGTCCTCACCTCGATCACGATCGGCGATCCGCCCGAGGCCTGGGCCTCGGGCGGGTTCGCGGTCGACGACGACGGCACCTGCCGGGTCGGCCGGGTCCGGCTCCGGCTCGCCGGCCGCGACGCCGGGAAGCGGATCCTCGGCTGGTCGTTCCGCGGCCTGGCCCTCGACGACCCCGCCGACGGCCTCGACGGTCTCGCCACCTCCGTCGACCACGAGCCGCCCTGCTCGCCCGCGGTGCACCCCAACGGCGTGGTGCAGCTCGACCACGTCGTCGTGCTCACCCCCGATCGCCGGCGCACCATGGCGGCCTTCGGCGCCGCCGGCCTCGAGGCCCGCCGGTCGCGGGAGACCGACACCTACGGCGCGCCCATGATCCAGACCTTCTTCCGCGCCGGCGAGGTGATCATCGAGCTCATCGGATCACCCGAGCCGCTGGGCGACGGTCCCTGCGGGTTCTTCGGGCTCGCGTACACGTGCGCCGACCTCGACGCCACCGTGGCGCGGCTCGGCGACCACCTCGGTCGGGTGAAGGACGCGGTCCAGCCCGGCCGACGCATCACGACCTTGCGACACAAGGAGCTCGGCATGTCGGTCGCCACCGCGTTCATGAGCGCGTAGGACCGGTTGGTAGGGTCGCCCCCTCATGCTCGACCACGTGTTCACCGACGCCATCGGCGCGCTGCGCGACGCCTTCGAGAACGCGCTCCTCGAGCGGCAGGCCTTCGAGGAGCGCTTCCAGGTCGACGTGCTGCTCGGTGACATGACCTGGGAGACCAGCTACGGGCTGCCGGGTGAAGGGCTGCCACCCCGCGTGCAGGCGGACATCACCCTCGACTGGCCGACCTGGGCGCAGACCGCCTACCGCTCCTGGTACATCGGCGAGCCCATGGACGAGCCGCCCCGCATCGAGATCGAGATCGTGCTGCGGGTCCAGCGGCTGGCCTCGAGCCCGGCGCCGTCCGAGCTGCTGGCGGCGCTGCCCAAGCAGAGCCCGCCGATCGGCAACGAGCGCCTCGAGCGCTCGGGACCCACCATCGAGACGGTGTTCGGGTCCGACCTCACCGATCCCGAGTACGCCATCGAGGTGTCCTACGAGGGCTCCTACGAGCTCGACGAGGCGACCCTGGCCGACGGCTCCATCCTCGACGACCACTTCTCGGCCATGGGCGGGTGGATCTCGGCGACGCTGGTGCGGGTCGGCGATCTCACCTTCGACTTCCTCCCCCCCATCGCGGACCCCCCCTACGACCCGCTCGACGGGTGACCGGCGAGCCCACCCCCGTGCGGAGGACGACGACGTGACCGACCTGCCGACCGAGGGCGTGCTGCTGGCCGAGGTCGCCGACCGCGTGGCGGTGGTGACGCTCAACCGACCTGAGGCCCGCAACGCCCTCAACCGCGAGATCCAGCGGCGGCTGCCGGCGCTGCTGGCCGACCTCGACGCCGACGCCGACGTGGACGTGGTGATCCTCACCGGCGCCGACCCGGCCTTCTCCGCCGGCGTCGACCTGAAGGAGCTGGGCTCGGGCTCCAAGGACCTGGTCCTGCCCAAGGACCGGCGCGGCCCGTTCCCGCCGCGCACCAAGCCGCTGATCGGTGCCATCAACGGGGTCGCCGTCACGGGCGGGTTCGAGCTGGCCCTCGCCTGCGACTTCCTGGTGGCCTCCGAGCGGGCCCGCTTCGCAGACACCCACGCCCGGGTCGGGGTCATGCCCGGGTGGGGGCTCACGGTGCTGCTCCCCCAGGCCGTGGGCGTGCGCCGGGCCCGAGAGCTGTCGATCACGGGCAACCAGCTCGACGCGCACACCGCGCTGGTCTGGGGCCTGGTCAACCACGTCGTCCCGCATGGCGAGCTCCTGGCGTTCTGCCGGGTGCTGGCCGCCGACATCGTCTCCAACGACCAGGCCGGCGTGCGCCGGATGCTCGCCACCTACGAGCAGGGCGGGCGCGGGACCGCCGACGAGGCGTGGGCGCTCGAGGCGCGCGTGGCCCGCGAGTGGGCCGCCGACGCGCTCGACCCCGCCGAGGTGGAGCGGCGCCGCCGGGGGATCCTGGCCCGGGGCCGCGACCAGCTGGGAGGGCCGTGATGGGCCCCCTCATGCTCGCCGTGTTCGGGGTCTTCCTGGTGGTCATGGTGGCGGCCGTGGTGTGGCGCCAGCGCAACCGACGGCCGTGCCCGAGCTGCGGCCTGTCGGTCAACCCCGACGAGCCCACCTGCCCCTACTGCGGCGCCTCGATGCGCTGAGGCACCGTCGTCTGCTCGTCGCCGGCCCGTCGGGCCGGCCTCGGGGGCGGTCGACGACCGCGCGCCGCCGGGCCGAGGCTCAGAAGGACTCCGGCCGAGGGAGGAGGTCGTCGAAGACCGGATCGCGCTTGTCGGACTTGGCCCCGAAGCTCTCGAGCATGTCGGTGGGCTGGAACATGCCCGTCTGCCAGGTGGCGATGAAGTTCAGGGCGTCGTCGACGCTGTGGTCGCGGGCGTAGGTGAGCATCTGCTTGGTCCCGTAGATGGCCAGCGGGCTCTTGGCCGCGATCTCGTGGGCGATCTCCAGCACGCCCGCCACGAGCGACTCGTGGTCGTCGAACACCTCGTTGACGAGGCCCACCTCCCGGGCCCGGTCGGCGGGCAGGCGGTGGCCCCGGTAGGCCATCTCGCGGGCGACCCCGTCGGGGATGATCTTGGGGAGGCGCTGCAGGGTCCCCACGTCCGCGGTCATGCCGATGTTGATCTCCTGCACGCAGAAGAAGGCGTCCGCCGAGGCGTAGCGCACGTCGCACGCCGACACGAGGTCGACGGCGCCGCCGATGCAGCCGCCCTGGACGGCGGCGAGCACGGGCAGGCGGGCCTTCTCGAGGCAGGTGAAGGAGTCCTGCAGCATCAGCACCGTCTCCCGCAGGTAGGCCCGGTGCCGGCCCAGCTCGGTGGACTGGCCGTCCCGCTTCGGGGGGGCGCCGGCACCGGTGGCGAACACCGCCAGGTCCATGCCGGCCGAGAAGTGCCGACCCGTGGACGACAAGACGATGACCCGAGCCGACCCCTCGTCGTCGATGCGCCGCACGATCTCGGGCAGCTCCATCCAGAACTCGCGCGTCATCGAGTTGAGCGCGTCGGGACGGCACAGCTGCAGGTGGGCGACCTTGCCCTCCTCGGTGACGTCGAAGCAGGTGTAGCCCATGGTCCCCCCGATGGTCGCGGCCCGCCGGTGCGGGCGGTGCCCGAAGGCTAGAGGGGCGCCGCGGCAACCACGAAACCCTCCGACGGACCTCGCCGCCACCGGCGACGGGGCCGGGGACCAGCACGCGGTGTGGGGCCACGACGGGGCCAGGCGCCCGAACGCGGTCTGGCGCCAGAACGCGGTGTGGCGCCCGAAGGCGCCACACCTGCCTGAAGTACCCGGGGGAGCGGGTCCAGGCGACCGGAGATCCGGTGATCGACCTCGCCGGAACCGCGGGCCCCGGAGTGGAGGCCTGGGCGCAGGCCACGGCCCGGCGGTTCGGCTGGTGGCCTCAGGCTACCGGCCGAACCGTCGGACCCGACCCCCACGGTCCCCCCGTGCGACGTGAACTGCGTCTCGGCGGCGAGGTCAGGCGCCGGCCGCGGCGCGGTCCTGGCTGACCGCGTCGAACTCGAGGTACTCCTCACCGGTGTCGGCCAGGTCCTCGAACTGGATCACCCCGATCTCGGTGAACCGCTGGCGCAGCCAGCCGTCGTTGCGGTCGAGCAGGCCCAGCTTCTTGCAGTTGGGCACGATCTTGGAGAACAGCATCTGCTGGAAGATGTTCTCCTCCGCCGGGATCTGCAGCATCATCGACGCCACCTTCCGGGTGTCGACGCCCAGGCGGTCCCACACCTCCTGCTGGATGAAGCGGTCGCGCATGCGCACGGCGGCCTCGAAGGCGAACTCCTGGCGCTCGCGCATCTCGGCGTCGGACAGCTCGGCGTAGTACTCCTTCAGCGACAGCACGCCGAAGGCCGCGTGGCGGGCCTCGTCGCTCATCACGTAGCGCAGCAGCTGCTTGAGCAGCGGCTCCTCGGTCATCTGGTGCATGAACCCGAAGGCGGCCAGCGCCAGGCCCTCCACCATGATCTGCATGCCCAGGTAGGTCATGTCCCAGCGGCTGTCGGTGATGATGTCGTCGAGCAGCAGCTTGAGGTGCGCGTTGATCGGATAGAAGCCCGGCAGCTTCTCCTGCAGGTACTTGGCGAAGACCTCCACGTGACGGGCCTCGTCCATCACCTGGGTGGCGGCGTAGTACTTGGCGTCGATCCACGGCACCGTCTCGACGATCTTCGCCGTGCACAGCAGCGCACCTGCTCGCCGTGCATGAACTGCGAGAGGCGCCAGTTCATCGACTCGACCCCCAGCTCGGCCCACTCCTTCTCACCGAAGCTCTTGAAGGGCGACCCCTCCATCTCGGTGAGCGCCAGGAAGGGCCCCGAGGCGTTGGAGCCCTGCAGCGCCGTGAGGATCCGCTCGGGGTCGACCTCGATCGACCAGTCCAGGTCGGTCTCGCCGTTCCACTGGGCCGTCTTGGCCTTCTCGTAGAGCTTGTTGAGCGCCGGTCGGGCGCCCTTCTCGTAGTCCCAGGTGAAGATGGCGTCGGCGTTGTCCTGCACCTGGTGCACGAGCTCGTCGACATCCTGGTTGCTGACGGCGAGGATGGCCTCGAGGTCGTTGACGGCGGCTCGGCCGAGGATCTGCTCGTCGGTTGCCATGGCGGTCACTGCTCCTGTGTGGTGGTCGGTGGCTGGGCTGGACGGGTGTCGGTCGAAGGTGATCAGGTCCCGGCGTCGTCCGGGCGAGGGTCGAGGGCGGCGACGGCACGGCCGGATGACCTCCTCCCACCCCTCGGGGGCAGGGCGGGGGCGCCGACGGCCTCGAAGAGCAGGAAGCCGAGCCCGACGGCGTGCGCGAAGTGCACGATGGCGGCGGTGTCGACGGCGGGGTCGACGAGACCGGCCTCCTTGCCCGCCTCGATGAGCCCGCCCATGCGGGTGGCTCGGGCCTCGAGGTGCTCGCGCACGAGCCGGGCGACCTCGGGGTCGCGCCGCGCGGCCACGAAGGCCTCGAGCAGCAGCGCCTGGGCCGGCGTCGACTCACGGGTGACCAGGTGCGAGCCCACCGTGTTGAGGATGTCCTGGGCCCGGCCCTGGAAGCCGTGCTCGGCGAACAGCTGGTCGAACTCGTCGCCGGTGTGGGTGGCGATGACCGCGGCGAGCAGCTCGGCCTTGCCGGTGAACCGGCTGTAGATGGCCCCGGTGGTGAGCCCCGCCCGCCGGGCGATCTCGGCGACGCCGGCGCCGTCGTAGCCCTTCTCGGCGAACACCTCGGCCGCCGCCGCGATCAGGCGCGACGCCGTGTCGTCGGCTGACGAGCGCGTGCCACCGGAGGTCAGGTCGATCGTCGGGTCCCCCCCGGTGGCCGGCTGCGGCGCGTCGTTGACGGCGGCGTCGGTCACGAGCAGCCATGATAACGGTCATTATCGCCATGTCAAGGGCGCCTACCACCGGCGCGACCGGGTGGACGGCGCCGCTCGGACCGAGGAGCACCCACCGGCCGGGTCAGGGTCAGCCGACCCTGCGGTACCAACCCATGAGGTCGACCACCAGCTCGGTCGCGCCGCTGTTGGTCTCGAACGAGACGTACCCGTTGTCGGTGGCGACGGTCGCCTCGTTGGCGAGCACCGTCCCGCCCGGCAGGTTCAGCGTCGACGCCAGCGGCCGCGGGCCGCGTGGGTAGGCGGTCACGTGGGTGTCGGCGGTCGGCAGCACCGCCGTCACGGTGGCGACCACCGCCGTCGCCGCCGGGAACAGCGGCAGGCCGCCGTGCCCGTTGAGGGGCAGCGTCTGGGGCGTCCCGGCCTCCAGCGCCGCCGGGAAGCCGAAGCCCTCGCGCGAGTCGGCGATCCGCGCCGGGGTCAACGGGTGGAACACCGCGCCCGTCGTACCGCCGTCGGGCCCGAACCACCCGGCGAGGTCGGCGACGAGATCCACCTCGCCGCTCTGGTTGTACAGCGACACGGTGCCGTCGTCACCGACCCCCACGGTGACGAGGTCGGCGATCGTCTGGCCGGCGTCGGCGTTCACGACGGACGCCAGCGGCGGCGCTCCCCCGCCGGGCCAGGCCCGGATGTGGGTCGTCGCGGTCGGCCCGGTGGCGGTCACGTTGAGCACGACCGCACGGACCTGGGCCGGGTCCGAGGGCAGGCCGGCTCGACCGGCGATCGGCACCCGCACCGTCGACGCCGGGCCCACCGCCCCGGCCACCCCCAGGCCGGTGCCGTCGCGCGTGTCGAGCAGCCGGGAGGGCGCCGCGGCCCGGAACAGCGAGCCGTCGAGGGCGCCGGGGGCGCCGTACCAGCCGGTCACGTCCACGACGACGTCGGTCGAGCCGCTGTTGTTGCGCACCAGCACCGAGCCGTCGCCCCCCACCGCGGCGGTGACGTGCTTGGCGACGGTCGCACCGGGGCCGAGGTTGAGCGACGAGGTGCCGGGTGGATCGGGGATGTCCCCGGGCCAGACCGTGAGGTGGGTCGCGGTCGAGGCCCCGGTGGCGGTCAGGCTGAGCGTCACCGCCGACACCTGACCCGCCGGGGGGAGGCCGGCCCGGGCCGCGATCGGGAGGCGCACGGCCTGGCCCGCACCGAGCGGCACCGCCGGCACGCCACCGGTCCCGTCGCGGGTGTCGAGCAGGCGGGCCGGGGTGACGGGGTGGAAGCGGGCGCCGGCCGGCGACACGGTGAAGGCGATCGGGTCGGACTCGGTGCCGTAGCCGAGGTCGCTGGCGACGCGCACCGTCGCCGTGTAGTCGCCGTCGGCCAGGAACGGGATGACCCACTGCTCGACGTCGGGCTCCACCACGAAGAAGCTCACGCGCCCGAGCCGGTCCCGGACGGTGATCTGCTGGTGCTGCCACGGCACGCCCTGGCGGTCGGGCGGCTGATCCCACCAGAGGGTGACGTTCGCGAAGCCCGGCCGCGCCCCCAGGCCGGTGGGCGGGCCCGGCACCGACGGCCCGGCCGACGCGTACGGCGTGTCCGGGTCGAGGTAGATGCCGAAGCCCCCCACCCGGATGCGCTCGACGTACAGGGCGCGGTGACCGCCGTTGCCGTACCCGACGCCGCCGACCCACCCGTGGTAGGCCATCCACGGGTCGCCGTTGCTGTCGGCGACCACGTCCTGGCCGCCGGGGCCCACGGCGACGGCGGTGGCGCCGAGCCAGGGCGAGGCCACCGACAGCTTCGCGCAGGGCCCGCCCGGGACCGGGCACCCGGCCACGCCGACGGCGTAGGACGAGCTCTGCCAGTCGCCACCCGAGTAGAGCAGGTAGGTGGCCACGCCGACCTCGGCCATCGAGGGGGCCTCGATCACGCCGCGCTCCCAGGGCTGGTCGGCGTCGAGCAGACGGCTGAGCGCGCCGGTGAAGGCCGAGCCGTCGGAGGTGAGCCGCCAGGACCACAGCGAGACGGGCAGCCGGCAGCAGTTGCCGTCGTTCTTGAACACCAGCCACGGCGACCCGTCGGCGGCGACGTGCACGTCGGGGTCGATGCTGCCGCCCTGGAACACCTGGCAGAGCATCGGCGTCGCGGCGGCGTCGACGAAGGGACCGTCGGGGCTCGATGCCACCGCCCGGCCCACGCACATCTGGTTGGCGGCGAGCCCGGCGTCGGGACGGATGCGGGCGACGTAGAACATGGCCCAGGTCGACCCGAAGCGGTGCACGCTCGGCGCCCACACGAACCCGCCGACCGTCGAGGCCCACGGGGGCAGGGCGGCGAGCGCGTCGCCGACGTACTCCCAGTGCTGCAGGTCGCGGCTGCGCTGGTGGGGCACCCGCACCCAGCCCGAGGCGGTGAACACGTTGGTGGTGTAGAGGTGGTACCAGCCGGCGTCGTAGACGATCGTCGGGTCGGGGGCGTCGGCGTCGAGGACCGGCGGGCGTCCGATCGTGCCCTGGTCGCGGCGGGGCGCGGCCGGCGACGAGCGCTGGCCCGGGCCGAGCTCGGCGCACGGGCGCCCGACGACGTACGCCCAGGGACCCGACGACCGAGGGACCGGTGTGAAGACGCCGACGTCGGCCACCCCGTCCCCGTCGAGGTCCCACAGCGGGCGGACCTCCCCGTCGTCGCCCGGGACCGAGGTGGTGGACCCGTCGGCGTTGCGCACCGACGCAGCCGCCGCGACCCACCCCGGGAGGACGGCGCCGATCCCGGTCAGCTCGACGGTCCGGTCGACCGCCGGCACCGCGGCGGGACCGCCGACGACGACGGCCACCCGGCCGCGGCCCGTGGCCACCAGGTCGGGCACCCCGTCGCCGGTGACGTCCCACAGCCGCGCCGCCGCCGGCGACGAGGAGAGCCCGGTGACCACCAGCGACGACGAGCCGAACCGCACCGTGGCCCGGCCCCCGGCGACCGTGAGCACGTCGGCGCCACCGTCGCCGTCCCAGTCGGCGACGGCGGCGTCGGCCTGGTGCCACCACGACGAGGCGACGCCGGCCACCCGGCTGCCGTCGACGCCGAGGTCGAGGCGGGGCGCGCCGGGAGACGGGTCGACGGTGCAGGACCGGGGCGGCGCCGGGGCGGCGACCGCCGCGGCGGGAAGGAGGGCCGCGAGGACGAGCCACACGGCGGCGAGCACGGCGACGAGCACCGTCTTCGCCGGCCTCGGCCGGTCATCACGTGTCGGGTTCGTCACTCGGGCCCCCGCCGGTCGAGGCCTGCCGGCTGTCGATCGACGACGGTAGCGCCGCGGTGGGCGACGGTCGCCGCGGCGCGCGCGCCTACAGCTGCGACGCCAGCTCGGCCAAGGAGTGCTCGGGCCGGGCCCCGAGGTGGGAGATCACCTCGCCGGCGGCCAGTGCTCCGAGCCGTCCGGCCCGCTCGAGGTCGTCGCCCCGCGTGTACCCGTACAGGAAGCCGGCGGCGTACAGGTCGCCGGCGCCGGTGGTGTCGACCACCTCGTCCACCGGGTGGGCCGGCACCAGGATGCGCTCGCCCGCCGACGTGATGATCTCCGAGCCCTTCTCCGAGCGGGTGAGGCAGGCGATCTCGCAGTGCCCGGTGACCCGGTCGGCGGCGGCGTCGAAGTGGTCCACCTCGTACAACGAGCAGATCTCGGCCTCGTTGGCGAACAGGATGTCGACGTGGTGCTCGGCGAGCCGGAGGAAGTCGGCGCGGTGCCGATCGACGCAGAAGGGGTCCGACAGCGTGAAGGCCACCTTGGCCCCCGCCGCCCGGGCCACGTCCATGCCCTTGACGATGGCCTCCTTGGCGGCCGGCTGGTCCCAGAGGTAGCCCTCGCAGTACAAGACCTTGGCGTCGCCGGCCACGGCGGCGTCGACGTCGCGCGGCGACAGCAGCGCCGACACGCCGAGGAAGGTGCTCATGGTGCGCTGGGCGTCGGGGGTGACCAGCACCATGCACCGGGCGGTGGCGGGCACGTCGCCGGTGACGTCGGGCGGCTCGTAGGCGACGCCGGCAGCGCGGATGTCGTGGGTGAACACCTCGCCGAGGACGTCGGAGCTGACCTTGCCGATGAAGGCGACCGACCCCCCGAACGACGCGATCCCGGCGGCGGTGTTCGCGGCCGAGCCCCCCGACGACTCGACCGCCGGACCCATCGACTCGTAGAGGCGGTGGGCGAGGTCGGCGTCGACGAGCTGCATGGTGCCCTTCGTCATCCCGTGCGCGCCGAGGAAGGCCTCCTCGGCGTGGGCGATCACGTCGACGATGGCGTTGCCGATGCAGACGACGTCGTGGGTCGGGGCCATGGGGTGCTCCAGGGGGCGTGAGGACCGGGACCCGGGCACCCTAGTGCCGGTGCCTGCGACGTCGGCTCAACCCGACCGCCCGGCCCACCACCGGTCCCGCGCCGCCCGGACGCCGTTGGCCAGGATCACCACGAACAGCACGACGGTGAGCGGCTCGGCGACGAACCGGATGCGGTTGTTCTCCCCGTACTCGAGGACGGTGGCCACCACCGCGGCGTACGCGACCGTGAGCCCACCGACGGCCAGGGCCAGGCTGCGGGCGTCGCGTCGCCGCCACCGCACGAGCGACACGAGGCCGACGGCGGCCACGACGGCGGTCGCCACCACGAGCAGCACGCTCACGTGGAACCGCCGATCCGGGGCCGAGACGCCCACCGGCCACGCCGTCGGCACCGCGACCGGCGGGTCCCACGCCACGTCGAGCAGCACGAGCCGCCGCCACACGTCGTCGACGCCGGCCACGGCCTGGCGGTTGTCGTAGACGAAGGGGCTGAGGCTCGCCGGTGAGGCCCAGATCTCCGCGGCCCCGACCACGTTGCGGGCCACCCAGCCGGGATGGGCACGGGCGACCGTCACGGCGTCGGCCTGCAGGGCCTCGTACTTCGCCACCAGGCACTCCTGGTTGAAGTTCTCGATCGGATCCTCGCCGGGCGGCGGCGGGGTCGGCTTGTGCACCTCGGCGAGCGCCGGGACGTCGTCGTGCCCGACCGTGCAGGTTCCGGGGTCGGTGCGGGTGAAGCCCTCGTCGGCGAGCTGGCGCCGCTGGTCGTCCGTCAGCGGCGAGGTCACGACCTTGTCGAGGTTGTACCCGAACCACGAGCTGAGCTGCGGGGTGCCGAAGACCACCTGGTTCTTCACCACGAAGGCCAGCACCACGACCAACGGCAGGGTGGCCCATGCCACGGCGCGCCACGTCGGGGGCCACCGGTACGCCACGAGGCAGGCGACGACCGCCAGCAGCCACAGCGGCGACATCATCGACCGCGTCAGCACCACGAGGGCGGCGACCGCGCTCGCCCCGACCAGGTAGCCCGTCCGCTGGCGCTCGCCGAAGCGCACGACGAGGTCGACGAGCACGACCAGCGCCGTCGCCACGGGGTACTCGTAGGAGAGCCAGCTCTCGTAGAGCACCGTGGTCGGGCTGCAGCTCACGACCAGCGCGACGACCACGGCGAGCACGCGGCCCGCGCCCAGTCGGCGGGCGAGGTCGTGGCTGGCGAGGGCGAGCACGACCCCCAGGGCGAGGTAGGCGAGGTGGAAGGAGGTCTCGGGCGAGAGCGGGGACCAGCGCAGGACCAGGCCGACGAACAGGTTGAACGCCGGTGGCTGGGCGTGCAGGTAGAACACGCTCTCGGCGAGGCGGTCACGCAGCCACGTCTGATCCAGCAGCTGGGACGAGTAGAGCAGGGAGCTGGTGTCGTAGCGGACGCCGGCGAGGCCGTACAGCAGCCGCGACAGGGCGAAGGCGGCGAGCACCACGGTCCGGTCCACGAGGGTGGCCCGGCGGGCGTCGGGCGGGGACGGCACCGGGGCCTCGGGGCCGGACGCCTCGCCGGCTCCCGATGGTGACGGCGAGGGCGGTCGTGGGGGGTCGGGGGGATCAGGTGGCTCAACCATGCCGGACGCCTCGCCCGCAGGCGATCGCTCCACGCTAGTGCTGCCCACGCCGCCGCCCGCCGCGTCGGCTCGCGGCGTACCCGCCGCTCTGGGGGCCGCGAGGCAATAGCGTGTCGGCCATGTCCGAGACCGAGGTCCCGTCGTCCGAGGCCACCTCCAGCTGGGCCGACACCTTCGGGGTCGGCGGCGAGACGGTGGCGACCGGCGTCGCCGAGGTGCACCCCGTGGCCGTGCCCGACGGCGCCCTGCTCGGCGACCTGCGCACCCGGGGGGTGCACCGGGTGAACTCGAGCGCCGCCGCCGTGTTCGCCCTGTGCGACGGCGAGCTGACGATCCACGACATCGCCGACGAGCTGGCCGGGCTGTTCTCGGTCGACGCCGCCGACATCGTCGACGACGTGACCGGCACGGTCGCGCAGTACCGGGCTCTCGGCATCGTCGTGCTCGACACCGACCCGCCCCTCCCCGTGCCCGAGCCGGTCGACGCCGATCCCCGGCACGTGCCCGCGCCGTGCTCACCGTGCCAGGACAACATCGACGCCCTCGGCTGGGGGCCGACGGTGGCGCTCGCCGTCGGCGACAAGGTCCTGGGCGTGCGCGGTCACGACGACGCCACCTCGGCTCGCCTCCGGGATCGGTTCACCGACCGGCTGGTCGACGACCCCGACGTCCCCGCCAACTGGTCGGTGGTGCTCCTCGCCGATGGCGACCCGCCCGACGGACCCCATCCGCGCAGCGGGCTCTACGAGGGCCACCTCTTCATCAGCGGCGACCTCGACCACGACGGCGTGCTCGACCTGCTCGAGCGGCGCCTCCTCCAGCACGCGCCGCTGGCCGACGGACAGGTCCGCCTGCAGGCCAGCGCGCTGATCGGCGAGCGCGGCGCCGTCCTCGTGCCCTGGCAGGGCCGGCACCCCGAGCCCGCCCTGGCGGCCGCCGCCGAACGCATCGGCGGTCGGCTCCTCGCCGCTCCGGTGGTCGTCGACGCGCGGTCCGCGACGCTGCTGCCCGACGGCACCGGCGACGAGGCGGTGCCGCTCGTCGGCGTGGTCGGCCACGGCGCCGAGACGGCTCGCCTCGACGAGTCGGAGGCCGCGGTGGCCCTCGTGGGCCTCGTGCTGCCCACGGGGACCACCGACGCCGGCGACGCCCTGCAGCGCCTCGTCGACCTCGTTCCCCGACTGTCGGTCGTCGCGACCTCGCCCGACAAGCAGCCCGACGTCGCCGCCGCCCTCGTCCGGGCCCGCTGATCGCCCCGACCCTCGCCTCCTGAGGCGCCACTAACCTGCGGCGCCGTGACCGATGCCGCTGCCACCGCCACCGATCCGTACCGGCTGCCCACCACGGTGGTGCCCCGCCGCTACGAGCTGACCCTCGTCCCCGACCTCGCCGCGGCCGTCTTCGGTGGCACCTGCGCCGCCACCGTCGAGGTGCGCGAGCCGGTCACCGAGATCGTCTGCAACGCCATCGAGCTCGAGATCGACGCGGCCTGGCTCGAGGCCGCCGACGGCACGCGCATCGAGGCTGCCGCCGTCACCCTCGACGAGGACACCGAGCGGCTCACCGTCACCCTCGCCTCCGAGGCCGCCGCCGGCGAGTGGGTGCTGCACACCACGTTCACCGGCGTCCTCAACGACAAGCTCCACGGCTTCTACCGCTCGACCTTCACCGACGACGAGGGGGTGGAGCAGGTCATCGCCACCACGCAGTTCGAGGCCACCGACGCACGGCGCGCCTTCCCCTGCTGGGACGAGCCCGAGGCCAAGGCCGTCTTCGCGGTGACGCTCGTCGTCGACGGGCACCTGACCGCGCTGTCGAACGCCGCCGAGGTGGAGCGCACCCCGAGCGACGACGGCAAGGTGGCCGTGCGCTTCGCCGACACGATGGTGATGTCCACCTACCTCGTGGCCTTCATCGTCGGGCCGCTCGAGGTCACCGACCCGGTCGACGTCGACGGCACGCCCTTGCGGGTCGCCTACCCGCGGGGCAAGGGCCACCTCACGCCGTGGGCCCTCGACGTCGGTGCCTTCTGCCTTCGGTTCTTCGCCGACTACTACGGGATCCCGTACCCCGGCGACAAGTGCGACCTCGTCGCCGTGCCCGACTTCGCCTTCGGGGCCATGGAGAACCTCGGCTGCATCACCTTCCGCGAGACAGCCCTGCTGGTCGACCCCGACCACGCGACCCAGGGCGAGCTGCAGCGGGTCACCGACGTCATCGCCCACGAGCTGGCCCACATGTGGTTCGGCGACCTCGTGACGATGAAGTGGTGGAACGGCATCTGGCTGAACGAGGCCTTCGCCACCTTCATGGAGATGCTGGCCACCGACGCCTACAAGCCCGAGTGGGATCGCTGGACCGACTTCGGCCTGTCCCGCACCGCCGCCTTCGACGTCGACGCCCTGCGCGCCACCCGACCGGTCGAGTACCCGGTGGTGTCGCCCGACGACGCCGAGGGCATGTTCGACATCCTCACCTACGAGAAGGGTGCCGCCGTCGTCCGCATGCTCGAGCAGTACCTCGGCGCCGACCTGTTCCGGGCCGGCATCCGCCAGTACCTGGCCGACAACGCGTACGGCAACACCGAGACCACCGACCTGTGGGACGCCCTCGAGGCGGCGAGCAGCCAGCCGGTGCGGGCGATCATGGACTCGTGGATCTTCCAGGGCGGCTTCCCCCTGCTCGACGTGGAGCTGCTCCACGACGACCTGCGCTGGCCCGAGCCGGTCCTGCGCATCGCCCAGCGGCGCTTCGGCTACGCGAGCGACCTCGGCGAGGGCGACGGCCCGACCGAGGCCGAGTTCGAGGCCGCTCGATGGCAGGTGCCGGTGATCTTCAGCCTCGAGACCGCCCCGAACCCGGGCGAGGACGCGGGCGTGGTGACCTTCGAGAAGGTGCTGCTGGAGGGCGACGTGGTGGACGTCGACCTGGAGGAGCCCCCGGTCTGGGTGTTCGCCAACACCGAGGGCACCGGCTTCTACCGGGTCCACTACGCGCCCGAGCTGCTCGAGGCGCTGGCCGCCAACGCCCACCGCGCGCTGTCGCCCGTCGAGCGCTACACCCTCGTCGACGACGCCTGGGCGAGCGTGGTGGCCGGGGCCGCCTCCGCCGTCGAGTTCCTCGAGCTGGTCCGGCGCTTCGGCGACGAGGACGACCTCTCGGTCTGGGAGCGCATCATCGGGGCGCTCGTGTTCCTCGACCGGTTGGTCGACGGCGATGCGCGCGCGGCCCTGCAGACGGTCGTCCGCGAGCTGGCCGGACCCGCCCTCGAGCGGCTGGGGCCCGAGCCCACGGTGGGCGAGAACGACCGCACCCGCGAGCTGCGCGGCGCCCTGCTCGACGTGGTCGGCATCCTCGGCGCCGACGACGGTGCCCGGGCGCGGGCCCGCGAGCTGCTCCACCGCCACCACGCCGAGCCCGGCTCGGTCGACCCGTCCCTCGCCGCCGCCGCGGTGGCGGTGGTGGCGGCCACCGGCGGCGAGGACGACTTCGACGACTTCGTCGCCCGGTTCCGGTCGGCGACGAACCCCCAGGAGGAGATGCGCTACCTGTACGCGCTGTGCGCCTTCGACGACGCCGCGCTCGTCGAGCGGGTGTGCGCCATGACCCTCACCGACGCCATCCGGACCCAGAACGCGCCGTACGTGCTCGGTCGGGCGATGACGAACCGCCACCACGGCGCCGTGGCCTGGGGGTTCGTGCAGCAGCACTGGGAGGAGCTCGGCGAGCGGTTCCCCTCGAACAGCATCGTGCGCATGCTCGACGGCGTCCGCTCCCTGCACCGCCCCGAGGTGGCCGAGACGGTCTTCGCGTTCTTCGAGACCCACGAGGTGCCCCAGGGCGACAAGACGCTCGCCCAGCACCTGGAGCGGCTCGAGGTCAACGTGGCCCTGCGCGCCCGCGAGGCGCGCCACCTGGCCGAGCACCTGACCGGGTGACCAGACCGAGGTCTGCCCGGCGAGCAGACTGGAGCGGAACCGCCCCCCGACACCCGGCGTTGGACGGGTGGACGACGGCGACGATCAGACCATGACCAGGTCCCTCCGCTCCCCCCGCTTCGTGCTGCTGGCCCTGGCGCTGGCCCTGGTCGCCGCGCCCCTGGCGGGCTGCGCCCTGTTCGACAAGAAGGTCGACGTCTTGCTGATCGGCGACTCGATCATGAACCAGTCGGCCCCGGCCGTGCAGGACCAGCTGCGCCTCCAACCCGGGCTGGAGGACATCAAGGTGCACACCGAGGCCGTCAACGGATCGGGGCTCATGACCCCGGGCGTGTACGACTGGCTCGGCGAGGCGCAGGGCCTCATCGACACCTACCAGCCCAAGATCGTCGTGGTGCTGTTCGTCGGCAACTACACCGACACCGACCTGTTCGTGGGGGCCGACGGCACGCCGATCCCCAACGACTACGGCCAGCGGTTCTACGCCGAGTGGGGCCGCCAGGCCGCCACGCTCACCACCACGCTGCAGTCCAAGGGAGCCCAGGTCTACTGGGTGCTGCCGCCGCCGTTCCTCAGCGACGAGGGCGCCCGTCGCAACAACCTCATGCGCCAGACCTACGTCGACCTGGCCCGCGCCAAGCCGGGCGTCGGCCTCGTCGACGGTCGCCAGGCGCTCGGTGG
Organism: Acidimicrobiales bacterium; assembly: GCA_041394145.1. Lineage (GTDB taxonomy): Bacteria > Actinomycetota > Acidimicrobiia > Acidimicrobiales > Acidimicrobilacustridaceae > JAWKIW01. The sequence continues at coordinate 74,279 of JAWKIW010000014.1, forward strand.
GCCCCAGGGCGAGTTCGAGTGGAAGCTCCCGGGGATCGACGGCAAGGACGTCACCGTCCGCCAGGGCGACAGCCTCCACCTCTCCGAGGAGGGCGGCGAGCTCATGGCCCGCAAGATCGCCTTCGACATCGGCCCCACGCTGGTGGAGATCCGCCGGGCCCAGGCGACCGCATGAGCTCGACGGCCCGTCGCTGGCCGCCGGCGCTGCCGCCCGCCGCCCCCCGGCCGACGGGCCGCCTGCCGACCGGTCCCGAGCGGCTGTGGTGCTTCGCCGTCGAGCCGACCACGGCCCAGCTCACCTGGAGCCGCCTGGGCCCCGGGCCCACGCCCCTCGTGCTCGGCGACCGGCGCCTGGTCGTGGAGGCCGACGGCGGACCCGGGGCGCTGGTGGCCGACGGCCTGACGCCCGGGACGACCACCTGCGCCCACCTCGCCGGCCGACGGCTCCCGGTGGCGACCCCGACCCACCCGCCCGGCCGTGAGCTGTTCCGGTTCGCCACCGTGTCGGACCTGCACCTGGGTGAGCGGGCGTTCGGGTACCGCCAGACCATGACCGAGCCCGTCGCCCACCCCGATCCGTACCCGGTGCGGGCGGCCCGAGCCGCGCTCCGCGAGCTGGCGGCCTGGGGCGCCGAGCTGGTGGTGGTCAAGGGTGACGTCACGGCGAAGAGCCAGCCGGCCGAGTGGGAGGTGTTCGCCAAGCTGGTCGCCGAGGTGGGGCTGCCCCTCGAGGTGCTGGCCGGCAACCACGACACGAAGCGGAGCCACGGCCGCGTCGGGCCGGCCGAAGGGGCCCGCCGGGCGGGCCTGCCCGCCCCGGAGCCGTTCCGGGTCGTCGACGTGCCGGGCCTGCGGCTGGTGCTGGTCGACACCACCTTGGGCCCCACGCACCCGGGCACGCTGCGGCGCTCCACCGAGGTCGTGGCCGACGCCGCCGCCGACGCCCGCCGTGCCGGGCGGGCGGTGTGGGTGGGGGCCCACCACCACCCCGCCCGCCTGCCCGTGCCGACGTTCTGGCCGCCCGGCGTGCCCTCGACCGACGCCGGCCCCTTCTTCGCCGCCCTGGCCGCCGCCAACCGGGCCGCCTTCTACACCGCCGGCCACACCCACCGGAACCGGCGCTACGAGCGCCACGGCGTGACCGTGACCGAGGTGGGCTCGCCGAAGGACTGGCCCGGCACCTGGGCCGGCTACGTCGTGCACGAAGGCGGGATCCGCCAGGTGGTGCGACGGGTCGGCGCACCCGACGTGCTGACCTGGACCGACCACTCGGCCTGGGCGGCCTTCGGCAGCTGGGGGCTGTGGAGCCCCGGCCGCCTCGACGACCGCTGCTTCAGCCTGACCTGGCCCGGCCGCGGCTGATCAGCCGATCACGACGGCTCCGGGCCGACGGTGTCGGCGAGGCCGATCAGGACGGCTCCGGGCCGACGGTGTCGGCGATCAGCTGGGCGAGTGCCGCCGACCCGGCCGGGGTGAGGTGGATGCCGTCGCTCTGCAGGGCGCCGGGCACGAAGTTCACGAGGAAGGCCCAGTCGGCGATCACGAAGTTCGGCCGTCCGGCCACCAGGGCGCGGATGGTCTGGTTGGCGGTGACGTAGTACGACCGTGACTCGGTGAGGGTCACCACGACCACCTTCTTGGCCCCGGCCAGCTCGTTCACGATCGCCTGGAAGCGCGTGCGGAACAGGGCCGGGTCGCCGGCGTCGTTGTAGCCGGTCTCCACCACGAAGTACTCGGTGTCGCCCTTCTTGGCCCGGATGACCTGCAGGACCTCGTCGGTCGGCCGGCCCACCCGGCCGTCGATGGTGGCGACGAACCCGCCGTCGGACAGCTTCGGCTCGACGTAGCTCGACGTGCCCACGGTGATCGAGTCGCCGACCATCAGCAGCGGGGTGCAGCCCGCCAGCACGAGCACGGTGGCGACGACGAGGGCGGCTCGGCGTGCGATCTTCGTCACAGACATGACGGAAACGCTACCAACATGACGATTCGGTGACAAGAGACGGTCGGTCCAGACCACCCGCACTCGTCCAGCCCCCACCCGCCCCCGGACGTCGCCTCGCCGACCTCGACCGCCGGCGAGGACTACGCTGCGCGGACCCGGCGCCCGCCGGGTCGCGAGCTCCGGGGAGGGCGCCATGTTCGTGCCGGCCGAAGGGAACGACGTCCGGGCGGACCTGCCCGATCTCTCCCCACCCAGCTGCAGCAGCTGCAGGGCCTGCTGCAGGGCGAGGGCATCACCGCCCGCTGGGCGGGGTCGTCGGTCACCATCGACGCCGCCTACGAGGACCGGGTCACCTCCCTGATCACCCAGGTCCGCCAGGCGGCGCCACCGCCCGCCACGCCGCCGGCCGCACCGGCGACCGAGGCGGGCTACACCCAGCCGGCGGCCTACGGGCAGCCGGCCGCCTACGGCGCACCGCAGGCCTACGGCCAGCCCGGCTACGGCCAGCCGGCCCCCTACGGCTACGCCCCGGCCGCGCCGCCCAACAACTCCAACGCCGTCATCGCCCTGGTCTGCGCCGTCCTGTCGTGGCTGTTCTGCCCGCTGATCCTCGCGGTGGTCGGCGTCGTGGTCGGGCGCAAGGCCCAGCGGGAGATCGCCGAGTCGGGCGGCACCCAGGGCGGTGAGGGCCTGGCCAAGGCGGCGGTGATCATCAGCTGGATCAACATCGGCTTCTACGTGTTCTTCGGCCTCATCTGGCTGGCGATCGTCGTCGTGGCCCTCCTGGGCTCGAGCACCTCCTGAGCCCGGCGGTCGGCCGCCGACGTCGCACCGCGCTCCTACACTCGGGCGCCATGGAGCTGTGGCCGGGCCTGCCCTTCCCCCTCGGCGCCACCTACGACGGGAACGGCACGAACTTCTCGCTGTTCTCCGAGGTGGCCGAACGGGTCGAGCTGTGCCTGTTCGACGACGACGACACCGAGAAGCGCGTCGAGCTGCCGGAGGTCACCGCCTTCATCCACCACGGGTACGTGCCCGGCGTCCAGCCTGGGCAGCGCTACGGCTTCCGGGTCCACGCCGTGTGGGCGCCCGAGCGGGGCGTGCGGGGCAATCCGGTCAAGCTGCTGCTCGACCCGTACGCCAAGGCCGTCGAAGGTGGCGTGGAGTGGACCGAGGCCGTGTTCCCCTACCACTGGCAGGACGGCGCCGACGGTCCCGCCTCCACGTCCGACTCCGCGCCCTTCGTGCCCAAGGCGGTGGTGACGAGCCCCTACTTCGACTGGGGCGACGACCGCCACCCGCGCACGCCGTGGCACGAGACGGTGGTCTACGAGACCCACGTCCGGGGTCTCACCATGACCCACCCCGACATCCCCCCCGACCAGCGCGGCACCTACTCGGGTCTGTGCTCCCAGCCCGTCATCGACCACCTGCACCGGCTCGGGATCACCGCGGTCGAGCTCATGCCCGTGCACCAGTTCATCCACGACCACCGCCTCTACGAGCTGGGCCTGCGCAACTACTGGGGCTACAACTCCATCGCCTACCTCGCACCGCACAACGAGTACCGGAGCTACCACGCCCGGGGCGCGCAGGTGCAGGAGTTCAAGCAGATGGTGAAGACCTTCCACGCCGAGGGCATCGAGGTCATCCTCGACGTGGTCTACAACCACACCGCCGAGGGCAACGAGCAGGGCCCCATGCTGGCGTTCAAGGGCATCGACAACGCGGCCTACTACCGCCTCGCCGCCGACGACCCCCGCCGGTACGTCGACTACACGGGCACCGGCAACAGCCTCAACATGCGCCACCCGCACGTGCTGCAGCTGGTGATGGACTCGCTGCGCTACTGGGTGCAGGAGATGCACGTCGACGGCTTCCGCTTCGACCTCGCCGCCACCCTCGCCCGCGAGCTGCACGACGTCGACAAGCTGTCGTCCTTCTTCGACCTCATCCAGCAGGACCCCGTCGTGTCCACGGTGAAGCTCATCGCCGAGCCCTGGGACGTCGGGGAGGGTGGGTACCAGGTCGGCAACTTCCCACCGCTGTGGTCGGAGTGGAACGGCAAGTACCGCGACGAGGTGCGCGACTTCTGGCGCGGCTCGGACCACTCGATGGCCGAGTTCGGCTACCGGTTCACCGGCAGCTCCGACCTGTACGAGTCCAACGGCCGGACGCCGGCGGCCAGCATCAACTTCCTGACCGCCCACGACGGCTTCACCCTCACCGACCTCGTCTCCTACAACGACAAGCACAACGAGGCCAACGGCGAGCAGGGCCGTGACGGCTCCGACGACAACCGCTCCTGGAACTGCGGCGTGGAGGGCCCGACCGACGACCCCGACATCACCGCCCTGCGCCGCCGGCAGCGACGCAACCTGCTCACCACCTTGTTCCTGTCCCAGGGCGTGCCCATGCTGCTGGCCGGCGACGAGCTGGGGCGCACCCAGGGCGGCAACAACAACGCGTACAACCAGGACAACGCGACGTCGTGGGTCGACTGGGCCGCCACCGACGCCGACCTGCTCGAGTTCACCCGGCGCCTGACCAAGCTGCGCCGCCGCCACCCGGTGTTCCGGCGGCGGCGGTGGTTCCAGGGCCAGCAGATCCTCGGCGACGAGATGGTCGACATCTCGTGGTTCACCCCCGAGGGACGGATCATGACCGCCGACGACTGGCAGGTCGGCTACGCCCGCTCGATCGGTGTCTACCTGAACGGCCAGGGGATCGCCGCCATGGGCCGGCGCGGCGAGCGCATCGTCGACGACAGCTTCTTCGTGGTGTTCAACGCCTCGGACCAGACCCTGGAGTTCACCCTCCCGCCGGCGTCCTACGTCGAGCGGTGGGTCAAGGTGCTCGACACCGTGCCCGACGACCCCGACCTCGCCATCCCCCGGTTGCCGGGCTCGCTGTGGAAGGCGAACGAGGTGGTCCCCGTCCCGAGCCGCAGCGTGGTGCTGTTCCGCGAGGTCGGCGCCGAGACCGACGAGTGACCACCTCCCGGGCGGTCGCCCGCTGGTTCTGGTGGATCATCGCGGCCCTGGTGGCGGTGCGGGTCGTGAGCCTCGTCGCGGTCCTGCTCAGCGGTCAGGAGCTGCCGCACTCGATCCTCGGCGGCGACGCCCGTCGCTACGGCGAGATCGTCACCGCCCAGGGGACCCCCTACGCCGACTTCGAGGTCGAGTACCCGCCGGTCGCCCTGGCCCTCATCCACCTCACCTACGCACCCGACCACCTGGCCCAGCTCATCCGCCTCGGGATCTCCCAGCTGGCGATCGACCTCGGCTGCGCTGCGCTCCTCGGGTGGGCGTTCGGCCGTCGGGCCGCGCTCGCCTACCTCGTGCTCGGCCTGCCCTTCTTGTTCTTCCCCTACATCTGGCTGCGCATCGACATGCTCTCGGTGCTGCTGGCGGTGCTCGGGGTGGCCCTGGTGCACAAGGGCCGCTGGCGCACCGGCGCCGCGGTGCTCGCCGTCGCCGTGTTCGCCAAGCTGTGGCCCGTCGCCCTCGCCCCGCTGTTCGTGGTCGAGCGACGGTGGAAGGCGCTGTGGGCGTGGGCCTCACCGGCCTCGCCGGCGCCGTCGCCTGGGTGGCCTGGCCGGGATCGACGGGCCGATCCAGGCGTTCTGTTCCGGGGTGCCTGGGCTGGCAGGTCGAGAGCTTCACCTGGATCCTGCTGCACATCGGCGACGCCGGTCGGGCGAACGTCGAGCAGGGGGCGTGGCGCACCGGCACCATGCCGGCGTGGAGCCGACCGGTGCTGTCGGTCATCAGCTTCGGCTTCGTCGCCCTGTCCTGGTGGTGGGCCGACCGCAGGCGGCGGGAGGGCGCCGGCGAGCTCACCGTGTACGCCCTCGCCCCCTACGCCGGCGTGCTCTCCCTGCTCATCTTCGCCCCCATCATCTCGCCGCAGTACCTGCTCTGGCTGCTGCCCTTCGCGGCGCTGCTGGCGGCGGCCGGCGATCGCCTCACCGGCGCGCTGATGGTGGTCGCCGGGTTCCTGTCGACGCTCGAGCTGGCGTTGATCCACGGCCAGATCGACGGTCGCTGGTGGGCGACGGCACCGGTGGTGGCCCGCAACGCCGTGCTCGTCGTGATGCTCGTCGTCGCCCTGCAGCAGCTGGCGGGCCTGCGCCCGTCGGCCGCCTGCGGCATCGGGGTCCGTCGCCCCGCCTCAGAGCCAGTCCTTGCGCCGGAAGTACCAGAAGAGCAGCCCGGTGAGCACGACCATCGAGGTGATGGCGAAGAAGAACCCGAGCGCCTCGTCCTTGCCGGGCAGCACGACGAAGTTCATCCCGTAGACGCCCGTGATGATGTTGGCGCCGATGAGGATGGCACCCCATGACGTCATCTTCTTCATGATGTCGTTGGTGCGGTTGGCCACCGTGGCCAGGTGGGCGTCGACGGCGTTGCCGAGCAGCTCCCGCTCGTTGTCGACGTGGTCGATGATGCGCAGCAGGTGGTCGAGCACGTCCTGGAAGTAGACGAGGTTGTGCTCGTCGACCCACTCGACCTCGCGCCGCAGCAGGCCGAGGACCACGTCGCGCATCGGGACCACCCGGCGGCGCAGCTCGAGCAGTCCCTGCCGCAACCGCAGCAGCCGCTGCTGCAGCTCGATCTCCTGCGGTCCGCTGCTCGCCCCACCGTTGCCGTCCCAGATCTGCTCCTCCAGCTCCTCGAGGTCGACGTCGACCGACTCGAGCGCGTCGAAGTAGCCGTCGACGAGGTCGTCGAGCAGCGTGTAGAGGAGGTAGCCGACCGCGCAGCGGCGCTCGCGGGTGGCGTCGAAGCGCTCCCGGGTGCGGTCGATCTCGAAGACCTTCCCCGCCCGGTTGACCGACCGCACCGTGACCAGCCAGGTCGGGCCGACGAACAGCTCGACCTCGGTGAGGTCGCGCGGGTCGCCCGACCAGCCGTAGGCGACGATGAAGGCGTGCCGGGGGTACCGCTCCAGCTTGGGGCGCTGCCCGTGCTTGCGGGTGTCCTCCACGGCCAGCGGGTGCAGGTCGAACAGCGCGGCGACCTGGTGCAGCTCGTCAGGGGATGGTTCGCACAGATCGACCCACACCAGGGCGTCGCCGGGGGCGAGCAGCGCCGGCACGGCCGCGAGGTCGTCGACTGCCGACACCCCATCGGAGCCGAACGCCTGGGCCACCAGCACCCGGTCATCCTAGGACCAGGAAAATCCCCGCCCGGGTGGTGTCATCTCGACGATCGGTGACGATCACCACCTCGGACGTGACGGGAGCGGGCCGACCACCGCCCTCGTCGCGGCTGCGTGGTGGAGGATCGCCGCCCTCCTCCCGGCTCCGCCGGGCGCGCAGCGTCGTTCGGGAGGGCTTCGGCCCTCCAGAACCAGTTTTGCCCGGGAGAGGTCAGCGGGCGGCGACCGGCGCCGGCTCGAGCTCGGCGCCCGCGTGCAGCAGCGCCTGGCGAGCCTCCCGGCCGGCGACGCGGCGGTGGTGGCGCCGGGCGGCCAGCCACTGGGCCCCCCACGCGGCCAGGGCGATCAGCACGATCACGCTGAAGCTGAGGATCCGCTGGTAGCGGGTGAGGAACTCGACCGGGTTGACCGAGGTGGGCCAGACCAGGGCGCTGATGGCCACCACCACGACCATGTAGGACGGGCGGAAGCGGCCGAGGCCGGCGGCGGCGATCAGGGCGAAGCCGGCGGGCAGGTACCACGGCCACATCACCGGGCCGAGCAGGACCAGGGCGCACATGCCCAGCCCGACGGCGCGGGGGATGCCGATCCGGTCGGCCCGCGCCATCAGCCAGTACGAGATGCCGAGGCCGGCCAGCAGGCCGAGGAAGCGCACCGGGGCGACGGCGATCTCGGGGTTGTCGCTCAGGCCGACGAGGTTCACGAAGTCGCTGCCGAAGTAGCCGAGCATCGTCATGAACGAGAAGGTGTCCATGACCTTGCCGGTGCTGCGCAGCGCGGTGATCCAGCCGATCCCGATGCCGGTGGCGACGCTGAGCACCGCGAGCACGGCGACGGCGGGCACCATGACCTTGGCCACCGAGGCGACCCGCTTGGTGAAGGGCGCGCCCTTGCCGGCCCAGACCCAGCCGACGACCAGCAAGGCGGCGATCGCCGGGAGCTTGACCGCGGTGGCGAGGGTGAGCAGCACCACGGCGAGGATCCGCTTGTCCTTCATCGCCGCAGCCACGCCGAGGCACAACAAGCCCATCATGAGGGCGTCGTTGTGGTAGCCGCCGATGAGGTAGAGGATCACCAACGGGTTGGCGATCCCCACGGCGAGCGCGTACGGGCGGTCGACACCGCAGGAGCGGGCGATCGACGCCACCCCGACGGCGGCCATCACGACGCCGGCGACGATGACGATGCGGAACAGCCACACCGATGCCGCCGGATCGTGGCCGGCAGCCTGGACGACGGCGTTGGAGGTGGCGATCCACACCGGGCCGTAGGGCGCCGGTGCGGTCTTCCAGACCGGGTCGACCGCCCGCAGGAAGTCGCCGCGGCCGAGCGCGACCGGGCCGACCGAGGTGGGATCGATGCCCCGGGAGGCCATCTCGCCCTGGGCGGCGTAGCTGTAGACGTCGTTGGAGAGCAGTGGTGGCCCCAGCAGGACCGGTGCGTCCAGGCGACGGCGATGGCCGCCACGATGGCGATGCGACGGCCGGTGCTGCCTCGCAGCTGCCTTGAGGCGCCGACGAGAGCCGGATCCAGGAGGCACCGAGCAGCGTGAGGCCGACCACGAAGAGGCAGGCCGACACGAACGACGACCCCGGGTGCGGGATGCCGGGCACCACCAGGCGCCAGGTCGGCGCCGCGTAGCGCCACACCGGCGCCGACGCCGAGATCACGAGGGTGCCGGCGACGCCGCCGACCGCCGCCAGCCCGAGGCGGACGTCGACCCGACGCCACACCGAGGCATCGGCGGGCAGCGGGCGCTCCGGTGGCTCGTACGGCGAGATCTCCTCGCCGACCCCCAGGCCGTGGGGTGCCAGCGCCGTCACCTTGGCTCGGGCCCCGTCGACCAACCACGTCGCACCGGCGCGCAGGCGGGGCGCGCGCGGGGACGCGTCCACCGCGGCCGAGGTGCCGTCGCCAGGGTCGTCATCAAGTCATGCCTCCGCCCGGGCACGCGCTTCCGGATCGGGCAACTGTAGTCCCACATCGTCATGAACCCAGCAGCTCGCGCTCGTGCGACCAGCGTCACAGCTCGACCGGGGCGAGGAAGAGCACCGCCAGCGGTGGCACGGTGAGCTCGAGCGACTCGGGCCATCCCTGGGCCGGCACCGCCGAGGCGGTGACCCCGCCGGCGTTGCCGAGTCCGCCGCCGCCGTACTCGGCCCCGTCGCTGTTGGCCAGCTCGACCCACCGCCCGCCTGTCGGCACCCCCACCCGGTAGCCGTCGCGGGGCACCGGCGTGAAGTTGGCGACCACCAGCACGTCGCGTCCGCTGCCCTCGCCGGCATGGCGAAGGAAGGCCAGCACGCTGTTGTCGGCGTCGTTCGCCTCGACCCAGCGGAAGCCGGCCGGGTCGCAGTCGAGGCGGTGCAGCGCCGGCTCGGTGCGGTGCAGGTGGTTGAGCTGCTCGACCCAGCGCCGCACGCCCTCGTGCTCGGGTTCGTCGAGGAGCCCCCACGGCAGCTCGGCATCGTGGTTCCACTCGGTGGTGGGTGCCAGCTCGCTGCCCATGAACAGCAGCTTCTTGCCGGGCTGGGCGTACTGGTAGCCGAACAGCAGCCGCAGGTTGGCGAACCGCTGCCAGCGGTCGCCGGGCATCTTGTCGAGCAGGGCGCCCTTGCCGTGCACGACCTCGTCGTGGGACAGGGGCAGGACGAAGTTCTCGTTGAAGGCGTAGATCATCCGGAAGGTGAGCTCGCCGTGGTGGTGGCGCCGGTGCACGGGGTCGCGCTCGAGGTACCGCAGCGAGTCGTGCATCCAGCCCATGTCCCACTTGAAGCCGAACCCGAGCCCGCCCACGTCGGTGGGCCGCGACACCATCGGCCAGGCGGTGGACTCCTCGGCCACCGTCTGCGCCCCGGGCACCTCGCCGTAGACGGTCTCGTTGAGGCGCTTGAGGAAGCGCAGCGCGCCCAGGTTCTCGTTGCCGCCGTGCTCGTTGGGGATCCACTCCCCCGCCCGACGCGAGTAGTCGAGGTAGAGCATCGAGGCCACGGCGTCGACCCGCAGGCCGTCGGCGTGGTAGCGCTCGAGCCAGAAGTGCGCGCTCGACAACAGGAAGCTGCGGACCTCGTAGCGGTCGTAGTTGAAGATGAGGCTGTCCCAGTCCGGGTGCAGGCCCTTGCGGGGGTCGGCGTGCTCGAAGAGGTGCGTGCCGTCGAAGAAGCCGAGGCCGTGCTCGTCGGACGGGAAGTGCGACGGCACCCAGTCGAGGATCACGCCGATCCCGCGCTGGTGCAGCACGTCGACCAGCTCCATGAACTCGTGGGGGCTGCCGAACCGTGACGTCGGCGCGAAGTAGCCGGTCGTCTGGTAGCCCCACGAGCCGTAGAAGGGGTGCTCCATCACGGGGAGCAGCTCCACGTGGGTGAACCCCATGCGCTCGACGTGATCGGCGAGGGGCTCGGCGACCTCGTGGTAGTTCAACGACCGCAGCTCACCGGGCACGTGAGCGTGTCGCCACGACCCGAGGTGGACCTCGTACACGGCCATCGGGGCGTCGAGGGCGTTGCCCGCCGCCCGCTCCGCCAGCCAGGCGTCGTCGTGCCAGGTGTGGGCGAGGTCGCACACGATCGACGCCGTGCGGGGCGGCTGCTCGGCCTGGAAGGCGAACGGGTCGGCCTTGTCGACCACGTAGCCCCGCGCCCGCGACTCGATCCGGTACTTGTAGTGGTGCCCGACCGCGGCGCGATCGACCACGCCGACCCAGATGCCCGAGGATCCCATCGGCTCGAGGGGGTCGGCGCCGGGCATCCATCCGTTCCAGTCGCCGATCACCGACACCCGCGACGCGTTGGGGGCCCACACCGCGAACGCCACGCCCCCGTCGACCGGGTGGGCGCCGAGCTTCTCGTACAGGCGGGTGTGGTTGCCCTCGTTGAACAGCCAGATGTCGGCGTCGCCGAGCAGGTGGTCGGTGTCGCCAGGTGGTGTCATCGGTGCTCCTCGGAGAGGGTGGCGGGACGGAGCCGGGCCCGGGCGGTCGCTCGGGCGGCGTCGACGCGACGCAGGGCGGCGGTGACGACCTCGTCGTCGGCCAGCCCGGCCAGCGTGGCGGGGAAGCGGTGGACCCAGTTCGGGCGGTCGACCGGCGTGCCGGGCACGTTCTGGGGCTCGGTCTCGCCCCAGAGGTCCTCCAGGGTGACCAGCACGACCGCGCTGTCGCTCTCGGCGAGCAGCGCGGTGGCGGCCGCCGCCAGGGCGGGGGCGTCGGGCTCCGCGCCCCGGTCGCCCCCGGCCGCCGCCTCGGCGAGCAGCCCCGCCCCCGTGAGGTAGCCCGCGAGGTTGGCGACCTGCTGGTGACGGACCGCTCGCTCGTGGTCGGCGGCGACGGGGTCGAGGCGGCCGGCATCGACCCGCCGCTCGATGTCGAGGGCCTGCACGAACCCGGCGAGGGTCGGGGTGTCGTGGGTGTCGAGGCTGGCCACGACCCGGTGGCCGGGCGCCTCCGGCGCCGCGCCGGGCCAGTCCGGCACCCGGAACTCGGTCACGTACATGCCGAGCATGTCGTGGTGGCGCATCGCCTCGCGCACCTCGTCGGGCACGGTGCCGAGGTCTTCGCCCACCACCCAGCAGTCGTGGCGGTGCGACTCGATGGCCAGCACCGCCAGCAGCTCCTCGCGCGGGTAGTGGACGTAGACGCCGTCGGGGGCGGCGTGCCCGTCGGGCACCCAGAAGAGGCGGTGCAGACCCATCACGTGGTCGAGGCGCAGCACCCCCGCCACCTGCATGTGATGGCGCAGGCAGTCCCGCCAGTGGCGGTGCCCCTGGGCCCGCGAGGCCTCGGGCACGATGGGTGGGAAGCCCCAGTCCTGGCCCTCGGTGAAGAAGTCGTCGGGCGGTGCGCCGGTGGACACGCCCCGGGCGAACAGGTCCTGCTCCCGCCACGTGTCGTAGCCGTCGGCGTGGACCCCCACCGGCAGGTCGAGGTACAGGCGCTGACCCCTCGCCCGCAGGGCCGCGGCCACGTCGCCCAGCTGGCGCCGCATGGCCGCCTGGGCGACCCGGTGGTAGGCGATCTCGTCCGGGTCGAGGGCGATCCCCGACAGGTCACCGCCCCGCTGGGCCGCCGTCCAGCCGTGCCAGCCGGTGCCGGTGGCCGCCACCGCCGCGCGGAAGCGCGCGTAGTCGTCGAGGTCGCCGACCCCGACCCCGCCGTCCCCGCCGACGTCGCCGAGCGTGGCGGTGGCCGGCGCCTCGGCCACCGCCGCGCCCAGCACGCGGCGCACGAGGTCGGCCTGCCGGCGGGTCGGGAACACCGACGCCGACCGCAGCTCGGCCAGCTCGTCGGACACGCCGTGCGCGGTCAGCCGCGCCCGGGCCGCCGCCGGGTCCCCGGTCTCGCGCAGGTCGGTGAGGTCGAGGTACAGCTCGTTCCAGAACAGCCGGCTGATGGGGCTGTAGGGGCTGGGGTCGTAGGGGTGGTCGAGGTAGCCGGCGAGCAGGGGCAGCGTGGCCACCACCGAACCACCGACCTCGCCGATCCAGCGGCCCAGCCGGTCGAGGTCGCGCACGTTCGGGCCGGCACCGGTGTCGTGGCGCACGGCGTGCAGCGGCGCGAACACCCCCCAGGCGCGCTCGTCGGCGGGCGGACCGGCGACGGTCGACGGGGCGACGAGCACCGGGCGCTCGAGCACCCCGTGGCCCGGCACGTCCAGCACCGCGGTGTGGTAGCCGACCGGCCAGTCGCCGGTGAACGCGAGGCGGCGGGTGAGCACGCGTTCGCCGTTGAAGTCGTCGAGCTGGCCGACGCGATCGTCGAAGTGCGCGGCTCCGAGGTCGACGGTGCCGCCGTCCTCCAGGACGAGCGTCAGGTGGCACCCGTCGACCGTCGACGCCTCGGGCAGGCGCAGGTCGAGGGTGAGGGCGTCGCCCTCGGTGGCCACGAGGACCGGGGGCAGGTCTCGGGTTGCCTGGCGGTGCCGCAGATCGGCCCAGGCCGCGGCCACGTCGCCGAGGGCGCCCAGGGGCAGGCCGAGCGCGGGCAGCACGGCGAGGAGGGCCTCGACCGATGCCACGCGGTGCTGCCCGCGCACGTCCCAGTACTCGGTCTGCACGCCCACGGCACGGGCGAGCTCGAACAGGGAGTGGCGCAGCTCGTCGTCGTTCACACCAGGATCGCCCTGCGTCAGCGGACCAGGTCGAGCATCCGGAGGATGCCGTCCAGGGGGATGGGGGCCCACGTGGGCCGGAAGCCGAGCTCGTAGCGCACCTCGTACAGAGCCTTCTCCAGCACGTAGGCCGTGAGCAACCTGACGCGGTCGGGTCCGGCCGTGGGGATGATGGGCACCCCGTCGACCTCGACGTCGTCGATCTCGTCGAAGTAGCCGGTGAGGAAGCGGATGGTGACCCAGGCGTGCCAGAGCCGACCTCGCTCCTCCAGGTCGCCCACGGTGTCCGGGCTCGCCAGCCCCCGCTCCTCGTGGGCGAGCAGCCCGGCCCGGGTCGCGTACTGGAACGAGCGCACCATGCCGGCGACGTCGACCAGCGGGCTGCGCTTGATGCGGCGCTCGGTGGGCGAGCGCGACGGCTCGCCCTCGAAGTCGATGATCACGAAGTCGCGCCCGCTGAGCAGCACCTGGCCCAGGTGGTAGTCGCCGTGGACCCGGGTGCGCAGGGCGTCGAGGCGGTGGTCGCGGATGCCGGCGAAGAGGTCGACGAGGTCGGACTGGGCGTCGAGCACGGACTCGGCGTCGAGGCGGGCCGCCGGGTCGAGCGTGTCGAGGCTGCGCCGGATCAGCTGCATCGTCGGGCGGATCTGGGAGCGCAGCGACTGGTAGAGGGAGCGGCGGTACAGCGTGGTGAAGGGCTCGGGGGCGAAGGCCTCCGTGGTGCCGGCCGCCAGCACCCGGTGCAGGTCCGCCGTGCGCCGACCGAGCAGCTCGGCCGAGTCGAGGAAGGGGCCGATGGCGTCGGCGAACTCGGGGACCGGCAGCGTGCCCACCAGATCGAGCATCTCGGACCACGACGGGATGTGGAGCCCTTCGGACGGGATGGACGACAGGGCGTGCTCGTAGAAGATCGACAGCGAATCGAGCGTGTAGTGCCAGGCGTCGCCCTCGTTGGGGACGTAGCCGTTCACGATGGCGAGGGTCCGGGGCTCGCCCTTGCCGCGGGCGTACTCGAGGGCCCCCAGCAGCGGCGCCGCGTGCGGGAACCGCTGCTCGGTGAGGAACCGGCCGATCTCGAGGTCGGGGTTCACCCCCTCCTGGGCCCGGCGGAACATCTTCATGACCGCCTTCTGGTCGAACACGACCGTGGTGTTGGACTGCTCGGCCGTCGAGAAGCTCACCACCAGCTCGCCGGCGTGCACGCCGCGCAGCGTCCGGGTCAGCTCGGTGGTGCCGGTGGCGCGGATCTCGGCACCCGAGGTGGCGGCGAAGCTGCGCCGGCTCCGACAGGCGGTGAGGGCGGCTTGGGCGAAGCCCTGGTCGCTGGCCGCGTCGAACAGGAGCAGGCGCTCGCCGGTCGACCGGACGTCGATCCACGCCACCGCCGCCTGGGGGTGGTCGCCCAGGACGGCGTCGATCCGGTCGCCGGCCGCCACCAGCAGCGGCACCACGTAGGTCTCGGGCTCGCCGTCGGTGTAGTCGATGTGGACGAGGCACACGAAGGCGTCGGCGCGCCCCTTGACGGCTGCGGTCGCCGGCACCACGTCGAGCAGCTCGAGCTCTCGGATGGTGCGGGCCTTGCCGGCGAACCAACGGGTGGAGGGCATCCACTGGGGCAGGACCCGCTCGAGCGAGCTGCGGCCACGTCCCTTGAACAGCGTTCGCCAGTCGCTCTGCACGTGCAGCACCGGCAGGTCGGAGCCGGTCGCCACCACACCGGGGCGGTCCGCGGTCTGGGCCACCAGAGCGAACCAGTAGAAGCCGTAGGGACCGAGGGTGATGTGGTAGTGGCCCTCGCCGACCTGGCCGAACTCGGTGCCACCGAACAGCTCCCACAGGCGGGCGCCGCGGTACTCGTGGAGGTCGAGGCTGGCGTTCTGGGCGAAGCGGCTGAGGTTGGCCACCACGAGGATGCGCTCGTGCTCGTCGGCCCGCACGAAGGCGAGCACCTTCGCGTTCTCGGGGTAGAGGAACTCGATCGACCCCCGCCCGAAGACCGTGTGGCGGTGGCGCAGGGCGATGATCCGGCGCATCCACGACAGCAGGGAGTTGGGGTTCGCCTGCTGGGCCTCGACGTTGACGGTCTCGAAGTGGTACTCGGGGTCGATGATCACGGGCAGGTAGAGCTGCTGGGGGTTCGCGTCGCTGAACCCGGCGTTGCGGTCGGGGCTCCACTGCATCGGCGTGCGGACCGAGTCCCGGTCGCCGAGGTAGACGTTGTCGCCCATCCCGAGCTCGTCGCCGTAGTACAGGACCGGCGTGCCCGGCAGCGCGAAGAGCAGGCCGTTCAACAGCTCGATCTTGCGCCGGTCGTTCTGCATGAGCGGCGCCAGCCGGCGGCGGATCCCGACGTTCACCCGGGTCTGGGGGTCGGCGGCGTAGGCGCGGTACATGTAGTCGCGCTCCTCGTCGGTGACCATCTCCAGGGTCAGCTCGTCGTGGTTGCGCAGGAAGATCGCCCACTGGCAGTGCTCGGGGATGGAGGGGGTCTCCTCGAGGATGTCGATGACCGGGTAGCGGTCCTCCATCCGCAGCGACATGAACAGCCGGGGCATCAACGGGAAGTGGAAGGCCATGTGGCACTCGTCGCCACCGGTGGCCGGGTGGCCGAAGTAGGCGACGGCGTCCTCCGGCCACTGGTTGGCCTCGGCCAGCAGCATCCGCCCCGGGAAGCGCGCGTCCACGTGGGCCCGCAGCTCGCGCAGGAGGTCGTGGGTCTCGGGGAGGTTCTCGCAGTTGGTGCCGTCGCGCTCGAACAGGTAGGGGACGGCGTCGAGGCGCAGCCCGTCGACACCCATCTCGAACCAGGTGTCGACCGCGGCCAGCATCGCGGCGCGGACCTCGGGGTTGTCGAAGTTGAGGTCGGGCTGGTGGGAGAAGAAGCGGTGCCAGAAGTAGGCGCCGGCCACCGGGTCCCACGTCCAGTTCGACGTCTCGTAGTCCTCGAAGATGACCCGGGCCTCGGCGTAGCGGTCCGGGGTGTCGGACCACACGTAGAAGTCGCGGTGGCGGCTGCCCGGCTTGGCCCGCCGGGCTCGCTGGAACCAGGGGTGCTGGTCGCTGGTGTGGTTGAGGACGAGCTCGGTGATCACGCGCAGGCCGCGCCGGTGGGCTTCGCGCAGGAACACCTTGAAGTCGCGCATCCGGCCGTAGGACGGGTTGATGCCGGCGTAGTCGGCGATGTCGTAGCCGTCGTCGCGCAGCGGCGACGGGTAGAACGGCAGCAGCCAGATGGCGGTGACCCCGAGCTGGGCGAGGTAGTCGAGCCGCGCCGTGAGGCCCGGGAAGTCGCCGATGCCGTCGGCGTTGGAGTCGCCGAAGGCCCGCACGTGCAGCTCGTAGACGACCGCGTCCTTGAACCAGTCGGGCGCGTCGATCTCGGGGGCGTGGATCATCGGCAGTCCCAGGTGGGAGCGGCGGGTGGGGTGGGTCGGTCGCCGGCGTCGCTGCCGCCGGCGCGGCAGGTTAGCGAAGGCCGGTCGCTCGTCCCCAACGGCCCGGCCGCGCGGTGGCGGGAGCCCGGTAGGTTGCCGGTCATGGACCTCGACGCCGCCCTCGCCTACCTCGCCGAGCGCCAGAAGGGGGTGCTGGTCACGCTGAAGCGGGACGGCCGGCCGCAGCTGTCCAACATCATGTACGGCGTCGTCGACGGCGCCATCGAGATCTCGGTCACCGCCGACCGGGCCAAGACCCGCAACGCGGCGCGCGACCCCCGGGTCTCGCTCCACGCGACGTCCGACGACTTCTGGAGCTACGTGGTGGTGGAGGGCGACGCCGAGCTCTCCCCCGTGGCCGCCGCCCCCGACGACGACACCGTCGAGGCCCTCGTGGCGCTGTACCGGTCGATGGCCGGCGAGCACCCCGACTGGGACGAGTTCCGCACCGCCATGGTGGCCGACCGCCGCCTCGTGCTGCGCATCCGCCCCACCCACGCCTACGGCATGGCCTGACGCCGTCGGGTCGGTCCGCCCCGCGAGGGTCCGCGACGGCGCTGCTCACGCCTGCGGCGTGACGACGAGCTGGCCGTGCTGGGCGTCGTAGGTGACCCAGCCCGCCTCGTAGAAGTAGCCGCCCGCCGTGGCGAGCAGGAACGACGCCGGCGACGAGGTGGCGACCCGGTTCGTGCCGTTCGTGGTGCCGGCGTCGAAGGTCCACATGGGCGTCGCCGTCGCCGAGGCGGAGACGGCGATCGGGGTGCCCGGCGCGATGTAGGACTGCGTCGTCGCACCGCTGCTGTTCGTCACCGTCGTGACGGCTGCGCCCGGGAAGCTGCCGATGGCGACGCCGGCATCCTCGGACCCCGAGTCGAAGGTCGTGCGGCCACACACCGGACCGCTGGCGCCGACCTTCCAGCACAGCTGCGCCGACGTGGTGTCCCACGCGCCGGACTGGTTCGGGTACTGCTGCGACGCCGGGCCGGCGGAGCAGCCGGAGCCGCCGGAGGAGGACACGACGCCGTTGGCCGGGCCGGTGTACTGCGACGCCTCCAGGGGAACCGCCGTCCCGCCGGCGGCAGGTGGGACGTTCCCCAGCGTGATGGCGGCCGAGCCCCCTGACGCGAACGTCACCGAGAAGCCCGTCTCCCCACCGGGGAGCTGCAGCAACGGGCTGTAGATCGGCGCGGCGCAGCCCGACGACGGCGCCAGGGACACGCCCATCGTGCCGTGGACGCCGTTGTTGGTGATGAGGGCCTGCGCGGTCGGCGACGGGCAGCTCGGGTTGGCGCTCGTGCAGCCGACCTGGTCGATGACGAAGAGCGCGACCGGCGAGGCGGACGAGACCTGGGACCCGGCGGGACCGAGCGCCACCGGTCCTTGGGCGAGCACACCCGTGTACCGCGAGCCGTCCGCAGGTCTCGGTGAGCGGCGTGGTCGTGGTGGTCATGCCGGTCGTGCCGACGTCCTGGGCCAGGATGTGGATGCCGACCGAGCCGGTGTCCAGCAGGAGCGGGACGGGGGTGCCGCCGCCGACGGAGACGAGCACCGTCGGCTTCCGGTAGCCGCTGGCCAGCGGCACGAGCTGGATCGGGATGCGGGTCCCCTCGCCCTTCGTCTCCGCCGCGCTCGGCGCCAGGGTGGTGCCGCTGCCGTCGTCGGCCACCGCGTCCTGCGCCTGCTCGTCGGTCAGGCCGCGCTGGCCGTCACCGCTGCCGCCGATGGTGCCGGCGCGCGGCCCGATGGGCCCCCTCGACGTCGTGGCCGGCGCGGCCGACGGATCGGCGCTGCACGCCGCACCGACGACCGCGAGCGCGACCGCCGCGGCCACCCACCACGAGATCCGCCGCATCGGCGCATCGTAGGTCGAGCAGTGACCGCGGTGCGGGTGCCGTCGCCACCCGTGGACGCTTCAGGGCAGCGTCACCGAGCCGTCGGGTCCGAGCGTCCAGCCCGGGTTGTGGGCGACCTCCCACGGATGGCCTTCGGGGTCGATGAAGACGCCGCTGTACCCGCCCCACGAGGTGGGTGCGCCCGGCCGCCCGATCGTGGCGCCGGCGGCGGCCGCGTCGGCGAGGACGGCGTCGACCTCCTCGGGTGACGCCACGTTGTGGGCGAGCGTGACCCCTCCCCAGCCCCCGGCATCGACGACGGTCGAGTCGTCGGCGAGCAGAGCGCGGTCCCACAGGGCGAGCACCATCGGCCCCGCCTGCAGGAAGACCACCTGCCCGTCCGGTGACCGGCCCTCCCACCCCATGGCTTCGTAGAACGCCCGAGCGCGGGAGACGTCTCGGCAGCCGAGGGTGACCAGGGAGATGCGAGGTTCCATGCCTCCGGCGTAGCAGGGCGGCGGCCTCGTGTCGCCGCCGGATCCGGTCAGCCGACGAGCAGGTCGAGCTGGTGCGGCGCCGAGGTCGGCGCATCCGCCGGGCCCCACCGGTGCGAAGGTGCCGCCGCGTCGCCGCGAGGCTCGTCCAGGTCGACGCAGCCGCCGGGGGTGGCGCCGGCCACGAGCGGGTGGTCAGGTGGGAGGAGGCGGCGGGACCGACCGTGGCGCACCAGCACCCAGCCCTCGTTGGTCTTGCGGCCGTCGTGCGTCGCGCACAGCGGCCCGAGGTTGGCCAACGTCCGCGGTCCGTCGTCGACGTAGCGGTGGTGGTGGTCGATCACCTTCGGCGGGTCGGGGCAGCCGTCGATGCAGCAGGTCGTGTGGTCGGCCTCCAGCGCCGGTGCGCTGCGCGACGGTGGGACCTCTTCCGAGATGCGCCACCTGCTGGACGTCGACCCCCGTCGCGCAGCACGGCCGCGACGAAGGTGTCCTCCCGCCGGAGCAGGTCGTCGACCACCGCCACCGGCACCGGTCCCAGGCCGCTGATCTCGCAGCGCTCCCCCGGCACGGTGAAGCCGCGCCGCAGGGCCTGCAGGTCGACGTTGACGATCACCTTGGTCGCCCATCGGGGTCTGCCCCGTCGCCGATCTGGCGGGCACCCGGCGGGAGACACGGCGGCGTCCGCATCGTCGTCGCCGTCGCCGTCGCCGTCGCCCTCGACGTCCGCGCCCGCGACCCGCTCGCCGGCCGGCACCGACCCGTCGACCGGTACGGGCTGCGCCGCCGAGCGGACCAGTCCGTCGAAGCGGGCCTGCTCCTCGGTGAGCACCTCGCCCGCGGCACGGGCGTCGCGGCGGGTCGCCTCGGCCCACGGCACGAGGCCGGCCACGATGCGGGCGATCTCGTCGGGTGGACCCGACGCTCGCAGCCAGGCCGAGCCGTCGTCGGCCCGACCGTGGGTCACCGCCCGCCGGCGCCGCATCCGCGCCACGGCGTCGCGACCGTCGCGCCGCCACCGCCTTCGCCGCCCGGGCCTTGCCCGCCAGGCGCTCGACCGACCCGTGGGCCGCTTCGTCGAGCAGCTCGCCCTCCTGACCGGGTGCCGCGGCCGCGGCCGGCGCGATCTCGCGCACCTGCTCCTTGGTCAGCCGGCCCTGGCGCAGCGCGCCCTGCGCAAGTCGTCGAGCTCCTCGAGCGCACGCGCCGCGGCGAGGTCCCGCTTCGCATCGGCGGTCGACTGGCCCGTCGCGAGCGACCCACCTGGCCACGTCGGTGTCGCCCTCGCCGGCCCACACCGAGGTGCGCCATCCGCGCCGTCGCCAGCAGCCGCCCTGCCGACGCCAGCCGCTCGACCTCGGCGAACCGCTGGGCGAGCTCGGCGGCGTCGGCTGCGGTGAGCAGGTCCGGGTCGAACCCCTCGACCAGCCGCCCGAGCTCCCGGCCGACCGCCGCCACCGCCGACCGCAGCGCCCGACCGCCGTGCTGCTCGGTCGCCACCCGGGGTCCGCTGCTCATGCGATCATCGTACACCTGTTCGCCACAGGATGCAACGCGAGATCATCGCGAACATGGAGATGATGTCACGATACGGCCACGTCGAGCCCGCTGCGCGGGTGGCCGCTCCGGCCCCGGCACCAGCCGCACCCGCGGCGATCCGGCCGCTACTCCGGCGGCTTCGGCGGCGCGAGGGCGATCGTGCCGAGGGCGGTGCCGACCAGGCGGCCGTTGCTCTCGCAGTCGACCGCGACGGTCGCCGTCTTCTTCGAGAGCGAGACGACACGGCTCGTCGCCCGCAGGGTGCCCGGGCGGGTGGGCGCCAGGTAGTTGATCTTGAACTCGAGGGTGGCCGGCCAGGTGCCGCGGGGGACGAGGGGGAACACGGCCGATCCGAGCACGTGGTCGACGAGCGAGGCGAGCACCGCACCGTGGGCGGCGCCGAAGGGGTTCAGCAGGTGCTCGCCGACGTCGAGCTCGGCGACGCACCGGCCGGGGCCCACCTCGGTGAACCGGATCCCCAGGTAGCCGGGCACGCCGCTGTCACCCCCCTCCGGCGACCGGGACAGGCGGAGCATCGCGGCGGCGATCTCCTCGTCGTAGCGGTCGGCCCAGTCCATCGGCTCGTTCACCATCCCTCCAGTGGGATCGGGAGGCCGGCGCCCCTCCCGTGGGGTCGGGCGGCCGGCGCGTCCACCTACTCCTGGGTGATGCGCAAGACGTGGCCGGGCTGCTCGTCGGGGTGCAGCTCGACGTAGACGTGGGACCCCTCCCACGTGAACGTCCGGTCGGCCAGCACGTCGTGCGCGGTGTAGGGGCGGGCCGGGTCGACCCCCAGCGCGGCGAGGTCGAGGTCGAGGAACCCGCCCTGGGTCCAGGCCGCGTCGAGGTTCGCCACCACCAGGATCGACGCCTGGTGCGGGCGAGCGGGGTCGACCGACGGTCCGGCGTAGGGCGTCTTCGAGTACACGAGCAGGGCGTCGTTGTCGGCGTGGTGGAAGCGCAGCGTCCGCAGCGTCCGCAGCGCCAGGTGGTCGGTCCGGATGCGGTTGAGCTCGCCGAGCAGCTCGCGCAGGCTGGCCGGGTCGTTGCGGTCCCAGTCACGGATCTCGTACTTCTCGGATGCCCCGTACTCCTCCTTGCCGTTGGCGGCGTCGACGTTGTCGGCGAGCTCGAACGCCGGCCCGTAGACGCCCCAGCTCGGGCAGAGGGTGGCGGCGAGGAAGGCCCGCGAGGCGAACAGCGTCCGGGGCGCGCCCTGCAGCTGGAAGGTGAGGATGTCGGGCGTGTTGGGCCAGGCGCTGGGCCGGAACTGGTCGACGCCCGGCGGCGTCGACAGCTCGGTGAAGTACTCGGTGAGCTCGGCCTTGGTCTGGCGCCACGGGAAGTACGAGTACGACAGCGTGAAGCCGACCTTGGCGAGCCGGTGCATGATCTCGGGCCGCGAGAAGGCCTCGGACAGGAACATGGCCTCCGGGTAGCGCACCCGCACCTCGGCGATGAACCACTCCCAGAAGGCGAACGGCTTGGTGTGGGGGTTGTCGACCCGGAAGATCCGCACCCCCCGGCGGGCCCAGAACAGGGCGACGTCGAGCAGGGCGTCCCACAGCTCGCGCCACGCGTCGCACTCGAAGTCGAGCGGGTAGATGTCCTGGTACTTCTTGGGCGGGTTCTCGGCGTACTGGATGGTGCCGTCGGGACGGTGCCGGAACCACTCGGGGTGCTCGGTGACCCAGGGGTGGTCGGGCGAGCACTGGAAGGCGAGGTCGAGCGCCAGGTCGAGGCCCTGCTGGGCGGCCTTGGCGACGAGGTCGGCGACGTCGTCGACGGTCCCCAGCTGGGGGTGCACGGCGGTGTGGCCGCCCTCGGGCCCGCCGATGGCCCACGGGCTGCCGGGGTCGTCGGGGCCGGCGGTCTCGCTGTTGTCGGGGCCCTTGCGGAAGGACCGGCCGATCGGGTGGACGGGCGGCAGGTACAAGATGTCGAAGCCCATCGAGGCGACGTAGTCGAGCTGGGCGGCGACGTCGGCGAGCGTGCCGTGGTGGCCCGGGCCCTTCGTCGACCACGACCGGGGGAACAGCTCGTACCAGGCGTTGAACAGCGCCCGCTCGGGCTCGACGTCGGCCTCGAGCGTCGGCCGCGACACCTCGGCGTCGGCGGCCTTCAGGCCGCCGTGCGCCAGGGGCAGCAGCGTCGGGTCGGCCACCGCCGCAGCGTCGCCCTCGCGCAGGCGCCCGGCGAGGGCGGCGAGCGCCGGCCGCTCGGTCTTGGCGACCTTGGGCGCCAGCGCCTCGAGCAGGGCCGCCCCGGCCAGCAGCTCGGAGCTCACGTCGACCCCGGCGTCGAGCTTGCGCTGCGTGCCGTCGAGCCACGAGCCGACGTGGTCGACCCACGCGAGCACCCGGTAGCGGTGCAGGCCGACCTCCCCCGGCACGAACGACGCCGCCCACCGGTCCAGGCCCGGGTTGGTCGACGCCATGGGCACGACCGCCCACCCCCGGGCCCCCGGGGGCTGGTGGGCCACCGCCACGTACAGGCGGTCGTGGCCGTCGGCGTAGACGGTGGCCTCGACCTCGACCGGCTCGCCGACCACCCGCTTGACGGGTCGGCGCCCGCCGTCGACGGCCGGGCCGACCGCGTCGATCACGATGCGACTCGGGCGGGCGCCGGTGGGAGCGCGGGAGTCGGCGGCGGAAGGGGGTCGCGCGGCCATGCCGCGACCGTTCTACCCCATGGGGCGACGACCGCCGGACCCCGCGGCGACACCCGGCGCACCGGCGGCAGGCGGTGGACCCGTCGAGACCGCGTCCGCCGCGTGGTCCTACGTCGCGGTGGTGGCCTGCCAGCTGTTCGGGTCGACCACGAGCGAGGTGGTGTCGACGGCCTCCCAGTCGGTGCCCACCAGCCGCCCCAACGTCGCCAGGGCATCGTTGCTCCAGCGCGCGTCGGGCACGCCGCTCAGGTACCAGCCCGAGCCGTTGTCGGCGACGATCCCGCCGTAGTGCTTGAGCGCCCGGATGATCGGGCGCACGGCCGGGTCGAAGCGGTTCTCGTCCACACCCGCCTTCACCCGGAACCACGCCCCCATCGGCGGGACGTTCGCATCGGTGGTCGACCCAGCCTGGTGGCGGGCCGGCCACAGGGAGGCCTTCGACGTGCGGGGCACGGTGATGCGGATGGCGTGGTCGACGGTCCCGTTGGCCACCTCGTCGTAGCGCACGAGGCCGGGCAGGATCGGCAGTCCGGCGGCGTCGGCCGAGGTCCACCCGGCGGGCCGGGTGGCGTTGCTCTTCAGGTCGAACACGGCGCCCGACCCCGCGGTCCAGCCGCCACGGCCGTCGGGATAGGTGCTCCACGTCTCGTACAGGCGACAGGCGTCCTTGTCGACCACCAGCACGTGACGGTCACCCGTCGACGACGGACCGCCCTCGATCTGGGCGTTCGGCGGGATCGGATAGGGCCCGGGGTCGCTCTCGTCGGCGTAGTCGAAGCTGATCGGGACGCGGGCTGGGTTCCCGTCACGACGTCGTAGGGGATGCCGATCGGGCCGCCGTCCCACAGCCCCGAGCCGAAGTCGGCGTGGGCACCCCGGGAGGCCCCCACCGACGAGACCCACGCCGCCGAGCGGGCGTGGACCGGCAACGCCGACACGTCGGCCCGCCAGAAGCTGTTGTCGGGGAAGAGGGCGCAGCTGGTCCCCGGCAGCGGGGCGTGGCACGCCGCGGCCAGCAGCCCGACGGTCGCCACGACGGCGAGCACGCCCGTCCGACCCCGAAGCACGCGCATGTCGGCACCCCCGGACCCGGCGGTCGAGGGAGGTCCGCCGCGGCCCGCTGGGTCCATCGACCCATCGGACGACGGCCTTGAGCCGCGAGCCCGCCGGCTCGGACGACGGCCTCGGTCACGTGAAGGCGAGCCCGGGCTCAGGCGCCGGCGAGCACGCCCTCGGCCATGAGCCGACGGATCTCCTCCTGGTCGGCGGGCGACGGCAGCCCCCAGCCGGCCTTGTAGTCGAACAGCTGGCGGGCCGACGCGGCCCGCAGCTCGCCGAGCAGGACGTCGACGGCGTCGGGGGCCACCAGGCCCGGGTGCGGCTGGCCACAGGCCCGGGACAGGCGCAGCAGCTCGAAGCGCACCGACGCGAGGTAGCTGGCCACCCGGACCGACTTCAGCGACGGGTCGAGGCCGCGCTGGAGCCAGGGGTTCTGGGTCGCCACCCCGGTGGGGCAGTTCCCGGTGTGGCAGCGCTGGGACTGGATGCACCCGGCGGCCATCATCGCCTCGCGGCCGACGGCGATCTGGTCGCAGCCGAGGGCGAAGGCGAGCAGGGCGTTCTCGGGGATGCCGAGCTTGCCCGAGCCGATGAACACCACCTGCTCGTGCAGGCCCCGCTCGGCGAAGGCCCGGTAGACACGGCTGAAGGCCCACTTGAAGGGCAGGGCCACGTGGTCGGTGAAGACCAGCGGCCCGGCGCCGGTGCCCCCCTCGCCGCCGTCCACGGTGATGAAGTCGACCCCGCGCCCGGTGCGGTCCATCCGCAGGGCCAGGTCGTCCCAGAACGCGTCCTCGCCCACCGCCGACTTGATCCCCACCGGCAGGCCGGTGGCCTCGGCGATGCGCTCGACGAGGTCGAGCATCGAGTCGACGTCGTGGAACGCGCTGTGCGCCGGGGGGCTCTTGCAGTCGGCGGCCACCGGGATGCCACGGATCTCGGCGATCTCGGGCGTGACCTTGGCTGCCGGCAGCAGGCCCCCGAGGCCCGGCTTGGCCCCCTGGGACAGCTTGATCTCGACCGCTCGGATCGGGTGCTCGGCACAGAGGTCGACGAGCCGGTCGAGGTCGAAGGCGCCCCGTGCGTCGCGGCAGCCGAAGTACGACGTGCCGAGCTGGAACACGAGCTCGCCCCCGTGACGGTGGTGGGGAGACCCCGCCCTCGCCCGTGTTGTGCAGCGCACCCGCCAGCGCGGCACCCCGGTTGAGGGCCTCGATGGCCGCGCCGCTCAGGGCGCCGTAGCTCATCCCCGAGATGTTGACGACCGACGGGACCCGCAGGGCGCGCCGACGCCCCCGGGCGCCGCCGAGGACCTTGGCGGCGGGCAGGGGCGACGAGGGGTCGGGGTGGTTCGGCTCCCCGGGCAGCGGCGCCAGCGGGAAGGCCACGTGCTTGACGATCACGTAGTTGGGGCTGCGCTCGAGGTCGTTGTCGGTGCCGAACCCGAAGTAGGGGTTCTCCTGCTTGGCCGACGAGTAGATCCAGCGCCGCTGGTCGCGGCTGAAGGGTCGCTCCTGGTCGTTGTCGGTGACGATGTACTGGCGCAGCTCGGGGCCGATCCCCTCGAGCAGGAACCGGAAGTGCCCGATGATCGGGTAGTTCCGGGTGATGGCGTGACGCTTCTGGAGGAGGTCGTAGACGGCCACGCCACCCAGGGCAGCGGCGGCGCCGGCGAGGAGGCGTCGGGTCATCGACATGACCTCAGCGTACGGCGGCACCCCCCGGCGACCGGAAGGGCCGGACGGCAGGTCCGACGTCGGACCACCGGGTCACACCAGCGACAGCACCAGCCCGATCTGGCCCAGGTGGTACGTGACGATGATCGCGACCCGCCCCCAGGGCTTGTCCTCGATGAACCGCGTCCAGGCGATCATCGCGTCCGAGGCGTAGAACAGGCCGGCCCCGACGATGGCGAAGCCGTTCACGCGACCCACGGCGCTGGCCACCATCGCCGAGATCACCACGAGGTAGGCGGTGACCGGGCCGGCGAGCTCGGGGTGGTCCCCCTGACGGACGCCGCGCACGATGCGCAGGCCCAGCGTCGCGACCGCGACCACGACGATGGCGAGACCGACGAGGAAGGCCCCGAAGGAGACGCCGGCGAACCACAGCCCGACGATGTAGGCGACGTGGCCGGCGAGGAACGAGCCGAGCCCGAACACGAACAGCCGCTCGTCGGGGAGCATCAAGAAGACGTCGCCGGCGAGCGACAGCACCAGCGCCACCACGAAGCACGCCCGGGCCGAGGTGCTGGCCGGTTCGAGGGCGAGGGTGGCGGCGATCAGCACCACCATGGTGAGCGGCTTGCAGACGTACTCGAGCGGCTTGCTGCCGACCGCGACGGCGGCCCAGTCACCGGCTGCGACCGCCAGCGTGAGCACGAGCAGCAGGGCGACGGTGGCGGTCACGGCGACAGTCTGGTCGGCGGCGCCCCGGCCCGGGTGCACCACAGGGACCACCCTGATCCCGGACCGGGGCCCGGGGCCACCCTAGGCCTCGTCGGCGGGGCCCGCCCCGGCACCGAGCAGGTGGGGCAGGACGAGGGCGGCGCTGTCGGGCACGAGGCGGCGGCCCGCGACCCACGCCGCCAGGTCGTCGCGCCGCACGAGCAGGGCCTCGGCGACCTCGCCGTCGGGGCAGGTGCAGGGCGCGTCGGTGCGGGCGACGTACACGGCGGCGTGCTCGCGGCAGGCCTCGTCCTCGTAGCGACCCGTCGCCACGGCCGCGAGGTCGACCCCGGTGATGCCCGCCTCCTCGGCCAGCTCACGCCGGGCGGCATCGTCGAACCCCTCCCCGGCGGCGAGCACGCCGCCGAAGCAGACGTCCCACCAGCCGGGCCACACGTCCTTCCAGTCGGCCCGACGGTGGACCCAGGCGCGGTCGTCGGTGGTGAGCACGGCGATGAAGACGGTGCGGTGCCAGAGGCGCCCCGCCCGCATCTCGGCCCGCGTCGCGGTGCCGACGACCCTGCCCGTCTCGTCACAGACGTCGACGAGCTCGTCCGCGGCCGCCACCCGCCCGCCCCGGTTCAGGCCAGCGCCCGGGCCTCGGCGAGCCCGTCGGCCCAAGCGACGGCGTCGTCGACGAGGTGGCGGAGCTGCATGACGTGGCGGGGCCGGTTCCATCCGAGCACCCCCCGTACGACGCCGTCCTTGCCGTAGAGAGCCACGAAGCGGCGCTCGTCGGTGGAGCCGATGACCACCTCGACCTCGTGGTCGGCGCCCGACCGTCCCGCCAGCTGGATCTTGCGGTCGTACTGGTCGGACCAGAACCACGGCACCGGGTCGAAGGGGTCGAGGGCGCCCAGGTCCGCCCCCGCCGCCTCGGCCAGCAACGTCCGGGCCGCGTGCTGGCCCATCTGGATGGCGTTCTCCCAGTGCTCGACCCGCAACACGGCGCCGAAGCGACGGCTGGGGAAGCGGGCGATGTCGCCGGCCACGACCACACCGGGGGCCGCCCACAGGTTGGCGTCGACGAGGACCCCGTCGTCGAGATCGAGGCCGGAGCCGTCGAGCCAGCCCGTGGCGGGCGCGACCCCGATGCCCACCACGACGAGGTCGGCCGGCAGCACCTCGCCGCCGGCGAGCACCACGCCGGTGACGTCGCCGTCGTCGCCGGTGGCGACCCCGTCCACCATCGTGCCGGTCCGCACCTCGACGCCGTGGTCGCGGTGCAGGTCCGCCACCAGCGGGCCCATGCGGGGCCCGAGCGCCCGTTCCAGCGGCACCGGGAGGGCCTCGACGATGGTGACCTCGCAGCCCCGCTCCCGACAGGTGGCGGCCACCTCGGCGCCGATGAAGCCGGCACCCACGACCACCACCCGTGACGCACCGGCCTCGAGGCGGTCGCGGATGGCGAGGCAGTCGGCCAGGGTGCGCAGCACGTGCACGCCGCCGACGCCGTCCATCCACGGGAGCCGGCGGGGCGTCGCACCGGTGGCGATCACCAGGGCCTCACCGTTGAGCGACGAGCCGTCGTCGAGGGTCACCCGGTGGTGGGCGAGGTCGACCGCCGTGGCCCGCCGACCGAGGTGCCAGGTGAGGTCGAGGTCGGCGTTGGCACCGGGCAGCGTCGCCTTCTCGGGCGGCCACGCCCCCGACAGCACCTGCTTGGACAGCGGCGGCCGGTCGTGGGGGATCTGGGGCTCGCCGTCGACGACCGCGATGGTGCCGCCGAAGCCCTCCTGGCGCAGGGTCTCCGCCGCGTTGAGGCCGGCGAGCGACCCGCCGACGATCAGGACGGTGTCGAGCACCACCCGGTCAGCTCACCCCTCGATCGAGATGGCCTGCTTCGGGCAGCGCCGCACGGCCTCCTCGATCTTCGGCCGCATCTCCTCGGGTGGGTTCTCCTGCAGCACGTACAGGAAGTCGTCGTCGCGCACCTCGAACACCTCCGGGGCGATGCCCATGCACACGGCGTTGCTCTCGCACAGGTCGTAGTCGACGACAACCTTCATGACGTCCTCCCGGGGATGGCGATCGTGGCGTCATCATGCCTCACCCGGGCGCGCCCGGCCGACACGACGTCGGGATCCGGTGGCCGGCCGGCGGTGGTCGATCCGGCGGCTGCGGCGTCAGAAGATCGAGTAGCCGCCGTCGACGACGAGGGTGTCACCGGTGTGGAAGGTGTTGGTGGGATCGGCCAGGAACACCGCGACCGGCGCCAGGTCCGACGGCGCGCCCCACCGGCGGGCGGGGGTGCGCTTGATGGTGTTGTCGACGAACTTCTGGTTCGCCGCCATCGGCGAGAGCATGTCGGTCTCGGTCCAGCCGGGCAGGATCGTGTTGCAGCGGACCTGGTGGCGGGCCAGCTCGACGGCGAGGCCGCGCATGAGGGCCAGGAGCGCGCCCTTCGAGGCCGCGTAGTGCTCCATGCCGGGGGCGCCGTCGACGGCCGACACCGACGAGATGGCCACCAGCGAACCGCCCTCGCCCCGGTCGACGAGGTGACGGGCCGCCTCCCGCAGCGACAGGAAGGCGCCGTCGAGGTTGACCCGCTGCACCCGGCGCCACTCCTGCAGGGTCATGTCCACGAAGGGCGAGAACCCGCTGACGCCGGCGTTGGCGAACAGGCAGTCGACCCGACCCATGGCGTCGACCGAGCGGGCGAAGGCCTCGACCACCTGGTCCTCGTCGCCCACGTCGCAGCGCAGGGCGAGGACCCGGCGACCGAACCGCTCGAGGTCGGCGACGGCGGCGGCGTTGCGCTGCTCGTCGCGCCCCCACACCACGACGTCGGCACCGGCCTCGGCCACGCCCCGGGCGATCCCGAGGCCGATGCCGCGGTTGGCGCCGGTCACCACCACCACCCGTCCGGTCAGGTCGAACATCGCCGCACCGTAGCGCCGGCGCTCAGGCCGGCGAGGCGGTGGGCACCCGGAACAGCCCGGTGACGACCGTGGCCACCCCGCAGCCACCGGCGATGAGGACCAGCGTCGTCGACAAGCCCAGGTCGGCCTGGAAGAGGGGGAAGCAGAACAGCCCCAGCGCCGCGCCCGCCTTGCCACAGGAGGTGGCGAGACCGTGGCCGCTGGCCCGCACCTCGGTGGGGAAGACCTCGGCCGGGAGCAGGAAGGTGGTCGAGTTCGGGCCCATGTTCATGAACAGGTTGAACACCGAGAAGCCCACGAACACCCCGAGCGTGTGCGCATCGCCTCCCCCGGGCAGCGACGACACCCACGCCAGCACCAGCAGCCCGATGATCATGGCGGCGAACCCCGCCATCTGCAGGCGGAGGTGGTCGACCCGGGTGATCAGCAGGATCGCCAGCCCGAAGCCGGCCACGAGGAACAGGTCGACGAAGGCGGAGCCCTTGGCCGAGGCGATGTCGTCGGCCATGAAGCCGGAGTTGGCGGCGGAGATGCCGATGGCGGCGATGATCGTCGGGGTGAACACGCCGACGCCGTAGGTGGCGATGTCCATGAAGAACCACGGCACCGTGGTGAGCACGGTGCGCCGTCTGAACCGCCGCCCGAACAGCTCGCGGTAGGGCACCTCGCCCTCGTTCAGCTCGGCGTAGGTGCGCACCGCCTCCTCGGACACCTCGGTCCCGGCGAACAGCCCGCACACCCGGCGGGCCTCGCCGACCTCGCCGTTGCGGGCCAGCCAGCGCGGGCTCTCGGGCACGCCCCGGCGCAGGACCACGATGATGAGGGCGGGCACCACACCGAAGCCGAGCATCCACCGCCACGCCGTCGGCTCCGGGTAGAGCCGCATGATCACGAGGCCCACGACCACGCCGATGATCTGGCCGACCGCCTGGAAGGCGAAGGCCCCCACCAGCAGACGGGGCCGCGGGCGGGCCGGGGAGATCTCGGCCACGTAGCTGGCGCTGATCGGGTAGTCGGCGCCGACCCCGACGCCGAGGAGGAAGCGGAACAGGATCAGCAGCCAGATGCTCGGGGCGAGCGCCGACAGCAGGGCGAACACGACGAACATGGCGAGGTCGAGCTTGAAGACGAGCCGACGGCCGAGGCGATCGGTGAGCCGGCCGATGGTGGCGGCGCCGACCATGGCGCCGAGCACCGCCGAGGCCGACAGCAGCGAGACCTGGATCGTGGTCGGTGCCCAGTCCGCCTCGATGAGCGGGATGGCCACGCCCATGATGAAGAAGTCGAAGCCGTCGAGCATGACGCCCATGGCGGCGAGCAGCCACACCCGGATGTGCACGCGGGTGAGCGGCGCCGCATCCAGCAGCTCGGCCACCCCCCGCTCCGCCCGGGCTTCGACCCCCACGGGCCCAGGGGTCTACTCGGGTCGGGTGCCCTGCTGGTGGACCGGATCCGAACAGCCGGTGAACGACGGGCGACCTGCGCTTGCCTTCGGGATCTGACGCGGTGTCAGATGTCGGCCATGGCTACGACCGCTCCCCTCGCCGGCGTCCGCATCATCGAGGCCTCGCTCCTCGGCCCGGCCGGCATCACGACCAACCTCGCCGACCTCGGGGCCGACGTCATCAAGGTCGAGTCGCCCGCCGGTGACTACGTCCGGGAGATGACCTGGCCGATCGTCGAGGGCACCTCGCTCATGCACCTGCACCTCAACCGGGGCAAGCGGTCGGTGCAGCTCAACCTCAAGAGCCCCGAGGGCGCCGAGGTGTTCCGCCGGCTGGCGGCCGAGGCCGACTGCGTGGTCGAGGCGATGCGTCCGGGCGCCCTCGAGCGGCTGGGGCTCGGCTACGAGGCCCTGCGCGAGCTCAACCCGAAGATCGTGTTCATCACCATCTCCGGGTACGGCATGACCGGCCCCTACAAGAACCTGCCGAGCCACGGCATCGCCTACGACACCTGGGCCGGCATCGTCTCGCCCGCCTACGACGACGACGGCTTCTGCTACATCCCCGAGCACGTGTCGATCGGGATCAACGCCGGACCCATCTACGGCGCCCTCGGCATCCTCGCCGGCATCATCCAGGCCCGGGCCACCGGCGAGGGCTGCCAGATGGAGATCGCCCAGTCCGACGCCGCGGCCGCCTTCGACTGGTACCGGTCCGAGTCGTGGAAGGCCTACGAGCGACCCGAGGACGAGGTCACCGGCAACAAGTCCGACGACTACGCCCGCCGGGCACCCGGGGTGGCCGGGATGCGCAAGGCCATCGACGGCACCGTGGTCGAGCCGGTGCGGTACCAGATGTACGAGTCCGCCGACGGCCACGTGCTGTTCATGGCCTCCGAGCAGGCGTTCTGGAAGAACTTCTGCGAGGGCGTCGACCGCATGGACCTGTTCGAGCGGTGGCCGGGCTCGACCTTCGCCGACCACGCCCGCGGCAACCGCGAGCTGCAGGCCATCCTGCGCGACATCTTCACGACGAAGACGTCGGCCGAGTGGATCGCCTTCGCCGACGAGCACAACACCACCATCGCCCCGGTCAACACGCCGCGGAACATCAGCGACGACCCCCAGTTCCGGGATCGGCTCGGCTGGATCCCGGCCGAGCGCCTCGGCGCCGAGGAGCTGCCGTTCCCGGTGAAGGTGGTGGGCGCCGAGTACCCGGAGCCGACCAAGGCGCCCACCCTCGGCCAGCACACCGACGAGGTGCTCGCCGACGTGCTCGGCGTCGACGACGCCGAGCTGGCGACGCTGCGCGACGCCGGCGCCCTCGGCTGAGCCGGCCCCGCCCGGGTCGACCGACGTCCCGGCTCGGCCGACCCGGCTCGGCCGACCCATCCCTGCCGACCCGTCCCTGCCGACCCATCCCTGCCTGGGACCTTCGGCCCTATCTCCGGTTCCGATCGTCGCCATACCTTCACCGGAACGCCGATAACGACCGTTATCGGCGTTCCGGCACAAGGGGGTGGCCATGACCGGGGCCTACGAGAACCTGCCCGCCGAGACGCCCATGGGGGCGCCGCTCGACTGGCTGTGGTTGCGCGGCGCGGCGAGCGAGTGGGGCGTGCACCCGAAGCCGTCGCCGCGTGGGCTGACGATGATGGACGTCGCCGTCGGCGCCTACGGCGAGGTGCCCGAGCACCCGCCACGCCGCACGATGTCGCCCCGAGGCTCCGACATCGAGGACCCCGCCCCCGACATGGGCTACATCCTCAACACGAAGTCCCAGGTGTGGTCCGACAACGTGCGCGAGCTCTACGAGGAGGCGGTCGCCCGCCAGTGGTCGGCCACCCGTGACATCCCGTGGGGTGACCTGCAGGAGCTGCCCGACGACATCGAGCACGCCGTGTGCCAGCTGTGCACGACCCTGTCCGAGGTCGAGATGATCGCCGCGGACCTCCCGGCCAAGTGGATGTGGCGGATGAACCACGACTTCCTCGAGGCCAAGATGTTCCTCTGCACCCAGATCATGGACGAGGCCCGCCACAGCGAGGTCTTCCGCAAGCGGGCGCTCGCCAACGGTGGCGGCCTGCTGAAGTCCCGGGGCGGCACCACCAGCCTGCTGCGCACCATCCTCGAGGCCAAGACCTACACCCAGGCCTCGGCACTCATGCACCTGCTCGGCGAGGGCTTCATCCTCGACATCTTCCGCCAGGGCGAGCTCATCGCACCGACCGACGTCGAGAAGCGGATCTTCCGCATGGCCATGCAGGACGAGGCCCGCCACGTCGCCTACGGCACGCTGCACCTGCGCTACGCCATCGAGCACGACCCCGACGTCGCCGAGGAGATCCACGAGGCCCTCGACCACGGCGAGGACGTCCTCGTCGAGTTCGGGAGCCAGCCCGACCTCACCACGGCCATCTCGGTCCTGCTCGCCGGCGGTGTCGACGAGATCGAGACGAAGGGCTTCCCGATGCAGATGCAGCTCACGGTGAAGCTGCTCACCTCCTACCTCGCCCGCTGCGAGCGGGCCGGGCTCAACCGGGTCCAGCGCACCAAGCTGCCGCTCGACCTGCTCGGGATCGACCCGTCGACGTTCTCGCCGGCGGCGTGAGGAGGCAGCCATGACGACACCACGCATCGACACGGTCGGCTTCTTCGACTCGCTGGCCACCGAGATGAACGCCCATCCCGAGACCTACGAGGTCCTCGGCGACGTCGACATGGACATCGCCCTCGTCATGCGCTCCGAGCACGGCGACTTCCGGGTGCTGCTCACGTTCGAGGGCATCACCTGTGCGGGCGTGAACCAGATCGGCGACGGCGACGAGCGCACGGCCAGCTGCTGGCTGGAGGGACCGCTCGACGCCTGGCAGGCGATGTTCGACGACATCGTCGCCAACGGCCGGGCGACCGGCCGCCAGACCATCAACAGCCTGACCCTGCTCGGTGACCGCATCGCCGTGCACGGCGACGACCCCCTCGGGGTCGACCTGTTCTTCCGCTACAACCAGACCGTGCAGGCCTTCCTCGACGGCGCCGCCGTCGTGGCGGGCGCGCCCGCGGGCGCCTGAGAGGAGGATCCGATGGACGCTCCCACCTGTCCCCACTGCGGCGCCGCCCTCGAGGTGGTGCTCGACCTGCCCTACGGCTACTGGAGCTGGACGGGCGAGCGCTACGAGCAGCGCTTCACCAACACCACCGTCGACGTGGCCCCCTGGGCCTGCCGGCAGTGCCTCCACGACCTGCGGGACTTCCACCCCCAGGACGTCGTGGCACCGGCCTGAGTCGAGGCGACACGCAGAGAGGGGATCGCCATGTCGCATCGAGTCCTCGAAGACGCCTGCATCGGCTGCGGTGGGTGCGAGTACGCCTGCCCCACGGGCGCGCTCACCAAGACCGATTCGTTCCTGGGCCTGTTCGTCATCGACCCGTTCACCTGTGACGACTGCGGCCTGTGCGTCGACAAGTGCCCCGTGTTCGCCATCGAGCCGGATCCCGACTGGGCGGTGTGCGGCGACCGGGGCTGCCCGCTGAAGTCGAAGCGCCTCGCCGACGTCGAGTGCTCGATCTGGCAGCAGCGCTGCCCGTCGTGCGGCACGACGCTGTGGCGCACGGGGGCCGACGAGGCATGGCAGTGCCCGCGCTGCGGCATGGGGATGAAGGTCGCCTGCCCGAGGACCAACAAGCTGGCCACGGCGGCCGGCACCGCGGCCGACTCGGCCCTCACCTGACGGCGTTCGGCGCGGCGACCGACTCGGCGCTCACCTGACGGCGTTCGGCGGCCGTGGCCACGAGTCCGCCCCTGGGGAAGCCGGGGGCGAACCCACCCGCGGACCGGCCGGGCTGCCGGTGCCGCGTCGTGGCCGCCGGTAGCGTCGGGACGTGACCATGGATGTGACCGCCCGCGACCCCGGGCTGGTCACCGTCCCGACCGCGCCGGCCCCGCGCCCGTCACGCCGGGCCATCGCGCTGCGGCTGGTCTTCCTGGCGCTGTCGGCCGCCGTCCTGTACGGCCTGCTCCCCGAGCTGGGCGACCTCGCCAGCGCGGTGCCCGAGCTGAGCACCATCGCCCTGTGGTGGTTCGTGCCCATGGTCGTGCTGGAGGGCCTGTCCTTCGCCTGCACCTGGGCCCTCATCCGCGTCGCCATCCCCGACGTCCCGTGGTTCGTCGCGGCCACCTCGCAGCTGACCGCCAACGCGGTCAGCCGCGCCGTGCCCGGCGGTGCCGCGGTCGGGACCACCATGGGCTGGCGGATGCTGTCGGTGGCCGGCGTCGACCGCGGCACGGCGGGCACCGCGCTGGCCGCCAACGCCTTCATCTCCAACGGCGTGCTGTTCGCCATCCCCGTGCTGGCCCTGCTCGCGTCGCTGCTGGGTGCACCGATCCCCGACAGCATGCACGTGGTCGCCTGGGGCGGCTCGGTGCTGTTCCTCGTGCTGTTCGGCAGCGGGTTCGTGCTCGTCCACTTCGACCGACCCATCCGCGTGCTCGGCGACGTCATCCACCGCGTGGCGGCGCCGCTGCAGCACCGCCTGCACCGGCCGGCGACCCTCGACGGCGACGCCCTCGCCGCCCGCCGCGACGTGGTCGTCGTCGCGCTCGGCTCGCGGTGGCGACGGGCCCTGGCCGCCGCCGTCGGCAACTGGTTGTTCGACTACCTCGCCCTGGTCTGCGCGCTCCTCGCGGTCGGTGCCCGGCCGCGACCGAGCCTGGTGCTGCTCGCCTACGGGTTCGCCGCCGTGCTCGCCATGGTGCCCATCACCCCCGGCGGCATCGGGGTGGTCGAGGCCGGCCTCAGCGCCATGCTGACCCTCGCCCACATCGGTGCCCGCAAGGCGGTGCTCGCCACCCTCGCCTACCGCCTCGTGTCGTTCTGGCTGACGCTGCCCGTGGGCCTCGTCGCCTACCTCTGGTTCCGTCGGCGCTACGGCCACCCGCCCCGGTTGACCCCCGAGGCCCCTGCACCCGACGCCGCGCCGCCTGCGTGACGAACGCCACGCCGGCGGGACACCGGCGATGGAATGCGGAAGTGCCCTGCCGGTGTTGTTGGAGTCGAGCGCGATCGAGGGGATCGCCCGACACGAGGGGGTCGTACCCATGCAACAGCCGGTCGTCGACCACGAGCTGCTCGACCAGGCCGAGTCGATGCGCCGCCGGGCCGCCAGCCTGCGCTCCCAGGCCGAGCACCTCGGCCGGGTGCTCGCCACGAGCTACCGCCGTCGAGCCAGCGAGCTCGAGCTCGAGGCCTTCGTCCTCGAGGTCCAGTCCGGCGTGCCGACCGACCGGGTCCACACCGCCGCCTGAGCCCGCAGCACACCGGTCCCGCCCCGATCTGGTCCTCCCCGGCCGGGCGGTCGGTCTCCCCCGCCGCCGGCCCTGGTGCCCGCCCCCTCGCCCCCGGGGCGGGCACCGCCGCGTCCGGCGCCGAATCGGGTCGGCCGACGGCGTCGCGCTAGGGTCCGCCGCCATGGATCTGCACCTCGATGACGACGATGTCAGCCTGCTGCGCGAGCTGTTGGATGCCGCCTTCCGCGACCTCCGCATGGAGATCGCCGACACCGACAACGTCGAGTACAAGGAGGGGCTGCGGAGCCGCGAGGACCGGCTGCGAGCCCTGCTCGACCAGGTCGGCGGGCCCCTGCCGAACCCGGCCTGACGCGACGGGCGGCCACCCGCCGCCGGCACCCCCGCCGTGTGACCTTCGGCCCGATGTCCCAGAATTAGAACCTGTTCTATAGTGGGGGGATGGCGTTCCCCACCGACGTCGGCATCGTCGACACGATGCTCGGCATCCCCGAGGGCGACCGCGAGGACTGGTACCGCTTCCTGCGCCCCCAGCTGCGCGACAGCGAGAGCCGCGACGAGTTCGAGTTCCCCGCGCAGTACATGTTCAAGGAGATCCCCCACGACCCGGTCGGCGACGACCCGGTGGCCGCCACCGTCGCCGAGATGGACCGCTGGGGCATCGAGCAGGCGATGATCGGCATCGCCGGCTCGCAGGGGCGGGCGCTGCGCGAGCACCCGGATCGGTTCATCGCGTCGGCGTCGGTCGATCCCAACCGCGGCATGGACGCGGTGCGCGACCTGCGCCGGGCGGTGCTCGAGCACGGCGCCCGCAGCGCCCAGTGGTTCCCCGCCGGCAACAACCCGCAGGTGCCGATCAACGACAGGCGGGCGTACCCGATCTACGCCGCCTGCATCGAGCTCGACATCCCGATCTTCGTGTGCGCCGGCGTGCCCGGCCCGCGCGTGCCCATGGCACCCCAGCACGTCGAGCTCATCGACGAGGTGTGCTGGTACTTCCCCGAGCTGCGCTTCGTGATGCGCCACGGCGCCGAGCCCTGGGCCGAGCTGGCGGTCAAGCTCATGCTCAAGTGGCCGAACCTGTACTACTCCACGTCGGCGTTCGCCCCGAAGTACTACCCGAGGGCCATCGTCGACTACGCCAACACCCGGGGCGCCGACAAGGTCATCTACGCCGGCTACTTCCCGATGGGGCTGACCCTCGAACGGATCATGACCGAGCTGCCCGCCGTGCCGTTCAAGGACGACGTGTGGCCGAAGTTCCTGCGCGACAACGCCAGAAAGGTGCTGAAGCTCGATGACTGACGTGCTCGAACCCCCGACCACGGGCGCTGCGCCCATCCCCTCCGACGACGAGATGTCGGTCGAGTCGCACTTCCCCTTCGAGATGCCCTACGGCTGGTTCCTCGTCGCCCAGTCCTCCGAGCTGCCGGTGGGTGAGGTCCTCCCCCGCTACTACTTCGGCCGCCACCTCGTGCTGTGGCGCGACGAGGACGGCGTGGCCCACCTGCAGGACGCCTACTGCCCGCACCTGGGCGCCCACCTCGCCTACGGCGGGCGGGTGAAGGGCTGCGCCATCCAGTGCCCGTTCCACGGCTGGCTGTTCGACGGCGATGGCCGCAACACCGAGATCCCCTACGGCAACCGGCCCAACGCCAAGGCCCGCATCCGCTCCTACCCGGTGCGCGAGATCGCCGGCCACTTCCTGATGGCCTGGTACCACCCCCACGACGCCGAGCCGCTCTACCAGATCGAGGAGCCGCCGGAGTGCACCGACCCGGACTTCTCGGACTGGACCACGGTGCACTTCGCCGTGAACGCCGCCTGCCAGGAGCTGGCCGAGAACTCCGTCGACGGCCCGCACTTCCGGTACGTGCACAACACCGAGGTCGTGCCCGAGATCGAGTCGTACGAGATCGAGGGTCACACGGCGCACATGCGATCGATCCAGAAGTTCCCGACGCCCCGCGGCGTCGTCGACGGACGGATCGACGTCGACAACCAGGGCCCCGGCTTCGGCGTGACCCGCTTCAGCGGGATCGTCGACACCTTCCTCGTGGGCTCGGCGACGCCGGTCGACGCCAACCGCTGTGAGGTCCGCTTCAACTTCAAGACCCGCAACCTCGGCGACGCCCAGGCCACGTCCTCGGTGTCGGAGGCCTTCGTGCGCGAGGTGTGCAAGCAGTTCGAGGACGACCGACCGGTGTGGGAGAACAAGGCGCACATCGTGCGGCCGGCCCTCGCCGACACCGACCCACCGTTCATGAAGTTCCGCAAGTGGTACTCGCAGTTCTACGCCGACGGCGTGCGCACCGACCGCGAGGTGTGGGCCAAGCCGGCGCCCGACGCCGAGTTCCAGCCGGAGAAGTTCGTCTACGAGCACAAGACGGCCTCGTCGAAGCACCGCACCTCGGACTGACGGTCGACACCCGGGCCGACGGTCGACACCTGGGACGGAGCGTCGATACCCGCACTGATGGTCGACACCCGGACTGACGGTCGACGAGTGGGGCGACGCTGCTACACGGTGCCCGACCGCCGCAGCAGCCGAGCCGCCAGCGCACCCACCGGCATCGGGGCCCACAGCGCGAGCAGCCGATAGGCCAGCACGGCGACCACCGCCGGGGCCACGGCCATCCCCGCCCACACCAGTCCGAGGACGGCCAACGGCTCGAACAGCCCGACGCCGGACGGTGACGGCGCCACCAGCGCGGCGGTCACCGCCCCGAGGAAGACCAGTGCCAGCGGCGCGAAGTCGAGGCCGCCGCCCGCCCAGCCGACGGTCACCACGAAGGCGAAGGTGTGCACCAGGGTGAGGGCCAGCGCCGCGCTGGCCCCGGCGACGGCGCGCACCGGGTCGCCGAGCAGCCGCCCCAGCGCGGCGAGACCGCGCCGATCGGGGCGCACCACGAGGCGACGCCAGCGGTCCGCGGCCCGGGTCAGCCCGACGAGCACGACGAGGGCGCTCCACAGCGCCGGCACCCACCAGAGGTCGGGCCACGACGGACGACTCGTCACGACGCCGAGGCCCACCACGGCGACGGGGACGAGGACCACGACGTGGGCCAGGACGCCGAGCCACTGGCGCGCCTGCTGCTCGGTGATGGCCTCGTGCCGTTCGACTCCCCGGCGGACCAGCACGTGGGCGTCGAGCCCGAGGGGGCCCAGCGCCGGGAGCACCCGACCGAGCCAGGCGCCCGCCACGTTGGCCATCACCGCCGTGCCGACGGGGATCGGTCGTCGGTGGCTCACCACGAGCTGGGCCCCGGCCACGACGAAGGCCAACGCCACCAGCGCGAGCACGGCGAGCACGCCGAGGCCCGAGCCGCGATCGTCGAAGGCCGCCCGCACCTCGTCGGTCCCGGCGAACACCACCAGACCGGCCGCGGCGATGGCGAACAGGGCGACCGGGACCACGACGTCGAGCAGCTCGACCGGCGGGAGCCGGCTGCCCACGTCACGGGTGTCGAGCGCCGGGGGCGGTCGCAGGAGGTTGGGTGCGCCGCTCGGCCGCTCGCGCAGCAACGACTCGAAGCGCGGGGCGCGGTGGTAGGCGAGCCGGTCGTCCAACAGGCCGAGGACCGCACCGACGAGCGCGAGCCCCAGGAAGGCGGCGAACGCGATCAACGTCTGCTGGAGCCGGGGGATGACGCGCTCGCGGCAGGTCGGCTGGTCGGCCAGCGCTCGGGCGTCGGGCGGCGCCCCCGGGGCGCCGACGTCGACGGGCACGTCGGTCCGGTTGAACACGACGAACCCGAGCGGCGTGCCGCAGTCCTGCACGTTCGGGTTGCGCATCGGCGAGAAGGCGAGGAAGGCGGTGACCACCCCGGCGACGAGCGCGCCGGCGAGGAGGCACTTGGCCATGACCCACAGCAGGGTGCTCGGCGCACGCTCGCGTCGTCGGCGCCGCACCGGCGGCGACGGCGACGGCGCTCCGACCGGGGCGACCGTGGTCATCCGGTGAAGGCGGGCACCACGGCACCGGGAGCGGTCGGCGCGGGCGGGGCGGTCGTGGAGGTGGAGGGGGCCACGGGATCGGGCGGCAGGTTCTCGATGTCGGTGCTCACGCAGCCGTCGGGCGCGTTGACGGGGTTGCACCGGGCCGGCGTCCCGCCGGGGATCGATGCGACGTAGTCGCTGCCCCACCTTGTGGCGAGCCCGGGCACAGGGTAGTCCGTGCTCACCCACTGGGCGCCGCTCTCGAGGGCGGCGTCGCGCTGCGCGGTGCTGCCCGACTGCGGGGTCAGCACGGGGCCGTCGGCCCGGGTGCGCACCACGTAGCCGGCGAGCACGTCGGCCTGGATCTCGCCCACCCGGCCGATGGGGTCGTTGATCTTCAAGAAGGCGGCGTCGGGTTGGCCGGGGGTCGATGGCGTGAACGCCACCCGTCCCTCCAGCGACGGGTGACCGGCCCGGTACTCGTCTCGCTTGTTGTCGAGCAGGAACATCACCCGCCCGCGGACGTCGTCGATGGCCGGCCACCCCCCGGCCAGCACCGCCTGCTCGAGCGTGGGGGCGCCGGCCCGCACGTCGTCGGGCGTGAGCAGCCGAGAGGGTGGGAAGACCGACCGGATCTCGCCGTCGAGGGCGTCGAGCTCGGCAGGGCCGACCGGCAGCGGATCAGGTGGCCCCGGCAGGTCGACGGTGTCCTTGACCTCGACGAGGACGGCGATCGGCAGGTGCGCGGGGTGGGCGTCGGACCAGCCCTTCACCACCTGCAGGCAGCCGACGAAGGTCTCGCACGTCGCCCGCTCGTCGAAGCCCTCGATGTGGAACACCTTGTACCCCGGGGTGCCGAGCGGCCGCCAGAGGGAGCCGGCCGGATCGGCGTAGACGTCGAGCTCGAGCTGCCGCACCCCCTCGTGCCGCAGCTGCTCGTCGATGGGCGAGTGCGAGTAGGCCAGCTCGATGGCCGACGGGTCGATGCCGACGAGGATCTGCAGCAGATCGGGCGGCGGCTCCACGTGGTAGCTGTTGTGCGTCCCGATCACCTGCATCTGGTTGAGCTTCACGCCGGTGGCGGCGCCCGTCGCCACGCCGCCGCTGCCCACCACCAGCGCGACGACCACGAGCGAGCAGGCCACGGTGAGCGCCGACGCGACTCTGGCCATGCCTAGCCTCCCCAGGCTCCCCTGTCTTCGGTCCCGGTCCCCGGTCCCCTGTCCCGGCCGCGGGCCCGCCACCCCCGGCGCATCGACCGTAGCCCGCCCTCAGGGCGCCGCGGTGGCGGGGATGGCCGCCACCAGCTCGGCCAGCGCGGGGGCCAGCTCGGCGGCGAGGGCCTCGGGCTCGGGCACGGCCTCGCGACAGGCGAGGACGCCGACGTCGAGGTGGTCGAGGTAGCTCCAGGCCGTCACGTTGAGCCCGATGCCCTCGAGGATGGGGCCCACCGAGTAGAGGTGGTCCAGGCGCGCCCCGCCGACGTACAGCGGCTGCCGGGGACCGGGCACGTTGGACACGACGAGGTTGATCGGCGGTCGGTGGTGCTCGGCGAGGGCGTGCCGGGAGTACTGGCGCACCGCCCAGGCGTAGGGCCGAGGCGGCGTGTACTGCACCCAGCTGCCCATCATCTCGGCCCCCAGGAGGTTCTGGACGACCTTGGCCTCGGCGGTGACCTCGTGGATGGCGGCGAGCCGGGCCGCCGGGTCCGCCTGGTCGGTGGCCAGCGAGGTGAACAGGTTCGAGACCTTGTTGCCGCCGAGCCGGCGCACGTCCTCGGGTCGGTCGGTGGAGACCGGCACGCCCGCCACCAGCGAGCGCGCCGGCAGGTCGCCGCGGGCGCGCAGCCACGATCGGAGGGCCCCGCTGACCACGCCGAGCACGACGTCGTTGACCGTCACGCCGAACGCGTCCTTCACGGCCTTCACGTCGGCGAGCGCGAGGGTGGCGGTGGCGAAGGAGCGGTGCGGGGTCAGCGCGCCGTTGAACCGGGTGTTGGGCACGTCGAGGATGGGCCGGGGCGTGGCGGTGCCGGTACCGCCACGACGGTGCCGCACCAGCGCCGCCAGCGCTCGCGCCGTGCGGGCGAGCAGGCCGGGCAGGTCGGCGAGCTGGCGGAGGTGGTCCACGAAGGCGTCGACGAGCAGCCGGACGTCGGAGGGCACGGGCTCGGGTCGCCACGGCACGGCCGGTGGCGGGGGCTCCCCGTCGGCCAGGGTCGACATGACGTTGGCCAGCAGCGCCGAGGCGGCCACGCCGTCGGCGGCAGCGTGGTGGATCTTCACCAGCACGGCGATCCGGCCGTCGGCCAGCCCGTCGAGCAGGTACATCTCCCACAGCGGTCGCCCCCGGTCGAGCGGCCGTGACGCCAGCTCCGCGACCTTGCGGTCGAGCTCGAGGCGGCCACCCGGCGCCGGCACCGTCGCCGAGCGCACGTGGTACTCGATGTCGAAGGCGGGGTCCTCGATCCACACCGGGTGGTGGAAGCCGAAGGGAACCTCGACCAGCCGCTTGCGGAACGGCGGGAGCAGGTGGAGGCGCTCGGAGATCTGGTCGCGCACCCACTCGATGGGCAGCTCGACGACCCCCGGTGCCGGCTCGAGCACCGCCAGCTTGAGCGTGTGCATGAGCAGCGTCGGCGTCTCCATGTACAAGAACCCGGCGTCGAGCCCGGTCAGGCGCTCCATGGCCGGCGAGTCTCGCACTCGCAGCCGAGTAGCGTCGGCTCCCGTGGACTGGCCGCAGCAGCCCTACGAGGTGCACGACCCGGCGTCGCTCGGGCTCGATCCCGGCAGGGTCGCCGAGCTGGTGGCGCGGGCGCGGCGGGAGGTCGACGCGGGCCTCCTGCCGTCGTGCCAGATCGCCCTCGCCCGCCACGGTCGGCTGGCGCTGTTCGACACGATCGGCGACGCCGATCCCACGAGCCGGTACGTGATGTTCTCCTGCACGAAGGGGTTCACCGCCGGGGCGGTGTGGCTGCTCGTCGGCGAGGGACGGCTGGACTGGGACACCCGAGCCGCCGACGTCGTGGCCGAGTTCGGGACCAACGGCAAGGACGCCATCACGGTCGAGCAGCTGCTGACCCACACCTCGGGCTTCCCCCAGGCCCCCATGAGCCCCGAGCGGGCGGCCGACCCCGCCACCCGTCGCGAGCAGCTGGCCCGCTGGCGGTGCAACTGGGAGCCCGGCACCCGGTTCGAGTACCACCCCACCTCGGCGCACTGGGTCCTCGGCGAGATCGTGCGGGAGGTCACCGGCGAGGACCTCGGCTCGTTCGTGCGCGCCCGCATCACCGGCCCGCTGGGGCTCGACCGGTTCGAGCTGGGCGCCCCGCCCGATCACCAGGGCGACGTCAACGAGCTGGTGACCGTGGGCGAGCCGCCCACCCCGGCCGAGCTCGAGGCGATCCTCGGCGTCCCGCTCGACCTGGCCGACTTCCTCGGCGAGGTCACCCAGGACGCCCTGCTGCAGTTCAACCGGCCCGAGGTGCGGGCCATCGGCTTCCCCGGCGCCGGAGGGATCGCCACCGCCGCCGACCTGGCCCTGTACTACCAGGCGGTCGCCGGCAACGCCCTCGAGCTGTGGGACCCGGCGGTGCTCGCCGAGGCCACCACCTCCCGGGTCGACCTGCCCGACCCGGTCCTCGGGTACCCCGCCCACCGCAGCCTCGGCCTGCAGGTCGCCGGTGATCCCCCCGACGCCCAGCTCCGCG
The DNA here is from genome assembly GCA_041394145.1 of Acidimicrobiales bacterium. Taxonomy (GTDB): domain Bacteria; phylum Actinomycetota; class Acidimicrobiia; order Acidimicrobiales; family Acidimicrobilacustridaceae; genus JAWKIW01. The sequence continues at coordinate 118,252 of JAWKIW010000014.1, forward strand.
GCTTCGGTCACGGGCTGTCGCCCCGCACCTACGGCCACGACGGCGCCGGCGGGCAGATCGCCTGCGTCGACCCCGACTCGGGGCTCTCGATCGGCTACCTGACGAACGGGCTCGACGCGAACCCGATCCGCGACGGCCGCCGCAAGATCGGCATCGCCTCCCGCGCCGCGGCCTGCATCGCCGCTCCGTGAAGCCGGCCCTCGCCATCGCGCCGCTGGTGGCGGCGGCGGTGGCGCTGGTGCTGTGGTGCCTCGTCGACATGGCCCGCCACCCCGTTCGGCTGCTGCCCCGGTGGCTGTGGGCCGTGCTGTGCGTCGCCAGCATCCCGTTGGGGGCGCTGCTGTACCTCCTCCTCGGTCGGGGCGTCGACGCGTCGACGGGGGTCGAGGCCGGACCACCGACGGTCACCGGCGGGCGCGGCACCCGTCCTCGGCGCGCCCCCGACCCGTCGCGCCCGGCGGTGACGACGACCGGTCTCTCCAAGCGCTACGGCGACCACCTCGCCCTCGACGACGTCGACCTGTCGGTGCCGGAAGGGTCGATCTACGGGCTGGTCGGACGCAACGGGGCGGGCAAGACCACCCTCCTCGCCCTGCTGGCGGGACTGCGGCGGCCCTCGGCGGGCACGGTCGACGTGGGGGTCCCACCCGACAAGGTGGCCGTGCTCCCCGACACCCCCTGGTTCGACCCCTGGCTGACCGCGTTCGAGGTGGTGGACCTCGCCCGCTCGCTGGTCGCCGCCCGGCGGCCGCCGAGGGCGTCGATCGACGCCCTCGGGGAGGCCGGCCTCGCCGACGTGGCCGACCGCCGGGTCGGCGGGTTCTCCCGGGGCATGCTCCAGCGCCTCGGGCTGGCCGCAACCGTGGTGGGCGAGCCCGACCTCCTGCTGCTGGACGAGCCCTGCAGCGCGCTCGACCCTGCCGGCCGCCGCGACGTGCTCGACCTCGTCGCCCGGCTCGCCGGGCAGGCGACGGTGGTGTTCTGCAGCCACATCCTCGACGACGTCCAGGAGGTCTGCGACACCGTCGGGGTGCTCGGCGACGGACGGCTGCTGTTCCAGGGCGCGGTCACCGACCTCCTCGTCGGGCGGGCGTCGCCCGCCTACCGGCTCCGGGTCCGGGGCGACGTCGCGCCGCTCCTCGACGCCCTCGACGCCGCCCCCTGGGTCCACGAGGTCGAGCGGCTCGGCGCCGAGGAGCTGCGCATCGGCGTGCGCGACCTCGCCACCGCCGAGACGAGCCTCGTGCCGCTGCTCGCCACCGTGCCGGTGCGGGTGGTGCGGATCGAGCCGGCCACCGCCGACCTCGAGCACGTCTTCTTGGAGCTGACCCGGTGACCGCCGCACCGGATGCGCCGACGCGCACCACGGCCACGCCGATGGGCCTGTGGCGCCTCGAGTGGCTGCGCCTGGTGCGCACCCGACGCCTCGCCGCCCTCCTCGGCACCTTCGGCTTCTTCGGGCTGACCGCGGCGCCCCTCGCCCGCTGGGCCGGCGAGCTGGCGAGCCGCGTCGGTGGCTCGGTGCAGATCATCGCCCCGCCGCCGGTGCCCGCCGACGCCATGACGAGCTATGTGTCGAACGCCAGCCAGCTCGGCCTGCTCGTGTTCGTCCTCGTGACCGCCGGCGCCGTCACCGTCGACGCGCGAGCCGAGAGCGCCGCCTTCCTGCGCACCCGCGTCCGCCGTCGCCGCGATCTCGTGGTGCCGCGCCTGGCGACCAACGCCGCCGCGGGCGCCGCCGCCTACGCGACGGGCGCCCTGCTGGCGTGGTACGGCGCCGTGCTCCTGCTCGGCGACCTGCCGATCGGGCCGATGGCCGCCGGGGTCGTGCTCGGCGCGCTGTACCTGCCGTTCCTGGCCGCGGTGGCCGCCCTCGTCGCCACCCGATCCGCCAGCGTGGCCGTCACCGCCCTGGCCACCCTCGCCGTGGCGCTCGTGTCGGGGCTGGTGGGCACCCTGGTGCCCGACCGCCTCGCTCGCTGGCTGCCCAGCCACCTCGTCGGGTCGATCACGTCCCTGGCCGGCGGTGGCGCGGTGGCCGAGGTCCTGCCCGCTGCCCTCACCACGGTCGTCGCCACCATCGCGCTCAGCGCCCTCGCCGTGCGGTTCGCGGGCCGACGCGAGCTGTGAGCGACGGTCGGTGCCCGACGACGACCCGTCAGATCTGACGGGTCGTCAGATCTGACGCTACACTCGCCGAGGTCCGGGACCGACCACGGCCCGGAACCCTCACCCCCACCGGTGGCATGCCGATGGGGTCATCACCTGGCCGACCAGCTGGTCCGACGACGAGCGGAGATGCCATGCAGCGCCTCAGCGGGATGGACGCGTCCTTCCTCTACATGGAGACGCCGACGCACCACATGCACGTGTGCGGCGTGCTCATCCTCGACCCGGCGACGATGGCCGACGGCTACTCGTTCGACCGCATCAAGGACCTCATCCGGAGCCGGCTGCACCTCATGCCGATGCTGCGACGGCGGGCCGTGCCGGTGCCGCTCGCCATCGACCACCCGGTGTGGGTCGAGGACCCGGGCTTCAGCCTCGACACCCACATCCTCCGGGTGGCGGTCCCGCCGCCCGGCACCCGCCGCGACCTCGCCGACGTGGTCGGCGCCATCGCCAGCCGGCCGCTCGACCGCAGCCGTCCGCTGTGGGAGATGACCGTGGTCGAGGGCCTCGACGACGGTTGCGTCGCCCTGGTGACGAAGATGCACCACGCCACGATCGACGGCGTCACCGGCGCCGATCTGATGGCCCACCTGCTCGACCTCGAACCGGACGCCCCGGGGCCGCCGCCACCGGACGAGCCGTGGGTCCCCGACGAGCTCCCGAGCGATCTCGTGCTCACCCGCGACGCGCTCGTCTCTCGGGTCCGCGACCCGCTGCGGACGGCGCGCTCGGTGGTCAACGTGGGTGGCTCGCTGGTCGAGATGGGCCGGGGGATGGCGGGCATCGGCGGCGAGCGGCTGCGACCGGCGCTGCCCTTCACCGGCCCCCGCACCCGGCTCAACGCACCCATCTCCGCGAACCGGGTCGTCGCCTTCGGGCAGGCCGCCCTCGACGACCTCAAGGTGGTGAAGAACACCTTCGGCACCACGGTCAACGACGTCGTCCTGGCGGCGTCGGGCATGGCCCTGCGCCGCTGGCTGCTCGACCACGACGACCTGCCCGACCGGCCCCTCATCGCCGCCGTGCCCGTCTCGGTGCACGGCGACACCGGCAGCGGAGGCACGAACCAGGTGTCGAACATGTTCGTGCGGCTGCCCGTCGACATCGACGATCCGGTCGACCAGCTGGAGGTCATCCACGCCGAGACCCGGGACGCCAAGGCGGTGCACAACGCCATGGGCGTCGACCTCATCCAGGACATGGCCCAGATGACCCCGCCGGGGATCTACAACCTGGCGCTGCGGATCTACGCCAACCCCACCGTGTCGGGGACGCTGCCCCCCGTGCAGAACGTGGTGATCTCCAACGTGCCCGGACCGCCGATCCCCCTCTACATCGCCGGCGCCCAGGTGCGGGGCCTCTACCCGTTCGGGCCGCTGATCGAGGGCTCGGGCATCAACATCACCGTGCTGTCCAACATGGGCAACATGGACTTCGGGGTGATCGCCTGTGGCGACACCGTGCCCGAGGTGTGGCAGATCGCCGACGGCTTCGGCGAGGCGGTCGCCGAGCTGCGCAAGGCGGCCGACGACACCTGACGGACGGACCCGACGCCGCGGGTCGGACCGGGATCAGACGGCGAGGACGGTCGCGCTGTCGCCGAGGCGGGGTGACGCCTCGAGGACCCGCTCACCCCAGCGGGCGCCCTGCTCGTAGGCCAGCGGGTAGACCGGTCGGGCCCGGTCGGCGTCGAACAGCCCGATGGGGTTGCGCCCGGCGAGCGCGCCGATGGTGCGGTTGGGCCGCACGAGGGTGACCAGGTGGTCGGGGTGCCGGCGCCGCCACGTGCGCAGCTCCCGCTCGAGCAGCAGGCCCGCGGTCCGGCCCATCGGCCCCATCACCGGCCCGGCGAGCGGGGCGATGACCACGGTGTGCTCGGCCCGGGCGGCGGCGTCGAGCGACGTGGCCGACCACATGCCGCCGTCGACGTAGAGACGACCGTCGACGCGATGCGGCGGCAGGAGCCCCGGCACGGCCGACGAGGCGGCGACCAGGTCGGCCAGGGCGTACCGCCCGCCGTCGAGGATGTGGCGCCGTCGGCTCTTGACGCACACCGCCGACACGGCCACGAGCGGGTGACGGGCCTCACCGAACAGGCCTCGGGCGATGTCGGCGAGCACGCCCGTGCGCGTCGACGGCACCGACGGCGCCTCGAGCGCATCGACCTCCTCGTAGCCGAGGCCGAGGGCCATGACCGCCGCCGACCACGACCCGGCCGAGGTCCCGAGCGAGGGGGCCGCCGCCACCGGCAGGCCGGCGGCCACCATGCCGTGAGCGACGCCGAGGTTGTAGGCGATGCCGTACACGCCGCCGCCGCCGTACACCATCGACAGGGGATGGAGCCGCCCCGCCACCTTGGGCGCCCCGTCGAGCGCGACGGATCCCGGGTCGCTGTGGTGGTGCAGGTGCTGGTGCTGGTGCTCCATGGCGCGGGCGACCCTCCCGAGGACGACGTCCCTCGGGGTCAGTGTCGGCCGCCCGTGGGGCACCCATGAGGGACCTTCGACCCCTCCCGCGACGGCGAAGGTCATCGCCGTCGTGGGAGGCGCGTGGCGCGCACGTCCCGTGCAGCGATGGTCCGGCTGTCGCCGAGACTAGAACACGTTCTACACTCGGCCCATGAGCACGCCGTTCGAGGGCATCGGGATCATCGACACGATGGTCGGCTTCCCCAAGCGAGACCGTCGGGAGACCTACCGCTTCCTGGATCCCCTGCTGCGCGACACCGAGAGCAAGGAGGAGTTCTCCTTCCCGGCGCAGTACATGTTCAAGGACCTGCCGGCCGAAGCCGACGACAACGTCGACCCGGTGGCGGTCGTGCTCGACAACCTCGACCGGTACGGCGTCGAGCGGGCCATGGTCGGCGTGCGCAAGGACCGACCCGACGCCGTGCGCGCCCTCGAGCAGCACCCCGACCGCTTCTTCGCGTCGGTGGAGATCGACCCCACCGGGGGCATGGACGCGGTGCGCTACCTGGTCGAGATGGTCGAGACCTTCGGGGCCAAGGCGGCCACGACGTTCCCGGCCGGCTACGGCGTGCCCATCAACGACAAGCGCTACTACCCCGTGTACGCCAAGTGCATCGAGCTCGACATCCCGATCTTCGTGTGCGCCGGGGTGCCCGGCCCGCGGGTCCCGATGGCACCCCAGAAGGTCGAGCTCATCGACGAGGTCTGCTGGTTCTTCCCCGAGCTGAAGTTCGTGATGCGCCGGCGCCGGGCCGTGGACCGATCTCGCCGTGAAGCTCATGCTCAAGTGGCCGAACCTGTACTACTCCACCTCGGCCTTCGCCCCGAAGCACTACCCGAAGGCGATCATCGACTACGCCAACACCCGGGGCGGCGAGAAGGTCCTGTACGCCGGCTACTTCCCCGCCGAATCACCTACGACCGCATCTGGGGCGACATGCCGAACGTCGCGCTCAAGGACGACGTGTGGCCCAAGTTCCTGCGCGACAACGCCAAGCAGGTCCTCAGCTCGACGGCTGAGCGCCCACTGGGCGACGACCTCACTCGTCGGCGCCCCCTTGCCCGAGCCACCGCCGCCCGCCGCTGGGGCGGACATTGGCGCTCGGCGTCGAGCTTCCGTGCCCGTCGGCGTTGCCGTTGCCGTGCCCGCCGGCGTTGCCGTTGCCGTTCCCGCCGGCGTTGCCGTTGCCGGAGCCACCGTGGCCCGGGCGTTGCCGCTGTTGCCCGGGCTGCCGACCTGACCCGGCGTTGCCGCTGTTGCCCGGGCTGCCGACCTGACCCGGCGCGTTGCCGCTGTTGCCCGGGCTGCCGACCTGACCCGGCGCGTTGCCGCTGTTGCCCGGGTTGCCGACCTGACCCGGCGCGTTCGCGCTGTTGCCCGGATCGGCGACCTGACCCGGCGGCTCGCCCCCGCCGATCCCGGGGTTCACGCCTCCGAGGCCCGGCGCCGCGTCGCTCGCCCCCGGGTCGTCCTGGCGCCCCGGCGCCTCGTCGGCCGCACCGGGGTTCTCGCCGCCCCGGCCGGGCGCGGTGGCTCCCGGCGCCGTGGTGGGCGCCGCCGTGGTGGGCGGTGGGGGCGGTGGGTCGTCCTTGCGGGGCAGCTCGATGCCGAACGGCGACACGATCGACGCGACCGCGTTCTGGGCCGGAGCCGGCAGGGCGCCGGCGGCGGCGAGGCCCGCCGTACCGAACAGCACGGCCGAGCCGGCGATGGCAGGGGCCAGCAGGCGACGACGCAGGCGCACGATCCGGGACGTCGCCGCCGCCCGCATCGCCGCCAGGTGCACCGCTTCGACGTCGGGCGCGGGTGCCCGCACGAACGCCACCCGCAGGTCGTCGAGGAGCTCGGGGGTGAGGTCCTCGGGCAGGTCGGTCTCGTCGGCATCGGGCACGCCACAGGCTCCTACGTCGTCATCCACTGAGTGATCGTTCCTCGGTCGGGCGCTCGATACCCCCTCGGCGAGAGGTCCTAGGCGTGACGCTCGTCACGTGTCGGTCCCCCGATCGACGTCGAGACGACGGCGCAGCGACGCCGTGGCCCGCCGCAGCAGGGCCTTGACCGCCGACTCGGGCTTGCCGACCACCTCGGCGATCTGACGCACGGGCAGGTCGGCGAGCGCCCGGAGGAGCAGCACCGCCCGCTGATCCTCGGTCAGCTGGTCGATCGCCTCCAGCACGCCGAGGGACCGCAGACGCTGCATCGCCTCGGACTCGCCGTCGGTGAGCAGCAGCATCCGTTGCCCCAGCTCGTCGGTGGGCACCGGCTCCTCGGGATGTCGGCCCCGCCGTCGGATGCTGTCGACGATGCGGTGGTGGGCGATGGCGAGCAGCCAGGACCGGAAGTGGGCCTCGTCACCCTCGAAGCGCCCGATCGACCGTACGACCGACACGAACACCTCGGAGGTGACGTCCTCGGGGTCGACCGCGCCGCGCGCCCGCGCGAACCCGAGCACCAGCGGTGCCGTGTCCTGGTAGATGGTGGTGAGGGCGACGTCGTCGCCGGACTGGGCGTCCGCGAGCACGCGCGGGAAGGACTCGCCGATCACGACGCCTCGGCTGGTCGGGGAACAGGATCGGTGGCAACTCGGTCCCGGAACCGACCACCCGACCCGCGCCGCCACCGGGATGCTAGCGAGGTGGAGGTCCCGACGATCCGGTCACGACGGCGGCGTGACCATCCCCAGGTCGCCGCACGACTGGCCGCCGTCCACCACGAACTGGGCCCCGGTGCAGTAGCTGCTCTCGTCGGAGGCCAGGAACAGCACCAGGTTGGCCACGTCGTCGACCGTGCCGAGCCGCGGGACCGGCAGCCGGGCGTAGAACGGCTCGTACAGCTCGGCCGGGATCTCCACCGGCCGGATCATCGGGGTGTCGACCCCGCCGGGGTGCACCGAGTTCACCCGGACCCGCAGCGGGGCGAGGTCCAGGGCCGAGGCCCGGGTGAGGCCGGTGAGCCCGAACTTCGACGCGACGTACGCCGCCGTGTTGGGCGTGGCCGTGATGCCGCTGACCGACGAGATGTTCACGATCGAACCACCGCCGCGGCGCCCCAGCAGCGGCGCCGCGGCATGGATCCCGAGGAAGCAGCCGACCAGGTTGATCTCGATGATCCGGCGGAACTCGGCGGGGTCGACGTCCTGCACCGACCCGAACGAGACCACGCCGGCGTTGTTGACCAGCACGTCGAGGCCGCCGAACGCGCCCTCGGCGGTCTCGAGCGCCTCGACCCACCCGGCCTCGTCGGTCACGTCGTGGCGGCAGAAGACCGCCGCGTCGCCGAGCTCGGCGGCGACCGCCTCGCCCTCGTCGACGAGCAGATCGGTGACGACGACCTGCGCCCCCTCGGCGACGAACCGACGAGCCTCGTGGGCGCCCTGCCCGCGAGCGGCCCCGGTGATGAGGGCGACCTTGCCGTCGAGTCGGCCCATCAGGGCTTCTCCGCGCCCACGACCCACATGGCGAAGAACTGCGAGCCGCCGCCGTAGGCGTGGCCGAGCGCGGTGCGCACGCCGTCGACCTGGTGCTCGCCGGCCATCCCCCGCACCTGCAGGGCCGCCTCGGCGAACCGGAGCATGCCGCTGGCCCCGATCGGGTTCGACGACAGGACGCCGCCGGAGCAGTTCACCGGCAGGTCGCCGTCCATCTGGGTGACGCCGTCCTCGACGAGCTTCCAGCCCTCGCCCACGTCGCAGAACAGCAGGTTCTCGAGCCACATCGGCTCGAACCACGAGAACGGCACGTACATCTCGACCATGTCGATCTCGCGCCGCGGGTCGGTGATGCCGGCCTGCTGGTAGACGTCGGCGGCGCAGTCGTTGCCGCCCCTGGGGTTCACCTGGTCGCGCCCGGCGAACATCGTCGGCTCCGACCGGAAGGCGGTCCCCTTGACCCACGCGACGCTCCGGCCGTCGGCCACGGCGGCGTCGCCGCCCGCCTCGTTGGTGAGCACCATGGCGCAGGCGCCGTCGGAGGACGGGCACGTCTCCGAGTAGCGGATCGGGTCCCACAACATGATGGAGTCCTTCACCGAGTCGAAGGTGATGCCCTCTTCGTGGAGGTGGGCGTAGGGGTTCTTCAGGGCGTTGAGCCGGTCCTTCAGGGCGACGAGGATCCCGATGTGGTCGGGGGCGTTCGTGCGGCGCATGTACGACCGGATGTGCGGGGCGAAGTAGCCGCCGGCGCCGGCGTGCATGGGCGGTTGGAACGGCAGCGACACCGACAGCGCCCACATGGCCTCGGACTCGACTGCTTCTCGAAGGCGACGGTGACACCCGCTCGTGCACGCCGCCGGCGACGAGGTCCTGGGCGACGATGCGTCGACCCACCGACCGAGCCGGCGGTGTGCACGCGGAACATGGGCTTGCTCCACCGCGCCGAGGGCGTCGGCGAGGTAGAGCTCGGGCATCATCACGCCCTCGAAGAAGTCGGGCGCCTGGCCGACCACGACGGCGTCGATGTCGGCCCAGGTCATGTGGGCGTCGGCGAGGGCCCGCTCGGCGGCCTGGCGCACGACACCGGCGATGGAGGCGTCGTTGGTGGCCTGGTGCTTGGTCTGGCCGATCCCGACGATGGCGACGCGTTCGCCGCCATCACTCCCCCTCCAGGACGCACACGAGGTTCTGCAGGCAGGGTCCCGAGGTGGCGTGGGCCACCGCCCGGTCGCCGTCTCCCCGGCTGACGCGGGTGGCCGCCTCACCCAGCCGGATCAGGCCTGCGGTCATGATCAGGTTGGCGCACAGGGCGCCGCCCGACGGGTTCACCACCGTGTCGTCACCCAGGCCGAGCGCCCCGGCCAACAGCAGCTCCTGGTGGGTGAACGGGGCGTGCAGCTCGGCCAGGTGCACCGGCCCGTCGGCGACGCCGGCGGCGGCCGCCGCCTGCTCGGTGGACACCGACCGCGGAGGTCGCGGACGCCGAGGGCGTGGGCCTCGATCCGGTGGTCGATCCCGCGGATCCAGGCGGGCCGGTCGCTCAGCTCCCGGGCGACGTCACCGGCCGCCAGCACGACGACCGCCGCACCGTCGCCGACCGGAGCACAGTCGTGCGTGCGCAGCGGCGAGAGGTACTCGTCGTCGGCCAGCAGCGCCGCAGCATCGACCTCGCCCTGCACCTGGGCGTAGGGGTTGTCGGCGGCGTGGCGGCGGCTGCGGGCGGCGACCTCGGCCATCTGCTCGACGGTGAACGTCCCCGCCTCGAGGCCGAGCCGGGCCTGCAGGGCGGCGAGCGCGATCGGGTCGGGCCACAGCGGCTGCAGGTAGTAGGGGTCGAGCTGTCGGGTCAGGACCCGGCGGATGTCGCCCGGCGACGACTTGCCGTAGGCGTAGATGAGAGCGACATCGACCTTGCCGGTCTGCATCTTCACCCACGCCTCGTACACCGCCCACGCCCCGTCCATGTCGACGTGGGACTCCGAGATGGGCGGCCACGGCCCGAAGGCGTCGAGGGTCATCACGAACGAGAAGGGCTGCCCGGCCAGGTAGTCCGAGCTGCCCGAGCACACGAAGTCGACGCGGTCCTTGCCGATCCCGGCCCCGGCGAGCGCCTCGCCGAGGATGGGCATGAGCATCTCCACCTCGTTGATCTCGGTGATCGCCCGCTCGTGCTTGGTCTGGGCGAACGAGACGATCGCGACGTCGCGCTTGTGGGCCGCCATCACACGTTGTCCTTGTACGACTCGAACGGCGCGTCGGGCTCGCCGTTGGGGCGGAAGTGGGTGATCGACTCGAGCGTGGGACCCACCTCGTCGTCGGGGACCCACACGGCCTCGACGCGCATCCCCGAGTGCACCTCGTCGTAGGGGACCTCCTGGATGAGGTGCATGATCGGGATGTCGGAGCCGTCGAGCAGGATCAGGGCGCTCACGTAGGGGATCTCCATGAGGTTGCTCATGAACGGCACGTTCACGACGCAGAAGGAGGTGACCGTGCCGGTGTGGCCGAGCTCGACCTCCTCCTCGGTGGCGACCCCGTCGGTGGGGCACGACCCCCGGGGCGGGACGTAGACCTTCTGGCACACCGGGCAGCGCTGCCCGACGAGGCGCTTGTGGGCGACCTCGCGCAGGAAGCGTGAGCCGGCGGCACCCGGCGTGTAGACGTAGTCGAGCCGGGCCGGCGTGCGGATCGAGCGGACCGGCTCGACCCCCTGGAGCCGCTCGGGCAGGGTGATGTCGCTCATCAGGCGTCGCCCTCCGGCTCGAAGCACTCGATGTCGTGGATGTGGCCCTCGCGGTAGCGGGGGCCGTCGTCGGCGGGCTCCTCGGCGGCCTCCTCGCCGGCGGGGCGTGCGGGGCGCCAGCGGATCTGCCGCATGCCGGTGGCCATCGCCGACGGGTCCCCGCCGGTGTCGACGGCGTGCACCATCGCGGTGTCGGCACCGTCGAGGCGGATCAGCGCCCACGCGAACGGCCGGTCGAGCGGCTGGTCGGGCTGGGGATCGGTGACCCACGCCCACGCCACGACCTCGCCGGCGTCGCCCACCTCCACGATCTCGGTCAGCGACTCGCTGGTCACGGGGTCGTACTCGACGGGCGGCACGATCACCCGGCCGTCGACACCCCGGACCCCGACCACGAACCCCTCCCGCAGCGCCGTGAAGAAGGCGCCCACCACCGGCCCGGTGGTGCGTGAGAACGGGTACTCGATGACGTTCGGTGCGGTGAGCACGTCCTCGTCGGCCATCGACTGCTCCTCCCCCGGGCGCCCGGCGCCCCGTCGCGGTGCGGCGGGCAGATTAGAACAGATTCTAGTTTTTGGCGAAACGCCGGCGACCACCCATAGGCGGTCCGAGCAGCTCGCCGTCGGGCCGCGCCCGGCCCGATCGGCGCGCTAGCGGTCGATGTCGCGCCGATGCGCCTCGATGCGCTCGTAGAGGTCGTCGAGGTGCTCGACGGCCGGCAGCTCGATGCGCTCGCCCGAGTTGAGCTCGAGCTCGAGGAACCAGAACCCCGGGATCACGTCGGTCGCCAGGATCCGGTACCAGGGGATGTTGCGGGTGATCGGCCACAGCCGCTGCAGCCGGAGCCCCTCGTCGCGCACCACGACGGCGGCGCCGAGCACCACCCGCAGGGCGAGCAACGAGGTCACCAGCCCGACGGCGCTCAGCAGGCGCCACCAGACGTCGAGTCCCTGCCCGAACAGCCCGGGCAGGAAGAACACGAAGCACAGCGAGAGCACGACCGCCTGCACGGCACGGCGCACGGGGCTCAGACGCAGCCGGTAGCGACGGCCTCGCAGCAGGGTGCGCACGCCGCCATTCTGGCGCGACCGCCCGGCGATGCCACGTCGACGGCATCACCTTCGGCGTCGGTCACGCCTTGCGCAGCTCTCGCCAGGGCACGTCCTTGTCGTCGCGCGGCTCGGGGGGCAGGCCCAGCGCCCGCTCGCCGATCATGTTGCGGTGCACCTCGTTGGTGCCGCCACCGATGCGGGACGCGTACTGGGCGAGGACCTGCTTCTGCCAGAACCCGTCCTGGATGGCGTCGGCGCCGGCGAGCATGCCGCCGGCGCCCTCGAGCCCGACCGCCAGCTCGACCCGCTTGGACAGCGACTGGGTGAAGAAGTTCTTCATGACCGAGGGATCGGGCGGCGTGCCCCGCCGGGACACGATCGCCGTCTGCATCCGCATGGCGTGGAACTTGAGGATGCGCTCGCGGATGTAGACGTCGGCGAGGCCCTGGCGCACGATCGGGTCGTCGGTGCGCCCGCAGGCGCGAGCCAGGGCGAGGATCGCCTGGTAGCCCGACGTGAGGCCGGCCCCGCTGATCATCCCCGCCTCGCTGGCGAGCGTCGCCCGGGCGACCGCCCACCCGCCGTTGACCTCGCCGACCACGTTGGCCGCCGGGATGCGCACGTCGTCGAGGTACACCTCGTTGAAGTGCGTCAGCCCGGTCGCCTGCACGAGCGGTCGGATGTCGATCCCAGGGGACGCCATGTCGACGATGAAGAAGGTGATGCCCTTGTGCTTGGGAGCGTCGGGGTCGGTGCGGGCCAGCAGGATGCCGAAGTCGGCGTGCTGGGCCTCCGAGGTCCAGACCTTCTGCCCGTTGACCACCCACTCGTCGCCGTCGCGCACGGCCCGGGTCGCCAGCGCAGCCAGGTCCGAGCCGGCGCCCGGCTCCGAGAACAGCTGGCACCACAGCTCGTCGGCCCGCAGCATCGCCGGGATGTAGCGCTGCTTCTGCGCTTCGGTGCCGAAGCGCAGCAGGGGCGGTCCCACCAGCTGGTGGGAGGCGGCGATGAAGCCGGACGTGGCGTCGAAGTCGGCGAGCTCCTGGCCGAAGATGATGCTCTCGGCCGGCGTCGCCCCCCGGCCCCCGTAGGCCGCCGGCCAGGTGATGCCCGCCCACCCGTGCTCGAACAGGGTGCGCTGCCACTCCCGGCACCGGCGGATGTAGTCGGCCGCCTGCGCCGGGTCGTCGGCCATGTTGCCACGGCTCCAGTCGGCATCGGTGCCCGTCTTCAGCGAGGCGTGGGCCTCGAGGAAGGCTCGTGCCTCCTTGCGGAGGGCGGCGTCCTCGGGGCTGTCGTCGAAAGTCCACGGGACAGATAGTAGAACGGGTTCTACTCCGGCCGGAATCCCTGACCGAGGGCGCACCCGGCGGCGGACGCCGCCGGCCGTGAGTGCGGCCGCCCGGGCCGTGCCTCGCCGGCGCGGCACCCACGACCCGTGGCGGGCGCCGGGCTCGACACCCGAGGAGGACGACCGTGCGACACCCCACCAGGGCAGCAGCCGTGCTGATCGCGGGCGGGGCGCTGGTGCTCGCCGCCTGTGGCACCAAGGACGACAACGGGACGTCGACCGGCGCATCGGCCGAGCCCTCCACCACCGTCAAGGGGCGACGGTGACGACGGGGCCGGCGACCACCCGGCGACCGGGAGGCGCCACCACCGTGCCCGGCACCCAGCCGGCCGGCGGCACCGTCACGGTGACGGTGACCGGCGACACCAGCGTCGACGCCACCACCGGCCAGACCATCGAGCTGGAGGTCGCGTCGAACCCGACCACCGGCTACACGTGGTCGTCCGAGGTGGCCGGCTCGGTCAAGAGCGAGGGCAACCGCATACGATCCCGCCGGCCGACCCCAAGCCCGGCGCCGGCGGCACCGGGTCGCTTCGTGTGCAGGGCCCAGGAGGCCGGCACCGCGACCATCACGCTGACGTCGAAGCAGGCCGGCGGCGGCACGGGTGAGGTCCACCTACAAGGTCACGGTGAACGTTCGGTGAACCGTCGGCTTCGGCCTGGGCCGACGCCGGACCTGGTGCCATAGTGACCCGGCGCCGACGACGAGGCCGGCGCTGCGGGTCATGACGGCACTGGATCCTGACGGCGGCGGATCGACGCCCACGCCCAGCGAGGCGGTCAGCGCCGCAGCCGCGGCACGCCACACCTCGCGGACCGGCGGCCGAGTCACCGCCGCAACCGCAGCGGCCTGCGGCCGCGCTGGTCGCCCTCGTCACCGTGATCGCCACCGTGGGGGTCCTGCAGCGGTCGATGACGGCGCAGGACTCGTCGCTCGCCCGGTCGGTCGCCACGCAGGTGCGCATCGCGAGCACCCAGGTCGAGCTCGTCCGGGAGGCCGACCGCGTCCGCGAGCGATCGGCTGCGATCCCTGCCGCGCTCGGCGGGCAGCTCGACAGCCTGGGCCGAGACCTCAGCCACCCGGACCGGCGAGGTGGCCGAGACCGCCACGCCGTGGCCGACGCCCAGCGACGCCTCGACGAGCTGACCTTCACCGGCGACGTGCAGGCCGGCACGCTGCTGGAGCGGGGCGCTGCTCGCCGACCTGCAGGCCTGCCTGCGTGCGCGATCAGCCGCTGAACCTGTCGGCGACGGGCGCCGAGACCGCCGCCGCGATGCCACCGCCGCCGCCGACGACGCCTGCGAAGGCGCCGAGGCGGCGGTGGCGAAGGCACCGACATGAGACGGCCGAGGTCCCTCGCGGTGGCGGTGATCGCCATCGAGCTCGTGCTGGTGGCGCTGCTGATCACGGTCGAAGCGACCGTCGGACCGGCGCCGATGACCTCGCCGGGCCGCGAGGCCGCGGTGCACGAGCTCGGCGCGCAGCTGGCCGGAGCCCGCCACTGCGCGGCCGCCGGCGACGACGCCGCGCGGCGGGCCGGCCAGGACCGCGACGCCGCCCGTGCGGCGCTCGACGGGCGCACGACCGAGCGCGACGGCCTTCGCCTCGAGCTGCAGTCGGTGGGCGCCCGGATCGACGACGCCCAGCAGCGCGTCTTCTTCGGCGCGGTGACCGAGCAGGATCAGGCGCTCGAGCTGTTGGGCACGTCGACCTGCCTCTCCGGGGTGCGCATCGCGCGCGGCTTCGCCGCCGAGGGTCGCTTCGACGAGTCGACCGCGGCGATGCGCGACGTGCAGGACGTGTGCCGCGCCGCCTCGTCGCTGCCACGCGGCGGCCAGGGCCCGGCGTTCCCCTTCGACTTCGCCGACCCCTTCGTCCTCCGCCACGGCGACACCTACTACGCCTATGCCACCAACGGCGCCGGTGGGTACATCCAGACCATCCGCAGCACCGACCTCCAGCACTGGACGCTGGTGGGCAGCGCGCTGCTGGGGCTGCCGCCCTGGGCGGCGAGCCGGGCGACGTGGGCCCCGTCCGTGCTGGAGCGCGACGGCCTGTTCGTCCTGTACTACACGGCCCGGGAGCGAGCGTCCGGCCAGCAGTGCATCTCGACGGCCTGGTCCCTGCGACCCGAGGGGCCCTTCGTGGACGACACCGTCGCCCCCACCATCTGCCAGCACGACCGGGGCGGCTCGATCGACCCGAGCCCGTTCGTCGCCGCCGACGGTGGTGTGCACCTCGTCTGGAAGAGCGAGGACGACACCCGAGGAGGCCGGTCCCGGATCTGGTCGGTCGGGCTCTGGGGGGACTGGCGCACGCCCGTGGGCGAGCCCCAGGAGCTCGTCCACGCCGACCGGGCCGACGAGCAGGGCACGGTCGAGGGCCCGTCGCTGGTCGACGTCGATGGACACCTCGTCCTGCTCTACTCGGCCAACCGGTGGTTCACCAACGACTACTGGATCGGCTACGCGGTCTGTGACACACCGGCCGGGCCCTGCACCAAGCCCACCGACAACGTGGTGGTCGCCGCCCACGACCTCGTCGGCGGCCCCGGCGGACCCGATGTGGTCCGCTCGCCCGACGGCACCCCGAACCTGTCGTTCCACGCCTGGACGTGGCCCGAGATCGGCTTCCCCAACAAGCGCCAGCTCCACGTCGTGCCGCTGACGGCGCGCGACGGCCGACCGGTCGCCGGACCCGGCTGACGCCCGGGAACCTGCCCCGTGGTCGACCCCGGCGACGTGCGCCGGTGACGACCGGGGATCAGCCCTGGTTGGCCCCCGGCGCCGCGCCCGGCTCGAACATCCGCAACCGGGCCCGCTGGGACGCCATCGCCACCAGTCGCCGGTCCTCGTCCCACAGCTCGACGGTGCCGAAGGCGAAGCCGCCGCCGGCGTGCTGGCAGCGCACGTCCTGCAGGAGCCAGGTCGACCGGGTGGGGGCCAGCACCTGCAGGTCGAGCTCCAGGGTGAGCACCAGGAACGGTGGGACCGAGGCGCCGAGCCGACGGAAGATGGCCCACCCCAGGGTGTCGGCCGGCACCGCGAGCGCCACCGGGTCGACGGTGCCGTCGGGCAGCCGGGGCTCCTCCAGGAACCGCATCCACACCTGGGTGCGGGCCGGACCGGGGCCGGTGGGCGGGTCGAGCGGGTCGTACCCCTCGGTGGCGACGCGCCACTCGACCTGGTCGTGGAACCGGATGCGCCCGAACGGGGACGAGCTCTCGTCGCGGGGCGGGGGCGGCTGGCTGTCGCCGGGACCGCGGACCCCCTCGGGGAACCCGATCCCGGTGAAGGCGATCGGCGACTCGTCGATCCGGCCGAACACCGCAGTCAGCGCCACGTTCGGCGGCGTCGCGGCGGCAGGCGCGACGTCGGCCGGCGCACCCGTGCGCAGGTCGGCGGCCACCTGGGCGGCGGCCCGACCCTGCCGCAGGACGGTGGTGTCGATCGTCGCCGGGCCGGCGCTCACGGGTGCGCAGTACACGGCGTGCGCGCTGACCACCGACAGGTCGTCGCGGGCCAGGGCCCGCTGCGCCGCGCGGAGCGCGACGCCGAAGCTGACGCCGCCGAAGGTGTAGATGACGTTCCAGGCCGACGGGACGTCGATGGCGAAGCGCCCCGGCGCACCGGGCACCGCGTGCACGTCGGTGTCGCGCACGAAGTCGGCTGCCGCCGGTTCGTCAGCGGTGGTCTCCTCGGACAGGGCCATCGGGGATGCCTAGCGGCCGACACCGGTCGGCTGCAATCCGATCGCCCGGCGCAGACGCTTACCGGTGGAGGTCGTTCGTCTGGGTGGGGGTGGTGGGCCATGATCGCGGTCTTGGTGGGCACCATGGAGGTCGAGCGCGGGGTCGGCGACGACGTCGCGGCGGGGGCGGTGGGTGCGGCCGCGCCCGGGGTGGGGGCGCGTGCGTGGGCGTGGGCTCGACGGCACCGGCGACTGGTGCTGGTGATGCTGGTGGCCTTCGGGGTGCGCCTGGTCGCGGTCTACGACGCCCTGCCCGGTTGCGGGCCCGGTGGCCAAGCGGCGTCGCCCCGCCCGTGCTTCGCGCTGGTCAGCGACAGCGCCTACTACCTCGACCAGGCCCGAGCGCTCGAGGCCGGCGCGGGCTTCATCGACCCCGCCGCCGCCCGGGCCGGCATCGACGCCCAGGGCGCCGCGCACCCACCGCTGTACCCGATGGTGCTCGCCGCCGCCATCCGCGCCGGCTACACCGACGAGAACGCCCTGCGGGTCCTCGGCGCCGCCATCGGCGCCCTCGGGGTCGGCCTCGTCGGCCTGGTC
>JAWKIW010000015.1:0-134427 GCA_041394145.1 Acidimicrobiales bacterium
TCTCCTCGCCCTCGACATACGCGGCCGCCAGCAACCTCACACCCATTGGAGTCACCTTCCCGGTCATGACCAACGTCATCGACCATCAGGTGTCACCCATGTCGCGCGACATCACGTGTTACCCATGTCCCGAGAAGAGACAGCGCACGGGCGCACGCAGATCCATGACGGGAACGCGGTGGTGTGCCATGGGCGGAACGGGTGGTGCGTGCGTCGGTGTGCCTGCGGGTGGTCGCTCAGCGATCGGGCTCGGTCGTGGCCACGGCCTCGCGGGCGGCCATCGCCTGCCGGTCCAGCTTGTCCATCGACGTGCGGGGCAGCTCGTCGACGATCCGCAGCGCCTCGGGCAGCTTGTGGTGGGCGAGCCGTGCTCCGGCGAAGGCCCGGAGGTCGTCCAGGTCCGGGGGCGACGCCGGATCCGCCGGCACCACGACCGCCACGCCGATCTCACCGAGGACCTCGTCGGGTCGTGCCACGACCGCGACCTCGGCGACGCCGGGGTGGTCGGCGAGGACCGCCTCGACCTCTGCCGGGTAGACGTTGTACCCACCGCGGATGAACATCTCGGTGGCCCGGCCCGCCAGGTGGACGAGGCCCCGCTCGTCGATGCGGGCCAGGTCGCCGGTGCGCAGCCACCCGTCGACGACGGTGGCGGCGGTGGCCTCGGGGTCGCGCCAGTAGCCCCGCATCTGGGTGGGGGAGCGCAGCCACAGCTCGCCGACCTCGCCGTTGGGGACGGCGCGCCCGTCGTCGTCGCGGACCGAGACGCGCACCCCCGGACGAGGGCGGCCGACCGTGTGCAACGCCTCCTCGTCGTCCGCGTCGAAGGCGGTGCCGAGGCCGATGCCGCCCGACTCGGTCGACGAGTACCGGATCGAGTACGCCGCGCCGAACCGCTCGCGGGCCTCGCGCACCAGGGCGGGCGGGGACGCGGCGCCGCCCATCACGATGGTCTGCACGTACGACAGGTCGCGGTCGTCGAAGCGAGGGTCGCGCAGCATGAGGGCGACCTGCGGCGCGATGCCGCCCACGCTGGCCATGTGGTGGCGCTCGATCAGGTCGAGCACCTCGCCGGCCCGCCACCGCTCGACCAGGTGGGTGGTGGTGCCCAACCGCAGGTACCACGGCAGCTTCGTCATGAAGCCGACGTGGGCGAGCTGGGTGGCGGCGAGCAGGTGGCCGCCTCCACCCCAGCGGTCGCCGACGTCGGCCGCCGTCACCGCCGCCAGCTCGCGGTTGGCGAACATCGCCCCTCTGGGCGTGCCCGTGGTGCCCGAGGTGAACACCACGGCGACGAGGCGGTCGGGGTCGTCGGGGTCGTCGAGCGGTGGCGGCGCGTCGCCGCCGTGACCGGCGCGGATGCCGGCGAGGATGGCATCGACGCCCGTCGCCCGGTCGACGGTGAGCACCCGTGCATCGGTGGTGACCCCGCCGGCGAGCTCGGGGGTGGCCAGCACGGCGGCGGGCCGGGCCACGTCCAGCACGGCCGACCGCTCCGGCGGGGTGAAGCGGGGGTTCACGCCGGCGGTGATCGCCCCCAGCTTGGCCAGCGCGGCGTAGGCGACGACGTAGTCGGGGGTGGAGGGCAGCAGCAGGCAGACGAGGTCGCCCTCGGCGACACCGGCCGCCGCCAGGCCGGCCGCGGCCTCGTCGGAGCACCGATCGAGGTCGGCGTACGACAGCGGCCACGCACCCGACCCGTCGGCCAGGCGGGCCGACACGAACGCCGCGGCGTCACCGAACCGGCGGGCGGCCTCGGGGACGGTGCGGGCGAGCGTCATGCCCGCATTCGACCACACCACCTCGCCGCGCCCCGCCCCTGCTGGCTCCAGCCCACCACCACCTCGGTGCGTGCTGGCTGACCCATGACGCGCTCGGGCACACGCATCGTCAGCCGGTTCGGGGTGTGGTGGGACGCCTCGCGGGGTCAGTCCACGCCGAGGACCAAGGTGCCGTTGGAGCAGAACCAGCCACCGGTGCCGCTGGCCACGGCCAGCTTGGCGTCGGGGACCTGCCGCTCGGCGGGGATCGGCTCGCCGTTCTCGGTGCGGCCCGTGCCGTCGGCGTAGTCGCCGCGCAGCTGACGGGTGGCTTCCACCATGAGGAACAGGCCGCGCATGCCGGGGTGGCACGCCGACAGCCCGCCGCCGTCGGGGTTGGTGGGCAGGGCGCCGCCGAGGCGCAGCCGACCGTCCTCCACGAAGGGCCCGCCCTCCCCCTTGGCGCAGAACCCGAGGTCCTCGAGCGTGGCCATCAGCATGAAGGTGAAGGCGTCGTAGATGCAGGCGACATCGATCTCGTCGGGGCGGATGCCGGCCCGCTCGAAGGCGATGGGTCCCGCCACCGCGGCCGGTCCGGTGGTGAAGTCGGGCCACTCGCTCATGGTGGTGTGTGACACGGTGTGGCCGTGGCCGAGCACCCACACCGGCTTCGAGGCGGTGTCGGGCACGCGGTCCTCGGCGGCCAGCACGACGGCGCAGCCACCGTCGGAGCGGATGCAGCACTGCAGCTTGGTGAACGGGTCGGCCATCACGCGACCCGACAGCACCTCGTCGATGGTCAGCGGGTCGCGGTAGTAGGCGTCGGGGTTGAACTGCGCGTTGTAGCGGGTCGACACCGCCACCTCGGCCAGCTGCTCGAGGGTGGTGCCGTGCTCGTGCATGTGCCGCCGGGTGGACATGGCGTACTTGGAGATGAGCGTGTGGCCGTAGGGCGCCTCGAACTGCATCGGCCCGCGGTTGCCGTAGGAGAGGTTGGCCCGGCGGATGCCCTTCTTCAGATCGGCGCGGGTGGTCGAGCCGTACACGAGCACGACGACGTCGGCGTGGCCCTGGGCGATGGCGTCGGCGGCGTGGCAGGCCATCACCTCCCAGGTGCCGCCGCCCACCTGGGTGGAGTCGACCCACGTCGGGCGGATGCGGAGGTACTCGGCGGTCTCGATCGGCTGCAGGGTGCCGAGGCCGTTGGAGGCCAGGCCGTCGACGTCGGCCTTGCGAAGTCCCGAGTCGGCCAGCGCCCGGTGGACGGCCTGGGCCTGCAGGTCGTAGGGCGTCTTGGTGTCGACCCGGCCGGTGTCGGACAGCGCCGCGCCGACGATGGCCACCCGTCTGGTCATGGGGATCCCCCGATCGTGTCGCGCCGCCGGTCCTCCCGAGGCCGGCCGGTCACACTATG
Organism: Acidimicrobiales bacterium; assembly: GCA_041394145.1. Lineage (GTDB taxonomy): Bacteria > Actinomycetota > Acidimicrobiia > Acidimicrobiales > Acidimicrobilacustridaceae > JAWKIW01. The sequence goes on from JAWKIW010000015.1 coordinate 3,175, forward strand.
ACACGCGTGTCAGGTAGGCCAGCGCCGCGCCGCGGAGGGCGACCGTGCGGCCAGCGGCCGCCGCGCCTCAGCGGGCCAGGGCCGCGATCTGGCTGGGGTCGAGGTACTCGTCGATCCGGGTGATGCGGCCGTCGGTGCCGGTGGCGAGCACGCACGCCGGCATGGCGACCTCGCTGCCGTCGGCCGCGGTGGCGTGCAGCACGTGCTGCTGCACGAACCCGTCGGGCAACAGGATGCGTCGGGTCACCTCGTAGCGCAGCCCCTGCGCCCGTCTGGTCAGCCAGCCCAGCAGCGCGCGGGTGCCGGCGCGGTCGGCCTCGCCGCCGAAGTTGGTCCACGTGGCGAACTCGGCGCCCCAGGTGGCCTCGACCGCGTCGAGGTCGCCGGCTTCGATGGCGGCGAACATGCGGTCGGCGAGGGCGTCGTGGGCGGCGAGGACCGCGGGATCGGCGGGCGCAGCGGCGTCGGTCATGGCGCCATCCTGCCGGATCGGTGCCGTCACCTTGCACTCCGCCCCCCGGCTCCCGTGGAATGGCAGCCTGGGACGGGGCGGCCACCGCCCGTCCGGTGGAGGAGGAGTCCGAGCCATGGCGCTGACGGTGTTCGAGGGGATCGACGAGGTGACGGCCGCCGTCGGCCGCCACCTCGGTAGCAGTGACTGGCTCGAGATCACCCAGCACCGCATCGACCAGTTCGCCGACGCCACCGGCGACCACCAGTGGATCCACGTCGACCCGGCCCGGGCGGCCGAGGGACCCTTCGGCACCACCATCGCCCACGGCTACCTCACCATGTCGCTGTCGAACTACTTCCTGCCCCAGATCGTGGAGGTCCGGGGCGTGTCGATGGGGGTGAACTACGGGGCGAACAAGGTCCGGTTCCCCCGCCGGTCCCGGTGGGTTCCAAGGCGCCAGCGTGGTCGTCCCGTCGAGGACATCCCCGGCGGCATCCAGACCACCATGGTGGTGACCATCGAGCGGCAGGAGCCGACGGCGGGCCCGAGCCAAGCCGGCCTGCGTCATCGAAGCCGAGCCGCTTCCTGTCGTGAACCCTCGCCGATCCCGTCGACCTCGAGGCGCTCGTCGCCGATGCCCGTCAGCACGGCATCCAGGCCGTGCCCTGGCGTGGCGCGACCTCGACGACATCGAGGCCGGCGGGTCCGAGGTCTACGTGCACGAGGTGGCCGCACGACTCGCCGGCGCCGGCATGGAGGTCGCGCGCACTCCATGCCGCCGGTCGTCGCCCGGTGACGCAGCGCACGGCTACACGGTCGTGCGCCGGGCGGTCGCTTGGGTGTTCCGTCCACCGTGCTCAGGAGATCGCCGGCCGCGACGGGCGCGGCGACGGCCTCGTCGAGGTGTGGAACGGCGTCCCCTACTTCGCCCCTGTGGTTCCGGGCCGCGGTGGTGATCCTTCACCACTCGCACAAGGACATCTGGAGCTCGTGCTGTCGACGCCTCGTTCGCCAAGACGGGCGCTTCATCGAACGCGGTGGCGCCGCCGCTGTACCGGACCTCGTTCATCGTCACCGACTCCGTGTCTCGGGCCGACTGTGCACGAGCTGGGCTTCCGCCGACCGTCGCCATCGGCGAGCCCGGCATCGACGCCCGCTTCGCACCCGATCCAGCGGTCGGTCGCTCGCCCGAGCCGCTGATCGTCAGCGTGGGGCGGTTGGTGTCGACCAAGGGCCGACTATCGGGCGCCCGGGTGCGCACGGCCACGCCGCCCGGCTGGTGATCGGGAGGGCTACAGCGCGACCACCAGGCGCTGCGAGCCGACCTCGGGGGATGATCCGCCTCGCCGGTCGGGTCAGCGACGAGGACCATCTCGTACCGCCAGGCGTGGGCGGTGGCCATGTCGATGGCCGAGGGTGGGGCATGACCTACCGAGGCCGCCGCTCGGCACGCCGGCCGCCCACCCGCATCACCGGCCACGTCGATGCCGTGCGCGACGGTGAGCGGGCTGCTGGCCGACGGCTTCGACGAGTTCGTCGGCGCTCGACCGGCTGGTCGCCGACGAGGGCCTGCGCGACAAGCTGTCGGCCGGTGCGCTCGAGGGGCTGCCGCTCGACTGGGAACGCACCGCCGCCACCGTGCTCACCTCGCTGCTCGACGCCGCCCGCCCGCGCGGCCCCCGTGATCGCCGTCGGCGCCGGCCGGCCTGGCGCGCAGGCCGAGGCCGGTGGACCGACAGGTCCGCTCGCGCCCGAGTTCAGGCGGTCGAGGTCACCGATGGCCCGTCGTCGCGGCCGTCGGATCGTGGACCGTGGCGTCCGCCCGGTGCGTCCCTCGTATTCGCCGCTCCCGGTGCGACCGAGCAGCCCACGCCAGAGCCGACTGGACGCGGCGACGTTGACGACGTGCAGCGCCACGTGGTGCCGACGAAGGCCGGGGCGGGCGCGCCGACCCGGCGGACGCGACACCCTTGCCCGGCGAGCACGGCGCCGTAGCCCGCGGCGAGCCGCCGATCGCCGCGCGAGCAGGCGCCGCGACGCCGCCCACCCACGGCCGCGATCCCCACGGCCTGCGGGAGCCGTAGAGGTCAGGGTGGGTCACGGCTTCCGCCGACCCGCCGGCGGACGCCACCGGTACCCGAGCCGGCACCGACGGCGGTAGCGGTCGTGCTTGATGCGCAGGCGGGGTCGTTGCGAAGGTCGCGAGGTGGCGGCAGCGGCGGAACAGCCCAGGTCGTCGATGTCGGCGATGATGTCGACGCCCAGGCGCCGACGGCGTCGAGCGCGCGGACCACGGCGTTGCTCAACGGACGTCGGTCCACCCGACGCGGGCCCGCTCGTGTCGGGTCAACGACCTTCGCTGGACCGAGGAGCAGACCTGCTCGAGCAGTCGGCTGGTGGTGGTCGAGCAGGGCGGCCTGACCGGTGACGACGTCGCAGCCGTCGGGGTCGACCCGCAGCGGTGGCCAGCCAGCCGGCTCCACCGTCGTGTCGTCGTCGAGGAAGGCCAGAGCGGCGCCGTGGTGTGCTCGACGGCCTGGCGCCGCCGGTTGGGATGGCGGTCGGCGCTCGATCCGGCGACGGAGCCCGTGCGCGACCACGCCGTCGACGTCGCCCCGACCGCCACCTCGACCCGGTTGGCCTCCAAGGTGCGCGCCAGCGTGGAGCTCGTCGCCGTCGAGGACATCCCCGGCGGCATCCAGACCACCATGGTGGTGACCATCGAGCGGCAGGGAGCCGACGGCGGGCCCGAGCCCAAGCCGGCCTGCGTCATCGAGAGCCTGAGCCGCTTCCTGTCGTGAACCCCCTCGCCGATCCCGTCGACCTCGAGGCGCTCGTCGCCGATGCCCGTCAGCACGGCATCCAGGCCGTGCACCTGCTGGCGTGGCGCGACCTCGACGACATCGAGGCCGGCGGGTCCGAGGTCTACGTGCACGAGGTGGCCGCACGACTCGCCGGCGCCGGCATGGAGGTCAAGCTGCGCACCTCCCATGCCGCCGGTCGTCGCCCGGTGACGCAGCGCACGGGCTACACGGTCGTGCGCCGGGCGGGTCGCTTCTGGGTGTTCCCGTCCACCGTGCTCGAGGAGATCGCCGGCCGCGACGGGCGCGGCGACGGCCTCGTCGAGGTGTGGAACGGCGTCCCCTACTTCTCGCCCCTGTGGTTCCGCGGGCCGCGGGTGGTGATCCTTCACCACTCGCACAAGGACATCTGGAAGCTCGTGCTGTCGACGCCCTCGTTCGCCAAGACGGGGCGCTTCATCGAGACGCGGGTGGCGCCGCCGCTGTACCGGACCTCGTTCATCGTCACCGACTCCGAGTCGTCCCGGGCCGAGCTGGTGCACGAGCTGGGCTTCCGGGCCGACCGGGTCGCCATCGGCGAGCCCGGCATCGACGCCCGCTTCGCACCCGATCCAGCGGTCGGTCGCTCGCCCGAGCCGCTGATCGTCAGCGTGGGGCGGTTGGTGTCGACCAAGGGCTTCGACGAGCTCATGCGTGCCGTCGCCCGGGTGCGCAGCCACGGCCACGCCGCCCGGCTGGTGATCGTGGGGGAGGGCTACGAGCGCGACCAGCTCGAGGCGCTGCGAGCCGACCTCGGGGGCGAGGACTGGATCCGCCTCGCTGGTCGGGTCAGCGACGAGGAGCTCATCTCGTTGTACCGCCAGGCGTGGGCGGTCGCGTCCATGTCGATGGCCGAGGGTTGGGGCATGACCCTCACCGAGGCCGCCGCCTGCGGCACGCCGGCCGTCGCCACCCGCATCACCGGCCACGTCGATGCCGTGCGCGACGGCGTGAGCGGGCTGCTGGCCGACGGCTTCGACGAGTTCGTCGGCGCCCTCGACCGGCTGGTCGCCGACGAGGGCCTGCGCGACAAGCTGTCGGCCGGTGCGCTCGAGCGGGCTGCCGAGCTCGACTGGGAACGCACCGCCGCCACCGTGCTCACCTCGCTGCTCGACGCCGCCCGCGCCCGCGGCCTGCGCTGACCGGGCGAGCGCGTCGGGCGGTCGTCCCGGGGACGGCCGCGAGATCTGACGCCTCGTCAGGAGCGCCACTAGGCTCGGTCGGCGATGGACCTGCGCTTCACGCCCGAGGAGGAGGCCTTCCGCAAGGAGGTGCGCGCCTACCTCGACGACCTCCTCCACGGCGAGTTCGCCGGGATCCGGGGGCGGGGTGGCCCGGGCGACGAGCACTCCTTCTTCGACGAGCGCCTGGCGTGGGAGCGTCGCCTCGGCCAGGACGGCTGGACGTGCGTGGGCTGGCCCAACGACGTCGGCGGCCGGGGCCTGCCCCTCAACCAGCAGGTCATCTACTACGAGGAGTACGCCCGGGCCGGCGGTCCGGGGCGCCTCGGCCACATCGGCGAGGGCCTGATCGGCCCCACGCTGATCCACTTCGGCTCGCCCGAGCAGCAGGACCGGTTCCTGCCGAAGATCCGCCTCGGCGAGGAGCTGTGGTGCCAGGGCTACAGCGAGCCCGACGCCGGCTCCGACCTCGCCAACCTCTCGACCCGGGCCGACCTCGACGGCGACGAGTGGGTGCTCAACGGCCAGAAGGTGTGGACCTCGCTGGCCCAGTGGAGCGACTGGTGCTTCGTGCTCGCCCGCACCGACCGCGAGGCTCCCAAGCACAAGGGCATCTCCTTCCTGCTCATCCGGATGGACGCGCCCGGCATCGAGATCCGCCCCATCGTGCAGCTCACCGGCACCTCGGAGTTCAACGAGGTGTTCTTCTCCGACGCCCGCACGCCCGCCGAGCTGGTCGTCGGTGGCGTGAACAACGGGTGGAAGGTGGCGATGGGGCTGCTGTCGTTCGAGCGGGGCGCGTCCACCCTCGGCCAGCAGTTCGCCTTCGAGCGCGAGCTACGGGAGATCCTCGGCGTCGCCGCCCGCTCCGGGAGGGCCACCGACCCCGTCTGGCGCCAGCGCCTCGCCTCGCTGCACACGCGCCTCGAGATCATGCGGTGGAACAGCCTGCGCATGCTGACCAACGCCGACGAGCCCGAGCTGTCCGAGGAGGCCTACATCTCCAAGCTCTACTGGGCGCGACTGCACCGCGACCTCGGCGAGGCGCTCGTCGACGTGGCCGACCTCGACGGCCTGCTGTGCGAGCAGGGCATGGACGACCCCCACTCGGTCGTGCGGGGCTACGCCCTCACCGCCGCCCAGCGCCTGTTCCTGTTCACCCGGTCCGACACCATCTACGGCGGGTCGAACCAGATCCAACGCAACATCATCGGCGAGCGGGCCCTGGGCCTGCCGCCCGAGCCCAAGGTCTGACCGGGAGGCCGCCATGCCCGCACCCACCCCCGACTACGTCGCGCCCCACGGCCTGCTCGGCGGCAAGACCGTCGTCGTCACCGCGGCGGCCGGCACCGGCATCGGCTTCGCGGTGGCCCGCCGCTGCGCCGAGGAGGGCGCACGGGTGCTCATCTCCGACATCCACGAGCGCCGCCTCGCCGAGGCCGTCGACCGGATGGAGGTCGAGACGGGGTGGCGGCCGCCGTCGGTGCTGTGCAACGTCACCCAGCAGGCCGACGTCGACCGCCTCTTCGAGACCGCGGTGCTCGAGCTGGGCCACGTCGACGTGGTGATGAACAACGCCGGCCTCGGCGGCACCGCCAACCTCATCGACATGACCGACGAGCAGTGGTCCTCGGTCATCGACGTCACGCTCAACGGCACCATGCGCGCCACGCGGGCGGCGCTGCAGCACATGGTGCCGAGGGGCAGCGGCGTGATCGTGAACAACGCCTCGGTGGTCGGCTGGCGGGCGCAGGAGGGCCAGGCCCACTACGCCGCCGCCAAGGCCGGGGTGATGGCGCTCACCAGGTGCGCCGCCGTCGAGGCGGCACCGGCCAACGTGCGGGTCAACGCGGTGGCACCGTCGTTGGCCATGCACCCGTTCCTGGCCAAGGTCACCACCGACGAGCTGCTCGCCGAGCTCACCACCCGTGAAGCCTTCGGGCGGGCCGCCGAGCCCTGGGAGGTGGCCAACGTCATGGTGTTCCTGGCGAGCGACTACTCGACGTACATGACGGGTGAGGTCGTGTCGGTCAGCAGCCAGCACCCCTGAGCCGGGCCGCACGGCGCGGGCGCGTGGTCGTCGCCTGCTCGCCCCCGTACCCTCGACCCGTGCGCCGACCGTTCCGGGTGGCCGCCCTCGCCGCGGTGCTGGCCGGTCTCGTCCCGGCCTGCTCGGCCCTGCCCTTCGGCCGCTGCGAGGTGGTGGTGTCCGAGCGTCAGCTCGCGACGCCGGATGGCCGCCGGGGCGAGACGCTGCTCGTCGCCGGCACCAAGCTCGACGGGGTCGTGCTCTACGAGGTGCGCTCACCGGGAGAGGCCTCGCGGGTGGCGGCGCTGGCCCCCGACGACCTCGGTGGCCGGGTGGACCGGGCGTGGCTGGCCCCGGACGGCAACCGTCCCTACGTGGTGAGCCCGGCCGGGCGGGTGCTGGCGGTCAACCCCTTCACGGGACGGTCGAGCACGATCGCCGAGCTGGGGGCGCTCGAGGCGCCCGCGGTGGCGACCAGGGGCGGCGCCCTGTTCGTGGCCGACGGGACCCGCCTCTTCCAGGTCGCGGTGCCCGCCGGGCTGCCGGTGGTGGTGACGGGGCTGCCGGGCCGGGCGACCGGGCCGGTCGTGCCGGTGTCCGACGGCGTCGCCGTCCTCGTGCACCGGGGCGCCGGGGCGGCGGTGGCGTTCGTGCCGACGGGGAGTCGATCGCCGGCCCGCACGGCGGCCCTGCCGGGGGAGGCGTCGGCCTGGACGTCGCTCACCTCGGACCCGACCGGCGCCGGCGTCGTCGCCGGCGGGCTCGATCGGGTGGCGCGGGTCGACCAGGGCGCGGCGTCGACGTCGGTGACCGCGCCGGACGGGGCCGTCGAGTCCGTCGACGCACCCGGGGACCACCTCGTCGTCGTCGGTGACCGGCTGTGGTCCGGCGGGCCCGCCGGGCGCGTCGACCGGTTCGACCCGGGGAGCCTGACCGTGGCCTCGACCACGACCGTGGCCTGCGACGACGAGGTCCCCACGCCCGTCGCCGGCGCCGGCTCGGTCTGGGCCGCCGTCGATCGCGACAACGTGGTCGGCCGGCTCGACCCCGAGACCGGCAGGCTGCTGGCCCGGCTCTCGGTCCCGCTGCCGCCGCGGGGAGAGGCCGCCCGCTACCGGGTCGTCGGGGGCTCGGCCACCGCCTGGGTCGTCGACGAGGAGGGCGGTGGCGTGTACGAGCTCGACACCGACCGCAACCAGGCGCGAGCCGTGCCGCTGCCCGGTCCGCCCGACGCGGTCGCCGACGCCGTCGTGGTCGAGCTGCCCGACCCCTGAACCGGCCCGGTCCGCGCCGGTAGCCTCGGTCCCGTGGGTGGAGCGCCGGCTGACGGCACCGGGGCCGCGGGGACGTTGGACCGCCTGATCGAGGCGTGTCCGTCCTTCCTCGGCGCCACCGCGCTGTTCGGCTACGTCACGTGGTCCGAGGAGGAGGACTCACCGGACCCCTACGTGCGCACCGCCGCCCTCGCCCAGCACGTCGTCGACCTCGTCGCCCGGCGCGAGGTCGACGAGCTGCCCGGCCTGTTCGGCACGGTCGAGGAGGTGCTCGAGCAGGGCGACGGCGATGCCGTCGACCTCGTGCGCCTCGGCCTGTTCGAGAGCCTGCAGAACATCTGCTCCCACGACGACGTCGACGTCGATCCGGGATCGCTGGCGCTGCTGCTCGGCCCCCGAGGGTCGGCCACCTGGCGCGAGATCGACGAGCTGTGGGCTGCGGCCTCGGCGCGGGCCACGACCGATGGCCCGCGCGTGACCGAGGCCGACTACCTCGGCGTCGACGACCAGAACCTGCGGGTGTACCTGCGCACGACCCGGCGGCGCCGCACCGACGGCGTGCTGCTCAGCGGGGCCGACGTGCTGCGCTACGAGCACTGGGTCGCCGACGTCACGTGGCGCTCGCCCGAGGCCCGCCGCCGGGCCAACCGCACTGCCCTCCTCGTCGGTCTGGTGCTGGCGGTCGCGGTCGCCATCGCCCTGTTCCGCTGACTGAGCGGGCGCCGCGCCGCCGGGTCAGTCGTCGCGGTCGGCCGCCGCCCGCTTGGCGGCCACGATGGCCTTGCCGGCGAGGCGCCCGCCCCAGCGACCCACCTTCTCGCCGGTGGACGGCCGTCGTCGCGACGTCGACGGGGTCGGTCGGGGTCTCGGCTCGTCGGGTTCGTCGGTGGCGGGTTCCGGCGCGGAGGTTCGGGCTCGGGTTCGGTTCGTCGGGTTCCGGCGCGGAGGCTCGGGTTCGGGTTCGTCGGGTTCGTCGGTGGTGACCGGTTCGGGTTCGACGGCGACCGGTTCGGCCGCGGTGGCGAGCGGCTCGGGCTCGGGTTCGACGGCGACCGGTTCGGTTCGTCGGTGGCGACCGGTCGGGTTCGTCGGTGGCGACCGGTTCGGGTTCGTCGGTGGCGACCGGTTCGGGTTCGTCGGTGGCGACCGGCTCGGGTTCGGGTTCGACGGCGACCGGTTCGGGTTCGTCGGTGGCGACCGGTTCGGGTTCGTCGACGGCGACCGGTTCGGCCGCGGTGGTGGGGGTCGTCCGGTCGGCGCGCTGGCGGCGGCGGGCCTCGCGCTCGCGGGCCTCGGCGGCCCGGGCGGCCTCCTTGGCCGCTCGACGGCGCTCGCCCTCGGCCTGGCCCTCCTGGAAGCCCCGGATGGCGCGCACGGGCACGAGGATGATCGTCGACAGGATCATGAAGGCGAAGAACGTCCAGCCGATGATCAGCACCCAGGCCGCCCACGGGTTGGTCACGTGGGTGGTGATCGTGCCGATCTGGCTGGCCCCCACCAGCAGGCCGAGGACCAGCGAGAGCCAGAAGACGGGGTCACGCCACAGTGGGCGCAGGAACCACTGGTGCGATCGGTCCCGCTCGGCCACCCCGCCACCGTAGGCGCCGCCGGCTCCCCGGCGGCGCCGGTCCAGGACCCGGTGTCACATGATGCCGAGGCGGGCGAGGAGCACGGCCTGGGTCAGGTCCCCGTCGACCGCGATCCGTCCGCTGGCGAACGCCTCGGCGCCGTCGAGCTCGCCGTTGACGATGCGGAGGTAGTCCCCGGCCTGCGCCCGGATGGTCACGGCCAGATCTGCGTGGAGCGCGGCGGCGGGGCCGTCGACGGTGAGCCGGCCGTCGGCGATGTCGAGCACCCAGGTGCCACCGTCGGGGCCGCCGAGGTCGAAGCCCACCTTCAGCCGGGTGTCGCCGGCGACGTCGGGGTCGAACCGGTCGGCCATCCGATCGAAGACCTGGCTCGTGGAGGAGGCCCGATCGGCGAAGCGGGTGGCCCGGGCCCGCTCGTGGGGGAGGAGGTCGGACTCCATGGCCTCGATCGACCGGGCCAGGATGTCGACGATCTCGTCGACGGCGGCGCGGTCGACGGTGAGCGGTGGGGCGAGGCCGATGGTCTCGATGGCCATCGCCCGGCAGTACAGGCCGCGGTCCCAGGCGCCGTGCTCGACGTGCACGCAGGCCGTGTGGGGGCGGGAGAAGCCCCGCTTCGTCTCCCGGTCGGCCACCAGCTCGACGCCGGCCATGAGGCCGAGGCCGCGGACCTCGCCGACCGACTCGCAGCCGTCGAGCCGGGCGTGGAGCTGGTCGAGCAGGTAGGCGCCCATCTCGGCGGCGTTGGCCACGAGGCCCTCCCGCTGGATGAGATCGATGTTGGCCAGCGCGGCGGCGCACGCCGCCGGGTGGCCGCTGTAGGTGAACCCGTGGCTGAACGGCATCTGGTCGGGGAGGCCCTCGGCGATGGCGTCCCACACGTGGTCGGCGACGACGGACGCGCCGAGGGGCTGGTACCCGCTCGTGAGGCCCTTCGCCAGCGTCACGATGTCGGGGCGGATCCCGCCCCAGTGCTCGTGGCCGAACATGGCGCCGGTCCGGCCGAAGCCGGTCACCACCTCGTCGACGACGAGCAGGATGCCGTAGCGGTCGCAGATCTCCCGGATCCGGGGGAAGTAGTCGTCGGGCGGCGGGATGATGCCGCCGGCGCCGATGACCGGCTCGGCGATGAAGGCGCCGATGGTCTCGGGGCCCTCGCGCTCGATCAGCTCCTCGAGGGCGTCGGCGCAGGCCAGCCGACAGGACGGGTACTCGAGGCCGAGCTCGCACTTGTAGCAGTACGGCGCGGCGATGTGCTCGAACCCGGGCGCCTCGGGTCCGAAGCTCCAGTGCATCGGCAGGATGCCGGTGGCGGTCATGGTGGCGATGGTGAGGCCGTGGTACCCGTGGTGGCGCGACACGATGGTCGTGCGACGGTCCTCGCCGCGCAGCGCCCAGTGGAGGCGCACCAGCTTGAAGTTCGTCTCGTTCGCCTCCGAGCCACCGGAGCCGAACATCACGTGGTTCAGCCCGTACTCGGGGTCGAACAACCCGGCGACGGTCTCGGCGGCCTCGATGGCGGTCGGGTGCGACTGGCCGTGGAAGACGGTGAAGTAGTCGAGTCGGCGCAGCTGCTCGTCGATGGCGTCGATGATCTCCGGGCGCCCGTGGCCGGCCGCGACGCACCACAGCCCGGCGAAGCCGTCGAGGATCCGCCGTCCTCCGTCGTCGGTCAGCCACCACCCGTCGGCCGCGGTGACGATGCGGGGGCCGCGCTCGGCCAGCTCCCTCGGCTCGGTCACCGGATGGATCAGATGCGCGGCATCACGGGCCGCCAGCGTGGCATGGTCGTCCACGTCGCCCCCTGTCGTGGATGCGCCGACCTCACGCCGGCGCGCCACCGGTCTAGCGCACGCAGATGACGCTCGACCCGTGGCCGAACAGGCCCTGGTTGACGGTGATGCCCACCGTGGCCCCCTCGACCTGGCGCTCGCCCGCCTGGCCCCGCAGGTGCCACGTCAGCTCGCACACCTGGGCGATGGCCTGGGCGGGGATCGCCTCGCCGAAGCTGGCGAGACCGCCGCTGGGGTTGACGGGGATGCGCCCGCCGACCGCGGTGTCGCCGTCGCGCAGCAGCTTCTCGGCCTCGCCCTCCTTGCAGAGCCCGATGTTCTCGTACCAGTCGAGCTCGAGGGCGGTGGACAGGTCGTAGACCTCGGCCAGGTCGAGGTCGTCGGGCCCGATGCCGGCCTCCTCGTAGGCCGCGGCGGCGATGGCGTCGCGGAACGAGTGCTCGGGCGGTGCCACCACCGCAGCCGAGTCGGTGGCGAAGTTCGGCATCTCGATCACGGTCTGCGGATAGGTCGGGGTGACCGTGGAGATGGCGGCGATGCGCACCGGCGACGTGGTGCGGGTCCGGGCGAACTCGGTCGACGCCAGCACGACGGCGGCCGCACCGTCGCTCGTCGCGCAGATGTCGAGCAGCCGCAGCGGATCGGCGACGGTGGGCGAGGACATCACCTCCTCGACGGTCACCTCCTTGCGGTAGCGGGCGTTCGGGTTGGCCAGCCCGTGCCGGGCGTTCTTGACCTTGACCCGGGCGAAGTCCTCGCGGGTGGCGCCGTAGCGCTCCATGCGCCGCCGGGCGTAGAGGGCGAAGTACGTCGGGTTGGTGGCGCCGAGCAGGCGGAACCGCAACCAGTCCGGGTCGTCGGGGCGGTCGCCGCCGACCGGGGCGAAGAAGCCCTTCGGCGTGGTGTCGGCGCCGACCACGAGGGCGACGTCGGCCAGCCCGGCCAGGATCTGGGCGCGGGCGATGTTGAGCGCCTGCGCGCCGGAGGCGCACGCCGCGTAGCACGACGCCACCCGGTTGCCCTTCCAGCCCAGCGCCTGGCTGAACGTGGCGCCCGAGATGAACCCCGGGTAGCCGTTGCGGATGGTGTCGGCGCCGGCGACGAAGTCGATGTCGGCCCACGTGAGGTCGGCGTCGGCCAGCGCCGCCTGGGCGGCGTCGATGCCGTACTCGACGAAGCTGCGCCCCCACTTGCCCCAGGGGTGCATGCCGACCCCCAGGATCGCGATGTCCCGCTCACCGCTCATCGCTGCGCCTCCAGCGGTTGCCACTTCCACACGAGGTACTCGTGCTCGTCGTCCTCGAACAGGGTGTCGAGGACCAGCTCGACCTCCTGGCCGGCCTGCAGGTCGTCGACGACGACGTCCGCCGTCATCTGGCCCAGGACCACCATCTGCTCGGCCTCGAGCTCGACGGCGGCGATGGCGAAGGGCGTGAACTCCTCACCGGTCGGCACGTACGGCGGCGGCGGCTGGTAGCAGTTGTTGGTGAAGCTCCAGATGCGTCCGGTGCGGCTCAGCTCGACGTCCTCGAGCTCGCGGCCATCGCAGGCCGGGTTCTTGCAGAAGAACGTCTCCCGGGGGAAGGCGTACGTGCCGCAGGCCGGGCAGCGGCTGCCCAACAGCGCGGGGGCGTCGGGGTCGGTGGTGAACCAGCCCTCGACGGCGGGCACCTTGGTCTTGGCCACGGTGGCTCCTTGGTGAGCGGGCGAGGCGGCCACCGTACCGCGACGACACGGATTCTGACGACTCGTCAGGAGACGGCGGCCGCGGCATGGCACGGCGACCCTCGCCCTCCCGGCGACTCGCACGCCGGGCGCGACGGTCAGCCGGGCGGCACCCGCAGCGGCGCCCCCGGCGGCGCGTCGGCCAGGCGCAGCAGGTGGGTCACCTCGGCGACGTCGCGGCGGTGTCCCAGGTCTCGATGTTCGGCGAGGGCCTGCTGGTAGAGGGGGACGGCGGCCGCGTGCATGCCGCGGGCCCAGGCGAGGTGGCCGGCGGCGAGGTGCCCGGCCGCGGCGGCCGGTCGACAGCCGAGGCGCACGAAGTCGCCCAGCGCGTCGCCGAGGAGCGGCTCGGACTGGAGGTAGGCGCCCTTCTGGCGCCACAGCACCGAGATGGCGAAGTCGAGGTGGGCGTCGAGGAACGGTCGCTGCACGCGGTCGGCGGCGGCGGCGCCGGCGAGCAGCATCCGCTCGGCGGTGGCCAGGTCGCCCCGGTCGGCGGTGAGCCGGCACAGGGTGAGGGCCAGGGCGGCCGCCTCCGATGCGGCCCACGTGGCGTGCGTGCCCACGCTCGGGCGGATCAGCGGTCCCAGCACGCTGTCGGCCAGGCGCACCCCCTCGTGGAGCCGCCCGCTGCCGGCGAGCAGCAGTGCCCGGTCGGCATCGACCAGCGTCATCGAGAAGCGGCTGCGCATGCGGGCGGCGAGGTTGGTGGCGGCGTTCAGCAGCCAGTGGGCCTGTTCGTCGTCACCCCGGGCCGCGGCCACCTGCGCCCGGGCCCGGATGGCGCCGAGGCGCGTCTCGACCGGGCGGTCCGGCTCCTCGAGGGCGGTGAGCCGGCCCAGCGCCTCGTCGTAGCGGCCGAGCACGAGCTGGCACTGGACGAGGGTCAGGTCGTAGCTGTCGCCCCGCTTCGTCTCGCGCTCGGACTCGGTGCCGGGCAGCATGGCCAAGCCCTGCTCCAGGTAGTCGCAGGCGGGGGCGAACCGGTCCTCGGCGGCGAGGACGGCGCCGTGCATCAGGACCACGGCCGGCACCCACCCGCGCTGGTCGGGGTCCTCGCCCAGCGCGACGGCGAGGCGGTCGCCCTCGGCCAGGACGGTGTCGTGGCGACCCCGCAGGTAGGCGTCGCGGTAGCGGCGGTAGGCGGCGGTGGGCAGGGCCACCCCCTGTTTCTACCCGCGTCCCCGCCGGACGGCTCGGCGGGCGGGGACCTTCGGTCCTTCCCCCGCGTCGCGCGCCTGCGGATGATCGAGGTGCAGCGCCGAGTCCGAGGGGGTGCGCCATGCAGACGATGATCGTGTGCGTCTCGGTGTCGAACGGCAACACGCGGCGGGTGGCCGACCGCATGGCCGACGTGCTCGGCGCGACCGTGGCCGAGCCCGAGGACGTGGACCTCGACGAGCTGGCCGCCTGCGACCTGGTCGGCTTCGGCTCGGGCATCTACCTCATGCAGCCCCATCGGCGCCTGCGGTCGCTCATCGCGAGGCTGCCCCGCGTCGACCAGCGGCCGGCCTTCGTGTTCGCCACCAGCGGGTCGCCCCGTCTGCCGATCCTCGACTACCTGTGGCCGACGGTGCGGGCCCTGCGGAGCAAGGGCTTCGAGGTGGTGGACACCTTCTCGTGCCTCGGCCTCGACACGGTCGGGCCGCTGGGACTCGTCGGCGGCATCAACCGAGGTCGTCCGAACGAGCGCGACCTCGCTGCCGCCGAGCGCTTCGCCCGGCAGCTCGGCGAGCGGGTCGCCGTCTGAGTGGCGACCTCGTCTCAGCCGGCGCCGGCGGCCGCCGCCAGGAAGGGCGGGATCTCGCCGCCGCCGTGCACGGCCAGGTTGGCGCCGGTGACGTGGGCGGCGAGGGGTGAGGCGAGGAACAGGCAGGCGTCGCCGAGGTCGCTCGGCTGGGCCAGCTTCCCCAGCGGGACGGTGGCGGCCACCCGGGCGAGCCCCTCCTCGTCGCCGTAGTGGAGGTGGGACTGCTCGGTGAGCACGTAGCCGCCGGTCACGACGTTCACCCGCACCCTGGGCGCCCACTCGATGGCGAGGGACTGGCTGAGGTTGACCAGCCCGGCCTTGGCGGCGCCGTAGGCGGCGGTCCACGGGCTCGGTCGCATGCCCGACACCGAGCCGATGTTGATGATCGAACCGCCCCCGTCCTGGGCCTGCATGATGGCTTGCTGGCGGCCTGGGCCAGGTTGAGCGGGGCCAGCAGGTTCAGTCGGATGATCGACTCGGAACCTGGGCGAGGCCGTGGCGGCGTCGGCGTTGGGCGAGCCGCCGGTGCTGTTCACCAGCACGTCGAACCGGCCGTGCTGGGTGACGACGGCCACCAGGTCGTCGATCTGGTCGAGGTCGCGACGTCGGCGGACGTGCCGCCTCCCGCCCACCGGCCGCCACCGGCTCGTCAGCGCTTGCGCCGTCACCACCACGTCGGCGCCCGCTTCGAGGAAGCGCTCGGTGATGCCCGCCCACGCGCCCTTGGTGCCGCCGGTGACGAGCGTCGACCGCCGGTCAGGTCGAGGGCGGTGGTTGGGAGGGAGCGGCCATGGCGGAGCCTCCGGTGGCCTGGGCAGCAGCGGTCGGCGGGGATGTGACGTCGTCGGTGGTGGTCGGGCACCGTCGCGGCGGTCGGCGCGGGATCTGACCGCCCGACGAGTCTGCCATACACTCCTGACGCCTCATCAGAAACGCGCGGACGCCTCCCGACCGGGGGCCGAGGGGGACCCATGCCGACGACCCACACCATCACCGACGGCATCGCCGAGGTGGTCATGGACAACCCGCCGGTCAACGCCCTCAGCGTGGCGGGGTGGTTCGAGCTGGCCGACCTCGTGCGCGGCCTCGGCGACGACCGCGAGGTCCGGGCCGTGATCCTGCGGGCCGAGGGCCGGGGCTTCAACGCCGGCGTGGACATCAAGGAGATGCAGGCCACCGAGGGCTTCGACGCCCTCATCGGCGCCAACCGCGGCTGCTACGCCGCGTTCGCCGCCGTCTACGAGTGCGCCGTGCCCGTGATCGCCGCCGTGCACGGCTTCTGCCTCGGCGGCGGCATCGGCCTGGTGGGCAACGCCGACATCATCGTCGCCAGCGACGACGCCACCTTCGGCCTGCCCGAGGTCGACCGGGGTGCGCTCGGCGCGGCCACCCACCTCCCGCCTCGTGCCCCAGCACAAGATGCGGGCGATGGTCTACACGTCGGCCACCGCCACCGCCGCCGAGCTGCACCACTGGCCTGGTGCTGAAGGTTTCGCCCCGTGACGAGCTGTGGCCGGCTGCACTCGGAGCTGGCCCGTGAGATCGCCACCAAGAGCCCCACGGTCATCCGGGCGGCCAAGGAGTCGCTCAACGGCATCGACCTGTGGACGTGAAGCGCAGCTACCGCTTCGAGCAGGCTTCACCTTCGAGCTGAACCTGTCGGGCGTGGCCGACGAGGCGCGCGACGCCTTCGTCGACAAGCGCGACGCCGAGTTCACCCAGTAGCCGGGCCGCGCGGCCCACACCGCGGCCGAACCCAGGAGGACAGCGCATGCCCACGGTGCCCGACAAGCGCACCACCGAGGAGGAGGTCGTCGCCGAGCTGCGCGACGGGATGACCATCGGCATCGGCGGCTGGGGATCCCGGCGCAAGCCGATGTCGTTGGTGCGGGCGATCCTGCGGTCGGACCTGCGCGACCTGACGGTCGTCAGCTACGGCGGCCCCGACGTCGGCCTGCTGTGCGCGGCGGGCAAGGTCCGCAAGGTCGTGTCCGGCTTCGTGTCGCTGGACTCCATCCCGCTCGAGCCCCACTACCGGGCGGCCCGCCAGTCGGGGTCGATCGAGCCCATGGAGCTCGACGAGGGCATGTTCCTGCTGGGATTGATGGCCGCGGCGTGGCGGGTGCCCTTCCTGCCCACCCGGGCCGGCCTCGGCGCCGACGTGCTGTCGCTGCTGGGAGACCTGCGCACGGTGCGCTCGCCCTACCCCGGCCCCGACGGCGGCGAGGGCGAGGAGGTGGTGGCGGTGCCGGCCCTCGAGCTCGACGTATGTTGCTCCACCCTCAACCGCCGACCGGGCGGGCAACGCCGCCTTCCTCGGGCCCGACCTGTACATGGACGACTGGCCTTCGCGTCGCCGGCGCCAGGACCTTCCTGAGCACCGAGCGCGTCGTGGCCACCGAGGACCTGGCCGCCGAGGCCGACCTCACCCGCCAGCGCATCTCCCGGCTGCACGTCGACGGCGTGATCGAGGCGCCCGGCGGCGCCCACTTCACCGAGTGCCCGCCCGACTACGGCCGCGACGAGTCGTTCCAACGGACCTACGCCAAGGTGGCAGCCGACCCCGAGGCCTGGGCCGCCTTCACGCGAGTGGCTCGAGCTGGAGTCCGCGGCCGGCTACCAGGCGGCGGTGGCCGCCCGCCGCGAGGAGGGGCGTGACGATGAGCGACACCACGAACCCGAGTTCCGGCGGCGCCGCGACGCGCGCCGAGGTGTGCTGCGTGGCGGTGGCCGAGTGCTTCCGCGGCGACGGCGAGCGGTTGGCCAACCCCATCGGCACGATCCCGATGGTCGGCGGCCGCCTGGCGTGGAGACCTTCGAGCCCGACCTGGTGATGACCGACGGCTGGCCACCTTCACCTCGTCGACCCTCACCCCGGGTGCCGACCCGTACCGCAGCGAGGACGGTCGGCTGGTGCTCGACGAGGTGGTCGAGGCGTGGAACCCCTACGCCACGATGTTCTCGGTGCTGTGGAACGGCAAGCGCCACGTGATGATGGGTGCCACCCAGGTCGACCGGTACGGCAACCAGAACATCGCCTGCATCGGCGACTGGCACCGGCCCCGCGCCCAGCTGCTCGGCTTCCGTGGTGCGCCGGGCAACACCATCAACCACACGACGTCGTACTGGGTGCCGAACCAGGGGCCGAAGGTGTTCGTCGAGCACGTCGACGTGGTGTGCGGCATCGGCTACGACCGCGCCGCCGAGCTGGGCCCGACGGCGGCCCGCTTCCACGAGATCCGCCGGGTGGTGTCGAACCTGGGCGTGTTCGACTTCGACACGCCCGACCACTCGATGCGGCTGCGCTCGGTGCACCCCGGCGTCACCGTCGACGAGGTTGTGGCCGCCACCGGGTTCACGCTGGTCGTGCCCGACGACGTGCCCGAGTCCCGCCTGCCCACCGACGAGGAGCTGCGCCTCATCCGCGAGGTCATCGACCCGGCCGGCCTGCGGGAGAAGGAGGTCCCCGCGTGAGCGAGGCCGAGGCCGACCTGGCGGGGGCGGAGGCCGAGGGCGGTGCCACGGCCGAGGCGGTCGCCACCGAGGCCGACGTGGCCGAGGTCGCGCTCCCCGGGGCCCTGCGCACGCGGCTGTGCGACCTGTTCGGCGTGCGCTACCCGATCGTGCAGACCGGCATGGGCTGGGTGTCGGGTGCCCGGCTGACCGCGGCCACCGCCAACGCCGGCGGTCTCGGCATCCTCGCCTCGGCGACCATGACCTACGACGAGCTGCGCACGGCGATCTCCGAGGTGAAGGACCGGGCGCCCGGCAAGCCCTTCGGCGTGAACCTGCGAGCCGACCAGCCCGACATCGTCGAACGCCTCGACCTGCTCATCGCCGAGGACGTGAAGGTCGCCTCGTTCGCCCAGGCGCCGTCGCGCGACGTCATCGCCCGGCTCAAGGACCACGGCGTGGTGTGCATGCCGACCATCGGCGCCAAGCGCCACGCCGAGAAGGTCGCCGAGTGGGGCGTCGACGCCGTCATCGCCCAAGGCGCCGAGGGCGGCGGCCACACCGGCACCGTGCCCACCTCGCTGCTGCTGCCCCAGGTGGTCGACACCGTGGACATCCCGGTCGTCGGCGCCGGCGGCTTCCACGACGGGCGTGGGCTCGTCGCCGCGCTGGCCTGGGGCGCCGACGGGATCGCCATGGGCACCCGCTTCCTGCTCACCGCCGACTCCACGGTGCCCGAGGTCATCAAGCACCTCTACCTGGCCAAGACCGTGAACGACACCGTCGTCACGAAGGCGATCGACGGGTACCCGCAGCGGGTGGTGCGCACCGAGGTGGTCGACGACCTCGAGAAGGCGTCGGTGGTCACCCGCTTCCCGAAGGCGCTGCGCAACGCGCTCGAGTTCCGCAGGCTCACCGGCACCACCTGGGCCGACCTGGTGCGCGAGGGCCTGGCCATGAAGCGCAACCAGGACCTCACGTGGGCCCAGCTGGCCATGGCCGCCAACGCGCCGATGCTGATCAAGGCGACGATGGTCGACGGCCGGCCCGAGGTGGGCATCCTGCCCACCGGGCAGGGCCTCGGCGTCATGGGCGACCTGCCCACCGTCGACGAGCTGCTGGCGTGCATCGTCGCCGAGGCGACCGAGACCCTCACCCGCCTCGGCGCCTGACCGGCCGCCTCCCCGGCGTCCCCCCCCCCCCCCGGGCAAATCGGTGTCGTCGGCTTCCAAAGGGTGAAAGCGAACGACACCGATTGGCGGGGTTGGTCCTCGTTGGCGGGGTTGGTCCTCGTTGGCGGGGTCAGTCCTCTTCGGCGTCGTCCTCGAACCACACCGGCGTGGCGTCGTCGGGTTCGCCGTTGTAGTTGATGCAGATCTCGTCGCCGGCGGCGATCGGCTTGACCGCGTAGACGGTGATCTCCTCGGTGTCGAAGTCCATCTCGTAGCGGGCGTTCGACGAGCGGCTGTGGTTGTAGAGGCTGCCGAAGCCGAGGGCGAGGGCCGAGTCGCCGTCCCACTCGTAGACGTAGGCGGCCAGCGGCGTCTCCAGCAGGTGGTCCCACTGCTCGCCGGGGATGAGCAGGACGGGACACACCTCGATGACGTCGTCGACGGCGAAGTCGCGCTCGGCGAACACGCCGGTGCCGTGGATCTCGGACTCGCCGTAGCTGAGGCCGGGGGCGGCGACGGGGGCGTCGACGGTGCCGTCGGCGATCGGGGTGAGGGAGGGGGACATCGTGCCTCGGGGTGGTGGTGCCGATCGGTGGCGCGCCGGGGTGGTGCAGCCGCGCGGGCGCGACCGTAGGCCGCCGCGGCCGCCGCACAGCAACTCGCCGAGGGCGACCATCGTCGGCCGCGGTCGGTGGCATCGGTGGCGCCGATGGGCACTTGGGCATCCGTTGGGCTCGCTCTTACCCGATTCCAACCTTCGGCCGACAACGTGCCAGGGTCCGGTCCCCCCCACCGAGGAGCTGCTCGTGACCGACGACGTCGCGCCCGTCCGCCCCGTCCGCCCCGTCTTGCCCGTCCGCATCGCTCGCCCCGGCTCGGGCCGACCGGTCCGTCTCCGGCGGACGGCCGTGGCCGCCGCCGCCCTCGCCGCCGCCGGCGGGCTGGCCGCCTGCAGCTCGTCGACGAGCACCTCGACCGGCACCAGCACCACCACGGCGGCGTCGGCGTCGCCCTCGACCGGTGGCGCGACCGCCGGCTCGACCGCCGGGGCGACCGCGAAGGTGTCGGCCAACACCGCCTCGGCCGAGGAGATCCAGGCGGCGCTCACCGCCGCCGGGGTCACCAACGCCGCCCGCTGGACCAAGGAGGTCCAGGAGTACCGGCCCTACCCGGCCGACGACCCGTCGCTCGCCAAGCTGCGCAAGGAGCTGCAGAAGTACAACCCCTCGGCCGACCAGCTCGACAAGATCCTGTCGGCCCTGCAGCCGTGAGCGACACGACGGCGAGGCGCGAGGCGACCGGGTCGTCCACGGGGGTCGGCGGTGACGACGCGCTGGCGCACCGCCTCCGGCGTGCGCTGCTGTGGATCGCCGTCGCCACCACGGCCGGCACCACCGTCGAGCTGGCCTCGCTCGAGCACTGGACCGAGAAGACCCAGCTGATCGCCTGGATGGCCGTCGTCGTGCTGGCGGTGGCCATCGCGATCGTGTGGCGCGCCCGGACGACACGGGCGGTCCAGCTGGCCCGGCTGCTGGCGGTCGGCGTGTGCGGTGCCGCGGCCATCGGCGTGGTCGCCCACGTCCACGGCAACTACGAAGCGGGCCCCCTCGACGCCCAGTACGGCGACCGCTGGGACTCGATGAGCCAAGCGGCCCGCTGGTGGGCGGCGCTGGTCAAGCAGGTCGGTCCGTCGCCGCCCCTGGCCCCCGGGATCCTGGTGATCGCCTCGCTGGCCGTGCTGTTCGCCACGGTCGGCCACCCGGCCCTCACCGGCGACGCCTCCTGATCGGGCACGTCAGTCCGGGTCCGCGGTCGGTGTGAGGTGGATGGTCCAGCGGGCCAGCACCATGAAGTTCAAGAACGGCGGGGTCATCACCTTGAACGCCCGTGGGTCGACCATCGACGTCCCCCGCACCGTGATGCGCCCCCGCTCGACCACCACGAACCGCCCTCGCCCGACGATGCGCACGTCCATGTCCTTGACGTAGACCTGCAGCCCGGCGGTGAACCCGTCGGCCCCGTTCGGCTCGACGTCGCGCAGCTCGCCTCGCACCGACTCGAAGCGCCGGGGGTCGAGCCACTGGCGGGCGCCGAAGGTGAGGAAGCGGTTGCCCATCTCCAGGTCGCGCACGGCCATGGTGAACGAGCCGTGCACGGGCCGGTCCCAGTCGACGACGCCGTCGTCGTCGACGGTGGCCTCGAAGGTGCCCTCCACCCCCGTCACGCGGGCGCCGAGGCCCTTGATGCCGGGCCGGAACGCCACCGAGAAGTGGGTGCGCTCCCGGTCGATGTCGTAGGCGGTCACCGGCGGACCGCCCTCGCCGTCGTGTCGGGCCTCACTGGTGCACGCCGCCGACGTAGGTCGGCGACCGCCGGTCCCACCACGCCCGCCAGTCGGTGGTGACCCGGCGGTGCTCGACGCGCCAGCCGTCGTCGGTGCGCACCAACCGGTCGGTGTAGCGCAGCCCTGCTACCGGCAGTCGCCCACCGTTGCGCTCGGGGTCGGCGTAGGTGTGGATGGCGGTCACCCACGTCACGGCTCGCGCCGCGTCCCCCTCGAGCTCCACGACGTGGTTGCCCATCTGGTGGGTCGTGGTCTCGTACAGCTCGATGGCCGCGGCGATGCGGTCGACCACCTCCTCGGCTGGCACCGCGTCGCCGATCGGCAGCACCCCCGAGTAGTCGACCAGCGTGCCGGGGACGAAGACGTCCTTGACCGGTTGCCACACCCGCTCGTCGACGTTGACGAAGTACTGGACCATGAGGTCCTGGATCGTCAGCCGGTCCATCAGGTGCACGACGTCGTCGAGCGCATGCATCGCCGCGATCCTCCCCCAGGTCGTTGGCGGCCCCGGCTCGGGCTCCGGTCGCGATGCCCGGGTCAGGCGGCGCCGCGCAGCTCGGCCGGAACCGCGGCCAGGTGGAGGTCCCAGCGTACGTGGGCGTCGGGGCGCACGAGGGGAGGCAGGGCCACGCCGAAGGCGCGCGGGTCGCACACCGCGCCGCCCGTGACCCGCAGGGTGCCGTCGGGCCCGGCATCGAACACGCACGTGCCGTGCACCGGGATCGACCGGCCGCGCACGTGCAGCACGAGGTCGGCGTCGAAGGTTCGCCCGTCGTCGGACCGGGCCTCGACCAGCTCGCCGACGACCGAGGCGTCGTCGAGGCCGCCGGACAGGAACCGCTTGGCGCCGAACGTCAGCACCCGGTTGCCGAGGTCGAGGCGGCGCACGTCCATCTCGAAGCGCCCGTCGAGCGGTGCGTCGAGGTCGACGGCGCCGTCGGCGGTGATGGTGGCGTCGAAGCTGCCCTGCACGCCGCTCACGTCGAAGGCGAGCCCCGGCGGCCCCGGCTTGAGGGTGATGCTGAAGCCGCTGGTGTCCTGGTCGATCACGAAGGTGGTCACGCCCGTATTTAACACTAAAGATGGCGGGATGTTCCCGATCCAGGCGCAGGGGTTCTCCCGGGCGCCGATCAGGTGCCTGGCGCCGGGTCCTCGTCCAGGTCGAGGCCGAGCATCGTGATGGCGTTGCCCCGGCAGATCTTGTAGACGGCCTCGTCGTCGAGCTCGGCGAACATCTCGGTGGCGATCTGCTTGGTGTCGGGCCAGGTGGAGTCCGAGTGCGGGTAGTCGGTCTCGAAGGTGATGTTGTCGCGGCCGACCTCGTCGAGGGAGCGGATGCCGTGGGCGTCGCGGAAGAAGCAGCCGTAGATGTGCTGGAAGTAGTAGGTCGACGGCGGCTCGGGCAGCTTCTCCTTCTGGGCCCACGCCCCGTGCTGGTGCCACACGTCGTCGGCCCGCTCGAGGATGTAGGGGATCCAGCCGATCTGGCCCTCGCTGTACGCGAGCTTCAGCTCGGGGAAGCGCAGCAGCACGCCCGAGAACAAGAAGTCCGACATCGACGCCATGGCGTTGCCGAACGACAGCGTCGCCTGCACGGTGGCGGGGGCGTCGGGCGAGGTGGCCGGCATCTGCGACGACGAGCCGATGTGCATGCACACGACGGTGCCGGTGTCGTTGCAGGCGTCGAAGAACGGGTCCCAGTGGTCGGTGTGGATCGACGGCAGCCCGAGGTGGTGGGGGATCTCCGAGAAGCACACCGCCCGCACGCCCCGGTCGGCGTTGCGGCGCACCTCGGCGGCGGCCTCCGCCGGATCCCACAGGGGGATGAGGCACAGCGGGATCAGCCGCCCGCCGGTGCCGGCCGACCACTCCTCGACCATCCAGTCGTTGTAGGCCTTGACGCACAGCATGGCGAGCTCGCGGTCGGTGGCCTCGAGGAAGGTCTGGCCGCAGAAGCGGGGGAAGGTCGGGAACGACAGCGAGGCCTCCACCCAGTTGACGTCCATGTCGGCCAGGCGGGCCTGCTGGTCCCAGCAGCCCTTGCGCATCTCGTCGTAGGTGATGGGCGAGAGGGTGACCTGGTCGCGGGGGAAGCCGACGGCGGCGATGATGCGCCGCAGCGGCACGAGCAGGTCTTCGTAGCGCCACCAGTCGCACGCCGGGCCGTCCTCGTCGATCGTGTACTCGTACGTGGTCCCGTTGAAGGACAGGCTCCCCATGCCGTGGCGCTCCGAGCGGGGGGCCACGGCGTGGTACTTCGCCGGCAGCCGGTCGAGCCACACGTTGGGCGGCTCGATCACGTGGTCGTCGACGCTGACGATCTTGGGCAGCTCGCGGCCCGGTGTCGTCGTGCGGGCGGTGGGGTCGGCGAGGGTGCGGGACACGGGGCCTCCCGGGGCCGGGGACGGGCGTCGGCGCGAGCGTACCCCCAGATCTGACGACCCGTCAGATCATCGAGGTCACCTCGGCGGCGAGTCGGACGAGCGACCCACCACCCCGCGCGGCACGGCGAAGACGGCCACGGCCTGCTCCGGCGGCCGGCCGCCGTCGATCGTCTCCCGGCTGGTCGCGAGCCGGGTCGCGTACGGCCGACTCTGCCACGAGGCGACGGCGGCGTCTCCCTCGGCGACCACCAGCTCGATCGCCGGTCCCGCGTCCGAGAGCTGGTGGCCCGGGATGAAGACGCGGCCGTACCAACCCGGCAGCAGCGCCGTCGACCCGGCGCGACCGATGATCGCCGCCACCCCGGCGTAGGCGGGGACGAGCCCGCTGCCGTCCGAGTGGAGCGCGTAGTCCTGGGGCCCGCGCGCTCGGAGCCAGGGGTCGAGCTGTGCGCCCAGCTCGGCCATCGTCGCCGAGTCGCGCTCGCGCGGATACTGCACATCGCCCGCGGCCGCGATGGTCGTGGCGCTCGTCGCCACCACGATGACGGCGACGATCACCGACAGGGCGGCGTCGATGCGCTCGGGCTGCCTGACCCGCCGCCGTGCGAGCAGCAGCAGCGACCAGGCCGTCGTGAGGTACAGGAACAGCGCCATGGCCCACGCCGGTCGCACGAGCCACGGATAGGCGGGCCCGCGGATCGCCCAGAGGGCGAGCAGCGACGTGACCAGGCCGATCGCCGAGATCGCCACCGCCATGCGTCCGGGCTCCCAGCTCCAGCGGGTGGCGAGGATCGCCAGGGTCACCAGGGCCAGCAACGGCACCACCAGGGCGGGCAACGGTCCCGGGGCGACGGCGCCCGGGTACACGACCGGTTCGCCGAAGCCCAGCCACGCCGGCGTGCCGTAGGTGCGGGCGAGCAGTGCGGCGGCGTCCGCGATGCTCGCCGACGAACGGTCGACCGCCTCCTCCGCGGGATCGCCTGGCGCATCGGATCCGGCCTCCGTCGAGCCGAGGGCGCTCGCGTACCCGGTGGCCACCGCCGCCAGGTTCCCACCCCGGTGGCCGACCGCCTCGAGCAGGGGGAGCGACCACAGCGCCACGAGCAGCGCCACGGCCCCGAGCGGCAGGAGCCGGCGGTGCCACCGTGCAGACGACGGTGCCGCATCGGGATCGGTCACGGTGTCGGTCACGGCGTCGGGGTCCGCCGGCGGGCCCGCGCCGGCCTCTCGGCTCGCACGTTCCCGCCGGTGCGCGGCCCCGTGCCGGAGCCCGACGACGGCGCACCACGCGGCGAGCGCGACGACGTAGGGCACGTAGCCCAGGTGTCCCTGGGCGGCGATGCTGCCGGTGACGACGGCGACCAGGAGCGCTCGACGGTCGCCGAGGGTGATCTCCCAGCAGGCGAACACGAACCACAGGAACGGCAGGAACACCGCCCACGCGTTCCACGGATCGATGAGGTGGCCGATGCCGACGCTCGCGAGGAGGGCGACGATCCCGAGCGAGCCGAGCAGGAGCAGGCCCGTGCCGCCCCGTCGCCGGCACGTCGACAGCACCCCCGCGACGCAGGCGGTGTTGATGAGGCCGGCTGCGAGGAGCAGCGCGTTCGGGTTCGATCCCGACAGCCGGTACGGGATGGCGTACGCGACGGTGAGCAGGGGTCCCGGATGGTTCCACCCGAACCGGCTGTAGGCGCCGACGAGCGGCGTGCGCAACGTGCCGACGTCCTGGTGGCCACCTCCATGGCCCCCAGTCCGACACGGGCCCCCAGCTCCGCTGGCACGCCACCCGAGCGCCACCAGGCAGACCGCGCCGATCGCCGCCCCGCAGGCCCACCGGGCGGCTCGCCGGACGCCGGCCCGATCCCGGAGGCTCTCGACGTCCGGGGCCCGCAGCGCCATCGGGGCATTGTGGCAGTGCCGCCCACGCCGGGACGGCTCCCGTCGCGCCGTCGCCGCACCTCGCCGCCGTCGCCGCACCTCGCCGCCGGCCGGCGGTCCGGCGTCGATGCCCGTGTCGTCAGGCAGCCACCAGCTCCCGGTCGTCGCTGTCGGGGCGGGCCTCACCCGCGTCGTCCTCGACCGGCGCCGACGGCACCCGCAGGTCCGGCCGCAGCCGGAACAGCACCTTGTCGAGGAACAGGTACTGCACGACCCACAGCACGGCGAAGGCGCTGACGTTGGCGGCCACGATGGCCGCCGAGCGGCCTGCGCCGGTGAGCCCGGCGGCGTCGGCCCCGCCGCCGTCGTCGGCACGGTCAGCGCCGACAGGCCGAGCGCGGCGAACGACAGGATCCAGAAGGGCGACCTGGCGCCAGAGGTCGCTCTCGTCGTGGCGCCAGACCCATCGCCGGTTCAGCGCAGGACGGCCCGGTGCCGACCGCGTTGGCGGCGACGGCCGCGAGGGCCGGTGACAGGCCGAAGGGTCCGGCGAGCAGCACCAGGACCGTGTTCGACAGCACGGTGGTGAAGACCGAGACCGAGGCGCAGCGCAGGAGGCGGCCGACCACGGCCGAGGTCCGCAGGCGGTCGAGCAGCTCGGCCGGGCGCGGAGGCCGGAGGTGTGGCGGGGCTTCACGGTCGGCTCCGACCGGACAGCACCCGGAAGCGCAGCAGCGTGACGGGGCCCCACACCAGGGCCAGGGCGACCACCTCGAGGGCGAGCGACCCGCCGGCGGCGGCCACCGCGGCGAGGACGGCGATCGACACGGCGATGCCGGCGACGGCCAGCGCGGCCGAGGCGACGGCGTGGCGGACCAGGCCCTCGCGCCCTCGCCGACCGAAGCTGAAGCGGCGGTGGGCCCACGAGTTGCCGACGGCGGTCGCACCCAGGGCCACGATCACGGCGGCGGTCGGGCCGAGCGCGGGCCGCAGCAGGAGGAACAGCACGAGCGACACGACCGTCGAGATGGCGCCCACGAGGCCGAACACGGCGACGCTGCGGCCGAAGTCGTCGGTGACGGGAGATCGCGACAGCGGACCGAGATCGACGGCCCCGTGCCCGGTGGCGAACCGGCGGGCGACGCGGGCGGTGCCCTTGAGGTCCTCGATGGCGGTGGAGGTGACGTGCACGCGGGTGTCGGGGTCGTCGACCCAGTCGACCGGGACCTCGTGGATCCGCAGGCCGTTGTGCTCGGCGAGCAGCAGCAGCTCGGTGTCGAAGAACCAGGCGTCGTCGCGCACCTCGGGCAGCAGCCGGCGGGCGACATCGGCGCGCACGGCCTTGAAGCCGCACTGGGCGTCGTGGAAGCGGTTGGCGAACACCGTGTGCAGCAGGAGGTTGTAGATGCGGCTGATCGCCTCGCGCTTGGTGCCCCGGGCGACGTTGGCCCCGGGGGCGAGCCGGCTGCCGATCGCCACGTCGGAGTGGCCCGACACCAGCGGGGCCACCAGGGGCAGCAGGGCGTCGAGGCCGGTGGACAGGTCGACGTCCATGTAGGCGACCACGGCGGCGTCGCTCTCGGACCAGGCGGTGCGCAGCGCCAGGCCCCGACCCTTGCGGTCGAGGTGCACGAAGCGCACGCCGTCGAGCTCGTCGGCCAGGACGGCGGCGACCGCGGCGGTCTGGTCGGTCGAGGCGTTGTCGACGATCGTGATGCGCCACGAGAACGGGAACCCGGCGGTGAGGTAGGCGTGGAGCCGCCGGATGCTCGCGCCGAGGGTCCGCTCCTCGTCGTACACCGGCACGACGACGTCGATCGTCGGCGACGCGGTGGGTGCCGGTGGCGTCGCGGTCACCTCGTCGGGTCGCTCGATCAGCTCCACGCTCATGCCATCCTCCGCGTCGGTTCCGGTGGGACAGCGTGAGTGTCGGGCTCAGGGCTTCGGGGAGGCCGCGGGCTCCTTGTCGGTTTCCTGTGAGGGACGGCCCGGCGCCCCGCCGTCGGCGGTGGGCGCCTCGGCGTGGGTGGCGACGGGCGGTGCCGGGGCAGCGGAGCCGGCGGGCAGCACGATGCGCACCGTCGTGCCGGTGCCGGGGGCGGTGTCGAGCTCGACCGATCCGCCGTGGCCGGCCACGATCGACGACACGATGGCGAGGCCCAGTCCGGACCCGCCCGCACGACGGGTGTCACCGCCCGTGCGGCCGCGCGACGGGTCGCCCCGGTAGAAGCGCTCGAAGGCGTGGGCCGCCACCTCGGGGGTCATGCCCTGGCCGTCGTCGTGGATCTCGATGACCGCCCCGCCGCCGGGGCGGGGAGCGGCCCGCAGGGACAGCGCCACGTCGGCGGGGGTGTGCACGAGGGCGTTGCCGACGACCGCGGTGACGACCTGCCGCAGTCGTTGCTCGTCGCCCACCACCACCAGCGGCTCGGTCACGTCGAGGTGCACCGCCCGGTGGGGGGCGACGGCGGCGGTGTCCGAGGCCGCGTCGCGCAGCACCAGCGCCACGTCGACCGGCTCGCGGGCCATGGGGCGGGCCTGGTCGAGGCGGGCCAGCAGCAACAGGTCGTCGACCAGGCCGATCATCCGGTCGGACTCCTGGCCGATGCGGCGCATGGCGTCGTCGAGCGCCCCCGGCTCCCCGAGCCCGCCGCGGCGGTAGAGGTCGACGTAGCCGTGGATCGTCGTCAGCGGGGTGCGCAGCTCGTGGGAGGCGTCGCCCACGAAGCGGCGCAGCCCGTCCTCCACCGCCTGGCGCTCGTCGAGCATGTCGTTCAGGGCGGCGGCCATCTCGCCCGCCTCGGTCCCGATCGGGTAGCTCGGGGCGCGGTGGGAGCGGTCACCGGCTCGCACCGCCTCGGCCGCCTCGGTGATCTCGCGGATCGGGCGCAGGCCCAGCCGCCAGATCCACCACCCCAGCAGCCCGACGAAGGCGAGCAGGACGAGGCCGCCGACCGACAGGGCCAGGATGAGCTGCCGAGTGGACTCGTCCGCACGGTCGAGCGGCAGGCCGATCAGGGCGATGCGCCCGCTGCCGTCACCGAGGGGACGCGCAAGGACGCGGTAGGTCGTGGTGCCGTCGGCGGCCGGGGCGTCGAAGGCCCGGCCCGAGAGGGCGGCACCGCGCGCCACCGCTGGATCGACGACGGGTTGGGTCGCCGGTCCGAGTCCGGGCGCGATCCGCGGCTGCACGGTGCCGGTGGCGGTGAGGTCGCCGACCCAGAAGGTCGACAGGGCGCCCGGCTGCGACCCGTCCGAGCTCGCCGGCGATGCCGGCGGAGGCCCGGGCGGCGTCGCCTGCCCGCCGGTGCCGTTGGGCAGGCGCAGCACGGCGCCGGCGGCCCCCCGGAGCTGGTCGTCGACCTGGGCGACGAGGAAGCGGCGCTGGTTGGCGACGACCAGCGTGCCGGTCGCCACCATGGCCGCCACCAGCACGACGACGGCGACGACCAGCCGCGACCGAAGGCTCACGGGCTCTCGTCCTCGAGCCGCAGGCAGTAGCCGACGCCGCGCACCGTCTGGATGAGCGGGGGCCCGGCGGCGTCCACCTTGCGACGCAGGTAGCTGACGAAGGTCTCCACGACGGTGGACTCGCCGTCGAAGTCGTAGCCCCACACGTGGTCGAGGATCTGTGCCCGGGACAGGACCCGCTCGGCGTTCAGCAGCAGGTAGCGCAACAGCTTGTACTCGGTGGGGGAGAGCTTCACGACGTGGCCGCCCCGGGTCACGCGGTGGGCGTCCTCGTCCATGGCGAGGTCGGCGTAGCTGAGCACGGCCGACTGCATGCCGACGCCCGAGCGGCGCAGCACGGCGGCCACCCGGGCCACCAGCTCCTCGATGAGGAACGGCTTGACCACGTAGTCGTCGCCTCCGGCCTGCAGGCCGCGGACGCGGTCGTCGCCGCCGTCGCGGGCGGTGAGGAAGATGACCGGTTGGTCGAAGCCGTCCTGGCGCAGGCGCTTCAAGACGTCGAAGCCGTCGAGCTCGGGCATCATCACGTCGAGCACGACCAGGTCGGGCTGGCCCTCGGCGACCTGCTGCAGCGCTTGCCGGCCGTCGTCAGCGGTCAGCGTCCGGTAGCCCTCCAGCCGCAGCGCGGAGGACACCAGATAGGAGATGTTGGGGTCGTCGTCGACGACCAGCACGCAGGGCCCGTCCTCGGTCACGCCACCATCCTGCCGTCCGCGCCGGCCGACATCCTGGGAGCCTCCTGGCAGGTTCCTGTGGGCAGGGATCCGCGGCAGCGCCGCGGTGCGGTGCTCACGATGCCGTCGCCGCTCACCTCGTGGCCACATCGGTCGTTGACAAGTCGGGGGGGGTGGGAGAGTGCCGCCAGCCTCGGACCGGGTGCTGTGCGTGGAGGAGCGTCCGAGGCGGGAGCGAGGAGCGGACGATGGTCGGGAATCGGTGGGATGCGGCGCGGGTGAAGCGCGCCCTCTTGGCGGCGTGGGTCGCTGTAGCTGTGGTGGCATCGTTGCCCGTGACGGTGGCGCCGGTGGTGGGTCCGACACCGGCGGCGACCGCCGCCGCGGATCCGGCGGCGTGTCACACAGTGACCAACAACGACCCGCAGTACCCGCCCCTGATGGCATCGGGCGACACCATCCGGGGTGTCGCTGGTACGGGCTCCACGAGGGGCAGCGGTCCGACGTGGAATGAGCAGTGGTCCGGTTCGATGGATCTCCCGCCGACGGGGACAGCGCTCGAGGTCACCGCCGTGGTCACGGCCCAGCTCAACTACAACGGCGGGACAGCGGGCTGGGGTTGGAAGTGGGAGCTCGTCTTCGAAGACGCGTCGTCGACGGTTGATGGGTACGGCGTCCTTGACGGGGGCCAGATCGTGTTCAGCGGAAGGCAAGCAGGGGTCATGGACGGGACGACGTCTCCGTCGGTCCCGGATGACGGGTCGGGGGCGGTGACAGCGTCGCGCACGCGCCAGACGCATGTTCTGTTTGGTGGCCGACAGCGGGTGACGTTGCGGGTGTACAACCAGGGCGGAGCAACCTCCGATGTTTCAGTGCAGGTGTCGATGGCCCCGTCGGGCACGTCG
Organism: Acidimicrobiales bacterium; assembly: GCA_041394145.1. GTDB lineage: Bacteria > Actinomycetota > Acidimicrobiia > Acidimicrobiales > Acidimicrobilacustridaceae > JAWKIW01. Next base: position 34,094 of record JAWKIW010000015.1, read on the forward strand.
TGCGATCAGAATCAACCGACGGTGTCGGAGAGCTCATCGGCATGCGGGAACGCGTCGTCGCCGGGGTTGAGCGAGTCGCAGGCGACGGCGGGCAACCCGGTGAACACCCACTGGGGGAACGAGACCGAGTCGGCGAAGGATCTGTCAGCGCCGACGCGGGGCTTCCCGCTGGAGGTGCACCGCTGCTACAACTCGGCGCTCTCGGGAACCGACGCTGACGGCCTCGGCTGGGGCTGGGCGCTGTCGGGCATGGAACATCTCGAACTCGCCGGTGTGCCCACCGGTTCAGATGTCACGGTGGTGCAGGCCAACGGCGCCACGGCACGCTTCGTGCAGCTCAGGTCGACGCGAGGCAACGACGACGCCGGTGCGGTACTCGGTCCTCCATGGGCTGCGGCGACACTGGCGCGGGCCGGCACCGCGACAGACGACTACTACACGTTGACCCGCCCCGGTGGGGAGACGGTCACCTTTGACGCTGCCACCGGGCGGCTGAAGAGCCGGGCGGATCGCGATGGGCACTGGTTGGAGTACGAGTACGACGCGGATGGGTTGGTGCAGTTCGTGACGGATCGGGCTGGGGCGCCGGGTTCGACGCCGCCGTTTGGAGTACCGGTGGAAGCCGGCTGGGAGCGTGGCGGGGACGTCGAAGCGGCGGTTGGATGCGGTGGAGGAGCAGCCGACGTCGGATCCGGCGGTGGTGGGGCGGCGGGTGGTGTTCGGCTATGACGCGGCGGGGAACCTGGCGTCGGCGGCTACGACCGATGCCAGCGCCAACGCGCCGGACACCAGCTCCTACGTGGTCCTACACGTACACGAACCACTTGTTGTCGACGGCGAAGTCGCCGGAGCAGGTGCGGGCCGGTGCCGCCGGCAAGGCGACGGAGAACGAGTGGGACGGCACGGACGCCAATGCGAAGGTCAAGTTCGAAGTCGCCGACCGGGTCGTCCACGAGCCGGCTGCGGTTCGAGTACAACACGCCGGCGGCTGGTGACACGACGGTCACCGACGAGGACGGGTACAAGCGGGTCGACCACTACGACAACGGCCAGCGCACGTCGGTCACCTACGGCGCAGATTCACCTGCCCCGGTCACCTACTCGTTCGACTACGACCGGGGGAACGGTCGAGTCACCGGCGTGTACAGCGGCACCGGAGCCGGTCGAGTGCAGCTGTGGTCCTACGCCTACGACTGGCGCGGCAACCTGCGGTCGGCGATCCAGCGATCCGACACGGCGGGTGGAGACCGCACCACGACCTGGGGTGCCTACAACCGGTTCGATCAACCCACGACGGTGACCGACCCGGTGGGCACGGTCACGTCGTTCACCTATGACGGTGGTGGGCCGCTGACCAACGGGAATCTCACCCAGACCGATGTCAGCTACGACCACGACGCCAACCCGTCGACCACCCCGGTTATCGCTACCACCAAGTACGGGTACAACGCGTTGTTCGATCTGGTGTCGGTGACATCTCCCGAGCAGGTGGCAGCGGGTGCTGCGGGCAAGTCGTGGGGCTTCGGCTACGACGCCTTCGGGCAGCCGTTGCAGGTGACCGACCCCATGAACAACGTGTCGGTCAACGCGTTCGACGCCCTCGGTCGACCGAGCTTTCAGATCCCGCCGGTGGGCACCAAGGTGGCACCGACAAACCTGACGGCCACCAACCCGTACGCGACGGTGTACACGGCAGACGTCCAGGGGCGGGTGCTCACCGCCACCGACGCCAACGGTCACCGCACCACCTGGGCCTACAACGGTGACGGCAACCCGACGACGGTGACCGACGCCGACGCCAAGACGGTGTCGTACGCGTATGACGCGGCGGGGCGACCGACGTGTGCCCGTCGTGGTGACGGGTCGGCGACCTACACGTCGTACACCGCGGCGGGACGGGTCTCCGAGCAGGCCGACACGAAGGCAACGGTGGCGGGATGTCCGATGGACCGGGCCGGGTGGGGCTCGGCGGTGTCGATCACGAGCTACGGGTGGTGGGCCAACGGTCAGGTCAAGACCGTCACCCAACCGGCTGGCAACGTTGCGAACCTGGCGGTCACGTCGTTCACCTACGACACCCAGGGCCGGTTGGCGACCCGGGCCACCGGCGCGGACTCGGTCACCTACGACCGGTTCACGTCGGGTGAACCGAAGACGGTGACCTACACGGGCACCCCGGGCCCGGATGTGACCGCCATCAACTACGACAAGGCCGGTCGGCGCACGACCGCCACGTCCGGCGGCTCCACCCAGACCTGGGTCTGGGACGGTCTGGGTCGCCTGCTGCGCGAGGACCCGGCGGTGTCGACCGTCGGGTTGTCCTATGGCTGGAACCTCGACGGGAACCTGAAGACGACGACCTACCCCAACGGCAAGTCGGCGACCCGCCGCTACGACGCGGCGGGGCGGTTCACCGAGCTCGACTGGGACGGCGCCGTGGTGGCCACGTTCCCGCCGGACCTGACCGCCGACCCCGTCGCGCCGTACCGCACCGTGGGCTATGCCGGCACGGCGTCAGCGCCGACGGGCACCGACCGGCAGGTGTTCGACAAGGCCAGCGCTCCGCCTCGATCACCGCCAAGCAGGGCACCACCACCGTCGGTGCCGCTGCCTATCAGCGAAGTGGCGCCAACCAGCTCACCCAGGCGGCCAACAACGGCGGGTTCGCCAGGGCACCACCAACGTCGGCTACGACGCCGCAGGACGCACCTGCTGCGCGGCGCCCGGCGCCACCCCAGGCACGTGTCCGACGTCGGGCCCCGGTGCCTGCGGGTTCGACCAGCCGGCAACCTCACCGTCAAGGACGGCCGCTACCAGGTGTTCGACGACGCCCACGAGCGTATACCAACGCCACCGCGTTGGCGACCTGCGACGACGTCGTCGACCAAGGCCACCTACGGCTACGACACCCAGGGAACCGGACCACCGTCACCACCCCGGACGGCTCCCAGCCGACCACCTACGGCTACGACGGCGAGAACCGGCTCACCACCGTCACCCAACCCGGTGCGGCCGGCAACACCGGTGACTACACGCCCGTGGCTCCGGCCACGGTGGCCGACACCGCGACTGCGTCCCGGGCGTCACCCAGGGCAACAAGATCAGGACCGCTGCACGACCATCGATGACGTTGCCGGTCACGGGGGTGGCCAGGGTGCCGGCGGCCGGCAACGTGGCGTCGGTGGTGGTCAACTTGACTGCGGCCAACGAGACCGCCGCCGGGTTCTTGACGGCGTGGTCCGGGTCGGGTTCCCAACCGGGGGTGTCGAACTTGAACTTCGTGGCCGGCCAGGCGATTTCGAACCTGGCGGTGGTGCCGTCAAGTCCGACGGCACGATCACGGTGTCGGCCAACGTCGCCACCGGCGATCCGTGTCGATCCAAGGGCTGGTGCGCGACCGCGTCGGGAACGAACAACGGCGCTGCGGGTGGCACGTACTTCTCGGTGGCTCCGACCCAGGTGTTCGACTCCCGCACCGGTGTCGGCGACCGCGGCGCGGGTGGGGGCGAGCGAGACCCGCACGGTGACGCCTAGGGTGGCCGGTGTGGCCGGTGTGCCTACTTCGGGGGTGGCGGCGGTGACCGCCAACGTGACCGTCACGACGACGGGGTCGACGACATCGGGCCAGTTCGTGTCGGTGTGGCCGTCGGGGGCGTGGCCGGGCACCTCGAACCTGAACTACGCGACCGCTCAGACGTTGGCGGAGTTGGTGATGGTGCAGACCAACGGTGACGGCACGTTCCAGATCCGCAACGGTGCCAATGCCCCGGTGGATCTGATCGTGGACGTGCAGGGCTACACCACCATCGCGGAGAACCCTGCTGGCAACGTCTACGTGACTGGGACCCCGACGCGTCGCTACGACACCCGCCCGAACTCGGGGGTGACCGGAGCAGGCACCGGACCGGTGTCAGGGACCCGCACCGTGCAGATCTCCGGTGGCGGCGGCCCGTGCCGACGGCGCCGCGGCGGTCGCGGTCAGCGTGACCGTCACCGGTGCGACGGCGGCGGGCAACGTGACGGTGTGGGCATCCGGTGGCCAGCCCGGCACGTCGAACCTGAACTGCGCGGCCGGCCAGACCGTCGCCAACGCCGCCATCGTGCCCCTCGACGCCTTGGGGCGCATCCAGCTCAACGTGACCGGGGCGCCACCCACGTGATCATCGACGTCGCCGGCTACTACCGGGGAGCGGTCAACGCCTGGACCCACACCTACGGCGCGGCCGGCAACCGTCGAGCCACGACCGGCCCGCCGGTGAAGTGGGGTGACTCGAGCACCCACCAGCTACCAGTGGTCCGCCATTACGGTGCTCGCCGTGGAGACCCGGCCGTGGGTCGGCGGTGGGGCCGACGTTCTACTGGCTGTACGGACCCGACCACGTCCCCGTCGCCCAGGTCAACCCCGGAGGCGACCTGTACTACCTGCACTGCGACCAACTCGGCTCGATCGCCATCGCCACCAACTCCTTGGTGCGGTCGTGTCCACCCGAGCCTGGGACCCCTACGGCAAACAGACGGCAGCGACCGGTGGCGGGTGGCCGATCCCGTTCGGGTGGACCGGCGAGTACCGAGACGACTCGGCCTGGTCAACCTCCGCGCCCGCACCTATGACCCGGTCACTGGCACGTTCCTGGCACTGACCCCCATCACACCGGCCACCCGCAGACCGTACCGCTACGTCGGGGGCAGCCCGCTCAACCTGGTGGACCCCAGCGGACTGTGCGGCGAACCCGAGGGCTTCATCGGGCCGAAGGCCCCGTGCCCATCGATCTTCGACCGGCCTGCTTCCCCCAACGAGTCCCCCCTCCCCGCTTCCTGGCCGTCGGCATTGCCTGGCGCAGATCCTCAACCCGAACGCCCCCTGCCCGCCACAGCCTGCCGGGTGCGACGACGGCAGACCGGGTATCACCACGGCTGGTGATGTCACCTGGATGACTTGGCTGTTGCAGTATGGGACGACGTATTCGACCTTGTGACCAACCTGTGGGGTATCGATAGCTGGATGAGCGCGCCAAACGCTTGATCCGTTCTGCCGCCCTTGTTCTTGCCTGCCGAGACGCTGCGCCGTTGACCCCAACAGCCCCTGTCCGGTGGAACTGGCCTGACCAGCCGTGCGAAGACGTCGTCGAGATCGCTCTTCGTTCAGAGCCCTCAGTGCGGGGCCGTTGGGCCAGGGGTCCTCACCGGTTTCAGCCCTTCCTGATCGGATGTGATGGTCGGGAGTACCCATTGGTGCTACCAGAGGACCGCAAGCTTGGTCTCGCCTATGACAGCTACTCAGCCCGCGTCGTAGCGAAGGAAGCTGAATTGGATCTCCGGAACATGGCGACGTCCGAGTTCGCCAGGAAGTGGGCTGTACCTCTGAGCGTGCTAGATGCCTGCGGAGGTGGGCAGGTCCTGTCGGCGGCTGATCGGTGGCTGCGGGTGGCGCCATGGGACGCCAGTCACGTTCGGGGGTGTTCATGCGGGAGGCGAGCACGCAGAGTGAACGGCGACGGCGGCGGTGATCGAGGATTCTGGGCCTGGCTCACCAGAATGCGCCTCCGGCACCCTCGCCTTGTCATGGCGTTCGGCTTGGTGTTCGCGCTCACCTGCCTGGTTGTTGTCGAGCTGTACTTCTGGTCGGGCGTGCGGAAGCGTACCGGGAGCGCACTGGTGCAGCTCCAGGCCAGGGTCTCTACTTCCCGATCTTGCTCCAGGTCATCGTCGTGATCGTTCTCGTGCCGGTGGCGGTCCATCGTTATCGAGCTGGTCCCGAAGAGGCGCAATGTGGAAAAGCGGGTCGACGAGGCCGAGCCGGACGGCTACCCGGATGGCACACAGCGAGCCACTCGGGTGTGCCGAGTCAGGCAGACGACGTCATCCGGGCTCGCGAAGCTGATCCGCTCGATTGTACTCGAGGTGCTGGCACTCATGGCCGTCGTCGGCGTGGGGTTCGTGGTGTCGGCCTGGCTTCGGCAATCGGGAGTGGCCCGCTGGTTGGCTGACGGTTTCCTCCTTCTGTGCCTTGGGGCCGTGGGCTCCGGTTGTATCTGCGGCGGGGCCGGGTCGCCCAGCTCATGGAGTCGACCGCTCGCGTCCATGAGGTGCGGTCCGGGCCTCGCGGATGATATGCATCATCGGGCCGGCGGTGCCTGCTTGTACGTACGAAGACCGGGGTGGCAGGTGTCGCGGTGGTTGGCCGCACCGTTGTCGACCTCAGCCCCATGTGCCGCTCGGTGCAGCGGCCGCCGATGGTTCTCTCAAGGTGGCGACACGGGGTTCAAGTTCATGGTCCCGTTGGGAGTGCCACCTTCGATGGTGTCGGCCAAGGCGTCGCGACCGGCGCCATCGTGTCGATCCAGAGGCCAGTACGCCCGCCGTCGGCTGCGACGGCGGGTGGCACGTACTTCTCGGTGGCTCCGACAGGTGTTCGACTCCGCACCGGTGTCGGCACGACCGCGGCGCGGGCCGGTTCGATGTCGACGGAACCCTCGTCGACACCAACTACATGCACACGTTGGCCTGGTCCGCCCGCCTTGGCCGATGCCGGCGAGTGCAGGCCTCGATGAACGCCATCCACCGTCGTCGGCATGACCCGGCGAGCAGCTCGTCGCGAACTGCTCGAGTCCAAGACAGCCGGCCGCCCACGAGGCCCGACCCAATCGCTACCAGGAGCTGGTCGACGAGGTGCGGATGTTCCCGGGAGCCGCCGACCTGCTGCGTCGGACCCACGATGCCGGTGCGAGCGGCGGCGGGCCACGTGACGGTGTGGGCATCCGTTGGCCAGCCCGGCGTCGAACCTGAACTTCACCGGCCGGCCAGACCGTCGCCAACGCCGCCATCGTGCCCCTCGACGCCTTGGGGCGCATGCAGCTCAACGTGACTCGGGGGCGCCACCCGCGTGATCATCGACGTTGCCGGCTACTACCGGGGAGCGGTCAGCGCGCCTAGACCCACACTCTACGGCACGCGGCCGGCAACCGTCGAACACGACTGGCCCGCCGGTGGTGGGGTGACTCAGGCACCCGCAGCTACCAGTGGTCCACCGCCGGTGGCCTACCGGTGCTCGCCGTGGAGACCCGGCCGTGGGTCGGCGGTGGGGCCGACACGTTCTACTGGCTGTACGGACCCGACCACGTCCCGGTCGCCCGGAGTCAACCCCGGAGGCGGCCTGTACTACCTGCACAACGACCGCTCGGCTCGATCGCCATCGCCACCAACTCCACTGGTGCGGTCGTGTCCACCGAGCCTGGGACCCCTACGGCAAACTAGACAGCGACCGGTGGCGGGTGGCCGATCCCGTTCGAGGTGGACCGGCGAGTACCGAGACTGACTCCGGCCTGGTCAACCTGGCGCCCGCATCTACACGACCCCACCACCGGCCAATTCCTCACCCGGGACCCGCTCACCCCGCTCACCCGCAGCCCCTACGGCTACGTCTACGGCAACCCCCTCAGAGCGTTGGCGGATAGGGCTCCATCGGTTTCGCCAGTCGATCAGCTTGGCGGTGAGGATGAAGGTGATGGCGAGGGCGAGTTGGGCGGCTCGGTGATGCTGCGTACCCGGTCGGTGTTGCGGCGTAGTTGCCCGAGTTCGTCAGCCAGCTGTTGGTTCGTTCGACCGGCCAGCGCAGCACCGAGGCGGGATGATCTTCTTGGTGCGTCGACGTCTGGCTGCTCGGGGTCGGGGCTTGGCGACCTGGACGTCGGTGATGCCTCGGCTGGCGCAGTCGTCGATGGCGAAACCGTAGTAGTAGCACGATCCGAGGTGGATCGTCCCGACGTCGTCGAGCAGACCTCGGTGATCAGCGCCGTCGTCGATCGGGTCCGTTGCGGCGACGAGCTTGGCAGTCGTTGCGGTTGGCGGCGTCGATCGTCCAGCCGACGGGGATGCCGTGTCGATCGGTGAGCAGCGACCACTTCCAGCCGCTGCGGCCTTGTCCGTGCAGTTCGTCAAGCCCGTTCCTTCGAGCCACCGCGCTGGGTGCTTTGTGCTGGCTGCCGTCGATCGCGACCTCGCTCAGGTCGATGCCGACGATGCGGTCATGCGGCGAGCGCTTCATCGACGATCACGTTCGAACATTCCGGCGGCGATCCACTCGTCGCGTCAGGCGCGCAGCGCTCGTGTCGGACACGACATGGCCCATGAGCGCTTCGGTGTCGACCCACGAGCAACCGGTCACCAGGCGGATCACGATCCCTTCGAAGCACCGCGGTCCGCGATCGAGGCCGGTGACAGCCCAGCGAATTGGCTCTCGGGCCGGTCCGGCAACAACGGCTCGATCGCTGCCCACGGCATCCAGCACTTCCCGGTCCAGCGCGCATGATGAGGCAGACCTCCACTCGGTCGTTGGTTGTGGGACGCACCCGGCATCAAACCGGGCCATCACCACGACCGGTGGATGGTCAACGCTCTCGCCTATCCGCGCGACCTCAGCACCGCGATCCGAGCGGGCTGTTCGGCATCCCGGGCACGGACAGCTGCCACGTTACATCGCCGACGACAATTGCGGTATCGCGGAGGACCACGCCGAGGGTGCGCAGCGAGTCGCCAACTTCGCGGGTGGCGTAATCAACGGGATCACCTTCGGTAACGGGCGGCTCGCTGGATCAGACGACGGGCAGTGGAAGCAAGGTGCAGTGGGATTCGGGGTGGGCGTTCACCGGTGGTCTCGCCGGCGTCACCCTGATGATCCCCTTCGCCGTCAGCGGTGAGACGGCAGCCGTTCATGTGGGCCGGACGAGCCGCAGTTGTCTCTTGCGGTGCGGCAGCTTGCGTCTATGGCGGGCAGGGCTTCATCAGTACCAACTGCGGCGGCCATGCCCTTGTGGCCGCAGCGGGCATCGGCCTGGGACTCGAATCGGCGCCAGGCGCGGCCGGATTGGTGCAGCCAATCGCCGAGCTTCTTGGGCCAAGTACGGCTGTGGACAGTATGGGCTTCATAACCGCGAGCCCCGGACGCGGGCACCCGACCTCTACCGGCTCGTCGTCGACCAGCGCGAGCGGGTCAGTGCCATCGCCGTCGCCGGTCTGCAACTCGGACCCGGCACGACTGCGCTGAGCAACCGCCGAAGGGTCAGGCCGTCGACCTGGACCTCCAGCGTGCGCGACGACACCTGCGGCTCGCCGTGCTCCTAGGCTGTCGACATGGCCGAGGGCGACGATGTCACCGCTGCGGGCACTGGTGGAAGCGAACTGCGCCGGGATCAAGGCCGTCGCGGCGCGCCACGGGCTCGCTCCGTGGCGATCTTCGGATCCGTCGCCCGGGGCGACGACACCGCCGACAGCGACCTCGACTTCCTCGTGGAGTTCGAAGCGGGCAGCTCGCTGTTCGATCTCGTCTACCTGCGCGACGACCTCACGCAACTGCTCGGGCACGACGTCGACGTCGTCTCGAGCGGCGGGCTGCTCCCGAAGACGACGACGTCCGCCGAGAGGCCCTGCGCCTGTGAGCCGCAGCGACGCCAAGCGCCTCAACGACATCCGTCGCATGTGTGCCGCCGCTGCACGGATCGTGGCACGTGGCCGCGGAAGCCATCGACGCCGACCCCGCATTGTGGCTGGCGCTCGGCTCTTGAAGTCGCCGCGGGTGGCGGTCCCGTTGTTCGGGTCGGGATCGGCGTGGTTGAACGCCCGCCGTTGGCAGGCTCCGGGTGCCCGGCGGCGGTAGTCGACCGTTCGGGCGATGGCAGCGGCGGCCTCGTTGACGGTGAGCAGCTTCACGGTCGCTGACCGAGACCGCGGTGGAGGCGCCGACCGCGAGCGCGGCGGCCGCAGCCGCTTCGTCGTCGGGCAAGGTCGACTACGACATGCGCGTCGACGTCGCCGAAGGCGAAGTCGAAGGACACGAGCGTCCCTCGAGTCCCTTGGCGAGGTCGGTGAAGCCGCCGCTCCGCGGCTCGCAGGACCCGCCTTCATCAGTCCCTGGACGCCTTCTGCGGTGTACGACGCCTCGAACAGGTACCTGGGCATGCTGTCCCTCCCCCTAGGTGCCGACCGGATCGGCGGCGCTCCGACGGTAGCGGAGCTGGTCCGCGAGTGCGCCGAGCGGCCGCTGGTCGGTCGGCGCCCGACGGTGCGACGGCGACGTCCCTCCGGCGGCGAGCACGGGCTCGGATCGTCGAACGCTGGCCGCGACCACGATCTTGCGTCGTTTCTGACGCTGCGTCAGGCTTGGCGGCGTGGACCTGACCTGGACCGAGTCCGAGGCCGCCTTCCGCGCCGAGTGCCGCTCGTGGCTGGAGGCGAACGTCCCCGAGCGGCCGCTGCCGTCGGGTGACACCCGCGAGGGCTTCGCCCTGCACGTCGAGTGGGAGAAGCAGCTCTTCGACGCCCGCTGGGCCGTGGTGTCGTGGCCCGAGGCCTACGGCGGGCGCGACGCCAGCCTGTGGGAGTGGCTGATCTTCGAGGAGGAGTACTACCCGTGGGCGCCCGCAGCGGGTCACCCAGAACGGCATCTTCCTGCTGGCCCCGACCCTGTTCGAGTTCGGCACCCCCGAGCAGCAGGACCACTACCTGCCCCGCATGGCCGCCGCCGAGGACCTCTGGTGCCAGGGCTGGAGCGAGCCCAACGCGGCTCCGACCTCGCCGGGATCCAGAGCCGGGCCGTGCGCGACGAGGCCGCCGGCGGTTGGCGGCTCACCGGGCAAGAAGGCCTGGACCACCCGGGGCGCGTTCTGCGCCCCACCTGTTCGGGCTGTTCCGCACCGATCCCGAGGCCGAGCGCCACCGGGCATGACCTACTTCCTCCGTGCCGCTCGACACCGACGGGGTGACCGTGCGGGGTCGGGCGACTCGACGGCGACGAGGGTTCGCCGAGGTGTTCCTCGAGGACGCCTTCGTGCCCGACGACTTCGTCCTCGGCGGGGTGAACCAGGGGTGGAACGTGGCCATGGCCACCACGTCGTCCGAGCGGGGCCTGACGCTGCGCAGGCCGGGCCGGTTCAAGGCGACCGCCGATCGACTCGTCGACCTGTACCAGCGAGCGCGCCGGCGAGCCCGGGATCGACCCCCGCCTGCGCGACGACGTCGTCGACGCCTGGATGTGGACGCCGAGGCGTACCGGCTGTACACGCTCAAGGACGTGACCGACATCGTGGAGGGCCGCCCGCCGAGGCCCGCTCCAGTCTCAACAAGCTGTGGTGGTCCGAGATGGACGTGCGCATCCACGAGACGGCGCTGCACCTGCTGGGCGCCCACGCCGAGCTCACCGGTGAGGCGCCCGATGCCATCGACGGCGGCTCGTGGATGAAGGGCTACCAGTTCTCGCTCTCGGGGCCCATCTACGCCGGCACCAACGAGGATCCAGCGCAACATCGTCGCCGAGCGGGTGCTCGGCCTGCCGAGGCGGTAGCGACGTGCGGTTCGCCTTCACCGACGACCAACTGCTGTTCCGGGACACCGTGCTGACTTCCTCGGCAAGGAGTGCCAGCCCGAGCAGGTCCGCTTCGCCTGGGTCAACGAGTCCGGCCGCCTGCCCGACGTGTGGGCGGGCCTCGCCGACATGGGGGTCATCGGCCTGACGGTGCCCGAGGAGCACGGTGGGCTGGGCCTGGGCCCGCTCGACCTCGTGCTGCTGCTCGAGGAGACCGGCCGGGTGGCGCTGCCCGAGCCGATCGTCGAGACGACTGCCGTCGCCGCCCCGCTCCTGGCCGACCTCGCTCCCGACGGGCTGCGCGACGAGTGGCTGCCCCGCATCGCCTCGGGCGACGCCGTCGTCGCCATGGGCGCCGTGGGCACGCCCTTCGTCCTCGACGCCGGCGCCGCCGACCTCATCGTCCTCGATCGGGGCGACCGGCTCTTCGCCCTGCCGGGCCCGGCGGTCACGCTGACGCCCCAGCCCTCCGTCGACGGCAGCCGCCGGCTGTACTCCGTGGACTGGCTGCCCGCCGACGAGCTGGTGCTGGCCGAGGGCGAGGCCGGCTGGCACGCGGTGAACGCCGCCTTCGACCGGGGCGCGCTCGGCACCGCGGCCCAGCTCATCGGCCTGGCCGACCGGATGCTGGAGACCACCGTCGAGTACGTGAAGCAGCGCGAGCAGTTCGGCGTGCCGATCGGCAGCTTCCAGGCCATCAAGCACCACCTCGCCGACGCCCTGCTGCGCCTCGAGTTCGCCCGGCCGGTGGTCTACAGCGCGGCGTGGTCGATGCAGGAGGGCCTCGACACCCACTCGCGGGAGGTGTCGATGGCCAAGTGCCTGGCGTCGACGGCGGCGACCACCGTGGCCCGCACGGCGCTGCAGTGCCACGGCGCCATCGGCTACACCGTCGAGTACGACCTGCACCTGTGGATGAAGCGGGTGTGGGGCCTGGCCGCGTCATGGGGCGACGCGGCCTACCACCGCAACCGGGTCGGCCTCGCCGTCCTCGGTCCCAACCACGAAGCCTGAGGAACCGCCGGCCCGGCCGCAGCCTCCTGCGACCGCCGCCGACGACCAGCGACCACATCCCGACCGAAGGAGCCCGCCGTGGCCGAGGCCTACATCATCGACGCCGTCCGCACGCCCGTCGGCCGCCGCGGCGGCGCCCTCTCCCAGGTGCACCCCGCCGACCTCGGCGCCCACCCGCTCACCGCGCTGTTCGACCGCGTGGACGTCGACCCGGCCGCGGTCGAGGACGTGATCTACGGCTGCGTCGACACCATCGGACCCCAGGCCGGCGACATCGCCCGCACCTGCTGGCTGGCCGCCGGCCTGCCCGAGCGTGCCCGGCACGACGATCGACCGCCAGTGCGGCTCGTCGCAGCAGGCCGTGCACTTCGCTGCCCAGGCGGTGATGAGCGGCACGACCGACCTCGTGGTGGCCGGCGGCGTGCAGAACATGTCGGCCATCCCGATCTCGTCGGCCATGCTCGTCGGCGAGCAGTTCGGCTTCCCGACCCCTTCACCGGCTCGACCGGCTGGGTGAAGCGCTACGGCGATGGCGAGCTGAGCCAGTTCAACAGCGCCGAGATGATCGCCGAGAAGTGGGACTGCAGCCGCGAGGAGATGGAGGCCTTCGCCATCGAGTCGCACCGCCGGGCCGTGCAGGCCATCGACGAGGGCCGCTTCGACCACGAGATCGTGCCCCTCGGCGACGCGACGGTCGACGAGGGCCCACGGCGTGAGCAGAACATCGAGAAGATGAAGTCGCTGCAGCCCCTCGTCGAGGGCGGGCGCGTGACCGCGGCGGTCGCCAGCCAGATCTCCGACGCCGCGGCCGCGATGCTCATCGCCTCCGAGCAGGCGGTGGCCGAGCACGGCCTGCGGCCCCGGGCCCGCATCCACCACCTGTCGGTGCGCGCCGACGACCCGATCTACATGCTCACCGCGCCGATCCCCGCCACCGCCCACGCCCTGGCCAAGACGGGCCTCACCGCCGACGACATCGACCTCGTCGAGATCAACGAGGCCTTCGCCTCAGTGGTGCTGGCCTGGCTCAAGGACACCGGCTTCGACCCGGCCAAGGTCAACGTCAACGGCGGGGCCATCGCCCTCGGCCACCCGCTCGGGGCCACCGGCGCACGGCTGATGACGACGCTGCTCAACGAGCTGGAGCGCACCGGCGGCCGCTACGGCCTGCAGACCATGTGCGAGGGCGGGGCCAGGCCAACGTGACCATCATCGAGCGGTTGGCCTGAGGTGCTGGGTCGTCACGTCGGCCCGATCCGCCGGCGGCGGGCGCCGTGCGCTCGTCGACGTGACGATCATCGAGCGGTTGGCCTGAGGTCGGCGCCGGGACGCAAGGGAGGCCCCGCCGGGCGGGGGCCTCCGATGGTGGCGTTCGTCGGGCTCAGCGGCGGTCGTGGTCGTCACGCCCTCACGGTCGTCCGCCCCTCGCGGTCCTTGCGCCCGTCACGGTCGTTGCGCCCGTCGTGGCCGAAGGCCTTGCCGGGCGCCTGCAGCAGCAGGAGCTGGCCGCCCTCGACGGTGGTGGGATCGCCGGTGGCCTTGTGCACCTGGGCGTCGATGAGGTACCTGCCCTCGCCCAGGAACGGCACGGGGATGACCCCGGACGACTCCTCGTCCTGGGTGATGAAGCCCGGAGCCCCGGGGTGAACAGCTCCGGGTCGTACTGGGCGATGCGGCTGGTGGCGCCGGTGGACGGGTCGACGTGGAAGACGCCGCCGAGGTAGGCGTTGTTGCCGACGTCCTCGAGGGCGATGATCTTGCCGCGGTCGTTGACCGTCAGGTTGTCCAGCATCCGGGGCCCGCCCTGGTCGGCGTTGGCCTTGGTGGCGTCGAACGGCGGGCTGGCCACCGCGACGCTGGCGGTGCCGCCCTTGGTCAGGTCCTTCGGATCGCTGAACCGCAGCTGCCAGGAGCGGCTGATGCCGGCGGTCGAGGCGTTGCCGAACGAGGCCGTGGTGTTGAAGTAGAAGTTGGCGGGGTCCGACGGGTCCCACGAGCCATCTTCGGGCCGGTTCATCCGGCTGACCAGCTTCGACGGGTCCTGCTCAGCGTCTCGGCTGGGCGCCGGTGAGCCCGACACGTCGCCGAGGGCACCAGGGTGACGGCTATGAAGCCGGCGCCGCCGGTGGCGTCGGTCTCGGGGTCGACGTCGGCGATCTTGAGGCCGTACAGCGTGCCGTTGGTCAGGCCGGCCTTCTCCACCTCGTTGCCGGTCTTCTGCTTGGTGCCGATGTACACGTACACCTGGCCGCCGCCGGAGTCGTCGAGGCCGACCACCACCGTCTTGTCGCCGTAGCCGGGCTGGCCACGGGTTCTCCCAGCTGAACCGGCCGAGCCACGGCAGCTCGTAGGAGGTGCCGGCCTCGGGCCCGGTCACGACGTGGGCGACGGCGACCCTCGGCACCGTTCTCCTCGCCGTTCATGAAGATGCGAGCCCGGGTGCCCTTGCGGGTCACCGGGTCGTAGAAGGCTGAGACGTCGGGCAGGTCGGCCGAGCAGAACCGGTAGAAGTTCAGCCCGGTGCCGGACTCGTCCACCCAGGCGCTGCCGTCCCACGTCTTGACCTTCTTGATCAGGTCCTCACCGGCGAGCACTCGCATGCTGCCCTTCTGGATCGTCCACGTGGAGATGAACGAGCCCTCGGGCGTCACGCCGGTGCCCTCGAGCGACCGGTTGTGGTCGTGGGCCGTGCCCTCACCGGTCGAGAACTCGTGGTTCATGACCACGGTGAAGGTGCCGTGCCGTTGTCGAAGGCCCCGAGCCCGTCGGTGCCGGCCATGGTGTAGCCACGGACCTGGTCGCCGGCGGTGAGGATGGACCTGAACCCGACGCCGGGTTGCGTGGGGACGAGGTACGGGGCCGTCGTGGTCGACGGCCCGGTCTGGCCTCGGGCGCCGCCGTGGCGGCCGTCGTGCCCGCCAGTGCGCGGCGGCGCCGACGGCGATCGCAGGCTCTTCTTCCTGTGCTTCACCTGAGCTGCTCCTCCAGATCGGCGGGCAGCACCGCGCCCACCCGCACGCCGTGCTCGGCGGAGTCGCAACGTAGGAAGCCGGTGTGGCGTCGCCGCGACCTCCGGCGAACCGCAGGTGGAGCACCCGCGAACATCAGGTCGACCGGCGCCCTGCGGCATCGAGCGTGGTCGCAGGACCACGCTTCGGCGCCGACGGCTCAGCCGGCGACGAGGTCGGCCCAGCGATCGAGCACGGGCAGCACGGCGTCGGCGGGCGCCGAGGGCACGCGGAACACGCACTCGGTCACGCCCACCGCCTCGAAGTGCTCGAGCTTGCCGGGATCGGGCAGCGAGCCGAACGGCACGATCTCGAGCGTGGACGGGTCGCGGCCGGCGGCGGCCACGGTGTCGCGCAGGCGGGGGATCGCCTCGGCCAGCCCCGAGCCGCCGATGGGGATCCAGCCGGCGCCGTACTCGGCGACGTGGGCGAACAGCTTGGGGCCGGCGCCGCCGCCGACCAGCACCGGCACGCCCGGGCGCTGCACCGGCTTGGGCCACGACCAGCTGGGGCTGATCCGCAGGTGCTCGCCCTCGAAGCCGGCGACGTCGTCGGCCCACAGCGCCTGCATGGCCAGCACGTGCTCGCGGCACACGGCCCGGCGGTCGGCCATGGCGACGCCGTGGTCGGCGAGCTCGTCCTCGTTCCACCCGAAGCCCACGCCGAGCGCGAACCGCCCCCCGGAGAGCTGGTCGAGCGTGGCGACCGCCTTGGCCGTCACGATGGGCTCGCGCTGGGCGGGCAGGGCCACGCCGGTGCCCAGCCGGATGGTGGTCGTGACGGTGGCGGCGCCGGCCAGGGCCACGAAGGGGTCGAGCGTGCGCTTGTACTCCTCGGCCAGCTCGGCGTCGCCGGTGGGCGGGGGCGTGCGGCGGCTGACGGGGATGTGGGTGTGCTCGGGCAGGTACAGCGAGTCGAAGCCGCGCTCCTCGGCGGCGACCGCCAGCGCCGGCACCTCCATCGACAGGTCGGTGGAGAACATGGTGATCCCGAAGCGCATGGCGGCACCCTACCGGCCCCGTCTCGTCCGTTTTTGACGACCCGTCAGGTCTCGGTGGCACGATGGGAGGACAGGGTGCGCGACCGGCACGGCGCCGGACGCCGAGGAGGAGCGAGGGACCATGGCCGGGATCTGCGAGGGACGCGTCGTCATCGTCACCGGGGCCGGGCGCGGCCTCGGTCGGGCCCACGCCCTGGCCTTCGCCGCCGAGGGGGCCAAGGTCGTGGTGAACGACCTGGGAGCCGAGCTCGACGGCTCGGGCGGCTCGACCGGGCCGGCCGGCGAGGTGGTCGACCAGATCCGGGCGATGGGGGGCGAGGCCGTCGCCAACGGCGCCGACGTGGCCGACTGGGCCCAGGCCGAGGCGATGGTGGCCCAGGCCGTCGAGGCCTTCGGGCACCTCGACGTGGTCGTGAACAACGCCGGGTTCCTGCGCGACCGCATGCTCGCCAACACCTCCGAGGAGGAGTGGGACGCCGTGATCCGCGTCCACCTCAAGGGCCACTTCGCCCCCACCCGCGCCGCCGTCGCCCACTGGCGCGACCGCACCAAGGCGGGTGAGGAGGTGCAGGGCCGCATCGTCAACACCTCGTCGGGCGCCGGGCTGATGGGCTCGGTGGGGCAGGGCAACTACTCCGCGGCCAAGGCCGGCATCGCCGCCCTCACCCTCGTCGAGTCGGCCGAGTTCGCCCGCTACGGGGTGACCGCCAACGCCGTCGCTCCCGCCGCCCGCACCCGCATGACCGAGAAGGTGTTCGCCGACACCATGTCCGCGCCGGGCGAGGGCGAGTTCGACGCCATGGCCCCAGAGAACGTGTCGCCGCTGGTGGTGTGGCTGGGCAGCCTCGACTCGGCCGGCGTCACCGGGCGGGTGTTCGAGGTGGAGGCCGGCAAGATCAGCGTGGCCGACGGCTGGCAGCACGGCCCCGAGGTCGACAAGGGCGCCCGTTGGGAGCCCCGCGAGGTCGGCCCGGCCGTGCTCGGCCTGCTCGCCGAGGCCCCGACGCCGGCACCCGTCTACGGCGCGTCCTGATCCCCGTCGCTCGCCGAGGCGTTCGTGGTCACCGGGTGGGGTGATGGCGAACGCTTCGTGGGGGCGGCCGAGCGCGGCGGAGGGGAGGCCGCGGCCTCCCCTCCGGTCCGATCTCGTCGAGCGAGCTGGCTAGCTCAGCCGCTCCACGATCATGGCCATGCCCTGGCCGCCGCCGACGCACATGGTCTCGAGGCCGAAGGTCTTGTCGGCGTCCTGGAGGCCGTGGATCAGCGTGGTCATGATCCGGGCGCCGGTCTGGCCGAACGGGTGGCCCAGGGCGATGGCCCCGCCGTTGACGTTGAGCTTGTCCCACTCGATGCCGAGGTGGCGGGCCGAGGGGATGACCTGGGCGGCGAAGGCCTCGTTGATCTCCACGAGGTCGATGTCCTCGATGGACATCTTGGCCCGCCGCAGGGCCTGGCGAGAGGCCTCCACCGGGCCCATGCCCATGATCTCGGGGTTCACGCCGGTCACGCCGCTCGACACGATCCGGGCCAGCGGGGTGATCCCGAGCTGGTCGGCCTTGGTGTCGCTCATCACGACCACGGCGGCGGCACCGTCGTTGAGCGGGCAGGCGTTGCCGGCGGTAACGCGGCCGTCCATGCGGAACGCCGGCCCGAGCTGGGCCAGCTTCTCGACGGTGGTGCCCGCCCGGGGACCGTCGTCGGTCTTCACCACCGTGCCGTCGGGCAGCGTGACCGGGGTGATGTCGTGCTCGTAGAAGCCGCGCTCGATGGCGGCCTCGGCCCGCTGCTGGGACTGGGCGGCGAACTCGTCCATCTCCTCGCGCGAGACGTTCTCGGCCTCGGCGACGTTCTCGGCCGTCTGGCCCATGGCGATGTAGATGTCGGGGAAGCCCTCGGGCGGGGTCCACGCCGGCTGGCCGCCCTGGCTGCGCAGCGAGGTGCGCTCGAGGGCCTTGTCGAACTTCGAGTTCAGCGGGCCGTCGTCGGCCATGCCGTGCGGGAAGCGGCTCACCGTCTCGACGCCGGCGGCCACGAAGACGTCGCCTTCGCCGGCCTTGATGGCGTGGGCCGCCATGCGGATCGTCTGCAGCGAGGAGGAGCAGTAGCGGTTGACCGTCACGCCCGGGACGTCGTCGAGCCCGGCGAGCACGGCCACGACCCGAGCGAGGTTGAAGCCGGCCTCGCCGGCGGGCTGGCCGCAGCCGAGCATCAGGTCGTCGATGTGGGCGCGGTCGACCTCGGGCACCTGGTCGAGAGCGGCGGTGACCATCTGGGCGGCCAGGTCGTCGGGGCGGGCGTCGACCAACGAGCCCTTCATGGCCCGGCCGATCGGGCTGCGGGCGGTGGCGACGATGACGGCTTCGGGCATGGCGGAGCTCCTGGTGCGTTCGGGCGTGGGTGACCGGCCCTCGGCGTGCCCCCACGTGTGCCTGGTACGCGCCTTGTCTAGCCGCGACCCTCGGCCGGCCGAAACCTGACGCCGCGTCGGAAGGCGGCGACCGCCCACGCGCGGCGAACGAGAACGTGTTCTAGATTCCCGGGGTCGGCGCCGACGGGGCGCCACGACAGAGGGGAGCGGCCGTCATGGCCATGAGCGTCATCCGCTTCGACATGCGGGCGCCGGGCATGGAGCCCGCCGATGCGCGGCGCCTCTACGCCGCGGCCCTCGACATGGCCGAGTGGGCCGATCAGCGTCCGATCGACCTGCTGGTGCTGTCCGAGCACCACGCCGCCGAGGACGGGTTCCTGCCCTCCCCGCTGGTGATGGGGGCCGCCGTCGCCGGCCGGACGTCGCGCATCCCGATGAACGTGGCGGCCCTGCTGCTGCCGCTGCACGATCCCGTCCGCCTGGCCGAGGACATCGCCGTGCTCGACCTGCTGTCGGGTGGGCGCATCTCCATCGTCGCCGGGCTCGGCTACCGGCCGGTCGAGTACCAGCTGTTCGGTCGGGAGTGGAAGCAGCGCGGCGCTCGCATGGACGAGTGCCTCGACGTGATGCTGAAGGCGTGGACGGGCGAGCCCTTCGAGCACGACGGCGTCACCGTCCAGGTCACGCCCCGCCTGCTGCAGCAGCCCCACCCCATGGTCCTGGTGGGTGGCTCGGGGACCGGGCCGCCAAGCGGGCGGCGAGGTTCGGGCTCTCGGGTTCTTCCCACCGGTCGGCGACGATCGGCTCGGGCCGACGTACCGCGACGAGTGCCTGCGCCTGGGGCACACGCCGGGGATGGTCATGATGCCGAGCCCCAAGCAGCCGGGGACGGTGGTGGTGGCCGAGGACCCCGACGCCGCGTGGCACCGCCACGGCCCCTACCTGCTGCACGACGCCGTCACCTACCACTCGTGGCAGACCGCCGACGTGCGGTCGTCGGTGAACTCGGGGGCGGCCACGATCGAGGAGCTGCGGGCCGAGGGCGTCTACCGCATCCTCACGCCCGACGAGGTGGTGGCCCTGGCCCACGAGCTGGGGCCGCTCGGCGCCGTCACGCTGCACCCGCTGTGCGGTGGGACCCCACCCGAGCTGGCCTGGGAGAGCCTCGAGCTGTTCGGCGAGCAGGTGCTGCCCCGGATGCAGGCGGGCGCCTGAGGCACCCGGCCAGAACTTGACGGTGTGTCAGAAACCGCTTCATACTGCGAGCGCGTTGGCGGCTGAGGAATCCCCCCTCCTCGCGTCACGTGGCGCCGGGTGCCTCGGCACCCGGCGCTCGCCGTTGTGCGGCGGGACGCCGTGACGCACGCCGGAGGACCGCCCCCATGGCCATCGACCTCGACGAGCTGCTCGACCCGACCCACACCGTCCTGGTGACCCAGGAGTGCCAGAAGGGCGTGATCGGCGCGGCACCGGCCCTGCCCCAGCTGGCCGAGGTCGCCCGCCGGGAGATGATCCCCAACGCCGCCCGCCTGGTGGCGGCGGCCCGCGCCGCGGGGGTCCCGGTGGTGCACTGCGTGGCGGCCCGCCGAGCGGACGGCCGGGGGTCGAACCACAACGCCCGCCTGTTCCTCGGGATGCTCAAGACGGCGGTCCCGCTGCTGCCGGGCAGCGAGGCGGTCGAGGTGATCGACGAGATCGGTGTCGCCGAGGGCGACGTCGTCCTCACCCGCCTGCACGGCCTCGGCCCGATGGGTGGCACCGATCTCGATCCCGTGCTGCGCAACCTCGGGGCCACCACCGTCGTGGGCATCGGGGTGTCGGTGAACGTCGGCATGCTCGACTTCGCCATGGACGCCGTGAACGCGGGCTACCAGATGGTGCTGCCCCGTGACGCGGTCGCCGGCGTGCCGGAGGACTACGCGGCGGCCGTGCTCGACAACACGCTGTCGCTCATCGCCACGCTGCCGAGCACCGACGACGTCCTCGCCGTCTGGGCCGGGGCCTGAGCAACGGACGGGGCCGGCCGGAGGACGCCCACCGGCTCCACGTCGCCCCGAACTAACGTCTCGGGCGTGACCTCCACGGAGCCGGCGGACATCGACGATCCCGACGCCGACGAGCTGCGGGCCGCCGACGGGCGGGTGCCCGGTCGTCGGGGCCGGGCCACCCGGCAGCGCCTGCTCGAGCAGACCGAGTCGATGCTGGCCTCGTCGAGCTACCGCGACCTCAAGGTCGTCGACATCGCCCGCGGCGCCGGCACCTCGCCGGCCACCTTCTACCAGTACTTCCCCGACGTCGAGTCGGCGATCCTGGTGCTCGCCGAGGAGATGTCGGCCGACATCCCGGCGGTGAGCGCGGTGGTGCGCGACGGTGCCTGGCGGGGCCGTCAGGCCTACGACACGTCGCTCGCGGTCGTCGACGGCGTCATGGACTTCTGGGAGAAGCACCGGTCGGTGCTGCGCGTCGTCGACCTGGCCACCGGCGAGGGCGACCAGCGGTTCCGGCGCATCCGCGTCCGGATGATGAACGAGCTGACCGTGGCCCTGAGCGAGGTGGTCGAGGCCCAGAAGAAGGCCAGTCGCCATCCCGACGACCTCGACCCCATGGCCACCGCCGGCGTGCTGGTGTCGATGCTCGCCCACGTGGCCGCCCACCGCTACGGCTTCGAGTTCTGGGGCATCCGCACCGACGACACCCGCCGGTCGATGGCCCGCATCGTGCTCACCACCGTCACCGGCCAGCGTCCGCCGACCGACCGCTGAGGCGCGCGTGAGGTTCGGTGTCCTCCCTCCGTACCGGACCGGGGTGACCGCCGACCCCGAGTGGATGGTGGCCTTCGCCCGCCACGCCGAGGCCGTCGGCTTCGAGTCGCTGTACGTGGTCGAGCACGTCGCCGTGCCGGCTGGCTACGACGAGCGCTACCCCTACGCGCCGAGCGGGCGCATGCCCTTGCCCGTCGACTGCAACATCCCGGACCCGCTCGAGCTGCTCGCCTACCTGGCGGCGTCGACCGAGCGCCTGGTCCTCGGCACCGGGATCCTGGTGGCGCCCGAGCACCACCCGCTGCAGCTGGCGAAGCGACTGGCCACCGTCGACGTGCTGTCGGGCGGTCGGATGCGCCTCGGCGTCGGCGTGGGCTGGATGCGCGAGGAGCTCGAGGCCGTCGGCGTCGACTTCGCCACCCGCGGCGCCCGCACCGACGAGGTGATCGAGGCGCTGCGGGTCGTCTGGCGCGAGGACGAGCCGACCTTCCACGGCCGCTTCTTCTCGTTCGACCGGGCGGTGTCGCGACCTCGTCCCGTGCAGCCCGACGGCATCCCGATCCACGTCGGCGGGCACTCCCGGGCCGCAGCGCGGCGGGCAGGGCGGCTCGGCGACGGCTTCCAGCCGCTCGGTCTGGACGACGAGGCGCTGGCCGACCGGCTGGGCGTGCTGCGGGTGGCCGCCGAGGAGGCCGGGCGCGACCCCGAGGCCGTCGAGCTCACCCTCGGGGGCATGCTCGGCGTCACCGACGCGGCGGCGGTGGCGGCGGCCGAGGCGGCCGGCGCCGACCGCCTGCTCATCTCCACTGCGCAGGCCGACCTCGCCGAGATCACCGACGCCCTGTCGGCGTTCGCCGACGAGCACATCGCCCGCTGAGCCCGGCACGACGCCGCCCGGTCGCCCGGTGCGTCGTCGCGTCAGCGATCGGCGTCGCCGGGACCGGTGGCCTCGTCCGGGTAGTCCCGCTCGGCCCGGTGGGCCATCGACCCGCGCCGCAGCAGCAGCCACAGGCACAGCGCCGTCGTGGCCGCCGCGACCAGGACGACGGCGACGGTCTGGCTGCTCACGCCGGCGCACGCTACCGGCGACGGTGCTCCCCCGGTGCTGGCCCCGGTGCTCCGACCGTAGAACGTGTTCTAGGGTGCGGCGATGGCCGGCATCATCCCGCCTGGGCGGCTCGTGTACGGCATGCAGCTGCCGATCCAGTCCCAGAGCCCCATCTACGCCGAGCCCTGGGAGGCGAGCGCCGGCGCGGCCGAGCTGGCCGAGGTGGCCCGCCACTGCGACGCCGCCGGCTTCTTCTACGTCGCCGTCTGCGACCACGTGGCCATCCCGAAGCCCTCCGACGAGAAGATGTCCACGTCGTGGTGGGACACGTTGACGACGCTGGGGTGGCTGGCCGGCATCACCGAGCGGGTCCACCTGCTCAGCCACGTCTACGTGCTGCCGTACCGCCACCCGCTGATGACGGCCAAGGGCTTCTCCACCCTCGACGCCCTCTCGGGGGGGCGGGCCGTCCTCGGCGTCGGGGCCGGCCACGTCGAGGCCGAGTTCGACCTGCTCGGCGCCGACTTCGCCGGTCGGGGCGCCGTGCTCGACGACGCCCTCGACGTCGTGCGGGCGGCGTTCCTGGACGAGTACCCGAAGGTCGAGACGGCCACGTGGGCCGTGGCCGATGCCGGGCTCCGGCCTCGTCCGGTGCGCCCGGGCGGGCCGCCGATCTGGGTGGGCGGCTCGTCGCGGCCGGCGATCCGCCGGGCCGCGACCAAGGGCGACGGCTGGCTGCCCCAGGGCCCGCCCCCCGACGGCATGCGAGCGGCCATCGCCCGCATCCACGACCTGCGGGCCGAGGCCGGCCGGGCCGACGAGGCGTTCGACCTCGGCATCAACCCCGAGCCGATCCACCTCGGCGAGCCGGGGTGGAACGTCGGCAAGCACACCCTGACCGGGGCACCCGAGCCCATCGCCGAGCGGCTGCGCGCCTACGGTCAGCTCGGCGCCAACCAGCTGCAGGTCCGGTTCCGGTCGCGCTCGGTCACCGAGCTGTGCGACCAGATCGACGCCTTCGGGGCCGAGGTGGCCCCGCTGCTCAACGACTGACCACCGGCGCGGCTGCGCCACGACACGGGGACGGAGACGGACGAGGTGCTGCTCGAAGGGAAGGTGGCGATCGTGTCGGGCATCGGTCCGGGCATGGGCCGTGACATCTCGCTGGCCCTGGCCCGGGAGGGCGCCGACATCGTGATGGCGGCGCGCCGGGAGAAGCGCATGGCGAAGGTGGCCGCCGAGATCGAGGCGCTCGGTCGCCGCTCGGTGAGCGTGCCGGCCGACATCACCGACAAGCAGGCGTGCGAGCGCATCGCCGCCGCCGCCGACGAGGCCTTCGGCGGGGCCGACATCCTCGTCAACAACGCCTTCTCCGACGGGACCTACACCCGCTTCGAGGATGCCGACCTCGCCGACTGGCGATCGACCTTCGACGTGAACCTGTGGGGCACGCTGCAGCTGACCCAGACGGTGCTGCCCCTGCTGAAGCGGCGCGACGACAGCCGCATCATCATGATCAACACCATGTCGGTGCAGAAGATCGAGGAGAGCTTCGGCGGCTACGCGGCCTCCAAGGCGGCGCTCGCCACCGCCACCAAGACGCTCGCCGTCGAGCTGGGCCGCCACGGCGTCCGGGTCAACGCCGTCCACCCCGGCTACATCTGGGGCCCGTCGGTCGAGTGGTACCTGAACCACCTGGCCGAGCAGCAGGGCCGCACCTTCCAGGAGGTCTACGACGAGCTGGCCGGCGAGACCTGCCTCAAGTACCTGCCGTCGTCAGAGGAGATCGCCGGCGCCGTGGTGTTCTTCGCCTCGCCGTTGTCGAAGCCGATCACCGGCCAGGCGCTCAGCGTCAACGCCGGGCACTGGCTCGGCTGAGCCGGGCCGCACGAGAGGAGCGAGCCGTGTCGCCCCAGACCGACGACCCGACCGACGACCCGACCACCGACCCGACCGACGACCCGACCGACGATCGCCACGACCCGACCGACGAGCGGGCCCGACGAGCCGGTGACCTCGAGGGGAAGGTCGCCGTCGTCACCGGCGGCGCCTCGGGCATCGGGGCCGCCACGGTGCGACTGCTGTCGGCGCGGGGGGCGGCGGTGGTCATCGCCGACGTCGACGCCCGGAGCGGGGAGGCCTTGGCCGTCGAGGTCGACGCCGCCGGGGGCACGGCGTGGTCGATGGTCGTCGACGTGACCGACCCCGAGCAGGTCGAGGCGCTGGTGGCCGCGGCCGTCGACGGGTTCGGCGGCCTCGACATCGCCGTCAACAACGCCGGCACGTCCGGCAGCTACTCGTCGCTGACGGAGCACTCGCTGGCCGAGTGGGACCGCACCCTCGCCGTCAACCTCACCGGGGTGTTCGTGTGCCTCCGGGCCGAGGTGCCGGCCCTGCTCGCCCGCGGCGGTGGGGTGATCGTCAACACGGCGTCCGATGCCGGGCTCATGGGGTTCGCCGGCCTCCCGGCCTACGTCGCCTCCAAGCACGGCGTCGTCGGTCTGACCAAGAGCGTGGCCCTCGAGTACGCCCGCAAGGGCATCCGCGTGAACGCGGTGTGCCCCGGATCGGTCAACACGCCGATGCTGGAGGGCTTCGTGGGCGGCGACCAGGCCGCGCTCGAGGGGATGGGCAAGGTGACGCCCATGGGTCGGCTGGGCACTCCCGACGAGGTCGCCGAGGCCATCGTGTGGCTGTGCTCGGACGCGTCGTCCTACGTGACGGGCGCGGTGGTGACCGTCGACGGCGGTGTGATGGCCACCTGATCCCACCGCCGGCCGACACCCCCGCCGCCCCTCCCACGGCGTTCTTGTCATGGAATCGAGCGCCCTGGCGCTCGATTCCATGACCGAAACGTCGAAGAGCGGGCGGCGGAGGAGGGCAGGGCGGCAGCGGACCACGACGAGAGGGGATGACATGGGGCTGCTCGAGGGGCACAGGGCGATCGTGACCGGCGGGGCGTCGGGCATCGGTGCGGCCACCGCCCGGCGGTTCGCCGCCGAGGGGGCGGTGGTGTCGATCCTCGACCTCGACGGCGAGGCGGCCCGATCGGTGGCCGAGGAGGTGGGCGGCCATGCCTTCGAGGTCAACGTGGCGGGCACCGACGCGGTCATCGACGCCACCCATCAGGCGGCCGCCGCCATGGGAGGGCTCACCGACGTCTTCAACAACGCCGGCGTCGGCAACCTGAAGGCGCTGGCCTCCTACTCGGAGAAGGAGTGGGACCTGCTGGTCGACGTCAACCTCAAGGGCGTGTTCAACGGCATGAAGGCGGCGCTGCCGCTGCTGGTGGACGGCGGCGGCAGCATCGTGAACATGGCCTCGGTCTCGGGCATCCGGCCCACGCGCGGCGAGGCCCCGTACGCCGCCGCCAAGGCGGGGGTGATCGCCCTCAGCCAGTCCGCCGCCCTCGAGTACGGCCCGACGGTGCGGGTCAACACCGTCTCGCCCGGGTTCATCCACACCCCGCTGACGGACTTCACCCTGCAGGAGCCCGACTACCGCGAGCCGCTGGAGGCGCGCACGCCGCTCGGCCGGGCCGGGACACCCGACGATGTCGCCGACGTGGTCGTGTTCCTGTGCTCGGACCTGGCCCGCTACGTGACGGGTCACAACCTCGTGGTCGACGGCGGCTCGATGCTGCCGAGCGCCCAGGTCGATCACGTCCTCGGCTCCCTGCTGCGGGTGCTCGGCGAGGGCTGACCACCGTCGCCGGGGCGCGGGGCCTCTCGGAGCGTCGCCGAGCCGGGTCGACGACGGGTCGACGGCGGGTCGACCGCGCGTCGACGGCGGGATGAGGACCCGATGAGGACCCCATGACGACCGGATGACATGACGGGGCCGCCGCAGGGTCGGTACGGTCTGGGGTCTGTGACGACCGTTCCGCTGGACGAGCCGGCCGGTTCGAGCGCCGGGACCGACCTCGGGGCGGCGACCGAGGTCCTCGACGAGCCCGACGAGGCCGTCGGCGCCCGTCCGGCGGGCCCCGGTGGCGAGTCGGGGGCGTCGGACCGCCCCCCGGGCCGCCTGCGCGACCTCGGCGTGCACCCGATCCGGCGGTGGGAGGCGGGCGGCCACCGCTTCCTCCCCGGGATCTCGTTCCCGATCGCCGTGTGGGCCGTGTGGCGGGCGATCCAGCTCGCGGTCAGCGTGTACCTCGGCGAGCAGTCCTGGACCCTGTCCGAACGGGCCGTGCGCGTCGCCATGAACTACGACGGCGAGCGGTACCTCGCCATCTTGCACCAGGGCTACGCCAACCACACCGTGGTCATGCCCAACACGGCGTTCTTCCCGCTGACGTCGTGGATCGCCGCGCCGGTGTGGTGGCTGACCCGCAGCGACGAGTGGACCGTGCACATCGTCGCCAGCCTCACGGCCATCGCCGCCTTCGTCTGCATCTGGGGCGTCACGACGTGCTGGCGCGACGAGCGCATCGCCCGTCGGGCGGTGCTGCTGTTCGCCATCTTCCCGTCGTCGCTGTTCCTGTGGGCCTTCTACAGCGAGGCGCTGTTCATCGCCCTCGGCGCCGGCGCGGTGTGGGCCGACCACAAGGGCCGTCGGGGCCTGGCCGCCGCCCTCTTCGTCGCCCTGGCCACCACCCGCAGCGTCGGCATCCTCATCCCGGCCGTGCTCGTGGCCTGTCGGGTCATCCGCAACGGTCCACCCCTGCGCGAGGTGCTGCGCCGCCTCCCCGGCCAGCTCGGCGCCGTCGTGATCGGCGCGTCGCTGGTCGCCTTCTGCCTCGTCCCGAAGTTCTCGCTCCTGTTGCCGGCCGCCGCCGTGTTCGGCCTGTTCGCCGTGCTCGGCCGGCGGCTCGACCGGTGGTGCGCCATCTACCTCGGCGCGGCGGCGATCGGCTTCACCGCCGTGCTGCTCGTCATGTGGAAGCAGACCGGCGACCCGTTCGCCTGGGCCAAGGTCCAGGGCGACTGGGGGCGCGACATCAGCCAGCCGTGGAGGGCGATCCAGCAGGGCTTCGACAACCTGTACCCCAAGCCCGACACGGTGATGGTCCCGGCGCTGGTGGCCAGGAACCTCGACCTGTGGTCCGTGCCGATCATCGCCTTCCCGCTCCTGTACGCCGCGTTCTCGCGGAGGGACCGGTTCCCGATGGAGACGTGGATGATCGGCGTGGCGCTGATCGCTCTGCCGCTCTTCTCCAGCGTGCTGGCGAGCTTCAACCGGTTCGTGATGGCCGACTGGGTGATCTACCCCGTGTACGCCAGCGCGCTGGCCCGCATCCCGGGTCGATGGCGGTGGATGCCCTACGTCGCGCTCACGATCGCGGCCGCCTTCGTCGCCTACGCCATGATCGGCCGCTTCTCGGTCGACCGGTTCGTCGGCTGAGGCCGACGTCGCAGGTCACCAGAGCTGGTCGGTGTAGGTGTCGGTGCCGGGGATCGTGGGCACGAACGGTGCTGCGTAGCTGACCGTCGCCCGCTCGCCGAGCTGGATGCGGTCGGCCAGGCCGTGCACCGCCGACCAGCGGGAACGCGGGTCCTCGTCGAGGAAGCACAGCAGGAGCAGCCGGCGGTCGTGGCCTTGGTTGGCCGGCTGGAACACCGGCGCGCCCTCGGGCAGTGGGATCGGTGTGGCCGCGACCACCAGCGACACCGGCGAGTCGGGCAGCGCTCCCGGCAGGCACTCGTCGCGCAGCCACGCCGAGAGGTCGCGGGCGTCGACGCCCTCGGCCCGATCGACCATCACCGCCACCAACCCGGCGAACGGGTGGTCGAGGGCCAGCGGTGCGGGCACGCCGTCGTCGTCGCGGTTGGCCGACCACCGGGCCACGTACATGAGCGTGTGCACGTGGTCGCGGTGGTCGTACATCCGCCCGTGCTCGTGGAGCCACTTCACCTGCTCGGATCCCCAGCCGATGGCCTCGGCGTCCTCGCCCTTGTGGACCCAGTAGGTCGACAGGTACGAGCCGGCGGCGACGTCGGGCAGGAAGGGGGTCTCGCCGGGGAAGCGCAGGTCCTTCAGGTCGCGGGTGGCGACCCAGCGGCGGCCGGCGAACCACCCCTTGCCGATCATGCAGCCGGCGTAGAAGTGGTCGCGCTCGTACCAGCGGTTGTAGTCCACCTCGTGGCCGCGATGGGGCTCGATCAGGGTGAACAGGATCGTGCCGACCTGCACGTTGTCGAACGGACCGGGCTCCATGGCGACGACCTCCGGGTCTCAGGTGGTGTTCTGGTCATCGTTCTGCGCGTGATGACGCCCGAAACGATGACAGGAACGCGGTGGGGACGGGTGACGGGCCGGGCTCGGGTGCCCGGGCGGTGGGGCGGTGGGCTGGCCCGGAGGGTAGCCTGGCTACTAGAACCTGTTTCAGTTTCTTCCTGACACCGCGTCAGGGCGAGGGGTAGGGTGAATGGCCATGGAGGACTTCCCGAAGATCGTCTCGGTCGACGACCACGTCATCGAGCCCGGCCACGTCTGGCAGGACCGCCTGCCCGAGCGCCTCAAGGCCATCGGTCCCCGCGTCGAGCGCCACCGCGTCGCCGAGATGACCTTCGTGGGCGGCAAGTTCGCCTACGAGATGGGCGACGACGCCGACGACTCCCTGCCGTGGGCCGACTGGTGGCTGTTCGAGGACAAGGCGATCCCGCACACCCGCCTCGCCGCCGCCGTGGGCGTGCCCCGCGAGGAGGTCACGGTCACCCCGATCACCTATGAGGACATGCGGACCGGCTGCTACGACCAGCAGGCCCGCCTCGAGGACATGGACGCCAACTGGACCGAGGCCCAGATGTGCTTCCCCACCATGCCCCGCTTCTGCGGCCAGACCTTCACCGAGATGGCCGACCGCGAGCTGGGCCTGGCCTGCGTGGAGGCCTACAACGACTGGATGGTCGACGAGTGGTGTGCCGGCACCGACGGCCGCCTCATCCCGCTGATGATCGTGCCGTTGTGGGACGCCGAGCTGGCCGCCACCGAGGTCCGCCGCATGGCCGCCCGCGGCGTCACCGCCACCTGCTTCACCGAGATCCCCCCGTTCCTCGGCCTGCCGTCCATCCACTCCGGCTACTGGGACCCGTTCTTCGCCGCCTGCGACGAGAACGGCGTCGTCGTGAACATGCACATCGGCTCCTCGTCGAAGATGCCGTCGACCTCCGAGGACGCCCCGCCGATGGTCGGGTCCACCATGACCTTCGCCAACTGCATGATGTCGATGGTCGACTTCTTGATGTCGGGCGTGCTGGTGAAGTTCCCGAACCTCAAGCTCAGCTACGCCGAGGGCCAGCTGGGCTGGATCCCCTACATCCTCGAGCGGGCCGACAAGGTCTGGGAGCACAACCGGGGCTGGGGGGCGGTGGGCGACCTCGTGCCCGAGCCGCCCTCCTCCTACTACTACCGCCAGGTGTACGCCTGCTTCTTCGACGACGAGCACGGCCTCACGCCCGACGCCCTCGCCAAGATCGGCCCGTCGAACATCTTGTTCGAGACCGACTACCCGCACTCGGACAGCACGTGGCCCCACACCAAGGAGGTGGCCTCGAAGCTGATGGGCCACCTCGATCCCGAGATCACCCGCAAGCTGGTGCGCGGCAACGCCATCGAGCTGCTCCGCCTCGACCTCGAGGCGTGATCCGATGAGCGACGCGCCCACGCTCGATCCCGACGCGCGCTATCGCCTCCTCATCGGGGGCGAGTGGGTCGACGGTGGTGACGGCACCTACCCGATCGTCAACCCGGCCACCGAGCAGGTCGTGGGCCGTGCCCCGAACGCCTCGGTGGCCGACGCCGAGGCCGCGGTGGCGGCGGCGGCCGAGGCCTTCCCGGCCTGGTCGCGCACCTCGCCCGACGAGCGGGCGGCGCTGCTGCACCGGGCGGCCGACCTGCTCGACCAGCGGTACCCGGAGCTGGTGCCGCTGGTGCAGGCCGAGACCGGTGCGACGCTGCGGGTCACCAAGCAGATGCAGGTCCCCATGGTCGGGGTGCGCCTCCGCCGGTACGCCCGGGGCATCGCCGAAGAGCTGACCATCCCGATCGAGCCGGCCATCACCACCACCACGGCGCTCGCCCCCGGCGGCATCGTCGGCGGCGTGGTGCGACGGGCACCGGTCGGCGTGGTGGTCTGCATCACCTCCTACAACTTCCCGCTCGTCAACATGGCCGGCAAGATCGGACCGGCGCTGGCGATGGGCAACACGGTGGTGATCAAGCCGGCCCCGCAGGATCCGCTGGCCGTGATCAAGCTCGGCGAGATCCTCACCGAGGCCGGGTTCCCGCCCGGCGTCGTCAACGTGGTCACCTCCGAGGGCCCGGCTCCGGCCGAGGCCGTCGTCGCCTCGCCTCGCACCGACATGGTCTCGTTCACCGGCTCGACCGGCGTCGGTCAGCGCATCGGTGCGGTCGCCGGTCACGACATGAAGCGGCTGCTGCTCGAGCTCGGCGGCAAGGGCGCCTGCATCGTCTTCGACGACGCCGACCTGAAGCAGGCCATCACCAACATCACGAGCGTGTGGGCCTTCCACTCCGGCCAGATCTGCACCGCCCCGACCCGGGTGATCGCCCAGCGGGGCATCTACGACCAGCTCGTCGCCGGGCTGACCGCGGCGGCCGGCCACCTGTCCGTGGGCGATCCGCTCGAGAAGACCACCGTGGTCGGCCCGGTCATCTCGGCGCCCCACCGCGAGCGGGTCGAGGGCTACGTCGCGTCGGGTCGCGAGGAGGGGGGCACGGTCACCGTCGGCGGTGAGCGTCCCGACCTGCCGAGCGGGTTCTACGTGGCGCCCACCCTGATCGCCGACTGCAAGCCGGGCATGAAGGTGGTGCAGGAGGAGATCTTCGGACCGGTGATCGTCGTCGTGCCCGTCGACGACGAGGACGAGGCGGTCAGCGTCGCCAACGCCACCGACTTCGGCCTCTACGACTACGTGTTCTCCGGTGACACCGGCCGGGCGTTCTCGGTGGCCCAGCAGCTGCGCACCGGCAACGTGGGCATCAACACCGCCCAGCGCAACCACGAGATGGCCTTCGGCGGGTTCAAGAAGTCGGGCGTGGGCCGCGACGGCGGCCGCTTCGGCTTCCACGCCTACAGCGAGCTGCAGTCCATCGTCTGGCCGGGCTAGTCGAACCGAGCGGAACCGGGGAGGAACGCCCGTGAAGGGGATCGTGTTCGAGGGCGGCGACACCGGGATGGTGGTCGCCGACGGGTTGTCGCTGCGCGACCTGCGCGCCGACGAGGCGCGGGTGCAGATCGTCAACGCCGGGGTGTGCCACTCGGATGCCTCGGTGATCGACGGGGTCATCCCCTTCCCCACGCCGGTGGTGCTCGGTCACGAGGGCGCAGGGATCGTCACCGCCGTCGGTGCGGCCGTCCAGGGGCTGCAGGTCGGCGACCACGTGGTCATCTCGACGCTGTCCAACTGCGGCGCCTGCGATGCCTGCGACAGCGGTCGCCCCACGCACTGCCGCCAGTCGATCGGCAAGATGTCGGCGCCGTTCCGCGATGGCGACCGCAAGGTGCTGCAGTTCGCCAACATCGGCGCCTTCGCCGAGGAGACCATCGTCAAGGCCCGCCAGTGCGTGGTCATCGACGACGCCGTGCCGTTCCCGGTGGCCGCCCTGCTCGGGTGTGGCGTGATCACCGGCGTCGGTGCCGTGTTCAACCGGGCCAAGGTCACCCACGGCCAGAGCGTGCTGGTCATCGGCGTCGGCGGCATCGGCCTCAACGTCATCCAGGGCGCAGCGCTGGCCGACGCCGTGCCGATCATCGCCGTCGACACCAACCCGGCCAAGGAGGCGCTGGCCCGCCAGTTCGGCGCCACCCACTTCATCGACGCCTCCCAGGTCGACACCCTGGAGGCGATCAAGGAGATCTGCCCGAACGGCGTCGACGTGTCCTTCGAGTGCGTGGGCCACCCGGCGCTCATCCGCCAGTCGATCGACGCCCTCGACTGGGGCGGCACGTGCGTGATCCTCGGCGTCCCCAAGTTCGGCACCGAGGCGGCGTTCGCGGTGAACACCCTCTACAACGACAAGACGATCATGGGCTGCCGCTACGGCGCCGGCCGTCCCCACAAGGACATCCCGCTGTTCGTCGACCTCTACCTCGCCGGGCGGCTCAAGCTCGACGAGCTCGTCACCCGCACGTACCCGCTGGCGGAGATCCAGCGGACCCTCGACGACATGCACCACGGCGACCTCGCCCGGGGTGTGCTCGAGGTGTCGTCGGTCTGATGGCGCTGCCCGACGAGCTGGCCGAGCTCGGTCGCGAGGTCTCCAACTGGGGTCGGTGGGGCGACGGCGACGAGCGCGGGACCCTCAACCTCATCGACGCCGACGCCACCCGGCGGGGCCTGGCGACGGTGCGCGACGGCCGGCACCTCTCGCTGGCCATCCCGCTCGACCAGACCAGCCCGCAGCAGGGCGGCGCCCCGGGGCGCATCGCGCCCCTGCGCACGATGCTCGCCATCAACCAGACCTACACGGGCCAGCCCGGCGACGCCGCCTTCAACGACGACACCGTGGTGATGGCCATGTCGGCGGGCACCCACGTCGACGCCCTCGGGCACGTGACCTACGACGGGAAGATGTACAACGGCTTCCCGGCCGAAGCCGTGACCGCAGATGGCGGGGCCACCCGCTGCGGCGCCGACAAGCTCACGCCCATCTGCAGCCGTGGCGTCCTGCTCGACCTGCCGGCGGTCAAGGGCGTGGAGCGGCTCGAACCTGGATATGCCGTCACGGCCGACGACCTCGACGCCGCCGTCGAGCACGCCGGGGTCACGCTGCAGACCGGCGACGTGGTGCTGGTGCGCACCGGTCACCTGCAGCTGTTCCACGCCGGCAAGACCTGGGACTACAACCACGACTGCCCGGGGCTGTCCACCCACACCATCCGGTGGATCCGCGAGCACGACCTCGGCGCGGTGTTCGACGACACCTACGTGTTCGAGGTGTGGCCGCCCCAGGACTGGGCGGCGATGATGGTCGTGCACATGATCCACCTGCGCGACATGGGTCAGATCCAGGGCCAGAACTTCGACCTGGAGGCCCTGGCCGCCGACTGCGCCGACGACGGCCGGTACGAGTTCTGCTTCTGGGCCGCCCCGGAGCCCTTCACCGGCGGCTGCAGCGCCCGGTCAGCCCGTCGTCACGAAGTAGCGGTCGCGACCGCCGGGTGACGCTCCGCCACCGCCCACGAGGGGCGACGTCCTTGCCGAGGAACGGGCACCGTCGCGGCGGTGCCGACCGACGACGCCCGGATGGCCCGGGAGATCGGGTCGAGTACCTCCCGTCCGGGGTGTCCGACCGGCTGATCGTGCGGGAGACGTCGGCGTCGTGGTCGGTGTCGTGGTCGGTGTCGACGGCGGCTGGGTGCGGCGCGGTGGCTCCGATCGGCCGAGGAGCTGGCCGTTCCCCTCGCCGACGTATGTCGCTTCGAGGGCTGACCCGACGCCGTCGACCCTCGCGTTCTCGTCACACCCTTCGTCATGATGGGGGCATGGTCGAGCGAGATCGGTGGATGTGGTGGCGATGGGCGTGCGGCGGGGGCGTGCGGTGGGCGACCTGGTCCGGAGCGTGCTGATCGATGGGAGGACGGGTGGAGAGCGGCTGGAGGCGCAGCGGGCGAGGTTGCGGTTGGTGGTCGACGACGATGCTGCTGCCGCGTCGGTTCGAGCGGGTGGCGGTGGCCGACGGCGTGGTGACCGGCAGCGGACGAGGCGTTGGCGGCGCTGTCCGGTGATCTGGCGTGGCCGGGTGAGGTGGTGTCCGAGCGCCTGCGCCGGGTGTCGGTGGTGGCGGAGCGGGTGCGGGCGACGGTGGCTCGGTTGGCCGGCGCGTTGGATGTGTCGGCCCAGTGGTCGGTGGAGGGTGCGTCGTCGGCGCGGGCGTGGTTGATGGCCGAGTCGGGCATCGGTGCTGGTGCGGCGGGGCGGGCGGTGGCGGTGGGCCGGTTGGTCGAGCGGTTCGCGGTCACGGGTGCGGCGCTGGCCGACGGCGGGTTGAGCGCCGCCCAGGCGGAGGTGCTGGCGTCGGTGGTGTTGGCCAAGGGGAGGCACCGGGTCTACGCGGGACGAGGCCGTGCTGGTGGCCGCCGCGGAGGCATTGGATCTGCACGAGTTCACCCAGGTGGTGCGGCGGTGGGCGCATCTGGCCGACGACGAGCTGGACCGCGGGGAGCCGGCGGCGGCGTTCGAGCGGCGGGGGGTGTCGTTCGCGGTGTTGCCGTCGGGGAACCTGCGCATCACGGGTGAGCTCGACGCGACCGGTGGGGCGGTGGTGCAGGCGGCGTTCGTGGCGTTCGACGCACCCGACCCGGTCGACGACGACGTCGCGCCGCGGACGGTGTCCCAGCGCCGTGCGGACTTCCTGGCGGCGCTGGCGGGGCGGATGTTGTCGGAGCGCAACGCGGAGGCGTCGGCGCCGATCGCCACCGTCGACGTGGTCGTCGACGCCGAGCACCTGGCGCGCCTCGCCGCTCGAGGAGCGATGACGGTGCCCGGCGAGGTGGTCGGTGCGGGCCTCGCTGCCGACGCCGCCGGCGGCCGTGTCGGGCCGGACCCACCGGGCGGCGGCCCGAGCGGGGTGTGCTGGGCCGACGCCGTGGGCACCGGGCCCGTCCCCGGGCCGACGCTGGTGCAGCTGCTGTGCGACTCGTGGGTCGGGCGCATCGTGATGACCGGTCGCAGCGAGCCGCTCGACGTGGGTCGTCGGACGCGCACCTGGAGCGCGGCCCAGCGGCGGGCGATCGTCGCCCGCGACCGTCACTGCACCCACCCCGGGTGCACCCGCGGCCCGGAGTGGTGCCAGATCCACCACATCGTCCCCTGGGACCTCCACGGCGACACGGACGTGGGCAACGGGACCCTGCTGTGCCTGTGGCACCACACCCACCACCACCTCACCGGCCGGCACCGCCACCGCCGCCGGCCGCTCGTCGCTCGGTGGTGAGCCCGGCGCACCGGCGCTGCGACGGTCAGCGGTGCGAGGCACGACGCAGCCGGCGCTCGCCGGCGTGCTTCAGTCCTTCGGCGGCAGGGGGACCAGCATCGAGGTCCGAGCGGCGTAGGCCTCGAACCCGGGTCGGCGCTGCGCGCTGCGCTCGTCCATCATCGGGATGCTGGCGAACACGAACATCGCCGTCATTGCCAGCGGGCCGACGATGGTCCACCACCACACCGGATCGGCGGCGATGCCGAAGAGCCACAGGCCCCACCAGAACGAGAGCTCGCCGAAGTAGTTGGGGTGCCGGCTCCAGCGCCACAGGCCGACGGCGCAGATCTCGCCCGGCAGCTTCGTCTCGTTGAACGACCGCAGCTGCTCGTCGGCGACGAACTCGATGATGATGGCACCGCCGGTCACCAGCAGGG
Source organism: Acidimicrobiales bacterium (assembly GCA_041394145.1). Lineage (GTDB taxonomy): Bacteria > Actinomycetota > Acidimicrobiia > Acidimicrobiales > Acidimicrobilacustridaceae > JAWKIW01. The sequence continues at coordinate 69,972 of JAWKIW010000015.1, forward strand.
CCAGGACGTCGAGGGGACCGAAGCCGTTGGTGCCGACGGTGAGCGCCGGGTAGAGGGCGAGGCACCCGAGGTAGACCTGCAGCGTGGGGAAGAGGTGGAGTCCGAAGAAGCTCTGCAGCCAGTAGGGCTTGCCGTTGGTCCGCATGTCGAGGTAGCGCCAGTCCTCGTGGTCGAGGCCGGGCCAGCCGCGGGCCCAGTTGGCCGTCAGCCGGATGCTCCACGCCCACACCAGGCCGAGCACCAGCACCTGGCGGAGCACGTCGGTGCCGGGCTGGTGCACCCAGTAGAGGTAGAGGGCGATCACCGGGGGCACGACGCTCCAGTAGGCGTCGTAGACGCTCGTGTTGTTGAAGGCGCGGCTGAAGGCGAAGATCACGACCGTGGCCGCCAGGTCGGCGACGAGCACGGTCAGCAGGGGGGTGGCGCTGCCGACCACGGCCGCCACCAGGGCCGCCACGCCGGCGGCGATGGCGTAGGCCCCCAGCACGATCAGGAAGGAGGCCCGACGGCCGACCGGCTCGGATGGGCCGATCGTCGGCGCCGGCGTGGTCGAGCGGGCACGGGTCGGCGGCGCGGTGGCGGTTGGTTCGGCTCGGGGCTCGTCGGTGGAGGGCGGGGCCGGCGCGGCTGCGGTTGGTTCGGCTCGGGGCTCGTCGGTGGGGGGCGACGTCGACGCAGGTGGGAAGCCGAAGAGCTGGTCGCGGCCCCGGGTGGCGGGCTCTTCGGGCGTCATCACCCGCCGATGGTAGGAGCGTCGCGTCACCGGTGGCGACACGAGACCTGGACGGGAGGCCATAGGGTCGGCACCGATGGAGGTCGACGAGATCATCGAGCGGCTCGGCCTCGAGCCGCACCCCGAGCGGGGCTGGTACCGCCGCACGTGGGCGCACGAGGACGCCGTCGCGGGGCGACCGCTCGGCTCGGCCATCTACTACCTGTTGGAGGGCGGGGTGTGGTCCCGCTGGCATCGCGTCGACGCCGTCGAGCTGTGGCACCACTACGCCGGCGCACCGTTGGAGCTGGCGATGCGCACCGATGGTGCGGAGGAGCGGTCGGTGCGCCTTGGTGACGATCTCGTCGCCGGCGATCGTCCGCAGGTGGTGGTCCCCCACGATGTCTGGCAGCGGGCCCGGTCAGTCGGTGCGTACACGCTGGTCGGCTGCACCGTGGTGCCCGCCTTCGTCTTCGAGGGCTTCGAGCTGGCCCCCGAGGAGCGGCCGCCCGGGACATGAGGCGAACGGCCCGGTCGGGTCAAGCAGGTGGGGGGTTCGGCCGATGGAGGGTCGGCAGCACGACAGGCGCCACGGCGGCGGCCGGACCGTCCGGGCGGTGACCGGAGGAGAAGGGGACCGACATGTTCTTGCGGGTGGACACCGACACGATGACCACGACGCTGGAGGAGCCCGACGACTGCGACGAGTTCCACGTCCTGGTGGTCGGCTCCGGCGACGACGATGCGGTGGACGAGGCCATCGCCACCATCGGCGCCGGTCGGCTGGTCGGGCCGAACGCGTTCGTGGCGGTCCACCGGCTCGAGGAGCTGGCCGAGGGTCAGGTGGGCGACGACTGGCCGGTGCGGTTCCGCAAGATGCTCGACTACGCCGGCTCGCAGGGCTGGATGAACGACGACCGCAGCTACGTGATGGGTCACATCAAGCACGGCTGATGCGAGCTCGGTCGGCCGAGCGCGGTCGACCGAGCTCGCCAGCTGCGCTCGCCGGTGACGGACGTTCCGACCCATCGGACCGTCGGGTCAGCGCACGGCGAAGCCGGCGGCCCCCTCGGGCTCCTCCTCGAGCACCTCGCGGTGGGTGACCTCGGCGCGGGGCGGGCCGTGGGCGCACCAGTTGACCATGGCGAGCACGGCGTCGGGCGGGCCTTCGAACGCGGCTTCGACCCGCCCGTCCCACCGGTTGCGGACCCAGCCGGCCACGCCGAGGGCGCGGGCCTCGCGCTGGCAGCTGTCGCGGAACCACACGCCCTGCACCCGTCCCGAGACGAGGACGCGTCGGCGGATGACGGCGGCACCCACGGCCCCGTTCCTACCAGAGCGACGCCGGCGCGAGCACCGCCGCGCCGCGGGTCGGTCCCGACCTAAACTGACGGCCCGTCAGATGTGCTGACGTGCGCGAGAGGCGACCCGGGTGGGCCGGGCCGCCGGTGAGGGGAGACGGCATGCTCGAGGGCACGACGCTGTGGGACCTGGTGGAGCAGCGGGCGGCGGCCTCGCCCGACGCCCGGATGGCCGTCGACGAGAGCGGGCGGTCGATGACCTTCGCCGAGTACCGCGACCGGTGCGAGCGGGTGGCGGCGGCGCTGGCCGAGCGGGGCATCGGGCCGGGCGACACCGTCACGTGGCAGCTGCCGACCTGGCTCGAGTCGCTGGTGCTCGTCGGGGCGATCGGTCGCCTGGGGGCGAGGCAGAACCCGATCCTGCACATCTACCGCGAGCGCGAGGTCGGCTTCTGCGCTCGTCAGACGGGGGCGAAGCTGCTCGTGGTGCCGACCACCTTCGCCAACGTCGACTTCGGGGCCATGGCGGAGGGCATCGCCGCGCAGATCAACGCCGAGGGCGGCTCGGTCGAGGTGCTGACCTGCGACCGCGACCTCCCCGAGGCCGATCCGTCGACCCTGCCGCCCGCGCCCACCGACGGCGACGAGATCCGCTGGTACTTCTACACCTCGGGCACGACCGCCGACCCGAAGGGGGCCCAGCACACGGATCAGACCATCGCCGCGGTGGCGCGGGGCATGAACGGCCGCTTGGCCTTCGGTCCCGAGGATCGCAACGCACTGGCCTTCCCCTTCCCCCACATCGGCGGGGTGACGTGGCTGTTCTCGAGCCTGCAGACCGGCGGGCAGCAGATCTGCTTCCAGGCGTTCGTGCCGGATCAGGTGGTCGAGGTCCTCGATCGTGAAGGCGTGACCCTGGCCGGCTCCGGCACGGTGTTCCACCAGACCTACCTGGCGGCCCAGCGCAAGGCGGGTGGCGGGCTGTTCGCCCGCGTCCGGGCCTTCCCCGGCGGCGGTGCGCCCAAGCCGCCGGCGCTGCACTTCGAGATGAAGGAGGCGTTCCCCGGTTCGAAGGGCATCCTGTCGGGCTACGGGTTGACCGAGGCCCCCATCCTCACCATGTCGGGCGTGGACGACGGCGACGACGACCTGGCCCACACCGAGGGCGCGCCCATGCCGGGGGTCGAGCTGAAGCTGGTCACGACCGACGGCACCGTGGCGGGCGTCGGGGAGGAGGGCGAGGTTCGGGCCAAGGCCCCGCAGCTCATGAAGGGCTACCTCGACGCCTCGCTCGACGCCGAGGCCTTCGACGAGGAGGGCTACTTCCGCACCGGCGACCTCGGCGTGCTCAACGAGCGCAACATGCTGGCCATCACCGGGCGGCTCAAGGACATCATCATCCGCAAGGGCGAGAACGTGTCGGCCAAGGAGGTGGAGGACCACCTCTACCGGCACCCGAAGGTGGCCGACGTGGCGGTGATCGGCCTTCCCGACCCGGCCAGCGGCGAGCGGGTGTGCGCGGTGGTGGCCACCGCGGAGGGGGCCGAACCCCTCGGGTTCGACGAGATGGTCGAGTTCCTCAAGGGCGAGGGGCTCATGGTGCAGAAGATCCCCGAGCAGCTCGAGCTCGAGCCGGCGATCCCCCGCAACCCCGCCGGCAAGATCCTCAAGCGCGACCTGCAGGCCAAGTACGAGGGCTCGTCGCCGAACCGCCGAGCCTGACCACCCGCCGGAGATCGAGCGGACGCGCGCAGAGGCCCCGGGTCGTCCCGGGGCCTCTCGCCGTCACCCGCATCACGCGGACCGGTGTGGCCCGGGCCGAGGCCCGGGCCACGATGTCTCCTCGGTCAGGCGTCGCGCACCGGCGCCTGGACCGTGACCTTGTCGGCCTTGTCGAAGGTGAGGGTCAGCTCGACGGTCTCGCCCTTCTTCAGCGGGGCGGCCAGCTCGATGAGCATGATGTGGTAGCCGCCCGGCTTGAGCTCGACCTTGCCGTTGGCCGGGATCTCGATCGAGCTGACCTCTTGCATCTGCATGGCGCCACCGCCCATGCCACCCATGGTCGTGCCGGTGGTGCCCTCGCCCATCTTCATGGTGGTGCCGGTGGTGCCGTCCTCGTCGTCGGCGGCGCCTTCGTGCCCGTAGGCGGCGAGCTCGGCCTGGGGCCCGGTGGACATGCCCGTGCCCATCTTCATGGTGGTGCCGGTGGTCCCACCGCCCGACATCACGGTCTCGTGCAGCTGCGCCTCGGCGGCCACCGACGACGGCACGGTGACCTTGGTGAGCTTCTCCGCAGTCGAGCTGTTGTTGCTGATGACCATGTAGCACGCGCCCGCGGTGGCCGTCTCGGCCGTGGCCCGGCACCAGGGGTCGGCGATGCTGATGCCCTTGGCGGCGGTGGCGGTGGTGCCGGTCGCCTTCCCGGCGGTGGTGGTCGTGCCCGAGCTCGTCTCGGTGGAGCTGCTGCAGGCGGTGGCGAGCAGCAGCCCACCGCTGAGGAGCAGGCCGGCGGCGGTGGCGGTCGTCTTCCCAGCCATGGTGCTTCGTGGTCCTCCTGGTCTACGAGCGCGGGGGGTCCGGGCTCACGACGGACTGGTCGCTCGGGCCCGCCGGTCGGTTCCCGAGTCGGGGGAAATAGGCCTTGCCGGATATGACGTCCGTCACGTGGCGGACGGGCGTCAGCTCACGGTGATGGTGACGTCGCCCGAGGGGTGGATGCTGCAGGCGCCCTTGAAGATCCCCGGGTTGGAGAAGGTGTACCGCAGCGTCTCGCCCGCCCGGACCGCGAACGGCCCCACGGTGTGGTTCCGCTGGTCCTGGTTCTCGATGATCATGGTGTCGCCCACCGACAGCTGCAGGTCGCGGGGGATCAGCTCGACCTGCTCACCGGCGGCGATGCGCTCGCCGGTGCCGGCGGGCACGTCGACCCGGTACTCCTGGGGCCGGCTGGCGAACCACACGCCGCCGACGGCGACCGCCACCACCAGCACCGCCACGACCAGCCAGGCCGGGTGCACCCGCCGGCGGGCGCGGAGCCCCGAGGACGCACGGGGCTCGTCGGGAGCCGACGCGATCGATCGGTCGGGGGTCGACTCGGGCATCGGGTCCGGTGTCGGCTCGGGTCGGTCCGTCGACTCGCTCATGTGCTGCTCCCCGTCGTGGTGGGGGTCCCGATCCGGGCCAGCGCGGCCCGCAGGTCGTTGGCCATGTCGTCGGCCGAGATGCCGAAGGGCCACTCGACGAGCACCGTACCGTGCTCGTCGATCACATAGGCCGTGCCGGTGTGGACGACCTCGACCTTGCCCTCGGGGGTCTTCGTCACCGACGAGGACGCGCCGAACACCTCCTCGGCGGCCTGCAGCTGCGCCGGATCGGTGGTGCGCAGGGCGTGGTAGCGGTCGGCGAAGTGGGACAGGTAGCCGGCGAGCACCTCGGGGGTGTCGCGCTCGGGGTCGACGGTCTCCATGGCGAGGTCGACCTTCTCCGCCCCGGCGCCGAGCTTCTGGCGGGCCGCCTTGAGGTTGGCCAACGTCGTGGGGCAGACGTCCGGGCAGCTCGTGTACCCGAAGTAGCCGACGAGGAGCTCGCCGGGCTTCGCCCGGAAGGCGAAGGGCGTGCCGGGTGCACCGGCGGTCTGGTCGGGCAACGTCACGTCGCCGACCTGCAGCGGCGCCGAGCGCACCACGCCCTTGAACGACGGTGCCGACGTGGCCCCGGTGCTCGAGGCCGTGCCCGTGCCCGAACCACAGGCCGCCGACCCGACGAGCACGGCGGCGACCACCACCGCTGGCAGGGCGCGGCGGATCCTCGAGGAGGCGCTCATGGACACCATGGTCGCTCAGGAGCAGCACCCGGTTCCCGTCACCCCCGGTTCGCCGTGGGTGCCGGCGATCGTTACGATCTGACGGTCCATCAGAAACGCGTCCGCTCGGCGGACGTCGGCCGAGGGGAGTCAGGTCCATGGGGTTGCTCGACGGCAGGGTCGCCATCGTCACCGGCGCAGGTCACGGGATCGGTCGGGGCCACGCCCTCGAGCTGGCCAAGGAGGGGGCCAAGGTCGTGGTCAACGACCTGGGGGCGACGCTCAAGGGCGAGGGCACCGGCCGCGACGCCGACCTCACCGTCGACCTGATCAAGGCCGGCGGGGGCGAGGCCGTCGCCAACTACGAGGACGTGGCCGACTTCGACGGTGCCGGGCGCATGATCGAGCAAGCGGTCGAGGCCTTCGGCCGCCTCGACATCCTCGTGAACAACGCCGGCATCGCCCGCGACGCCACCATCTGGAAGATGACCGAGGACGACTGGGACAAGGTCATCCGGGTCCACCTCAAGGGCACCTTCGCCCCGACCCACCACGCCGTCAACCACTGGCGCGCCCGGTCCCAGGCCGGCGAGGACGTGTCGACCGGTCGCGTCATCAACACCACGTCGGGGGCCGGCCTCGTCGGCAACTTCGGCCAGGCCAACTACACCGCGGCCAAGGCCGGCATCGCCGCCTTCACCATCACGGTGAGCCTCGAGGTCTTCAAGATGGGCGTCACCGTCAACGCCATCGGTCCGGCGGGCGCCACCCGCATGGCGGCGTCGATCCCCGGCGCGGGCATCGAGGCCAAGGAGCCCGATGAGTTCGACGAGTGGAACCCGATGGACCCGTCCCTGTCCTCGCCGGTGGTGGCGTGGCTGGCCTCGGACAAGGCGGCCCACGTCACCGGCCAGGTGATCCGGGCCGTCAAGGACGAGATCGTGCTCATGGAGGGCTGGAGCAACGGCCCGAGCATCTCCAAGCCGGGCAAGCGCTGGGAGGCCTCCGAGCTCACGGCGCTGATGAACGCGGACGTGTTCCACAGCCGCGCCCCCGGCCTGCGCTACTGAGCCGGCCGTGCCGTCCCGGCGGCTCGCCTACGCGGTCTGCAGGGGGAGCAGCGTCGCGGCGATCGCCTCGAGCTCGGCGGTCCAGTCACCGGGGTCGGTGAGCGGCAGCACGACGAACTTCGACGCACCGGCGGCCACCATCGCCTCGATGGTGGCCGCCACGCCGTCGAGCCCCTCGGGGATCAGCGTGCCCGGATCGACGTCGGGCCGGCGGCGGGCGACGAAGGCGGCGTAGGCGTCGGGCAGCGGCCCGTGGCGGTAGGCGACGAGCGCGCCGTAGTGCTCCGGGTCGATGGCGCGGCCGTGGCGCTCGGCCTCGGACCGCACGACCGGGATGCCGGCGGCGACGTCGTCGGCGGTGCAGAACGACGGCAGCCAGCCGTCGCCGAGGCGCCCGCACCGCCGCAGCTCGGACGGGGCGAGGCCGCCGAGCCACACGTCGAGGCGCCCGTCGACCGGGGTCGGCTGGAGCCGCAGGCCCGACAGCCGGTAGCGGGGGCCGTCGTGATCCACGGGCTCGCCGGTCCACAGCCGCCGCAGCAGCGGCAGCACCTCGTCGAACAGCGTCGCCCGATCCTCCCGACGCACGCCGAACGCCTGCTGCTCGGTCGGGTCGACCACGCCCAGCCCGACCGCCGGCAGGAGCCGCCCCTTCGACAGGGTGTCCAGGCTGGCCAGCTCCTTGGCCAGCAGCACCGGGTTGCGGCCGGGCACGACCAGCACGCTGGTGCCCAGCTTGAGCCGCTCGGTGCGGCCCGCGGCCACGGCGAGGGCGATCAGCGGGTCGGGGATCTCCCCGCTCACCCGCTCGGACAGCCACAGCGAGTCGAAGCCGAGCCGTTCGAGGTCGTCGACGATCCCGAGGAAGCGGTCCCCGGCCGCGCCCTGCGTGCGCGTGCCCAGCCCGAACCCGATGCGCACCTTCACCGGCTCGACGCTATCCGCGGCCTGCGTCGCCCCCTCGACCCGGCTCCGGCCGGTGCCGCCTCCCCGCCCCGTGCCGGTCCCCTGGGCTAGAAACGGCGGACGATGAGCGACTCGGGGGCGGACCGGCCGATCGGTGCGGGCGACGCGGGCGGCGCGACCGGACCCGCCGGTGCGCCACCGGCGACGGTGGCGGAGCTGCTCGGGCGCTGCCTGCGGGCCGCCGGCGCCACCCGGGTGTTCGGCTCGCCCGACTCGGGGATCCGCGGGCTGGACGGCCTCGGTCACCTGCGCGTCGACGAGCCCGAGCTGGCCGCGCTGCTCGCCGACGCCGCCGGCCGAGTGGGTCGGGGCCCGGGTGTGGCCCTGCTGCCCGGTCGTCGGCTGCGGCTCTCATCGGCGCCCGGTGCCCGCGCCGACGTCGTGGCCGTCACCGATCCGTCGTCGCTGCCGGTGCTGGTCGCCGGCTGGGACTTCGGCGCCGTGCACGCCGCGGTCGAGCTGGTGCTCGACCTCGATCTGGAGGCGCCGGTCCCGGCCGAGGTCGAGGCGCTGACCCTCGACGAGGCGGCCGGTGGGCAGCTGTACACCCTGGATCCGTCGCTGGCGTCGCTCGGGATGCTGGTGCTGGCGGGGCCGGGCGTGGTTCGGGCCGGCCAGGTCGCCGCGCTCCAGGACTTCGCGGCGCGCGCCGGCGTCGGGGTGGTGAACACGTGGGGGGCCAAGGGCGTGTTCCGCTGGGACAGCCCCCACCACTACGGCACCGCCGGGCTGCAGGCGCGCGACTTCGAGCTGGCGGGCTTCGGTTCGGTCGGCCTCGTCGTCGCGGTCGGCGTCGATCCCCTGGAGGCCCCGGCGGACCGCTGGGCGACGGGCCAGGTGCTCGAGGTCGAGCCGTGGCAGCTGGCGGCGCTCGCCCACCGGTGGCCCGAGCCGCCGGCGGTCCCGCCCCACCCGGCTCTGTACCGCGACCTGGCGGCGGCCGTCGGCCCGCTGTACGAGCGGGAGTCGACGCCGCTCACCCCGGCTCGCGCCGCCCGCGACCTCGCCGAGGTGCTCCCCGCCGGCGGGCTGGTGGCGGCGGATCCGGGCCCCGCCGGGCTGTGGGTCGCCCGCACCCTCCCGACCACCGAGCCCGGCAGCGTCGTGGTGCCGGCCACGGTGGCGCCCGGGTTCGCCGCCGCTGCCGGGGTGGTGGCCTCCCTCGACGGCCGCCCCTCCATCTCGGTGGTGACCGACCCGGCGGACGGGATCACCGGCGCGCTCGTCGAGCAGGCCGGAGCCTGGGGGGCGGCGCTCACGCTGGCAGTGTGGGGCGGCGACGGCGCCCTCGGCTCGGCCGCCGACCACCGCGCCGCCATGGCCGCCGCCGTCGCCTCGCCGGGCACCGACGTGATCGACGTGCCCGTCGACCTGACGCTGACGAGGGTCCTCGTCGAGGTCGCCGGCGAGGTCATCGCCTGGCACGAGCGGCAGGCGTGAGCCGTCCGGCCGGCGCTCGGGTGGCCGGCGGACCGCTGCGGACGGTCTACTTCACCCTCCTCGTCCTGTGGGTCGTGCTGCTCCCGCTGGCGGTGCACGGGAACCTGGCGCAGGACGCGCTGCCGTTCTTCGTCGCCGGCGAGCTGTCCGCCTCCGACCCGGGAGCCGTCTACTCCACGTCGGGCGACCTCTTCGACCCGACGCCGGCGTTCGCCCGGCGCTCGTGCGAGCTCGCCCCGGTCGGCACCGACTGCGCCCAGCTGACCGTGACCTTCGTCAGCCCTCCGCCGGCGCTGCTCGTCGGGCGCGCTGCAGGTGTCCTCGGTGCCGACGTGGCCGCCACGCTGTTCCGCGTCCTCGGCGCCGCCTGCCTCGCGGGGGGCATGGCGGTGCTGTGGACCCGGGTGGCGCCGCGCGCGCCGGAGGCCCCCGCCTACCTGGTGGCCACCGCGCTGCTGCTGACGCCGTTCGTGATGGTCCCCCTCGCGCTCGGGCAGAACTCGCCGGTGCTGTTCCTGTCGGCGGCGGTCGGCGTCCGCTGGGCCGTGCGCTGGCCTCAGCTCCTCGCCACCGCCGCCATCGTGGTGCTGGCCGTCGTGTTCAAGCTCTTCCCGATCGCGCTGCTCGGGATCCTCGTGTGGCAGCGGCGGTGGCAGCTGCTGGCCTGGACCGTCGGCCTGCTCGTGGCGGTGGGCGCGCTCACGGCGGCGCTCGTGGACGGTCGCCTCTGGCGCGACTTCTGGGACGCCTCGGCGGCGCTGGCGCCGGCCGCGCCGGAGAACCCCTACAACGGCTCGATCAGCGCACTGCTCGACCTGCTCGGCCTGCCGATGCGGGGCGCCGCGGGGCTCGTGGTGCTGGCCGTGACCGGGGCCGCGGCCCTGGCGGTGCTGGTCTGGCTGCGACGCCGGGTCGATGACGACACCATGTGGGCCGGTGCCTGGGTGCTCCTGCTGGTCGTCGTGCCCATGGTGTGGTGGCACTACCTCTGGGTCGCCGTCGCCGCCGTGGCCTACGCCTGGGTGGCCGGAGGTGCTCGCCCCCGGCGCCTGTGGTGCCTGCCGGCGCTCGCGGCGCTCACCTTCCCGATCTCGATCCCGAACGGCAGGGGCTTCGCCGTCCCCTGGGCGCAGGCGCTGTTCCTGGTGGCCGTCGTCGCGCTGGTGGCCTGGCTCGTGGGGCCGGTGCGCCGCCAGGCGATCACCACGTGAGCCTGCTCGAGGAACCGAAAAAACGAGAACGTGTTACAATTCTCGGCCGGGTGCAGCATGGCCGGCTCGTCGCCGCGATGATGTGCCCGACGACGAGGGGCCGTGGGCGCGCCGCGGGCGATGGTCACGAGGGGAGGGCTCCGTGCCCGGCAGCGACACGACGCTCGACAGCTACAACCTCGCGGATGTCTGGGAGGCGGTGGTCGACCGGGTGGGCGACCGCACGGCGATCGTGTGCGGCGATCGGCGACTGACCTACGACGAGCTCGAGGCCCGGGCCAACCGCCTCGCCCACTGGCTGCTGGCCCAGGGCGTCCAGCCCGGCCAGCACGTCGGCGTCTACCTCACCAACGCGGTGGAGTACTTCGAGACGATGCTCGCCGCCTACAAGGTCCGAGCCGTCCCGATCAACGTGAACCACCGGTACGTGGCCGACGAGCTGCGCCACCTGTTCTCCGACGCCGACGTCGTCGGGATCGTCTACCACCGGTCGTTCGCCCCGCGCCTCGAGGCGGTGCGCGGCGACCTGCCGCTGCTGCGGTGGTGCCTCTGCGTCGAGGACGGCAGCGACGCGCCGATCGCCGAGCTGGGCGGCATCGAGTACGAGGAGCAGCTCGCCACCTCGTCCGCGGCGCGGCGGGTCCCGCCCCGGTCCGACGACGACCCCTACGTCATCTACACGGGCGGCACCACCGGCTTCCCGAAGGGCGTCGTGTGGCGGCAGGAGGACGCCTTCTTCGCCTGCATCGGCGGCGGCGACCCGATGCGGCTGATGGGACCGGTCTCGTCGCCGCCCGAGGTGCTCGACCGCATCATCGACGGCACCTTCGTCTTCCTCCCCGTCGCACCGCTGATGCACGCGGCCGGCCAGTGGACCTCGCTGTCGTGGCTCTATGCCGGCGGTCGGGTGGTCCTGCTGCCCGGGAGCCTCGACCCCATCGCGGTGTGGCGCACGATCGAGCAGGAGGGGGTCAACCTCATCACGATCGTCGGTGACGCCGTCGCCCGTCCCCTGATCGACGCCTGGGAGGCCGAGGGCCCGTTCGACGTCTCCACCCTGCTCAGCATCGGATCGGGCGGCGCGCCCCTCACGCCGGCGCTGCGCGAGCGCCTCATGGCCATCGTGCCCGGCGCGGCCATCGCCGACGGCTTCGGGTCCTCCGAGACCGGGGCACAGGGTGGTGCCCGGCTCGAGCCGGGTCAGCAGCCGTCCGCCGGTGTCACCCGCTTCACCCCGTACGGCGACACCACCACCGTGCTCGACGAGGTGACGCTCGAACCGGTCGAGCCGGGCAGCGAGGCCGTCGGGCGGGTGGCCCGCCGGGGTCACATCCCGCAGGGCTACTACAAGGACCCGGCCAAGACCGCCGAGACCTTCGTGGAGGCCGCCGGGCACCGGTGGGTGCTCACCGGCGACATGGCCACCGTCGACGCCGACGGCACCATCCAGCTCCTCGGCCGGGGCTCGGTCTGCATCAACACCGGTGGTGAGAAGGTCTTCCCCGAGGAGGTCGAGGCCGTGCTCAAGGCCCATCCCGGCGTCTACGACGCGGTCGTCGTCGGCGTCCCCGACGAGCGGTGGGGCCAGCGGGTGGCCGCGGTCGTGCAGCCGTCGGCCGGTGGTGCCGGGGCGGCGCAGCCCGACGACGTCGTGGCGCACTGCCGCACGGCGCTGGCCGGGTACAAGGTCCCGCGGTCGGTCGTCGTGGTCGACCGCATCGAGCGGTCACCGGCGGGCAAGGCCGACTACCGGTGGGCCCGGGCCGTGGCCGAGGATGCTGGGAGGGTCTCGTGAAGCGGGTCAGCGGCGTCGACGCCGCCTTCCTCTACGGGGAGACCCAGGCGTGGCACATGCACGTGTCGGCGGTGATGATCGTGGATCCCGCCGAGGCGCCGGGGGAGGGCTTCAGCGTCGACCGCCTTCGCCGGCAGGTGGCCGAGCGGCTCCACCTGGTGCCCCAGTTCCGGTGGCGGCTGGTCGAGGTCCCCTTCGGGCTCGACCGGCCCCGGTTCGTGGAGGACCCCGACTTCGACATCGACACCCACATCCGCCGCGTCGGCGTGCCGCCGCCCGGCGGTCCCGAGCAGCTCGGCAACCTCATCGGCGACCTCGTCGGCATCAAGCTGGACCGGCACAAGCCGCTGTGGGAGTTCTGGGTCGTCGAAGGGCTCGAGGGCGGCAAGGTCGCCGTGCTCGCCAAGATCCACCACTCGATCGTCGACGGCGTCTCCGGCAGCGAGCTGGCCACCGTGGTGATGGACCTCGAACCAGACCCACCTCCGGTCGAGCAGCCCACCGAGCCCCGCGTCGCCGATCCGGTGCCGAACGCCCTCGAGCTGCTGCTGCACGGCGTCGGACACACGCTGTCCACGCCGGTGCGCACCGCTCGCTTCGTGCGGGGTTCCGTCCGTCAGGGCCTCAAGGTGATCGGGTTCCAGCGTCGCGATGCGCCGCCGCCCATCCCGTTCCAGGCGCCGCGCACCTCGTTCAACACCGAGCTCACCCCTCACCGGCGGTTCGCGTACACGAGCGTGCCCCTCGCCGAGGTGCGCGCCGTCAAGGACACGTTCGGGGTGAAGGTCAACGACGTGGTCCTGGCCCTGTGCTCCGGTGCCCTGCGCGGCTACCTCGAGGCTCGCGACGAGCTGCCGGCGTCGCCCCTCATCGCCCAGGTGCCTGTGTCGCTGCGGGCCGACGACGACAAGTCCGATGTGGGCACCAAGGTGGGCGCCATGTTCGCCTCGCTCGCCACCCACCTGCCGCACCCCGTCGAACGGCTCCGGGCCATCCACGAGAGCACCCGTGGCGCCAAGGAGATGCAGAAGGCGCTCGCAGCCGAGAAGCTCATCGGCATCTCCGAGACGGCCCCGCCGGCCCTGATCTCGCTGGCCGCCCGGATGTACACGGCCGCCGGTCTCGACTCGCGGACGCCGCCGGTGATGAACCTGGTGATCTCCAACGTGCCGGGGCCCTCGTTCCCGATCTACTGCGCCGGGGCCAAGCTGGAGGCCATCTACCCGATGGGCCCGCTGCTGTACGGCACCGGCATCAACATCACGGTCTTCTCCTACGAGGACACCATCGACTTCGGCCTCATGGTGTGCCGCGACGTCGTGGAGGACCCCTGGGTCATCGCGGAGGGCATCGCCCGGGCCTTCGACGAGCTCGTCGCCGAGATCCCGGCCGAACCGACCACGCCGGTGCCGTGACGACGACGCGGCGGCTCGCCGTGGTCTCGGCGGTGGTGGCCTCGGCGATCGCCGCCGTGTTCGTGGTCGCCCGGGTCGCCGGCCAGGAGGTTCCACCTCCCACCGACCCTCGGCCGTGGAACGTCTTCGTCGACACCTACTGGCCACCGGACTCGTCGCTCGAGGCGACGGCCAACGTGAGCGACGGGCAGGCCTGGGCGGCCTTCGGCGACGACCCCACGTACTCGCATCCCGAGCACTTCTACGGCGGGACGGTGGAGTTCGTCTACCGGGCCCAGCGACCGCTGTACGGATGGCTCGTGTGGCTCGGAGCCGGCGGGCAGGGCGGCGCCGTCGCCTGGTCGCTCGCCGTCCTGACCTGCCTGGCGGTGGGGGCCCTGGCGGCGGCTGCAGTGGTGCTCGCCGATCGAATCGGCCGCGTTCGCCGCTACGCACCACTGGTGTGCCTGATGCCCGGCGTCTTCCTCTCGGTCGTCCTGCTGCACCCCGAGCCGCTGTCGGTCGCACTGGGGCTGGCCGGCCTCACCTTCTGGTTGAGCGAGCCGCGCCGGGTCTGGCTGGCGGTCCTCGCCTTCACCCTCGCCGCGCTCGGCCGGGAGCTGCTCCTGCTCTTCCCCCTCGGCCTGGCGCTGCAGGAGCTGATCGTGCGCCGGGAGCGACCCGGCCGCCTGGTGCCGCTGACCGTGCCGTTCGTCGCCTACATCGCCTGGATCGCGTCGCTACGGGTCCGCTTCGGGAGCTGGCCGAGCGACCGGCAGGGCCTCTCGTCCTACGGTTGGCCGTTCGTGGGCTGGTACCAGTCGATCGGCGACCTCGACCCCATCCGCACGGGCAGCTACGTGCTCGGTGTCGTCCTCCTGGTGCTCGCGGTCCGGCGCGACCCCCGTTCGCCGTTGACCTGGATCGCGCTGGGCCTCGCCCTGTCCACCGTCTTCATGGGCTCGTACGTCCTCGGGACCGAGCCCTACCGGCCGCTGCTCGCCATGTACGTCCTCGGCCTGCTCGCCGCGCTGCCCCGTGAGCAGCCGATCCGGAGAGCGGTCCCCGACCGGAGGATCCGCGCGTGAACGTCCTGCATCCACCGACGCCGTCCGCCGACGGCGAACCGGCCGACCTCCCGATCCCGTTCGGCCGGCGGGTCGACCTGCCCGGCCGCGGGACCACCTTCGTCCGCGAGCTCGACGGGCCGCCGGGGGCGCCGACGGTCGTGCTCCTGCACGGATGGATCGCCAGCGGGGGGATCAACTGGTACCAGGTGTTCGGGCCCGCCGCCCGTCACTTCCGCGTCCTCGCTCCCGACCTGCGCGGCCACGGACGCGGGGTGCGCTCGCGCAAGCGGTTCACCCTCGCTGACTGCGCCGACGACGTGGCGGTGCTGCTCGAGCAGCTCGAGATCCCCTCGGCGATCGTCGTCGGGTACTCGATGGGCGGGCCCGTGGCGGAGCTGCTGTGGAAGCGCCACCGGCGCAAGGTCGACGGGCTGGTCCTGTGCGCCACCAGCCACTCGTTCGTGCCGGGCATGCGGGCCCGTCTCACCTTCACCACGATGATGGCGGCCGCCGCCGGCACCACCCGGGCCGGGCAGCTGTTCACCCTGCTGCCCCGGTCGATCGCCCGGCAGCTGGCTCCGGTCACCACCAAGGGGCGACCCGATACCCTGCAGCGCTGGGCGGCCGCGGAGATGCGTCGGCACGACTGGCGCATGATCCTCGAGGCCGGCAACGCCATCGGGCACTTCAACGCGTCACGGTGGATCGGTGACGTCGACGTGCCGACGGCGGTGGTCGTGACCACCCGCGACCGCGCTCTGGTGCCGGCCCAGCAGGCGAAGCTGGCGTTCGCCATCCCGCACGCCGCCATCCACCGCATCGAGGACGGCCACACGGTCTGCACGAGCCCCGAGTTCGCCGCCCCGGTGGTCGACGCGTGCCTGGACGTCGCCGTGCAGGCCTACCCCGGCTACGAGCCACAGCGCCGCCAGGGAGACGCGTAGCGGTCACCGGACCCGCGGTCGGCGCGCCCGATCGTCGTGCCATCATGGCCCGATGCCCAGCGAGGTGACGCTCGAGGGCGGCCGGGATCCTCGCTGGCGATGGCGCTGGCTCAGCCCCTTCGGCCTGGCGGTCGTGGTGCTGTTCGCCGTCCAGCCCTTCGTCCGGTTCGCCGACAACAACCACGGCGAACCGCTGCCGCTCGGCCGGATGGCGCTGTTCGCGGCCGGGGCGGCCACCCTGGCCGTCCTGGCGACGCTGGTCGTCGTCGCCCGCACGGGACGCGATCGAGATCGGGTGGCGGTCGCCACCGCGGCCTTCCTGCTGTCGTTCTCGTCGTTCTCGCTGTGGCTGTCGTCGATCTACCCCGACCGCTGGCGGCGCCTGCTCGAGGTCGTCCTGTGGCTCATCGTCACCGTCGCCCTCGTGGCGCTGGCCTACCGGGCCAGCGGCCATTCGTGGGTCCGCAGCTTCGCCCTGTTCTACGGGGTCATCTACCTGGCCATCCCGCTGGTCTCGTACGTCTCCTTCCGTCACGAGGTCGACGGCGGGGAGCGCCCGACGGCCGGCGCCGTGCTCCCGCCCGTCTCGGCGGTGCCGGCCGAGCGGCCCAACGTCTACTGGCTGATGCTCGACGAGTACGGCCGGCGCGACCAGGTCGAGCACTACACGGGAACCGATCTGGGGCCCTTCTACCAAAGCCTCGCCGACCGTGGGTTCGACGTCTCGGAGTCCTCCAGCGCGGCCTACAACCGCACCCAGCTGTCGCTCGCGTCGACGCTGACGATGCAGTACCTGTTCCAGCCGGGCAACGACATCCGCGACGAGTTCGACGTGGCCGGCCCCGTCGTCACCGGGGCCAACCCCGTGGTCGACCGGTTCCGCGACCTCGGCTACCGCTTCGTGTACTCCGACTCGGGCTCGCTGACCTGGGCGCACTGCTCGACGCCGGCCGCCGATCAGTGCATCCCGGCGGGAACCAACCCGCTCGCCCTCGACGACCTCGAGATGAACCTCCTGCGCACGACCGCCCTCGCCGCGGTGCCGGTCGTCCAGGAGCGCTTCACCGACCCGGTCGGCGTCGTCGACCGGGTCCACGACGCGGTCGACCCGGCCGGCCCGCCCTTCTTCCTGTTCGCCCACATCCTGTCGCCGCACTGGCCCTACCGGTTCAGCGACGACTGCGGGCGCCGGCTGACGCCGATGGAAGCCCAGCTGCTGCCACCCCGAGATCGGGCGACGGCCTACGGCGAGGAGCTCACCTGCCTCAACGCGGACGTCCTGCAGGCCGTCGACCGCATCATTGCGGCCGACCCCACCGCGGTGATCATCCTGCAGGCCGACCACGGCACGGCCTTCACCGTCGACTGGTCGTGGGCCGCCGAGGAGTGGACACCGACCGCCATCCAGGAGCGCCTCGCGCCGCTGAACGCCATCCGGTTCCCCACGAGCTGCCAGCACCCGCCCCTCGACGGACAGCCGCTCGTGAACACGTTCCGGCTCGTCTTCGCCTGCATCGAGGGAACCCCGCCCGAGCTGCTCGAACCCCGGGCCTACATCAGCTCGTTCGACCGGGTCGACGACCTGCGCGAGGTGGAGCCGTCGCGGCCGTTCGCCGCACCGTGACCTGTCCCGGGCTCACGCCGCCGGCGGTACGTCCCAGCGCACCGGCATCCGCTTGATGCCGCCGATGAAGTTGGAGCGCAGGTACTCGACCTCGCCGTCGGGCTCGAGCCGGGGCAGCCGGGTGACCAGCTCGGTGAAGACCAGTCGCAGCTCGAGCCGGGCCAGGTTGGCCCCGAGGCAGAAGTGGGGGCCGCCACCACCGAAGGCGATGTGCTCGTTGGGCCAGCGGTCGACGTCGAACCGGAAGGGGTCGTCGAAGACCTCCTCGTCGCGGTTGGCCGAGATGTGCCACATCACGACCTTGTCGCCGGCCCGGATCGTCGCGTCCCGCAGCTCGTAGTCGGCGGTCGCCGTGCGGCGGAAGTGCAGCACCGGCGTGGCCCAGCGGAGGATCTCCTCGACCGCACGGGAGATGCGCTCGGGGCTGGGGTCCGCCTGCAGGGCCGCCAGCTGATCGGGGTGGTCCATCAGGGCCTTCATCCCATGGGACGTCGCGTTGCGGGTGGTCTCGTTGCCCGCCACCGTGAGCAGCAGGGCGAACATGTCGAACTCGAACTCGCTCAGTCGGTCGCCCTCGACCTCTGCGTTGATCAGCTTGGTGACGAGGTCGTCGGCCGGGTGCGTGCGCTTCTGGTCGGCGAGCGCGTTGAAGTAGGCGTACAGCTCGGCGGCGACCTCCTGGCCCTCGCTGCGGTCGCCCTGGAACTCGGGGTCGTCGAAGCCGATCATGCGGTTCGACCAGTCGAAGAGCTTGGCCCGGTCCTCCAGCGGCACGCCGAGCAGCTCGGCGATGGCCTGCAGCGGCAGCTCGGCGGCCACGTCGGTGACGAAGTCGCACCGGCCCCGGTCGACCACGTTGTCGACGATGGTGCGGGCCTTGAGGCGCAGGTGCTGCTCGAGCAGGCCGATCATCCGGGGGGTGAACCCCTTGTTCACGAGGAGCCGGTACCGCGTGTGCCGCGGTGGGTCCATGTACAGCATCATCTCCCGCACGCCGCCGTCGTCCTCGTCGAGGTCGGGGATGTTGATGCCGTGGGCGCTGGAGGAGAACGTCTGCCAGTCCCGGTTCACGGCCACGAGGTCGGCGTGCTTGGTGATGCACCAGAACCCGCCGCCGTCGGGCTCGGGGTGCCAGTGGACCGGGTCCTCGGCCCGCAGCACCCGGAACATCTCGTGGTGCCGGCCGAGCCGGAAGGTGTCCGGGTCGTAGAGGTCGACCTCGTCGAGCTGCACGCGTCCCCCTGGTCGTCGTGGCCCGTCCCGTTCGGGCCCGACCCCGAGGGTAGAGCAGCGCTGCCGCCGGCCGCAGCGGGGGAGTGCTCAGGCCACCGCGCCGGCGGCGCGCAACGTGGCGATCTCGTCGAGGGAGAAGCCGTGCTCGGCGAGCACCTCGTCGGTGTGGTGGCCGGCGGGAGCGGGCGGCCGACCGAGCGAGGCAGGCGTGCGGTCGAAGCGCGGGGCGGGAGCGGGCTGGGGCACGCCGTCGACCTCCACGTAGGTGCCCCGCTCCCGGACGTGGGGGTGGGCGAGGACCTCGTCGTAGGGGAGGACCGGCGCCACGCAGTTGTCGGGGTCGGCGAAGACCGCCATCCACTCGTCCCGGGTCCGGGTGCGCACCACCTCGGCGATGCGCTCCTTCATGGCCGGCCACGACGCCTCGTCGTCCTGGGCGGGCAGCCGGTCGGGGTCGAGGCCGAGCCCGGCGAGCAGGTTGGCGTAGAACTTCGGCTCGATGGCGCCGAGGGACAGCCACCGGCCGTCGGCGCACTCGTAGACGTCGTAGTAGGGGGCACCCGAGTCGAGCCAGTTCGTGCCCCGCTCGGGATGGAAGTACCCGAGGGCGAAGGCGGGGGCGATCGGTGCCGAGAGGATGGCGGCGCCGTCGACCATGGCGGCGTCGATCACCTGGCCGCGGCCCGACCGGGCCCGCTCGGCCAGGGCGCAGGCCACGCCGAAGGCGAGCAGGAGGCCGCCGCCGCCGAAGTCGCCGACGAGGTTGAGCGGTGGCGTCGGGGGCTGCCCGGCCCGTCCGATGTGGGCGAGGGGGCCGGCCAGGGCGATGTAGTTGATGTCGTGGCCGGCGCGGTCGGCGAAGGGGCCGTCCTGGCCCCACCCGGTCATCCGGGCGTAGATCCAGCCCAGGGTTGCGGTCGCACAGGGCGTCGGGGCCGAGCCCCAGGCGCTCGGCGACGCCGGGGCGGAAGCCCTCCACGAAGACGTCGGCGTCGTCGGTGAGCCGGCGCACGACCTCGGCCCCGTCGGGGTGCTTCAGGTCGACCGCGACGCTGCGGCGGCCACGCTCGTACACGTTGCCCTTGGCCGCGTCGAGCGGCGCCCCGACCGCCTGGTCGGCGCGGGCGATCGCCACGACGTCGGCCCCCATGTCGGCGAGCAGCATGGCGCCGAACGGGGCCGGTCCCAGGCCCGCCAGCTCGATCACCCGCACACCCTCGAGTGGTCCCGGCATGCATCGCCTCCCGTGCAGTCGTCGACCGGTCATGTGGTCGACCGGTCATGTGGTCTGACCGGTCCTGTTGCTGACCGGTCCTGTTGCTGACCGGTTCTGTGGCCGACCGGTCGCTCGGCCGTGCCTCGCACGCTCGCCCATCGCCCGCCTCGGCCACAAGTCGGCGCCATGCTGTCGGGATGCGCCTCGACACGCAGCTCACGGCCCCCCTCGGCTCGGTCGGCGACCGGGTCCGGGCCCTGGCCGACGCCGGCCTCGACGGTGCCTACACCTTCGAGGACCGACCGACGTGTTCCTCCCGCTCGCCGAGGCGGCCGCCGCCCTCGCCCCGAGGTGGCCGCCGGCGGCAGGGCCTGGACCTGTACACCAACGTCGCCGTTGCCTTCCCCGCAGCCCCATGCACCTGGCCATCGCCGCCTGGGACCTGCACCGGGTCACCGGTGGGCGGTTCCTGCTCGGCCTCGGCACCCAGGTCCGCGTCCACGTCGAGCACCGGTACGGCGCAGTCTGGGGCCGACCCGTGGCCCACCTGCGCGACCTGGTCGACGCGGTGCACGCCGTGTTCGCCAGCTTCCAGACCGGCGCGCCGCTGGCGGTGCACAACGAGCACTACCACCTCGACTACCTGCCGCCGCTGTTCAACCCGGGGCCGCTGCCGTGGGGCCCGCCGCCGGTGTGGTGCGGCGCCTTCGGGCCGGCGATGACCCGCATGGTGGCCGGCACCGCCGACGGGCTGCTCGTCCACCCCTTCCACACCGAGCGGTCGCTGCACGAGCTCACCCTGGCGAACGTGACGGCGGGGCTGACCGCCGCCGGCCGGGATCGCGCCGACCTCGGGATCGGGGTGTCGACCCTGGTGTGCGCCGGCCGCGACGAGCGCGAGCTGGCCGTCGCCGAGCAGGGGTGCCGCTGGTTGCTGGCCTTCTACGGCTCGACGCCGGCCTACCGCCCCGTGCTCGAGCTGGAGGGCGCCGGCGAGCTGCAGCCCGAGCTGCACCGGCTGGCGCGGGAGGGACGCTGGGAGGACATGGCGGCCAGCATCGACGACGACCTGCTCGATCGGCTGTGCGTCCGCGGCGCCCCGGCGGAGGTCGGCGCCGAGCTCACCCGACGCTACGGCCCGGTGGCCGATCGGGTCGGTCTCACCCTCCCGTACGACGCGCCGGACGACCTGCTCACCGAGGTGGTGGCGGCCACGCCCCGCTGACGCCCGTCGGTCCCGGGTGGCTCGGTCCCGGGGGCCCGGGTCCCAGGCAGTGTCGCCGCGAGGCCCGGCTCGGCCCTTCTGACGGTGCGTCACATCGAGTGCTAGCGTCGCCCCACCCGCGACGGGTGCGTGCCGAACGGGGGATCGGCGCTCGGGCGGGTGGAGAGGGGAGGAGCACGTGGCGCGAGGGCCACGCCCAGGTGAGGATGGTCGGGTCGCGGGGGCGATGCCCCCGGCCGCGCCCGAGGTGGTGGACTGCCCTCGTCCGATCGGGCGCAGCCGGGCCGTCGCGCTGCGCCGACGCCTGGTGAACTGGGGGATCTCGTGAAGCGTCGTCTCGTGCTGCTGCTCGCCCTCGTGTCCGCGGTGGGGCTGGTGACCGCCGCGTGCGGCACCCGCGTGCCGGAGCAGACCAAGGTCACATCGGGTGGGGGCCTCGGCGGTGGCGGTGGCGGGGCCGGTGCGGGCGTGGCCGCCGCCCAGGGCCTCGACAACGTCTCGGCGGACGGCAAGGTCATGTTCGGCAGCCTCGAGTCGCCCTGCGGCCCCGGCGACGCCAAGGGCTCCTTCACGCCCGGCGTGACCGACACCGAGATCCGGATCGGCACCATCGCCGACGTCAGCGGCCCCAAGCCCGGGCTCAACAAGGGCATGCACGACTCGATGAAGGCCTTCGAGAAGTGGTGCAACGACCAGGGCGGCATCAACGGCCGCAAGCTCAAGGTCGACCTGCTCGACTCCAAGCTGCTCAACTACCAGGACACCATCAAGGGCGCGTGCGACACCCAGTTCGCCCTCGTCGGCGGGCTCGGCGTGCTCGACCAGACCGGCGCCCAGGACGCCGTGGACTGCGGTCTGGTGATGGTGCCCGGCGCGGCCGTCAGCCCGGAGCAGACCGGGGCGTCCAACGTCGTGCAGCCGATGCCGAACCTCATCAACAAGTACCTCATCGGGCCGGCGGACTGGGTCGCCAAGAACTACCCCGACGCCATCAAGCACGCCGGCAACGTCTACAGCAACTTCCAGACCACCCAGCAGCAGTCCGACAAGCTGATCGAGGCCTACACCCAGCGCGGCTTCGACTTCACCTTCCACGAGTCGGCCAACGTCAACGAGTCCAACTGGGCGCCGATCGTGGTGGCGATGAAGAACCGGGGCGTCAAGTACTTCACCCTCACCTCGTCGTTCGAGGAGATCGTGCCGCTGCAGGCCGCCATGGCCCAGCAGGACTACAAGCCCGAGGTCATCGAGCTCGAGACGAACTTCTACAACGACAAGTACCCGAAGGACGCCGGCGCGACGGCCGACGGCACGTTCGTGCGGCTGACGGCCTGGCCGTTCGAGGAGGCCGACCAGAACCCGGCCATGAAGCAGTACCTCGAGGCGCT
Organism: Acidimicrobiales bacterium; assembly: GCA_041394145.1. GTDB lineage: Bacteria > Actinomycetota > Acidimicrobiia > Acidimicrobiales > Acidimicrobilacustridaceae > JAWKIW01. The sequence goes on from JAWKIW010000015.1 coordinate 92,363, forward strand.
CAAGGCGGCTGTGCCCGACGCCGCACCCGAGCTGCTCGGCGTGCAGGCCTTCTCGGCCGGCCTGCTGTTCGCGACGGCGGCCAAGAACGCCGGGTCGAACCTCACCCGTGAGACGCTGTTCGAGGAGCTCAAGAAGATCCACAAGTGGAACGGCGGCGGCCTGCAAGGCACCTCCGACCCGGGCGGCAACGTCCCGAGCACCTGCTTCATCATCATGGAGGTCAAGGACGGCGGGTTCGTGCGCAAGTACCCGCTTCCCGATGCCGACGCCGACGTCTACAACAACGACGTGGCCAAGGGCATGGCCTGCCCGCCGCCGGAGGAGGGCCTGGCCAGCCTGACCGGCAACTACGGCGAAGGCGCCAAGAAGCGGTAGCGGGGGCGATGCGCGACTTCCTGTCGTTCACCATCCTCGGCATCGTCGTCGCCGGCGTCTACGCGGTGGCGGCGAGCGGTCTCGTGGTGACCTACACGACGTCGGGCATCTTCAACTTCGCCCATGGCGCCATCGGCATGATGGGCGCCTTCGCCTACTGGCAGCTCGCCTACGGCTGGGGTCTGCCGACCCCCGTCGCCATCGCCCTGGTGCTGCTCGTGGTGGCGCCGGCGTTCGGCTGGGTGCTCGACCGGACGATCTTCCGCGGCCTGCAGGGCGTGTCCGAGGTGACCCGCGTCGTCGTGTCGATCGGCCTCACCTTCGGGCTCATGGCACTGGCACCGATCATCTGGTCGCCCAAGCAGAACCGCAAGGTGCAGCCGCTGTTCGGCCAGAACAAGATCACGATCTTCGACGTCGGGGTCACCTGGCACCAGATCACGATCATCCTCGTGGCCATCGCCGTCGCGATCGGACTGCGGGCGCTGCTGTACGGCACCCGCTCGGGCGTGAACATGCGGGCCGTCGTCGACAACCGCTCGCTCGCCCAGCTCAACGGCGCTCGTCCCAACCGCGCCTCGGCGCTGAGCTGGGCGCTCGGGTGCTCGCTCGCCGCCCTGGCCGGCATCCTCATCGCCGACCAGCTCGGCCTCGAGGTGGTGGCGCTGACGTTCCTGGTGGTCAACGCCTACGCCGCGGCCATCGTCGGCCGCCTCAGCTCGCTGCCGATGACCTACCTCGGCGCACTCATCCTCGGGCTGCTGCAGAGCTACGCGTCCGGGTACCTGCCGAAGAACCCCGAGTGGTTGCCGTCCGACATCGACGTGGTCACGCCGCTGCGCCTCGCCATCCCGGTGATCATGCTGTTCGTCGTGCTGCTGCTGCTGCCGCACGCCCCGCTGCGCGTGCACGGCCTGGTGCGCAGCCGGGAGGTGGTGCTCCGGCCGACGATCCGTCGCTCGCTGGTCGGCTTCGGGCTCGTCATCCTCGCCACCGCCCTGCTCACCCTGGTGCTCGACCCCAAGAACATGCTGTCGTGGAGCCGGGGCTTCGCCCTGGGGCTGATCATGCTCTCGCTCGTCCCGCTCACCGGGTACGGCGGCCAGATCTCGCTCGCCCAGATCAGCTTCGCCGGCCTCGGCGCCTACGCGGTCGCCCAGTGGGGCGGCGCCGACTCGTTCAACCCGCTGGGGGTGGTGCTGGCCATCGGGATCGCAGCAGCCGTCGGCGCGCTGGTGGCCCTGCCCGCGCTGCGGCTGCGAGGCATCTACCTGGCACTCGCCACGCTGGCGTTCGCCTTCTTCATGGAGAAGGTGGTCTTCACCCAGCGCGCCGTGTTCGGCGCCGGCGCCCGACCGGTCCAGCGCCCGCCCGGCTTCGAGGGCGACGGCGCCTTCATGATCCTGCTGGCGATCGTGTTCTGCCTGGTCGGACTGCTCGTGGTGTGGCTGCGCCTCGGTCCGTTCGGCCGCCGGTTGCAGGCCATGAAGGACAGTCCGGCCGCGTGCGCCACCCTCGGCCTGAACCTCACGGTCACCAAGCTGCAGCTGTTCGTGCTGTCGGCCGGCATCGCCGGGCTCGGCGGGGCCATGCTCGCCATGCTGCAGAAGTCGGCGCTGCCGGCGAACTTCGAGACGCTGCAGGGCCTCCCGATCCTGTTGATGGCCGTGGCCGGCGGCGTGGCCATGGTGAGCGGCGCACTCACCGGGGGGATGCTGTACGCGTCGTTCCCCGTCGTCGCCGACGCGGTGCCGCCGCTGGCCAACCTGCTCGCCGTCGCCCCGGGCCTCATCGGCATCAGCCTCGGCCGCAACCCCAACGGCATCGCCAACGAGGTCAGCGTGCGGGTCCGCGAGCTGCGGGAGCGCCTGGCGGAGCGCCGGGCCGGCACCCTGCCGACCGAGGAGGAGGTGGAGGCGGCGGAGGCCGCCGCCCTCGCCCAACGGCGCTGGCGGCCGCCCATGGAGCCGCTGCTCGACGTCGAGCAGCTGGGGGTCGAGCGTCCCTTCACCGAGGAGGACCTCACGCTCATCGACCGCGTCCTCGGCCTCGACGAAGAGGAGGTGAGCGCCGGTGTCGTTGCTCGAGGTGTCTGAGGTGAGCGTCCGCTTCGGCGGCCACATGGCGCTGCAGGACGTGTCGCTGCAGATCGACCAGGGCCGCATCACCGGCCTGATCGGGCCCAACGGCGCGGGCAAGACCACCCTGTTCAACGTCATCACCGGCCTGCTCGAGCCCGTCCGGGGCAAGGTGCTGCTCAACGGCATCGACGTGACCCGCTTCCCGCCCCACCACCGGGCCCAGCGGGGGATGGCCCGCACCTTCCAGCGCATCGAGCTGTTCGGCTCCCTCACGGCGCAGGAGAACCTCCTCGTGGCCGCCGAGATCCCCCGGTCGTGGGGTGGGTCCACGGCGCTGTCGCCGGCCGAGCGGGTCGAGGAGGCGATCGACATCATCGGCATGGCCGACTTCGCCGAGACCCGGGCCGACGTGCTGACCACCGGCCAGGCCCGTCTGGTGGAGCTCGGGCGGGCGGTGGTGACGGGCCCCAAGGTGCTGCTGCTCGACGAGCCGGCGTCGGGACTCGACGCCGACGAGACCGACGAGTTCGCCGCCATCCTCGACGACCTCGCCTCCACCGGGGTGGGCATCTTGCTCGTCGAGCACGACATGCCGTTGGTGATGCGCGCCTGCAGCCGGCTGTTCGTCCTCGACTTCGGTCGCATCATCGCCTCGGGCTCGCCCGCCGAGATCCAGCACGACCAGGCGGTCATCGATGCCTATCTGGGCGCGCCGGCCGGGGCCGAAGCATGAGCGACGACCCCGTCGTGCTCGGCGACGTCCGCACGGTGCCCCCGGCGTCGCTCGATCCCGACGTGCCGCTGCTCGAGCTGCGGGGGGTGCGGGCGGCCTACGGTCGCATCGAGGTGCTCCACGGCGTCGACCTGGCCGTCCCCGAGGGGAAGGTGTTCGCCCTGCTCGGCCCCAACGGTGCCGGCAAGACCACCACGCTGGGGGTGTGCTCCGGCCTGGTGGCGCCGACGGCGGGCGGCTTCTACCTGGCCGGTCGCCGCATGAACGGGGTCCACCCCGAGGATCTCGCCCGGGTCGGGGTGTGCACGATCCCCGAGGGTCGGGGCATCTTCCCGAACCTGACGGTGCGGGAGAACCTGCAGATGATGACCTTCAGCGGTCGGTCCCTGGCCGAGGTGGAGGAGCACGCCTACCAGCGGTTCCCCCGGCTGGCCGAGCGCCGTCGCCAGATGGCCGGGACGATGTCGGGTGGCGAGCAGCAGATGCTGGCGCTCGCCCGCGGCCTGGCCACCGACCCGGCCCTGCTGATGCTCGACGAGCTGTCGATGGGGCTGGCACCGCTGGTCGTGGAGGAGCTGTACGGGATCGTCGCCCAGATCGCCGCCGAGGGCGTGTCGATCCTGGTGGTGGAGCAGTTCGCCCGCACCGTGCTCGGCGTCGCCGACGTGGCGGCCATCATGGTGCAGGGACGCATCTCGAAGGTGGGGAGCCCGACCGAGCTGGAGGCCGAGCTGTCGGCGGCCTACCTCGGCGGGTAGCGCAGGAACGCCGCGCAGGAACGCCGCGCAGGAACGGAGGAGGAGCCGCCGCGATGGAGACCAACCACCAGCGGATCGACCAGTTCAAGCAGGAGCTGGCCGACGTCAACGTGAAGACGCCGGTCGACCAGGGGGAGCGCACCTACCTGATCGCCGGCATGGCCCTGGCCGTGGTCGGGCTGGTCGTGATCCTGATCGGCTGGTGGGGCGCGTCGGGCACGGCGATCGTGGCCGAGCAGATCCCGTACCTGATCTCGGGTGGGGTGCTCGGCCTGGGCCTGGTCGTGATCGGCGGCGCCCTGTTCGTGCGCTACTCGCTCACCCGCTACCTGCGCTTCTGGGTCATCCGCTCGATCTACGAGGAGCGGGCCCAGGCCGATCGGCAGGTCGAGGCGCTCGAACGCCTCGAGGTCGCGCTGCGCGAGACCGCGGGCGCTCGTGGTGCCAGCGCGGCCGCCGGCGTCGGTGGGGCCGGGCCGGTCGCCGCCGCCCGCCAAGCCCACGTCGCCGACGCCGGCACCGGCGCCTCCACGGATCCGACGGCCTTCTAGGTCGCCGTGACCTTCCGCGGCCAGGTCGCGCTGGTCACCGGCGCCGCCAGCGGCATGGGTCGGCTCGCCGCCACCCGTCTCGCGGCGGCGGGCACCGATGTGGTCGCGCTCGACGTCGACGAGGACGGCCTGGCCCGCACGGCGCGCCACGCGCCGATGGTGCACCCGGTCGCGTGCGATGTCGCCGATGCCGAGGCCGTGGTCGAGGCCGTGGGCGAGGCCGTGGAGCGGTTCGGTCCCCTCGACCGGGTCGTCTCGGCGGCGGCCATCGCCCGCAGCGGCCGGCTCGTGCGCCAGGCGCCCGCCGAGGTCGCCCGCATCCTGGCCGTCGACCTGCAGGGCTCGGTCAACGTGCTGCTGGCCACGGTGCCGGCCATGGTGGAGCGGGGCACCGGCGACGTCGTGCAGTTCGCCTCCCTCGCCGGCTGGCTGCCGAGCCTGGGCATCGGCGCGTACTCGGCGGCCAAGGCGGGCATCGCCTCGTTCACCGAGACGCTGTGGCGCGAGAACCGCGACTGCGGCGTTCGCTTCGTGTGCGTGTGCCCGCCGGTCGTCGACACGCCGCTGCTCGACACCATCGGCGACGACGCCCCGGCCGGGCTCACCCGGGCACCGAAGCTCGCCCCCGAGGTGGTGCTCGACGCCCTCGACGACGCCCTCGACGACGGGCGCTTCTGGTGCTTCCCGACGCGGCACGACGTGTCCTCGGTGGCGCCGCTGCGGGCCACCTCGTCGGCGGTGGCGCCGCCCACCACCTACGTGGGGCCGAAGCCGACCTGCGAGGCGCCCGCCCCCGGGCTGCAGCTGCCGGTCACCGTGGCCCCGCTGCGGGTGGCCGGGTCGGGGTCCTAGGGTCCGACCACCTCAGGGGCGCCGAAGGTGGCGGACAGGACGCTGGTGGTCATGGCGAACACGGCCCGGCGCGGCAGGCCGAGCGCCCGCAGCTCGCGGGCCATCGGGTGCACCGAGCCCAGCGTCAGCGAGGTGCCCCCCACGCCGCCCCGCATCGCCTTGTTGCGGGTGACCCACGGCGTGCGCCGCAGCACGCCGTCGTTGTACGAGTAGCACGACATGTGCAGGTCGCGGGCGGGCAGCGGGATCGGCCCGCGCCGCACCCGCAGGCCGAGCACGAGCTCGCCGTCGTCGACGAGGACGGCGTCGGTCACCGGTCCCTCGCGGCGGTAGGTGATGTCGGTGATCCACTTGGGGAAGCCCCAGATGCCGCGGCCGGCCGCCCGGGTGAAGGCCTGGTTCACCGGCAGGCGGTGGATGTAGGTGGTGACCTCGCCGCCGAAGGCGCTGGGCGGCTTGGCCCCGGCGGGCAGGTCGTGGGGCCGGACCACCACGGCCACGGCGATCTCGTTGTACGGACCGAGGTCGTTGTCGGCGTACTGGACCGCGCTCAGCGAGACGGTCGCCTGGCCCCGGCGGGTCCGCACGGCGTCGAGCCCCGTGTGGTCGATCATCCGCTGCGCGGCGTCGCCGTCGACGAGGAAGGTGGCGGCCACCATCGCCGCCGAGCGCACCTCCACCGGCAGGGTGACCCGCTCGCCCTCGACGTCGTAGGCGACGGGTCGGCCGTCGCCGTCGAGCACGGGGGTGGCGTCGGCCGGGGCCGAGCCGAGGTCGAGCTCGCTCATCGGGGCGTCCGACACCGTCGTCACGAGGCGCGAGACTACCGCCGCACCCGAACCCCGCCGTCTCGTCGTCCGTCGATCCGTCCGTCGACCCGTCCTCCGACCGCAGGAGCGCCATGTCCACCATCGTCGTCACCGGCTCGGCGTCGGGTCTCGGCGCTGCCGTCCGGGCCCGCCTCGAGGCCGACGGCGCCCGCGTGGTCGGTGTCGACCTGCAGGGCCAGGAGATCGACGCCGATCTGTCCACCGGGGCCGGGCGGAGCACGGCGATGAACGACGTGCTGGACGCCACCGGCGGGTCGATCGACGGGCTGGTGGTGTGCGCCGGCCTCGGTCCCCACGTGCAACCGACGTCGCAGCTGGTGGCGGTGAACTACTTCGGCGCGGTGGAGGTGCTCGACGGCCTGCGACCGGCGCTGGCGGCCGGCACCCGACCGGCGGCGGTCGCCATCTCGTCCAACGCCATCGGGCTGGTCCCGATGCACGAGCTGCGCCTGCTCGACCTGCTCGTCGATGGCGACGAGGCCCGAGCCGTCGAGGTCGCCGCCGAGCTCGACGGCGCCACGGTCTACGGGCTGACCAAGCGGGCCCTGGCCACCGCCGTGCGTCGGCGGGCCTCGGGCTGGGGCAAGGCCGGCGTCCGGCTCAACGCGGTGGCGCCCGGTCCGGTCCTCACGCCCCTGCTGCAGGGCTCCCTCGACGATCCCGAGCTCGGCCCGCTGGTCGATGCGCTGCCGATCCCGCTCGACCGTCGCGCCGATCCGGCGGAGATCGCCGCCGTGGTCGCCTTCCTGCTCGGTGCCGACGCGTCGTTCGTGCACGGCACCGTGGTCTTCGCCGACGGCGGCACCGACGCGCTGGTGCGGCCCGACCACTGCTGAGCCGCGGGTCGGCGGAGGGGCCGGGGAGCTCGTCACCTGCCCGCTCACCGAGCACGCTCGGCCGAACGAACGTAGGGTGGCTGGACCGGATCGGCGTGTCGCGCGCCGTCCGTGACTGACCGACCACGGAGGGATCTCAGCCGTGAACCGCGACCAGAAGGCGTACGGCTCGCTCGCCGCGATCCTCGTCGTCGCGCTGGGCCTGCTCGTGGTCGTGGGGCTGCACCCCGTCCTCTGGTTGCTCCTGGTGCTCGTGGCCCTCGCCCTGTGGGTGCTGGTGCTGCGCTTGACGAACCCCCAGGTGCGCGAGCCCGGGGAGTCGCTGCTGCACGACCCGCTGGGCAAGCTGCGCCCGGCGGCGCCGCCGGAGGGTCCTCCGGAGGGCATGTCGCCCGAGGCGTGGGAGGCCGAGCAGGCGGCCCGCGCCGAGCGAGCCCGCGTCGAGGCCGAGCGGCGACGGCTCGAGCGCGAGGAGCGCAGCCGCGAGGCGGCCGAACGCAAGGAGCAGCGTCGGCGCGAGCGGGACGAGGCGGCGCAGCGCCGCCGCGAGGAGCGGGAGCGCAAGGCAGCCGAGCGGGCCGAGCAGGCCCGTGTCGAGGCGGAGCGTCGGGAGGCCGAGGAGGCCGAGCGCGCCGAGCGCGAGCGCGCCGAGCGCCAGAAGGCCGAGGCCGAGCGGGCCGAGCGGGAGAAGGCCGAGGCCGAGCGCCGGGCCAAGGAGCTCGCCGAACGGGCCGCGGCCGAGGCCGAGGCGAAGCGGGTCGAGGAGCAGCGCCAGCGCGAGCTCGCCGACCGCAAGGTCCGCGAGGACGCCGAGCGGGCCGAGGCCGAGCGGGCCGAGGCCGAGCGCCGAGAGGCCGAGGAGGCCGATCGGGCCGAGAAGGAGCGCGTCGCCAGGGAGGCGGCGGCCGAGGCGGCCGCCAAGCTCGCCGAGCAGGAGCGACGTCACGCCGAGCAGCGGGCCCGCGAGGAGGAGGAGCGCCGGGCCGCGGAGGCCGAGCGCGTCGAGCGCGAGCGCCGGGCGGCCGAGGAGCGGGCTCGGGAGGAGGAGCAGCGCCGGATCCGCGAGGAGGCCGAGCGCCTCGAGCAGGAGCGGCGCGAGGCCGAGGCCCGTGCCCGGGAGGCGGCCGAACAGGAGCGCCTGCGCCGCGAGGAGGAGGCCCGCGTCGAGGCGGAGCGCCTCGAGCGGATCCGCCGCGAGCAGGAGCGGCTCGAGGCGGAGGCCCGGGCCCGCGAGGAGGAGGGTCTGCGGGCCCGCGAGGAGGCCGACCGGGCCGAGCGCGAGCGCCTCGCCCGCGAGCGCGAGCACGCGGCGTCCGCCCCGGTCATCGACGAGGCGTCGGTGACCGACGACGACAGCATCCTGGCGGCCAGCCAGATGGCGGAGCTGAGTGCCGACGACGAGGACGCCTCCGTCGACGACGAGCAGCAGCAGAAGATCTACCTGCTCAACAAGGTCCGCCTGAAGCTGTCCGACTACGAGTGAGCCCGCTCCCACCATCGCGGGACTGGGCGCTGGTCGACCCGCCGGCCGATCTCGCCGCCCGCTACCGCGCCGAGGGCCTGTGGACCGACGACACGCTCGGCCAGCTCCTGGACGGCCGCCTGCGGGAGGAGGCCGACCTGGCGTTCCGGGTCTGGTCGGCGACCCGCCCGGTCGAGACGACCATGGGCGAGGTCCACCAGCGGGCCCGGCGGTTCGCGGCGTCGCTGCGGGCACGGGGCGTCGGGCCCGGCGACGTCGTCGCCTTCTGGCTGCCCAACTGCGTCGAGGCGGCCGTGGTGTTCTGGGGAGCGGCGCTGCTCGGGGCGGTCGTCGTGCCGATCGTGCACTTCTACGGCCCCAAGGAGGTCGGCTACATCCTGGCCGAGGCGCAGCCACGCGCCGTCGTGACCGCCGACCGCTTCGGGCACGTCGAGCTCCTCGCCGGGCTCACCGAGGTGCGAGCGGGCGATCCCGCCCTCGAGCTGGTCGCCGTCGTCGACCTGGCCGGCGAGGTGGCCACCCAGACCGCCGACACCGTCGCCTTCGACGACCTGACCGCCCCGTCGGTCGGCCCGCTGGTCGATGCGGTGCCCGTCGACCCGGCGGCCCCGGCGCTCATCGCCTACACGTCGGGGACCACGGCGGACCCCAAGGGCGTGGTCCACACCCACCGCAGCATCGTCGCCGAGGTGCGCCAGCTCGGCGACATCCAGCCGCCCCAGCCCCGTCCCACGCTCACCGGGGCGCCGGTGGGCCACGCCATCGGCATGCTGACCGGCCTGCTGCTGCCCGTCTACCGGCGCCAGGCGGTGCACCTCATCGACGTGTGGGACCCGGCCCGCATCCTCGACGCCATGGTCGACGCGGACCTCACCGCCGGGAGCGGGGCGACGTACTTCCTCACGTCGCTGCTCGACGCCCCCGCCTTCGGCCCCGAGCACCTCGAGCGGATGCGCTGGGTCGGGCTGGGCGGGTCGGCCGTGCCCGAGGCGGTCGCCGACCGGGCGATCGGGCTCGGCATCTCCGTCGCCCGCTCCTACGGGTCGACCGAGCACCCGTCCACCACCGGTGCGCCCCACGACCTGCCCCAGGACCGCCGCAGGCGCACCGACGGCCGCCCCCTTCCCGGCGTCGAGCTGCGGATCGTCGACGCGACCGGCGCCGACCTGCCGGCGGGCGAGCCCGGCGAGATCCTGTCCCGAGGCCCCGATCTGTTCGCCGGCTACACCGACCCGACCCTCACGGCCACGGCGATCGACGCCGACGGCTGGTACCACACCGGCGACGTGGGCGTGCTCGACGAGCAGGGCTGGCTGACCATCACCGACCGCCTCAAGGACGTGATCATCCGGGGCGGGGAGAACATCTCGGCGGCCGAGGTCGAGGACCTCGTGCTGCGGATGCCGGGGGTCGCCGAGGTCGCGGTGGTGGCGGCTCCCGACGAGCGGCTGGGCGAGCACGGCTGTGCCTTCGTCCGGGTCGTCGAGCCGTCGTCGGCGCCGACGTTGGCCGACGTGCAGGCCCACCTCGGGGCTGCCGGGCTGGCCCGCCAGAAGTGGCCCGAGGAGCTGCGGATCGTCGCCGACCTGCCGCGCACGCCGAGCGGGAAGGTCCGCAAGCACGAGCTGCGAGCCCGCCTGCGCGACGAGGACCGTCGCTGAGCACGCGACGACGCGCCGAGGGGCGGCCCGGAGGCCGCCCCTCGCGTCGATGCGTCGGGTCGGATCAGCCGGTGAAGGCCGGCGTGACCACCTGGTTGCCGGCACCGGTCTGCGGTGCGGTGGTGGTCGTGGTGGTCGTGCTCTCGGGCAGCGGCTGGTTGCCGACGACGTAGAGCACCTTGCCCTGGCAGGCGGCCAGGGTGACGTCGGTCGGGCCGACGATGTTGGCGGCGTTCAGGGTGACCGCCACCGAGTACGTGCCGGCCACGACGTCCTGGCTGATGATCTCGCCGTAGATCAGCTGGCCCACCGAGGTGTCGTTGACGAGGACGTCGACCTGGTCGGCGGCGGCGGCGTGGGCAGCCTGGAGCCGGGCGTCGGGCGGGACCACGGCCTGGGGGCTCAGGCGGTCGGTCACCGCCTGCTCGCACCCGGCCGGCGTGGCCACCTGCAGCCCGTACGCCCACAGCAGGGGCTTGAAGGTGCCCGGGCCGGAGGTGGCGACCAGCGCCACCACCGGGGACATCGGCACCGTGACCGACTGGCTGATCAACGGGTTCGAGCCCGTGCAGGGCTGGTTCGCCCCGGCGAAGACCGCGATGTCGACGGTGGAGCCCGAGTCGAGCGTGACCTTGGGGGAGATGTCGCCGAACTGGAAGTCCGCGATCAGCACGGCGCCGCCGGCGCACACCGTCACCGGGGTGCCCCGGTCGGCCTGGGCGGTCTGGCCCGCGAGGTTGAGGCCGTGCACGGCGTAGACGTCGGTCTTGCCCGCGACCGGCGCCGGATAGGGGAACGACAGCTCCTGCACCAGCGGGACCACCGGGGAGGTGGTGGTCGCCGCTCCCGCAGAGGACAGGGCCAGGGGTGCGAGGACCCCAGCGGTCAGGACGGTGGCCAGGGCCACGGCCAGCTTCCGGTACGAGCGCACCATCGATCGCCTCCTCGTGCTGCTCGAGGCGCCCACCCCAGCGACGGGCGCGCGGAGACGGTAGCCGAACGGGCGTCGACGGTGAAGGGTTCAGGCGGGGTCGGGGTCCGGGTCGCTCGGGGTCCGGGTCGCTCGGGCCGGATCGCCGGGGACCGCCGGGCCGGTCAGCCGGTGAAGGCCGGGGTGACCGCCGGCGGGGCCGTCGTGGTGGTGGTGGCGGTGGTGGGCACCGAGCACACCGACAGCGGGAACGTGTAGGTCAAGATGTCGAACTGCACGTTGGCGTCGAGGCTCTGGCTGCCCACCACGAAGGCCTTGGTGAGCTGCGAGCCGGCGACGGCCACGCCGTTGGCCGCGACCACCTCGGTGTTCGTGCCGGTGAGGTTGACGGCCACGTTGTAGCTGCCGGCGGCGACGTTCTTGTGGCCCTCACCGCCCTCGCTCACGTTGGCGAAGGCCACCGACCCGTTGACGAGCACGTCGACGGCCGGCGCGTAGGCGGCGTGGGCGGCACCCAGACGACCGGTGGCCGCATCCGGCACGCAGGACACGTCGTTCTCGAACACCAGCACGGAGGGTCGGCCCTGGGCCGGGGTGGCGCTGTAGGCGGCCACCAGGGTGACGTTCTTGCCGTCGGGGATGGTGACGTTGGTGCCGCTGTTGCCGTTGACGGCCGACCCGCCGTTGTCGCTGCAGGCCGTGATGGTGGCGGCCGGGTTGGCCGCGCTGTGGGAGCAGATCAGGACGTTGATGTCGCCTGCCGCCAGGTCGCCCAGGTCGGCGGTCTGGCCGTACAGGAGGTTGGCCTTGGCGAGGTTCCAGGAGGTGGCGTTGGCCGGTCCGGCGTAGACGTCGACGGGCGCGTCGCCCGAGATGGGCTTGACGCCGTGCACGACGTTCACCTTGGAGGTGCCGGCGGCCTGGCTGGTGGCGAGGGGGACGACGACGGTGGCGCCGACCAGCGCGGCTCCCATCGCCAGCTGCGAGATGCGACGGAACATGGCCCGCCTCCTTGTCGTGCTGTGTTGCCCGGTTGCAGTGCTGCACCGCACGGCCGACCCGCCGAGCGCGCCCGCAAGGCTAGTGCGGACCGCGAGCCCGTGCCCCGGATCCCGCGCCGGGCGGATCTAGGACTCGGGCACCCAGTCCATCGGCATGTACACCGACTTGTCCTCGAGGTAGGCCTCGAGGCCCTCCGGCCCGAGCTCACGGCCGATGCCCGAGGACTTGAAGCCCCCGAACGGCGCCCCGAAGTCCATGGCCATCAGGTTGACCTGGTAGGTGCCGGTGCGCACCTGGCGGGCCACGTCGAGGCCTCGGGCGGGGTCCGACGTCCACACCGAGCCCGACAGCCCGTACTCGCTGTCGTTGGCGATGGTGACGGCGTCGGTCTCGTCGTCGTAGGGGATGAGCGACAAGACGGGGCCGAAGATCTCCTCGCGGGCGATGGTCATCGAGTTGTCGACGTCGGCGAACAGCGTGGGCTCCACGAACCAGCCGCGGTCGAAGCCGGCCGGCCGGCCACCGCCCACGACGACCGTGGCGCCCTCGGACCGGCCCTTGGCGATGTAGCCCTCGACCCGCTCCCGTTGGCGCTCGGCCACGAGCGGTCCGCACTCGGTGGCGGGGTCGAGCGGATCGCCCACGGCGTAGCCACCCACCGCCTCGGCCAGGGCGTCACGCACCTCGTCGTAGCGCGACCGGGGGGCCAGGATGCGGGTCTGGGCGACGCAGGCCTGGCCGTTGTTCATCAGCGCCGCCGGCAGCAGCTGGGGGACGGCGGCGTCGAGGTCGGCGTCGTCGAGCACGATGGCGGCCGACTTGCCGCCGAGCTCGAGGGTGACCCGCTTGAGCTGCTCGCCGCAGATGGCGCCGATCTTGCGCCCGGCGGCGGTGGAGCCGGTGAAGGCGACCTTGTCGATGTCGGGGTGGCGCACCAGGTGCTCGCCGACCTCCCGCCCGGCGGCCACGATGTTCACCACGCCCTCGGGAAGGCCCGACTGCTCGAGCACCTCGGCCAGGACGTAGGCGTCGAGGGGGGTCTCGGGGGCGGGCTTGAGGACCATGGTGGCCCCGGCGGCCAGCGCCGGCGCCATCTTCAGCATGACGATGAACAGGGGCACGTTCCACGGGATGATCCCGGCGGCGACGCCGACGGGCTCCCGGCGCACCACCACCGGGCCGAGCATGCCCGGGCGCACCTCCTCGAACGGGTAGGTGCGGGCCAGCTCGGTGTACGTGTCGAGGACCATGGTGGCGGCCATGACCTGACCCATGATCGAGAACGAGTACGGCGCGCCGTTCTCGGTGGAGATGAGCTTGGCCAGCTCGTCGGCCCGCTCGTTGAGCTTGGCCGAGACGGTGGCCATGACCTCGGCCCGCTCGGCGGGCGTCATCTTCGGCCAGGGGCCGTGATCGAAGGCGTTGCGGGCCGCGGCCACGGCACGGTCGACGTCGGCCGTGGTGGCGTCGGGCACGCGCCCGACCACCTCCTCGGTGAACGGCGAGACGACGTCGATGGTGCCGGTGCCGGCCGGTGCCACCCACTTGCCGTCGATGAAGAAGGTGTCGTGCTCGAGCATGGTGGTGGGGTCCCCCTGGTCGGATCAGGTCTTGTTGGTGCCCGCCTCGGCGAGCTGCTTGGCCCACGGGTAGTCGGGCTTGCCGCTGGGCGAGCGCTGCACCTGGTCGACGAGGTGCAGCTCCTTGGGCACCTTGTAGCCCGCCAGGTGCTGGTGGCAGTGGGCGCTGAGCGCGTCCAGGGTGGGGATCGCCCCCTCGCGGGCCTGCACGACGGCGGTCACCTTCTGGCCCCAGCGCTCGTCGGGCACCCCGACGACGATGGCGTCGTAGACGTCGGGGTGGGCCTTGAGGGTCTGCTCGACCTCCTCGGGGTACACCTTCTCGCCGCCGGTGTTGATGCACACCGAGCCCCTGCCGAGCAGCGTGATCGAGCCGTCGGCCTCCACGGTCGCGAAGTCGCCCGGCATCGCGTAGCGCGTCCCGTCGGCCGCGGTGACCCAGGTCTGGGCCGTCTTCTCGGGATCCTTGTAGTAGCCGAGCGGGATGTTGCCGCCCCTCGCCACCTTCCCGATGACCCCCGAGCCGGCCTGCACCGGTCGCAGCTCGTCGTCGAGCACGACCGTGTCGCGCATCGGCGTCACGGTCGGCCCACCCTTCATCGCCGTGTTGGCCTTGCCGACGGTCACGATGCCGTTCATGCCGCTCTCGGTGGCCCCGATCGAGTCGGTGATGACCAGGTTCGGGAAGCGCTCGAGGTACTGCTCCTTCACGGCGGGCGAGAAGATGGCGGCCGAGGAGGAGAGGCTGAGCAGGCACGACAGGTCGAGCTGCTCGCCGCCGGCCTCGATCCCGGCCAGCGCCTCGATCATCGGCCGGCCCATGGCGTCGCCGACGATGAGCACCGAGTTGACCCGCTCCCGGGCGATGACGCGCCACACGTCGGCCGGGTCGAACCTGGGCACCAGCACGTTGATGTTGCCCTGGAACAGCTGCATGAAGCTGCCGACGAAGGCGGCGCCGTGCATGAGCGGCGGCGTGTTCATGAAGACCAGCTGACCCGGCGAGGCCTTGGCCTTCTCGGACTGCTCCCATTCGCTGCCGACCGGCTCGCGCGTGAAGGGGTCGATGCCGCCGGCGAGGGCGAAGAACAGGTCCTCGCCGCGCCACATCACGCCCTTGGGCATCCCCGTCGTGCCGCCCGTGTAGATGATCACCTGGTCGTCCGGCGAGCGCTCACCGAAGTCGCGCTCGGGCGAGCCCTGCGCGACGGCGTCCTCGAACGAGGTCGGGTCGAGGTCGCCCTGATCGGCCCCGGAGCCGTCCTCGATCATCACCAGCGTCTTGAGCAGGGGCAGGTCGTTGCGGACGTGGGCGACGCGGGGGCCGAACTCCTCGCTGTAGACGAGGCCGGTGAGGTCGGCGTTGTCGAACAGGTACCGCAGCTCGTCCTCGACGTAGCGGTAGTTCACGTTGACCGGCACGGCGCGGATCTTGACGACGGCCACCGCCGCCTCGATCCACTGGATCGAGTTCAGCGAGTAGATGCCGACGTGCTCACCGGGCGCCACCCCGCCGGCAGCCAACGTGTGGGCCAGGGCGTTCGTGCGGGCCTCGAGCTCGGCGAAGGTGCGGCGGTCCTCGCCACAGACCAGTGCGACGCGATCGGGGACGGCGTCGACCGTGTGCTCGACCAGGTCGGCGAAGTTGTAGCCCATCCGGGTAGTAGAACACGTTGCAGAAACGCCAGCAAGCGAGAGGGTTCGCCTGGTCTCACGAATCAGAGTTCTTGTGTCAGGACTCGGGGGCGATCCGGGCCAGCAGGGCGTCGAGGGCCGGTGCCACCTGGTCGGCGAGGTCCCACACGTCGGGGACGAGGTTGGCGGCGGCCATGAACCCGACGTCGACGGCGTCGCGGTAGCTCATGACCGTGATGTTGAGGCCCACCCCCTCGATGATCGGACCCATCGGGAAGGCCCGGACCAGCTCGGCGCCGGCCAGGTAGAGGGGGAAGGGTGGCCCGGGCACGTTCGAGACCATCAGGTTGATGGCCGGGCGGTGGCGGTCGGCGAGCCCGCTCGACGTGTACCAGTCGAACACCCAGGTGAACAGGTTGGGGTCGACGACCTCGGCGATCGAGGTGAGGGTGGCCGGGTCGAACAGGGCGTGCTCCTGCTTGGCGGCGCCGGCCGTCTCGGTCGTCGCCCGGAGCCGGTCGAGGGGATCGGCCAGCTCGGTGTGCAGCGGCGTGAACATGGCGGACAGGCGGTTGCCGGCGCCGGTGCCGACGTCGCCCTCGCCGCGCACGTTCACGGGGCACGCTGCCACCAGCGGCTGGTCGACCGGGTCACCGTGGGCGAGCAGGTGGGACCGCAGGGCCCCGGCGCACACAGCGAGGACGACGTCGTTGACCGTGCCCCCGACGGCGGCCTTGACCGTCTTGACGTCGTCGAGGGACACCCGGGCGACGGCCACCTTGCGCCGGCCGGCGATCGAGCCGTTGATCGAGGTGGTCGGGCCGGTGAGGGGCGTCGCCCCGGCGACCGAGTCGGGCTCGGACCGGTGCCGGCGCACGGCGAGCACCGACCCGGCGGTGCGGCGCAGCAGCGGCACGACGTCGACGAGGCCGCGCAGGCGCGACCCGGCGGCGAAGGCGACCAGCTCCAGGTCGGTGGGGATCTGCTCGGGGGCGGGCAGGTCCGCGTCGACGGTGGTGGCGTCGGGCTCGTCGGCCGCCTCGGGGCCCTCGTCGGGCTCGGCGGCCAGGTCGAAGAAGCTCACCATGTGCTCGACCCCGCCCACTCCGTCGAGGGTGGCGTGGTGGAGCTTGGCGACGAAGCCGACCTGGCCGTCGGCGAGTCCCTCGATCAGCCACATCTCCCACAGGGGGCGGGACCGGTCGAGGGGGAGCGAGGCGATCTGCGCGACGACCTCGGACAGCTCGCGGGGGCCACCCGGGGCGGGCGCGGCCGCCCGCAGGACGTGCTGGTCGACGTCGAAGTCGGGGTCGGTGGCCCACAGCGGGTGGTGCAGGCGCAGGGGGACGGTGACGAGCCGACGGGTGAGGGGCGGCACCAGGTGCAGGCGGCCGGCGATGTGGCGCTTGAAGTGCTCGAAGGAGTACCCGCCGGGCACGCGAGCCGGATCGAGCACCGCGGTCAGGGTGACGTGCATGTGCTGGGTGGGGGTCTCGGCGTACAGGAAGAACGAGTCCATCCCCGACAGGCGCTCCATCGGGGCGAGGGTACCGCTGTCGCGGTGCCGTCGGCCCCCGCCCGTGCGCCGCCGCCCGCGCTCGGGTCGTGCCGTTGGCCGGCTGGCCCACGGCCGGGGGAGAATGGCGGGCATGGAGCCCGAACCGCTGGTCAAGCGGCTGCTGCGGCCCGAGGTGACCTCCTGGGTCTACCTGACCGTCAGCGTCAACAACGCCCTGTACACGGTCAACGCCTACGTGCCCAGCCGCCCGAAGGCGGGCAACCTCCCCGGGCGGGTGCTGTTCCTGCCGAGCTTCGCGGCGTCGCTCGTCACCATCGAGCTGGCCTGGGCCCACCTGGTCTTCCAGATCCTGCAGACGCTCGTGTTCGCCCGGCTCGGCGCCCTCACGCGCCGGCCGGCGAAGGTCGCGCTGGTCCTCAACGTGGCGTCGTGGGTGGCGCTGGGGTTGACCATCCGCCACAGCCTGGCGGCGGCGCACGAGGTGCGCGACGCGCTGAAGTCGTTGAACCACCCGAGACGGGCGCCGCGGCGGCTGCCGGTGCGCGTGGAGCGCAACGTCGAGTACCAGCGGGTGGCCGGCAAGCGGTTGCGCCTCGACGTGTTCCGGCCGGTCGATCCGCCGGCCGAGGGCGAGCGTCGACCGGCCATCGTGCAGGTCCACGGTGGCGGCTGGACCGTCGGCGACAAGCGCGAGCAGGGGGTGCTGCTGCTGCGCCACCTCGCGTCGGAGGGCTGGGTCGGGTTCAACGTGAACTACCGCCTCAGCCCCGGCGCCACCTTCCCCGATCACCTGGTCGACGTGAAGCGGGCCATCGCCTGGGTCCGCGAGCACGCCGACGACTACGGCGTCGACCCCGGCTTCGTGGCGGTCACGGGCGGCTCCGCCGGCGGCCACCTCACCGCCCTCGCCGCGCTCACCGCGAACGAGTCCGAGCTCCAGCCGGGCTTCGAGGACGCCGACACGCGGGTGCAGGCCGCGGTGCCGTTCTACGGGGTGTACGACTTCACCAACCGCAACAAGACCTGGCCCGACGAGGTGCTGAGCCAGTTCCTGGAGCCCATCGTCATGAAGGCCTACCTCGCCGACGAGCCCGAGCGGTTCGCCGCCGCATCGCCGATGGACTGGGTCGACCACCACGACGCCCCGCCGTTCCTGGTCCTGCACGGCGACCGGGACACGCTCGCGCCCGTCGAGGACGCCCGGGACTTCGTCGACCGCCTCCGGGCGGCGTCACCCGAGCCCGTGTACTACCTCGAGCTGCACGGCGCCCAGCACGCCTTCGACATCTTCCCGTCGATCCGCTCCCGGCGGGTGATCGAAGCCGTCGGCCACTTCCTCGACGGCGTGCACACGGCCTACCTCCGGGAGGGCGGCGTGCTGGTGCCCGAGACCGTCGAGGAGGCCGTGGGCGCCGAGATCGACACCGACGCGCTCGAGCGGCCCACCGGCGAGCCGCTCCAGGTCTGAGAGGAACCGTCCCCGTGGCCGTGACCCACCGCACCGACACCGTGACCGCCCACGACGGCGGCGAGCTCACCGCGCTGGTCGCCCTGCCCGAGGGCGGCGGCGGACCCGGCGTGCTGCTGCTGCACGAGATCATGGGCATCAACGACTACATCGAGCTGGCGGCCGACCGCCTCGCCGATCTGGGCTACGTGGTGGTCGTGCCCGACCTGTTCTGGCGCATCGATCCCGAGCACCCGCTGCCCTCGGACGAGGAGGGGCTGGCCGAGGCGCTCGGGCGGGTGGCCGAGCTCGACTTCGAGGAGGCGGTGCGCGACGCCGACGCCGCCCTGGCCCACCTCTCCAACCTGGAGGAGGTCACGGGATCGGTCGCCGTGCTCGGCTTCTGCATGGGCGGCACCCTGGCCTTCGGCGTGGCCATCCGCTCGGAGCCCGACGCCGTGGTGTCCTACTACGGGTCGGGCGTCGCCGACGCCCTCGCGGGGGCGGGCGCGGTCGACTGCCCCGTGCTGTTCCACTTCGGCGGTCGCGACGAGTACATCCCGATCGAGCAGGTCGAGGCGGTGCAGGCGGCCTTCGCCGACCGCGCCGACGTCGCCGTGCACGTCTACGACGACGCCGGCCACGCGTTCGACAACCCGTCGCGGCTGTTCCACCAGCCGGCAGCCGCCGAGACGGCCTGGGGTCGCACCGTCGACTTCCTCCGCCGCACGATCGGCGGCTGAGGCGCCCTACCCCAGCTCGGCGGCCACCGCCCGGACGGCGGCGCGGTCGTAGGGCGGGGAGAGCAGCAGGATCAGCCGGTCGACGCCCACCGCGTCGAGCCGGTTGCGCTGGCGGGTCCCGGCCTGCACCCAGCGCGGGTCGAGGCCGGCGAACACGGTGACCAGCAGGCCGTCGGGGTCGCGGCCCGATGCGGCCCGCGCCTCGCGGGCCGTCGCCACCAGCTCGCCGAGGCGCGGGTGGCCGGCCTGGGTGTTGATGCCGTCGGCCACCCGGCCGGCGAGGGCCATCGTCTTGGGCCCGAAGCCGCCGATGACCACCGGCGGCGGCGGGTCAGGACGGAGGAACCCGGTGGCCCGGCCGAGGGCGAAGTGGTCGCCCACCCAGGGCCCCGTCTCGCCGTGCCACACCTGCTGCAGCACCGTCACGGCCTCGGCGACCTGGGCGCGCCGCACGGGGTCGGGCGGCACGTCGACGCCGAGGGCCCGCTGCTCGGCGGGGTAGGGCGTGCCCGCACCGCCGCCGGCGCCGAGCCCCAGCAGGAGCCGGCCGCCCGACACCTCCTGGAGCGTGGCCGCCATGGTGGCGAGGACCCCCGGCCGCCGGTTGGCCACGTTGAGCACCAGCGGGCCGAGCACGACCCGCTCGGTGACCGCGGCCAGCGCCGACAGGGTGGTCCAGCACTCGAGCACGCCGTCGGCGCCGTGGGCCTGTCCGGCCAGGTGGTCCCAGGTCCAGATCCCGCCGAAGCCGAGCTCGTCGGCCAGCAGCGCGGTGGCCTTCACGTCGTCCCAGCGGGCGCCGAACGGATCGAGCAGGAGGTCGACGTCCATGTCGTGAACCTATCGACGGGTGTCCGACCGGCGCCGAGTCGGGCGGCGGGCCGGATCCGCCCCGGCTCCTCGGGACCATCTTCCCTGGACGCCCCCACGCCGTCCGTGCCCAAGATCCGGGTGATGACCACCGCGTCGGTCGCCGCCGCCGCTGCTCCCGCCGTGCTCGCCGCGTGCGATGCGCTCGAGCGGTGCACCGCGGCGCTGGCGTGGTCCCTCGGACGGGTTCGCGCACCGGATGCGCCCGCGATCGGGGTCTGGAGCGTCGCCGAGGTGGCGACCCACCTGGCCCAGAGCGCACCGGCGTTCCTCGACACGGCCCGAGGTGCGATCGAGCCCGAGGTGCTCGCCGACAACGCCACGGACACGGTGCGGGCCGTCGCGGCGGACCCCGACCGCGATCTGGGATCGCTGGCCCGTCGCATCGTCGCCGGCGACGAGGCGCTCGTCGCGTACGCGCGAGGCGCGGTGGGCGACCCGCCGGTCTCGCCGTTCCGGGGCCTCACCGTGCCCCTGTCGGCCCTGCTCGGCCTCGAGCTCGGCGAGATCCTGGTGCACGGCTTCGACATCACCCGCGCCGCCGGCCTGCCGTGGCCGATCGACCCGCGAGATGCGGCGATCGCCCTGGAGGGCGCCGTGCAGGTCCTGCCGCTCATGCTCGACGCGGATGCCGCCACCGGCGTGGAGCTGCGCTGCGACGTGCGGATCCGGCACGGGTCCCGTCACGTCGTGGTGGTGCGCGACGGTGCCCTGCAGGTGCTGGCACCCTCGGCGGAGCCGGTGGACTGCCACGTGTCGGTGGACCCGGTCGACTTCCTGCTCGTGAGCTTCGAGCGGATCGGCCCTCTCCGGCCGTTGCTCACGGGCAAGGTGCTCGTCTGGGGGCGACGACCGGCGGCCTTCACCGAGCTCCAGTCCGTGCTGCGCACGGTGTGACCCGGGGGTCGAGCGGGGTGAGCCGGCCGCGATCGGCGACGGCCGCGGCCCGCTAGCCTCGACGCCGGTCGCGGTGGGCACCCGGCCGGCGGCAGCACACAGGGGGATCGCCATGACCGTCATCGCCGACACGACCGCGGGCAAGATCGCCGGCCGGGACAAGGGCGGCGTCCTGCTGTTCGCCGGCATCCCGTACGCGGCGCCGCCGGTCGGCGAGCGACGGTTCCGTCCGCCCGAGCCGCACCCGGGCTGGAACGACGTGCGTGACGCCACCCGCTTCGGTGCGGTGTCGGTACAGACCGGCGACGTCCTCGGCGCCATCGGTGCGGCGCCGGCACCCGACTGGAGCGAGGACTGCCTGTTCCTCAACGTGCAGACGCCGGCGCTCGACGACGCCCGCCGGCCCGTCATGGTGTGGATCCACGGTGGTGCGTTCGTCAACGGCACCGGCGCCACGCCCTGGTACGACGGCTCGCGGTTCGTGCGCCACGGCGACGTCGTGGTGGTGAGCATCAACTACCGGCTCGGCGCCCTCGGCTGGCTGCACCTCGGCCAGCTCGACGCCGGCTTCACCGCGTCCGGCAACAGCGGCCTGCTCGACCAGATCGCCGCCCTCGCGTGGGTGCGCGACAACATCGCCGGCTTCGGTGGCGATCCCGACGACGTCACGGTGTTCGGCGAGTCGGCGGGCGGGATGAGCGTCGGCACCCTCCTCGGCACGCCGTCGGCGTCGGGGCTGTTCGCCAAGGCGATCCCCCAGAGCGGGGCTGCGCACAACGTGTCGTCGGCCGACGAGGCCGCAGCCGTCACCGAGGCCTTCGTCGCCGAGCTGGGCGGCGGCGGCGTCGAGGCGGTGCTGGCGGCCACGCCGGAGCGGCTGCTCGAGGTCCAGCAGGCCGTCTCGCTGGCCATGACCACCGGGAAGCTGCCCCGGCGCTCGACGTCGGCGTCGGGCCTGCCGTTCGGCCCGGTGATCGACGGCGAGGTGCTGCCCCGCCACCCGTACGAGGCCGTGCGCGACGGCTCGGCGGCATCGGTGCCGCTGCTGGTCGGCACCACGCGCGACGAGTGGAACCTGTTCGCCCTGATGGCCGGCAGCGTCGAGGACGCCGACGCCCTGCTGCGGCGACTCGGTCGCATCGTCGAGCGGCCCGAGCCCCTGGCCGCCGCCTACCGTGAGGTGCGGGCCGAGGCCAGCCACGACGAGCTGTTCAGCGCCATCATGACCGACCGCGTCTTCCGGGTGCCGGCGATCCGCCTCGCCGAGGCCCAAGCCGTCCACCAGCCCGACCACACGTTCATGTACCTGTTCGAGTGGGCGTCGACGGCCTTCGGTGGTCGCCTCGGCTCGTGCCACGCCCTCGAGATCCCGTTCGTGTTCGACAACCTCGACAAGGCCGGCGTGTCGATGCTCACGGGCGAGGGTGCGCCGCAGTCGGTGGCCGACGCCATGCACGCGGCGTGGCTGGCCTTCGCCCGCACCGGGTCCCCGGCCCACGACGGGCTGCCCGCGTGGCCCGCCTACGACCACGACGGCCGGGCCACCATGCACTTCGGCGAGCCCTGCCACCTCGAGCACGACCCGGCCCCGGCCGAGCGCCTCGCCTGGACCGGGGTGATCTGAGCCGTCCCGATCCGGTCGCCGCGGCCCGGCTCAGCCCCGCGGGTTGCGGGCGGTGACGTCGTCGAAGCGAACGGCATCACCGGCCCGGGAGCCGAAGACGTCGAGGGTCATGCCCGTGAGCTGCATCCGGTACCCGGGATCCTCGCGGGCGGTGAGCACCGTCGTGCCGTCGATCGACGCGGTCACCTCGACCTCGTCGCCGAAGATGCTCCGGCGCTGGCACGAGAAGCCGATCAGCGTGTTCGCTCCGAGCGTTCGCGGGGCCTTGCCGGCGGCCAGCGCCGAGGCGGGCTCGTTCACGCGGGCGATGGCGACGTCGTCGCCGCGGAACACCACCATGTAGCCGTCCTCGACGGCCCCGCTGGTGTCGGTGCGCGCGCAGCTCATGCCCAGGGCGACCGGTCGGCCCGGCTCGGCGTCGACCCCCACCACGGTGGCGGTCAGGTCGACGTTGCGGGTGACGTGGACGAACTCGCCGTAGGCGTGGGCGGCCACCGGCGGGTCGTCACGCCCGGCCGAGATGCGGTAGGTGCCGTCGACCCGTTCGAAGGTGTACTCGTGGCCTCCGACCGACGACCCGACGGGGAACGGGGCGGTGCTCTGCTCGAACCGGGCATCGAGCAGCACGGCGGGCGCCCCGTCGCCCGCGTTCTCGGTGAGGAGGACGAGGGTGCCGCCGCCGACGAGGAGGGCGAGCACCACGCCGACGCCGACCACCAGCCCCACGAGCCACCCGATCCGGCGGCGGCGGGGCGGAGAGGGCGGCCCGACGGCCGAGGGTGGACCACCGGGAGGTCGCGGACCCGGCGGTGGCCCGAGGCCGGTCGGCCCGTGCACGGGTGGGACTGCGGCCGGTGGCGTCGCACCCGGCGGCGGCAGGATCGTCGGGGTGGTCATGGCGCACCCCCTCGGATGGGTCCACCTTCTCGGTACTCCCTCGGGCCGAGCGCCGGAAGGGGCGAACGGCCCCGGTCATGGCCTCATCGGTCGTGGGTCGACGGCTAGCCTCGGCGTCGCCACCCGGTCGGCGGAAGGGGAGGGTGCCATGGGCGCGTCAGCGTGGGTGAGGCGCGAGGAGGACCATCGCCGCCGCGAGCTCTCGCGGCGGCAGGTGCTGCAGGGGATGCTGGCCGCCTCGGCGGCGGCGGCCACGGGCACGGGACTCAGCGCGTGGGCGACCCAGGCACCGGCACGCGCCGCCGGCGCGGTGCTCGGTCCGGGCACGCGGCCGTACCCGAACCGGCCCGAGGGGGTCGACACGATCCCCGAGATCGAGCACGTGGTCATCTACATGCAGGAGAACCACTCGTTCGACCAGTACTACGGCGTGCTCGGCCGGGGTGACGGGTTCACGCTCGGCCCCGGCGGCGTGCCGACCAACAGCAACCCGAACCCGGCCGACGGCGACAAGCCGTTCACCGTGTACCGGTCGCCGACCACCTGCGACAGCATCAGCGGCGACCACTCCTGGAACGCCGAGCACATCTCGGTCAACGGCGGGGCGATGGACGGCTTCATCCGGGCCAGCGGCGCCACCAACGTGATGGGCTACTTCGACGGCACCGACCTTCCCTTCTACTACGGCCTGGCGAGCACCTTCCCCATCTGCGACCGCTGGTTCTGCTCGGTGCGGGGCCCGACCCACCCCAACCGGCGGTTCCTGCTCGCCGGCACCGCGAACGGCATCGTGCAGACGAGCATCCCGGAGGTGCTGGCCACCCCGGACGCGCCCAACGGCACCATCTTCGACCGCCTCGACGCCCACGGCATCAGCTGGGTCGACTACGCGATCGACGTCTGGGACGTGCTGCTCTACCCGACGTCGGACCCCGCCGCCTTCCTCGCCCGCACCGAGGGGAACCGCAAGTACTTCGCCGACTTCCTCCGCGACTGCCTCTACGGCACGCTGCCGCAGGTGAGCATCATCTCGCCGGGGACCCAGGACCAGTACGACGAGGGGTCCCGGGACGTCCAGAACGGCGAGGCCTACAGCTACTCGATCATCACCGCCCTCATGCTCAGCCCGGTGTGGGAGAAGACGGCGCTGCTGTTCACCTACGACGAGAACGGTGGCGGCTACGACCACGTCCCGCCGCCACCGGGGATCGCGCCCGACGGCATCCCGCCGCGCATCACCGTCCCGCCCGACCAGCCCGGCTCGTTCGCCGATCTGGGTCCCCGCGTACCGGGCTTCGTGATCTCACCCTTCGCCAAGAAGGACTACGTGTCCCACGTCGTGCACGACCACACGTCGATCCTCAAGTTCCTCGAGACCAAGTTCAACCTGCCCGCGATCACCTACCGCGACGCCAACGCCGACGACCTGCTCGACTGCTTCGACATCCAGGCCGCGGCGTTCCGCGAGCCGCCGACGCTGCCCGAGCCCGGCCTGCCCCTCGCCGGCAGCGCCTGCCAGCCCCAGCCCCGGCCGCCGACGAACTTCGGCTCGACGACCACGACGTCCACCACCTCCACGACGGCGCCGGTCGCCCCGACGACGCTGACGCTGCCCGTGCCCGGCGTCGACCCGGCGAGCGCCGGGGTGGCGCCGTCGGTGACGCCCGCCTTCACCGGGTGACCGTGGCGGGGCGCGGCCGACGCAGCATCAGCCTGTCCACTCCCACCACTGGGTCTCGACCATCATCGGCAGCCGGTAGCCGACGTACCAGGCGTGGATGGTGACGCCGGGGTGCACGTCGGCCGAGAGGTCGACGAGGTCGACGTCGGGGTCGCGCTCGGCGTACGCCCGCGCCCGCTCGTAGCGCTCGACCAGCTCCTCGCGCGTGGTGACGGCCTGGCCGAAGTGGTCGAGGCGCGGCGCCCGCATCGGCTCGTCGTGCTGGTCGGCGACGAGGAACACGAACTGGTCGTAGCGGCCGCACATCAGCACCAGCCGCTGGCGGTCGATCGTCATGCCCGGCGCCTCGACCCAGCCGAAGACCTCGCCGTAGAAGTCGAGGATCGCACCGCGGCCGGCCTCGTCGAGCTGCTCGGGCGCGAGGGACATGGCCACGTGGTTGAAGCGAGCCGGGCGGCCGCCCTCGCGCGACGGGGGCGGGGGCGCGTCCGGCGCCGGCTGGGACGAGTCGGCCCCGCTCACGGGCGGACCAGGACCTTCCGGGCGATGGTGCCGTCGGCCAGCCCCCGCATGGCGTCGACGACGCCGTGCAGCGGCACGTCGTCGGGCTCGAGCAGCTCGTCGACGGGCATGCGACCCGAGGCGAGCAGCTCGAGGGCGGCCTCGAAGCCGTCGACGTCGTAGACGAAGGACCCGGTGACGACGAGCTCGTTGAGCAGGATGCGGTTGGCGTCGAGCCGGGGCGGCTCCATGCCGGTGCCGACGATGACCATGGTGCCGCCCCGGGCGAGCCGGCACAGGCCCGACTCCATCGCCGCCCGCTTCCCCGAGCACTCGAACACGACGTCGACGGGCTCGTCGTCGAGGCGGTCCGGTTCGGCGATGGAGTAGGGCGGGACCTCGTCGGGGCGCAGGACCCGACGGGCGCCGAGCCGTCGCGCCAGCTCGGCCCGGCCCTCGTTGGGCTCGACCACGTCGACCGGGCCGATGCCCCGGGCCACCAGGGCGGCGAGCAGGAGGGCGCCGATGGGTCCCGCCCCCGACACCAGCGCGGGCTGCCCGGGGCCGATGCCGCTGCGGGTGATGGCGTGCAGGCCCACGGCCAGGGGCTCGGCGAGTGCCGCCGCCCGCACCGTCAGCCCGTCGGGCACGGCCAGCACGGCCCGCTCGTCGAGGGCGAGGTAGCGGGCGAAGCCGCCCTGGGGGTCGGCGCGACCGGGCGTGGACCGCTCGGAGCACAGCGACGGCCGCCCGGCCCGGCACATGGCGCAGGTGCCGCAGCGCGGGGTGGCGCCTCCGATCACCCGGTCGCCGATCGACCACCGCTGCACCTCGTCGCCCACGGCGACGACCCGGCCGCTCAGCTCGTGGCCGGGGACCACCCCGGGCGTGCCCCAGCCCTCGACCACGAGGTGCAGGTCGGAGCCGCAGATGCCGCACCAACCCACCTCCACGAGGACCTGGCGGGGTCCCAGGGTCGGGGTGTCCCAGGTCTGCACCTCGAGCACGCCGGGCCCGGTGTACACGGCCACCGGCATGGTGGGTTCGACGCTGGCGTCGGGGGTCGGGTCGGCAGCGGTCACGGCGCGGTGGTGGTCGGGCGCTCGGCGTCGTCGTCGGTGCCCAGCTCGGTGAGCAGGAAGGGGGCGAGGTCGGCCAGGGAGCGGCGGGCCGCAGTAGGCGACCCGTCCTCGGTTGAGGGCCACGACCTGGTCGGCCAGGTCGAGGGCGTGCTCGACGTGCTGCTCGATGACGAGCAGCGAGGCGCCCTTGGCCTTGAGGGCGGCGAGGTTGGCGTAGACCTCGTCGACGACGATCGGGGCCAGGCCCAGCGACAGCTCGTCGGCGATCAGCAGCGCCGGTGGCTGCACCAGCACCCGGGCGAGCGAGAGCATGCGCTGCTCGCCGCCCGACAGCGAGCCGGCCAGCTGGGTGCGCCGCTCGCCGAGCCGGGGGAACAGCCCGAAGGCCTCCTCGAGGGCGTCGGCGACGCCGTCCTTGCCCAGCGCCTGGCGGAAGCCGAGCACGAGGTTCTCCTCCACGGTGAGCGTGGCGAACACCGACCGGCCCTCGGGGGCGTGGGCGACGCCCGCCCGGGCGACCTCGAACGGTCGGCGCCCGGCCACGTCCTCGCCCACCACCTCGACCCGGCCCGACGTCGGGGTCACCAGGCCGCTCGCGACCCGGGCCACGGTGGTCTTGCCGGCACCGTTGGGTCCGACGATGGCGGTGGCCGTGCCGGCGCCGACCCGGAACGACACGTCGAAGATCGCCTTGAACGGGCCGTACCCGGCCGAGACGTGCTCGAAGCCGAGCACCGCCCGGGTGGCGACCGCGGGAGCGGCGGGCGTCGGGCCGCTCACGCGCCGACCCCCAGGTAGGCCTCGCGCACGCGCTGGTCGGCCATGACCTCGGCGGTGGGGCCCGCGGCGATGCGCACGCCGTAGTCGAGCACGAACAGGCGGGTGCAGACCCGTTGCACGGTGGCGATGTCGTGCTCGACGAGCACGATGGCGGTGCCCTGCTGGCGTTGGACCCGCACCAGCACGTCGGCGACCTCGGTGGTCTCGTGGTGGTCGAGCCCCGACGAGGGCTCGTCGAGGAACAGCAACCGGGGCTCGGTCATGAGCGCCCGGCCGAGCTCGACCAGCCGCCCCTGCCCGAGCGTGAGCGACTCGATGGGGCGGTCGAGGTGGGGGGTCAGCCCGAGCAGGTCGGCCATGGCGCCGGTGGCGGTCAGCTCGTCGTCGGTGGTCCGGCCGCGGAAGGTCAGGTCGCGCCCGAGGCCGCCCCGCCGGGCCCGGGCCCGGGCGGCGACGATGAGGTGGTCGCGCACCGTCATGCCACCGAACAGCTCCATGCGCTGGAACGTGCGGGCGATGCCCAGCCGAGCCCGTCGGTGCACCGCCAGTCCCGTGATGTCGACGCCGTCGAGGACGACCCGGCCCTCGTCGGGTCGCAGGACGCCCGAGAGGCAGTTGAACAGGGTGGACTTGCCGGCGCCGTTGGGCCCGATGAGCCCGATCAGCTCGCCGGCGTCGACGTCGAGGTCGACGTTGTCGAGCGCGCAGATGCCGGCGAAGCGCTTGGTGATGCCCGTCGCCTCGAGCAGCGTCACGTGTCCGGTCCACCGCTCGTGGCGAGCACCGGCGCCGGCGCGTCGGTCGCGGCGGGCTGGGCGTCGCCGCGGTTCGACCCGCGGGCGAGCAGGTCGACGATGCGCTGCACCGACCGACGGGTCTGGAACTCGACGATGCCCTCGGGGTGCTTGGCGTAGGTGAGGGCCCCGAGGCCGAACAGGACGAAGGCGATGCTCTGGGCCGCCGTCTGGCTGAGGAACGGCACCAGCTCGAGGATCCGCGGGAACAGGAACAGCGAGATGCCGGCGGTGATGGCGGCCTGCACCGACCGGGCGCCCATCGTCACCACCAGCACGACCCACACGAGCCCGAGGACGTAGCTGAAGTTGGCGTCGTAGCTGACCCGACCCTCGAACGACGCCAGCAGCCCACCGCCGAAGCCGGCGATGGCGGCCGACAGGGCGAAGGCGATCACCTTGGTGCGGGCGGGGCTGATGCCGAGGGACTGGGCGGCCGTCTCGCTGCCGCGGAGGGCGTCGAGGAAGCGACCGGTGGTGCCGCGCTTGACCAGGACCACGATGACGGCGACCACCGCCAGCAGCACCATGCACAGCAGGAGGAAGGCCCGGTCGCTGGTGAAGCTGATCCCGGCGATCAGCGGACGGGGGACCTTGGGCGGCCGGGTGCCGCCGCTGACCCACTCCTGGGGCTTGAGCACGTTCTCGAACATCACCGCGAAGGCCAGGGTGGCCAGCGCGAGGTAGATGCCGCCCAGGCGCAGCGCCGGCAGCGCGACCACGGCGCCGATGGCGGCGGCGACGGCGGCGCCCACCACCATGGCCACCAGCACCGACATGCCGGCGCGCGACACCAGCTGGCCGGTCGCGAAGGCGCCGGTCGCCGCGAAGGCGGCCTGGCACAGCGAGATCTGGCCGCCGAGCCCGGTGAGCACGGTGAACGACAGGAAGATCAGCCCGAAGATGACGCCCTTGATGAAGATGCCGAGCCAGAAGTCGTCGAGCCCGGTCATCGCCACCACCGTGAACACGGCGACGACGGCGACGGCGAAGATGCGGGTGGCGACGGTCAGGCTGTGGGTCCGGATCGCCGAGACCGGCGACGGTGGAGGAGGGTCGACCCCGGCCAGCGGGTCGGCGGCGTGACGCGGTTGGCGCAGGCCGGGCCAGAACAGCAGCAGCAGGAACAGCGCCACGAACGGCAGCGACGGTCGCAGCCCGGTGGCGAGCACGTTGTCGGTGGGCAGGTAGCCGGCGAGCAGCTGGTTCAACATGCCCAGGGCGAGCCCGCCGGCCAGCGTCAGCGGGATCGACGACAACCGACCGAAGGCGGCGGCGGCGAGGGCGGCGACGAGCAGCACGAAGAAGTTGACCTCGCTCACCTGGGCGAACAGCGGGGCGAGCAGGACCCCCGCCAGCCCGGCCAGGAAGCTCGACAGCATCCAGGAGAAGGTCCCGATCCGGTCGGCGTTGACGCCCGCCAGCTCGGTCATGCGCGGGCTCTCGACCACCGCCCGCATCTGCAGCCCGAGGGCGGTGGATCGGAACAGCACGGTGAGGGCGACGACGACCAGCAGGGTCACCAGCACCGTGACGAGCTGGTTGTCGTCGACGGTGATCTGCCCGAGGGAGCGCACGCTCTCGGAGGCGAGCCCCGGGGGACGCAGCTTGGCCCCCGAGCCCAGCAGGAGCTTGACCACCGACGGGATGGCGACCAGCAGGCCGAGCGAGGTGACCAGCTTGGCGACGGGCGGCGCCGTGCGCAGGTGCCGGTACAGGCCGCGGTCGAGCACCCAGCCCAGGGCCGGCGCGACGAGCGCCACCGCCACCAGGAAGGACGGCAGCATCGGCCAGCCCAGGTAGTCGTCGGAGCGCAGCACGTAGAAGACGGCGGCCGACACGTAGGCCTGGGCGCCGAAGGCCAGGTTCAGCACCCCCGAGGTCTTGTACGTGAGCACGATGCCCACCGCCATGAGGGCGAACACGCACCCGATCGGGATGCCCCGGATCAGGTAGGTGAGCAGGTCGGTCACGGCGCAGGACGGGAGGTCAGGCCTGGGGCGTCGGGTTCGGGTTCAGGTTGGGGTCGGTGGGCGACAGGCAGAGGAACGGCTTGCCCGGCTCGCCGTACTGGGGCACGAACTTCGATCCCTCGATCTTGGTGATGGCGAAGCAGTAGTCCCCGCCCTCGGAGGTGTGGGCCCTCGTCCAGTCGACGCCGGTGATGATGCCGTCGGCATCCCAGTCGGTGATCTGGTTGATGGCGTTCACGACCTTGTCGCGGGTGAACTCCGGACCGGCGCCCACGAGCCCGCGGTAGAGCAGCGCGGCGCTGAGCCACCCGGCGAGGGAGAGCTCGCCCCGCTTGGCCCCCGGCGTCTTGTCGATCCAGGTGAAGTAGTCCTGCAGCCCCTTCGGCGGCTGGGAGACCTCCATCGGGGTGAACCCGGTGAGCACGAAGGAGCCCTCGAACAGATCACCGAACTTGGACAGGAGGTCGTAGTCGTAGCCGTTCTGCAGGTACTGCGGGGCGTTCACACCCTGGCGCTTCATCTCCTTGGCCAGGGTCGTCACGCCGTTGGTGTCCATGCAGGTGACGACCAGGTCCACGCCGGCGTCCTTCATCTTCTGCACGGTCACGCTGAGGTCGGTGGCCCCGAACGGGATGCTGGTGTCCTCGTAGGCGATCTCGGCGGTCGGCCACTTCTTGAACGACTCGGTGACGCCCTTGGCGCAGATCTTCGATTGATCGACGGCGTAGGTGAGCAGGGCGATCTTCTTGAAGCCGTTCTTCTGGGACAGCCAGGGCTGGACCGGGTGAGCGCAGTCGATGCACAGCGCCGAGCCCTTCTCGCCGAACAGGTTGGGTGGACCCGTCCACTGCTGGTTGATGTTCCACCCGAAGGTGGGGATGCCCTCGGTGGCGGCGGTGTCGGCGCCGGTGAACAGCAGGCTCATCACCGGGGCGATGGCGAACACCTTGTCCTGGGAGATGAGGCCCTGGACCTCGGCCTGGTTGTTGACCATCTGGTCGTCACGGTTGGCGACCAGCTCGAGCTTGCGCCCGTAGATGCCGCCCTGGCTGTTGACCATGTCGAAGAAGGCCTGCGCGCCGAGCGCCGCTTGGTCGTAGGGGGCGCCCAAGGCGTTGGTCTTGGACGCCACGCCGCCGATCCTGATCGCGTCGTCGGTGACCCCGACCTCGGTCGACGGCACCTTCTTCTGCAGGTCGGCGGCCGACGCGGTGCCCGTCGGGCCTCCCGCGCCGCTCGACGAGCCCTTGGCCTCGCCGTTGCCGTCCGTCGCGTTGCCGCACGCCGCCGTGACGACGACGAGCGCGGCCACCAGCACGACCCATCGCTTGCCCATCGGAACCCCCCAGTCCCGGGCCCAGCCCTCTCGCCCGGCCCACACTAGCGCTCGTTGCTGACGCGCGTGTCAGGTTCTTGCTCCGTCGGCCCCCGGTCCGAACAGCGCGCCATGGATGACAGACGCCAGTGTGTCCGAAACCTCGGCGCCATGGGCGTCGACCTGGCCCGAGAGCACGAAGTAGCTGCACCGCTCGACCATGGCGACCAGCGCCAGCGAGGCGAGGTCGGGGTCGAAGGGGATCCCCCTGGGGGGCGCCGCCCGCCGCACGATGCGGTCGGTGAGGGTGGCGGCGAGGTCGCCGAGCAGGTCGGTGCCCAGGCGCCCGGCGGCGTTGGTGTCGATCTCGGCCTCGGTCCACGTGCGCAGGATCGGGCCGTAGTGGGCGTACATCTCGGTGAACCGCCCGAGCCAGGCCGCCAGCTCGTCACGGCCGGCCCGGTCGGGGGTGATGGGGCCCAGCGAGTCGGCCAGCCCGGCGAGCTGCTCGGCCACGTCGGCGATGAGGGCGGAGAAGAGGTCTTCCTTGTTGGCGAAGTACAGGTAGAAGGTGCCGTGGGAGGTCTTGGCCGCCTTGACGATGTCGTCGACCCGCGCCGCGTGGTACCCGCGGGTCGAGAAGACCTCGATGCCGGCGTCGAGCAGGCGCCCCAGGGTGCGCCGGCCCCGCGCCCGCAGGGCCCGGCCCTGGGCCGGTGTCCCTGCCCGCTCGGGCGGGCCGTCGGTGCGGTCGGCACCCAACGAGGCGGACGAGACCGTCGAGGCGGGCGAGACCGACGGGTCGGACTGGCCGGACTGGCCGGACCGGCCGGCCTCGGCTGCGCGGGAGGAGCCGCCGGAGGTGGTGCGCCGGCCGGCTCGGTCGCCGCCTCGCGACGGCCCGGACCGGGCGCGGGCGGGAGCGGCGGCGGCCTTGCGCGCGGGCATCGGCGACACCCTAATCGGCGGCCGTCCGGGCCCGGCGAGAACCCTGACACCCGTGTCATAGACTCGCGGCGGTGCCCGCCGCCCGACCATCCACCGCTCCCGCGCCGGGCCAGGCCCCGCTGCCGGCCCCGAACGCGGCGGCCCTGCTGCGTCGCAACGCCACCGATCCCGCCATCGCGGCGCGGCCGGCGGTGCGCTTCGGTGACCGGGTGTGGACCCACGGCGACTACGTCGCCGAGTCGATCCGGTGGGCGAACCTCATCCTCGCGCTGGTGCCCGAGGGCCGTCCCCGCCACGTCGGCGTGCTGCTCGACAACACGCCCGACTACCTGTTCGCCTTCGGCGGCGCCGCGCTGGCCGGTGCCACCGTGGTCGGCCTCAACCACACCCGCAAGGGCGAGCACCTCGCCCGCGACGTGGCGCACACCGACGTGGCGGTGGTGGTCACCGAGCCCCGCCACCTCGCCGACCTCGAGCCGATCGTCGACGACCTGCCCTTCGGCACCGAGCGGATCGTCGTGTCCCACCGGTTCGACGACGAGGCGTCCCGCCATCGGGCGGTCGACGGCGTCGACCTCGACGTGGCCCTCGCCGGCGTCGCCGGCGACGACCCGGGTCTGGAGCCCGACGTCAGCACCCCCTGGGCCCTCATCTTCACGAGCGGCACGTCGGCCGCGCCGAAGGCGGTGATCTGCTCGCAGCGCCGGTTGCTGCAGACCGGGGCCCGGATGGTGGCGATGCTGGGCATCGGGCCCGACGACGTCGGCTACGTGTGCATGCCGCTGTTCCACTCGAACGCGGTGATGGTGGGCTGGGCGCCGTCGGTGGTGGCCGGGGCCTCGGTC
Organism: Acidimicrobiales bacterium; assembly: GCA_041394145.1. Classification (GTDB taxonomy): domain Bacteria; phylum Actinomycetota; class Acidimicrobiia; order Acidimicrobiales; family Acidimicrobilacustridaceae; genus JAWKIW01. The sequence goes on from JAWKIW010000015.1 coordinate 125,588, forward strand.
GGCCTGGCGCGGCGGTTCAGCGCCTCGGGCTGGCTGCCCGACGTCCGCCGCTACGGCGCCACGTGGTTCAACTACACGGGCAAGCCGCTGTCGTACGTCATCGCCACGCCCGAACGACCCGACGACGCCGACAACACCCTGCGGGTGGCGTTCGGCAACGAGGGGTCACCGGAGGTGGTCGAGACCTTCTCGCGCCGCTTCGGCGTCGACGTCATCGACGCCTTCGGCGCCACCGAGGGCGGCATCGCCCTGAGCCGGGACGACGGCGTGAAGCCGGGTGCGATGGGCATCGCCGGACCCGACATCCGCATCGTCGACGAGGACGGCGAGGAGCGCCCGACCGCGGTCTTCGACGCCGAGGGGCACCTGCGCAACGCCGAGGACTGCGTCGGAGAGATCGTCAACACCGCCGGCGCGGGGCCGTTCGAGGGCTACTACAACAACCCCGAGGCGACGGGGCGCACCCTGCGCAACGGCTGGTACTGGAGCGGCGACCTGGGCTACCTCGACGCCGATCGCAACCTGTTCTTCGCCGGGCGCACCGCCGACTGGATCCGGGTCGACGGCGAGAACTTCCCGGCCGGTCCGATCGAGGACGCCATCGGGCGGCACCCCGACGTGGTCGTGGCCGCCGTGTACGGCGTGCCCGACGAGCAGGCGGGCGACCAGGTGATGGCCGCCCTCGTGGTGCGCGACGGCGCGTCCCTCGACCCATCGGCCCTGGCAGCCTGGATCGACGGGCTCGACGACATCGGCCCCAAGTGGCGGCCCCGCTACCTCCGCATCGCGCGGGAGCTGCCCACGACGGGCACCAACAAGGTCGTGAAGCGGGCCCTCGTGCACCAGAAGTACCGCCACGACCGCGTGGGCGGCGACGAGCTCTGGGTCCGCCCGCGGGGCGACGCCACGTTCCGACCCTTCACCGAGCTCGACGAGCGGGCGCTGCGCGACGCCTTCGTGCGCGCCGGGCGCGAGCGGTTCTGGGACCTGTGAGGAGCCGGGCAGTGGGCACGACGACGGGACGGGGCCGATGGACCTGAGCTTCAGCGAGGAGGAGGTCGCGTTCGCCGCCGAGGTGCGGGCCTGGTTGGACGCCAACCTCGAGGTGCCGGCGCCCTTCGGCTCGCTCGACGAGGAGATCGCGTGGGGGCGCCGCTGGCAGGCCCGACTGGCTGCCGATCGCTGGGTGGGCCTGACGTGGCCGCGGTCGGTCGGAGGGCGCGGGGCCACGCCGGTGCAGGTCGCCATCTTCAACATGGAGTACGCCCGCGCCGGCGCACCGCAGCCGGTGGGCCGCGTCGGGCTGAACCTGGCCGGACCGACGCTGCTGGCCCACGGCACCGAGGAGCAGCAGGCTCGATGGCTGCCGGGGATCCTCGACGCCTCCGAGATCTGGTGCCAGCTGTTCTCCGAGCCCGACGCCGGGTCCGATCTCGCCTCGCTCACCACCCGGGCCGTGCCGGTGGAGGGCGGGTGGCTGCTGAGCGGGCAGAAGGTGTGGACGTCCTACGCCCAGTTCGCCCGGTGGGGCATCTGCCTCGCCCGCACCGATCCGGAGGCCCCGAAGCACAAGGGCATCTCCTACCTCGTCGTCGACATGGAGGCGCCGGGCATCGAGATCCGCCCCTTGGTGCAGATCACCGCCGAGGCCGAGTTCAACGAGGTGTTCCTCGACGAGGTGTTCGTGCCCACCGACCACCTCGTCGGCGGGCTCCACCAGGGCTGGGCCGTGGCCAACACCACGCTGGCCCACGAGCGGGGCACCACGTTCCCGTTCAAGGAGCAGGTGGTGCACGAGGTCTACCTCGACGACCTCTACCGCGAGGCGCACGGGCGGGGCGGCCTCGACGACGTGACGGTCGCCGACGACCTCGCCCAGGCGTTCGTCGAGCTCCGCGTGCTGCGGCTGCACAACTGGCGGACGCTGTCACGGCTCGGGCGCGGGCTCGAGCCCGGCCCCGAGTCGAGCTACGTCAAGCTGGCGTGGTCGGACATGAGCCAGCACCTGTCGGCGGTGGCGCTCGACGTGGCCCCCGACGACCCGCGCTGGCAGCGCCAGTGGCTGTGGTCGAAGGCGGCGTCCATCGCCGGCGGCACCTCGGAGATCCAGAAGACGATCATCGGCGAGCGGCTGCTCGGGTTGCCCCGCGGGTAGCCCTCGCGGGCGCCCCGCTACCAGTAGCCCCGCATCAGCTCGGTCGCCCACGACGGCTGGTGCACCTCGCCGCGCGGCCCGAACTCGACCATGTGGGGCTTGATGTCGAGCACGGGCGTTCCGTCGACGGCGTCGAGGCCGACCACGTGGAGCACGGCCCCGTCGACGGCGACGACCCGGCACGTGGTCACCCCGATCCGGTTGGGTCGATCCTTCGCCCGCTGGGCGAAGATGCCCACCTCGGGCCAGGCCTCGTTGCCCCGTGGACGGCGGAGGACACGCGACTCGTCCACGTCGCCCGGTCGAAGGCGTAGACGACCAGGCAGTGGCTGAAGGCGTCGAGGCCGCGCAGTGCCCGCTCGTCGAAGGGCGGGAGCAGCCCGATCGAGGACGTCTCCTCGTCCCAGTCGTCGTCGGCGACCTCCCGACGCGTGCTGCGGACCCGGCCGATCGGTGTCATCTCCATGGCCGGGATCTTCGCCGCGCCGGCGCAGGCCCGCTCCCTCGGCGAGCGTCAGCCGACCAGGACCTCCTCGAGGAAGTCGAAGACGCGCTCGTCGCGCAGGCTCTGGGCGGCCGGCTCGCAGTGCCAGTCCGCGCCTTCCTCGACGGTGAAGGGCACCAGCCGCTTGTCGCACCGGAGGGCGTCGAAGAGCTGCTGGGACTGGCCGGGCCAGAACTGCTCGTGGTCGGGTGACAGCACGAGCGTCGGGCAGGCGATCTGCGCCACGGTCGCGTCGTCGAGGGTCATCTTCCGGGCGGCCTGGTAGGCGTCGAAGGGTGAGGTCACCCCGTAGGGGGCCATGCGCCAGGCGAGCATGGCCTGGCGCTGCGGGTCGGGGTCGGCGGCCATGAGGGCGTCGAAGTCGGCCTTGTTCCCCTGGTCCAGCAGGTCGGCCATCCCGGGTGGGAGGTGCTGCTCCCACGACGAGGCCACTCGCATCACCCCCGGGTCGGCGACCAGCGCGGCGAGCCGGTGCTCGAACGCGGCGGCCCGCGGCGCCCAGTAGCCGGACTGGCTGATGCCGTGCAGGGCGATCCCGTCGGGGTCGACGTCGTCACGGGCCACGAGGAAGTCGACGACGGGGGTGACGACCTGCTCCCAGTCGAAGCGGAAGTACCGGCCCTGCCGGTGCAGCGCGGCGCCCTGGCCGGGGCCGTCGACGGTGACGGCGTTCCAGCCCCGCTCGACGGCGGCCCGGCCGCCCTGGCTCCACTGGGAGCTCACCGGGCCGTCCGAGCCGTTGCTGAGGATGACCGTGGGACGGGGCCTGGCGCTGCCGTCGGGGGAGAAGAAGTAGCCCTCCAGCGTCGTGTCCTCGTAGGGCACGGCGATCCGCTCCACGGGCGTGGTGAACAGGTCGACCGCCCGGTCCCAGCAGCTGCGGTGCTTCTCCCAGAGCGAGGTGAAGCGCGACGGGTCCTTGCTGCCCGGCGCCATGGCCGAGGCGTTGTCGTAGTAGGTCGCCGCCCGCAGGAACCGCGACCGAGCGCTGACGCGGTGACCGCCGGCCGACGACTCCTCCGCCTGGGCGGCGAGCCGGTCGGCGGTGGCCGTCCACTGGGTGACCCACGCCTCCTGGTCGCCCTCGGGGATGCGCTCGATCGTCGCCAGCGTCTCGCCGACGTCGGCGAGGCCGGCGTAGGCGCTGCCGAGCGCGATCAGCACCGCGAAGTTCATGCCCTCGTCGTCGTAGAACCGTTGCATGACGGCCGACGCTAGCGATCGCGGCGCAGCCGGTCGCCGACCGGGGTCCGGGGCGGGTCCGGCCCGCTCGCCGTCGGGTCCCTACGGCGCCCCCACCGGGCCGTCGCCTCGGCACGGCCGCGCCAGCCCAGGTCGCGCCGGCGGGCCTGCTCGGCGTCCATGGGCTCGGTCGGCGGCAGCGGCGTCCCGGTGAGCAGGTGGGCAGCCCGCGCCGCCAGCGCGGCCAGCGTGAGCGTGGGCCCGTAGCCGCTCGACGTCACGAACACCGACGAGTCGGCGCACAGCAGGTTCTCGACGTCGTGGAAGCGGCCCTCGGGCCCGACCACGCTCGTGCGGGGGTCGTCGCCCATGCGGCACGTCCCCATGACGTGGCGCGGCCGGGGCGATGCCGAGCGGGTTGGCCCGGTCGAGGTCGGTGAGCTCGCCGAGCGGGGAGAGGTGGTCGAGAAGGCCCGCGGCGCCTGCCTCGCGCAGCACCGCCTCGAGCACCGGTCCGTGGTGGGCGCTGGCCACCTCCTCGTGCCGGTGGGGGCGGTAGGTGACCCGCCCGGCCGGGCGGCCCCACACGTCGCGCACGGACGGGTCGAGGTCGACGCGGTTGGTGGGCTGGGGGAGGTCCTCGCCCTGCATGGTGAAGACCCACAGCCGGCGGCGCAGCTCCGAGCGGGCCATCGCCTCGTTGTGCTGCGGACCCCATGGGTAGGTGGTGGCCTCCAGGATGGGCCCGGCGGCGGCGCCGTGCTCCACCAGGCCGCCCCGGAACCACGGCAGGCCGTGCTCGGCGGCGGCCGCACCGGTGACCGGCAGCAAGTGGTCGTCGTGGAGGTGGGTGACGGCCCGGCCGCGATCACCCAGCAGGTCGAGGCCGAAGGCGCCGACGGTCAGGGTCTGCACGTGGAACATGAGGTGGTGCCCCACCAGGCCCGACGAGTTGGCCAGGTCGTTGAGCAGCAGCAGGCGCGGCGTCTCGAAGGCGCCGCCGGCCAGCACGACGTAGCGGGACCGCACCTCGTGGCCCTCGCCCTCGATGTCGAGGTAGCGCACGCCGGTGGCGGTGTGGCCGGCGGCGTCGAGCAGCACATCGGTGACGTGGGCGCGCTCGCGCAGCTGCATCCGGCCCGTGCGCAGGGCCCGCTGCAGCATGGCGACAGGGTCGCCCTTGGCGTGGACGGGGCAGCCGTAGAAGCCACAGAAGCCGCAGTCGATGCAGGCCGGCCGACCGTCGTAGGGGACCGAGTTCACCCCGGTCGGCGCCCGGTAGGGGTGCAGCCCTCGGCGCTGCGCCGCCGGCGCCGACAGCCGGGTGCCGAACATGTCGGGCCCCGGCGGCATGGGGTAGGGGCCCGACCGCCACGGCGCGAACGGGTTCGCGGCGGCATCGCCGGCCACGCCGATCGCGGCCTCCACCTCGGCGTAGTACGGCTCGAGGTCGTCGTAGGTGACGGGCCAGTCCTCGACGGCGGCTCCGTCGACGGGGCCCAGCTCGCTGCGCAGCCGGAGGTCCAGCTCGAGCAGGCGGGGCAGCTTGCCGTCGGCGTGCACGCCGCCACCGCCCACCGTCGACGGCAGGTTGTTCACCTCACCGGTGAGCAAGCGGGCACCGTCGGCCTCGTCGCGCCGGAAGGTGCGGGGCTCGAGCAGCGGGTCGGGACCGAGGAGGTGCCGGCGCGTGAGCTTGATCTCGTCGTTGCTGAAGCGGCCGAGCGGCTCGTGCGGCGGCTCGGGGTCGAGCAGGTGGTTGCGGCCCTTCTCCAGCACGATCGCCGTCCAGCCGGCGGCGGTGATCACGTCGGCGAACGTGGCGCCTCCCGGGCCCGAGCCCACGATCACCACGTCGGCGTCGACGTCGCTCACCGCGGCGCGCTCCCGTCTCCCACGCCCGGCTCCGTCTCCGAGGGGCCGTCCGGCGCGCCGCGGCCCGCGGCGTCGGTGGTCCGCTCGTCGGCGAGGTCGTCGAGCTGGCCGAGCCCGAGCTCGACCGCCTGCTCGTCGCCGCGCACCTCCGCCGGCGTCCAGCCCCGGGGGGCGACGTCGCCGGCGAACCCGATGAACGCCCAGCCCGCCCCATCGCGGTTCCCGCCGTAGACGGGGTCGCCGTAGGCGGCCTCGCAGGCGTGGGCGTACAGGAGGGCGCGGAACGAGGGGTCGGCACCGAGCCGACGATCCTGCTCGTCGTCGACGCACGTGGCGAAGTCGTCCCCGAGGGCCTGCAGCCCGGCGCGGTAGCGGACCTGCAGCTCGTCGAGGCGACGGCGCCACGCGATCTGGTCGAGTCGGTCGAGCGGCAGCCAGTCGTCGAAGGAGGCTTGGCCCCCGTGGCGCCCGGAGAAGGGCCCGCCGGCCCAGATGCGAGGAGGATCGAAGGAGAAGGCGCCGAGGAGCCGGTCGACGTAGTCGGCCACGCCGAGGGCCCGGCCGCCCGGTGCGCCCCGCTCGGGGTCGGCGGGCAGGAGGCGGTCGGCGGCCGCCGCCAGCACCTCGTGCTCCTCCTCGGTGAGCCAGACCGGCATCAGGGCACTCTACGATCGCCGGTGTGTCCGAGCAGGGGAACCGGCCCTGGTGGTGGTGGGTCGGCGTCGTGCTCGCCGGGCTGGTGGCGGTCTCGGTGCTGGTGCGCCTCGCCGGTCACGAGATCGGGATCGTCGACACCACCGCCATCATCGACGGCACCCACCGGTCGATCGACTGCGTGCGAAGCGGCGTCGTGCGCGGCTGCGGGTTCGACCCGGCGACGCAGGCCACCGCAGTGAACCCCTATCCGCTCCTGCAGTACCTGCCGGCCACCGTGTTCGTGGCGCTCGGCGCCTCCGACGACCTCACCCGCACCCTGCTCGTCTGGTGCAACACGGCGGCGGTCGCGGGCATGGTCGTGATCGTCGCCCGCCGCGCCGCGTCGCTCGCCGGCACCGGTCTGGCGGTGGCCTCGGTGGTGGCGATGGTGACCGGCATGGTGCTTCCCTACGCCGGGCTCAGCTTCGGCGAGCCGCTCGTGATGCTGGCCGTGCTCGTGCTGTGCCGGCTGTGCCTCGCCCGGCGGGCCACGCCGTGGCTGCTGGTGGCCGCCGTCCTGGCCACCGTGGGCAAGGAGACGCTGTTCTCCATGGTCGTGCTGTTCGCCGGCGGGTGCATCCTGCTGGCCGAGGCACCCGGCGAGGACGGCCCGGCGGTGCAGCGACGCAAGGCGGCCTGGGTCCTGGGCGGCGTGGCGCTCGGCGTGGCGGCCAACCTCGCCTTCAACGTCTTCCGCTTCGGTGGCGTCACCAACGTCCAGTACCTGCTCGAGGCCCGGCCCGGACCGCGGGAGGCGGTGGTCAACGCCGTCAGCCTGGCGGTGGCGCCCAACGGCGGGATCGTGTGGTTCTGGTGGACGGCCGTCGCCGCCCTCGTGGTGGTGCTGACCGCCGTCGTGGCACCGGCCGTGGTCACCGGTGACACCGGGACCGACGTGCTCGCCCGCCGGCGCGTCCGCCTCGGCGCGGCGGCGGTGGCCGGCGGCTTCGTCGTGGGGCTCGGCTCGCTCGCCTTCTGGTGGGGACCCTTCGGCTGGCACTCGTGGGGCCCGCGCCTGCTCCTGCCCTTCGTGCCGCCGCTGATCCTCGCGGCGGTCGAGCTGGTCGGGCGGCCCGTGGGCGTGCGCGCCCGGCGACGATGGGTGCTCCCCGTCGGCGCGGTCGCCCTCGCCGGCGCCGTCGTGCTGGCCGTGCCCACCCTCGCGGTGGTGTTCGCGCCGCAGGCGTGGGTGACCCACATCACCGCCACCGAGCAGGAGCGGCCCGAGTGCGCCACGGTCGGCCTGCGCGGCCCCGAGGGCTACGGACCCTTCCACGACTGCTTGATGGCCGAGGCCTGGCGCACGTCGTCGATGCCGCTGGTGGCGTCGGTGACCGCCGCCGCCGACACGAGAGGACCGTGGTTCTGGTTGACCGCCGCCGGCGCCGCCCTGGCGCTCGGGTGGTGGCTCGCCGTCGTCGTGATCAGCCGGCGCGTCGGGGCGCCCGATCGCGCGCCTCCCGAGATCGCTCGACTTCAGCGGCAGTAGGCGAGGACGTCGACGAGGAAGTCGGTGCTGGCGCCGGCAGCCACCTTGGCCCGGAAGCGCGAGGAGGCGTCCAGGGCGACGAGCGCCTGGTTGGCGACGATCGACGCCGGGAGGAACCAGTTGACCGTCGAGTTGCCGGGCCAGGCCAGCCCGTTCTTGAACAGCGCCAGGAAGCCGGTCGCCGACGTGTTCACCACCGTGACGTTCACGAGCGCGGCCGTGGCGCCGGCCGGCACGAGTCCCGTGAGGTTGGCGTCGATGACCCGCTCGGCGCCGTCGACGAGCTGTCCCTTCACCACGCCGACCGGTGGATCACCCGGACGTGAGTCGTAGACCCGGGTCGGGGCCGAGAGGGCGACGAGGGCGCCGGCGGTCGTCGGTCCGGCGAGTCGGCGCCACGTGCCCGGCGAGCCGGACGCGGTGCACAGCCACAGGTCGGCGCTGCCGTCCAGGTAGAGCTCGCCCTTCGTGTGGGCATCGACGCGCGTCGCGGGCGCGGGGTAGCCCACCGGGGCGACCAGCTGCACCTGGGCCTTGGTCGTGCCGCTGGGCGACTCGGCGATGATCGGGTAGGTGAAGCTGCTGGCGTGCACCCCGGGGTCGCCGATGACGCGGACCCCGAAGCCGTTGGACTCGAAGAGCGCGGCCCGCCCGCTGGCGCTGTAGGACGCGCCGTGCACGGCCGTTCCGTCGGAGGTGCCCCGGACCCCGTCGCCGGAGGCGGAGTAGCCCCACACGCCGATGAGCGACCCCGTCGAGGCGCCCCGCACGCCGGCTCCCGAACCGCCGGCGGCGGTGGTCTGGCCGAGCACGCCGTAGGCGTTGTTCACGCTCGTGCGCCCTTCCACGCCACCCGAGTAGTCGTCGTTGGTCGTGGCGTAGACGCCGGGGCCACCGAGGCCGGTGGCCCACACGGCCGGGTTGCCGTCGAAGGTCCC
>JAWKIW010000016.1:0-125474 GCA_041394145.1 Acidimicrobiales bacterium
CCTCTCGGCGTTCTTCGGGCTCGACGACAAGCTTCCCGACCGCGCCGCCCGCATCTGTCCCGTTGCTCCCGGGCGGGACGGTGTGGTTGTCAACGTCGCCGACCCACTCGACCCGAACCGGGTTGACCAGGCCGACGTCGTGATCATCACGGCCGACGGCGAGCGGCGCACCCCGCTGTGCGCCAGCCTGCTGCCGGCGATCGAACCCGGCGAGCGCCGCACGGTGCTGCTGATCGGCGACCTCGGCTCGGCCGCTGACCCGCCGCAGCGCGTCGAGCTGCCGAACGGCCTGCCCACCGCCGACCCCGCCGCCCGCGACCGCTACCGGGGCGCCAGCTTCGAGCCGGTCACCCAGCTGGCCGATGGTCCCTTCCTCGTGATCGCCGAGCGCGAGGTCGAGCCGGCGCTGGCCCCGGCCGGCGATCCCGACGCCTGCCCGACCGGCACGCCACAGGTGCTGCGCGTCGCCTGGGCGGGCGGCGTCACCCGGGTCGACGGCGCCCCCACGACCGACGCCGACGCCGCCCACTACCACGTGACCGTGCGCTCGTCCGACGGCGCCACCCGGGAGATCGCCGTCGTCGGCATCGTCGACGCCAACGATGGCGACAACTACCACGAGCTGTGCCTGCCCACCGCCGACCCCGCCCTCGAGGTGCGGGTCGACCCCGGCAGCTTCGTCGACCCCAACGGCGATCCGAACCCGGCGACCCACCTCACGGTGGCGGGCTGACCCCACAGGTGAGCACGTCGACCGCAGCGGGCGGCGACCACCAGCGTCGCGAGGCCGCCGGCCGAGCTGACGACCTTGCGCGTGCCGCCGTCCGCTCCCGTCAGGACGACCGCGCTCGCCATGCGTCGCGCTCGTGGAGCGCCCGTCATTCGGCGCGCGTGGAGGCCGTCAAGCCGATGCGTCGAAGGTCGTCGAGGACGAGGTTCATGCCGAGGCGCTCGGCCTGGTCGCGGCTACGAGCGGCCAGCGCTGCCGACGCATCCGCCTCTCCTCGCTGGGCGAGGGCGTCGGCGAGGTGGAACAGGGCAACGGTCTCATGGGCGTGGGCCTGCGCTGCGCTGGCCTGGGCCAGGCCGGCACGCAGGGCCGCCTCGGCCGCCGGCAGGTCGCCGCGGGTGAGGTGGTTGACGCCGATGTGGATGTCGGCCGGCCCGGAGGGATCCGCCGGACCTATCGTCAGCCAGCGGCCGGCATGGGGGAGGAGCCCCTCCAGCAGCCACGCCGCCCCGTCCGCATCGCCGGATCGCCACGCCGGATAGGTCGCGACGGCGCTCACGTGGGCGCGGAAGCTCGCCGGGGCGAAGGGGCGCAGGGCTCGCCACTCCTCGTACGCGGCGCGAGCAGCCGGCACATCGTCCTCCAGCAGCGCCTGGATGGCCCGCAGCGGGTAGCACGCGAGGAGTGGCGCCGCGGCCGCCGGGTAGCGCTCGAGGCTGGCGCGATAGCCGGCGGCATCGCCGGCCCACAGCAACGCCCAGCTCTCGCAGGCTCCGATCACGAGGCGGGAGACCTCCATGCGCTGGGCGGCGTCGCCGTAGGCCTCGAGCAGCCGGTGCCCGTCGCCGAAGCGACCCTGGTCGACGGCGCGAGCCGCATCGGCACCCCACAGCACGACGGGGTGCGCGAGGCCGAGGGGCTCGAGCAGCGTGCGGTAGCTCGCGACCAGCTCGGTCACCGCGTCGAAGTCGCCCCGTTGCCGGTACGACACGATCCGCCACGTGAGCGTGTCGCGCTGCGTCCACACCGGCAGGCGCTCCGCCAGCTGCTCGCACTCGGCGAGCAGCGACTCGCGTTCGTCGTAGGCGTCGAGGTTGTCGAGCGACACGAAGCGCCATGCGAGTGCGACGAATCGATCGAGCGGATCGTCGAGACGCCGACCGATGTCGAGCGCCGCGCCCGTCAGGGTCAACCGCTCGGCGGGATCGGCGCCGGCAGACGTGCACGCCGGCGAGCTTTCCGAGGACCCAGGAGCGCTCGCGTAGGTACTGGTCCTCGGGGCACGAGTCGAGCAGGTCGCGTGCGTCTTCGAGCAACCGGCGCAGGTGGATCGTCCATGTAGCCGAGGGTGTTCGGGCCGAGGTACCAGTACGCGGCCAGGGCGAACAGGTCGGCCCGCCCCGCCGTTCGGGCCAGATCCGCCGCTCGACGAGGAGCGGGCGGCGCGACCTCGACCACCTCCTCGGTCCAGTGCGCCATCTCACCCAGCGCGACCAGTAGCTCGGCTGGCGAACCGGGTCGGGCGGCAGTCCTCCTCCGCTTCGAGCGCCTGCTGGCAGCGGGCCGCCTGCTCGACGGCGATCCGCTCGTGGCCTGCTCCGCCGCCCGCAGGCGTAGCACCGCCTTCGCCGACGCCGGTGTGGCTGCCGCCTCGAGGTAGGGCGAGCTCCTCGATGCGGTCGGGCGCCCGGTGCTCCGCCGCTCCGGCACGCCGGTGGACGCAGCCGGCGCGGGTCGACAGCTCCTCGACCACAACGTCTGGCGGACCAGGCGTGGGCGAAGCGGTACCAACCGAATCGGTCGGCGTCCTCGACGACGAGGTGCGGGCTGCGGCTTCGTCGAGCAGACGACCTGCCCTTCGACACCTCGGCCACCGCGCCGACGATGCCCGCGTCGAACTCGGCGCCGGCGACGGCGGCGATCGACAGCACCCTGCTCCGCGCCGCCGCCGAGCGCGGAGAGCCGGACGACCCACCATACATCGCGCACACCTCGGGCACGCCCGCGTTGTCGGTGTCGATGTGCCACGGACCCATCGGCCGTCGACCTGCACGATCGCCCCGACCTGGCGCGTGGCGAAGGGTCTCGCTGACGAAGAACGGGCTGCTGGCGGTGACCTCGGCGATCCGCCGGCCGAGCTCGACCCCTCGGCGTCGAGGTCGTCCCGCCGGCGAGCACCATGTACTCGAGCACGTCGGCCGAGCTGAGCTTCCTGCTGAGCGCGAGTCGTCGCACGCCGGCCTCGCCAAGCCGCCAGCATTCTCGACAGGCGGGTGGCGACCGGTCGACGTCGGTGTCGCGGTAGGTGCCCACGACGAGCACCGGCGGTGTCACCTAGGGTCTGCACCAGATGCCGGAGCAGCAGGAGGCTCGAGCGGTCGGCCCAGTGCAGGTCGTCCACCACGAGCAGGACCGGGTCGCGGGTCGACTGGCGGGTGAGGAGGTCGGTGGTGGCGTGGAACATCCGCAACCGCTCCACATCGGTGTCCGAGGAGGCGACGTCGGGCTCGACGTCGACCCGCTTGCCGAGCGAGGGAGCGATGCGGGCCAGCACGGTGCCGACCTCGTCGACGTGCTCGGCCAGCACCCCCTCGGCCGCGTGACGGGCCAGATGATCGACGGCCTCGGCGAAGGGCGGAACGGCGCGTCGATCTCATCGTCGGACCGACCGGCGAGCACGACGGCGCCGTCGGCGTGGACGCGCCGGGCCAGTTTTCGATAACCAGGCGGGTCTTGCCGATGCCGGGCTCGCCGGCGATTCAGCACCACCCGCCGCCACCGGTGCGGACTCGTCCCACGCCGTCGAGCTGGGCCCGCCTCGGCCCTGGCCCGCACCTGGCAGGCCCCCGGCCGAGGTGAACAGGCCCGGGAGGGGGATGCCGACCGCTGTCGATGCCCAGTGCACTGCGCAGGCCGCAACCGGACCGGGCAGGCCCTTCAACGTGAGCTCACTGATGGGCTCGATGCGCACTGCGGGTGCGCGACCCCGCCATGAGGCGCAGCGTCTCTGGTCACTAGCAGCTGGCATCGCAGGCGGCGCACAGCCGGGCCGCCTCGACCACCGGGGTGCCGAACCAGTCGCCGTCCTCGGCCACCACGTCGCCGATCGAGCCTCGACCACGCCGATCTCGAGCTCGACTGCGCCGGGTGAGCCGGTCGCACTCCACCTGGATCCGACCGTTATGGCGATGGCGTTGACGCCGACGCGAACACGATCATCAGCCCGTCGCCGAGGTTCTTCACCTCGGCGCCGCTGTAAGCGGCCAGCACCGACCGCAACGGCGAAGTGCCCGCCGGATGGTGGTCAGAAGCGCTCGTCACCCACCTCGCTCTGGCGTTGCGCCCGGCGATGAACACCACCAGATCGTCCGCGCCTCGCGCCACCGACGCCCTCGATGCACGATCGACGCCGACGACGGAGACGCAAGCCGTGGCCGGTGAGCGCCGATGGACTCCGTGGTCATCGCGCGGAGCTACGGGACCCGTTCGAGGGACGGTGACGAGAGGCGCGGCCGGGGCGCTCCTGGTCCGCGAGCGGTCTGTGACGAGGAGCAGTGCGGGCCAGGGCGCCTGTCCCGCGAGGGGCGCATCCTGACCGGGCGGCGGCAGGTGCCATACGATCTCCCGCAGCGTCTGGGGAGGTGCCGTGTTCCATGCGGATCGTCGGGGTCACCAAAGCGAGCCCGCCAGGGACGCAGAACGCCCGGAGCTGGCCGCCGCGCTCGGACGCCGAGCTCCACCTGGTGACCGCGCTCGATGCGAGCGGGAGGCCGCCGACCGGGCCCACAAGCTCGACGGCCTGGCCACCGTGACAGGCCGGCCGATGCGAGTGCATCGCGAGCCTGGTGATTCGGCGCAGGCGATCTGTCGGGTCGCACTCACGGTCGCGGCCGATCTGATCGTGGTCGGCAACCGCGGCCTCGCCGGCCCAGCCGATGGGCCAAGTCCGTCCCTGGTGAGGTCTCGCGGCCGCCCCGTGTTCGGGTGCTGATCCTCGACACGATCCGAGCCGCGATCGCCACGACGCGACGAGGAGCTCCAGGCCGCCGCGGGGTGGCGAGTCGTGCCGTCATCGTCGGGCCTGCACGCCGGGCTCGTCGGGTTAGCGTGGTTCGGTCAGACGCGGACGACCGGTGGTGGCTGCCAGGTCCCGTCGAGTGCCTCGGGCTCGGGCCAGTAGAGGCGCATCGCGAGGTAGAAGGGTCCCTCGGGTGCAGGGAGCCAGTTGGCTCGGCCCTGCTCGGTGTCGGGTCAGCTCGTCGTGCTGGATGTGGATCGTGAGCGACCCGTCGTCGCCGGTCACGAGCCCGGTCGTGGAGTTGACGAGGTAGCGGGCTGATCGCCTCGACCAGCAGCTGGCCACGCCGTCGTGAGGTGTCGTACATCGTCACCGACCAGAAGGCCTTGACTGGGGAGCGCGGCCGGAACTGGAGCCGGTAGCTGCGATCACCGGACAGCGGCTCGCCGTCGACGTCGGTGCGGGCGAGCGGGTAGAACGCCTCGACCTTGTCGTTGCCGCCCCATCCGGCCATCGCCCCGGCCGCCCGCAGCAGGTAGTCGCCGTCGAAGAACTCCCGGCTCCCGAGTGCTTCGACCGCGGACCACCCGTTGACCACGTCGCCGAGGTGCTCGACCCGGTCGGCGATCTTCGTGCGGGCCCGATCGACGCCGGATCGGAGGGCGGCGCGCACGTCGTCGTCGAGGCGGTCGGCGTCGAACGGCAACCCCGCGCCGATGCCGGCCCGAGCGAAGCGATCGAACATGGCCGCGTCGCTCGGATGCGGCGGCTGGCACCAGGCGAGCAGCGAGTTGACGTAGCCGATGAACCGTTCGTCACGCGACGCGTCGTCGTTCCACACCGGCCAGTCGAACGCCGACGCGGACGGCGCGGTGGTGCCGAGACGGGTCGAGAGGGGCTCGAGGTGGTAGGCGCGCATGATCGGGCGCAGGGTCTCGACATCGTCGGGGCCGAACAGCTGGGTTCGTCCGATGACGAACACCAGGTCGGTCTCGAACCGGAGGACGTCGGTGAACCCGTCGGGGACCTCTCCGGAGAACGTCGGGCCGACCAGCAGGTAGGACCCGGCGTCCGACCCCGTGGAGCGGGAACCGACGTAGTGCGGGTTCGTGCCGTAGAGGTCCACGAACTGCATGACGTAGTAGCGGTCCGCGACCGCAGGGACGTCGAGCACCAACGGCTCGGCTCGGAGATCGAGCGCCGCCATCGAGTAGGGGGTGTCGGCGTTCGGCGTGATGACATCCCGGAACCGGTGGTCGAGCGTCACGGGTTCGCCGTGCATCACGTTCAGCGGGCCGCGGTACGACGGCAGCGACGGGACGAGGAAGGTGGCGAAGCAGTACCGGTAGCCCATCAGCATCGGGAAGGAGAAGACGTACGCCTCCTCGGCGATGTCCGCCAGCTCCTCCGGAGAAGGGTCATGAGCGCCCATCGCTGGCCTCCGTTCCTGCCGATCCCGCGCCCCGGCGCGATCGCCGGGTCTCGCTCGATCCTAGGGACGTGCCGTTCGGGCTGTCTCGGCGTCGGTGCGCGTGCACCGGGCAGCCGACCCGGCTGCGAGTAGCGTCAGCCGAGTCCGGGTCCGAGTCCGGGTCCGAGATCGACGAGCTGCGAGCCGGGAACGAGGGGCTCCCCAGCCCGTTCGGCGAGCAGGGGAGCGTCCGATGAACACCGCCGAGCTCAACCCGTTCGACCTCGACGTGCTCGCCGATCCCTACGACCTGTACGCCCGGCTGCGCGACACCTCGCCGGTGCACCACGTCCCGGACATGGACCTGTTCCTCGTGTCGCGCTACGCCGACGTGAAGGACGCCGCGACGCGCAAGGACGACTTCTCGTCGCACCTCACGGCGGTGGTCATGGCCACCGCGAAGAGCACCGCTGCCGTCGGTGCCGAGCTGGTCCAGCTGGATGCCGGCGTCGACGTCGTCGACGTGCTGGCCACCGCCGACCCGCCCGACCACACGCGCCAGCGCAAGACCGTCGCCCGGACCTTCCGGGAGATCGAGCAGTCCGAGCCGGCGCTCCGCCTGGTGATCGACGAGATGCTCGCCCCGATGCTCGACGCAGGTTCGTGCGACCTCATGGGCGACTTCGCGGAGTGGGTTCCTGTCCGCGTCATCGGCGATCTGCTCGGCCTGCCCGCCACCGATGCCGAGCGGATCAAGCAGGGCGCCGACTGCGGCGTCGAGCTGCTCAGCGGCGTCACCCCGCCCGACCGCCTCGCCGAGTGCATCACCGGCATCGTCGAGTTCGCCGCCTACGTCGACGACCACGTCGTCCACGGCGCCACCCGGGCCCCCGGTCGGCTCTTCGGGCTGCTCGCCACCTGCGTGGAGGACGGCACGATCACCGGATCCGAGGCCACCGCCATCGCCCTTCAGCTCGTCATCGCCGGCTCTGACTCGACCGGCAACCTCATCGGCAACGCCGTGCGCCTCCTCGCCGAGCACCCTGACCTCCAGGCGGAGCTCCGGGCAGAGCCGAGCGAGATCCCTGCCTACCTCGAGGAGGTGCTCCGCTTCGAGAGCCCCTTCCGTGGTCACTTCCGCGTGGCTACGCGCGACACCACCCTCGGCGGCACCGACATCCACGAAGGCGCCCGGTTGTTCCTCATGTGGGGGTCTGCGAACCGCGACCCCGACGTGTTCGAACGCCCTGACGAGCTGATGCTGCACCGTCCCAACGCCGGCGACCACTTCGGCTTCGGGTGGGGTGTGCACCGCTGCGTCGGCGCGCCGCTCGCCCGACTGGAAGCCACGCTCGCCCTCGAGCGACTGCTCTCCGAGACCACGCACATCGAGCCCACCCCGGGCGCCTCCACGCCCGACTACGTGCCGAGCATGCTCGTGCGTCGGCTCTCGCACCTCCACCTGGATCTCCGCTAGCGCGGAGGTGCCCGGTCGCAACGGGCCGTCGGTCGGATCGAGCGAATCGAGGGGGTCGGCGATGACACCGTCGAGTCACCGCTCCCATGAGCCGCACCGCCCCGCTGGCGCGCGTCGAGCATCGCGGTCACCGGTGTGCGTCGTCGAGCAAGGTGCGGGTCAGGGTGTCGACCAGCCAGCCTTGGTAACGAGCGCGGCTCCAGCGGCGGCGCTTGCGGAGGAGCTGGTGGGTGCTGAAGTGGCTGATGGCCCAGACGGCGTCGGTCGCCGCCTTGGCGGTCAGGTCGCCTCTGAGTGCACCGGTGTCGGCGATCCCGGCGATCAGCCCACCGATGACGTGGACGGTTGCGGCGGCGCCGGCCTCCGAGAACGCCCGCAGCTCAGGATCGGACTCGGCCGCATGCTCACCGAGCTGCAGGAGCTCGGCGGCTCGTTCGTAGAGGGCGGTGGTGTCGGCGCAGTACTGGCTGATCGCTCCGGCGGCTCCCAGCTCGGCTGCCGTGGTGGTGTAGTCGGTGGCGTCGGCCCGAGGACCGTCCTCGCCACCGGCCAGGGCGACGCCGATGAGCTCGTGGAGGAGCGCTGCCTTCGAGGGGAAGGCGAGGTAGAGGGTCCGTTCGGCGACCCCGGCCTCCGACGCGATCTGCTTCATGGTCGTGGGCACGTAGCCCTGGTCGACGAAGAGCCGGCGAGCCGTGTCCCGCAACAGGGCCCGGGTCCGGCGGGCTGCCTCCTCCCGCACGGGGGAGTGGTACGGCCTCTTGCGCTCCGCCGACATATCGGTATAGTGACACAGTAACGAATACAGCACAAGACTACTGGAGGAGAGGCCATGGCTCCGACCCTGGCGGGGATCCACCACGTGAAGTTCCCGGCCACCGACCTCGAGCGCAGCCGGGAGTGGTACGAGCGGGTCTTCGGGCTCACCGTGCAGATGGAGTTCCGTGACGACGACGACGGCCCGGTCATGGGTGTCGTGTTCGAGCCCACCGGAGGCGTGTACATCAGCCTCCGCCAGCATCCCGAGGCGGCTCGAGGGATCGCGGGGTTCGACCCGGTGTCGCTCGGTGTCGTCGACCGGGACGCGCTGGAAGCATGGGTCGCGCACCTCGACGCACAGGGCGTCGACCACTCACCGGTCATCGAGGCGTCCATCGGGTGGCTGCTGGTGTTCCACGATCCCGACGGCGTCGAACACCACCTGTACACGATGGCCGGGCACGGGATCGACCACACCGGACGAGCCGGCTACGGCCAGCCCACGGCCACCGGGTGAGGACCGCGGGTCCCGGAGGCGACACGAATGCCCGAACCCCGACGTCCACGACACCGTGGAGCGCTCATCGTGGCGCTGGTCCTCGTCGCATCGGTGGTGGTGTCGGCCGGCGGGTTCGACACCGCCGGCGCCGGTCTCACGGCCGGCGCGCCGACGGCCTGGCCGTCGGCTGTCGACGCCAACCGGGGGATCGGCCGCGGCGTCGAGATCGTCTCACCGTGCTGCGGCCAGGACGCCCTACCGGGCGACATCGAAGCCCGGGCCGCAGCGGCGGCGTCCGCCGGCTTCACCGGGGTCCGCTACGCCGTGAAGCTGTCGCCGGGCCAGGCCGCGAGCCCGCCCTACGAGATGGACCCGGCCTACCTCGACCAGGTGCGCGCCGAGATCGAGGTCCTCACCCGGCACGGCCTGACCGTCGTGGTGAACAACAACGAGAGCCTCGACGAGCCCGATCGCTCGGGTGACCGTCTCGTGGCCCGCTGGACCCAGATCGCCGAGCGGTTCCAGGACCTGCCTCCCACCGTCTACTTCGAGATCGCCAACGAGCCCAGCTGGGGAGGCGACAGCTGGGGCACCCTCGACGACGCCGTCACCCCCGACCAGTGGAACGCGCTCGTCGCCCGGGTCATCCCCGCCATCCGGGCGACCAATCCGCAGCGGATCATCGTGGTGAGCAGCGCCTACTGGTCGCTGCCCCAGGCGATCCCCGACCTGGAGCTCCCGGCGGGTGACGGGCATCTGATCGCCACGTTCCACAACTACCTCCCGCTGCCGTTCACCCACCAGGGCAGCTGGCTCGCCGGCTCCGACGCCTGGATCGGCACCACCTGGACGGCGAGCCCCGACGAGGTGGCCGCGATGCGAGCCACGATGAACGACGCCGTGTGCTGGTCGCGCGAGACCGGTGTCCCGCTGTTCAACGGCGAGTTCTCCTCCTTCGAGGCAGGCCGGTACACGGACCGGGACCCGATGCGGTGGAACACGACGATGGTCCAGCTCATCGAGGCCGAGCACATCTCGTGGACCTACTTCGTCCTCAACGGCCGCTGGGACCCCGCCACCCGCCGGATGAGCGGCGACGCCCTCTGGGACGAGGAGGCCGATCGCTGGAACCAGCCGGTGCTCGACGCCCTCGACCAGCGGGCCGAGCCGATCGAGCCGTGGGCGAGCTGCCCCGGCCCCACCACCTCCCCGACCCGACCACAGGTGCCGCCGCGACCCCGTCGTCGGCGGTGACGCCGGCCGTGGTCGCCCCACGGTTCACCGGCTGATCTGTCGGTCCGAGCGCCGGTGCGACGTTCGCCGGCCTGCTGGGCGACACCGCGGGTGATAACGCGTTATGGTTTCGGGGCGCGTCGTCGAGGAGCAGCCCGTGCGCCCACGCCGGATCCGACGAGCGCACGCCGTCGCCGCAGTGCTGGTGATCGCCGCGGTCGGCGCGTGCACCGGGCACGACACCGCCACGCCACCGTCCGAGCCCGCGCCCTCGGCCACCGAACCCGCGGGAGCGGACGGTGGGGCGGCGCCCGCCCCCGGGTCTCCCACGCAGGTGGCCGCACGCCTCGTACCGCCCGTGAACCCGCATCTGGCCGATTCGCCGTGGCCGATGGCGCACCAGGGACCGGCCCAGCAGGCGTCCTCGTCGTTGCCCGGACCGACGAGCGACGACGTCGCGATCCAGCTCGTCGACCTCCGATCCGACGCCGACATCGTGCGGGGCGTCGCCCAGACATCGCCGTTCCTGGTGCTGTCGGGCCGCCGCTACGTGGACGAGCCCGAGGGCCGATCGGTGTGGGGTGCGTCGCTCACCGATCTGTACAAGTACGCGCTCGTCGACGGCGAGGCCCGGTACGTGCACAGCCAGCGGTTGCGATCTGATCCGTTCTCCATCCACTGGAACCTGCTGACCCTGGCCGACGGCCGGGTGGTGGTGCCGAGCCCGCTCGGCGCCGACGTGGTCGACGAGCCGTGCCGGACCGATGGGCCGGCGCTGCTGGTCTTCGAGGACAGGGCCGAGATCGACTCGCCGTTCCGCTGCGTGCCGCGCTGCCTGCTCGGCCCGACGGCGCGGCGAGGTGCCGGGGTCGAGACGGCGCACCCGTCGGCGCGGTGTCGATGGGCTACAGCGTGACCGCCGCGAACGTGACCTTCACGGGTGAGCTCGTCACCTACTTCCGGCTGCCGACCGGTCCCGGGGGCGCGTCCGAGACCTACCTGGCTGCGGCGAAGCCCGACCTGTCGGGCTGGGCCGGGTGCGTGTTCGTGTCGTCCACGCAGGTCACCAACAACGTCGCGATCGAACCGGTCGACGGCGGTGGCAGCGATGTACGTCGCGGCGGAAGGCTCGATCGTGAAGGTCGTGTGGGACCCCGAGCGAGGCGAGCTCGAGCGGCGGTGAGTCCGTGCCGGTGCGGGGCCGCACCGGCACGACGCCGACCATCGTCGGCTACGGCGACGGCGCGCTGGTCGTGATCGTCGACGCCCCGTGTGCGGTGGGCAACCCGTTCACCGGCGTCATCGACTGCGGAGCCGACCAGCGTCCGGCGCAGGTGATCGCCGTGCACCGTGACGACGACGATGAGCGGGTGCACACCGTGCGGCTGCCCGACACGATCCGCACCGTGGAGAACTCCCCGTCAGCACGGGGGTACCGGCTGGTGGTGGCGGCCTACGGTGGGTACCGCCCAGATCCGTCCGTCAAGGGGGTGGCCGGCGTGGCGTGGAACCCCGACCGCGACGAGCTGGAGCTGGCGTGGTTCAACGGCGACGTGCAGATGAACGGGGTGACCTCCATCAGCGAGGCGTCCGGCCTCGTGTACAGCAGCGGCGTCGAGCAGGACGGTTCGGTCCACCTGTCCGCCCTTCGGGTGTGGGACGACGGCGACGCGAAGGCGGGTGCGCGCGTCGTTGACGTCGAGGTCGCGCCGGCCGACCGGGTCGACGACGCCTTCGACCAGGGCAACAGCACCGTGATCGCCGACGACCGCACCCTGCTGTGGGCGACCACCAAGGGCTTCGTCGTGGTGCACGAGAAGCCGTCATGACCACGAGCGTCGGCCGTGATCGGCAGCAGCAGGACAAGCGGGACCGGGTGCTCGGCGCGGCCGAGGCCCTGTTGCGCGACGGCGGCCCCGACGCGCTCAGCATGCGCACGCTCGCTAGCGCGCCGATGTCGGTCACGTCACGCCCTACCACCTGTTCGACTCGAAGCACGGCGTCGTGCTGGCCCTGGTGGTGCGCGCGTTCGGGGGCCACGTCCTGTCGGTCGTGCAGGCCCCACCCGACGACGACCCGGTCCGCGACGTGCTCGACCGCCAGCGACGGCTCCTGGACGTGCTGGCGCCAGACGAAGCCTTTGCCCGGGCCGCGCTGCTGGCGCTCGACGAGTGCGCGCCGCCGAACGACCGGGCCCGCTGGCTCGAGCTCGTGTCGGCCCACAGCGCCGAGGACCTCCGCCGCCTGGTCGCCGCCGGCGTCCTGCGACCGGACACCCCTGTCGGGCTCACCAGCCGGTTGCTCCTGCTGGGCCGCGACGGCGCGGTGCGACGGTGGTTCCGGGGATTGTCGTCGTTCGAGCAGCTGCGCGCCGACTACCTCGCCGTCACGGTGTCCACGCTCCTGGCCATGGCGACCGACGACGGCCGTCGCCGCCTGTGGGGGGAGCTGGCCGCCCTGCCGCAGCCGTCCCCCGACGAGCTCCAATCCACCGACGAGGAGACACGATGATCACCGACGCCTTCGCCCCGCTGTTCCTGAAGACGATCAACGACATGCACGCGAACCCGGTGCACCTGCTGTTCAACCAGTGGTGGAGTCGGGCGACACCCGAGGTGGTCCGGGCCTACACCGACCAGCTCATGGCCGACCCCGCGTTCGCCGCGTTCGTCGACCGGGGCTACTACGCCGAGCCGCTCGACCTCGACGCCCTCGGTGCCATGGCCGAGGGGTCGCTCGGGCTGATCTACCGCGACTGGATCATCGACAACGACCTGACCGCGCAGATCGCCATGGACTACCGGCAGTTCCACACCATGCTGGTCGACTCGGGAGCCCTCGAGGGCATGCCCGAACCCCTCCAGTACGCGGTGCTCCGGGGCTTCCAGCTCCACGACTTCCTCCACGTCCTCACCGGCTACGACCCATCGCCACGAGGTGAGATCGCGCTCCAGGCCTTCAGCCTGGCCCAGCTCCAGTTCCCCTACTTCGCCATGTGGATGTCGACGGCCACCACGCAGATGACCTACCTGCGGCCGACGACCATCGTGCCGTTGATGGACGCGATCACCGATGGCTGGCAGTACGGGCGCCGCACGCCCCAGATCTCGCTGCACACGTGGGAGGACGAGCTCGAGCGCCCGCTCGAGGAGATCCGCAAGGAGTGGGGCATCGAGCCCACGGCGCTGGTCGGCGAGCTCTGGGCCAGGGCTCGGGAGGGGATCGCCGGGTAGGGTCGGGTGCGCCGGAGCAGCACCGCTCCCGCGACCATCGGGGGCGTGCATGAGCGACGAGCGGTCGGGATCGGCCGACGAGGCGGCGGTGGGTGACGATCGGGCGGACCACGAGCGTTCCATCAGCCTCGACGACGGGCGCACGCTCGCCTACCTCGACATCGGTGATCCGGGCGGCTACCCGGTCATCAACAACCACGGCGGGCTGAGCTCACGGCTCGACATCTGGCCGGCGTCCGACGCGGCGAGGGCGCGGCAGCTGCGCATCATCTCTCCGGACCGACCGGGCATCGGGCGATCCGATGCCAACGCGGGTCACACGATCGAGTCCTGGGCGAACGACGTGGAGGCGTTGGCCGACCAGCTCGGCCTGGATCGCTTCGCGGTCATCGGGTGGTCGTTCGGGGGCGGCTACGCCCAGGCCGTGGCGCGCTACCTGAGCGAGCGGGTGTCCACGCTCGTGCTCGTCGCCAGCGTGATCCCCCGCGAGTGGGCGGGGATGCGCGAGGAGATCAACCGCATGGACCGGGTGCTGCTGCGGCTCTCGCACAACGCCGTCGGCCGGCTCGACGAGCGCACCATCTTCCACGTGATGGGCCACATGGCGGCCAAGAAGCCCGAGCGCTTCGCCAAGCTCGCCGGGTTCGAAGAGGGTGGGCCGGCGCTCACCGCGGCGATCGCCGAGGGGCTGTCCAACACCGAGGGCGTGGTCGCGGACTACGAGATCATGAACCAGCCGTGGGGCTTCGATCCGAGCGACATCACGGTGCCCACCCACATCTGGCAGGGCGACGCCGACGAGCTGGTCCCTCCCGACTGGGCGACGCGCCTGCACGAGGCGATCGCCGGCTCGACGGTCCACATGGTGGAGGGTGGCACCCACCTGCTCTGGTACGAGCACTGGGACGACCTGTTCGCCGACGTCACGTAGCGCTCGCCTCCTCGATGCATCCTGGCGACGAAGGGCGCCTAGGCTCGACCTGTGAGCGGTGACCGCGAGGGCGCGCCGGTGCTGCGAGCCGACCGGCAACGCAGCCTCCTGCCCGAGGCGACCCTCGACGACGCGGTCGGCGCCCACGATGCGTAGCGGTCGGTCACCCCAACGTCGCGGTCCTCACTGCGCACGTGCCGGCGATGTCGCGGCACGGCCCGGATCTTCGAGCGGCGGGTCGCGAGCGAGGAGGCTCACGCCCACGACCGTCGGCGTCGTGGCGACGCTCGCGCTCGTGACCGGACTCACGGCGAGCTGCACGTCGGGCGGGCCATCGAGTGCCGGCCACCCCACCTCGACGCCCGCCGTGGCGTCGCGTGGACCGGTTGCCGGCAGGATCGACATCGGCGGGGGCCGCTCCATGTACCTCGAGTGCTCGGGCACCGGGTCGCCGGCCATCGTGCTGGTGTCGGGCCAGCGCAGCTCGGCCGCCGAGTGGCACACCACCCAGTCCACGGCCACCCCGCCGGCCCGGCCGGTGTTCGAGGAGGTGGCCACGACCAACCGGGTGTGCGCCTACGACCGGCCCGGCACCGTCGTCGGTGACCAGGGCAGCCGCAGCGACCCGGCGCCGCAGCCGACCGACGCGGCGTCGGCGGCCGCCGACCTGCACGCGCTGTTGACCGCGGCGGGGGAGCAGGGGCCCTTCGTGTTGGTGGGCCACTCCATCGGGGGGACCGTCGCCCGCCTGTTCGCGACCACCTACCCCGATGCCGTCAGCGGCATGGTGCTCGTCGACACCCCCTCGGAGTTCTTGCAGGACAACGAGACACCCGAGCAGTGGAAGATCCAGCGTCGGCTCATGAAGGTGGACGGCGCCGACATCGCGGACTCCGTGGCCGAGTACCCCGACATCGAACGCTTCGACATCGATGCCACGTTCGCCGCGCTGCGGGCGGCGCCGGCCCTGCGCCCGATGCCGCTCGTCGTGATCTCCGCCGACGAGCTCCTCGGGCCCCAGCTCCCCGCCATGATCGCCGCCGGGTCGGTGCCGGCGGGCACCCCGGCCGACTTCGGGGACACCTTCGACGTCGCCCAGGCGAAGGCGCAAGCCCAGCTCGCCCGGCTCGAGCCCGACGCCGTCCACATCACCAAGACGAACAGCGGCCACAACGTCCACCTCGTGCAACCCCAGATCGTCACCGGCGCGATCCGCTTGGCCGCCGACCTCGGTCGCCTCCCACGCTGATCGTCCCCGGGTCCGGGACACCGCGCTGAGCTGTCACACCCGCGTGCGCTCGGCGGTCGGCGGCGCAGGCGATCGTCGAGGCCACCCGGTCCGACGACGCCGACAAGGTGCGGCTGTGCCCCACCAACCCCTATCCGAACGCGGCGGCCGATTGGATCGGGACGACCCTCATCGCGCAGCGCGCCCAGGTGGCATGGTCCGACCCCGACGTCGCGGCCTGGATGGAACGGTCCCGCCTGAACCCCGGGCGTGGGCTCCGCGACCACGCCGACGACCCCCGGATGCAGTCGGCGCTGACACGGCTGCTCACCAACGCAGAACCAGCGATCGCCAACCTCACCCGGCTCGCCGATCCCCGCACGCGCCAGCTCACCGATTCCATGTGAACCGGGAGCACGGCCGGAGCCCGGGCGCGTCGACGTCGACGTCGTGAAGGCGCCGCTGAGCGCAGCCCGACCTGGGCGTTGCCTCGACGCACGACCCACAGGAGGCGCCTACGCTGGGGCTCGCGGCGAGCGAGGGGCCACCGCCGAGCCGCACCAGCCTGCGAACCGCTGTGAGGTGGCCGATGGACGACGCACCCCCGTCGACGGATGTGGCGACGTACTGCCCCTTGTGCGTGTCGCGCTGCGGGGCGCGGGCGACGGTGGGCGACGGGACGTTCTCGCTGACCCGCGACCCGTCGCACCCGACGGGCAAGGTGCTGTGCGTCAAGGGTCGGGAGGCCTCTGCCATCACCTTCCACCCGGACCGCCTGCAGCACCCGATGATCCGCACCAATCCGAAGGGCGCGGCCGACCCGGGCTGGCGTCGGATCACCTGGGACGAGGCGCTCGACACCGTCGCCGACCGGCTCCGGGCCCTGGCCCGCGACCACGGCCCGGAGTCCGTCGTGTTCAGCTCGGTGTCGCCCTCGACCTCGGCGATCGTGGACTGCGTCGACTGGATCCAGCGGCTCCAGCGGGCGTTCGGGAGCCCGAACTTCGTGGCGTCGATGGAGCTGTGCGGCTGGGGCCGCCACCTCGCCTCGCTGTACACCTACGGCGCCTCGGTCCCGGGTCAGTACATGCCGGACCTCGACCGTGCCGAGTGCATCCTGTTCTGGGGCTACAACCCCGCCATCTCGCGGCTGGCCCACGCCACGGCGACCCGGGCGGCGCTGCACCGGGGCGCCGAGCTGATCGTGGTCGACCCACGACGGGCGGGCCTCGCCTCCAAGGCCGACCCCTGGCTGCGCGTCCGCCCCGGCACCGATGCGGCGCTGGCGCTGGCGATCATCGACGTGATGATCGAGCGCGGCTGGTACGAGGAGGCGTTCGTGCGGCGCTGGACCAACGCCCCGCTCCTGGTGCGCCGCGACACCGGCCGGTTCCTGCGTGGCGGCGACCTCCCGGGAGGCGGGGACAGGGCCGCCGGGCACTACGTCGCGTGGGACGCGGTCGCGGGCCGACCGATCACCGTCGACCCCGCCGCGGGCGGCGCTGACGTCGAGGACCACGACCGGCTCGCCCTGGTCGGCCCCGTCGAGGTGTCGACCGCCGGCGGCCCGGTGAGCTGCCGCCCGGCGTTCCAGCTCCTCGCCGAGCAGGGCCGGGCGATCCCGCCGACGGTCGCGGAGCAGATCACGGGTGTGCCCGCCGCCGACATCGAGCGCGCCGCGCAGGTGCTGTGGGAGCACCGCCCGGTCGCCTTCTACACCTGGAGCGGACTCGAGCAGCACAGCGGCACCACCCAGATCATCCGAGCGATCAACGTGCTGTACGCCCTGACCGGTTGCCTCGACGTCCCCGGTGGCAACGTGCTGTTCACGCCGGTGCCGACCAACCCCGTCACCGGCGCCGCGCTGCTCGACGAGACGCAGGCGGCGAAGACGATCGGCCTCGCGGAGCGGCCGCTCGGTCCCGCCCGCTTCGGCCACGTCAGCGGCGAGGACCTCTACACCGCGGCGCTCGACGGCCGCCCGTACCGGCCCCGAGGGCTCGTCAGCTTCGGGTCGAACCTGCTGATGGCCCACGGCGACAGCGCCCGTGGACGGGATGCGCTGCAGTCCCTCGACTTCCACGTCCACCTCGACCTGTTCATGACCCCCACCGCAGCGCAGGCCGACATCGTGCTGCCGGTGACGAGCGCCTTCGAGGCCGAGGGGCTCAAGCTCGGCTTCGAGGTGTCCCAGGAGGCCCAGTCCCTGGTGCAGCTGCGCACCCCGCTCGTGCTGGCGGTGGGCGAGGCCCGGTCGGACATCGCCGTCATCTTCGACCTGGCCACCCGGCTCGGGCTCGGCGAGCACTTCTTCGGCGGCGATGTCGACGCCGGCTGGGAGCACCAGCTGGCGCCGAGCGGCGTCACCCTCGAACAGCTCCGGGCCGACCCCGCGGGCGTCCGGGTGCCGCTGGAGACCCGCCACCGGAAGTTCGCGGCGATCGGCGACGACGGGACGCCCACCGGGTTCGCGACGCCCACGGGTCGCATCGAGCTGTACGTGGAGGGCTTCCTCGACATCGGCGAGCCGCCGGTCCCGACGTTCACCGAGCCGGCGCTGAGCCCCCGGTCGCGACCCGACCTCGCTCCGGTGTTCCCCCTGGTGCTCACCTGCGCCAAGGCGCTGCACTTCTGCGAGACCCAGCACCGCCAGGTCGCCGGCCTGCGTCGCCACGTCCCCGATCCCACGGTGGAGCTGCACCCCGACACCGCGGCCGCCCGTGACATCACCGAGGGGGACTGGGTCGAGATCAGGACGCCCAAGGGTGCCGTGCGGGCCGCGCCGAGCTCGACGACTCGCTCGATCCCGGCGTGGTGAGCGGCCAGCACGGCTGGTTCGAGCCGTGCGAGGAGCTCGGCCTGCCCGGCTTCCCGCCCTTCGGCCCCGGCAGCGCCAACCTCAACCTGGTGCTCTCCCAGACCCCGAGCGATCCCGTCAGCGGCAGCTCGCCCCTGCGGGCCCAGGTGTGCGAGGTCGTCCGCCTCGCCGTCGCGGGCCGGCCGGACTGAGCGGGCCCCTCGCCCGGGTCGCGCCCGATCCGTCGAGCCGACGACTGCTCGCGCCGGTCGAGCGTCATCGACGCCCGGGTCGGCGCCGCAGTCGTCGCGGGCTCAGGAGATGACCTCCACCCAACCGTGGGTGCCGTCCAGGCGGATCTGCTGACCGTCCCGGATCACCTGCGTGGCGTCCTGCACGCCGACGACCGCAGGCAGGCCGTACTCGCGGGCGATCACCGCGCCGTGGGTCATCAGGCCGCCGACCTCGGTCACCAGCCCGGCGATCGAGACGAACAGCGGTGACCAGCTGGGATCGGTGGAGGTCGTGACGAGGATGTCGCCCGGTCCGAGATCGGCCGCGGCCATGTCGAGCACGACGCGGGCTCGCCCCTCGACGGTCCCGCTCGAGACCGCCAGGCCGGCCAACGCACCGGTCGGCACGTCGTGGCGCCGGTACGACCCGACGACGATCTCGCCGTCGGAGGTCATGACCCGGGGCGGCGTGAGAGCTCGATGGGAGGCGAACGCCTCCCTTCGGTCGCGGATGAGCCGTTCGTCTGCCGTGCCCGTGCGCACGACGTCGTCCAGCTCGTCGAAGGCGAGGAAGAAGATGTCCTCCCGGTCACCGAGCACGCCCGCCTCGACCAGGCGGTCGGCCTCGCCGAGCAGCGCCTGCTTGTAGGCGAAGTAGCGGCGGACCATGGCGTACTTCGGGTACTCCCGGTAGCCGATGAAGGCCCGGACGCGGTCGATCATCTGCTTCGCCTCGTCGGCCTTGGCCCCGCCGTCGGGCAGCGCCCGCAGCCGCTGCAGGACGTCGTGCTCCTTCTGCTGGGCGTCGCGGAGCCCCTGTTCGACGAGTCGTCGGTGGGCGCCCGGCTCGAACCCGTCGACGTCGGCGAGGATCGCGGGCACGAGCGCGAGCGGCTGCTCGCTCCAGCGCGGCCGGGTGATGTCGATCTCGCCGACGCCGCGCATGCCGTAGGCATCGAGGTAGGCGCGCAGGGCGTCCCGAGCCTGCGTGCCGCCCTCCACCGTCGCCAGCCGCTCGACGAAGCCGTCGTCGTCGACGTCGCGCAGGAAGGTCACCACCGCCGGGTGGTCCCGGACGACGTCGGCGACGTCGAGGAGGGCCAGCCCCATCTCGGAGGTCACGTTGCCGGGGGCGGACCGCGTGAGCACGTCGGCTGCGTTCGTCTCGCCCAGCCACGTCAGCAGCCGGTCGTTGAGCCACCACGTGGCCTGCATCGCCGCCATGATCACCTGCATGCTGCGCGGATCGAACACGACGCGCCGGAGCTCCTGGACGTCGGCGCGGATGAGGTCGAGCAGGGCGGATCCGGACCTCGTGGCGATCTCCCGCTCGAGGGCGGCGAGGGACGCCTCGTTGCGCTCGACGAGCTCGGCGACGATCGCAGGGTCGGCCTCGATGGGTGGGGCGGCGCCGCCGAGGGGTGGGTCGCCCGGACCGCCCTCGGGAGCCGTCGGGAGGACGTCGCCGCGGTCGACGATGGCCCGCAGCGCGTCCCCGATGAGCGGATCACCGCGCCCAAGCAGCTCCAGCAGACCCGCTCGGCTCGCGGGCGAGGCGAGGCCCAGGGTGACGTCGACGAACAGCCGCCCGCCGGCCTCGTACATGGGGCGGGCCGCCGTCAGCTGCCACAGCGACAGCCCGAGGGGCTTCATGGGCTCGGTCATCATCTGCTGGTGACCGACCGACACGTAGACGTGCATCTCCTCGTCGTCGCGCTCGGGGATCGGGAACAGCGTGGTGATCGGCCGGCTCTGCACGATCTGCAGGTCGTCGCCGACGAGGCACCACTCGATGTCCTGGGGACAGCCGAGGTGCGCCTCGATCCGACGGCCCAGCTGGGCGAGCCGTAGGACCAGCGCGTCGGTCAGCACCGGCTGGTCCTGGCGCGCCGGGTCGATCGCCACCTCGTGCGTCCCACCTGCCGGCGAGGTGAGGACGGCGATCTGCTTGGTGGCGACCACTCGGTCGACGACCTCACCGTCGCGCACCGTGACGACGTCGGGGTCCACCCGACCCGAGACCAGCGCCTCGCCGAGCCCGAAGGTCGCCTCCACGCGGACGATGGTGCGGTTCGACGTGACGGGGTCGGCGGTGAACGCGACGCCGGCGGCGTCGGCGAAGGCCATGCGCTGCACGACGACGGCCATCTGGACCTGCCGGTGGTCGATGCCGTGGGCGAGGCGGTAGGTCACGGCCCGCTCGGTGAACAGCGACGCCCAGCAGCGGCCGACGTGTCGGAGGATCGGCGCCGCACCGACGACGTTCAGGTAGGAGTCGTGCTGGCCGGCGAACGACGCCGTCGGCAGGTCCTCGGCCGTCGCGCTGGATCGCACCGCGTAGGCCGCAGCGTCGCCGAGCCGTGCCAGCTCGGCGGTGACGGCGTCGGCCACGTCGTCGGGGACGGCGATCGCCTCGATGACCTCGCGGATCTCGGCGCTGTGCCTGCGGATCGCGTCACGGTCGTCCGGCGCCAGGTGCGACAGCCGATCGAGCCGCTCGGGGATCGACGGCGCGTCGGCCATGATCCGCCGGAACGCGTCGTTGGTGACGCACAAGCCTGGTGGCACCTGCACGCCGTCGATCCGAGCGAGCTCACCGAGCTGCGCGCCCTTGCCGCCGACCGCCGCGACGCAGGTCCCGTCGACCTGGTCCAAGCGCAGCACGACGCGCTCGGCGTTCCCCGTGGTCACCATCGGTCAGCCCCCTCGGCCAGCAGCCGCTGTCGGCACAGCGAGCGGGACATGGTCACCACGGGTCGGTCGCTTGTGGCAAGCCCCCACCCCCGTGGGATCATGGGCACGGCAGCGGATCGCGGGCAACGGCTCCACGCTCGAGCGGGCCAGGCAGGTCTCCGGCTCGGGCGGGCGGTACGGTCGGCTCGTGCGGACGATCCACTACGAGGCGGGCGGCCACCGCCGGCCGATCGACGTCTTCGAGCTCGAGGCCGAGCGCTCGACGGCGGCCGTCCCGCCGTCGTGTTCTTCCACGGTGGGGCCTGGCGGTTGGGTGACAGGGCGCAGTTCCACCCGCAGTGCGAGCGCCTCGCCGCCGTCGGCTACGTCGCAGCCACCGCCGCCTACTCGCTCGACGGCTCGATCGCGGCCTGCGCCCGGGACGCCCAGGCCGCAGTCGAGCAGCTCCTCTCGTCGGCCGACGACCTCGGCATCGACCCGGGTCGGGTGGCCGTCGCCGGTGGCTCGGCCGGGGGACACCTGGCGGCCTGTCTCGCCGCCTGCCCCGTGTTCCGCCCGAGCGTGGCGCCGGCGGCCGCCGTGCTGTTCAACCCCGTGCTCGACTTCGTCGCCACGATGCGGGCGCTCGGTGACTTCGCGCCTGAGACCGGGGTGCCGGCCGAGCAGCTGTCGCCGGTGCACCAGGACCTCTCCGCCCTGCCGCCGACGATCGTGTTCCACGGCACGGCGGACTCGCTGGTGGCCATCGACCAGAGCCGGCGCTTCCGGGACGAGGCGGAAGCCGCCGGCGCTCGCTGCGAGCTCGTGGAGTTCGAGGGCCGCGAGCACGCCTTCTTCAACCCGGTCCCGCCCGAGCTCGCCGCGGTCCCGGGGCTCGTCAACGTCGACGACTTCGACGCGACCGTGGCGGCCATGCTCGGCTTCCTCGCCGGAGTCCTGGGCCCCGTCGAACACGCCTGAGCGAAAGTTGTGGCAGTATAAGTGCCACAACTCTCGGTGGAGCTGACGGAGGACGTGACATGAGCGAAGCCCCGGTCCGGTTGATCGACGACCAGCGCGGCGTCCGCTACGGCGAGGTGCTGGCGATCTATCAGCGCGACAACGGCCTCCAGGCCGAGGTGTACGGCACCCAGCTGCTCAACGACTGCCCGCAGGAGCTGTGGGACACCCTCGATCCCGGCACCATCGCCGAGGAGCTCGGCGCCGCGTTCGTGAAGCTCAACGGCCCCCGCCACTGGATGCTCGACGGGCTCGGCACCAAGGTGGCCGTCGTCGACCCGGTGTTCCACGACTTCAACGGGCTGATGACCCGGCGCATCGCCGTCGTCGAGCTCGGGGAGAGCCCGCTGCCGGTGCCGTACACGCAGCGTCACGTCAACCGCGGGGCGGTGTTCTTCTTCGACGCGGGCAAGCCGGTGCACGAGCTGATCGATCCGGACGGCCGCACCTACGTGATGCAGGCCTACTGCCTGGCCGTCGACCCGACCCTCACCCAGGAGGAACTGGCGTCGCTCGGTGACCGGCTCGACCTACCGGCCGGGTGGAGCTACCGCACGCGAGTCCTCGACGAGGAGCTGGTCGTCGACACCTCGGCGAGCGTCGCCACCGTGGTGCAGGACGAGCTCGAGAACTCCTACACGCTGCCGTTCTGACCGGAGCACCCCGGCTCCGTACCGGCCGCCGGGTGCGCACTGACCCGAGCCGAGCCCGGCGGGTCCCGCTACGGTCGCGGCGCATGGCCCTCCCCGCACCGCACCCCGACCACGTCGTGCTCGTCACCGGCGCGTCCTCCGGCATCGGCGTGGAGCTGGCCCGCGAGCTCGCCGGGCGGGGCCACGGCGTCGCCCTCGTCGCCCGCCGACAGGGCCCCCTCGACGAGCTCGCCGCCGAGCTCTCCCGCGACCACGGCGTTCGGGCCGAGGTCGTCACCGCCGACCTCACCGACCCCGATGCCCGCCGGGCCGTCGGTGAGACGCTCGCCGAGCGCGGCCTGCACGTGTCGGCGCTGGTCAACAACGCCGGCTTCTCCACCACCGGTCCGGTCGCCGAGAGCGACCCCGAGCGCGAGGTGGCGATGATCCGCACCGACGTCGAGGCCGTCGCCCACCTGTGCAGCCTGCACGTGCCGGCGATGGTGTCACGGGGGACCGGGGCGGTGCTCAACGTGGCATCCACGGCGGCCTTCCAACCACTGCCCGGCCAGTCCGGCTATGCCGCGTGCAAGGCCTTCGTCCTGTCCTACAGCCACGGCCTGCGGGGCGAGCTGGCCGGCACGGGCGTGACCTGCACCGCGCTGTGCCCCGGCCCGGTGGAGACCGGCTTCGCCGACGCCGCCGGCTTCGGGGCCGAGGAGACCGACGCTCTGCCGAGCTTCATGTGGGTCCCGGCCGCCGAGGTGGCCCGCCAGGCCGTGGACGGCATGGCGGCCGGTCGGGCCGTGGTCATCCCCGGGCTGCCCAACAAGGTCGCGGCCTACAGCGCGTGGCTCACGCCCCGCCGTGTGCTGGTGCCGATCCTCGCTCGCCAGCACCCGGCGCTGCGGCGCGCCGACCGCTGAGCCGCCACGGCAGGCGACGACCGTCGAGCTCGCCTGGGTCGCGCTCGCTCGTCCCGGTCGGCTGGTCGCGCGGAAGCGACGGACCGCCCGGCGGGCCGTTCGCGGCCAGGTTGGCAGGATCTGACGATGCGGCCACCGGCGGGCTCGTGGTCCGCTGTGGTCCCGGTCCGTCGTCGCGACACGGTCCGGGAGGGCCGGACGCGAGCGCACGAGCGGGAGCGGGAGCGCGACGGGATCGTGTCCGACCCGGCGGGATCGAGCGGGCCGGGTCCGGCGGGCCCGGCCCGGCCGCGCTCAGGGCAGCCAGCGGCCCGAGACGGCGAGGTAGCCGGCGACCGCTTCGGCCGCGGTGGCCACGCCCAGCACCTGCCGGGCCTCGGCGACGCGGCGGTGGGTCGTCCGCTCCGACAGGTGCAGCTCGTCGGCGACCTCGGCCACGGTGGCGCCCGTGCCGAGGCGGTGCAGGACCTCGAGGTGGTCGGGTCGCAGCGCCAGGACCGGCTCGGCCCGCCAGTCGAGCACCGTGCTGACCCGACGCAAGGCGTCGGCGAAGCGGTCCGACAGCCCGTCGGCGACGACCGCCACCGGTGCGCCCCGCGAGGCGAGCTCGAGGAGCGCGTCGGTGGCGGCCTCGGCCACCACGGTCAGCGAACCGGGGTCGAGCCGCCACGGCACCGGCGCCACGGCGGCGGGGTCGTCGACGACGGTGCGCCCGGCGAGCTCGGCCAGGCGGGAGGCGGTGGCGCGGGCTGCCACGGCGATGAGCACGGAGCGGAGCGGTGGTCGGCGGCGCGGGCCGCCACGTCGAGCGCTCGCCCGCGAGCGCGACGGCCTCGCGGCGGGTGCGGGCGCCGAGCGCCCGCTTCGCCGCCGCGATGTGCGTGTCGACGGTCCGGGCCGTGAGCTGGAGGCGCTCGGCGATCGCCGGCGTGGACAGGCCTTCGGCGACGAGGGACAGCACCTCGGCCTGGCGCGCCGTGAGCACACCCGAGCGCCGCCCGGGTGACGCGGCGCGACGACCGAGGCGTCGCAGGGAGGCCCGCACCCGCTCGGCGTAGGGGCGAGGCCTTCCTCTTCGCACAGCTCCTCGAGGTCGCACAGCAGGTGCAGCGCGTCGTCGGTGCACCCGGCCCGCCCGAGCGCGTCGGCGGCGGCCCACCGGCAGCGCAGGGCGTTGCGCCGCAGGTAGCGGTCGTGGTCGGCGGCGGCACCGAGGAGGCGGTCCGCGGCGGCCGTCTCGCGCCCGGGGTGCACCAGCAGCTCGACGGCCTCGGCCTCCGTCGGCAGGCCGGCGGTGGCCGGGTACAGGCTGATCGGATGCGGCAGCGGGGCCACGGCGTCGCCGTCGCGGAGGGCGAGCCAGCGACGCACGACCCCGGCGGCCGGGGCGAGCGGGCTCAGCAGGTCGTGGATGCCGACCGGCGGGTCCGGGACGTGTGCCGCCCGCCCGGTGAGCCAACCGATCTCGGCCGCAGCCCAGTCGAGGCTTCGGACGTCGGCCAGCGAGGTCGCCCTGGCGCGGGCTTCGTCGAGCCGGGTCGTCGCCGCGGCGGCCTCGCCGTGGTCGGCCTCGGCCACGGCCAGGACCGCCGCCAGCGAGGCGTGCATCCTGCGGGCCCCCGGATCGTGCAGGAGGCGGCGCAGCTCCTCGCGGACGACCGGGTCGCCGAGGCGGGTGAACGAGGCGTGGAAGGCGTCGATGGCGTCGCACTCGACGAGCCAGGCGCGGTGCCCCAGCCGCTCGGCCAGGAACCGCATGCGGTCGAGGAGCTCATCGGTCGCCACGTCGAGCCCGAGTCGCCCCGCGTGCACGATGCGCCGGGCGAGGTCGAAGGCGATCTGGGGCTCGGGGTCGTCGACCGCCTCGTCGAGCAGGTGGTGCAGCTCCGGCTCCAACCCATCCGTCTCACCGAGGGCGGCCTGCACGGTGAGCTCGATCATGCGGGCCCGGGTGGCCCGAACGCCGTGTCGGTGGGCGTGGGCGATGGCCTCCCGGACGGCGTCGCGGCCGCCGAGCAGGTCGAGCGACGCCACCAGGGCGGCGGCGTGCAGGGTGAGCAGGTAGTAGCCCACGAGCGGGTCGGCGTCCTCGAGACGGCCCAGCGCGTCGTCGAGCAGGGCACGGGCCGCAGCCACGTCGTCGCGGTCGAGGGCGACCCGCACCTCGAGCGTCTCCAGCAGGGCGCGCTCGCCCGGCGCCAGGGCGGCCGGATCGTCGAAGAGGTCGCGGGCGAGGGCCCACGTCTCGTCGAGGTGTTCGACGCGCAGCAGCTCGCTGGCCGCGACGGCGAAGATCGTGAACCGGTGCTCCGCCGGTGCGGTGCGGGCTGCGACCTCGAGGAGCTCGGCCCGGGCGATCCGTCCGTTCGTGCTCGCGGCGGCCTGCAGCGCCATCGCGTGGGCCTCGGGGCGGCGGCCGGCAGCGAGGAGGTGCGACACGGCCGCAGCCGGGTCATCCGCCCCGGCCGCCGCCGCGGTGTGGAGCCGCTGCTGGTCGTCGTCGGGCAGCGACGCCAGCGCCAGCTCGACGAGCACGTCGCTGAGCGGGGCGACCCGGCCGGCGCCGTCCCGCCGCAGGAGCCCGCGCTCGGCCAGCGCGGCGACGACCGCCGGGTCGGGCGGTTCGCCGGTGCCCCAGCCGAGGTCGACGAGGGCCTCTCGCTCGGATCGGTCGAGCTGGCCGACCAGGGATCGCAGTGGCTGGTGCGGGTCACCGAACGTCGAGGGGTCGGTCGTGGCCAGGAGCTCGATGGTCAGCGGGTGGCCGGCCGCTCGGCGGACCGCCGTGGTGGCCGCGTCGGCGTCGCGGCCGGGGGCTCGGCGCAGGAACAGCGTCCGGGCGTCGTGGTCGGCGAGCGGGCCGAGCTCGACGACCTCGACGACGCCGGCCAGCGCAGCGGCGAGCGACCGCTCGGCGGGACCCAGCCGCCGCGTGGTAGCGACGAAGGCGCAGTGCTCGGGCAGGTCGGCGAGGCAGGCGAGCGTGTCCGGGTCGGCCCAGTGCAGGTCCTCGATCCACAGCACCCCGTCCCCGACGGCGAGCGCGACCTCCCGCGCGACGGCCGCCGCGTCGCCCGGGGCGGGGGAGCGGCCGAGGATCATCGTCAGCGGCAGGTAGGCCACGCGGTCGAGGAAGTCGACGCAGGCCCCGAGGTGGACCGGCGCAGCCCCGTCGTCGAGGCTGTGACGGACCACCGTCGTCTTGCCGATGCCGGCGGGTCCGACGACGAGCACGGACCCGCGGGCGGCGAGGATTCGGCGGATGGCGGCGACATCGGCGTCGCGCCCGACGATGGGCGGGTCGCTCGCTGCCCCGCTCGGGGTCGTCGTCAGGGTGTCGGCCACGTCGTCGTTCGGGTGGAGGCCAGCCCGAGGGGCGTGGCGTCGGTGGGGGTCGGGCGTCCGGCGGTGCCGACCCGGTCGTCCGGTCGGACCCGTCCCCTCGATCTTCCGCCGCCGACCCTACTGGGAGCCGGGTGGGCCGGTCGGCAGTCCGGTCATCTCGGTGCGGCCACGTCGGTGGTCGGGCCGGCGCGGCGGTGCCGTCGAGTGCGACGTCGACGGTCGCGGCCGCGGCGACGCACAGCGCCTACGGTGGTCCCGTGTCGGGCCGCCACCGCTGGATCGCGCCGGTCGTCGCCTTCACCCTCGTGGTGGGCGTGGTCGCCACCGCCTTCGGGCGGCCGGACCCGGCCGAGGCCGCCACCCCGCCGGCGTCGCAGTACACGCCGACGGTCCTGCCCGGTCTGATCGCGGGCGGTCGGTGCACGCTCGACGCCGTCACCGCCGACGGCACGATGGTCGGCGACGCCGTCGACGCCTCGTCCCAGGCGGTCGCCGTCGTCCGCCCGCCCGGGGCGACGTCGTTCACCGCCCTGGGCGTGCCCGCCGGGATGGACTCGGTCAACCCCACCGGCGCCAACGCGCTGGGCGACCTCGTCGGCGACGCCACCAGCACGAGCCCCCCGCCGTTCGGCTCGCAGATCGCCGTCGTCTACCAGGGTGGCACCTGGGTGAACGTGAACGCCACGGTCGGGCCACCCCAGGCGATCATCGTGCGCGCCGTGAACGACAGCCGGATCGCCGTCGGCAGCGCCGAGGGGTTCGTCGCCGGGCTGCCCAGCCCCATCCGCTGGGACCTCGTCGCCGACAGCTGGCAGATCGTGCCGGGCATGGCCGCGATCGGTGGGCAGGCGGCCGACATCAACGACGCCGGCCAGATCGCCGGCTCCCGCCTGACGGCGCCCCAGCGCGCCTTCTTCTACGACCCGGCGAGCAACACCACCACCGACAGCCCCACCCTGGGCGGCGCCACCGCCGGGGCCATGGCGATCAGCTCGGACGGGTTCGTCGCCGGCGACTCGGCGACCGCCGGCGGTGCGACGCACCCGTTCCTGTGGGACCCGGCCACCAACCAGATGACCGACCTCGGCCTTCCCCCCGGGGCCACCGGTGCCGTGGCGATCGATGTGAACAGCAGCCACCAGGTCGTCGGCTTCTTCGACACCGCGGGCGGCGAGGGGGGCGCGTTCCTGTGGGACCCGGTCAACGGCATGCAGGTGCTGGCGCCGCCGACCGGCACGATCGGCCCGTACGCCGCCGCCATCAACGACGCCGGCCTGATCGTCGGCAGCGCCCTCAACCCGTCCGACGAGGTCCCGCAGTGCGCGGTCTGGACGCCGCCGGCGCCGCCGCCCACCACCTCGTCGACGGTCCCGGCCCCTCCCACCAGCGCGGTGACGCCGGCCGTCGTGACGCCGAGCTTCACCGGCTGACCGACGGGACCCGCTGTTGATCGCCACCGCCGACTTCGAGCCCGGTGAGCTCGGCATCACCGCCGACCCCTACGAGCAGCTGGCGGCGTTGCGCGCCCAGGGGCCGGTCGTGCGGTTGCCGTCGGGGTTCGTCGCGGTGGTGGGCCACGACGCGGTGCTCGACGTGCTGCGCCAGCCGCTGGCGTCGTCCGGCCCGATCGCGCTGCGGTACACGACGGCGCTGCCGCCCGGGGCGGCCCGCGACGAGCTGAGCCACCGGATCAACTTCCTCGACCCACCCGACCACCCGCGTGCGCAGCCTGGTCAGCTCGACGTTCACGCCCCGTCGGGTGACGGCGCTGCGGCCGTTCATGCAGCGCACCGCCGAGAACCTGCTCGACGGGCTGGCGCCGATGGCGGCGAGCGGCGAGGCCGTCGACCTGCAGCACCGGTACGCCCACCAGCTGCCGTCGCTCGTCATCTCCGAGCTGCTCGGCGTGCCGCCCGCCGACCGCGACCACCTCACCGCGCTGGCCGACGCGGTGACCCCGCTGCTCGGCGTCCAGGTCGACCGGGCCGAGCGCGAGCGGGCGATCGAGGCGGCCGAGCAGATGCACCGGCACCTCGGCGCCCTGCTCGACCAACGGCAGCGGGAGCCGGCCGACGACCTGTTGTCGGCGCTGCTCGCCGCCGAGCAGGACGGCGAGCGGCTGCAGCGGGTCGAGCTGCTCTCGCTGGCCGCCACGCTGTACTCGGCCGGCCACCGCACCACCCGGGACCTCACCGCCAACGGCCTGTCGGTCCTGCTGGGCCGCGACGACCTGCGGGCCGAGCTGGCCGCCGGGACGTTGCCCCTCAGTGCCGTGGTGTCGGAGATGCTGCGGTTCGAGACGCCGACGCTGTACGTGGCCCGGGTGCCGTCGGCGCCGTTCACCGTGGCCGGTGCAGAGGTGGGACCCGGCGACCCGCTGCTGGTGTACCTCGGATCGGCCAACCGCGACGGCGCCACCTACGAGCGCCCCGACGAGTTCGACCCCCACCGCTGGACCATCGAGCCGCTGCCGCCGACGCCGTTGTCGTTCGCCTTCGGCGCCCACTACTGCCTCGGTGCCTCGCTGGCCCGCCACGAGGCCGAGGTGATGGTCGGGCACCTCCTCGACCGCTACCCGGAGGTCCGGATCGCGGGCGACGAGCTCGCGTGGCGCCAGCGCGGCCCCTTCCGCAGCCTCGACGGCCTGCCCGTGCACCTGGGCTGACCCGCCAACGGTGCGCCTGGCCGATCTCGTCGGGTCGTGTCCGTTGTCGCCGCGCCACCCAGGACCGTCAGCGCCGGCGGCGCGGCCAGGCGAGCCGGGTCCGTGGCTCGGCCGAACCGCAGCCGTCCTCGACCACGAGCTCGGCGCCGGGGTGGACCCGCTCGACGGCGGTGGCGACGAGGCGGGACAGCGTGTCCGACGATCGAGCACAACCGCGACACGCGCCGTCGAGGCGCACCCGCACCGACGAGGCGTCGACGTCGACGACCTCGATCCGTCCGCCGTGGTCGGCCGCGACCGGGCCGGCGAGCCGATCGACGGCGGCCCGGACCTCGTCGATGGTCGGTGGGTCGGGGGTGGCGGCGACGAGCGCTTCGGGAACGTCGTCGTGAGGGGCGTCGTGGCCGGCATGGTCGAGGGCGGCGAGCACGGCGTCGTGGACGATCGAGGCCACGGCCGGCCACCGGTCGGCGTCGGCCACGCCGACCAGGAGGTCGCCGCCGTGGGCCTGCACCTCGGTCAGCACCGATCCCTCGAGCAGCCGGGCGAGGGGGCCGTCGCCACAGGTGGCCCGCATCGCCGCGACGCGGACGAGGCCCGGTTCGTGGCACACCCAGCGCAGCGTCGCCGGGTGGTCCGTGCGCTCGACGTGCACGGGCGACACCGCGACCGGCGCCCCCGTGGCGGCCGGTGGGGACACGGTCGTCACGTGACCGCCGCCGTGATGGTGTGGGCGACGAGCGCGGCCGTGTAGGCGAGCACGAACATCGACCCCATGGCGAACAGGGGCCATCGCCACGAGTTGGTCTCGCGGCGCAGGACGGCCACGGTGGACAGGCACTGCAGGGCGTAGACGAAGAAGACCAGCAGGGCCGCCACCGTGGGCGCGTCGAACAGCGGTGTCCCGTCGGGGCGCTCGAGGGTCTGGAGGCGCTCGGGGAGGGCGTCCTCGCTGTCGGATGCCGTCGTCAGGGCGAGCGTGCTGACGAAGACCTCTCGGGCGGCCAGGCTGCCCAGCAGGGCGACGTTGATCTGCCAGTTGAAGCCGAGCGGGGCGAAGACCGGCTCGAGGCCGGTGCCGATCCGGCCGGCGATGCTGTTCTCCATCTGGTAGCTGGTCGCCTCGGCCTCGCTCAGCCCCGGTGGCGGCTCGACGACCGGCAGGTGCAGGAGCATCCACAGCACGATCGAGGCGGCGAGGATGATGGTGCCGGCCTTGCGCAGGAACGCCCACGCCGCGTCCCACATCGTGCGCAGCACGGCGCGCACCGTCGGGAGGCGATAGGGCGGCAGCTCCATGGTGAACGGCACGGCGGCGCCGGCGCCCCGCCGGGCGCTGAACAGGGCGGCGTAGACGAGGCCCGACACCGCGCCGAGCACGTACAGACCGAACAGGACCAGGCCCTGGGCCCGCAGCGGCCCCACCACCGGCTCGTCGGGCACGAACGCGGCGATGAGCAGCGTGTAGACGGGCAGGCGGGCCGAGCAGGTCATGAGCGGGGCCGCCATCATCGTCGCCATCCGGCGGCGGTCGCTCGGGATGGTGCGGGTCGACATGATCCCGGGGATGGCGCAGGCGAACGACGACAGCATCGACACGAAGCTGCGGCCCTCGAGCCCGAACCGGCCCATGACCCGGTCGGCGAGGAACGCAGCGCGGGCCATGTAGCCGACCTTCTCGAGCAGCGCCACGATGAGGAACAGCAGCAGGATCTGGGGCAGGAACACCAGCACGCTGCCCACGCCGGCGATGATGCCCTCGCCGATGAGCTGGCCGAACACGCCGGGCAGCGCGTCGACCACGCTCTGGCCGAGCCAGTCGAAGAAGGTTCCGATGGCGTCCATCGCCGGCGCCGCGAACACGAAGGTCGACTGGAAGAAGGCCAGCATCACGACGACGAAGACGAGGGTGCCCCACACCGGGTGCAGCAGCACGGCGTCGGCGCGCCGGGTGCGGCGGTCGGGCTGCAGCGGGGTGATCGCCGAGCGCAGCACCGAGTCGACCCAGGCCGAGCGGGCGAGACCCGATCCTGGCGGCGTCAACGCCGGCCGGTCCCACGAACCGGGATCGGTGAGGAGCTGACGCACCGTCTCCACGCCGACGCCACGGTGACCGACGACGCCGACGACCGGCAGGCCGAGGGCGACGCCGAGCCGATCGACGTCGATCGAGCCGCCCCGCGCCACCACCTCGTCGATCATCGTGACCACCAGGCAGGTGGGCAGCCCGAGCTGGAGCACCTCGGCGAGCAGCAGCAGCGAGCGCTCGAGGGTGGTGGCGTCGGCCACCACCACCAGGGCGTCGGGGGCGTCGATCCCGGGCACGCGGCCGTGCAGGGCATCGACGACGATCTGCTCGTCGGGGCTGATCGGCTCGAGGGAGTAGGTGCCGGGCAGGTCGACCAGCGTGACGACGTGGCCACCGAGGTCGACGTCGGCCTCGCGGCGGCTGACGGTGACGCCGGGGTAGTTGGCGGTCTTGGCCCGCAGCCCGCTCAGGGCGTTGAACAGGGTGGTCTTGCCGGCGTTGGGGCTGCCCACCAGGGCGACGTGGCCGGTGGCCGTCGCCACGCCGGCGGCCGGTCCCGGCCGGCGTCGGGCGCGGCGAGACGATCCGCCGTCGCCGGCGCAGTGGTCGGTGTCGACGCGCTCAGCCATCGGCGCCGTCGCCGACGTCGGCGGTCGGGGTGTCGGCGAGGGCCGCAGCGAGGTCGGGTGGGACCGGGTCGGCCGTGGCGACGGGTTCGACCTCGACGAGGTCGGCGCCGGAGCGGCGCAGCGCCAGCCGCGTGCCCCGCACCTCGAAGATGGTGGGGTCACCCAGCGGTGCGCGCCGCTCGACCCGGATGCGGGTGCCGACCACGAAGCCGACGTCCTCGAGGCGACGCCCCTCGCCGTGCGTGCCCGGTCGCACGGATCGCACCACCGCTGCGGTGCCGACCGGCACCTCCGACAGTCGCATCCTGGCCCCACCCTCCTGCAGCAGGTTCTGTAGCAGCGCTTACATCGATGAGTTAGGTGACCCTAACGCATCGGACGGGTGGGCCGCACGTTGCGGCGGGCCGGCGCGGTCCGGGCTCTGCGCCGGCGCCGTGCGGGCCCGGCGCCGTGCGGGCTCTGCGCCGGCGGGGCGCGCCGAGGCCGGGGCCGTGCCGATCGAGGGCGCCGCGGCGGGATGCGCGCCGGTCGGCTACCGGACCGGGAAGCGCACCGGCAGGGCGTCGGGGGCGACGATCCCGAGCTCGCTCGGGGTGACGGGGCCCTCGGGCAGCAACGGTGGGCCGAAGCGGGCCGTCATCGCCCGCAGGGCCTCCTGCAGCTCGAGCCGGGCGAGCGGCGCGCCCACGCACAGG
Organism: Acidimicrobiales bacterium; assembly: GCA_041394145.1. Classification (GTDB taxonomy): domain Bacteria; phylum Actinomycetota; class Acidimicrobiia; order Acidimicrobiales; family Acidimicrobilacustridaceae; genus JAWKIW01. The sequence goes on from JAWKIW010000016.1 coordinate 33,164, forward strand.
TGCGGCCCCCACCCGAAGGTGACGTGGGCATCGGCGTTGGGACGCTCGACCCAGAAGCGGTCGGGGTCGTCGAAGGTGGCGGCGTCGAGGTTGGCGGTGAGGAAGTACGCCACGAGCCGGCCACCCGGCTCGACGCCGAGGCCGTGTTGCTCGAAGGGGTCGACGGCCTCCCGGGTCATGCCCGGCACGATCGGGCGGAGGCGCAGCACCTCCTCGACGGCGCCGGGGATCAGTGCGGGGTCGGCGGCGATGCGCTCCCACTCGTCGGGGTGCTCGGAGAACAGCACCACCATGGCGGTGAGCTGGCGGCGGGTGGTCTCGGAGCCGGCGAACACGAAGCCGGTGATCACCTCGACGATGTCGTCGTCGCTGAGGCGGGCGCCGTCGACCTCGGCCTCGGTCAACCGGGTGACGAGGTCGTCGGCCGGCCGGGCCCGCCGGTCGGCGATCAGGCCGAGGCTCCAGTCGCGCATCTGCGCGCAGGTGGTCTCGACCGCCGCCAGCTGCTCGGCGGTGAGCGGGGGAGCGAAGGCGGCGATGACCGCGTTGCCCCACGCGGCGAGCCGGTCGCGGTCGGAGCGGGGGAGGCCGAACACGGCGGTGAACACCTCGGGCGGCAGGGGCGCGCTGAGATCGCTCACGAGCTCGCAGTCGCCGCCCCGCGCGGCGATGGCGTCAGTGAGCCGCCCGGCGACGGCGGCTGCGGTGGGGCGGACCCGCTCGACGCTGCGCGGGGTGAACGCCGCCGACAGCAGCCCGCGGAAGGCCCGGTGCTCGTCGCCGTGGCGACGGAACAGCGGCGTGAGCTGGCGGGCCGAGCGCTCCGACACGCCGGCGGCGATCATGTCGGTGGTGAAGGACCGCGGCGACAGCCGGCGGTCGCGCAGCACGTCTCGCACGTCGTCGTGGGACAGCACGATCGGCAGCGGCGCCCCGGTGGCGTCGACGGCGTGGGCGCACCAGGCGGTGGCGGAGCACCGGCGCAGCTCGGCCGGCCCGTCCACCAGGTAGCGCTCGAGGTCGAGGTCGACCATCCCCCGTGCCGGCGCGTCCCCCTCGCCCATGGCGGCGAGGCTACCCGCGTGCCTGGGGTGGCGCCCCAGGCACCGGCACCGACCGCGGCGGGCCGGTGCGGCCGACGGGGGCGCCGGATCGGCAGGACGCGAGCCGTCGAGGCGTTTCGGTTGTTTCGATCCTGCGGATGGGCGAGTAGGCTTCGGGCATGGGTCGGGTCCTCGCCGCCGACGTCCTCGAGCGGGTCCGCGCCCGCGCCACGGTCGACGCCCGGTTCGTCGACGTGCTCGCCGAGCTCGTCGATGCGCCGGCCACCGATGCCGGCGAGCTCGCCCACGCCGCCGCCGTGGCGCTCGACCGTGAGCGCCGGGCCGATGCCCGGGCCCGGTTCTGCGAGGGGCGATGACGACGGCACAGGTGCAGGCCGAGCTCGGCCTCGGCACGCCCCAGGCCGTGCACCGTCTGCGCAGCCGCGGCCGGCTGATCGGCCTGCCGATCGGCAACGCCACCTGGTTCCCGGCCTGGCAGCTGCGCGGCGGCGCGCTCCGCCCCGACCTGCCCGAGCTCCTGGCGCTGCTCGGGGCCTTCACCAGCGACCCGATCGCCGCCGACCGCGTCATGCGGCTCCAGCGCGACGAGCTCGGCGGGCGCAGCCTCGCCGAGGCCCTCGACCGGCCCCGCCTGGCCGGGCGGGCCCGCGCCCTGCTCGAGTCGCTGGGCGGCTGATCCGAGCCCGTCGGCGTGTACGACGCCGCGTTCCCGGACCGTCGGCCCGCCGGCCTGCGCCGCCGGCGCGTGCGGGCCGGCACCGCGTGGTGGCGCCTCGACGCCGGGCACCCGTCCACCTGGGAGTGGTCGGGGTTCGCGCGGCCGAGGCACCGCTTCGACCCGGCGACCGGCGCGTTCCGCACCCGGTACGCGGCGAGGTCGGCCCACGGCGCGGCCCGCGAGCGCTACCTCGACACCGGCTGGTACGTACCCGCCGATCACGCCGGGCACCACCTCGTCCGGTTGGTCGCGACCCGGTCCCTGGCCGTGCTCGACCTGCGCACCGAGGTCAACCTCGACGCGCTGGGTGTCGACGACCGCATCAGCACCAGCCACGAGCCGTCGGTGTGGGAGGCCGCGCACCGGCTCGTCGAGGCGGCCCGGGGCTGGTGGCCCGACCTCGACGGCGTCGTGTACCGCAGCCGCACCACGCCGGCGACGTCGGCGAACCTCGCCTTCTTCTCGGCCGAGGGGTTCGTGATCGAGGCCCGACCTCTCGTCGAGTGCGCGGAGGTCCTCGACGACCTGGTCGTGCGCCACCGGTTCACCGTCGGCTTCACCTGGTGAGGGAGGTGTCGACGAGGTCATCGCCCGCCTGGTCGACCGCCTGGGCCGTGCGGCCCGTTCGGTGGCTCTCGGGCCGAACCGATGTCGTCTCTGGGGGCTGCCGCCCGTAGCCTCGGAGGCGCCGTGACCGTCGATCCCGAGCCCCCGTCCCGCACCGAAGACGATCCGCCCGCCCCGCCCGCGGCGGCGCCGCCGCTGTCCGACGAGGAGCTGCTGGTCGTCGAGACCGAGGAGATCATCGACGCCGAACGGGAGGGCGATCGCCCCTTCGCTCCCGGCACGGCGCGGGCGGCGCTCAGCTACTCGGGGTTCCGGCGCGTCTACACGGGGTGGCTGGCCTCGAACGTCGGGTCGTGGATGCAGAACGTGGTGCTCACCCAGTGGGCCTACTACCTCACCAAGTCGCCGACGTTCGTGTCGATCGTGATCTTCGCCCAGCTGGGGCCGCTGCTGCTGTTCTCCCTGATCGGCGGCAGCCTCGCCGACCGGTTCGACCGGCGCGTGCTGATGATCGGAGCGTCGCTCGAGCAGCTGGCCTTCGCCCTCGCCCTGGCGTGGATCGGCACCAGCCCCGACCCGTCGCGGCTCGGGATCATCGCCTGCGTGTTCGCCATCGGGATGGGGCAGGCGCTGGCCGGGCCGACGTTCAGCTCGGTGCTGCCGAACCTGGTGGAGCGCCGGGACATCCCGGGCGCGGTGTCGCTGACCTCGGCGAACATGAACCTCTCCCGCGTGATCGGCGCGGCGATCGGGCCGTTCGTGTTCGCCCGCCTCGGCGTGTCGTGGGTGTTCGCCATCAACGGCCTCACCTACCTGTTCATCGTCGCCGGCATCTGGACGGTGCGGGTGCCGAGGGTGGTGGTCGACCCGAACGCCCCCAGCGGCTGGCGTCGCGTGCTGCAGGGCTTCTCGGTGGCGCGCCACGATCTCGTCGTCCGCCGGGTGCTCGTCACCTGCACGGTGTTCTCCTTCTTCTGCCTGATCTTCATCGGGCAGATGCCGACGCTGGCCGTCGACAACCTCGGCATCGGCGAGACCTCGCCGACCTACGGCTGGCTGTACGCCACCTTCGGGTTCGGCGCCCTCCTCGGCGCCCTGTCGATCGGCACGGTGTTCGCCGGACGGGAGCTCACCCGGCTGGTGCGGGTCGGGCTGATCGGGTTCTCGATCCTGTTGGCCGTGTTCGCCCTGCAGCGGTCGGCCTCCACGGCCTTCCCGGTCATCGCCCTGCTCGGGTTCTTCTACTTCCTGGTCATCACCGGTCTGTCGACGGTGCTCCAGCAGCAGGTCGACGACCGCACGCGTGGCCGGGTCATGGCGCTGTGGATCATGGCCTTCGGTGGGACGGTGCCGATCGGCAACCTGGTCTTCGGCCCGATCGTGGAGGCCACCTCGATCACCGCCGTCATGCTGGTCGGCGTGGTCGTGGCCGTCGGCCTCGTCCTGTACTTCCGCATCGACGCGGCGGACGCCGATGCCGTGGAGCCGGCCGTCGCCTGACGAGGCCGCCGGCGGGTCCCACGACCGGTCGTGAGCGGTCGCCTGATGTGGTCGCCGGCGGGTCCTACCAGCGGTCCCGCGAGTAGGTCCAGGGGGCGCGGTAGCCGGCCCCGACGAACGGCGCGCCCCGCCGGCTCGTGAACCGCCACTGGATCGAGATGCGGGGCCCGACCGGTCGATCGCCGAGGTACGGCACCGAGTGCTCCCAGTCGGCCTGGCAGCGCCCGCCCATCACCAGCAGGTCGCCGCGACCAGGAGCGAGGTCGTGGACCGCGCCACGGCCCGGCCCGTGGTCGTGGCGGCTGGTGCGAGGGCGCAGCAGCCAGGGCCGGGTCGCGCCGAGGCTGAGCACGGCGATGACGGTGTCGTCGAGCCATCGCATGTCGGTGTCGCGGTGGAAGGCCTGGCCGTCGCGGCCGTCGCGGTACAACGTCAGGGCGAAGCCCTCGAAGCGGGTGGCGTACCGGTGCTGCAGGACGCGGGTGGCTTCGGCCAGCGCCGGGTGCGGGAGCGGCTGGCCGGGCCGCCACCCGGCCCCGAGCCGGCGCTCCTCGACGACGTGGTCGTAGCGGAACAGCCGGCTGGTGCTCCACGGCACGGTGTCCCGGAGGTGCTCGAGCAGCCGGTCCGCCCCGAGCATCCAGCCGCGGGCGACGTCGACCCACGACGTCTCGTCGAGGGTCAACCGCTCGACGGGCACGTCACCGTCGACGTGGGGCTCCTCGACGTCGTCGTGCTCGACGGCCCGGCCCGACGAGCCGGCATCGGACAACGGGGACGACGCCACGTCACCCAGCATGCCGTCACGGCCCGCTGGCTGCATCCCGGGGTGAGAGGATGCAGGCGACGCACCGCAGGCGACGAAGGGGGAGCGACGTGTCCGATCACGAAGGCGGCCACACGGCGGACGGTGCCGTGCACGACGTCGCCCGTCAGGGCGACGTGCTCGCCATCGAGGACCTGGCGATCTCCTACGCCCACGCGGTCGACGACCGCGACTGGGTGCGCTTCGAGGCGCTCTTCCTGCCCGACGCCACGATCGACTACCGGTCCTCGGGCGGCATCACCGGCTCCCCGTCGGAGGTGGCGGCGTGGATGCCCGACGCCATGGCGATCTTCCAGTGGTGCATGCACTCGATCTCCACCCACGAGATCCGCTTCACCGGGCCCGACACCGCGACCGGGCGGGTGCACCTGTTCAACCGCAACGGCCTGGAGTGGGAGGGTGAGGCCGAGCTGCTCGACGTGGGTGGCTGGTACCTGGACGAGTACCGGCGCGTCGACGACCGCTGGCGGTTCGCCCGGCGGGTCGAGAAGACCGCCTACCTCGAGGGCGGCCGCTTCGCCGCCCTGGTGCGCGACCTCGCGGCCGGCACGTCGGCGGAACCGTAGGTCCCGCGCCCGAGCCGGCGGGCCGTCCTCGCCGCTGCAGGCTCGTCCTCGTCGCCCGCCGTCGTGCCCCGCTCCACGGGGTGACGGTCCGAGCCGCCGGATCGGCCCGGCTCGAGACCTCGACGTCAGGTCGAGGTGAAGGGTCCGCCGGTGGCGGCGGGGCGACCACACCACGCGGCGCTGGCGAGGCGGTTCAGTCGCCGGCGAGCAGCTCGTCGCGCAGCTGGCGCTTGAGGATCTTGCCCGTCGCGCCCCGGGGGAGCTGCTCGGCCATGATGACCACCCGGCTCGGGACCTTGAACGGGGCCAGGTGCTCGGCCACGTGGGCCTGCAGCTCGTCGACGGTGAGCGACGCGCCGCGCTTGGGCAGGACGGCGGCCGTCACCTCCTCGCCCAGGCGCTCGTGGGGCAGGCCGAACACGGCGGCCTCGTGCACCGCCGGGTGGGTGTAGATCACCGCCTCCACCTCGGCGCAGTAGACGTTCTCACCGCCCCGCAGGACCATGTCCTTGGCCCGGTCCTCCACGAAGACGAAGCCCTCGTCGTCGAGGCGGCCCAGGTCGCCCGAGCGCAGCCAGCCGTCGACGATGGCCTCGGCGGTGGCGTCGGGCTTGTTCCAGTAGCCGCGGATGAGGTTGGGGCCCTTGAACCAGATCTCGCCGACCGCGCCGACGGGCAGGTCGCGGCCGTCCTCGTCGCGCACCGCCACCTCCATGACGGGCACGGTGCGACCGGCGCTGCGCGGCTTGCGCAGGTAGTCGTCGGCGCTGTTCTGGGGGCCGTAGGCGTTGGTCTCGGTCATGCCGTAGCCGATGCTGGGCCGGCCCCGGCGGAAGCTGTGCTCGACCCGGTTGACGAGCTCGGGTGGCGCAGGCGCCCCGCCACCACCGACGGACAGCAGTGACGACGTGTCGCGCTCGGCGAACTGCGGTGACTCGAGCAGGTCCCACGACATGGTCGGCACCCCGACGAAGTGGGTGATGCGCTCCCGCTCGATCAGCTCGAGGGCCCGCTCGGGGTCCCACTTGTACATCATCACCAGCTTGAGGCCGCCGGCGATGCAGCTGAGCAGCACGGGCACCAGGCCGGTCGTGTGGAACAGGGGCACGACGAGGATGAACGAGGTGGGGAAGGGGTGGGGCTCGGTGGCCGGCTGGGTCAGGCCGACGACCTGGGCCCGGCAGCCGAACGCCCACAGGGCGTTGAGCACGGCGTGGTGCGTCGAGACCGCGCCCTTGGGATGCCCGGTGGTGCCCGAGGTGTAGAGGATGGTGGCGTCGTCGAAGGGGCCCGCCGCGATCTCGGGCAGGCGGGCGCCGGGGACGACCACGTCGTCGAGGGCGTCGACGCCCGCGGGCGGCGGGCCGCCGTAGCGCACGGCGATGGCCCGGATGCCGAGCGCGTCCAGCGCGCCGTGGGCGCGGTCGATGCGCTCGCGGTCGGCGATCAGCACCGTCGTGCCCGAGTCCTCGAGGCCGTACCAGAGCTCCTCGGCCGTCCACCACGCGTTGAGGCACACCGCCACCGCCCCGATCGAGGTGACGGCGGCGAAGCTCACGACCCACTCGGGGTAGTTCCGCATGGCGATGCCGACGCGGTCGCCGTGGCCCAGGCCGTAGCGCTCGACGAGCGCCGCAGCCAGCGCGTCGATCCGGGCCACCACGTCGGTGGCGGAGAGGCGCTCGTCCTCGTAGACGAGCAGGGTCGCGTCACCGCGCGTGCGCAGCGACCCGAACAGCTCGCGCAGCGACGGTGGCGTGGTGGCGAACTCCCGCTGGCTGATCCCGCCGCGCACGCGGCGCACGATCTCGTAGCGCTGGCCCGGCGCGGTCACCCGAGCCACCGCCTCGTCCCAGGCGCTCGGCTCGGTCCTGGTCGGCTCGGTCATGGGTCGCTCCCCGGCAGGGCACCCCCGGCCCTCGCCGGTGCTCATTCTGGCGGCTGCCCCGGCCCGGTGAGGACGGCCGCGGCGAACGGACGGCGTCTCCCGGCGCGGTCGGCGCCGGCCGACGGGACACGGCCCGTGACGGGGCCGTTGGACCCGGCCCGGGCCGGCCGGTCGTCACGACCGGGTCACGAATCGGCCAGATGATGACCGTTGCGTGTCTGCGTCACCACTCTGAGCGCGAGGCTGGCACATTTGTGGTTGTGTCCGACCACGGACGGTGTTAATCGTCAGGGGCACAACACGAGGCGGGTCGTTCGGCGGAGCTGCTGACCGGCTCGTGGGGAGGCATCGATCCCCAGGCTGACGCTGGTCGCTGCGCCTGGGGGGAGCCAGAGCGAAACCGGCCCCGAACCTCCAGCGAGGGATCCGAGGGAGCTGGTCGCGATGCGCACACCATCGTCAGGCGGACGTCCATCGTGGTCGACGAGCCGGCGGCGAAGCACCCCGATGGGTGATCGCCGCCTCCGGCTGTCCGGGGCCTTCCTGGGCCTGCTCGGGTTGATCCTGTCGTTCGTCTCCCTGCCGGCGTCGGCCCACACGGTCAACGACCCCGCGGCCAACAACGTCTACAACGGCACGTGGCCGCCGAACAGCAGCACCGTGTGGAACCAGCCGGCCACCAACCCGCCGATCGGCTCGTCGTGCGGCATCGACGTCGGCATCCTGATCGACCGCTCCGGCTCGATCGCCGACGCCGGTCAGCAGACCAACATGCGCAACTCGGCCAAGGCCATCGTGACCTCGTTGGCCGGCACGCCGTCGCGCGTCGGCGTGTGGAGCTTCGGCAACGACAGCTCCGCCACCGGCACCGCCGACTACCCGGCCCAGCAGCTCACCTCCGTCGGGGGCGTGAACGGGCCCGCCGGCGTCACCTCGTTGAGTGCAACCATCGACTCGATCCCGATCGTCAGCGGCGTGGCGACGAACTGGGAGGCCGGCTTCAACTCCGTGCACGTGTCCTCGGTCGCGCACACCGCTCCCAAGCTCCTGTTCGTCCTCACCGACGGCAAGCCCACGGTGCACATCGATGACTCCGCCACCGGCGGCACCACCAACAACGACGACGTCGACGGCGGCATCCGCACGGCGAACCTCGTCAAGGGCGACGGCACCCGCGTGTTCGGCGTGGGCATCGGCGCCGGGATCGACGCCTCGACCCTCGGCCTCGTCGCCAACCCGGTGGCCTACAACGGCTCGAACTTCACGACCGCCGGCTACACGCTGACCAGCTTCTCCGAGCTCGAGTCGACGCTGCGCACCCTGGTCACCGAGCTGTGCGGCGGCAGCGTGACGGTCGAGAAGCTCGCCGACAACGGCAGCGGCACCTTCCAGCCGGCGTCGGGGTGGGACTTCACCCTCGACCCGACCAACGCCCAGATCCCGAACCAGACGAAGTCGACCGACGCCAACGGCCAGGCCAACTTCAAGATCGACTCGTTCGCTTCCGAGCAGGTGACCCTCACCGAGAACCTGGCGGCCAAGCCCGGCTACCAGCTCCTCGCCGACCAGCTCTCGTGCACCAACTCCAACGGCCCGAACCCGACGCTCACGCCGGTCCTCAACGGCGTGCAGTTCAACCTCGGGCCGACCGACATCGTCAGCTGCACGTTCAAGAACAAGAAGCAGTTCGTCGACCTCGGCATCGCCAAGAGCGACGGCGGCGTGTCGACCGTGCCCGGCGGCAACGTCACCTACACGCTGACCTACGGCAACAAGGGCAACGCCCCCGCGCCCAACACCGTGATCACCGAGACGGTGCCGGCCAACACGACGGTCGACCTCGGCGTCGGACCGGCCGACGGCAAGAACGACGGCTGGCTGTGCAACGGCGCCAACAGCGGCGTGTGGCCCGCGGGCACCACGTGCACCCGAGCGGTCGGGACGGTGGCGGCAGGCGCCTCCGGTCTGACCGTGCCGTTCACGGTGACGGTGGTGAACCCTGCACCGTTCGGCCTCAGCCTCATCACCAACACGGCGACGATCGGCTACGACGGCTCCGTCGGCCCCGACACCAACCCGGCCGACAACACCGCGACCGACACCACGCCGGTCTCGGTCAACCCGGGCCTGACCATCACCAAGAAGGTCGTGGCGGCGGGCCAGCCCTGCAGCGGCGCCGTCGACAGCCTCACCATCGTGGCCGGCCAGTCGGTCACGTACTGCTACGTGGTCACCAACCCCGGCAACGGCCCGACCGTGAACGTCAAGGTCCGTGACGACAACGCCACGCCGGGCAACCCGGCCGACGACTTCGACGTGGTCCTGACCGGCCTGACCGACCAGGACGGCGACGGCCAGCCCGACGACCTCGCCGCCGGCGCCACCGCCACCGGCCAGTCCGCCAACAAGGTGTTCAACTCCGGCGGGACCTACACCAACACCGCCACCGCCACCGGCGGCGGCAAGACGGTGACCGACACCGCCACCGTCACGGTGACCCAGCCGTCGCTGAACATCGTCAAGACCGCGGTCAAGACCGGCGACGCCTGCCCTGGCACCGACGGCGCCACGTTGACGGTGGTGACGGGCCAGGACGTGACGTACTGCTACGTGGTCACCAACCCGGGCAACGCGCCGCTGCTGAACGTGGCGGTGCGTGACGACAACGGGACGCCGGGCAACCCGGCGGACGACTTCGACGTGACGCTGACCGGGCTGTCCGAGCTCGGTGGTGGGCAGGGCAAGGACCTGGCCGCCGGCGGCACCGCCACCGGCACGTCGAGCCCGAAGTCCTTCGACGCCGTCGGCACGGTCACGAACATCGCCACCGCCACCGGCAAGAGCGCCAGCGGGGCCACCTTCTCGAAGACCGACGACGCCACCGTGACCGTGACCCAGCCGGCGGTGAACCTGGTCAAGACCGTGGTGAAGACCGGTCAGGCCTGCCCCGGCATCGACGGGGTCCCGCTCACGGTCGTGGCCGGCCAGTCCGTGACGTACTGCTACGTGGTCACCAACCCGGGCAACGCGCCGCTGCTGAACGTGAAGGTGCGTGACGACAACGGGACGCCCGCCAACCCGGCGGACGACTTCGACGTGACGCTGACCGGGCTGTCCGAGCTCGGTGGTGGGCAGGGCAAGGACCTGGCCGCCGGCGCCACCGCCACCGGCACGTCGGCGCCGAAGGTGATCGACGGCACCGGCTCGGTGACCAACATCGCCACGGCCGGCGGCGTCAGCGCCAGCCAGCGCAGCACTGTCGACCGACGACGCCGTCGTGACCACCCAAGCCCGGGCTGAAGATCGTCAAGACGGCGGTCAAGGCGCCGCTGCCCCGGCGTCGACGGTGTGACGCTCACGGTGAACGAGGGCGAGCAGGTCCGCTACTGCTATGTGTCACCACACCGGCGCCCGCTGCGAACGTGAAGGTCGACGACAACGGCACGCCGTTGAACCCGGCCGACTTCGAGGTGACGCTGGGCGGTGTCCGAGCTCGGTGGTGGCAGCTGGCGCCGCCGCGACCGGTGCCCGGCCTGGTCCTTCGAGCCCGGCACGGTCTCAACGTGCCACCGCCACGGGGGGCTGACTGGGAGCAGCGGCGCCACCGACACGGCGATCGTGACGGTCCCGCCGACGATCGTGGTGAGTCGGCGATCCGGCGTCGGTGCCGAGCCGGGGGTCGGTAGCTTCGGTGACGGTGAAGAACACCAGCTTCGAGCCGGTGACATCACGTCGCTGACCGATGCGTGGACGGTGGGCGTTGCATCGCGCGCCGGCGACGGCGCCGGTGACGGCGACGTGCGGTCGGGACGTCACCCCGGGCCACGTACTGGCAGCTTCTCGCTGGACGTGGCAACGCCGGTGACGTGGTCAAGACGTGGTGAGGCGAACGGGTCGACAACGACCAGACGCCGGCCACGGGCAGCGACGCGCCAGGTGACGGTCACCGACGTGCCGCCGACGATCGTGTCACCAAGACCGCTGATCCGGTGTCGGTCAAGGAGCCGGGTGGGTCGGTGAGCTTCCCGGTGACGGTGAAGAACACCCTTCGAGCCGGTGACGATCACGTCGCTGACCGATGCGGTGGACGGTGGGGCGGCGTTCAGCATCGCCACGCCGGCGACGGCGCCGGTGACGGCGACGACGTGTGCGGTCGGGACCGTCGTCGCTCCCGGGGCGACCTACAGCTGCTCGTTCAGACGTGACGGCAACACTGACGTGGTGGACGGTCCGGCGACGGCGGACAACGACGCTCGGACCGGCACGACGACGCCCAGGTGACGATCACCGACGTGCCGCCGACGATCGTGGTCACCAAGACCGCTGATCCGGCGTCGGTTGCCGAGCCGGGTGGGTCGGTGAGCTTCCCGGTGACGGTGAAGAACACCAGCTTCGAGCCGGTGACGATCACGTCGCTGACCGATGCGGTGGACGGCGGGGCGGCGTTCAGCATCGCCACGCCGGCGACGGCGCCGGTGACGGCCACGACCTGTGCGGTCGGATCATCGCCCGCCGTCTCGTGCGCTTCTCGCTGGACGTGTCGGGCAACGCCGGTGACGTGGTCAAGGACGTGGTGACGGCGAACGTGGTCGACAACGACCAGACGCCGGCCACGGGCAGCGACGACGCGCAGGTGACGGTCACCGACGTGCCACCGACCATCGTGGTGACGAAGTCGGCCGATGGTCTCGGTGGCCGAGCGGGTGGGTCGGTGGCTTCCGGGGGTGAAGAACACCAGCTTCGAGCCGTGACGATCGCGCTGACCGACTCGGGGACGGCGGGGCCGTTCAGCATCGCGCCGGCGACGCGCCGGTGACGGCCACGACCTGTGCGGTCGGGACCGTCACTCCCGGGCGACTCTCGTGCGCTTCTCGCTGCAGGTGTCGCAACGCCGGTGACGTGTCGGACGTGGTCTCGGCCACGGTCGTCGACACACCGACCGGCACGGACGACGCCGAGGTGACGTCACCGACGTGCCGCCGACGATCGTGGTCACCAGGCTGATCCGTGTCGGTTGCCGAGCTGGGGTGAGCTCCGGTGACGGTGAAGAACACCAGCTTCGAGCCCGTGACCGTCACCGCCATCACGATGCGGTCGGTGCCGAGCACCGTTAACGACGTCCGGCGCGCGCGCGGCCCGACCGTGCGGTCGGGACCGTCCGCTCCGGGGCCACGTACAGCTGCTCGTTCACCCTCGCCGTCGTGACCAGCACCAAGCCCGGGCTGAAGATCGTCAAGACGGCGGTCAAGGCGCCCGCCGGCTGCCCCGGCGTCGACGGTGTGACGCTCACGGTGAACGAGGGCGAGCAGGTCCGCTACTGCTATGTGGTCACCAACACCGGTGACGCGCCGCTGCTGAACGTGAAGGTCGTCGACGACAACGGCACGCCGTTGAACCCGGCCGACGACTTCGAGGTGACGCTGGGCGGGCTGTCCGAGCTCGGTGGTGGGCAGGGCAAGGACCTGGCCGCCGGCGCCACTGCGACCGGTGCCTCGGCCCTGAAGTCCTTCGAGCCCGGCACGGTGCTCAACGTGGCCACCGCCACGGGGCAGAGCTCGACTGGCGAGCAGCTGAGCGCCACCGACACGGCGATCGTGACGGCCGAGGACATCCCGCCGACGATCGTGGTGACGAAGTCGGCCGATCCGGCGTCGGTTGCCGAGCCGGGTGGGTCGGTGAGCTTCCCGGTGACGGTGAAGAACACCAGCTTCGAGCCGGTGACGATCACGTCGCTGACCGATGCGGTGGACGGCGGGGCGGCGTTCTCCATCGCCACGCCGGCGACGGCGCCGGTGACGGCCACGACCTGTGCGGTCGGGGCGGTCATCGCCCCCGGGGCGACCTACAGCTGCTCGTTCTCGCTGGACGTGTCGGGCAACGCCGGTGACGTCGTGAAGGACGTCGTGTCGGCCACCGCGGTGGACAACGACGGCACCTCGGTGACCGCCAGCGACGACGCCCAGGTCACGGTCACCGACGTCCCGCCGACCATCGAGGTCACCAAGGACGACGGTGGCGTGTCGGTGGAGGCGCCGGGCGCACCCGTCGAGTACACGGTCGGCATCAAGAACACCAGCTTCGAGAAGGTGACCGTCACGGAGATCACCGAGTCGGTCGACGGCGGCACGCCCTTCAGCGTGACGGCGCCGGCGACCGACCCGGTCACCGCGACCACCTGCGCCATCGGCACGGTCATCGAGCCCGGCGCCACCTACACGTGCACCTTCACGGTCCTGGTGTCGGGCAAGGGCGGTGAGGTGGTCACCGACGAGGTCAAGGCCAGCGTCGTCGACGACGACGAGACTCCGGCCACCGGCACCGACGACGAGAGCACGCCGGTGACCCCGGTGGTCGACCTGGCCATCACCAAGAGCATCGACCAGAGCACGCTCATCGTCGGCCAGCAGGGCACCTACACCCTGACGATCACCAACAAGGGTCCGTCCGACGCCACCGACGTGGTGATGACCGACACCCTGCCGACCGGCCTCACGCCGGTGTCGGTGGACGGCCCGAGCGGGTGGACCTGCACCGTCGAGTCGCCGAAGATCACCTGCACCACCGCGACCTTCGCGGCGGGGGCGACCGCCACGGCGACCATCGTCGTGCAGGTCGGGGCGGACGCCGGCGCCTCGGTGACCAACGTGGCCGAGGTCGGCAGCAAGGAGCCGGACAAGAACCCGAGCGACAACCGCGCCGAGGTCACCACCCCGGTGGTGGAGGTCCAGCCGGCCGAGCAGGCCCAGACCACGACCACCACGGCCGCGGTGGCCGTCCAGGGTGCGACCCTGCCCTACACGGGTTCGGACTCCCTGCGTCTGGTCGGCGTCGGCCTGGTGCTCATCGGCGGCGGCCTGCTGCTGCTGGTCGCCGTGCGGCGGCGCCGCCCGGCCTCGAGGGGTGACGGCGAGCAGCGCCGGCTCGCACCGCCGGCTGGTCCTGGGCCTGGCCCTGGGGCTGGCGGTGGTGGGGGCCGGCGCCGCGTGCCGCAGCAGCGGTGACGAGGCCGCGCCGCCCGCCACGGTGAACTTCACCGGCGGCGGGTCCGCGAGTCTGGACCTCGACGGGCGGCAGCGGACCTTCACGGTGGTCTGCGAGTCGACGGCGCCGGGGGCAAGGGCACCCTCCTCGTGTCGAGCACCAGCCCCGGCTCGACCCAGGCCGGCGGGGCGGTCGGGCTGCAGGTGCAGGTCGAGGTCGAGACCGGTACGGGCACCATGGGGGCCAACCTGGGCGGGGACCCGGCAGTGGTCGTGCAGGCGGTGGTCCGAGGGGCCACGTTCACCGACGGCCGGTTGCAGGCGTCGGGGACCTTCACCGAGTCGGCGACGGGCCGGACCGTGGGCGACGGCACGCTGGTCGTCGAGGGCTGCACCCCGAGCTGACGGCGACCCACCCGCGCCTTCCGGTGACACGTGTTCACCCCAGGGCGAAGCAACCGTCACCGATTGCCGGGGGTGGGGTGCCTCGGCGGGGGTGGGCGCTTCGGCGGCCGTGGGGTTCCCCGTCAGGGCTCGGGGAACCAGTTGGCGTGGAAGCCGATCGGGACCCGGCGGGGGACGTGGACCCGGGCGACGGGGCCGGCGGCGACGTCGTGGGCGTCGAGCACCACCAGGTCGGTGCGCTCGGTGGCCCGGTCGGTGACGAAGCTGAGCAGCCAGCCGTCGTCCTCGGCGGTGCCGTTGGGGTCGGGCGCGAACACGTGCTCGCCGGACACCTCGGACTCGGCGTACAGGTGCTGCTGGGCCTCGCCCGTCGCGGTGTCGTACTTGACGACGCCGTGGAACTCGAAGGCGAACTCCCAGGTGCGGGCCAGGCAGTTGTACAGGTACCGGGTCTGGCGGCCGGCGTGGTCGTCGTTGACCCGCGGGAACTCGCCCCCGCGGTCGTCGGTCTGCTCGTCGGTGACGGCACCGGTGGCGAGGTCGATGGACCAGCGCCAGGGCAGGGGCGCCTCCCGGCCGGTGGGGTGGTCGAACTCGAACCCGCCCGGCATCTGGGCGAACCGCGGCGCGCGCACCTCGAGGCGGTCGCCGTCCTCCCAGGCGTTGAAGAAGTGCACGACGTAGTGGGGGTCGACGTCGAACCAGCGGATGTCGGCGGACTCGCCGTACCGGGGCAGCACACCGATGCGGGCGCCCAGCTCGGGGGCCCACCGCATGAGCGGGCCGCCCGACAGCATGGAGGCCACGTCGAACAGCGCCGGCGAGTCGAGGAAGATCGTCCAGTGCTCGGTGATGGCGAAGTCGTGGATCATCACCGGGTTCGGCAGGTCGAGGTCGACGCTGTGCACCAGCTCACCCTCGGGGCTGACCACGTGGTAGCGCAGGTACGGGGGGATGGCCTGGTAGCCGAAGAACAGCATCTCGCCGGTCGCGGGGTCGATCTTCGGGTGGGCGGTGAACGGGCCCTGCAGCTTGCCGTCGAAGTCCCACTCGCCGAGGGTCTCCAGCTCGCGGGACAGCTGCGTCGGCGGGCACGCCTCGAGCAGGGCGAGGATCTTGCCGGCGTGGCGCACCGTGTGGGTGTTCGCCACGTTCTTGATCATGCCGCCCTGGGCGATCACGTCGGGGTCGAGCTTGGTGAACTCGCCGAGGCCGCCGTAGATCGCCTCGCCCCGAGCCCGCTCGAGCTCGAGGCCCTTGGAGTCGACCCAGCGGTTGCGATAGCGGACGGCGCCGTCCTCGAGGTAGACGGCGTGGACCATGCCGTCGCCGTCGAAGGGGTGGTACTTCGGGCCGGGCGTGAACTGCGGGTTGGGGCCGTTGCGCACGAACATGCCCTGCAGGCCCGGTGGGCAGCTCGCCGGTGACCGCCAGGTCGCGGTCGTCGCGCTCGTCGAAGACCGGCGCCAGCAGGCCTGCAGGAACGGCGGCGCGTCTGGTGGGGTGGCGATGCTCACGGAGGCTCCTCCCGGTGGGTTCTGGGTGAACACTGTTAACCCGTCGATCGGGGCCTGTCAAGGACGGGTGCCGTGAAAATGTGAACCATTCACACGATCGAACGGGCGCCATAGGCGGCGCCCGGTAGCCTGCGGGCCGACCCAGGGGGAGGACCGCATGAAGTTCGGGATGGCGTTCGCCAACGTGGTGACCTTCGCCGGCCGGCCGGGGCTCGGCGAGATGGCCCGGGCGGCCGAGGCGGCCGGCTTCGAGTCGCTGTGGACCGTCGAGCACGTGATCTACCCCGACGGCTACGAGTCGACCTACCCCTACGACGAGAGCGGCAAGATGCTGGCCACGCCGGACACCCCGCTGCCCGACCCGCTGGTCTGGCTGTCGTTCGTCGCGGCCGCGACCGACAGCATCCGCCTCGCCACCGGCATCTTGATCCTCCCGCAGCGCAACCCCGTGGTCCTCGCCAAGGAGGTGGCCACCCTCGACGACCTCTCCGGCGGACGGGTCGAGCTGGGCATCGGCGTGGGCTGGCTGCTTGAGGAGTTCGAGGCGCTCGGCGTGCCGTTCGAGCGGCGGGGCGCGCGCACCGACGAGTACGTCGCCGCCATGCGCGCCCTGTGGGACGGTGACAACGCCGAGTACCACGGCGAGTTCGTCGACTTCGCCAAGGCCAGCGTCAACCCCAAGCCGGTCCACGGCCGGGTGCCGATTCACATCGGCGGCCACACCCGGGCCGCCGCCGAGCGGGCCGGTCGACTCGGCGACGGGTTCTTCCCCGCCAAGGGGGACATCGCCGAGCTCGTCGACATCATGCGCCAGGGCGCGGCGGCCGCCGACCGAGACCCCGGCGCCATCGAGGTCACCTACGGCAACACCGCCGTGCTGGGGAGCGACCCGGTGGGCGCGGTCGAGGAGCTGGCGAGCCACGGCGTCGACCGGGTTGCCGTCCCGTCGTTCCTGTTCCTGGGCGACCCGGCCGGGTCGTTGGCGGGCTTCGGCGAGCGAGTGATCGCGCCCACCGCGGACATCGCGGCGGCGACGAGCTGACGCCGTGGAGCACCTCGACGTCATCGTCGTCGGCGCCGGGCTGTCGGGCATCGCCGCCGGCCACCACCTCCAAGCCAGGTGCCCGTGGGCGAGCTACGCGATCCTCGAGGCCCGCGACGCCATGGGCGGCACCTGGGACCTGTTCCGCTATCCGGGCATCCGCTCCGACTCGGACATGCACACCCTCGGGTACTCGTTCCGCCCGTGGCGCGACGGGCCGTCGATCGCCGACGGCGCCTCGATCCGCCGCTACATCGAGGAGACCGCCGCCGAGGAGGGCATCGACCGGCAGATCCGCTTCGGTCACCGCGTGCTGGCGGCCGACTGGTCCACCCCCGACGCCCGCTGGCTCGTCACCGTCGAGCGGACCGACACCGGCGAGCGGGTCGAGCTGACGTGCGGCTTCCTGTTCTCGTGCAGCGGCTACTACCGCTACGACCACGGCTACCTGCCCGACTTCGCCGGCATGGACCGCTTCGGCGGCACGATCGTGCACCCGCAGGCGTGGCCCGAGGACCTGGACGTCGCCGGCACGCGGATCGTGGTGATCGGCTCGGGTGCCACCGCCGTCACGCTGGTGCCGTCGCTGGCCGAGACGGCCGCCCACGTCACGATGCTGCAGCGGTCGCCCACCTACATCATGTCGCTGCCCCCGACGAGCCCCGTCGCCGGGCTGCTGGCCCGCCTCCTGCCGCCCAAGCTCGCCGGCGCCGCCACCCGCTGGTTCCACGCCCTGGTGACGCAGGCCTTCTACCAGGTCAGCCGGCGACGACCGGAGGCGGTCAAGGCGATGCTGCGCAAGGGGCTCGAGCAGCAGCTGCCCGAGGGCTACGACATCGACACGCACTTCACGCCGACCTACGACCCGTGGGACCAGCGGCTGTGCGTCGTGCCCGACGGCGACCTGTTCCGGGCCATCCGCGACGGCCGGGCGTCCGTGGTGACCGATCACATCGAGACCTTCACCGAGCAGGGCCTGCGGCTGGCGTCGGGCACCGAGCTCGAGGCCGACATCATCGTCACCGCCACCGGCCTGCAGATCCAGCTGCTCGGCGGGGCCGAGCTGTCGGTGAACGGCGAGCCCGTCGACACCGGTGAGCGCCTCGTCTACAAGGGGATGATGCTCGAGGGCGTGCCCAACGCCGCCATGGCCATCGGGTACACGAACGCCTCGTGGACGCTGAAGGCCGAGCTCAGCTGCGAGTACGTGTGCCGCCTGCTGAACCACCTGCGGGCGACGGGCAAGCGCCAGTGCACCGCCGTCAACGTCGACGCCTCGGTGGAGGCGGGGCCGTTGATGCCGTTGTCGTCGGGCTACATCCGGCGGGCGGCCGCGGTGATGCCGAAGCAGGGGCGTCGCTTCCCCTGGACCGTCTACCAGAGCTACCTGCGCGACTACCGGGCGATGAAGCTGCACGGGGTCACCGACGACGCCATGGTCTTCTCGAACCCCGTGGCGGCGCGCCCGCCGGCCGAGCCCGAGGCCGATCGGGTGGCCGTCGCCGGCTGACAGCGTGGCGTCGGCGTTCTGGTGGCCTGGCGCGTCGGCCCCCGACGCCTGCGGCAACCGGTTCGGGGCGGGAGTGCGGCGAGACAGAACCGGGGAATGTCGTCTCGCCCGGAGGCGGTGCTAGAACTGCGCCACACCGAGGGGCCGGCGAACGTGGACGCAGGGGACGACGCAGCGACGACGGGGACCGAGGCCGGTCCGGCCGCGGTGGCGCCCGGGGGCGCCACGGCGCCTGCGGCGCCTGCGGCGTCGGCACCCGGTGCACCGGAGCCGGTCGGCTTCGTCGGGCTCGGGTCGATCGGGCGGCCCATGGTCGAGAGCCTGCTGCGGGCCGGCATACCGGCCGTCGTCAACGACCTCGACCCGGCGGCGGTCGACGCCGTCGTGGCCCAGGGTGCCACGGCGGCAGCCACGCTGGCGGAGCTGGCCGCCGCCGCCGACGTGGTCGGGGTGTGCGTTCCCGCCGACGAGCACGTGCGGACGGTGCTCGACGGGCCCGACGGCCTCCTGGCCCACCTGCGGGCCGGCGCGGTCGTGGCGATCCACTCCACCGTGCTGCCCGAGACCGTGCTGTGGGCCCGCGACGCGGCCGCGCCCGGCGGCGTCGCCGTGGTCGAGGCCGCCGTCACCGGCGGCTTCCTGGCCGCCGCCGAGGGCCGCTCGACGTTCCTGCTCGGCGGGGAGCCGGCCGACCTCGAGCGCATCGGCCCGCTCGTGGAGGCCTGCGGCGCGGCCACGGTGCACGCCGGCGACCTCGGCAGCGCCAGCCGGCTGAAGCTGTGCGTCAACCTCCAGACCTACGCCACCTTCTCGGGCGTGTTCGAGGCCGCCACCCTGGTCCGCCGGCTCGGCCTGCCCCTCGACGCCCTCAAGGACGTCATGCGGGCCAACGGGCAGCTGAGCGAGGCGGTCGACGCCTACCTCCTGCTGCACCAGCTCGACGACGCCACGCTGGCCGACCCGAGCATGCAGGACCGCCTCGAGGGCTTCGCCGCCATCATCGGCAAGGACCTGCACCTCATCCAGCAGCTGGCCGACCAGGCCGGCGTCGACGTCCCCGTCGCCGAGCTGGCCGGACGACAGGCCCGCCGCACCTACTTCCTGGAGGTCCCGCCCGATGCCCGGTGATCCGACGAGCGCCCGGCACGCTCGACCGCACGTCCACGTCGAGGAGCGCTGAGGTGGAGTTCGGCGTCTTCGCCCAGGGTGCCGTCCCCGCGCCCATGCTGGCGGTCGACCCGCAGGCCGAGCACCACCGGCTCATGGACAACGTCGAGCTCGGTGTGCACGCCGAGTCGTGCGGCTTCAAGTACGTGTGGGCCTCCGAGCACCACTTCCTCCGCGAGTACAGCCACATGTCGTGCCCGGAGGTGTACCTGCCCTTCGTGGCGGCGCGCACCGAGCGCATCCACGTCGGCTCCGCCATCGTCAACATCACCGCACCGGTGAACCACCCGTACCGCACCGCCGAGCGCGCCGCGATGCTCGACCACCTCACCGAGGGCCGCTTCGAGCTGGGCACCGGCCGCGGGTCGTCGTCGACGGAGACCTCCGGGTTCGGGATCGAGACCATGGACGAGACGAAGGAGCTGTGGGCCGAGTCGGCCCGCCTGATCCCCGAGCTGTGGCGCGACCCTGCCCGCAACGTGCTGCCCGAGCCCTACACCAAGCCACATCCGCCGCTGTGGGTCGCCGCCGGCAGCCCGTCCACCTTCGAGAAGGCCGCCCGCCACGGCCTGGGCGTCATCTGCTTCACCTTCGGCGCCCCCGAGTCGCTGGCGCCGCTGATCGCCACGTACAAGGAGCTGGTGCAGGACCCGTCGGACCCGCTCGGCGACTGGGTCAACGACAACGTCATGGTCGTCAACCAGATGGTGGTGCTCGACGACCGCGACGAGGCCTTCGCGCTGGCCAGCCGGATCGGGTTCTCGTACTACCAGGCGCTGGTGGTGCGCTGGCTCGACTCGTTCCCCCGGCCGGCCGGCTTCCCGCAGTGGCCCGAGCTGCCGCCGGAGCCGACGCCCGAGATGCTCGAGATCGCCGCCGGCATGGGCGCCATGATCTGCGGCGACCCCGACGACGCCCGCAAGGGCATCGCCGTGTGGGAGGCGCTCGGCGTCGACCAGCTGGTGTTCAGCCCGCTCACCGCCCAGATCACCCTCGACGACGCCAAGCGCACGATGGACGTCTTCGGCCGCGAGGTGATCCCGCACTTCGACCGACACCCCGAGGTGCACCGCACGACGATGCTGCGGGAGGCACAGTGCCCGACCGCATGACCGGACGGTGCCACCCGAACGACGATCTCGTCATGGATGTGCGTGCCCCGGCACGCACATCCATGACAGGAACACCGAGGAGGCGGGACCCGTGAACGACGGCGACAGCGACGACGGCCGTGACGGAACGCCGGCGATCGACGCCGACCGGCTGGCGCGGGGGTCACGGGAGTTCGAGGCGGTGTACGGCGGCGTCCTGCCGGCGCCCCCGCCCGGCCTGCTCGACTACGCCGACCTCATGCTCGGCCAGCTCTTCGCCGAGCACTGGGCCCGCCCGCAGCTCGCCCGACGCGACCGACGCCTGCTCACGCTGGCGGTGATCGCCGCCGTCGCCGACGCCGACACGTGGGCCATCCACCTCGAGGCGGCCCTGCGCAACGGCGAGCTGACCGACGTCGAGGCGCGCGAGGTCGTCATCCACCTCACCCCCTACGTCGGCTACCCGCGCACCTCGCCGCTGCTGCTCAAGACCGAGGAGATCATCGGCCGCGTCGCGGCCGATGCCGACGACGACTGAGGCGGGTGTCCGACGAGGGACCACCTGGTGGCGGCCGCCGACTTCTCGATGATGATCGTGGCGCTGCGCCTGCCGATACAGGAGGGTCACGAGTCGGCACCGGGCGCCCCCGAGCTGTGAGCCAGCGCCACGGCGGTGCCGGCATCGGCCCGAGCCGCCGCTGCACATCCCAGGCCCCGGACGAGGCGGGCGTTGCTACGGTCCGGCCATGAGCGACCAGGCACCGGGGACGACGCAGGGGGCGGGGCGGCTCGAGGGGAAGGTGGCGCTGGTGACGGGCGCGGCGTCGGGGATCGGCCGAGCGATCGTGCGCCGCTACGCCGCCGAGGGGGCGCGGGTGGTGGCCGGCGACCTCGACGCCGACGGGCTCGACGCGCTCGCGGCCGAGCTCGGCGACGCCGTGGCGGTGCAGCGCGGCGACGTCACCGAGGAGGCCGACCAGGCCGCGCTGGTGGCGCTGGCTCGCGACCGCTTCGGGCGCCTCGACGTGGCCGTGGCCAACGCCGGCGCCGGCAACGCGGCGCTGCTCGTCGACATGGACGTGGCCGAGTGGCGCCGCCTGGTCGACCTGCTGCTCACCGGCGCCTTCCTCACGGTGAAGCACGCCGGGCGGGCGATCGCCGACGGCGGCGGCGGGTCGATCGTCACCATGGCCAGCCTCAACGCCACCCAGCCGGGGCGGGGGATGGGTGCGTACTGCTCGTCGAAGGCCGGGGTGGCGATGCTGACCCAGGTGGCGGCCCTCGAGCTCGGCCCGTCCGGCGTGCGGGTCAACGCCATCGCCCCGGGACTGGTCGTCACCGGCGCGACGGAGCCGCTGTTCGGGCTGCCCGGCGTGGTGGAGGAGTTCGTGGAGAACGCCCCGCTCGGCCGCTACGCCCAGCCCGAGGAGATCGCCGACGTGGCGCTGTTCCTGGCGTCGGACGAGGCGGCGTTCATGTCCGGCGCGCTCGTCCACGTCGACGGCGGGGCGCGCACGCGCCGCTACCCCGACGTGCTCGGTGCCGTCGAGCGCCTCCTGGAGGGCTGACGAGCTCCGGCGCGTGCACGACCCCCGCCGGTTCTCGTCATCGTTCTGCGTGCGGGAGCACGCAGAACGATGACAGGAACGCCGGGGGCCGGAGGTGGGTCAGACCTCGCCGGGCGGGATGGGCTCGTAGTACGGCATCGGCGTGTAGCCCTCGGGGATGTTGCCCACCATGTCGGCCATCATCGGGTGCACCACCTCGGGGGCCACCGCGATGTCGATGCACGCCGGTCGCCCGCTGTCGCGGGCGCGGCGCATCGCCGGGCCGATCTCGTCGGGGTCCTCCACCCGCTCGCCGTAGAGGCCGAACGACTCGGCGATGCGGTCGTAGCGGGTCTCCGGCAGGTCGCTGACGACGTGGCCGTCCGCACCGAACAGCGCCTCCTGGCCGTGGAACGACATGCCCCAGCCGAGGTTGTTGCTCACGACCGTGGTGATGGGCAGGCCGTGGCGGACCATGGTGTCCCACTCCACGAGGTTGAAGCCGATGGCGCCGTCGCCCGAGTACAGGACGACGGGCCGGTCGGGGTGGGCGGCCTGGGCGCCGACGGCGAAGCCGGGACCGACGCCGAGGCCGCCGAAGTACCCGTTGCCGAACCACGAGCCGGGACGGCTGGCGCGGGCGAAGGCGCTGATCCAGCCGCTCGACTCACCGCCGTCGAACACGAGGATCCCGTCGGGGTCGAGGGCGCCGGCCACCTCCCGGGCGGCGACGTAGGGGTGGATCCGGCCCGACGGCGTGACCGGTGGGGCTTCGGCGAACAGCAGCCCGAAGCCGTCGCGGGCCGCTCGGGTGGCCTCGATCCACGCCGACCGGTCGGGCAGGGCCCGCGACTGCAGGGGACCGGCGAGGGCCCGCAGGAGCTCGCCCACGTCGGAGGTCACGCCGAGGTCGACGGGCAGGCGGCCGGGCTCGCCGCCGTCGAGGTCGACCTGGACGACGTCGACGCCGTCGGGGACCATCCGGCGGGACAGGAAGAACCCACGACGGGCACCGAGCAGCACCACGAGGTCGGGGGCTCCGGCGAGGAAGGGCAGCGCCGCCAGCTCGTAGAGGCCGCCGAGCCAGCACGGGTGGTCGGGGTCGAGCACGCCGTGGCCCCAGGTGGAGGCGACGACGGGCATGGGGGCGTGGTCGAGCAGGGCGGTGAGGGCGGCCGAGGCCCCGGCGGAGCGAGCGGCGCCGCCACCCACGACGAGCAGCGGCCGCTCGGCGGCGTGGAGCCGATCGACGACGGCGGCGACGGCGGCGGCCGAGGGTCCCGGCACCCCGACGGTGGTCGGCCCGGGCGGGGATGCCAGCTCCTCGTCGACGGTGCGGAACAGCACGTCGATGGGCAGCTCGAGCACCACCGGACCCGGCGTGGGCGCCTGCGTGCGACGCAGCGCGCTGGTGACCAGGTCGGGGATGCGGGCGGTGGTGGAGACCCGGTGCGCCCAGCGGGTCACCGGTGCCGCCGCCTGGATCTGGTCGATGCCGCCCTGCAGCACGTTCAGCTCGGCCTCCCGCAGCGGCGGCGAGCTGGTGAGCATGAGCAGGGGCACGCGATCGAGGTGGGCGCTGGCCAGGGGGGTGTAGCCGTTGGTGAAGCCGGGGCCCGAGGTCACGAAGCACACCCCGACCTGCCCGGTGGTGCGCGACCACGCCTCGGCGGCATGGCCGGCGGCGGCCTCGTGGCGGGTGTCGATCAGGGTGATGCCGTGGCGGGCCATGGCCGACAGCATCGAGTCGAGGTGCCCGCCGTGGATGCCGAAGGCGTGGGTGACGCCGGCCGCCACCAGGGTGCGGGCCACCAGCTCGCCGCCGTCGATCATCGCCATGGTGTGCTCCTCGCGGGTGGGTGGGAGGAGGGTCGCCGCGCCGCGGCCAGAGCCGGCCTCAGCCGCCGGCGGCCGGGGACACGGTGACCGGGATGCCGTTGACGGCCGCGTTGCCGCTCGGCACGTCGACGAGGTGACCGGGGGCCAGCAGGTTGTTGTTGACGCCCGCGTGGTCGCGGGCGACGGACAGACGGGTGCCCGGCCGGTCGTGGCCCCAGCCGTGGGGGAGGCACACGACGCCGGGCACGATGTCGCTGGTGATCTCGACCTCGACGTCGAGGGCGCCGACCTCCGAGCGCACGGTGGCGGTCGAGCCGTCGTCGACGCCGCACTCGGCCGCGTCGCTCGGGTGGATCTGCAGGGTGCAGCGGTTGCGGCCCTTCACCAGCACCGCCACGTTGTGCATCCACGAGTTGTTGGAGCGCAGGTCGCGGCGGCTCACCAGCACCAGCTCGCCGTCGTGCCGGGCGCCGGCCTCCACCCTGGTGCGCAGCCGGGGCAGGTCGGCGGTGATGTGGTCGGGCACCAGGTGGATGCGCCGGTCCGCCGTGGCGAGGATCTCGGGGAGCCGGGGCACCATGGGCCCGAGGTCGATCCCGTGGGGCGCCGCCTTGACCCGGTCGAGGGTCAGCCCGTCGGGCACCTCGCCGTAGCGGTCGCCGAAGGGGCCGGTGCGCAGCGTGAGGTCGAGCAGGCGCTCCGGGCCGCCGTGCTCGTGGTGGCTGCGGGCCTGAGCGGCGTCGACCCCGACCATCGCGCACAGCACGTCGAAGAAGCCGTCGTCGATGGCGGTCACGTCGACCTCGGCGGGGGCCAGCCCCGTGCAGATGCCGGCGAGGGTGATGAGGATCTCCCACTCGCGCGGGCGGTCGCCGGGGTCGAAGACGGCCTCGGACCACCGGGCGGCGCTGCCGGTGGCGAACTGCCAGATCAGCTCGTCGTGGTGGGGCTGCTCGAGGGGTGAGAGCCCGGGCAGGATGACGTGGGCGTGGCGGGTGGTCTCGTTGATCCAGTTGTCGACGCTGATCATGGCGTCGAGGTCGGCCAGGGCGGCGTCGAGGTCGCCGGCGCCGGGGGTGGAGACGACGGGGTTGCCGGCCACCGTGATCAGCGCCCGGATCTGGCCGGGGCCGGGGGTGGCGATCTCCTCGGCGAGGCACGACACGGGGACCTGCCCGAGGATCTCGGGGGCGCCCCGCACGCGGCTGCGCCACCGGCCGAAGCTCGGGGTCCCGTCCTCGAGGTCGGGCAGGGGCAGGCCGGCGACCGACCACACCGACGGCGTCGGGAACATCAGCCCGCCGGGCACGTCGAAGTGGCCCGTCACGATGTTCACCACGTCAACCAGCCACGAGGCCAGCGTCCCGAACTCCTGGTTGCAGGTGCCGATGCGCCCGTACAGGACGCCGCGCTCGGCGTCGGCCAGCTGGTGGGCCAAGCGCCGGATCCGCTCGGCCGGCACCCCGGTGGCAGGGGCGACCAGCTCGGGGGGCCAGTCGGCGGCGATGGTGGCGAGGGCGTCGACGTCGGCGTCGTCGACGTGGGGCCCGGCTGCGCCGAGGTCGACCAGCCCGTCGGCGAACAGCACGTGCAGGACCGCGAGGAGGAGCGCGGCGTCGGTGCCGGGCACGATCGGCAGCCACTCGTCGGCGTGGTCGGCGGTCCCGGTGCGACGGGGGTCGACGACGATCACGGTGCCGCCGGCGTCCCGGATGCGGTCGAGCTGGCCGAGGACGTCGGCGCAGGCCATGAGCGAGCCTTGCGAGGCATGGGGGTTGGCGCCCATCAGCACCATGAGCTCGGTGCGTCGGATGTCGGGCACCGGGATCTTCCACATCCCGCCGTACAGCAGGTAGCTCGACAGGTTCTTCGGCCACTGGTCGACGGTCCCCGCCGAGTACACCATCGGGATCCCCGACATGCCGATGAGCACCCCGACGTAGCGACCGAGGTCGAAGGCGTGGGCCAGCGGGTTGCCGAGGTAGGCGGTGATCGCCTCGGGGCCGTGCTCGGCCAGCACCGGGTGCAGCAGCTCGGCGCAGCGGGCGAAGGCCTCGTCCCAGGACACCTCGCGCCACTCGTCGCCCTCGCGCACGACGGGAGAGCGCAGCCGGTCGGGGTCGTGGTGGAGGTGCCCGAGGGTGGTG
The DNA here is from genome assembly GCA_041394145.1 of Acidimicrobiales bacterium. Lineage (GTDB taxonomy): Bacteria > Actinomycetota > Acidimicrobiia > Acidimicrobiales > Acidimicrobilacustridaceae > JAWKIW01. The sequence continues at coordinate 59,538 of JAWKIW010000016.1, forward strand.
CCCTTGGGGCAGAGGTGGCCCCTGCTCCACACGTCGTCGCGGTCGGCCCGGATGCGGGTGACGCGGTCGTCGGTGACCTCGATCTCCAGGCCGCACATGGCCTCGCACAGCGGGCAGGTGCGCAGATGGGTCGAGCTGGCCATGGGTCCCCCGGTTGGACGGTCCCGGCGACCGCCCGGCGCGTGGCCGGACAGTACCAGCGCCCCCGGACCCCGCCCCCTCCCACGAATCGGTGACGCGTGTCCGCTCCAGGGACACACAACCGTCACCGGTTGGTGGGTTGACAGTACGCCCGTGCCCGGACGACAATCTGGACACATGTCCAGTACAGCGTCCATGCTCGCGGTGACCGACCGCGAGGCGCCCCGCCGGCACCTCTCCGAGCGGCAGGCCGCCACCGTCGACAAGCTCACGTCGGCCGCGGTCCACGAGGTCCGCGACCACGGGTACCCGGGGCTGACGGTGCGCGGCGTCGCCCGCCGGGCGGGCGTGGCCCCGGCCACCGCCTACACGTTCTTCACCTCCAAGGAGCACCTCGTCACCGAGGTGTTCTGGCGCCGGCTGGCCGCGCTGCCCGAGACCCGGCTCGACCGTCGGCGGACGGTGCTGCACCGGGTGGAGGCCACCCTCGCCGACCTGGCCCTGCTGGTGGCCGACGAGCCCGAGCTGGCCGCCGCCTGCACGTTCGCCATGCTGGCGCCCGACCCCGAGGTCCGGGTGCTGCGCGACCGGATCGGTGCCGAGATGCGCCGACGGGTCGAGGACGCCGTGGGTGACGGCGCCGACCCGGCCGTCGTCGACGCCCTCGACCTGGCCATGACCGGAGCGCTGGTGCGGGCCGGCACGGGGCACCTGTCCTACGCCGAGCTGCCCGACCGCCTCGCCGACCTCGCCCGCCTGCTCCTGGGGGACCGACGATGACCACCACCGACACCCTCCACTTCGACCCCTACGCCTACGAGCTGCACGAGGACCCCTACCCGGTGTACGAGCGGCTCCGGGAGGAGGCGCCGCTGTACCGCAACGACGAGCTGGCCATCTGGGTCCTGTCCCGCCACGAGGACGTGCTCGAGGGACTGCGCGACGCCGAGAAGCTGTCGTCGGCGCACGGCGTGTCCCTCGACCCCACCGCGGTGGGACCGCACTCGCACAAGACGGCGTCGTTCCTGGCCATGGACCCACCCCGGCACGGCCGGATGCGGGCCTGGTGTCACGGGGCTTCACCCCGCGACGGGTGCAGGACCTCGAACCCCGCATCCGCGAGCTCACCCGCCAGCACCTGGCGGCGGCGCTGGACGGCGGTGGCGAGCTCGACTTCATCGCCGACTTCGCCGGCCGGCTCCCGATGGACGTCGTCTCCGAGATGATCGGCGTCCCGCCGGCCGATCGGGCCGAGCTGCGCCGCCTCGCCGACCTGGTGATGCACCGCGAGGACGGCGTGTACGACCTCCCACCGGAGTCGCTCGACGCGGTGTTCAGCCTGGTCGCCTACTACGGCGACCTGGTCGCCGACCGCAAGGTCAACCGCGGCGACGACCTGATCTCGGCCCTGCTCGAGGCCGAGCTCGACGGTGACCGCCTCACCGACGACGAGCTCGTCGGGTTCCTGTTCCTCATGGTCATCGCCGGCAACGAGACGACCACCAAGCTGCTCGGCAACGCCTGGTACTGGGGGTGGCGGTTCCCCGACGAACGCGCCAAGCCCTTCGCCGACCGCGATCGCGGTCGGACTGGGTCGAGGAGACGCTGCGCTACGACACCTCGAGCCAGCTCCTCGCCCGCACCGCCCGCGTCGACTTCGACAAGCACGGCCGGACCATCCACGAGGGCGACCGGGTCGTGCTGCTGATCGGCTCGGCCAACCGTGACCCCCGGGTGTTCCCCCACCCCGACGTGTACGACCTCGATCGGGCGCACCCGCTGCCCCAGCTCGCCAGCTTCGGGTTCGGTCGCCACTACTGCCTCGGCGCGTCGCTGGCCCGGCTCGAGGCGAAGGTGGCCCTGGAGGAGCTCGTCGACGCCGTCGCCGACTACGACGTCGACGAGTCGGGGATCTCGCGTGCACTCGGTCAACGTCCGTGGCTTCGCCGCCCTGCCGACCTCGGTGCGGGCCCGTTGAGCCCCGGGACGCCGTCCGGCATGACGCCGGCCCGGCTCGACCGACCGGCGCTGGCGACGTGGGTGCGCGAGCTGCTGATGGCAGGCCACCTCATCGACCGGGCCGGGATGCCGCAGCTCATCGCCCGCTTCGGCGCCGAGCCGATGCGCGACATCGCCATCGACGAGTGGATGGGCGCCAGCCCCGTCTACACCCGACGCACCCAGCAGCTGCTCGGGTTCGCCGGCGGCCGAGACGTCGAGACGATCTTCAAGGGCATGCAGCTCGACGTGGGGGCGCCGCCGCAGTTCCTCGACTTCCGCTACCGGGTGCACGACGAGCGCCACGGCGAGTTCTGGCTCGACCACTGCGGCGCGCTGGCCGACGTCGAGCCGATGGGCGAGGAGTTCGTGGTGGCCATGTGCCACGACATCGAGGACCCGACCTTCCCGGCCACCGCCTGCGCCACCGACCCGCGGGCCAAGGTCGAGCCGATCCACCGTCCACCCCGGGTGCCGGCCGACCGCCACCCCCACTGCCACTGGACCGTCACCATCGACGACGCCGACCCGGCGGCGCCCGAGCCGGCCTACGCGCTGCGGGTCGCCGCCACCCGGGCCGGCACGCTGCCCGTCACCCCGGTCGACCCCGCCGGTGACGACGAGGGCGCCCGCCGCTACGACGGGGCGCTGCAGGCCGACCTCGACCTCGAGGCCTTCTCGGCGTCGACCTTGCGGGCGCTGGGGGAGGAGGTGGCGCTGCAGGGCCAGCTCCTCGTCATCTCGTTCGGCTTCGCCGTGGCCGACCGCTACGGCCCGGAGGCCGCCGACGAGATCACCCGGCGCCAGCTCATGGGGGTGGGGCCATCGCCGCCGAGCGGCTGCGCACCGCCTTCGACCTGTCCGACGACCTCGACGGGGTCGCCGCCGTGCTCGACCTGCACCCGATGCTGCGGCCCCGCGCCTACGTCGACGCCTCCGTCGAGCGCGAGGCCGACCGGGTGGTGGTGCGCCTCGCCGACTGCCCGGCCCTGCACGAGGACGAGGCGCACCCGTGGCCGGCGCTGCTGGGTGGCCACGCCGAGGTGCTGGCCGCCGTGCTGTGGGGCGTGCACCCGGCGGTCGAGGTGGTCGAGCTCGACGGGTCGGGACCAGGCGCCGCCTTCGCCGTGACCATCGGCGCCCACGCTCGTCCCGAGCCCGACGAGGTGGCGCTCACCCGCTTCAGCACCGGTGCCGCCTTCCGCTTCGAGGAGCGCTGAGGGCCGGTCGCCGGGTGCGGCGATGGACGGCGCGACGACCAGGCGCCGGGCTCGGCCACCTACGCTTCGCCCCATGCATCCCACCAGACCAACGAAGAGGCGGGCACCTCGTCGTCCTGGAGCCGGGCTCGTCGCCGGGCTCGCCCTCGTCGCCCTCCTCACGGTGGTGTGGGGTGGCCCGGCCTGGGCCCACAGCCCGACCGGCGACATGACGGTCACCAAGGCCCAGCAGGTCGGCCCCGACCGGGTCGAGGTGCAGGTCGGCATCACGTACACCAACGACTCCGACCTCGCCACCGAAGCCACCGTCACCGCCACCCTGACCGGGCCCGGCGGGGCGACCGTCGGGCCGGTGCCGCTCCCGCTCGTCGGGCCCAACAGCTCCCTGTACGGCGCGGGGATCACCGTGCCGACCGCCGGCGACTGGGCGGTGCAGGTCACCTCGACCGAACCGGCGGCCTCGGCGACGGGCACCGTGTCGGTGGCGGCCCAGGCGGCGGCCACGTCGTCGGTCGCGCCCACCACGGTCGCCGGCTCGGCCGCGCCGACGACCGCGCCGGCCGCGTCCACGACCGCGCCGGCCGCGTCCACGACGTCGTCGTCGACGAGCAGCGACGGTGGCTCGTCCACCGGTGTGGTGGTCGCCCTGGTCCTCGCCGCCGTCGTCGTGGTGGGCGCCATCGGGTTCGTGCTCGTGCGGCGCAGCTCGTCGAGCTGACGGCCGGTGCGGCAGGGCAGACGGCCCCGCCGCACCGACGACGAGCGGCGGTCAGCCGCCGAGGCCCGCGGCCAGGTCGATGAGGTAGAAGGCGGCGCCGGCGGGGTCGGCGACCGTGGCGAAGCGTCCGGCCGGGCTGTCCATGATCGGCATGAGCACGGCGCCACCGAGCTCGGGCACCCGGGCCGTGGCGGCGTCGACGTCGGCGACGGCGAAGTACACCATCCACATCGGTGGGGCCTCGGCGGGCATGCCGGGCGGCTTGGGCATCATGCCGGCGATGCCCCGTCCGTCGAGGTGGAGCTCGGTGTAGGGCATGTCGCCCTCCGCCGTGCGGGCCTCCCAGCCGAACAGGCCTCCGTAGAAGGCGGCGGATCCCTCGACATCGGTGGTGAGCAGCTCGCTCCAGCAGAAGGCCCCCGGCTCGTTCACGACCTCGCAGCCGATGTGGTCACCAGCCTGCCAGATGCTGAAGGCGGCGCCGGCGGGGTCGGCGAGCACGGCCATGCGCCCGAAGGTCATGACGTCCATGGGCTCGACCAGCACGGCGCCTCCGAGGTCGCGCGCCCGCGCGGTGGTGGCGTCGGCGTCGGCGACGGTGACGTAGCAGGTCCAGAACGGCGGCATGTCGGGGCTCTGCTGGGGGCCGAGGCCGGCGGCGGCCCGGCCGCGCAGCTGGCACATGCGGTAGCCGCCGGTCTCGGGCGCGCCGTCCTGCACGTCCCAGCCGAGCAGCCCGGCGTAGAAGGCGGCGGCGCCGTCGACGTCCGGCGTGCCGAGGTCGACCCACGACGGGGTCCCGGGTGCGTACGAGGTCATCTCCATGGTCCCTCCCGACCGATGCGATGGCGGCGGCACGCAGCTCCCCACACGGACGGCGTCCGACCCGCGTCCCGCCCGCACCGTAGCGGTCGGTGACCCCGCCTGCCCGGGGGCGCGGCGACCGCTCCATCGACTGCGTCGGCCGCCGCGCGCCCCGCCGGGCCGGACCCGTTCCGGCATCGCCCCCGGACGCGTCGGCCGCCGCCCTGGTAGGAAGGCTGCCATGTTGCGAGCGGACTTCGGGGACGACTTCACGTGGGGCGTCGCGTCGGCGGCCTTCCAGATCGAGGGGGCGTGGGACGTCGACGGCAAGGCCCCGTCGGTGTGGGACGCCGCCGGCCACCGTGGCCGCATCGACGGCGGCCCGGTCGGTGACGACGCCATCGACTTCTTCCACCGCTACCCCGAGGACATCGCCCTGATCGACGAGCTCGGGTTCGGCGCCAACCGGCTGTCGATCAGCTGGCCCCGCGTGCTCGGCGACGGTCGGGGTCCCGTCAACCCCAAGGGGATCGACTTCTACCAGCGGGTGATCGACGCCTGCCTCGAGCGGGGCATCGAGCCGTGGCTCACGGTGCACCACTGGGACCTGCCGCTGGCGCTGCACGAGCAGGGCGGCTGGGCCGACCGCTCGATCATCGAGCCCTTCGCCCGTCTGGCCGAGGTGTGCGGCGACGCCTTCGGCGACCGGGTGAAGCACTGGATGGTCTTCAACGAGCCGGCCTCGGTCGCCGGCCATCTGCTCATCGGCGGGTTCGGGCGCCGGGGCCTCTACCCGAAGCGGACCCTGCGCAGCGTGCACCACATGAACCTGGCCATCGCCGAGGCCGGTCGCCGCCTGCGGGAGGTGCTGCCCACCGGTGCGCAGATCGGCACCACGAACGTGATCATGCCGGTGCGCCCCTACCACCCCGTCGACGCCCGGACCCGGCGCCGCAAGGAGGCCATCGAAGCGCTGGCCAACGGGATCTTCCTGGACCCGGCGGGCGGCCGCGGCTACCCGTTCGCCGCGACGAGGGTGCTGAAGCTGCTCGAGCCCGCCGTGCTCGACGGCGACCTCGAAGCGGCGACGTTCCGCTTCGACTTCCTCGGCGTGCAGTACTACGGGCCGCTGGCCCTGGAGGGGCCGCGGCTGCCGGGCCTCGGAGCGCTGCCCACACCGACGCTGCGCGGGGCGGAGGTGCGACTGCGCTCCGACATCGGCGTGCCCGCCGACCCCGACGGCCTGTACGAGGTCCTGCGCACCTACGCCAGCCACCCGATCGCCGACCGCCTCGTCGTCACCGAGTCCGGGCTCGGCCTGCAGGACCGTCTGGTGGAGGGCAGGGTCCGCGACGACGTGCGGATCTGGTACGTCCGCGAGCACCTGCGCGCCGTGCTGCGGGCCCGCCGGGAGGGCGTGCCGGTGGACGGGTTCTTCCACTGGTCCTACGCGGACAACATCGAGTGGTTCTTCGGCCGCCGTCCCCGCTTCGGGCTGGTCTACGTCGACTACGACGACGACCACCGCCGGATACCCAAGGACTCGGCTCGCTGGTTCCAGCGCTTCCTCGCCGGCGACGAGGGCTGAGCCGGGTCGCCCTGGACGGCTCAGGTGGACTGCAGCGACGGTCGTCCGGCCGTGCGCCCCTGGCCGGTCGCCTTGGCCTCGAGCATGAGCAGGTCGGCGGCGCGCACCAACGACTCCACGTCGACGTCGCCGGCCACCGGTCCCGCCACCACACCGGCGCTGACGCGGACCGGGAGCGGCTCGGCGTCCTCGAGTCGCCGGCGCACGCGGTCGACGACCTCCAGCGCCTCGTCGAAGCCCGTGGCGGGCAGCAGGAGGCAGAACTCGTCGCCGCCGACCCGGGCCGTCAGGTCAGAGGCCCGCAGGGTCCGACGGACGACGTCGGCCACGGCCACGAGCATCTCGTCGCCGGCTTCGTGCCCGTAGGTGTCGTTGCGGGCCTTCAGCCCGTCCACGTCCAGGTAGACCACCGCCAGCGGCTGCGCCTCGCGGGCGGCTCGCCGCAGCTCCGCCTCGGCCTGCTGGTAGAACCACCGGCGGTTCGACAGCTGGGTCAAGGGGTCCTTGGCCGCCAGGTCCTCGAGGGTGCTCATGGCCCTGCGCTCGGCGGAGGTGACGACGGCGACGAAGGCGTAGACGCCGAGTCGGAGCAGCTGGTTCGCCACGGCCACGGCGAGCGGGACCTCGCCGGGGTCGATCAGGGCGGTGACGAACCCGATCAGCGTGGCGAGCACCGAGATCGCCAGCGCCGCCTGCCGTCCCAGGTACCAGGCGGCGAGGGCCACCGGGATCAGGTAGAAGGTCGCCGACGCCAGGTACGGGCCAGTGACCTGGTCCAGCACGCCCATGAGCAGCGTCAGGGCCACGACCACTGCGAAGGAGGCGCCTCGGGGCGGCCGCCGGTCGAGCCACCGCCGCGCCAGCGAGGGCGCGGCGCCGTCGGGCGTCGCCGTCACCCCATCGCTGCGCGCCGCATCGTCGTACGCCGCCGTCATCCCTTGGTAGATCGGCCGGAGCGCGCCGCAGATGAGGCGGTGACGACGAGGGACCGCCCCGGGGACCTTCGGCACTTCCCCCGGCGGGCGTGCCTCATGACACTGAGGCCGTTCAGCGATCCGTCGACACCCACCGGATGCGCCCATGACCGACCCCGGCTTCACCACACCGGCCCGAGACCTGGTGACCCGTGACACCGTGTTCGTCGACCTCGACGACAGCCTGCGGGTGGCGGCTCGGCTGCTGTGGGAGCACGACGTCGGGCTGCTGGTCGTGGGCACGGCGGAGCGGGCGGAGGGGGTCCTGTCGGAGCGGGACGTGTCGGGAGCCGTCGCCGTGGGCCTCGACCTCGACGCCACCAGCGTCCGCGAGGCGATGGCCGACGCCGTCGTCACCGCCGCCGCCGCCGACCCGGCCTACGACCTCGCCCTGCAGATGCTCGACCGTGGGATCCGTCACCTGCCGGTCACCGACGACGGGCGGGTGGTGGGTGTGGTGTCGCTGCGCGACCTGATCCGGCCCCTCGTGGTCGGAGCCCTGACCTCCAAGCCATCGGAGGCATCGTGACCATCACCGAACCAGAAGACATCACCATCACCGTCCACGGCAACCTGCCCGGTGGCGTCGTCGACTACGCCCGGGACAAGGTCGCCCGGCTGATCGATCGCGTCGGCCAGCCGGTGCTGTACGCCGAGGTCGAGCTCGACCAGGCGCCGGATCCGGCCCGCGAGCGCCCCGCGATGGTCGAGGTCACCCTCGACGTGAACGGGCGCCCGGTGCGGGCGCACCTGGCCGCCGGTTCGATGTTCGAGGCGATCGACCTGCTGGAGGACCGGCTGGCGAGCCGGCTGCGCCGTCACGAGCAGCGGGTGGGGCGCGCCGGTCGCGACCTGCACCGCACCGGTGAGCACGCCGCCGGGCAGTGGCGCCACGGCGACCTGCCCGATCAGCGGCCGGAGTACTTCCCGCTGCCCTACGACGAGCGGGAGCTGGTGCGGACCAAGTCGTTCGCCCTCGCCCCGATGACGGTGGACGAGGCCGCCTTCGACCTCGACCAGCTCGGGCACGACTTCTACCTGTTCCGCGAGCTGGCGACCGACGCCGACGCCGTCGTGGCCTACGACGAGCACGACGGCGCCCTGGCCCTGCAGCTCCCCGAGGGGGTGGGCGCCGACCCCACCGACGGGGCGGCGGCCGCCTGCCGGCGCCTCCCACCGGCGCCGAGCCTCGCGCCGACCGAGGCCATCGAGCGGCTCGAGTCCAGCGGCGAGCGCTTCGTGTTCTTCACGGACCGGGCGACCGGTCGGGGTAGCGTGGTGTACCACCGCTACGACGGCCACTGGGGGCTCATCACGGCAGGGTGAGGGTGCTCGACCCCGCCCGTCTCACCTCGGTGGTGGCCGGGGAGGACCACCGCGACGCGTCGGGTCGGTGCCGCCGAGCGGGGAGGTGCACGGATGGAGCGCGCGACCATCGAAGCCATCGCACGGCGGCGGGCCGACCCGGCCGTGACCGTCCTCGCCCCGGTGCCCCAACCGGTGGCGGCGCATCCCGAGGTCTCGCCGCGGCTGCGCGCCCTGGTGGACCGGGCGGTGGCCGCGGTCGCCGCGCAGCGGGGCGGCGAGGTGGCCGCCGCCGTCCGGGCCCAGCTCGACGCCGTCGATCTCGGGTTGCGCACCGGCGAGCACGCCCACGGCCTGGCCGTGCTGGCCAGCGCCGAGTCCTGCGAGGTGCTGCGGCTGCCGTTCGCCGTCGACGAGCAGGTCACGGTGAACCGGTCCTTCGCCACCCGTCAGCTGCTGACGGGCCTGGCCCGATCCCCGTGGTACCGGGTGCTGTCCATCGCCGGGCACCGGGCCCGCCTGCTGGAGGGGCAGGGCGGCCACCTGGTGGAGATCGCTGCCGGCGGGTTCCCGATCGACGTGGCGCCACCCCACGAGTGGGACACCCCGCACAAGGACCAACCGATCCACGAGGAGGCCGAGCACGAGGAGCACCGCATCGTGCAGCGGGCCGTCGACGCCGCCCTTGGCGCCGCGGTCGACCGGGACCCGCTCCCGTTGGTGGTGGTCGCCGCCACCCGGGAGCTCGCCTACTTCGACGAGGTCACCACGCACGCCGCGCAGGTCGTCGGCCACGTCCGCGGCAGCTACGGCCGGGCCACGCCCGCCGAGCTCGCCGCCGCGGTGCAACCGGCGCTCGACGCGCACCTCGCCGCCCGCCGGGCCGAGGCGGTGGAGCGGCTGCGCCGGGCGCTGGGGGCGGGTCGGGCCGCGACCGGCCTGCCGGCGGTGGACGAGTCCGCCCGGGCCGGCCGGGGCCACGAGCTGGTCGTGGAGGAGGGCTTCTCCTTCCCGCGGCACTGGGTCGACGGCGTCGTGGGCGCCGCCACCGAGCCCGAACCGGTGCTCGAGCTCGACGACGTCGTCGACGACGTGATCGAGGCCGTGCTCCTCGACGGCGGCGAGGTGTCGTTCGTGGACCCCGACGCCCTCGACGACGTCGGTCACATCGGGCTCGTGCTCCGGCACTAGCGCACCAGGGCGGCGCAGGCGTTGGCGGCCCAGGGCAGGGGGCACCGAGTGGTCCCCCACACCGCCGACCTGATCGTCGAGGCATGGGGCCCGACCGAGGTCGCCTGCCTCGAGGAGGCCGTGGCCGCGCTCGCCGAGGCCTTCGTCGAGCCGGCCCCCGGTGCGCCGCGGACCGTCGTGTCGGTCGACCTGCCTCCCGCCACCGCCGAGGAGCGGCTGGTGGCGGTGCTCGAGGAGGTCGTCTTCGTGACCGAGGTGCACGGCGTCGTGCCGGTGGCCGCCCGCCTGCGGGTCGCCGAGGACGGCCGGCTCACGGGCCGCTTCGACGTCGTCGCCGCCGACGACGTCGAGCTGGTGGGCGCGGTGCCCAAAGCCGTGGCCCGTCACGCCCTGGCGTTCGCTCCCGACGACGGCACGTGGCGGGCCCGCGCGGTGATCGACGTGTGACGGCCCGCACCACGATGGGCGCCGTCCGTCGGCGCGTGGCGTCCGGCGACGTCGGCGACCCGGTCGCGGTCGTCGACGGGTGCAGGATCAGCCCTTGATCACCCCGATGGGGCGCAGGCGGGCGACCCGCCGGGCGAGCCCGGCGGCCTCGCACACCCGCGCCACCTCGTCCACGTCCTTGTAGGCGAACGGCGCCTCCTCCACCAGCCCTCGCCGGGAGGCGGCCCGTACGGCCACACCGGTGGCCTCGAGGTCGGCCCGGAGCTGGCGGGCCCCGATGCGGCGGGCGGCGGCGTGGCGGCTCATGACCCGCCCGGCGCCGTGGGCGCTTGAGTGGAAGGCGCCGCCGGGATCGACGCCGACGAGCACGTAGGACGCCGTGCCCATCGACCCGGGGATCAGCACCGGCTGACCCGTGGCCCGCAACGCCGGGGGCAGGTCGGGATGGCCGGGCGGCAGGGCTCGGGTCGCGCCCTTGCGGTGCACGCACAGCCGCCGGGCCACCCCGTCGACCTCGTGCGTCTCGAGCTTGGCCAGGTTGTGCGACACGTCGTAGAGCAGGTCGAGCCGGCCCTCCCCGGCGCACCGCTCGAACGCCCGCCGGGTCGCCTCGGTGAGCAGCTGGCGGTTCGCCCGTCCGTAGTTGGCGGCGGCGGCCATGGCGCCCAGGTAGGCCCGACCCTCGGCCGACGCCACCGGGGCGCAGGCCAGCTGGGGGTCGGGCACGCGGATGCCGTGGTGGGCCATCACCGGCTGCAGCAGCTTCACGTGATCGGAGCAGATCTGGTGGCCGAGCCCGCGCGACCCGCAGTGGATCATCACCACGACGCGGCGGTCGGCGAGCCCGAAGGCGGCTGCCGCGACGGGGTCGAGGATCTCGTCGACCACCTGCACCTCGAGGAAGTGGTTGCCCGAGCCGAGGCTGCCCACCTGGTGCAGCCCCCGCTCGAGCGCCCGGTCGCTCACGCCCCCGACAGCCGCGCCGGCGAGCAGGCCGCCGTCCTCGCAGTGGGCGAGGTCGGCGGGGGTGCCGTGGCCCTGGGCGACGGCGTAGGCGGCGCCGCCCTCCAGGACCCGATCGAGCTCGCCGCGACCGGCGACCTCCCACACGGCGCCCCGACCCAACCCGCGCGGGATGACGTCGGACAGCTCGTCCATGAGGCCCGGCAGTCGCGGGGCCAGGGTGTCCTCGTCGAGCGGTGACACCAGCAGGCGCACCCCGCAGGAGATGTCGAACCCGACGCCGCCGGGCGAGACGACGCCCCCCGCCTCGACGTCGGTGGCGGCCACGCCGCCGATCGGGAAGCCGTAGCCCCAGTGCACGTCGGGCATCGCGTAGGAGGCCTCGACGATCCCCGGCAGCGTGGCCACGTTGGCGACCTGGTCGAGCGAGCGGTCGTCGGCGGCCACGTCGAGCAGCACCGCGGACGCGAACACGATCCCGGGCACCCGCATGGCCCCGGTCGGGCGCAGGCGGTGTCGGTACGGCGTGTCCGCCGTGAGGTGCCGGCGGGTGCGGCCGTTCGTCGGCGACGGAGGAGCCACCATGGTTCCAGTGTGGGCGACGACGGCGCGTCGACCCAGGGTCCGATGCCAGGATCGTGCGCCGCCGACGGCCGACACCGTTTCGGGCGAGCGTGCCCCGTGACCTCCGGCCCTGACCGGAACCATCCGGATGCGCTTGGCTGGGAGTGTCCGGAGCTTCCGCCCCGGCGGCAACCCCGGGGGAGCCGTCGCCGCCCGGGTGACCCAGGAGACCGCCGACGTCGACCCAACCATGACCCCGCCCACGCCGTCACCCGCGTCCCGTCCCGACGACCACGACCGGGCGCGCCCGCCGCGACGTGTCGGCGTCATCGGCCACGGCGCGGTGGGTTCGGTGGTGGCCGAGGCGCTCGATCGGGGCGTGCCCGGGCTGGTGCTGGCCGGCGTCCACGCCCGTTCGCCGGTGCCCGACCGCTACCGAGCCGGGTCCTTCGACGAGCTGCTGTCCGGCGCCGACCTGGTCGTGGAGGCCGCCAGCCAGGAGGCGGTGGCGTCCTACGGTCCGGCCGTCGTGGCCGCCGGTGCCGATCTCCTCGTCGTCAGCGTCGGCGCCCTGCGTGACGACGGGCTGCTGGCGACGCTGGGCCGCGGCGCAGGGCGCCTGCTGGTGACGACGGGTGCGATCGGTGGGGTCGACCAGCTGCGGGCCGCCGCGCTGCTCGGGTCCCTCGACGAGGTGTCGCTCACCACCACCAAGCCGCCCCGCGCCCTGGTGCGCCCGTGGATGTCGGCGGCGGAGGCGGCAGCGGTGGAGGAGGCGACGGCGCCGGTGGCGGTGTACGACGGGCCGGCCCGAGAGGCCGTGGAGCGCTTCCCCACGTCGGTGAACGTCGCCGCCACCCTGTCGTTGGTGACGATCGGCTTCGACCGGGTGCACGTGCGCCTCGTGGCCGACCCGGCCACCGACCACGTCGAGCACCACATCGTGGCCCGCGGCGCGGCCGGCGACTACGAGTTCCGGTTCCGCAACGTCCCGTCGCCCGCCAACGTGCGCACCTCGGCCGTCACCCCCTTCGCCGTGCTGCGGGGCCTGGCCGACCTCGACGCCCACACCGTGATCGGGTTCTGACGGTCGTCCGCCGTCTGGGCGTCCGCGGTCTGGTCGTCCGCGTTCTGGTCGTCCGCGGTCTGGTCGTCCGCGGTCTGGTCGTCCGCGGTCTGGTCGTCCGCCGTCTGGGCGTCCGTCGTCTGGTCGAGCGCGGGCCCGGTCCCGCTCACCCGGGTGCGAGGTGGGCGACGAACCAGTCGCGGGCGGCCTCGGCGGCCTGCGGCAGCGTGCCCGGCTCCTCGAACAGGTGGGTCGCGCCGGGGACGAGGACGACCTCGTGCTCGCACCGCAGCGCCGCCGCCGCCTCCCGGTTCAGCTCGACCACCACGGTGTCGCGGCTGCCCACGATCAGCAGGGTCGGCGCCTCGACCGCCGCCAGACGAGGCCCGGCCAGGTCCGGCCGCCCGCCGCGGGACACGACGGCGGCGACGTCGCTGCCGGGATCGGCGGCCGCCCACAGGGCGGCGGCGGCCCCGGTGCTGGCGCCGAAGTAGCCGACGGGCAGGTCGGTGGCCTCGGGCTGGGACCGCAACCAGGTCGTGACCGCCACCAGCCGACCGGCGAGCAGGTCGACGTCGAACACGTTGGCCCGGTCGAGCTCCTCGGCCGGGGTGAGCAGGTCGAAGAGCAGGGTGCCGATGCCGGCGTCCTCGAGCACGGACGCCACGTAGCGGTTCCGGGGGCTGTGCCGGCTGCTGCCGCTGCCGTGGGCGAAGACCACCACGCCGATCGGGTCCTCGGGGATCTCGAGGTGGCCGGCGAGGATGACCGGGCCGGCGGCGACCTCGACGTCCTCGCTGCGCTGCGGGGGATCGTTGGCGGGGGTGACCGCCTCGGCGGGTGGGACCGACGCCGCCGCCCGCTCGAGGAGGCCGACCACCTCGTCGTCGGTGGTCTGGGAGAAGTCGTCGTAGTGCTGACCGACGGCGAAGAAGGGCTCCGGTGTGGCCACGACGACGACGTCGTCGACGGCGTCGGCGAAGCGGTCGGGGGTGTCCACCGGCGCCACCGGGACGGCGAGCACCACCCGGGACGCGCCGTGGGCCCGGGCGACCCGGCAGGCGGCGCGGGCGGTGGAGCCGGTGGCGACGCCGTCGTCGACCACCAGCGCCGTGCAGCCGGCGAGGTCGAGCCGAGGGCGCGCACCCCGGAAGCGGCGCGCCCGCCGCTCGAGCTCGCCCCGCTCCGCGGCCTCGACGGCGGCGAGCTCCTCGTCGCTCACCCGCGCCACCGCCAGCACCTCGTCGTTGAGGACGCGGACGCCGTCCTCGCCGATCGCGCCCATCGCCAGCTCGGGCTGGAAGGGGACGCCGAGCTTGCGCACCACGATCACGTCGAGCGGTGCCCCGAGGCTGCGGGCCACCTCGAAGGCGACGGGGACACCGCCACGCGGCAGGCCGAGCACGACCACGTCCTCGTCGGCCAGGTCGGTGGCCAGGATCCGGTCGGCGAGGGCCCGGCCGGCCTCGGTGCGGTTCCGGAATCGCATGGTGGGACCTCCTCGGGTCCGCCCGACGGCGTCCCGGTCGGTGCCCGGACACCCCGCGGAGCCAGGAGGACCGCGACCTGTCGTCGCCGCGGACTGCTCCCGTCGCCGTCCCGGCTCAGCCTCGGGTCACGGGGATCTTGGTGGCGCCGGCGGCCTCCTCGCCGATCGGGACCCGGACCTCGAGGATGCCGTCGGCGTAGGTCGCCTTCACGTCCTGTTCGCTGGCGCCGGCCGGCAGGGAGAGGCGGCGGGTGAACTGCCCGTAGCGGAACTCGGACCGGTACGAGCCGCCCTCGCCCTTCTCCTCCTTCTCCTCCCGGCGCTCGGCCCGGATCGTCAGCACCCCCTTGTCGACGGTGATCTCGACGTCGCGCTCGGGGTCGATCCCCGGCAGCTCGGCCTTCACCACGAGGGTGCCGTCCTCCAGGTACTCCTCGAGTCGCATGGCGTCGCGATCGGGCCAGTCGTCCAGGTCGCCGAGGTCGCCGCGCAGCATCTCGGGCAGGGCCCGCCCGAACCACTCGGTCCACGGTACCGGCCACTCGCGCCGCATCAATCCAGCCATCGCGCCCCTCCTCGCTCGTTCGTTCGGGTGCCGCGGACCCCCGGCCGGGGGACCGGACACGATCATCGTGCGCCCGACCTGGGGCGGGGGCAAGGGGGAGAAGGTCATCGCCGAGGAGCGCCACCCGGTGCAGAGCCGTCCGCGCGCCCATGGCGCCGACGCTCGCGGCGTGCACCTGCCTGGCCGGCGCGCGGGGCGCGCGGCGCGTCGCAGGACCCCATGGCCGTGCGCAGGTACCGTGAGGGTCCTCGTCTGTCCCGAGGTCCCGGTTCGGGATCCGGGCAGGCCGAGGGTGACGTGGCGGATGGTCAGTCCGAGGCGTGCATGACGACGGTGGCGCTCAACCGGGTGGGTCCGGCAGAGACCGGAGCGCGACGCGGGTGACCGGACCGAACCCCGCTGCCGACCTCACCCAGGCGCGGCTCGCCATCCGCTCGGGTGCCGTGCTGATCGCGGTGCCCAGCGCGATCGTCCTCGTCACCCAGCTGGCCGGCGGGATCCCGGTGCTCGACGTGCGCGTGGGCTTCAACGTGCTCTCGATCGTCGTCGCCGCCGCGCTCTGGTGGGGGTTCGACGCCCTCTGGCGTCGGCTGGGCATCGGCCGGTGGCCCCGATGGGTGTGGGTCGCCTGCACCCTGTTGATCCCGGCCTTCTACCTGGCCGTGCTTCCCGTCAGCGCACGCGTCGCCCCGGACAACGGGCCCGGGGCACCGTACGGGTACGTGGGAACGGTCTTCCTGGCCTTCGCCTGGATCGGCGCGTCCCAGCCCCGGGGCGCGGCGATCGCCATGGCGCCCTTCGCCGCCCTCTGCTTGTACGACACGCTCGACCACGTTCCGGGGACGGTCGACCAGGGGTGGATGGTGCTGGTGCTGGTGCCGTTCGCCGTGACCATCGGCGAGGTCATGGCCTGGACGGCGGAGAGCTTCCGACGGGCCCAGCAGCTCGAACGCCGCCGGGCGCGTGACCTCGAGCGCCTGGCGGACTCGGTCGCCCGCATCCGTGGCCAGGAGAGCCTCGAGCAGGCCGCCACCGTGCTGGCCGAGGTCGCCCTCGGGAGCTTCCACGGCGACCACGCGTCGGTGCTGGTCGACCCCGATGGCCGTGATCCGGTGGTGGTGCAGGTCGGTCGACCCGAGTGCGCGCCGTCCCTCGACATGCCGGCGCTGCTCCGCTCGTTCGTCACCTCCCGGGAGGTGGTGCTGCGTCCCGGCGACCCGACGACGAAGCGTCCGACGCTGCTGACGCTGCCGCTCATCGGCCGGTCGGGGCCGATCGGCGCCCTCTGCGTCACCCAGTCCGGACCCACCGACCGCTTCTCGCGGTTCAGCGCCCAGCTGTTCGCAGCACAGGCCGGTGCGGCGCTCGAGCAACGGCAGACGATGGACTCGCTGGTGGCCGACGCCGAGATGGACCCGCTGACCGGCGTGGGCAACCGGCGTCGCGCGGCTCGGCTGCTCGCCAGCCTCGACGACGGCGACGCCCTTGCGCTCGTCGATCTGGACGACTTCAAGACGATCAACGACCGGGAGGGTCACGTCGCCGGTGACCGCTTCCTGGTGCAGGTCGCGGCCCACCTCGCGGTGATGCTCCGTACGTCCGACGAGGTCGCCCGCTTCGGCGGTGACGAGTTCCTCGTCGTCATGCGCGGCGTCGGGCCGGAGGCCATCTCGATCGCCGAGCGGATCGTCGAGGGATGGCGAGGCGAGGCGGAGGGCCTGACCGTCAGCGTCGGTGTGGCGGTGCACACGACGGCTCGCACCCCCGACGAGACCCTCGAGCTGGCCGACGGCGCGCTCTACGCCGCCAAGGCGGCCGGCCGCGACCAGGCGCTGCTGTCCTCGTCGTGATCATCCCCAGGGGCGGGTCGCACCGAGAGCCTCACGGAGCGAGCACGGGTGCCACCGCCTCGGCGATGCCGGCCTGTGCCACCGGGCCCATGGCGTCGCGCCCGATGCCGGCCACGGGCAGGGCGACGGCGCCGGTGGCGGCGGCGACGTCCTGGGCCAGCGCGGTGGCGGACGGACCGGGTCCGGCGACGAGGACGATCCTGGTGGTGCCGAGCGCCCGGAGGCGCTCGACCAGCGCGGTGAGGTCGGCGCGCTGCTGGGAGGTGGAGCCGCGCTCGTCGCGGCCGAACCAGACGGTGGCGACGGTGGGGCGCACCCCGTTGGCCTCGAGGGCGGGGACCTGGCTGGTGAGGCCGGTGCGGATCGAGGCGTCGGGCGTGGCGACGTTCACGAGCTGGGCCGTCGCCGGCAGACGGGACAGGACGCGCTGGGGCCAGGCGGTGGCGGCCTCCTCGGCAGGACCCGTCGTCACCGTCTCGTCCCCCCCGAGGGCGGCCCACACGATCGGGGCCTCGGGTGCCGCCGTCGCCGGCGGGGGGACCGCGTTGCTGGCCTGTGGCGGCGGCGTGCTGCAGGCGCCGGCGGCCACCGGGACCACGACCGCGACGGCGAGGACCACGGCGCGGCGCGTGGAACGCCGGCGTCGCAGTCGAGCGGGCAGCCGGGGCGGCCTCACGGCGACCCCATGGCCTCGTGGGCGGGCAGCCGCGCGGCCTTGGCCGCGGGGAGGACGCCGGCGATCACGGCGAGGACGGTCGCGCCGACGACGATGCCGGCGAGGATCCCCACCGGCACGGCCACCGGCACCGCCTCGAAGCCCTGCTCGACGAGGTAGCGGTTCACCACGCTGCCGACGGCCATCGCCGTGGCGAGCCCGATGGCGGCGCCGAGCACCCCGCCGGCCAGCCCGAGCGCGCCGCACTCGACCAGGAACATCCGGCGCACGTCGCGGTCGGTGGCCCCGATGGCCTTGAGCACGCCGATCTCGCGGCGGCGCTCGCGCACGGCGGCGAGGGTGGCGTTGGCGATCCCGAGGGCGGCCACCGCCAGCGCGATGAGGCCGACCGAGGTCAGCACGATCTCGACCACGGTGAGGTAGCGGTCGACCGAGGCGATGAGGTTCTCGGGGGCCGAGGTCGAGTAGCCCACCGCCGAGATCTCGGCTCGCACCTTGCCCACGTCCTCGATGCCGTCGGCCACCACGAAGAGGCCGCTGTAGGGGGTGCGGGCCGCCGCCGAGCCGCCGGCGGTGCCGGTGGCCCGGTCGGCGCCGGGTGCGGTCGTCCACCGGTGGGCGGGGTCCACGAGCTCTCGGGGGGCGAGCAGCTGGCCCTCGCCGGCCTCCTGGGCGACGACGCCCACGATGCGGGCCCGACCCCAGCGGGTGACGTCGGCGCTGCCGTCCCCAACCCGGATCGGGCGGGTGGTGCCGAGGCTGAGGGTGGTGCCGACCAGCTGCGCGGCCTCGGTGCGGCCGTAGCCGAAGCGCTCGAGGAAGCTCTCGTTGACGACGACCTCGTCGGTCGCACCGGGTGCCGGCAGCCGTCCGTTGAGCACCGTGACCGGCAGGGTCGGCACCTGGGTGATGTCCACGCCGACGACGGTGTCGACGAACGCGTCGAGCGGCGTACCGCCGCGCTTGGGGGCGTCGGCCACCACGGTCGCGCGTGCGGCGGTGACCGGCACGACCTGGCGCACCGACGGCAAGGTGCGGATCTGGTCGACCGCCGCCTGGTCGAGCACGGCGGCGGCACCGGGCCGCGCGTCGTCGCGGGTGGCCTGGGAGGCGTCGGGCCGGGCCGCGGCCACCTTGATCCCCGACAGCGGGCCGCCCTTGGCCAGCTCGTCGAGCACCTTGGTCTCGGCCGTGCGGGCGATGGTGAGCAGCGCGGTCAGCAGGGCGGCGGCCAGGGCGACCGCCAGCACGGTGAGCACCGACCGGGTCGGACGGCGGCGCAGCTCCCGGGCGGCGAGGCCCACGGCGTGGCGCCAGGTCACCGGCGGGACCTCGTCGCGGGCACCCACCGTCGGCACCGGTCAGGCCGGCGGGGCCGGAGACCACTGATCCGACGGCCCGGTCGGTGATCGGGCCGGCGCCGGTCACGGCGCCACCTCGACGAGTCGCCGGTCCTGCAGCCGGTAGCGGCGGTCGGCCCGGCGGGCCAGCTCGCGGTCGTGGGTGACGGTCACGACGGTGCAGCCCTGGTCGTGGGACAGCGACTCGAGCAGGGCGACGACCTGGGCGCCGTTGCCCTCGTCGAGGTTGCCGGTCGGCTCGTCGGCCAGCACGAGCCGCGGCTCGTTCACCAGCGCCCGGGCGAGGGCGACGCGCTGCTGCTCGCCGCCGCTCAGCGCGCCGGGCCGGTGCGTCGCCCGATCGGCGACCCCGACCCGGTCCAGCCACGCCAGGGCCCGCCGGGTGGCGCCCCGACGGGAGTCACCGGCCAGGAGCCGGGCCAGGGCGACGTTCTCGACCGCGGTGTGGGTGGCGAGCAGGCCGAAGTGCTGGAACACGAAGCCGACCGTCGACCGCCGGTAGTGGGCCAGCTCGTCGCGGCGCAGCTCGCCGAGCGACCGCCCCCCGACGCGGACCGTGCCTCGCTGGGGCGGTTCGAGGCCCCCGAGCACGGCGAGCAGGGTCGACTTGCCGGCGCCCGACGCGCCCATCACCGACACGTAGGCGCCCGCCTCGACCGTGAGGTCGAGGTCCTCGAGCACGGTCAGGTGCTCGCCGGTGGGGTCGTAGGTGTGGGTGAGGCCCTCGAGCACGAGGTCGACGCCGCCGGCCATGGGCGCAATCCTCCCACTGCGCTCGGTTCGGTCCGTCGCGGCGCCGGCGGGGGACGCCGGCGCCGCGAGGACCTCCGGTGGTGGCGCGCGTCCGCGCCTCCTGATACCCTCCGGGGTATGTGCAGCAGGATCACGTGCCCCACCTGTCAGCGTCCGACCTTCGCCGGCTGCGGCGCCCACGTCGAGCAGGTGCTCGGCGACGTGGCCCCCGATGACCGGTGCCAGTGCCATGCCGCGCCGGCCCAGGAGTCCGCCGGCCGTCGTCGCTGGTTCCGCTGAGCGCTGCGGCCCGGCGGCGCCGGCATGGGCCTGTTCGGGGGTGAGGACCCTCGCGAGACGGCCATCGCCTGGCTGTTCGTGGTGGTGCAGCTGGCGCTGCTGCTGGTCATCTTCCTCCTGCCGAGCGGCGACGCCTGGACGGTGCCGCCCGGGCTCGACCTGGCCGCCTTCGCGCTCGAGATCGCCGGCGCCGTCCTCCTGCTCGGAGGGCTCGTCAACCTCGGGCCGTCGCTGACGCCGCTGCCCACCCCGGTGCCCCACGGCCGCCTGCGCGAGCGGGGCCTCTACCGGTGGGTGCGCCACCCCATCTACGCCGGGATCATGGCCCTGGTCGTCGGCGTGTCGATCCGCGCCGCCAGCGTGCCCACCGCGATCGCCTCGGCCGCGCTCATCGGGTGGTTCGTGGTGAAGGCCCGCTGGGAGGAGGCGCGCCTGGCCCGCCGGTACCCCGGCTACGTGGAGTACGCCGCCCGGACGCCCCGCTTCGTGCCCGGCTGGCCGGTGCGGCCGGTGCCGCGGACCGGCTGACGAGTCGTCGAGCCGACACGGCGCGGTGCCGTCGGGCGGCGGAGGGTTCGCGGCGTCAGCCGGCCAGCGCGTCGAGGGCGCGCTGGAGGGCGGCGGCGGCGCCGCCGGCCAGCTCGGCGAAGGCGGGGTCGTCGAGGAGCTGGCGGGGGTCGACGATGCGCACGCGCGTGCCGCCGCCTTCGGCCGGCGAGAGCACCACGTTGCACGGCAGCAGCAGGGCGGCCGACTCGTCGACGGCGAGGGCCTCGTTGGCGAAGCCCGGGTTGCAGGCCCCGAGGATCTTGAGCGGGGGCCGGTCGACGTCCAGCTTGGCCTTGAGGGTGGCGGCCACGTCGATCTCGGTGAGCACGCCGAAGCCCTGACCGGCCAGGGCCTCGCGCACCGCGGCCTCGGCGCGGTCGAGGGGGAGATCGACGGTTGCTTCGATGGGTTGCATGGTCCTGCCTTCGGTTCGGTGGGGGCGTCGGTACGGGGGTCGTCGGTCGGTGGGCGGCGGGGCGTCGAAGGTTCGGGGAGTGCCGTGCCCGGGCTCGGGGCGGGGTCGGCCCCGCACGCCGCGGGCGGTGCGGTCGCCGACGGGGCTCAGGCGAGGCGCATGAACAGCTTCTCGACCTCGTCGATCGGGTAGCCCTCGGCGGCGGCCTTCTCGGGGTCGGTGAGGCAGTAGGAGAGGCCGGCCCCGACGAGGCGGAAGCCGACCTGCTCGAGGGCGCGGTGGGCCGCCGAGATCTGGGTCACCACGTCCCGGCACTCGCGGCCCTCCTCGAGCATCCGCTCGATGCCCTGGACCTGGCCGGCCACCCGCCGCAGGCGGGTGCGGAGCTCGTCGATCACCTCGGGTGGCAGGTCCACCGCGGTCTCCTCTCGTCGGCCCGGCGACGACCGTGTGCCGCCGGGATCGTCCGCTCCACCCGATCGGGCACCGTGGCTCGGGACCCTGGCGGGCTCCCCGGGCCGCGGTACCCTGGGGGTGTCACGTCCGATGCTGCTATGATACCCCCGAGGTATGTTGCGCACAACGACCGGTGCGCCCGACGAGAGGTCATCCCCATGAGCGTCCTGTCCCGGCTCCTCGGCCCCCGCACCGTCGCCGTCGGCGCCACCGAAGCCCGCGACCTGCAGCGCGACGGCGCCGTGCTGCTCGACGTGCGCGAGCAGCACGAGTGGGACAGCGGCCACGTGCCGAAGGCCCGCCACGTCCCCCTCGGCCAGCTGTACGGCTCGATCGACGACCTGCCCGCCGACCGCACCATCGTGGTCATGTGCCGCTCGGGCAACCGCTCGGGCCGGGCCACCAAGGTCCTCGCCAAGGCGGGCTACGACGCCGTCAACCTCGCCGGAGGCATCCAGGCGTGGCGGGCGGCGGGCCTGCCCGTGGTCGGCAGCCGGGCCAAGGGCCGCGGCGCGCGGGGTCGGGTGACGTGAACACCCGGGCCCTGCTCGCCTCCCCGCTGGGCTTCCTGATCGGGGTGTCGCTCGGCGCCCTCGGCGGTGGCGGGTCGATTCTGGCCGTGCCGGTGCTCGTGTACGCCGCCGGCGAGAGCCCGAAGCAGGCGACGACCACGTCGCTGCTGGTCGTGGGCACCACCGCGGTCGGCGGCATGGTGGCCCACCTGCGGGCCGGACGGGTCCGGGTCGTGCCCGGCATCCTGTTCGGCCTCGCCGGGGTCGGTGGCTCCCTGCTCGGCACCCAGATGAACCACTACGTCGACGAGAACGTGCTGCTGCTCGCCTTCGCCGGTCTCATGGCCGTGGCGGCGTGGCGGATGTGGGTCAACCAGGCCGTGCCCGGCGCGGGCGACGAGGACTTCGAGCTGTACCCCGAGGACGGCCCGGAGGTCTCGCCCCCCGGACCGGGGGCGGTGGTGGCGCCCGCCCTGGCGACGCGGCGATCGGTCGTGGTGGTCAAGGTCCTCGTCGCCGGCACCATCGTCGGGTTCATCACCGGCTTCTTCGGCGTCGGCGGCGGCTTCGTGGTGGTGCCCGCGCTGGTGCTGGCCCTGGGCTTCGACATGGCGGAAGCCGTCGGCACCTCGCTGCTCGTCATCGCCATCAACTCGGCGGTGGCGCTCGCCACCCGGGTGGGCACCAGCGGTGTGGACTGGGGCGTGGCGGTGCCCTTCACCATCGCCGGCCTGCTCGGCGTGTCGGTGGGCAAGCGGCTCGCCGACCGGCTGCCGACGACCACGCTCGTGCGGTGGTTCGTCGGCCTGCTCGTGGTGCTGGCGGTCTACGTCGCCATCCGCGCCGGGCTGGCCCTGGCCTCGGGGTGAGCCGGGGCGACACCACGACGATCGACACCGACAGGACGATCGACACCGACAGGAGGGAGGCGACCGGGATGGACGCCGAGGTCTGGAACCAGCGGTACGCAACGGCCGAGTACGTGTGGCGAGCCGAGCCGAACGTCTTCGTGGCCGCGGACGCGGCCGGGCTCCCTCCTGGGCGGGCCCTGGACCTGGCCTGCGGCGAGGGGCGCAACGCGGTGTGGCTGGCCGAGCAGGGCTGGACCGCCACCGGCGTGGACTTCTCCGACGCCGGGATCGCCAAGGCGCAGCGCCTCGCCGCCGACCGCGGGGTCGAGGTCACCTGGGAGGTCGCCGACGTCCTGGCGTGGACGCCGCCCCCCGAGGGCTTCGACCTGGTGGTCGTCGCCTACCTGCAGCTGCCGGCCGCAGCGCGGCGCCGGGCGATGGCGGTGGCCGCGGCCGGCGTGGCGCCCGGGGGCACCCTCCTCGTGGTCGCCCACGACACCCGCAACCTGGCCGAGGGCACCGGTGGTCCCCAGCACGCCGAGGTGCTGTACACCCCCGCCGAGGTCGTCGCCGACCTGGCGGCGACCGGCACCGACCTGGTGATCGAACGGGCCGAGACCGTCGAGCGGTCGGTCGATGGCGCCGACCGACCGGCGCTCGACTGCCTCGTGCGGGCCCGCCGATCCGGCCCCTGATCGTCGAGTCGGCCGGAGACCGTGCGGAGCGACGTCGCCGCGAGGCAGCACTGGGACCAGGTGTACGCCTCGTCGGCCCACCGAGGTGAGCTGGTTCCAGGCGTCGCCGCGTTCGCTCGAGCTGATCGGCGACGTGGCGCCCGACCAGCACGCCGCCGTCGTCGACGTCGGCGGCGGGGCGTCGCGCCTGGCGGGGTGCCTGCTCGGCCTCGGCTCTCGGACGTCTCGTCTTGGACGTGTCGGCCGGGCGCTCGTCCCGCGCCGAGCTTGGCGCCGACGCCGATCGGGTCACCTGGATCGAGGCCGACGTGCGTCGTGGCGCCCGGCGCGCCGCTACGACGTCTGGCACGACCGAGCGGTGTTCCACTTCCTCGTCGACCACGAGCAGCAACGTCGCTACGTCGAGGTGGCGGCGTCGGCGGTACCACCGGCGGCCACCTCGTGGTCGGGACCTCGCCGGACGGCCCCGAGCAGTGCTCGGGGCTGCCACGCGCCACGATGACGTCCTCGCCGAGCGGTTTCTCGCCCGGGTTCGAGCTGGTGCGGTCGTGCGCGAGGCACCACCCCGGCCGGCGTGCGGCAGCCGTTCACCTGGTCGTTCTCCGAGCCACCGACCGTGGCGGTGCGGCCGCCCATCCGGCCAGCAGGTGATCTGGGTCGCACCTTGTTGACCGCACGTGCCAGCGCGACGGTGGCCGACGAGGCGCGAACGTCGCGCCAGGGGGAAGGCGAGGCATGTATCTGTTCAGCAGGCGCGTCCGTCTCGCCCGGGCACGGGCGCAAGGCCGTCGAGTGGGCCGTGGCCATGTGCGAGCGGGTGAACCAGTCCACCGACCTCGAGGTCGGGCTGTGGGCGACGTCGTTCTCGGAGGGCTTCGGCACGGTGTCGTGGACGACGTTCGTCCCCGACCTGACGGCGCTGGAGGCGGCGACCGACAAGCTCCAGGTCGACGACGGCTACCTGCAGGCCACCGACGACGGCGCGGCGTTGTCCGTGGGCGGTGCCGACGACGCGCTGTTCGAGGTCGTCCACGGCGAGCCCGATCCGTCGGCCGACCCGCAGTACGTGACCGCGGTGCGGGCCGTGTGCGCGTCGGGAGGCATCGCCAACGGCATGGTCCTCGGCGTCGAGCTCGCCCAACGAGCCGAGGCCATCACCGGTCTGTCCACGATGTTCGTCCGCAACCTGACCGGTGCCTATGCCGGCGTCGGCTGGCTCACCGGCTATCCCTCGATCGAGGCGCTGGAGGCCGCGCAAGCGGCGCTGGCCGCGGATCCCGGGTGGGTGGAGATGATCGACGCTCGAGCGCCGGGCGCCTACACCGACGATGCGGCCATGACCCAGCAGACGATCTACCGCAAGCTCGCCTGACCCGACGGAGCCGGACGGTCGACGCACGCTGGTGGTGTCGGCCGACGGCTCGGGGGACGGCGCGGGCGCACCTTCCGCACCGGCGCCCGCCCGCGACGTCACCGGTGCCGGCAGCCAGCCCGAGCCGGCACCGGTGCGTCGCGGATCCGCCGCGGCGCGGCGCGGGGGCGCGGCCGGGCGGCGCGGCCTACCAGTACTCCTCGAAGTGGATGTTGCCCCGCTGCTTGCGGTGGTCGAGGGTGAAGCCCCGCGTCGACAGCAGCTCGACCACGCCGGTGACCTCGGGGTAGGTGGCCACGCCGTCGACCTCCTCGGGCAGGCCGATCATGGCGGGGTTGCCGCACAGGAAGACGTGGGTGGTCGCCGGGTCGAGCTCGACGCCGAAGTCCGACGTGAACACGTCGTTGGCGATGACGTCTTGGATGTAGCGCTTCGGGACGTCGGGCTCGCGCGTCGGCATGGGCAGGTAGTGGTAGTTGGCGTGGTGGCGCTCGAGGCTGCGGTGCTTGTCGAGGTAGCCGAGGTCCTCCCACTTGCGCACCGACACCGCCGACACGATCGGGCCCCGGTGGCCCTTGCGCAGCAGCTCGACCACCATGGCGTTGTGGGGCGCCTCACCGGTGCCGGTCGACAGGAACACCACCGTCGACTCCGGATCGGTCACCGGCCCGAGGGTGTAGCGGCCCGCCACCTTCGGCCCGAGGTAGATGCGGTCACCGGGGCGCTTGAGGGCGAGGCGAGGGGTGAGCCCCGGCACGTTGTCGGGCGTGGGCGGGACCAGCACGATGTAGAACTCGAGCTCCTCGCTGTCCATGCCGGTCAGGTAGCCGTGCTCGTCGAACATGCGGCTCGAGATCGAGTACGAGCGGCGCACGAGCTTGTCCCACTTCTCGTCGAGGTTGGGGTCCTCGGCGTCGTCGACGCGCTCCTCCCAGTAGCCCAGCCCCAGCGACGCGTACTGGCCGGGAAGGTGGGAGATGCCGCCGCGGTCGGGCTTCACCCGCAGCACCCACAGGTCCGAGTGGGTGGGCTCGAACGAGGTGATGGTGGCGTTGTAGTGCTCGTCGCGCAGCTCGTCGATGACGGAGGTGAAGCGGCGGCGCACGTCGGCCGACGAGGGCGCCGGCGCCGGCTCGAGCCCGGGGAAGGCGGTGGCGACCGCCAACCCGATGCGCCAGCCGGGGGCGGTGGGCACCCCCGACGCGTCGGCGTCGTCGCCCAGGAACCACACCCGGCCCGACGCCAGGGCGGCGTCGGTCATCCCCACGTCGGCGGGCCGCAGCGTCTGGCGGCCCGATGCGAACACGACGTGGTCGAACTGCAGGTCGGGGGTGCGGCGGTCGTTGAAGAACGCCATGGGGTAGCCGTCGACCACCGAGACCTCGTCGGGCAGCGAGCGGTACAGCAGCGTCGCCCGCCGGTCGCGCTCGAGGCGGCGCAGCCGGTTCTCGCCGGCGGGGGAGAGCTTGGTCGGGTCCATCCCGCCGGCCGCCAGCACCACGCCGGCGCCCGCGTCGGCGAGGGCGGAGGCCAGCTCGACGGCGTGGTCGGTGAACCCGATGACCAGCACGTCCTCGTCGCCGGCCGTCGTCGGGATCTGGTCGATGAGGATGCGGTCGCTCACCGCCACCGGCAGGGGTGGCTCCCAGTCGGGCACCTCGGCGCGCCGGGCGACGACGCAGGCCCGGGCGCGGTACACGTGCTTGTTGGTGGTCACCACGATCGGCCGCTCGCCGCCGTCCTCGGCGTCACCGAGGTCGACGCCCGTCACGGTCTCCCCGTAGCCCACGTCGAGCTGCTCCTCGCCGACCAGCTCGGGGAACACGACCGCCGAGGTCGGCTCCACGATGCGCACGTTGGTCAGGCCCGAGCGCTGCGACGACACGGCGAGCGACAGCCCGCCCGCGTTCCCGCCGAAGATCACGAGGTCGTAGTCGATGCCGGTCACGGCGCAAACCCTAGGGAGGCACCGGTGCGGCGGTCGAAACGTCACGCCGCGCCGCGCCAACCGACGTCGCCGGAGCGGTCGGGCCGAACGGCCGCCCGGGCGGAGGGGTCCGCCGGCGGCCGCCCTAGGCGACGAGGAAGACGCCGCCGAGCGAGCCGAGCGGCGGCCAGGGCCCGCCGGGCCACGCCTGCACGCCGTGGAGCAGCGCGAAGCCGTTCCCGAGGGCGAACACCTCGAGCCGCCCGTCGCGGTCGGCGGCGAGGGTCGGCGCCGCGACGAGCCCGCCGCGCAGCACGCTCGGACCGGCCCACCCGCCGTTGGGCACGTCCTCGGCGTGGCGGACGAGGCGCCCGGCCCGCTCGACGCCGAACAGCTCGAGGCGGCCGTCGGTGTTCAGGGCCATCGACGGGGGCTGCGCGAAGCTGAAGTCCGACAGCAGCTGCAGCCCGGTCCAGCCGTAGCCGACCTGGGTGGCGTGCCAGAGGCGGGTGTCGGCGCCGACCACGGCGACCTCCAACCGGCCGTCGGCGTGGCGGCCGAAGGCGGGGCGCGCGGAGCCGCCGGTGGCCGTGCCCCGGGCCAGCAGCACCAGGCCGTTCCACGGACCCGAGGCGACGCCCTGGGCCGCGGCGACCAGGGCGCCGTCGCCGGTGACGACGCCGACGACGAGCCGCCCGTCGGCGGTGGTGCCGACCGCCGGCGGGCCGGCGAGCCCGCCGCCCATCGGTGTCCACGGCGACCACGCCCCGCCGGGCGCGGTCTGCCAGAGGTGCCACAGCTGGCCGTCCACCCCCACCGCGAACACCTCGAGGCGCCCGTCGCGGCTGCGGCCGGCGGCGGGACCGAAGGCGAGCGAGCCCGCGAGCACGCGGGGCGCGGTCCAGCCGCCGCCGACCGGGAGCTGGGTGGACTGCACGAGCCGGCCGTCGGCGAGGAGGGCGAACAGCTCCAGGCGGCCGTCGACGTTGCGGGTCACCGACACCTGACGGGTCGTGGGCCAGGCGCCGTCGTGGGGGTACCACCCCGACCACGCGCCCCCGGGCACCTGCTGGAAGGCGTCGAACAGGGCGCCATCGGGTGAGATCCCGAACGCCTGCAGCCGGCCGTCGGCGTTGACGCCGACCGGGCCGCCCGAGGGCAGCGCCCCGAGGTCCAGCGACGCCAGCCGGCGGTTGATCGCCCGGCTGACGTCCTCCACGGCGGCGATGCCGGACCCCTCGTCGCCCCACTGGTCGGTCAGCACGGCCACGTCGTAGCCACCGCCCGCGGACCACGTCCGGCCCACGCTGTTGAGCCGCCACCCGCAGCAGCTCGACGGGTAGAAGCCGTTCTTGAGGGCGAAGGACCAGCCGGGCGGCAGGCCGGCGCCGACGCCCCAGCGCTGGGCGGGCACGACCGCCGCCAGGTACGACAGGGCGGTGGCCCGGGAGTAGGCGGTGAAGACCCCGGGCCGGTCCCCGAGCAGCAGGCGCATCAGCTCGACCTGGTCACGGGCGCTGGTGCGGGTGTCGGCGCCCCACACCCACCCGACGGTCGAGGTGGACCACATGCCGACCCGGGCGTAGAAGGCGTTCATCCCGGCCGGGCCGCCGAACTCGGAGAACAGCTGGCCCGCCGAGTCGTTGTCGGACCAGGTGATCATCGGGCGGATGAGCTGGTCCTCGTGGGCGGTGAGGGGCCGTCCGGCGTCCTGGGCGGCCAGCAGCACCCGGGCCATCATCGAGATCTTGAACACCGACGCCGTGGTGTTGCGGCGCTGGGG
The DNA here is from genome assembly GCA_041394145.1 of Acidimicrobiales bacterium. Lineage (GTDB taxonomy): Bacteria > Actinomycetota > Acidimicrobiia > Acidimicrobiales > Acidimicrobilacustridaceae > JAWKIW01. The sequence goes on from JAWKIW010000016.1 coordinate 88,050, forward strand.
GGCGAGGTCGTACCAGCAGCCGGTGCGTTCGTCGTACACCGCGGCCGTCACGTCGTGGACGCCGTACCAGGCCTCGAACCAGGCCGTCTCGGCGGCGTCGAAGAGGGCGACGCACGTGTCGGCGCCCGTGGGGGTGGCGGTGAGCGCGGCGCGATCCGAGCGGTCGGCTGCTCGCCCGGCGTCGGCACGGGGGGTGACCGCGGCGGCGACCGACGTGCTCGCCGGGGTCGATCCGCCCGCGCGACCAGCCGCACGGCCCTCCGCGGCGGGTCCGACGGTGGCGAGCACGGCTGCCAGTGCGGCGACGGCCACCAGGCCCGGCCGGCACCGGCCGGCGAACGACGCACGTGACGAGCTCCCGATGCCCAGACGCTACGACGTCGGCCGGCCCCCGCCCAGGGTCGATCGACACCACGGGCGCGCACCGCGGGCCGCGTCCCGGTCGGGCGCCCGAGGCCGGGCGTCGCGGTCGGGCACTCCGCGGGTGGGCCCCATCGGGTGGGCCCCCGTCCGAGGGCCCACGGGAGCACCGGTACCATCGCCTCCGCGGTCGGGCCGGCGCCTCGGCGGACGGGCGCTCCACGAACGAGGAACGGGGGACCGGTGCCAGAGCGCAACCGCTTCGCGGGGAGCCGATCACCGACGACGACGCCACCATCGCCGCCGCGCTGGCCGAGGTGAGCGTGCCCACGCTGCTGCTGTCGATGGTGCACATGACCGGCGACGCGTCGATCCTGCACGGGCCCCTGCGGCCGGCGGGCATCTACCTCAACGAGGTCCAGGGCTTCATGAGCCCCGAGGACCAGGAGGCGGTGCGGGCCTGGGCCCTCGACGTGATCCGCGAGTACCGCGACAACGGGTGCGTCCTGCCGCCGCCGCCGAGCCGCGAGACGCTGCGGGAGATGATGAGCTTCCTCGTCGCCGGGGAGGTCCCCGAGGAGTACGTGCCCCTGCTGCTCGAGGAGCTCGAGCTCGACGGCACCGACGCCCGCGACGTCACCTGGGTCGACGAGCTGCCGGCGTCCAGCAAGGACGGGTTCCACGTCGTGGTGATCGGCGCCGGCATGTCGGGCGTGCTCGCCGGGATCCGCCTCGAGCAGGCCGGCGTCCCGTACACGGTGATCGAGAAGGACGCCGGGCCGGGCGGCACCTGGTACGAGAACCGCTACCCGGGCTGCCGCGTCGACGTGGGCAACCACTTCTACTGCTACTCGTTCGCCCCCAACGACGACTGGACCGAGTTCTTCTCCCGCCAGCCCGAGCTGCAGCGCTACTTCGACCGGTGCGCCCACGACTTCGGGGTCGCCGACCACATCCGGTACTCCACCGAGGTGGTCGCCGCCCGATGGGACGAGGGCGCCGCCCGTTGGCGGGTCGAGGTCCGGGCTGCCGACGGCACGACGGAGCACCTCGACGCCGACGCGGTCATCAGCGCGGTCGGGCAGCTGAACCGGCCCAAGCTGCCCGACATCGCCGGCCGCGACACCTTCGCCGGCGTCGCCATGCACTCGGCGCAGTGGATCGACGGGACCGACCTGCGGGGCAGACGGGTGGCGGTGATCGGCACCGGGGCCAGCGCCTTCCAGATCGTGCCCACCATCGCCGACGAGGTCGAGCACCTCTCGGTGTTCCAGCGGTCGGCACCGTGGATGTTCCCGAACCCCCACTACCACGACCGCGTGCCCGACGGGGTGCGGTGGGCGCTGAAGCACCTGCCCTTCTACGGCCGGTGGTACCGGCTCCTGCTGTTCTGGCCGGCGTGCGACGGCGGCCTGCCGGCCATGAAGGTCGACCCCGAGTGGCCGCACCCCGAGCGGGCGATCAGCGAGATCAACGACCTGGCCCGTGAGGCCTTCACCCAGTGGATGGCCGAGCAGGTCGGCGACGACCCCGAGCTGCTGGCCAAGGTGGTGCCCGACTACGTCTGCCTGGGCAAGCGCACCCTGCAGGACAACGGCAGCTGGCTGCAGGCGCTGCGGCGGGACCACGTCGACCTCGTCACCGACCCGATCGCCGAGATCACGCCGAGGGGGATCAGGTGCGAGAGCGGCGAGGAGCACGCCGTCGACGTGATCGTGTACGCCACCGGCTTCCACGCCAACCGCTACCTGTGGCCGATGCAGATCGTCGGTCGCGACGGTGCCGTGCTCGCCGAGCAGTGGGGCGACGAGCCGACCGCCTACCTCGGCATCACGGTGCCGGGGTTCCCCAACCTGTTCTGCCTCTACGGGCCCGGCACCAACCTGGCCCACGGGGGCAGCCTCATCTTCCACTCCGAGTGCCAGATCCGGTACGTGATGGGCTGCCTCGGGGCGTTGCTCGACGGCGAGCACGGCAGCATCGAGTGCCGCCGCGACGTCCACGACGCCTACAACGAGCGACTCCAGGCCGAGCTCGACACCATGGTCTGGTCGCACCCGTCGATCAGCCACAGCTGGTACCGCAACGACGAGGGGAAGATCTACATCCTGTCGCCGTGGCGCCTGGTCGACTACTGGACGTGGACGCGCCGGCCCGACCTCGACGACTTCGAGCTGCGGTGACGGGGCCTCAGTCCTCGAGGTAGCGCTCGTGCACGGCGGTGGCGATGGCCCGCCGCGCCTCCTCGGGGTCGTCGTCGCGGGTCGCGGCCCGCTCGGCCGAGGCGACGACCGCGGCCAGCGCGTGGTCGCCGATGACGCCGCCGATCCAGCGGGAGAAGTCGCCGCCGGCGATGTGGTGGGCGACCACCTCCGCGTCGCAGGCGACGAGCTCGTCGTACAGCTCGGCCAGGTTCGACGCCGTGCGGCCGGTGATCTCGTCGTGGCTGCGGCGGAACCAGAACTGCTGGTGGGTCTGGAGGTGCCGCTCCGTGTACTTGTGCCAGTGGCGCACGTGCTTGGTGTGCCGGCCCCGGATGCGGAACGTCGACACCCGACCGCGGTGGCCGCGGCGCAGCAGCACGGCGTTGCCGTGGGTCGCCTCGTCGAGCTCGCGGGCGAGGTCGCCCGGGCTGAGCCGCAACAGGGGCGCCACCACGCCGGCGATCGACGCGGAGAGCTCGAGCGTCGTGCCGACCAGGACCACCGTGTCGATCCGCTCCCGGACCAGCGGCGGCAGGAGATCCGGGAGATAGGTGACGAAGCAGTACTGCGTCTGGTCGTCACCGAGCAGGCGGCCGGCCTGCTCGTCGCTGCCGAGCGCGAGATGGGCCTCGTCGAGCAGCACCCAGTGGGGGTGGCCGGTGCGCTCGCGGTGGGTCACCACGTACTCGGGGAGGTCGCGCAGCCAGCGCACCTTGCCGTCGAGGTCGAGGTGGGAGAGGTCGATGACCAGGCTCTCGCCACGGTCGCCGATCAGGGCGTCGAGCCGCGTCGGGCTGGGCGGCAGGTCCCGGCCGCCGAGCCAGCGCACGCCGGGGAGGTGGCGCAGGCCGAGGTGGTCCCCCTCCGGATCGACGACGAGGGTGCGGAAGCCGAGCTCGATGAGGTCCTCGGCCACCAGGCCCGCCAGGAACGACTTGCCGCTGCGGGTCCCGCCGGCGAGCAGCACGTTGGTACCGGCCAGCGGGATGCGCACGGGCCGACCGTTGGCGTAGGTGCCCAGATCGAGGCGCCACCGGCGGCTGTGGAGCGTGGCCTCCCGGGACTCGACCCGGCGCAGCAGCGCCTCGACGGCCCGCCCGTCGGGCAGCGGGAGCACGAGGTCGGCCGCCGCCTTGAGGGAGTCGACCGCGTTGGCGGGCGCCACGCCGACCTCGCAGGCGTGCAGGAGCGAGTGGTCGTTCTCGGCGTCGCCGATGGCGACGGCGTTGTGGACGGACAGCTCGAGCTCGTCGAGGGCCAGCCGCACGCCGGTGGCCTTCGAGATGCCCGGCGGCAGCACCATGAGCTCACCCCGGTTGAACACGAGCTGGCACTCGACGCCGATCTCACGGGTCAGCTCCAGGACGCGGGTGCTGTCCCGGGCGTGGCACGCGGCCAGGACCTGGCCCCGGCGGGCCGCGATGCCGGCGTCGGCGAGGGCGGCGAACAGCTCGTCGGGGAGCGGCTCGGCGAGGACGCGCTCGAGGTCGGGCGTCGACAGCACACCGCCGTTCTCGGTCACCAGCACGTCGACGTGGTCGGCGACGTCACCGAAGACCTCGAGCAGCTCGGAGCGGATGCGGCCCGTGATCAGCACGATCCGGCCGCCGGCCGCCCGGAACCGGGCCAGCGCGGCGAGGACCTCCTCGTCGGGCCGGCCACCGGAGGTCAGGGTCCCGTCGAAGTCGATGGCGACCGCCCGCAGGAACCTCATCGCTCGTCGACGTCGTGGGGGATGGAGTCGTGGGCTGTCACCGTCTCGCCTCGTCGTCGGGCTGCCGTCGGGATTGTGCGCACGGTGGGCCGAGGCAGGGAAGTGCCCTAGGACCCCGGCACGCGCGCCCCGACGGAGCCGGCGTCGTTCGTGACGACCTGGCGTGGCCGTCCGGTGAAGGCCGGGTGAACGTGCGGTGGACGCGTCGCCGGCGAACGGCCGAGGGGCCGATCACCCGGATCGGATGACGTGGGGCACGGTGCGGTCCGCCAGGATCGCCGTCGGGCGATCGCCGACCGGGGGCGAGGCCTGTCCTAGGCTCGCCCGGCAGCGCCCACGACAGACCGCGCACGAGAGACAGGAGTCGCCCCCCATGGCCGACCAACCGGTGACGGCACCCTCGGCGGCCGACGACGTGGGGCAGGCGCCCGATCGTGCCCCGCTGGTCCTGGTGGCGCTGATCCTCGTGGCTGCGGTGGCCAACCTCAACCTGGCCGTGGCCAACGTGGCGCTGCCCGACATCGGCCTCGCCTTCGACGCGTCGCAGACCGCGCTCGACCTCGTCGCGGTCGGCTACTCGCTGGGCCTGGCCGCCTCGGTCCTGTGGCTCGGCGCCCTCGGCGACCGCTACGGCCGCAAGATGATGCTGGTCCTGGGCATCGCCCTGTCGGTGCCGGCCTGCCTGCTCGCCGCCTGGGCGCCGTCCATCGAGGTGCTCGTGGCGGCGCGCGTCCTCGGTGGCCTCTCGGCCGGCATGGCCTTCCCGACCACCCTCGCCCTCATCACCGCCCTGTGGTCGGGGCCGGGCCGCACCCGGGCGATCGCGCTGTGGTCGGGCATCGGCGGCGCCATCTCCTCGCTCGGGCCGCTGGCGTCGGGCGCGCTGCTCGAGCGGTTCTGGTGGGGATCGGTCTTCCTCATCACGCTGCCGTTGGCCCTGCTGGCCCTGGTGCTCGCCCTGCGGTTCGTGCCCGCCCACGTCAACGAGACCACCGAACCCGTCGACAACCTCGGCGGCATCCTCTCGGTCCTGCTGGTGGGCGGTGCGGTGCTGGCCATCAACTTCGCCGCCGTGCCGAACGCCCGCACCGTCGTCGTCGGCTTCGCCATCGTCGCCGTGGCGTCGCTCGTGGCCTTCGTCCTCCGCCAGCGCCGGGCTCCCAACCCGCTCTACGACCTCCACGTCGCCGGGCGCCGGGTCTTCTGGGTGGCGGCGGTGGCGGGCATCATCGTGTTCGGGTCGCTCATGGCCGCCATGTTCGTCGGGCAGCAGTTCCTGCAGAACGTGCTCGGCTACTCGACCCTGAGCTCCGGCCTGGCCATCCTCCCGGCCGCCGTGTGCATGGTCCTGGTGGCGCCCCGCTCGGCCAAGATCGTCGACGCCCGAGGAGCCCGCTTCACGCTGCTGCTCGGCTACGCCTTCTGCCTGCTCGGCTTCCTCACCATGCTGCTGCTCTGGAACGACGGCAGCGCCTACTGGGAGGTCGGGCTCGGCTACGCCCTCGTCGGCATCGGGGTGGGCTTCGCCGGCACCCCCGCCTCGCACTCGCTCACCGGGTCGGTGCCGGTCACCCGGGCCGGCATGGCGTCGGGCACCGCCGACCTCCAGCGCGATCTCGGCGGCGCCGTCATGCAGTCGATCCTCGGGGCGCTGCTCACCGCCGGCTACGCCTCCGCCTTCGGCAAGCTGATCGCCCAGTCACCCAACGCCGACCAGGTCAGCCAGGACGTGGAGGCGACGCTGCAGAAGTCCTTCTCCAGCGCCGAGAACCTGGCCCGGCAGTACCCGCAGTACCAGCAGCAGATCATCGCCGCGGCCAGGGAGTCCTTCGTGCAAGGCCAGAAGTGGGCCTACCTGGCGGGCGCGGTCGCGGTCGTCGGGGGAGCGATCCTGGTGGCCACCTGCTTCCCGGGCAAGGACGACGAGGTCGCCGAGCTGGCGGCCTACCAGCGCGAGGACGCCGCCGCATCGGCCGCCCCCTCGTGAGCGACCGGGGGACCGGCGCGGCCCCCGACACGGGCCCCGCCGGGGCGCCGCCGGCGGCCGGCACGAGCCTCGGCCGGCGCCTCGTGGGCGGCGTGGTGACCTTCGGCGTCGTCATCGCCATCTTCGCCTTCCTCGTCCCCAAGCTCAGCGGGGTAACGCTCGGCGAGGCAGCCGCCTCCATCACCGCCGCCGGGCTGGCCGTCACCCTGCTGGCGGGGCTGGTCAACCTGACCACCAACTGGCCGCCGATCGTCGTGAGCCTGCCGGGGCTGCGCGTCCCCCAGGCCGGGGTCGCCAACCTCACCAGCTCGGCCGTGTCCAACACCGTGCCCGAGGGCGGTGCCGTGGCCACCGGCCTCACCTACGCCATCTTCCACTCCTGGGGCTTCGGGGTGCGCCCGGTCACCGTGAGCATCCTCACGACGGGGGTCTGGACCAACCTGGTGCGCTACTCGCTGTTCGCGGTGTCGTTGCTGGTGGTGGCCCTCGGTACGGCGCAGGCCGCGCGATGGCTCTCGGTGGCGGCCATCGTCGTGGTGGCCATGGCGGGTGTCGTCGTCGTGTTCGTGCTCGGACTGCGCTCGGAGACCTTCACCGTCCGGCTCGGCCACCTCGTCGAGCGCGTCGTCCACCCCGCGCAGCGCCTCGTGCGGCGGGGGCCGTCGGATCTCACCGGCGCGCTGGTGCGCTTCCGGTCGGACCTCGTCGGTCTGGTCACCGACCGCTGGGGGCGCCTCACGGCCTGGATGGCGCTGAGCCAGGTCACGATGGCGCTGGTGCTGGTCGTGGCGCTGCGGGCGGCGGGCATCGGCGCCGACGAGGTGGGCGTCGCCCTGGCGTTCGTGGCCTACACCGGGGCCTCGCTGGCCGCGCTGGTGATCCCCACGCCGGGCGGTCTCGGCGTGGTCGAAGCTGCCTACCTCGCCATCCTGACCCCGTTCGTGCCCGCCGACCAGCAGGCCCAGCTGCTGGCGGCCATCGTCATGTTCCGGGCCGCGACCTGGCTGCTGCCGATCCCGCTCGGCGCGGGCACCTACCTGTTCTGGCGGCTCAACCGCAGCTGGCGGGTGACGCCGGCGGCGGCCACCACCTGACCCGTCCCGCGGGTCCGCGGCGGCGTCGGGTTCGCCGCGGCGCAGTGCGAGCGGTGGCCGGCCCGCCGGCCGCCCGCACCCCGGTCGTGGTCAGCCGCCCATGAGGCGGTCGAGGTTGGCTCTCGCGGTGTCGTGCACCAGCTCCACCAGCACGCCGTCGGGGTCGCGCACCACGGCCATGGCGACGCCGTGCGCGCTGACGCGACGGGGCTCGCCGCCGAGGCCGAGGTCGTCGAGGCGGGTGAGGGTGGCGTCGACGTCGGTGAGCACCGACAGCAGCAGGAACCCGGCGGGCCGGGGGTGCACCGGCGGGGGCGCGGCAGCGGGCGTCGCGCCGTCGACGCCGACCAGCTCGACCACCCCGGCGTCGGGCCGGGCCGGGTCGCCGAGGAACACGGCGCGCAGCCGGGTCGACGACACGTCGAACAGCGTGGGCCAGTCGCCGTCGAAGTGCTCGTCCATGAGCACGGCGAGGCCGATCCCGTCGCGCCAGAAGCGCAGGCTGGTGTCGAGGTCGCGCACGACGATCCCCGAGTGGTGCACGACGGCCATCGACGTCCCCTCTCGTCGAGCCCGCTGGGCCGGGCCCGCCCGGCACGGTAGCGCCGACGGTCGGCGCCGCCGCCCCTCGATGCGTGGCGACCGCCGCGCCGGGACGGGGCCGCTCCCCGACGTCGGCCCGGGGCGCGGCCGGCCCTCGCGGGCCGACGGCCGACGGCGGTCAGCCGTCCCCGAGGTCGGCTCGCAGCGAGGCCAGCAGCCCGGCGGCGCCGTCGGCGTCGGCGGCGGTGCCGTAGACGTGGAAGTCGGGCCGCACCAGCGCGACGGCCACCGCGTGCCGGGCGAACCAGGTGTCGTAGGCGCCGTCGAGGTCGTCGAGCTCGCCACCGTCGCCGACGGTCACGATGCGACCGCCGATGTCGGCGAACCACGCGCGGTCGCCGCCATCGGGCGGGACCGCGCCGGAACGAGCGACGAGCCACCAGCCGGTGCCGCAGACGTCGTCGAAGCGGCCCCGATGCGCCCCCCGGGCCACCCGCCCCTGCACGAACAGCTGGCCGCCGGCCGGCGTGTCGGTGCGGACCACGCCGTGGTCGATGCCGGGCACCGGGGGCACCTCCGACAGGGTCCCGGGGACGACCTGGGCCGTCATGGCGGCGTCGCGGGCGGCCGCCTCGGCCGGGTCCGGGACGCAGATGACCTTGCCGAGGTCGATGGCGAACTGCACCAGCGCCTGCATGTTCGGGGCGCGCTCGGCGTCGTAGGTGTCGAGCAGGGCGACGGAGGCACGGCCGCGCAGCACCAGGTCGAGCTTCCAGGCGAGGTTGGCGGCGTCACGCAGGCCGGCGCACATGCCCTGCCCGGCGAACGGCGGCGTCTGGTGGGCGGCGTCCCCGGCCAGCAGGATCCGGCCGTCGTGCCACCGCTCCACCCACCGGGCCTGGAACCGGTACACGGCGTGGCGCTCGAGCGTGGCGTTGCCGGGGTGCACGTCCCACGGCGCCAGCAGCCGCCAGGCGGTGGCCTCGGCGTGGAGCTCGTCGAGGGGCTCGCCGGGCAGGCGCATGAACTCCCAGCGCCGACGGCCGGGTCCGCCCGACACCAGCGTGGTGGGGCGGGCCGGATCGCAGATCTGCAGGTTGACCGGATCGAACACCCGGGGCTCGTCGAGCACGACGTCGACGACCAGCCAGTCGTAGAAGTAGCCGAGGTCGCGCACCGGCGGGTCGAGCAGGGTGCGCACGGTCGAGCCGGCACCGTCGGCGCCCACCACGAAGCGGGCCCGCAGCGCGGACTCGTCGCCGGCGGGCGTGAGCGGGGGCGGCCTGCCGGCGCCGGCGTCCACCGCCTCGACGGGGCGATGGTGCACGGTGACGCCCTCGCCGTCCTGGGTCAGACCGACGACCTCGACGCCGCGGCGGACCTCCACGCCGGGCAGGGAGCGGGCGCGCCGGTCGAGCCGAGCCTCCAGGGCCGGCTGGTTGAACATCGACGACTCGGGCCAGCCGGACAGGCCGGCGCCGATGCGGCCGAACCGCAGCAGCACCTCGCCCGCGGCGTTGCGCCACTCGTACACCTCGGCGGGCTCGCTGATGCGGGCCAGGTCGTCGCCGAGCCCACAGGCCTGCAGGATCCGAGCGGTCTCGTGGTCGAAGTGCACGGCCCGCGGCAGCGGGTAGGGCGTGGGCCACCGCTCCAGGACGACCACCCGGTGCCCGTGGCCGGCCAGCAGGATGGCGGCGCGGCGCCCACCGGGCCGTAGCCGACGATCGCCACATCCGCATCGACGGGCGGGGGGGTCCGGTCGGGCCCGTCACCGTCGACGGCGGGCGCTCGGGTCGGCTCGGAGGTGGTCGCCTTCGGCGGTGCCGCAGCCACACGCCACCGTACCGTCCCACAGTAGTTGTTGCAACGAAGAAATTGCCGGTCGACGGCGTCGCGGGCGCAGCCCGCGGTCGGGGGCCGGCGAGCCGGCGGCCGATGCGATGATCGGTCGGTGGGCCTGGCATGGTGGCGGGCATGGGTCGGCTCGTCGATCGCTTCGTCGCCCGGGAGCGGCGCACCGACGCGCTGCTGCCCGCCGACCGGTTCGCCGCGCCCCGGCCCGTCGGGCGCTGCGCCGGGGCGCGCTCGGTCGGGCCGTGGCCATGGCCGGCGCGGTGGCGCTGGTGGTCCTGCTCGGCTGGGGCGCGGGCGGGACCGCGGCGTTCGTCGCCGGTCTGGTGGCGTCGGCGGCCGTGGTCGGCGGGACGGGCCTGTGGGTGTGGGCGGCGGCGGACCTGGCTCGGATCGAGCGCTCGTCCACGGCGGGGGTCCCGGCCGTCGATGACGGGCGTCGGCCGCCCGGGCCGCCAGCGGTGCCGGGTCACCGCCCGACGGGGAGTGACCGCGTCGCGTGCGCAGTCCGCCACATCGCGCTGTCGAGGTGGGCCGTCCGGCGTCGGTGTGGAAGGGTGTCGGCGGCGGGCCGTCCCCGTGGAGGGAGGGGCGGGCGCCCATCCTGCGAGGAGCTCGACCATGCGCGCCGTTCCGACCCGCGCCCGTCGTCCGGTCGTCGCCGCGGCCCTGGCCGTGGCCGCAGCGGCCGTGGTCGTGGCGGCCTGCTCCACCGGTGAGCGGGCCGACACCACGGCGGGCAGCACCGCCTCGTCGGCGGCACCGCCGGGGTCGTCCGCAGCCGGCGGCGCCACCGATGCCGCGCCGGCCGCCTCGGTGGCGACCGGGGCACCGGTGCCGTCGCCGGGCTGTGGGACCTCGACGGTGGGGGCCATGGAGAAGCAGCGCCAGGAGGTCGCCGCCGGCGGGCCCGACCGGTGGTTCCTGCTGACGGTCCCGCCCGCCCACGACGGCAGGACGCCGCTGCCGCTCGTGCTCGACCTCCACGGCCTCATGGAGGGTGCCCAGATCCACACCGCGATGTCGGGCTTCAGCGAGCTGGCCACCAAGGAGGGCTTCGTGGTGGCGTTCCCGAACGGCACGGGCAACCCCGTGCACTGGAACGCCAACCTCGAGGAGCCCAACGCCGACCTGGCGTACTTCGACGCCCTGCTCGACCAGCTCGGCCGTCAGCTGTGCATCGACACGTCGCGCGTCTACAGCACCGGGCTGTCCTACGGGGCCATCATGACCTCGACGCTCGCCTGCGTCCGGACCGACAAGCTGGCGGCCGTGGCCCCGGTCGACGGCGTGCAGCTGCCGCCGGGCTGCAACCCGTCGGCGAAGATGCCGATGCTGGCCATGCACGGCACAGCCGATCCGCTGCTGCCGTTCAACGGTGGCGTGGGGGGCGCGGTCGCCGGCCTGCTGCAGGGACAGCTCGCCGAGACGTCGCCCCCGACGACCGCGCCCTACGACCTGAACGGCGAGGGCTACCCGAAGAACGTGGCCGGCTGGGCGGCCGAGAACGGTTGCGACCCCACGCCGAAGGACACGAACGTGACCCCCGAGGTCGTCCGGCGGGTCTACTCGTGCCCGGCGGGCGGCGACGTCGAGTTCTGGATCACCCTCGGCGGTGGCCACACCTGGCCGGGCAGCGAGTTCTCCCGGTCGATCGGCAACCTGGTCGGCCCGACGACCTTCGACTACGACGCCTCCAAGACGGCGTGGGAGTTCTTCCGTCGGTTCCAGCGCACCTGAGGCGGCGGTGCCCGACCACGGAGCGCCGCGCCGGGACTCGTCGATCGGCACGGACCCACCGCCCGGTCGCGGCCCCTCTACCATCGCCACGATGGACCGGGACCTGGCCGCTGCGCTGGTCGACGCCGCCCCGGTGGGGATCCTCGTGGTCGACGCCACCGGGACCATCACCTTCGCCTCGCCCAGCGTCGACGACCTCACCGGCTACGGCTTCGCCGACGTCGTGGGCACCAGCATCCTGTCCTACCTCCCCGAAGCGGGGATCGCCGGCCTCGTCGAGTCCGTCGACTACGTCACCACCTACACCGATGCGGTCATGGGGCCCACCTCGCTCGGCTTCGTGCACGCCGACGGCGAGCTGCGCGTGCTGGAGGTCTACGCCACCAACCGCTTCGACGACCCCCACATCGCCGGGCTGGTGGTGGCGGTGCGCGACCAGACCTTCCAGTACCGCATCAACGAGGCGCTGGCGTCCTACACCGATGGCGGCGAGCTCGAGGACGCGCTGCACATCGTGTGCGCCGCCATGGTCGGGCTGCCCCTGCGGGCCCGGGCGGCCATCGTCGACGCCGACGGGCGTCGGCTCTCGGGGATCGACCTGCCGGCGCCGCTCCTGGGGCGGGCTCCCGCCGGGGCCCCGCCCCGGCCGTGGGAGGCGGCCCTGGCCGGCGGCGAGGCCGTGTGCCCGGGTGACCTGCGGGCCTACGACGCCGACCTGCAGCGGGCCGCCGCCGACGCCGGCTTCGCCACGGTGTGGGCCGTCCCGCTGGCTGCACCGGCGGCGACCGGTGGGCAGCCGCTGGGCTGCTTCGTGCTCGGGCGCGTCGAGGCGCTCGAGCCCAGCGTGAACGAGCGCTACACCTTGGCGACGGCGGTGCGCAGCGCGTCGCTGCTCGTCGAGCGCCACGACCTCGTGACGCGGCTGGGCGCCGCCGCCCGCACCGACGCGCTCACCGGCCTGGCCAACCGCGACCACCTGCTGCGACCGCGCGAGGTGGGCGCGCCCACCTCGGGCGACGACGACGGCGCGCGGGCGCTGGCGGTGCTGTACATCGACCTCGACGGGTTCAAGCCGGTCAACGACGGGCTCGGCCACGCCGCCGGCGACGCCGTGCTGCAGGAGGTGGCCCGCCGCCTCGCCGCCGTCACCCGCCGCGGCGACGAGCTCGGCCGCGTCGGTGGTGACGAGTTCGTGATGCTGTGCTGGGACCTCGACGACCCCGACGAGCTCGCCGGCGTCGCCGAGCGGCTCGTGACGAGGCTCGCCACGCCCATCGCGATCCCCGACGACGGCGAGCCGTCGGGCGGCGCCGACACCCACGCCGGTCGCACCGTGACGATCGGCGCCAGCGTGGGAGCGGCGCTGACCCGTCTCGGCGGGACCGGTCGATCGTTCACCGACGACCTCGACGACGCCCTGCGCCGCGCCGACGAGGCCCTCTACGACGCCAAGCGGGCCGGGCGAGGTCGCTGGCGGCTCGCGCCCTAGGACGCCGGCCTGGGACGTGCGGCCCCTGGTGTCGTGGATCGTCAGCGAGTACGAGCCCGCCGTCGCGTGGGCGGCGGGCCCGGCGCCGACGCGGCCGAGCCGGGGGGCAGCCAGGTCGACCTGTACGGCTCGGCCGACCGGGGCGGTCCGGCCCACCGGCGAAGCTCTGTCCGCGCCTGCGCCCGCCGGCGTCGACCTCGGCGCCCGCCGGTGTCGGGTCGGGCCATCGGGCACAATCGCGCCATGGCCGACCCCGTGCCCCGGTGCCCGACGACGCCGCGTCGCCGCCCCCGGCCTCCGTCGACCCCGTCGCCGAGGCCGACCCGCCGGCCGGCCTGACGAGCGAGGGGTTCACCCGGATCCTCGACGTGGCGCCGCACGTGACGCTGCTCATCGACGCCGAGCTGCGGGTGCGGCGGGCCAGCGCCGCCGCCGAGGTGCTGTTCGGCCGCCCGGTCGGCGAGCTGGTGGGCACCAGCATCGCCGACCACATCGTGGCGTCCGATCTGCAGGTGGTGGCCGAGGCCATCGCCTACGTCCACGACACCGGCACCTACGGCCGCCCGCTGGAGTTCCGCGTCGTGCGGGGCGACGGGTCGGCGCGCTCGGTGGAGGGCATCGCCCGCAACCTGCTCGACGATCCCGACGTGCGGGCCTACGTCGCCGTGGTGCGCGACATCACCGATCGCCACCTCATCGACCGGGTGCTGGACGCCGTGATGGACAACGCCGTGGTCGAGGAGACCCTGGCGCTCATCGCCGACCTGGCCGGCGAGCAGCTGGGTGCGGCGGAGGTGGCCATCGCCTTCGATCTCGACACCTCGCGCGGGACCGAGGTCGTCGCCCACGGACCGAACGCCGGGCTGTGGCCGACCCGCCTCGACGAGCCCCCGTGGTCGCTGGCTCGCGCCGACGTCGAGGCCGACGTGCGGGAGGTGGCGTCGCTGCCGCCGCGGCTGGCGTCGGCAGCGCTGGCCGTGGATCGGGCGGGGTGGCTGGTGGCCCCCATCCACCGTCGGGCCACGGGGGAGCGACTCGGCCTGCTCGGCGCCTGGTTCTCCTCGCCGGGCAGGCTCTCCCGGCGGGCCACCAGGCTCTGGGCCGCCTCGTCGACCTGGCCGCCTTCGCGCTCGAGCGGTGGCGCTACGACCAGCTGCTGCTGCACGCCGCCCGCCACGACCAGCTCACCGACCTGCCCAACCGGGAGCAGTTCTTCGGTCGGCTGCGGTCGTCGCTGGGCCGGGCCGGCGACCAGCACCCGGTGGCGGTCCTGTACCTCGACCTCGACGGCTTCAAGGCCGTCAACGACACGCACGGCCACGGCGTCGGCGACCGGCTCCTCGAGATCGTCGCCCACCGACTGCAGGGCTCGGTGCGCAGCGGCGACCTGATCGCCCGCCTCGGTGGCGACGAGTTCGCGGTGGTGTGCCCCGGCATCGCCGACGCCGGTGAGGCCGGCGACCTCGCCGATCGCCTCATCGCCGCCGTGGAGGAGCCGGTCGTGGTGGGTGCGCTGCGGCTGGCGGTCGGCGCCAGCGTCGGCATCGCCCTGGGTCAGGCCGGCGAGGACCCCGACGCCGTGCTGCACCGTGCCGACGCCGCCCTGTACGCGGTGAAGCGCTCGGGCCGCGGTGCCTGGCGCCTCGCCGGCGACATCGAGCCGGCCTGACGCCGGTCACCCGGGCACCGGCCGGCGCCGTCGGCGGCTGCGGTCACCGCAGCTCGAGCACCTCGTCGAGCCAGTCGTACATCCGCTGGTGCAGCAGCGACCGGGCGGTGCCTTCGCAGTGGCCGCCCGCTCCCTCGGCGGCGGTGAAGGGGACGAGCACCTTGTGCTCGCTGCCGACGGCGTCGAGCAGTCGGGGTGCGCGCGCCGCGATCGGGTCGCCCTCGGCGCCGGTGAGCAGCGTCGGGCACGAGATGCGGTGGGCGACGTCGGACACGGTCAGCTCGGCGAAGGCGGCGAGGGTGTCGAGCAGGGTCGTGGTGCCGTGCACGAGCGGGCCCCGCTGCAGGAACCGCCACCGCAGGGCCGGGGGCGCGTCCGGGCTCTCGAGGAACGCCTGCATCGGCTCGAGCGCCGACGGATCGATGTCGGGGAACGCCGCCTTCTGTGCGTCGTCGAGGGGCAGGTTGGCCAGCAGCGCGTCCCGCTGGTCCCACTGCCCGGGGTCGGCGACCAGCGCGGCCAGGCGGGGCTCGAAGGCGGCGGCCCGCGGGGCGAGGAAGCCACCGAGGCTCCACCCGTGCAGCACGAGGCGGTCGGCGTCGACGGCCGGGTGGGCGGCGACGACGTCGAGGACCGGGGAGACGACGTGCTCCCAGTCGGGCCGCAGGTGCAGGCCCTGCTCGACGAGCGTCCGGCCCTGGCCCGGTCCGTCGAACAGCACGCAGTGGTAGCCGCGGCGGGTGGCGGCCACGGCGTGGGCCACGAACATCTCGCCGACGGTGGAGTCGTAGCCGTTGGTGCACACGAGGGTGGGCCGGGGCTCGGCACGGTCGTCGGCGCGCACCAGCAGCGCGGTCAGCGACGTGCCCTCGTAGGGCACGTCGAGGAGCTCGACGGGCGGGTCCCACTGGGCGGCCAGCTTGACCATCGCCCCCCACTCCCGGGCCGACGACGAGGCGAGGCGGTCGTCGACGGTCGGCCCGAACACCGGCTGCCAGGCCGTGCGGTGGTAGGAGGTGGCGCGCAGGTAGGCCTCCCGGGCGCTGACCCGGTGGCCCGCAGCAGCGGCGCCGTCGCCGATCGCCTCCACCCGATCGGCCGTGGCGGTGAACTCGCGGTGCCAGGCGTCCACGCGCGCCGCCGCGTCGTCGCCGGCGGTGCCGAGGACCCGGTCGATGGTAGTGCGGATCTCGCCGAAGTCGGCGCCGCCGTACAGGGCGTGGAACAGGGTCCGGGACGCGAACCCGTCGAGCAGGTCGTCGTCGAGCAGCCAGGCCATCGGTCCTCCTCGTCCGGGGGCTGGAGGGGAACGCTAGCCACGACCCTGGCGGCCCCACCCGAGCGCCGGACCTGGTCGGGCTTGCCGCCGCTGGCCCCGTAGTGCATTCTCTTGTTGAACTGACTCGCGACGTCGGCCGGTCCGACGACAAGGGGCGTGACATGACCGACACCACCGAGCAGGGCGCGGAGGTCTCCGGTGCATCGTCGCCGGCGTGGCGACCGACGGCGTGCATCCTGTGCTCGATCAACTGCGGCATCGAGGTGCAGGTGGACGGCCGCCGCCTGGCGCGCGTCCGCGGCGACAAGGCCCACCCCCTGTCGAAGGGCTACACCTGCCAGAAGGCGCTGCGCCTGGACCACTACCAGAACGGGCGCGATCGGCTGACGGCGCCGCTGCGGCGTCGTCCCGACGGCTCGTTCGAGGCGATCGACTGGGACACGGCCATCGCCGAGGTGGCCGACCGGCTGGCCGCGGTGCGCGACGAGCACGGCGGCGCGTCGATCCTGTACTACGGCGGTGGCGGGCAGGGGAACCACCTCGGTGGGGCCCACGGCGCGGCCACGAGGCGGGCGCTCGGCATCCGGTACACGTCCAACGCCCTCGCCCAGGAGAAGACCGGCGAGTTCTGGGTCGACGGCCAGCTGTTCGGCCGCACCCGCTGCCACACCACCGGCGACTACGAGCACGCCCAAGTGGCGGTGTTCTGGGGCAAGAACCCGTGGCAGTCCCACGGCTTCCCACGGGCGCGCACCGTCCTCAAGGAGATCGCCCGCGACCCCGACCGCCACCTCGTGGTGGTCGACCCCCGCCGCACGGAGTCGGCCGAGCTGGCCGACGTGCACCTGCGCGTCCGACCCGGCGGCGACGCCTTCGCCCTCGCCGCCCTGCTCGGCGCCCTCGTGGAGGACGACCTCGTCGACCACGGCTTCCTCGACCGCCACGCCGTCGGCCTCGAGCCGGTGCTGGCCTCGCTCGCCGCCGTCGACGTGGCGGACTACGCCCGACGAGCAGGGGTGACCGAGGCCGAGATCCGCGACCTGGCCCGGCTGCTCGGCACGGCGTCGTCGGTGTCGATCTTCGAGGACCTGGGCATCCAGCAGGCACCGCACTCGACGCTGTGCTCGTACCTGGAGAAGCTGGTGGTGCTGCTCGTCGGCAGCTTCGGCGTCCCCGGCGGGATGAACCTGCACTCCCGCTTCGCCAGCCTGGGCGGTGGTGGCGGTGGTGGTGGTGGTAGCGGTGGCGGCGGCAGCGGCGGTGGCGGCGGCAGCGGCGCCCAGCCGGCGACGCCGGTGACCGGGCACCCGCTGGTGGCCGGCTTCGTGCCCTGCAACGTGATCCCCGACGAGATCCTCACCGACCACCCGGACCGCTTCCGGGCGATGATCGTCGAGTCGGCCAACCCGGTGCACTCGCTGGCCGACTCGGTGCGCATGCGCGAGGCGCTCGACGCCCTCGACACCGTGGTCGTGATCGACGTGGCCCTCACCGAGACGGCCCGTCACGCCGACTACGTGCTGCCCGCCGCCAGCCAGCTGGAGAAGTGGGAGGCGACCTTCTTCAACCTGGAGTTCCCCCGCAACGCCTTCCACCTGCGCCGGCCGGTGCTCGACCCGCTGCCGGGCACGTGGCCCGAAGCGGAGATCCACACCCGGCTCGTGCACGCCCTGGGGGCGGTCACCGACGACGACCTCGCCCCCCTGCACGAGGCGGCGGCCCGGGGCCGGACCGAGTACTTCGACGCGCTGCTCGGGTTGGGGGCCACCCGTCCCGACCTGGCCGGGCTGGTGCCGGTGCTGCTGTACGAGACGCTCGGCCCCACCCTCGGTCCGGGCAACCAGGGGGCGGCGGTGGTGGCGGGACTGGCCCAGCTGTGCTTCCTGGAGGCGCCCGAGTCGGTGCGCCGTGCCGGCTTCGCCGACGGCCACGAGCTCTTCGACGCCATCCTGGCCTCGCCGTCGGGGGTCTTCTCCGTCGACGACCACGACGAGACGTGGCGTCGGGTCCTGCACCCCGACGGCAAGGTCCACCTGGCGGTGCCGTCGCTGCTCGCCGAGCTCGACGGGCTGTCGGCCGAGGACCCGAGCGTGCCCGACCCGGACTGGCCCTTCGTGCTGGCCGCGGGGAGCGGCGCGCCTTCACCGCCAACACCATCTACCGGGACCCGGCCTGGCGGAAGCAGGACGTCACCGGCGCCCTGCACGTGCACCCCGACGACGCCGCCCGCCTCGGCCTGGTCGACGGCGGGCGGGCCCGGGTCGTGACCCGCCGGGGTGCGGCCGAGGTCGACGTCGCGCTCGACGACGCCATGTTCCCCGGTCAGATCTCCCTACCGAACGGGCTCGGCCTGTCGTACCCGGCCGCCGACGGCGCCGAGGGCGTCACCGGGGTGGCGCCCAACGAGCTGACCTCGTCGGCCGACCGCGACCCCTTCGCCGGCACGCCGCACCACAAGCACGTGCGCGCCCGCCTCGAGGCGGTCGCGCCGTGACGCGACGGCGGCGGCCACCGCGCCGCGGTGGGCGTGACGGCGCAGTCGGCGCCCACGGCGGACCCGGCTCGGCCGGTCGGCGCCGCCGGGCCGCGCCGCGATGGGAGGATGCGACCATGAGCACCGACGACACCACCGGCGCGCGTCCCTCCGGGGTCGCGTGGGTCGAGACCTTCGCCGCCGCCCTCGGCGTCGACCCGCCCGACGAGCACACCGTGACCACCCTGCTCGACCTCGCCGGGGCGGCTGCCCACGCCTCCGAGCGCCTCGCCGCGCCCCTGGCCTGCTACCTCGTGGGGCGCGCCGGCGCCGATCCGGCCGCTGCGCTCGAGCTCGCCCGCGGCGTGACGCCCGACGAGGGGTAGCGGTGCGCCGCACCCGCTTCGACGACTGGCCGTGCCCGATCGCCCGGGTCACCGACCTGCTCGGCGACTGGTGGACGCCGCTGGTGCTGCGCCAGGCGTTCCAGGGCCAGCGCCGCTTCGACGACATCCAGGAGGCCCTCGGGATCCCGCGAGCGGTCCTGGCCCAGCGGCTGGCCCGCCTGGTCGACGAGGGGATCCTGGTCAGGGCGCCCTACGAGCAGCACCCGCCGCGCCACGAGTACCGCCTCACCGACAAGGGCCGAGCCCTGTGGGACGTGCTGGCGGCGATGTGGCGCTACGGCGACGACTGGCTCTTCGACGGCGGGGTCGACGGGGGCCCGGGTGGACCCAACCCGTTGCGGTTGGTCGACCGGGACTCGGGCCGGGAGGTCCGGCCGCTCGTCGTCGACGAGGCGACCGGTCGGCCCCTCGACGTCCGGCGCCTGCGGGTCGAGCGCCGGTCGGCGGCGCCCGCGTGACCCGTTCCGCGCCGCGCCGTCGGTGGTGATGCCGGCCCCCCAGCCGGCGGCCGCATACGATCGGCGCAGGAGCCCGGCCACCTCGGGTGGCCCACCCCGATCGGGAGGTCGGCGATGTTCGCGGTCGAGATGTCGGAGTTCATCAGCGAGACGTGGCGGCTCATCTACTCCGCCACCGCCTACGCCGCCGCCGGCCTGGTGGTGCTCGTCCTCGGCGGCATCCTCGTCGACCTGCTGCTGCCCGGGAAGCTGCGCGCCCAGATCTGGGAGGAGAAGCACCTCAACGCCTCGGTGATGCTGTCGACCGCGCTGCTCGGCATCACCGCCATCATCGTGGCGTCCATCCGGGCCGCCTCCGACGACGTCGCGACCGGGGTGTTCGACACCCTCATCTTCGGTGGCCTGGGCTTCGTGCTGTTCGCCCTGACCTTCTGGGTGGTCGACGTGCTCACCCCGGGCAAGCTCGGCGACATCCTCGTCGACGAGGAGTTCCACCCGGCCGTCATCGTGAGCGGGACCGTCAACGTGGCGGTCGGGCTGATCATCGCCTTCGCCATCTACTGACCGCCCCAGCTGGATGTGACGAAGGTCACCTAGCCGACCCGCGCGCCGGCGCCACCCGCTCCCACCTGCGGCGACGTCGCGCCACCGGTCGGGTCGGACGGCGCCCGGCACCGGGGATCCTCCCGGATGACGATTGTTGCGGCTAGATTGCGGAGCCGGGTCTTGTGTTGCGCTTCGATGACGGACCAGGATGGTGCGGCGAGCGCGCGACGCGGGTGGAGGTGCTGTGGGCGCTGGGATCGAGGACCGAGGTGGACGACACCCCGTCACGGGGGCCGTGCCCGCAGGGCGCGGTGCTCGGCGGCGGTCGTGGCGTTGGCTGCTGGGCGGTCTGGGCCTGGCGGCCCTGCTGACCGGCGTCGTCCCCCATCCGGCCGAGGCCGCCCCCGAACCGTCCGCGCCGGCTCCGGCCCCCGGCGAGGAGCGCGCCCGGCGCGACGACATCCGCCGCCGGCAGGCCGAGGTGGCGGCCCAGCTCGACGAGCTCAACGCCAGCGACGACCAGCTCGAGTCGGCGCTCGGCTCGCTCGACGCCAACCTGCGGACCGAGCAGGCCCGAGCCGACGACGCCGCCCGCGCCGCCGAGGACGCCCAGGCGTGGGCCGACCGCGCCCAGGCCGAGGCCGACCACACCGCGCAGGAGGTCGACCGGCTGCGCGACGCGGTCCGGCGGCGAGCCGTCGACCTGTACGTCGACCCCGCCGGGCAGACGAAGATGGCCGACGACCTGCTCGCCGGTGACGACCTCACCGAGACCGAGCGCCGCCGGGCGCTCGTGGCGGTGGCGACCGGTCACGACGCCGACACGATGGACCGCTACGGCGCCGCCAAGGCCACCCTCGACGAGCAGCGCCACACCGCCGACCAGGCCCGGGGCCAGGCCCAGACGCAGCGGCAGGAGGTCGAGGCGCGCGTCGAGGACCTGCGCACGGCCCGCCAGCAGCAGGCCGACCTGAAGGCCGCGCTCGATCGTCGCATCGCCTCCTACCAGGCCGAGACCAGCCAGCTGGCGGCCGAGGACGCCGCCCTCGGCGCCCTGATCCGCCAGCGCCAGGCCGAGGCCGCCGCCGCGGCGCAGGCCCAAGCGGCACAAGCGGCCCAGGCGGCCCAGCAGGCCGCCGCCGCACCGTCGACGACGGCCGCCGCCGGTGGCCCGGGCACCTCGGCCGCGCCCGGCACCACCGGCCCGGCGGGCACCGCCGCGCCGGGCTCGAGCGCCCCGGCGGGCACCGCCGCGCCCGGCCCGGCCCCCACGACCGGTGCCCCGGCACCGGCCCCGCCTCCCACCAGCCGTCCCGGTCGGCTGATCTTCCCGACGTCGGGCACCGTGACCTCGGAGTACGGCATGCGCTGGGGCCGCCTGCACGCCGGCCTCGACATCTCGGCGCCGATCGGCACCCCGATCGTCGCCGCCGCCGGGGGCACCGTGATCTTCGCCGGGTGGAACGGCGGCGGCTACGGCAACCTCGTCGTCATCGACCACGGCGGCGGCCTCTCCACCGCCTACGCCCACCAGAGCCGGGTCGCCGCCTCGGTGGGCCAGCGGGTGTCGGCCGGCCAGGTGATCGGCTACGTGGGCTCCACCGGCTCGTCCACCGGTCCGCACCTGCACTTCGAGACGCGCGAGAACGGCAACGCCGTCAACCCGCGTCGCTACCTCTGAGCCGGCCCGACGCCGGGCCCCGGTCGGCACACCGCCGATCGCCGACGTCACCCTGAGAGCGGAGCCGGACCCGTCGGCGGCCGCCCCGGCGCCCACGAGCACTAGGGTCCGCGCCCGTGCTCGACCGCGACCCCCTGGCCCCCACGCTGGCCAACCGGCTCCGCGGTGAGGCCTTCAAGGCGGGGGGCGGCCTGGTCCGGTGGGCGTGGGCCACGGCGCGCTCCTACGGCGCCATCGGCCCGGAGTCGTGGCGGGCCCGGCGGTTCGGCTCCTTCGGCACCGGCAGCATCGTCGCCTTCCCCTACGAGGCCATCGTCAACGAGCAGGGCATCCACCTCGGTCGCGACACGGTGATCGCCGCCCGGGTCGTCCTGTCGGCCGGCTGGATGCCCGACCAGCCCGACCTGCCCGAGCGGTGCGTGGTCATCGGCGACCGCTGCCTCATCGGACGCGGCTCGAGCGTGGTGGGCCACCGCTCGATCGAGATCGGCGACGACGTGTGGACCGGCCAGAACGTGCACATCACCGACATGAACCACGGCTACGAGCTGCTCGACCGGCCCATCTCCCGCCAGCACCAACCCGAGGCACCGGTGCGCGTCGGCGCCGGCAGCTGGCTGGGTCACAACGTGGTCGTGCTGCCGGGCGCCTCGATCGGCCGCCACGTCGTGGTGGGGGCGGGGGCGGTCGTCACCGGTGAGCTGCCCGATCACTGCGTGGCGGTGGGGGTGCCGGCCCGGGTCGTGCGCCGCTACGAGCCGGGTGCGGGCTGGCGGCCCGTCGACCGGGTCGCCGGCGACGACGTGCGCTGACCCACGCCGTCGGGCGGGCTCAGGACGCGGCGGCGCCGACCACGGGCCCGGCCGTGCCCGAGCGCCGCTGGTGCACGTAGTGGCCGAGGATGATGATGCTCAAGAAGGCGGCGAAGGTGCACCACAGCGACGAGAAGTCGGCCGCCTTGAGCGCGGTGGCGAGCGACAGGGCGATGACGTTGCCCACACCGAAGACCTGGATGAACCGGTGCGAGGAGAGCATCGGCGTCAGGCAGGTCGCGGCGAGGTAGGGCACCGCCAGGTACCAGGCGGGCGAGAACGTGAGCTGGTAGTCGAGGTTCGAGTCGACCACCTGGACCTGGATGCCCGGCTGGAGGACCTCGAAGAGCATCAACAGGGTGAGCAGGCCGCCCGTGGCGAGCAACGGGACCATCCAGCGCCGCCGCACGGGGTTCTCCTCCCACAGCCACACCGCCCACGGGACCCACACCGGCAGCAGCGCCCAGGCGAACAGCACCCACAGGTGCACGGCCCACCCGGTGAGCACGGCGCCCGGACGGTCCTGCAGGTTGAGCCAGGTCAGGCCCTCGAGCGCCTGGTGGATGCCGAAGGCGAAGGGGAGCAGGGCGAGGGGCACCTCGCGGGGTCGCCGCACCATCGTGAGCGTCGCCACGCCGCAGGCGCCGACGACGGCGGCGCCGGCGAAGGAGGCGGTGGCGTTGAAGCACATGGAGCCGAGTCTGGCACGGGTGCCGGCCGCGGCCGATCGGACGCGCGCCGTCGCGGCGGTGTCGGGCGCGCGCCGGCGGTGCCGCGGGTGCGGTGCCGCGGGTGCGTCGTGGCGGTGTCGGGCGTGCTCAGGCGGTGCAGCGGGTGAAGCGCACGGTGTCGGGCGTGGGCTGGGCGAGGGTGATCTGCGGATCGGACGCCGCCCGCTTGGCGAGCGCCGTCTGCAGCGACGCGGCGGCCGTCGGCGTGTCGCCGACCCAGTCGAAGCGCAGGCAGCTGCCGCCGCTCGGCGTCGACCACACCACGTAGCGGTCCCCGCCCCATCCCTTCTGCAGCGGCGGGGCCAGCAGGCTGTTCAGGCTGCCGCTGCCGCCGCCCTGGCCGCCGAGCAGGCCGCCGAGACCCCCCAGCGGGTCGTCGCCGCCGCCGGGCAGGGCCGGGCCGCCGCCCTGGCCGCCGAGCAGCCCCTCCAGGTCGGAGGGGTCGCCGCTGCCCGAGAGCAGCTTGTTCAACAGGTCCGTGAGCTGCGACAGCGCCTGGTCGGGATCGATGGCCGTGCCGCCGGGTCCGCCCGACGAGCCGCCGGTGCCACCCAGGAGCCCGCCGAGGAGCCCCTCGAGGCCGCCGGCGCTGGCGTCGCCCTGGGCGATGAAGCTGGTGAGCAGCTCGCCCAGCACGCCTTCGTCGACGACCGGCCCGTCGGCGGGTGGGCGGGCGACGGTCTTGGGGGCGTCACCGGCGTCGAAGCGCGGCGGCTCGACGATCTGCTCGCTGCTCGTCGGCGGGGCGGTGAAGGCGGCGTCGAGGCGGGCCTGGCCGCCGTTCGCCAGCACGTGCTGGACGAAGGGCTCGCCGTAGTCGTAGGGGGCCATGAGCAGCTGCGGCAGCACGAGGGGGGTCGAGGTGAGCGAGCCGATCTGGCCCATCCCCAGCTCGAGCTGGTTCTGCTGGAGCTCCTGGCGCTCCGCCTCGCTCATCTGGGCCACGTAGGCGTACTCGACCCGGCGGGCGTTGCCCTCCACCAGCGCCAGGAAGGCCCAGTCGCTGCCGTCGTTGCGCTGGGTCAGGTCGGGCCGGTCGAGGCCGAAGTGCTGGTCGTCGAGGGCGTGGGTGAGCTCGTGGGCCATGATCTCGCGCAGGAACGGCGTGTCGGCCGTGCCCCGCACGACGAGGGCCTTGCTGAGGGGATCGTAGAAGCCGAGCACGCCCTCGCCGAGCAGCGAGCGCTGGGCCTCGACGGCGTCGAGGTCGGCGGGGAGCAGCCCGGCCGCCTGCAGCAGCCGGCCCTGGCGCACCAGCGAGTCCCGCTCCTTGTCGAACTCCTGGAGCACGCGGTCCTTGAACGCCTGCTCGTCGAGGACCTGGACCGCCACGTCCTCCTTGTAGGTCAGCCCGCGCTCCCGCTCGACGAAGCGCTTGATCTCCTCGGCCCGGCGGGTGATCGTCGCCGGGTCGGCGGGTGGGGTGGGGGCGGCGCCGGGCGTGCCACCGGTCCCGCCGCTGCTGCTGCGCGGCCGGGTGGTCGTCGGCGCGGTCGGCGTCGTGGTGGTGGGCGACGCCGCGTCGGAGCCGTCTGCGGAGCGACGGGCGAGGGCCACGGCGACGGCGGTGGCGGTGAGCGCCAGCACGGCGACCACGGCGACGACGGCGATCAGCACGCCGCGGCCGGGGGCGCCCGGGCCGGGTGGCGTGGTGGGTGGCAACGGCGGAGGGCTCGTGGGCGGCGCGCCGCCGTAGGTGCCCGGCGGTGCCGGCGGCGGCGTCGAGGGCCATGCGGTGCCCGGTGGGCCGGGCGGTGGGGTGGTGGGCCAGCCGGCGCCTCTCGGGTCGGTCGGAGGCGGGGGTGGTGCGTCGCCGGGCAGCATCAGGGTCGTCTCGCTTCGGGATCGGGGCGAGCGCCCGCGCCGTCGGCCGCCCTCGCGGCGGTGGCCCGGTGCTCGAACACGGGGCCGAGGGTGCGCCCTCGGAGGGTAAGAGGGGGTAAAGAGCACCCGTCCCGGCGTCGCCGATCGGTCGGTCGGTGGCGCATCAGTCGGCGCGGGGCCGGCGAAGGACCACCGCCAGCTCGGTGGTGTCGGCCGTGCCCGCCGACATCACCAGCGACCGGGCCGAGGCGCCGGCACGGGTGGGGATGACCGACACGACGGACCAGCCGTCGGTGGCGAACCTGTTGAGGGCATCGGCGAGGTGCTCGGCGCCGTGGCGCTGGCCGTCCCAGGGCACCCGCTCGACCCGGTACTCCTCGGTCGCCGTCCCCGTCACGGGGCGCACCCTAGCGCTCGGCGTGGTGTCGACCGACGTGGGCCGTTCGGCCCCTTTTCGCGTTCGCCCGAGCGCGCCTGGCGCGAACCTGCGACACTCGTTGCGTCGGTCCGCGTCCCGCGCGGCCCGCAGGAGCGGCGAACGATGGGCTTCCGGCGCAAGCGACGCACCGAGCCGGGCGACGACGGCCTGGCCGACGAGGTCGATGTCGTGGCGCGCGTCCTGGCCCACTACCAGGAGGGCTCGCCACCGGCGTTCGGTGCGCCCACCCGTTGCCCGAGGTGCGCCGACTACGGGTTGGTCGAGCAGGTCGACCCGGTCCGCCGGGCCAGCCACAACCGGTGCCTGACGTGCGGCCACAGCTGGGTGATCACCGCCCGAGCCCTTCGTGCCGCCCGGGACCTGGCTGCGCTGCGGCCGGCGCGACCGGCGGTCGCCGGCCTGGCGGCACCCGGGGGGACGCTCGTCCCCGCCCCGGCGTCGCAGCCGGTGTCGGCGCGCTTCGACCTCGACTGGACGGCGCCGGCAGACCTCGAGCCCATCGTCATCGACCGCGGGGCGCGGGTGTCGGTGCCGACCGGGGACCTGACGCTGCTGCTGGTGGAGGACGATCCCGCCGACGCCGACCTCGTGCGCCTCGTGCTGGACGGCTACGACAAGGGCACGGTGTCCCTCCTGCACGCCGAGACGCGCGCCGAGGGCGAGCGGCTCGTGGGTCGCCACGACGACATCGACGTGGTGCTGCTCGACCTCGGTCTGCCCGACTCGAGCGGGCTGGCCACCCTCTCGGGCTGGCGACCGGCCCGTCCGTCGCCGCCGGTCGTCGTGCTGTCGGGCAACGGCAACACCGGCCTGCCCGAGGCGAGCCGCCAGCTCGGCGCGGCGCTGTACGTGCACAAGCACGACCTCGTCGACCTGGCCGGCTCGGGTTCCGGTGCCGACGACCTCGTGGCCGCCTTCCGCTCGGTCACCACCGGCGTCGGCTGATCCCGCCAGCGCGGCGGCCGGTGCCGACCGCCGGCGGGCCGGCGTCGTCACCGTCACGACGCCCGTCGACCGAGCCGAGCCGGTGTCCTCGCGCCCGCCGGCTCGATCCCCGGCGCTCGGTCAGGCCGTGCCGGTGGCGTCGTCGTCGCCTCCGCCGGCACCCGGAGCGACCCCGCCGTCAACGGCACCCGGGGCGAACCCCTCGTCGTCGGCACCGTCGTCGTCGGCATCGACCGGGAGCACGTCGTCCACCAGCGCCTCGACCGCCGGCGCGCCCGCGGTGGGCGAGAGCGGCTGACCGGTGGCCCAGGCGACGAGCTGTTCGGCGATGGCCCGGTCGTGCATCAGGGCCATGTGCCCCGTGCCGGCGACGACGAGCACGTGATCGTCGGGCACCGACAGGCGGCGGGCGCTGCGCACCGGCACCAGCCAGTCGCCGAGGATCCGGCTCGCCAGGTGGGTCGGGGTCGGCCCGACGTGGCCGGCCACGATGAAGTGCTCGGCGCCGGGCAGCAGGGGGATCGGTCGGTGGGCGTACGGGCTGTCGGTGCCGTCGGTGCCCGGCTCGGGGGCGAGGAGGCGCCCGTGGCGCAGGTCCTTGATGCCGGGGCTGCGCTGGTCGAGCACCTCGGCCGCGAACCGCACCGCCCCGAGGGGCACGGCGGCGAGCCCGAGGGCCGTGTAGTGGGCGACGGTCTCCAGCGGGGCGCCGCCGTGGGGTGCGCCGAGCAGGAACACCTGGCGCACCAGGTCGGGCCAGCGGGCACCGGCCTCGACCCCGTGGTGGCCGGCGCTGCGGGTGACGAGGCCTCCCATGGAGTGACCGACGAGCGTGATGCCCGACACCTCGACCGGCCAGGTGGCCGTCAGCTCCTCCAGGGCGGCGGCGAGGGCGGCGCCGTTCTCGCCGATCCGGCGGCCGGTGTTGTAGCGGACGTAGAGGGCGGTGCCGTCGAGGGCGTCGGCCAGCAGCGTCCCGTAGTTGGTGGCCGGGTCGCCGCGGAAGCCCCACACGTCCTCGGTGCTCATGAGGCCGTGGACGAGCACGACCAGGTGGGCGCGGGGCTGCTGGCCGGCGAAGGGCTCGACCACCAGGTCGACGGCCAGCGCCGACCCCAGCTCGTGCAGCTCGTGGCCGAGGATCCCGTTGAGCGCGCCCTGGGCGCGTCGGACCAGGCGGGCGGCACAGCTCCACCCCCGGTCGAGGGCCCCCGGCACCCGCTGCAGCCACGTCGGTGCCGGTGGCGCAGGCGGATCGTCGGCGGCCGGGCCGGCGTCGACGTCGACCGCACCGTCGCCCGAGGAGGTGCCGGGCTCGGCGGTCGTCATGGCTGCTCGGTCCCGCGCACGGCCTGCACCATGGCACCGCCCCGCCGCCCCACGCAACCGTCGGGCGCGTCCCGCCGCCGGGACCCGCGCCGGGTGCCGCTCAGCTCTGGACGAAGGTGACGGTCCGGGCCGGGTCGGCGGCGAT
The DNA here is from genome assembly GCA_041394145.1 of Acidimicrobiales bacterium. Taxonomy (GTDB): domain Bacteria; phylum Actinomycetota; class Acidimicrobiia; order Acidimicrobiales; family Acidimicrobilacustridaceae; genus JAWKIW01. Next base: position 115,773 of record JAWKIW010000016.1, read on the forward strand.
GTCCTCGTCGCGCCAGCGCAGCGGCCGCAGGGCCTTGGCGGCGAAGGCCTCGGCCTGGTCGGCGTGGTGGGGCGAGGCGGGGTCCCCGGACTGCCCGTAGGCGAGCAGCCCCCGGGCCGCCGGGCCGTCGTCGCCGAAGCCGACGACCATCACGAAGCTGGCGCCGTAGGTGATCGGGTACCCGCCCTCGTGCAGGCCCGAGCGCTCCGTCCGGCCGGCCACGACCGCGGGCATCGCCGGGCCCGGCTCCAGGTCGGAGCGGGTGAGGGCACCGATCGGCATGACCACGTTGGCGATGCCCTCGACCTCGCCGCCGCCGTGCACGCCGATGCGTCGCTCGCCACGGCGCACCCACTGGACCTCGCCGAGGGGGGCGTCGAGGGCCACCCCGGCGAGCTCGAGCGCCCGGACCCCGCGGGCCAGGGCGACGGCGAGCGGGTCGGGACCTCCGAGCGGCGCCGGGGCCAGTCCGGCGGGGGTCGCGACCGGGCGGTCGGGGTCGTAGGGCTCGGCCCACAGGGGTCCGGCGTCGCGCAGCACGTCGTCGGGGAGCGACGCCAGCAGCTCGCGCCACACCACCGCCCCCACCGAGTCGAGGTCGAAGCGCCGGTCCCATCCGGCCAGCACCGCGACGGCGGGACCGAGGTCGACGGTGACGCCGTCGACCTCGACCTCGCCACCGCCGACGAGGCGGGCGAGCACCTCGTCGAGCAGGAGCTCGGCGAGCAGCGAGTGGTTGCCGAGCACCGCCGCCTCGACGTCGTCGGCGCTCCACCGTCCGTCGGGCCCCGCCGGGTGCACCGGCCCGGTGCCCGACACCAGCAGGGCGTTCATCCGGGTCCGGGACGAGACGTGGTCGTGGTAGAGGCCGTGCAGCGGCGAGTGCTCCGGCAGCTGCACCTCGGGGTGGGGCAGCCAGTACGGGTCGTTGGCGTTGAAGACGACGTCGCGCCGGGTGGTCTGGGGGAGGCGGTTCGGCGGGACCAGGCCCGATCCGGACGCCGCCGGGTCGTCGACCCACTCGTCGGCCGGGTCGGAGCCGTCGAGCAGCGCCACCCGCTGGGTCATCAGCAGCTGCGTCACGAGGTCGTCGCGCACGGCCGCGCGGAACCGGGTCGCGGCGTCGGCGGAGAGGTTGGGCGTCGCCGACGTGTCGGCGTACCAGACTCGGCCGGCGTCGTCGGCGGCCAGCGTGTTGACCCAGGGCAGCCCGTCGTGCTCGGCCACCGCCGCCTGCAGGTCGCCCACCGACGTCGCCCGGTTCATGGCCAGCACCTGGGCCAGGAAGCGGTCGTTGTCGAGGTTGGCGTCCCGGTAGGTGAACCCGAGCGGCTCGGTCCAGCCGAGGAACGGCAGGTCGAGCATGGGCCCGTGGTGGGTCGACCAGAGCGTGCGGCGCACGGGTGCCACGTCGCCGCCATCGTCGCGCACGTCGACCTCGAAGGTGGTGGCGACCATGTCGCGCACCTCGTCGCCGAACCGGTAGGCCGTCGGCCGCCCCGCCGCGAGCTCGAGCTTGTAGACGGTGAAGCGGTGGCCCCGGCTGAAGGTGTGGCTCCAGGCCACCCGGCGGGTGAAGCCGATCTGCACCAGCGGCGTCCCGAGGAGCGACACGCCGTAGACGTCGAGGACGCCGGGTAGGCGCAGGTGGCACTCCCAGAAGCGACCCTCGCCGTACCACGGGAAGTGGGGGTTCGCCATCAGCAGCCCGCGGCCGGTGGTGGTGCGGTCGCCGCCGAACGCCCACGCGTTGGAGGCCAGACCCGGCTCGCCGATCGGCTCGATCGGGGGCGGCGGCTCGTCGTGGGGCCCACCCGGAGGCGCGGCCGAGCCGATGTAGCCGGCCAGGTTGCGCCCGCTGGCCATGATGGCGAGGTCGACGTAGACGGTGAACAGGTCGACGGCGTCGACCGGGCGGATCCACGGCGCGTCACGGCACCACGGTGGCAGGTCGCCGGTGCCGTGCTCGGCGAGCCAGCGGTTGACGCCGGCGGCGTAGCCGGTCACCAGCTCGACCACCTCGGGCGGCTGGGTGAGCGCCATGCGCTCGGCCCGCTCGCGCACGCCGAGGGCGAGGTAGCCCAGGTCGCTGTGGAGGTGGGCGTGGCCCGGGCCGGGCCCGAAGAAGCGGCTGCGCTCGCTGCGGACCTTCAGCACGTGGTCGGCGATGCCCGGCAGGTGGTCGTGGGCGCAGGCGTAGCCCTGCCCGAAGCCGAGGCTGCCGAGATCGTCGGCGGTGATGTGGGCCACGCCGTGCGTGGTGCGCACGATCTCGGCCTCGTACCGTCGCGCCCCCTCGGTCCCCGACGCGATGGCGTCGCTCCCCGTCCCTGTCACGGCGCAGGATCGTAGGTCCTGCCGGCACCCCCGGCGCGCTCGGCACCACCTCAGGCGCCAGGTTGCGATGTGCCATCAGATGGTGGCAGGGTTGGCCGTGCGGATCGCGCTGCTCACCTATCGGGGCGACCCGCGCTCGGGGGGCCAGGGCGTGTACGTGCGCCGGCTCAGCCGGGAGCTGGTCGCCCTCGGCCACGACGTCACCGTGTTCTCGGGCCCGCCCTACGCCGAGGTCGACGACGGGGTCGAGCTGGTGGAGGTTCCCGGCCTCGAGCTGTACGTGCCGCCCGGCCCGTTCCGGACGAAGGCCTACCGCCGCATCCGCTCCTGGCCCGACGTGGTCGAGTTCGCCCTGATGTTCTCGGGGCGCTTCCCCGAGCCGCGCAGCTTCTCGCTGCGGGCCCGCCGGATGCTGGCGGCGCGGGCGGGGGAGTTCGACGTCGTGCACGACAACCAGTCCCTCGGCGTCGGCCTCCTCGGCGTGCAGGCCGACGGGCTGCCGGTGCTGGCCACGGTGCACCACCCGCTCACCGTCGACCTGCGCATCGCCCTCGAGCACCTCGACGACCCGCGGTGGCGGGCGTCGACGGTGCGGTGGTACCGGTTCGTCGAGATGCAGAAGCGCGTCGCCGCCCGCCTGCCCCGGATCCTCACCGTGTCGGCCGCCGCCCGGGCCGACGTCGTGCGAGACATGGGCGTGGCGGCCGGGCGGGTGGCCGTGGTGCCGGTGGGCGCCGATCCGCAGGTCTTCTCGCCGCGCCCGCAGGTATCGCGGGTGCCGGGGCGACTCGTCACGACGGCCTCGGCGACGGTGCCCCTCAAGGGCCTGGTGCCGCTGCTCGAGGCCCTGGCCCGTCTCCGGGCGCGGCGTCGGGACGCCCACCTCGTCGCCGTCACCCGAGCCGAGCCCGACGGTCCCGTGGCCGAGGCCGTCGAGCGGCTGGGCCTGCGCGGCGCGGTGACCTTCGTGTCGGACCTGACCGACGAGGAGCTGGTGCGCCACTACGCCGCCGCCGAGGTCGCCGCCGTGCCCTCCCTCTACGAGGGGTTCTCGTTGCCGGCCGTCGAGGCGATGGCCTGCGGCGTCGCGCTGGTGGCCACCACCGGTGGTGCCCTGCCCGAGGTCGTCGGGCCGCCCGGGGAGGCTGGGCTGCTCGTCCCGCCCGGGGACCCCGACGCCCTGGCGGACGCGCTGGCGACGGTGCTGGGCGACGCCGCGCTGCGACGACACCTGGGCGACGGGGGCCGCCGCCGGGTCGAGGAGCGGTTCACGTGGCGGGCATGCGCCGAGGCGACGGCCGAGCACTACCGGTCGCTGCTGGTGAGGCCCTCCCCGGTCCCGCCCTCGCCGGCACCGACGCTCGTGGACGGACGGACCCCCGACCTCGCGGTGATCCCGCCGACCTGAAGCCTGTCCGAGCGCCGAGGAGCGGCGGGAGTGCTCACGGCCGAGGGCGAACAGCCGATGGAGGGCGATGAGCATCTGGGAGATCTTCCGCGACCCCGAGGTCCAGCGCATCGAGCAGCGGCGCGGCAGCGGCGGCCTCCCCTGCCGTCGGCGGACCGAAGCCCTCGCCGAGCAGGTGGCCCGCCTGACGCTGGTGACCGAGGCGCTGTGGCAGCTGGTCGCGGAGCGCTCGGGGCTGCACGTCCCCGACCTGGCGCGGGTGATCGTCGAGATCGATCGCCAGGGGAGCGGCATCGTCGACCCGAACGACGAGCAGGCCGTGCGTCGCTGCGCCGACTGCGACGCCGTCATCCCCGAGCGCGCCGCGCTGCCAGTTCTGCGGTGGCGAGCCCTGGCCCCCGGCCAGCCGCGGCGGATCCCCACCACCGAGGCGCCACCTGCCGCCGGCCGCCGCCGGCTCCTGGCCGCGCCGCCGCGCCTGCTCCTCCGGCTGCTGCGCCGCCGCCGCCTGCGCCGCCGCCTCCTGTTCCACCGGCTGCTGCGCCGCCGCCGCCTGCTCCTCCGGCTGCTGCGCCGCCGCCGACCGCGGCCCCGCCCCCGCCGCCGCCTCCGCCACCGCCGGGCTGAGGCCGGCGCCCCCGTCCGCGCCGGGCCCGGCGGGCGAGCGCGCTCGGGGGCTCCTCAGGCGTCGAACGCGTCGTTGGTGGCGGCGACCACGTCGTGGAGCCACTCCAGCGCCGACCGCTGCCGCGGCTTGTCGACGGGGGGTTCGATCACGAAGCGCACGGCCTGGAGCCGGCGTTCGAGGTGGACGGCGCCGAGCAGTCCCGCCGGCGGGTCGTCGGCCCGTCGCTCGAACTCGTGCGCCCAGGCCCGGTCGGGCGGCTCCGACAGGAGGACCTCGACCATGGCCGAGCCGTCGTCGCGACGCACCAGCCCGATCAGCTCGCGGACGGTGATGGGTGGCAGCTCGGCCATCGGCAGACGGTAGCGGCTGCCGCTCCGGGAGCGGAACGGTCGCCGCCGCGGCGCGGCCCGCGGGCGTTCAGGCGGCAGCGCCCTCCTGCACCGCGGCCATCGTGCGCTCGACGAAGTCGGCGGCCTGCTCGCTGAGGTGCTTGCGGTGCATCGAGTAGCCGCCGAGCACCTCGCCGCCGTGGGCCTCGACGACGGCGCCGAGCTTGTCGGTGGTCTTGCCGGGGTTGACCGCGAAGGTGCAGAAGGTCACGCAGCGCTTGCCGCTCAGGTCGGGGAGCAGCTTGCTGATCTTGCCCTTGCGCCCCGGGCGCTGGCCGGCGATCACGATCCCGTCGGTCCAGGTCCCGACGAGGACGAGGTCGGCCTTGGCCACCTGCTCGGCGTCCACCGCGCCGATGTTGTAGATGCGGGTGTCCACCCCGTACCGGTACAGCTCGGTGGCGATCAGGCGCGCGGCCTGCTCGGTGTTGCCGGTGAGGCTCTCGTAGATGATCACGGCGTCCACGGTGCGGTCGTCCCTTCGCTCGCGAGCGGCGCAGCACGTCCGTTCTACCAGGCTCGACCGGGCCCGTCGGCACCACCCGAGCGCCCCCGGCGGGTCAGGGTCCGTCCACCAGGCGGGTGGTGGCGTCGCGGGTGTAGTCGCCGACCACCCGGTAGCCGGCATCGGTGAAGTGGATCCCGTCCGGGTAGCGGATGGACGGGTCGGCGGCGGCCGGCACCCCCCAGTCGACCACGGGCACCCCGAGGCTGCGATAGAGGGCGTTGAGCCGGTCCACCCGCTCGGGGATCGTGGCGCCGTAGTAGCGGCTGACCTCGGTGGCGGGGGGCAGCGTGGCCCACCATGCCGTGGCCCCGGCCCCGCGCGCCGCGGCGATCATCTCCCGGCACGCCTTCTCCCACTCGCTGTACATCAGGGAGGTGTCGGGCTGGACGGTGACGCCCTGGCTGTTGACGTACAGCTGGCCGCCACCGGTGGGAGGTGGCCAGACGGCGCCCGGGTACAGGCAGCAGGCCTCGAAGACCACCAGGTCGGGTCGGAAGGCGGCGAGCTGCTCGCGCACCCAGGTCAGCCACAGACGGTTGTTCCACAGCGGACCGGTGGCGGCCAGGCCCACGTAGTGCACCTGGGCGCCGTAGGCCGAGAACGACGCGTCGATGGCCGAGGCGGCGCCCCACATCACCGAATCGCCGACGATCATCACCCGTTGGACGCGGTGGCCGTCGGAGCGGTCGACCAGCTGGCAGCCGGCGAGCAGGCCCACCGCCACCAGGACCGCCAGCGCCCGGCGGGAGGCCCGCGGTGCGCGCCGTGATGCCGTGCGGCGCGCCGCGGTCTGGGTGCGCTGGTCCTGGTCCGCCGTCGACGTGGTCACGCCTCGCCCTCCTCCACCGGGCCGCAGCCTAGGTCGTCGTGGTCAGCCCAGGACCGTGATCGTCCCGACGAACGTCGGGATGGCGTCGATGCGGAACGTGACGTCGCCGGCGGCGTCGAACGTGTAGCGCCAGGTCTGGCCGCCGGCCAGGCGCTCGGTGGCCACGACCGGGGCGTCGGGGGCCAGGCCCCGCGTGAGCGTCACGAGGTGGGGCGCCGAATCGCGGTTGTCGAAGGTGACGGGCACCCCCACGGGCACGGTGACGTAGCCCGGGCAGATGGTCTCGGGGCTGAACAGGATCACCGCCTCGGCCTCGGTGTACGCCTCCCCGGGCGCCTTGCTGACGCACGGGGCCCCACCGGGCCCGGGCACGCCGCCGATGTTGCTGCTCGGGTCGCCGTGGAGGCCACCGCCCGCGAGGAGCTGGTCGGTGGTCGCCGTCGCTGCCGCGGAGGTCGTCGGGGCCGTGCCGGGTCCCTGGCTCGCGGGCGAGGGCTCGTCCTTGCCGCAGCCGCCGGCGGCGAGCGCCAACGACAGCGTGGCGACCATCGTCAGCGCCGTGGCTCGGCGGCCACGGGATCGCCGGCCGTCGTGGCGGTCGGTGCTCGTCGGATGGGACGGCATGGGGCTCCTTCCGGGGCGGTTCGGGATCGGAGGGCTGCGCCACGGTGGCGGCCGGCGGTGGTCCGATGCAAGCCGGCTCGGCTCCACCCCGCCCGGGGCCCGCACCGGCGGCCCGCGGCCGTGGCATCGTGGCCGAGATGGGCGGCCGGGAGGACCACGTCGCCGAGGAGGCCACCGTGCACTACGTCCACATCGTCACCGGCGACGACGGGGAGACGCACCTGCGCGACGTCGTGCTGCCGTCGGCGTGGGCGCCCGTCGAGCACGGTGTCCCGCCGCTGCTCGTGTCCGATGCCGTGCCGGTGGACCGGGTCGAGTTCGTGGCCATCTCGGCCGACGAGCAGGAGCCGGGGTGGCACAACGCCCCTCGGCGCCAGCTGGTCGTGTTCCTGACCGGATGGGTGCGCCTCGAGGTGAGCGACGGCGAGGTCCGGACGCTGCCGGCCGGTTCCGTCGTGCTGGCCGACGACCTGACCGGTCCCGGCCACGTCACCACCCACGAGGGTGGCGGGCAGCGGGTGCTGGTGATCCCGCTCGACCCCAGCGGCTCGACCCCTGGGTGCTAGTGGCCTGACCCCGGATGCGGTCCGACCGTTCGTCGGTCGACGGTCGCCGGTCGACGGTCGCCGGTCCGACACCGGTCGCGGCGGCGTGGTTTCATGGGCCCATGACGTTGCTCGACATCCCCTCGGCCATCCATCGCGGCGAGAGCGAGCTGCCCTTCGTCGACCTGGGCGACGGCAGCCTGCTCCAGCTCCTGCAGGTCGACCTCGACCAGGGACTGTGGGTGATCCGCACCAAGTTCCAGCCCGGCATGGTGGTGCAGACCCACAAGCACACCGGCTGCGTGTTCGCCTTCACGCTGGCCGGCAGCTGGAAGTACCGGGAGTACCCCGAGGTGAACCGCGCGGGCTCCTACCTGTTCGAGCCGGCCCTGTCGGTGCACACCCTGACCGTGCCCGAGGACAACACCGAGATGACCGACGTGTTCTTCGCCATCTACGGGGCGAACCTCAACCTCGACGCCGAGGGCAACGTCGAGATGGTCATCGACGCCGGGCTCATGCTCGACGTGTACTACAACCTGTGCGAGGCCCAGGGCTTCGACCGTCCCGACGTCATCCTCGGCGGCCGCAGCTGATCCTCTCGCGACCGCCGGCGCCGCCATCCGCGGTCCCGGCGCGACAGGCTCAGCTCCCGCCGCCGCGCAGGGTGGCGAGGACCTCCTTGCAGGTCGGGCACACGGGGTAGCGCTCGGGGTCGCGGGTCGGCACCCACGTCTTGCCGCACAGCGCGGTGACCGGCTCGCCGAGCACGTAGGCCTTCATCTGGTCGTCCTTGCGGATGATGTGGGCGAACCGCTCGTGGTCGCCGTCGGCGCTGATCGGTCGCTCGTCGGTGCGCTCGAGCACGTCGACCGAGGGGGCCGCCGGGGCCGGCGCGGCGGGATGATCGCTGGCGAGCGGGGACGGGGACGGGTTCGACATCGGCACCTCCACGACCATCGATCGTAGTGCGACGGGGCACCGGCGGTAGATTGCGGCGCGGTGCGCCACCGCCGGCGAGGGCACGGGTGGGCACCCACCGGGGAGGGGACCGGGGACCGTGACCACGACGACCGCGCCACCGGCGCCCGAGCTGTTCGCCGACCCGGCGACGCCGCGCAGGGGAGGCCCGCGCCGCGACACCGCGCCGCCGGCGCCGCGGCACGGACGTGGTGGCGCACGGCTCGCCTGCCCTACATCGCGGCCCTCGACGGCGTGCGGGGGATCGCCGTGCTCGCCGTCGTGCTCTTCCACGCCGGTGCCACCTGGATGCCCGGTGGGTTCCTGGGCGTGTCGACCTTCTTCACGCTGTCGGGGTTCCTCATCACCTCGCTGCTGCTGGCGGAGCGCAGCGCCACCGGGGGCGTCGAGCTCGGCGCCTTCTGGGCTCGTCGGGTCCGCCGCCTGCTGCCGGCGGCGGCGGCCACCGTGGTCCTCGTGGCGGTGGCTGCCCGCTTCGTGCTCGACCCGGCGATCGTCGACCGGCTGCGCGGCGATCTGACGGCCACCGTGCTGTACGTCGCCAACTGGCGGTTCCTGCTCGCCGGGGACTCCTACGCCGACCTCTTCGCGGCACCGTCGCCGGTGCTGCACTTCTGGAGCCTGGCGATCGAGGAGCAGTTCTACCTGCTGTACCCGCTGGTGCTGTGGGTCGTGTTCCGGGCCCTGCGCTGGTCGGTCACCGCCCTGCTGCGGGTCGTCGCCGCCCTGACCGTGGCGTCGATCCTGCTGCCGTTCGTGGTGCCCATGTCGCCCGACCGCATCTACTACGGGACCGACACCCGGGCCGCCGAGCTGCTGCTCGGCGCCCTGCTGGCGATCGTGATCCGCACCCCGGCGGTGCGCACCCACCTCGTCGAGAGCCGACAGGTGGAGCGCGCCGTCGGCGCGGCCGGCGTCGTCGCCCTGGCGGCCTGCGTGGCCTGCTGGGTGCTCGTCGGCCAGCGCGACCCGGGCCTGTACCAGGGCGGGTTCGCCCTCTACGCCACCTTGACCTGTGGTGTCCTGCTCGCCGCCATCATGCCCGTGGGGCTGAGCCCGGTCGCGCGTCTGCTCTCGGCCCCGCCCCTGCGCCTGCTGGGCGTCATCTCCTACGGCGTCTACCTGTACCACTGGCCGGTGTTCCTGGTGCTCGACGGCGAGCGCACGGGCTGGTCCTTCTGGCCACTGCTCGCGGCGCGGCTGGCGGTCACGATCGGGCTGGCCACCCTGTCCTACGCCGTGCTCGAGCACCCCATCCGGGTCGGTCGGCGGCTCCCCGTGCGCTCGACCCTGCTCGCGGTGCCGGCCACGGCCACCGCGCTGGTGCTGATGAGCTGGCTGGTGGTGCCCCGCGTCGACACCGGCGCACTGGTCTCGTTCGGCGACGAGCCGTCGCTGCCCCCCGCCGGCGTGCTGGACGTGGCCGAGACCCCGATGCCCACCACACCGGCGC